>CAWBII010000017.1:0-986070 GCA_963788795.1 uncultured Chitinophagaceae bacterium
CCCTATTTGCGGAATGGATTTAGTGCCGATGGAGCCGGTAGAAGACGATGAAAACAAAACATATAAAGAGCTTTTAAAAAAGTTTAAAATCGCCCTTCTGTTTACAATTCCGATTTTAATAATTACAATGAGCGATATGCTTACAGGCAATCCGCTTATGAAAATTATGAGCCAGTCAACATGGAATTGGGTACAACTTGCTTTATCAGTTCCTGTTATATTTTACGCAGGATGGATGTTCTTTCAACGGGCGTGGAGATCGTAGTGACATGGAATCTGAACATGTTTACACTGATAGGAATTGGCACAGGTGTAGCTTTTTTATTCAGTGTAACAGCCATGTTATTCCCTGGTATTTTTCCAATGCAATTCAGAACAATGAGCGGAACGGTGTTTGTTTATTTTGAAGCCGCCACAGTAATCATTACATTAGTTTTATTAGGTCAGTTGCTGGAAGCAAAGGCGCACAGCCGCACAAGTGGCGCTATAAAAGAATTATTGAAACTTGTTCCTTCAGAAGCAACATTAGTAATTAACGGAGAAGAAAAAATTATTTCTATTGATGATATAAAACAGGGCGACAAACTGCGTGTAAAACCCGGAGAAAAAATTGCCGTGGATGGAAAAGTAGTGGAAGGCGAAAGCAGTATTGATGAGTCAATGATAACCGGCGAACCAATTCCAACAGATAAAAAGACAGGCGATAAAGTAACTGCGGGAACTATAAACACCAACCGGTCTTTTATTATGGAAGCTGAAAAGATTGGCGCCGACACATTGCTGTCTCACATTATACAAATGGTGAATGATGCAAGCCGATCCAAAGCGCCAATTCAAAAAATAACAGATAAGATTGCTAAATATTTTGTACCTGTTGTAGTAATAATTTCTGTTCTCACTTTTATTGCATGGGTTATGTTTGGCCCCGAGCCACGGTATGTTTATGCATTTGTAAATGCTATTGCAGTATTGATTATTGCCTGTCCCTGCGCTTTGGGTTTAGCAACGCCAATGTCTGTAATGGTGGGTGTTGGTAAAGGCGCACAAAATGGTGTATTGATTAAAAATGCAGAAGCGCTTGAAAAGATGAACAAAACGGATACGCTTGTTGTTGATAAAACAGGAACGCTTACTGAAGGAAAACCATCGGTAGAAAAAGTGGTTGTTAACGGAGTTAATGAAGATGATGTTTTGCAAAAAATTGCTTCGCTTAATAAATATAGCGAACACCCTTTGGCTACGGCTGTTGTAAAATATGCTAAGGAGAAAAAAGTTTCTTTCAGTGATGTAAATGATTTTTCTGCAGTAGCAGGCAAAGGTGTTACAGGTACTGTTGATGAAAAGAAAATAGCATTGGGCAATAAAAAATTAATGGAAGAAATTGGTGCGACAATTCCTGCAAAGTTTGAAGAGCAAGTAACTAACAAACAACAATCCGGGAAAACTGTTTCTTATATTTCAATGGATGGTGAAGTTATTGGTTACATAACCATCACCGATAAAATAAAAGACACAAGCAGGCAGGCGATTAAACAATTACTTAATGATGGTATGCAGGTTATCATGCTTACCGGCGACAATGCAGGCACCGCGAAAGCAGTTGCTGATGAGTTAAACTTGACGGGCTTTAAAGCAGAGGTTCTTCCGCAGGATAAATTAGAAGAAATTAAAAAATTGCAAACTGAAGGGAAACAAGTAGCGATGGCTGGCGATGGCATTAATGATTCGCCTGCTTTGGCGCAGGCAGATGTTGGCATTGCAATGGGTACGGGCACAGATGTAGCCATAGAAAGCGCAGAGATAACTTTGGTAAAAGGAGATTTGCATGGAATTGTGAAAGCAAGAAAATTAAGTGAAGGCGTTATAAAAAACATTCATCAGAATTTATGGTTTGCTTTCATGTATAATACACTTGGCATTCCTGTTGCGGCGGGAATTTTATACCCTTTCTTCGGGATCTTGCTATCACCAATGATAGCTGCAGTAGCCATGAGTTTTAGTTCTGTATCTGTTATTGCAAATTCTTTGAGGTTACGGAATTGTGAAATTATAATTAATACCATAGCATCCTGAAATGATGATAAAAATAAATTTCCGCAAAGCCACACGATTCGTTTTTGAAATTTGCTTTGTGATCTTTGTATCTCTGTGAAATAATATAAACCTATTACCTGCTTATTAATTTAATCCTAAGCCATTCCCGTAACCACCTATTGATGGCATAAATAAAGAAGAAACGATTTTTGCCCCAATATAAAATCCTACGCATATAACTAGCGGTGACAGATATCCAGCTCAATGCATCATTAGTTCCTGAAGCTTTAAAAGACTGTTGAACAATATTGAACAGCATTAATAAGAGATACAATAATATAATGCCCGAAATCAAACCCTGGTGTATAAGAGATTCAGGATCCATAAAGCTCACGCTGTCTTTATTAAACATCATAAATATTGCGATAGTTAAAAGAACTAACATTAATGGAATACCACACATGCCTCCTGTAAGTAATTCTTTTTTAAAATCAGGTTTGCCTGATACAGCTTTTATTCCAAAAGTAAGCGCTGATATAATTACCAATACAAGGCCTGCGCTTAAGCCCAATTTGAAAAATGAACCAAAGCCAATAACAGAGCGTATTTCACTTCCCGCCATTATATAAGGAACTAAAATATAAAAAACAACGGTTGTTGCTATTAATATAAGTCCCTGTTGATATGCTTCATTCCCGGCACCGTTAAATATGCCGAGTGTGCCTTTTATAGGTTCAGTAAAAATTGATTTAATAATTTGTAAAAGATCTTTTTTAAAGAAAGATTTTACATCATTAACGTACACATTGTTTCCTGCAGCCTGCGATGAAGCATTTGTTACCGGTATTGAAATTTGCTGTACCCCTTCGGTAATTACTGGTGTTGAGGCAGCATCATTGCTTTGTTGTTCGTTCATGAGTTTGTGTTTTTAAATATTTTATAAATAGGAACTATAAAACAAACCTATCGATGGAAATAATTTTTATCAAGACACATTTATTTTTTGCTGTACGTCATTTATTTTTTGATAAGGAAATAAAACCTGTAAGTATTGATTACAGGTTTTATTTACAGCTAAATAAAAAATTATTCCACAATTAACTTTTGCGTCTGCACATTATGCGGACTAATAATGCTAACTATATACATACCTTTCGACAAGTTTGTAATATTTATTTTCTGTTCTATTGAATTGTTGAACTTTTGGCTGATGAGTGTTTTGCCTGTTATATCTCTTACCTGGATGCTCATATTCTTTATATCTGCGTTATCATAATTACTAATTATAAAATAACCATGTGCAGGATTAGGATGGATAGAAATATGTACATTGGTAGCATCTATAGTAATGTACGCAACTTTGCTGTAGCTAAACTTTCCATCATTATCTACCATTTGCAAACGATAATAAATCTTGCCTGTTGGCAGGCCGGAAACATCATCATCAAAAGTATAGTCCTTTGGTCAAAACTGTTCCCTGCTGCATCTACTTTCCCAATTGCTGTAAAGTTTACTCCATCCGTACTTCTTTCTATATCGAAATGAGAAGTATTTACCTCATTTGCAGTTTGCCATTTAAGCTGCGCTATATTGCCATTTTTTGTAACAGTGAAATCCAGTAATGTGAGTGGTAAAAGGCTACCGCTAGGTGAAACAAAAAACTTCGTAATTGACCACCTGTTTTCAATATCGTCTCTCACTCTTACAAATAAAGTGTCTGCGCCTGCGGGAATTTGGCTAATAGGGATGTTAAATGAAAATGAGCCATCGGCAGCAGGGGTCGTAAATGTTATGGACGAGCAATTGCCAAACCCGTTGTCAATTCTGAAAAAGTATTCACCATTGATCACCTTATTGTTTTCACTTTTTATTATTTCAATATTTCTTCTGAAGGTTTGGCTCCAGTTACCGTGGGTATCCCTGAACCTTGCGTATAGTTTATGATGGCCCTCTGATAAGCCCGAGGTGACGACTGTAAAATTTTGCAGAACGGCTGTGTCAGGTGTCGACACACTTATTGGCGTGCCATAACCGAATCCCGGATCTGTATCAATATAATACTCGCCGATTTATTACGTCGTTATTTGTTTCTAATGGAATTACTTCAATACTCCTTCTTGCAGTGAGACTCCATCTTCCTAAATTATCCCTGGTACGAATATATAGTTTGTGATACCCTATTGAATAAGATGATACATCAACAGTAAAGGGGAAAGTAACATCACTTGCTGCAGGTATATTAATTGAAGTTGCGTTGCCAACACCGGGATCTGTATCTATAAAATATTCCATCTTAATAATGCTCGTGTCCTGTGCCGCAGCACAGAGCATTGCTGTTGAAAACAGCATTGCCAGAATTGTTTTCATAGTTATATTATTTAATGGTTCTTGCCTTAATAGTCACATTTAAACCTGATGGTCCGGCTACGCCTGAAGTATTTACTGAATAGATAACCGGATATTGCTCCAAGGCCTGAAAGCATATATCTATCGGTAATTGCAGCGCCACCAAAAGCGCCTCTTTCTGTACCATCGAAACCTGGAATATTGTCTGCTGATGCAGGCATTGAGCATGTATTTGCCATCGCTTGAACCTAAAGGATTAAATAAATTAGTAACGTTGGCTGCATTTACATTTGATGGATCGGTTCCCAGCAACTGGCTTGTGGCTGCACTTGTATTGTTTGTAACAATTGGTGTTACTGCCATTTACTGCTACAATAATATTAGTGGATTTGCATGATATTATTTCTGCATTCTCCCGCATTAAATTTTATGGAGGGAGAACCTGAAATGGAGGGACAATCGAATACATTATTATTTATCTGCTTCGGCATTATAGATGGTTGCGCCTGAAGACCCAGGAATAATGTTCTTTGACAAATATTATTATTAAAAACAAAGTTTGTGACAAATCCATTGTTGTCTTGCTGCATATTGCACTTGCTGTATTATTGGAAGAATTTGGGAAAATAATTTTCAGTAATTGTAATATCCATAATATTATAGGTAAGACAAATATCATAGTCTATTCGGCAACGCTTAATTAATATGTTGCTTACATTAATAATTATTGCCCATTATTGTTACTACATGAACCCCAATTAACTGAGAGCCTTGGGATCCACGTTAAAAGTGAAATAGCCAGTTTGGGTTTCCATTCCACTGGTAGAAACATTAGGGATTTTCGTTTAGAAAATATCCTGTCCCATTATTACTACGTGTTTGGTAATGGCCACATTCTGATAGACGATATTTGTGCCCTCAACGTGAATGGTATCGCCGCCTTCATTCGACACCAGAATACTTGCCATCGCATCCGATATTTGAGCAAATACCGGATGTTCTAAGGTTCCTCCTAAATTATCTCCATATTTTGAACCTTGTACATAATTTGATAAATTATTTACGCGGAATATGCTGGCATTAGCTCGCAGAGTAAAACAAATGCCATTAATAATTAATGCAATAAAAAGTAATTGTTTCTTTTTCATAAAAATTTTTTTAATAATGAATAAAATGAATCACGAAATTTTTAATCTTATGGAAACAAAAAGTGGGGTAGTTTTTTAAAGGATATTTATAAAACAAATTTTATCATAACTGATAATGCTAATCGTATTTAAATATGTCGGAATAAAACTTGTATCAATTCGGTTTCTATTCTGTTATTTCTTTTTCAATACTTTCAATTTCTTCTCTAATGCAGTATTAGATTTTTTATATCGAAAAATGAATGAGAGAAGTACATAAATAATACCCGATACGCCAACAAAAACGATAAGCGCAGGAATCTTCCATTTGTGAAAACTTTCTATATCTACGTCTGTGCCTAATGCCGATATGATAGCCCAGGGCGCAAGAATAGAAATGATTCCTATTGCAACAGCTATCAGAATAAATTTCCATTGCCTGTGCATTATTTAAAAATTTGTCTGCAAAAATCATTTTCGTTGTAAACTTAATAATGCACTCATTGCAGGTAAAGGCCAATTTATTATTTGAGACGCTTCATTTATTATTTGTATTAAATTTTGAGAAAATCAAAAGGAATGATTATCTTTTTATCCCCGCAAGAAATAAGAACAGACGCTGTTACCCTGAGCTATAAAAACTTACGCAATGGTAAAAATGTCACTCCTTATTTTTTTCACTTTCATCTATCAGTTTTGCATTGCGCAAAAGCAGCTTGATTCGTTATTGAATGAGTTGAAAAAACATAATGTGGAGGATACCTCAAGATTAAACTTGCTAACTGATATAAGCTATAAGTACAGTGACACAAATGCGGGTAACGGGCTTGCAATGGCTGATGAGGCTATTGCACTGGCACAACATTTAAACAACGGGGAAAAACTTGCTTCTGCCTATCGCAGTAAAGCAGCAAATTATCATTCAAAAAATGAAGACTCGCTGGCCCTGGACTATTACGTGAAAGCTTTACGCATCTATAAACAGTTAAATATAAAAACAAAGGCAGGAGCGGTGTTGCAAAACATCGGGCTTATCTATCAGAAATCAAATTTTCATACTGCTTTGCAATATCATCAACAGGCTTTAAGTGTTTTTGAACAAGAGAATGATGCGGCTAACATGGCAAATTGTTATAGAAGTATGGGCGTGGATTACCAATATCTTTCTCAATATCCCAAGGCCCTGGAATGTCTTCAGAAAGCCTTTAATATTTATGAAAAATCCGCAAATAAAACTGGAATGGCGGGTGCGCTTGGCGATATGGGAATTGTGTATACATATTTGGAAAATTTCCCCAGGGCATTGCAATACCATCAAAAGTCACTGGAGTTGTACGAATTATCAGGCGATAAAAAAGGAATGGCAGATGAATTAGGTAATCTTGGGAACGTTTATGATAATATGGATGATTCGGCTAATGCCCTGCAATCATATCACAAAGCTCTTGATATCTGCGAATCCGCAGGCTTTAAAAGAGGCATAGCCAGCAATACATGCAACATAGGCATTGTTTATAGTTACTATGGAGATTATTTAAAAGCATTTGGCTATTTATCAAAAGCACACAGCTTTTATGAACAAGAGGGTGACAAAATAAATACAGCTTTGGCATTAGATGAGATTGCAAAATTATACGTAGATGCGCCAGACAAAACACTGGCGACGCTCGGCATAAATCCGAAAGACAGATTCGTACTGGCCATTCAATATCAGAAACGTGCCCTGAAATTGGCCACGGAAACAGGTTCTATTGCCAGCCAGGTTATAAGATGGGAAAGTTTGAGTAATACTTACGAACAACAAAAAGATTATGCCAACTCGCTGACAGCGTATAAACAGGCTGTGAAATTAAACGACAGCATTTCAAATACAAAGATGACAAATGAAATTACCCGCCTTGAAATGCAAAATGAATTTGATAAAAAACGGGCTTTAGCGGAGGCTGCTAATGATAAAAAGCAAGCGCTTGCAATTGACGAAATAAATAAACAAAAGATTATACGTAATGCTGCCATCGGTATAGGAAGCATACTGGTGCTTGTCGCTATTGCAGGCATTTTTCTTTATAAGAGAAGAAAAGATATACTGCAAAAAAAGAAAGAGTCAGAATTTACAGCACACGTAGCTGATACCGAATTAAAAGCTCTTCGCTCACAGATGAACCCTCATTTTATTTACAACTCACTCAATTCTATTAATGATTATATCGATAAGCATGATACTGCAAAGGCTACTTTGTACACTACCAAATTTGCAAAGCTAATGAGGATGATATTGGAAAATTCCGAACATAAAGAAATACCCATAGCGGAAGATTTGAAAGCACTGGAATTGTATATGCAACTGGAAGTTTTAAGAATGGACAATAAATTTGCTTATGAGATAAAAGTAGATGAAACTATTGACCAGGAAAATACATTAATACCTCCATTGATTTTACAGCCATTTGTAGAAAATAGTATCTGGCACGGATTATCACAAAAAAGAGACAAAGGGAAAATCCGGATACATATACATAAAGAAGGCGACATGATACATTGTATTGTAGAAGATAACGGTAAAGGAATACACGAAGTTGCCGGTTCTAAATCCGGACAGGAAATTTTTAGAAAAAAATCATTCGGAATGAAAATTACCAGGGCAAGGATTGATATTATAAATCAAATGAAAAAGTCAAATGGTGAGGTAACAATATTTAACCTTGAAGAAGGCACTAAAATAGTAGTTAAATTACCTGAAATATTAGCATTTTAGATATGATTACGTCTTTAATTATTGATGATGAACAACATTGTATCGACAGGCTTGCAAACCTCTTACTGCCTTCTCATGAAAAATTGGTTGAAATAGCCGGAACTGCTACCAATATTGAAGATGGAATTAAAGCAATTACTTTGTTAAAACCTGATCTTATTTTTTTAGACGTGCAGATTCATGAAAAAACCGGTTTTGATCTTTTAAGAGCATTGCCCGAAATAAACTTTGCAATAATTTTTACAACCGCCTATGAAAAGTTTGCCATACAGGCAATTAAATTCAGCGCAATAGATTATTTATTAAAGCCAATTGATGACGCAGATTTAAACGCGGCTGTATTAAAATTTATGAATGAACATTCTCAAAAAATGACGGCTCAAAAAATTGAACTCCTGCTTCATAATACTCAAAGCAAAAAAAATATTCCTAAAAAAATGATTGTGCCTACCGTTAGCGGTTTCGAATTTCTCGAAATTGCTGATATTACCCGGTGCCAGAGCGATATCAACTACACAACCATTTATCTAAAGGATAAGCACAAATTAGTTGTCGCTAAAACATTAAAAGAATTTGAAGAACTGCTTGGCGAACATGCCTTCTTCAGAGTCCACAATTCCCATCTCATCAATCTTAATTGTATTAAAACTTACAATAAAGGCAAAGGCGGTTCGGTAATATTAACCGATGGAACTGAGATTGAAGTTTCCTTCCGGCGAAAAGATGAGTTCCTTAAAAGATTGGCGGGAGTATGAAATTTTTCAGATACCGTTTTCCAAAGAATATATTTGCAGTTATTCTGAACGGCTATAATTAATGTCTATCAAAAAAGCGTCTGCCATATTTCTTATAATGCTACTCGGGTTTAACTCGTTTGGCATATTTTTTTTCTATTGGGGTAAAATTCAGCTATGTAAAATTAAAGCTGAAGAGTATACTGATGGATATTACCAGTTGCCCGAAAAATCTCTCATTATATTTTCATCGGCTGATAAGGATTTCCAATTGAACGACGATCACGAAATTATTGCTAACGGTGGTTTATATGATATTGTAAAGACCGAAATGCGTGATGGCAAAACCTTATACTATGCTTTAAGCGATGAGGAAGAAGATGCATCTTTACAACAACTTTCCGATTGGACTAAATCAAACGCTGACCAGCAATCTTTGCCCACAAAAACGGTTGGGCTTCGTTTTGGAAAATACTTCGAAGCAGTAAAGTATAACCACACTGTTTTCGTAACACTACTTCGTCTACACCACCCCGTTAAATTATCAAATGACCTTTTTCAATATGCTTCACCATTGAAGATTGTTTTCTCACCCCCTCCCGATCTTTTTATCTGCTGATTTTTTTTGTAAAATTTTAATGCGCATGTTATGTTTAATGACGTAACCATGCTATTTCAATTTTAAATGATTCGCTATTCATTTTAAGCACCTTAATTTATTTAACCAATTCTGATTTTATGAAACAGATTTCAAAACATATTATTTTTCTTGCATTTTTTATTTTTCTTCAATTTTTGGCTAATGCCCAGGTAATCCTTTCAGGAAAAATAACAGATAGTAAAAGTAACGTCGCTCTCAACGGTGCTTCTATTTACATTCCCGATATTAAAACCGGAGCCGCTTCTGACGCAGATGGCAACTATACAATAAAAAATATTCCTAACGGAACTTATTTGGTTGAGGTAAGTTTTATTGGCTTTGCATCGCAAACAAAAGATGTAACAATAAACGGGCAGGCTATTGTCAATTTTTCTTTAGAAAGATCAACAATTGAATCACCTGAAGTAGTGATAACAGGTGTTGTGTCAGCTACTGAACAACAAACGAATCCTGCGCCGGTAAGTATTGTTCAACGAAATACCTTGCAGGAAATCACCTCCAATAATATCATTGATGCCCTTAGAAATTCGCCGGGTGTTTCTCAAATTACAGATGGCCCGGCCATTTCAAAACCCATAATAAGAGGGCTTGGTTACAATCGTGTGGTTGTTGTTAACGATGGCATTCGCCAGGAAGGACAACAGTTTGGTGACGAGTTTGGAATTGAAATAGATCCTTATTCAGTTGATAAAGTTGAAATATTACGCAGTCCTGCAAGTCTTAGTTATGGCTCCGATGCAATGGCTGGTGTTATTAATATGCTTTCAGCGCCTACACTTCCTGAAGGCCAGTTGAAGGGAAATATACAAGGCATTTATCAAACCAACAATGGCTTTTATGGCGGTTCTGCAAACATTGCAGGGAACAGCAATGGTATTACTTACGATGCACGCTATACTTATACCGATGCACATGCTTATAAAAATAAATACGATGGTTATGTTTTTAATTCGGGATATGGGGAAAGTAATTTTAAGGGAAGCATTGGGGTGAACCGGCGATGGGGTTATTCAAGAATTATACTGAGCAGTTTCGATTTAAAAACCGGCATTGTAGAAGGTGGCCGCGATGAAGTTACCGGGCAATTTAACAGGCATGTAATGGCATCTGACGGAAGTGATAGTGTTGTAATTGCTTCTGATGCTGAATTAAAATCTTATTCTCATGATTTTATAATTCATCAGCATGTTCGCCATTATAAAGCTGTATGGGATAATAGTTTTGCAATCGGCAACGGCAGGCTGGGTGTACGTCTTGGCTTCCAGCAAAATTTAAGGCAGGAGGCCAACGATGCCACGCTTGGCAATGTATATAACATCTATTATTATTTAAATACTTTCAATTATGATGTACGTTACACGTTTGCAGAAAAAAATCGCTTTGAATTTTCTGTGGGAGCTAACGGTATGCAGCAATCATCGCAAAACAAGGGATTATTGTTTTTAGTTCCGGCATATAATTTATTTGATATTGGGGTATTTGCCATTGCGAAAAAATCATTTGATCATTTTTCTATTGCGGGAGGTTTGCGTTTTGATAACCGCACATTACATGGAGATGATCTTTGGTTGGATAGTAGCGGATTGGTTGTTCCTTCCAACACGCCGGATGCGGTTCATCGCTTCACGGCTTATAAGTCAGATTTCTCAGGTGTCTCCGGAAGCCTGGGCGCTACGTATGATTTCTCAAAAACTTTTTATGGAAAAATAAATTTCTCCCGTGCTTTTCGTGCACCCAACATTGCAGAAAGTGGAAGCAATGGCATACATGATGGCACGCCATTCTATGAAATTGGCGACCCTGACTTAAAACCGGAAACGAGTTTGCAAATTGATGCAGCCTTAGGAATTAATACAAAGGACGTTTCTGCAGAACTCACTTTGTTTAATAACAATATTGATAATTATATTTTCCCGGTAAAGCTGGAAAGTGTGTTTGGTGGTGATTCGATACGAACTGATGTTATGGCCGCAAGTGATGGTCCGACATTTAAATATATTTCCGGTGATGCAGTACTTACAGGCGGCGAACTTACTTTAAACATTCATCCGCAAAACACTCCGTGGTTTCATTTTGATAATACTTTATCTATATTAAGCGCTATTCAAAAACACCAACCCGACTCAACAAAATATTTGCCCTACACGCCGCCCTACAAATTATATTCCGGTGTAGAATTTATTGCAAAAAAAATAGGCAATGCTTTGGTTGATGCTTATGTAAGAATTGATGTTGAGAATTATTTTAAGCAGGATAAAATTTATTACAAGTTTGGTGATGAAACAGTAACGCCGGGTTATACATTGCTCAACGTTGGCGTAGGAACCGACATCGTTTCAAAAGGCCGCACCATTTTTTCAATAAACATTTATGCCAGCAATCTTGCTGATGTAGCATATCAAAGCAATATGAGTCGCCTGAAATACGGTGATGAAAATGTAGTAACCGGAAGAATTGGCGTATATGAAATGGGAAGAAATATTGCTTTTAAAATTAATGTGCCGATTGATTTTAAGAAGTAAGAAGAATTAAATTTTTAAATGGAAAGCTCTTAATATTTGAGCTTTCCATTTTTTATTTCATTTTTTGAATAAAAAAGAAGTGGTTTGGGTTAAGGTAATATTTCTCTTACTTTTTCGTAAATTATTTTACTAATCATACAGTATTCTTTTCCTGCTGAATACCTGCTATTTTCTGGCTGTTTGCCATGGGAATTCCCATGGCAAACAGCCAGAAATCAATACCAAAATGGCTGGCAGCTGAGAAGAAGGCTATTGCGACATACTGCCACGGGCATTAATTACGTTACCATAAAAAACACTGTATTGTAAAGAGCAGCGTACTATGGGTAAACAAGAAGGATTATACATTCATGGCAAAGACCGTAATATTTTATATTATAGCTGGAAGGGCATACCCTGTACGCGGTCCATCCCGGCAAATGTTTACCAGTCGCCGGCCGTAGTTGCGCATAAAACTGCCAATGGCTTATCCACGACACTCGGTGCCTCTTTCAGGAAATTACTGGCAGGTGCAATACCTTATTCAAAAAGTATGCAGATGCAAACGGCTGTAAGGCTTGCCTTGCTGAAGTGGCTGAAGGCAGGGCCTGTTTCCTCGCAGCCGCCGGCGGTGATTCCTTTTATCAGCGGCCTGAGTTTTAATGAAGCAACAACATTAAAAGAATGTATGCACGTTTCGTGTAGCCTGTCCGTTAGTATGCCCGGTGAACTCATCCTGCACGTACCTCCCATGATACCTGTAACGGCTTTCACTGCTCCGCCGCAAACGGTCCACATTCAGTTAAAGCTGGCAGTTGCCTGTTGTAATATACAGACGGGGGCTGCACTTGGAAGCTACGACCATAATATTATTATCCCTTTCAATTCTATAAACATTCCTGCACAGGCCATACTGCTTCCTTTGCAAATGCCCGCTAATAGTATTACGATAGTGGCTATTGCATTGGAATATTATATTAATAAAAACGGAACTATTTCTTTAAGCCCGGCTGAACGTTTCAGGCCGGCGGAAGTGACAGGAGGAGTGGTAAATGTGGGGTAGATGCAGGTGATTCCAATGCCTGAAGAATTCTTTTATTCTTAGTAAAATATTAACTGCACAAACAAAGATGCAGGCTTTCCTGCTCCCTTAGTAACTTGCAGGCATGCAGGCAAACTCAAAACTTTGGGAAAGCAAAGCCCTTATCCGCTTTAGCGATTGTGATCCCTTTAATCATTTAAATAATGCACGCTACATTGATTATTTTATCAATGCCCGTGAAGACCATCTTTTGGCTTATTTGAATTTTAATATCTATCATTTTGCGGCAGAGCATGGCCTGGGCTGGGTAGTAAGCAAAAATCAGATCGCTTACCTGAAGCCTGCCTTCCTGATGGAGACGGTTGTTATAGATTCTACGCTCCTGCAACTGGGAGCAACAGACCTGCTGGTTGAAATGAAAATGTGGAATGAGCGCAGGGATAAACTGAAATCTGTTTTGTGGATGAATTTAGTACACATAAATATTAAAACACAAAAGCCCGAAAACCATTCCCAAAACCTGCTGGATACTTTTGCGCCATTTATAAATGCCATAGACGATACTGTAAGTTTTGATGAGCGGGTGAACCAGTTAAGGAGCAAGTGATGAAGCAAAAAGTATATGACTATTACCTGCAGGTGTTGAATGATAAATTAAACTCACTCCGGCGGGTACTCGAAGATTTAAAAGAAAGCAGCAGCAACGAAACAAAAAGTACGGCCGGCGATAAGCATGAAACGGCCTTAGCCATGTTGCAGATAGAACAGGCTAACATGGGTGCACAGGTGCAGGATGTCCGGGAGAAAAAAGCTGCACTGGAAAGAATAGATCCTACCTTGTCCTCTTCTGTAATTGTGCCTGGCAGTTTGGTTAAAACTGACAAAGGTTATTTGTTTATCAGCATAGCCTTGGGTAAAGCAATTATAGAAGGCAATCCTGTTATTGCGCTGTCGCCACAATCTCCGCTTGGTCAAAAACTGATGGGTTTATGTGTTGGTGATATTGCAGAGATCAATCAAAATAAATACGTGATAGAAAGTATTGAATGAGATTATACTTGGAATTGTTGGTTGTTTTTCGAAACTAAATGTTGGCATTTTATGGGTTAAATATGGACATGCGCTTGTCTTTCGAGTATATTCATTCATAGTAGGGCAAATAGTTTTTTTATGACTTGAATGATTTTTAAATATTGTTCTTTACTTTTAATACATAACGTTTTTAATGAAATTATATCTTGGAGTTACGGATAATAACTGGTATAATTATTTAAGCAGGATTAATCCTGATGATATTAATTTTTGGCAGCCAGGAGGTAATTCTACCTTTAGAGTTTTAGAAAAACTCGAACCCTTTTTGTTCAAATTAAAATCTCCATATAACGTTATCGGTGGAATAGGTTTTTTCTCAAGCCACACTTTTTTACCAATGAATATGGCATGGGACGTTTTTGGAATCAAAAACGGATGTAACACATTTGATGAGTTTCAAAAATTAATATTACAATACCGTACTGATAAAATTAATATCAATCCGAATATTGGATGTATCGTGCTTACCAATCCAATATTTTTTAAAAAAGAAGATTGGATTGAAGTGCCGTATAATTGGAATAAAAATATTGTTCAGGGTAAATCTTATGATACTAGCACCATTATTGGACAAGAGCTCTGGGTGAAGATTGAAAAGTTGTTAGAAAAGTATCTCCCAATGCAAAGTGGACAATATGAAAATCAACTAGCTGAAGAGCCTGATCCGTTATATGGAAAAAGTATTTTAAGAAAGGTGCGATTAGGTCAAGGGGCATTTAGAATATTAGTAACTGATGCTTATACAAGAAGATGTTCCATTACTGGTGAAAGAACTTTACCTGTATTGGAAGCGGCACACATTAAGCCATATGCATTGGCTGGACCACATATAATTTCAAATGGTTTATTATTGCGCTCAGATGTTCACAAACTTTTTGATACTGGATATTTAACTATAAATAATAATTTAAAGGTAGAAGTTAGTAAAAGAATAAAAGAAGAATTCGAAAATGGTAAAGAGTATTACCAATTTCATGGTAAAGAATTATTGTATTTGCCAAGTAAAGAAAAAGAAAGACCAAGAGGCGAATTTATTCAGTGGCATAATGAAAATATTTATAAAGGATAAAACCACTTTTCTTATAACAAACATCCAATACATCAATTAATCGTCACTCATACATCTTCTGCTTATGTTCCGAGTAAAATATTTTCCGTTTGGATTTAGGTAATATCTTCATAGTTACTTCACTGCCATCCGCTGCATACTCTTGTTGGTAAACTGCAAAGGTTGCCTTCTTACCTTTTGTTTCCAATGCATCATAAAATAAACGGGCATAGTTTACCACTTCTTTTATAAGCTTTGTAATCTTTGCTGCGGGTATCTTTCCTGTAACACTCAGCGGGTGTATGCCTGCCCGGTACAGCGCTTCATTCCTTATTATATTTCCCACACCGGAAAATATTTCCTGGTTCATCAATACATCATCAATGGTTTTATCCTTTTGTTTTTTTAATAAAGTTTTTACATAAGCCGGGTCAAATTCTTTGCTTAATGTATCCACCCGCCAGTCATAAATTTCGTTTATCGGTGCCGTTAGTTTTGTTGCTCTTAACAACATAGCCGTTTATTTCACCTTTACTAAATTCAAGATAAAAAGAGCGGTTCACTTTTTTACGTTCATTCACCAGCACATCACCAAACAAGCCGAGGTGAACTTTCACTGTGCCATTTGTAAAAACAAACAACAAATGTTTTCCCCAGGTAGTTATATCCAATAATTTTTTTCCGTTTATCCATTTGGTATCCATGGGGCCATAGCCGCCGGCCTTTATAACCTTCTTTCCAATGAAAGATGTTAGCTGGCTTTTTAAATGAAGAATAGAAGGACCTTCCGGCATAAGGAAAAATTTATAAATAAAAATAATCAATAAACATTTGGAGAAAGATAGACAGACAGGGTATTTTACAATTACCGCTAATTCTAAAGCGCCGCAGTTTAATTGACACCAATGAGACAATTGCAATTATTTTTCTTCATACCTTTTTTATGACGATTTTTGTTGGAAACATTGAACCGGAAAATTTTAAATACTCAATATGAGTTTTATACATAAGAGGGAATTGATTCTTGTTACCCTTTTTTTACTGCAACCATTCTTTGCTATAACAACTTTGGCCCAGGTTCCCGCAGACAGCACTTCAACAGATTCAGTATTATTAAAACAGGTGGAAGAACAAATGCAGGCAAATGCAACTGAACAACCGGCTCCTGCGCAAACACGTTCCAGCCTTACATTTAATCCTGATATTGGTGTTATCGGGGATTTTCAGTCATCTTACATAAGCCGGGGAAAAAAGAATTTTGATATGTATTTAAATGAAACAGAGGTTTCATTGCAGGCAGTAGTGGATCCTTACATCCGTGCAGATTTTTTTCTTACGTTTGGAAGAGATCCGGCAACCGGTAAATATGGTGCAGCGGTAGAAGAAGGATATCTAACAACACTTTCTTTACCGGCGAAATTGCAATTGAAGGTAGGGAAATTTCGTGAAGCTGTTGGCAGAATAAATCCTACACATCCGCATGCGCTTCCTTTTATTGATCTGCCCAATGCTTATGTAAATTTATTCGGTGAAGAGGGATTGAATGATGAAGGTGTTTCGCTTAGCTGGCTGCTGCCAACGAAATCATTTTACCAGGAACTGATATTCCAAACCACTTCAGGATTTTCAGAGTCACCGGCTTTCGCCCGAAGCGAAGGAAATCAGTTGGTTTATCTCGCTCATCTTAAAAAATTTTTTTACCCTTAGTGATAATGCCACGTTGGAATTAGGGCTTACAGGAATTTCAGGGCCGAATGATTCTTCACGAACTACAAATATTGCTGCGGGTGATCTTAACTTACAAATGGAAACCTGTTCAAATGAATACTTACCATTCAATAACATGGCAAAGTGAATTTTATTATAGCAACAATCATAATGGACCAGACAATTGCAGTTAATTCAATTGGACTTATATTCTTTTTTTGAATACCAGTTGGCACAAAGATGGTTTCTTAACGGAAGGTATGATTATGGCAAAAACCTTATAATAAATCCATCACCGAACAGGCCTATTCACTTAACCTTCGGATGGTATGCAACAGAATTTTCTAAAATTGAAGTTGAAGCAAAAACAACAGATGATAATGTTCAGCCACGATTTTACCAGGCATGGTTACGATGGATATTTGTAATAGGCGCACATGGTGCACATCAATATTAAAAGATTAAGAAATAATTTTACAGATAAAAACAACAAAATGAAAAAAAGATCGACCATATTTATTTTCCTGCTGTTATACATCTTCTCAATTGCGAATGCAAAAACAATTAAAGTAGTAACAACACTACCAGATCTGAAAAGCATTACTGAATTAATCGGCGGCGATAAAGTTTCGGTTACCTCAATTGCAACCGGATATCAAAACCCTCACTTTGTAGATCCCAAACCAAGTTACATTATCAGTTTAACCAATGCTGATATGTTTGTAACGGTGGGCCTCGATTTGGAAACAGGATGGTCGCCGCAGTTATTGGCAAGTTCAAGAAATACAAAAATTCAAAAAGGATCAGAAGGATATGTGGATGCTTCTGATAGGCATAGGTTTATTGCAGGTTCCCACTGTCAGCAAACAGGGGAGAAGGTGATATTCATATTTTTGGTAATCCTCATTACTGGCTCGATCCTTTAAATGGAAAGATAATTGCAAGAAATATTGCCAACGGGCTGGAAAGGATTGACCCTTCTAACAAATCAACTTTATGAAACTAATCTTCAGGCATTTTTTAAAAATATTGATACAAAGATGAAGGAATGGCAGGCTGAAGATGGCGCCATTTAAAGGCACAAAAATTATTGCTTACCATAATGAGTGGGTTTATTTTGAAAAACGTTTCGGATTAAAGATTGTCGATTTTATGGAACCCAAACCAGGCATTCCACCAACGCCTTCACAATTGGTTAAAGTGATTAATGAAGTAAAAGCAAACAATATTAAAGTAATAATTTCATCGCCTTATTTTTCAACATCATCATCTGATGTTGTAGCAAAGCAAACAGGAGTAAAAGTGTTAACGCTGGCTACTTCTATCGGTGCATTTCCATCAGTAAAAAATTATTTTGATGTATTTGATTATGATATTAAGCAGTTAACTTCAGCGCTTAAATAATATTTATAAATTAAATCTCGAATGCTATGTTTGATATGTTCCAGTTGCCTTTTATGGTGCAGGCTTTTACAGCGGCAGTAATAACAGGAATTTTATTATCTTATCTCGGAGTGCATGTAGTGGGCAGAGGAATTGTTTTTGTTGACCTGGCACTTGGCCAGATTTCTTCATTGGGTGTTGCTTTCGGAGCTTTTATTGGTACGGGCCTCACATCTATCCCCCTTATTTTTACGTTGGTAGGCGCCCTGCTTATGTCGTTCATAAATATTCGTGATAAACGTCTAAAGCAGGAAGCGATAATCGGTATTTTATATGCATTTGCTTCGGCACTTACCGTGTTACTTATTTCAAAAACACCACATGGCGATTCAGATATTCAGGAAGTATTATTTGGAAATATTTTATCTGTAAGCTGGCAACAGATATCAGTGATAGGAATTGTATTTGGGTCCATTGCTTTAGTGCACTTGATTTTCTTTCGAAAATTTTTTGCATTAACCGAATCATTTGAAAACGGGGAAAATCATTTGATAGGTATTTTCAATATCTGGAATTTTTTATTTTATATTTCTATTGGGTTGGCCATTGTTTTTGCGGTAAAAATGAATGGCGTAATTCCTGTTTTTTCATTCCTTATCATTCCCGCAGTATCTGCAATATTAATTTCAAAAAATAAGATTACCGTAATAGTGATTGCATGCATTATTAGTATACTGGCAAGCTTTTTTGGATTAAATTTTTCTTTCCATTACGATTTTCCGGCAGGCTCTTCTATTGTCGCCGTATTAGGGATTGTATTTGTTTTGGCTTCATTATACAATATTTTGAAATCGCAGGTAATCGGGAAAAAAAAGTAATTCTATACAGTGTTTTGTCCAACTCAATAGCTCTATAGAGAGTTGTAAGCCTCTAAAAGATTGGCAACTCCTGTAATCCTTCTTTTCGTCTACCCGTATCAGTTACCTTTATTAAATTTAAAAATTACATTACCGCGTAATTGAAAATATAGATTTAAACGGGAGGAGATAGAACAAAGTTATAGTCAGATTGACTGGTTCTTCAAATCTCAATAGGCTGTGTCATACTAAACCAGTTGCCCCCAACCAATCCTCGTTTGCAACGGGGACTATAACAGCTCAATCCAAAATATCTTCCTATTCATTCGGGGTACGGTTTTAGCTACCATCTTTCTAAACAAATATTATGACTCAAAAAAACAAAAAACAATTTGGCGTATGGATGGATTCCCATCATGCCATTGTTGTAGGAAGAGAAAATGCAGACGCAACAGATTTTGTTGTACTTGGCCATTCTGAAAATGCCGGTGCTGACTTTAATAGCAGTGAAAAAAATGCCCACAATGAGGAAAAAACATTGCAGCATAAATTTTTTAAGGAAATACTTACTCACATGCAAAATGCTGAAGAAGTGCATCTCACCGGTACCGGTACTTCGCAGGAACAGTTAATGCATTATATGGCAGAAACACCTCAGTTTAAAAATACTGTTACGGCTGAAAGCACCTCCAATAAAATGAGCGATGAAAACCTTGTGGAATACATTGCCGCTAAGTTTAATTAAAGTATTATTAAAGAGTTTAAAATATACCCACATAAAAAAATCCCGCTATTTAACTAACGGGATTTTTTATTAATAATAGAATCAAAAATTATCTGCCAATCACAAGCCTGCTATTAGTTATTACATGATTGTCCTGAATTAATACCACCACATAATAACCTGAGGTTAATTTGGGAGTAATGTTACTTAATAAATAATTGTGCTGGCCTGCACTTTGCAATCCTAAGTTTACGGAGTACAGCGACCTGCCTTCAAGATCAACAACTTTCAAAGTTGTATTTCCTATTTTAGCAAGACTATAAACTGCAGTTGCATTTGCCCTGCCGGATAAAGGATTAGGGATTACTGATAGTGTATTTGATATGATTTCATTTTGTAATCCGGGTGTATCGCCTGATACATATAACGGTGACGCACCACCGGAAATATTTACAGTATAGTCTTCTACTTCACCATAATCCAATGTTGCGCATGGATTAGTTGAATAAGAACCGTAATGCATTTGAATACGCAAACGTGTTGAGCCATTCTTTGCAGTTGTTGGAACTGTAAATGAGCCAGAAGCACTTCCTGTTCTTGTTGATGCTACTTTAAGTATAGTTTCCCCGGTACCATTCAATGTTCCGTCCTGGTTATAATCTATATACACTGTCCAGTCTTCGGCATAACTCGCACTTATAAAGCCTGGTGTAAGCGTAATGGTATAAGCAGAGCCGGCAGTGAGCGCTGTGCTTAATGCAGTGTAATTACCATAGCCACTGTTATTACCACTTGTATTGCTTATCGTTCCTAAAACAACTTTATTTATATACTCATAAGTGGTAGTTCCTTTAGATGCACAATAAGTAATGGTACCGCCCGATGTCGTAAATGATCCTAAACTACTATAGACGCTATTACCACTGGCACATATAGCCTGCACATGGAATTGATATGTTGTTCCGGCCGTAAGTCCTGTTATATTATAAGAAGTAGTGGTGAGGTTACTAACGGTAGTAAAAGTTCCTGTGGAACCCACCTCGTACTGAAGATTGTAACCTGTAGCTCCTGTAACTGGCGTCCAGCTTACTGTTGCAGATGTTGTAGTTATTGCAGATGAAGTTAAGCCCGTAGGTACGGCGCAACCACCTGTTGTTGTAAATGTTGTTGAAGCAGTAAACGCTGAAGTTGATGTTCCTGAACAAACCGTTTGAACCTGCCATTCATAATTTGTGCCTGCAGTAAGATTAATAGCATTGTATGAATTGGTAGTTACATTGGCTGAAGTCCATGGTGTAGTTCCAACAACCCTGTATTGTACATTATAACTAATTGCGCCGCTAACTGCAGTCCATCCCAAAGTAGCAGTGGTATTGGTTATACTTGTTGTTGTCATTCCTGTTGGCGTATTACATGCAGGCGTACCCGAAGCAGGTACATGAGCTATTTGAGTTCCCCAGTTACTGCCGGTATTAGCCCATTCCTGGAAGGTCCAGAACGAACCATCAACAGGATCAAAAGCAGTGCCTGAATAATCGCCCCAGCGGTTGCGTCCGCCGCCATACGTTTTATAATATCCGGCCAATCCGTTTACATATTGAACAGGTGTTTGCAATGTATTAGCGGGATCAGTTGCAAGATGCAAAGCATATTGCGCACCGGCAAAAGTTGTGGCGCTTGATGACGAATACCCGACAAGCATATCACCATTCGTATTCACGTCAAGGCTTGGATAATAATACCATATTTTAGAATTGGCATCCGCAATTCTATTGAATTGTAATACGGTTAATGCGGCTGGATTTACCTGCCACCAGTCAACACCGGAATTAGTTGTTGTGCCTGAAGCAGGAAGAAAAATAGTATGGGTAAACCATAAAGAACCGTTGCGATAGATAACGCTATGAATACGTGTGTCACCGGCTTCAATTCCGTGTGCGGCTGATTCTCCGCTTTCAGTCGCCTTAAGCAAAGTAGTAGGTTCTTTCCATGGTTGGTTGACACCTAACTGGCTTCCTGCATTATAAACCGGCGCTGAAGACGTACCGGTTATGGAACCGATATTTACATAACCATTGCCACCTGAGTTTCCGTTCTTGTCAGAAACAATGTATAATGTATTTTGCGAAGCATCATAAGTTGTTGCAGGCGACAATAACAGGTTGGTAAGATCAGTAAAAGTGGTAGCTGTTCCGGCGCCTCCTGAATATAATGTTGCACGCGGCCAAACATAGATATAACTTTTGTTTGCACCGGTAGCAGGAAAATCATTTCCGGTCATTACTATCCAATTGTTGTTAAACCCCAATTGATCATAATCCATAAAATCCGTAGGAGCGTTCGGGGTTGTTACAACTTTATATACATACCAGTTACCGGTCGGGTTTCCTGTTTGTGAAATAGCCAACGCAAATGCACTTGGGGAACTGCTTGCACTTCCGGTTTGTGCATCAATAGCTATTATAAACCTATCATTATTGGGATCATAAGTTATATGCGGATCATAAAAATTAAACAAGCCGCTGGGTGAAAAAAGCGAAGTAATAGAAACAGTACTGTTTAATGATCCGCTGGATTTATTATAAATATTAAATTGCTGGTTAGTTGTTTCTACAACATAACTGGTGCCCACTGCGCCGTTTATATCGGGCGGTATTAAAGTACCGTTATCCAGTATGCCCTGGAAGTTCTGGCTGGCAACAGGTGAATTTAATTCGAACCTGGTTGGCTGCATTGGTTTGTGCAACCTGGTGTACTTTGGCATTCTTGTCAACAGGCCCTGGTTTAAAAATAAATTTATCCCTGTCTTCTCCCTGTTCTATAAAACGTGGCGTTAATATTACAGGATGATTTTTTTCATACTCCGCAATTTTTTTAATATTAATAATGTTTGGAGCGCCAAAAGTAAAAGTTGATTTGGTAACCTGTGCATCGGCAGTGCAAAGGATTAGCAGGCTTACGACTAAAGTAGTGGTGAAGCTTTTGAGTAAAGTTAATTTCATGTAATAGTTTTATATGTTTAGACAAAGGAGGGGGGAACAGAATTTTCTCAACGTGACATTAAGATAATACTTTTTGGAAATAAAATGAATTTTATAAAAGGTCATTTTTAAGTCATATAAAATTCAGATGAGAAGAATGATTTTGGAAAAGCAATTGTTAGTCTTGAATCAGGTCTCCTTTTTCAACTCTTCATTCTTAATAAATATAAAAGCCATCAATGCTGATAAAGCAGCCAGAGCAGCGCAAATACGCATTACCTTTATATAGGCATTTATAAATCCTTCTTTATAATCCTGTTCAATTTTTATTTTATTTTCACCATTAATAATTGAAGGAACTTTTGCATCACCAAGATTTGCGGCCTGTGCTACAACCTGTTTTTTAATTTCTTCATTCAAAGAAATTTCTTTCATTCTGTTATTTAAAAATCCCGTAAAAAATAAAATGGCTAATGCACCAATAATTGCATTTGCAAATACATTTGCAATACGGCTTATGGCATTATTAACTCCTGAAGCTGTTCCTGAATAATGATCTGGCAACGAGCGCCCATTACAGTTGTTGTTAGTGGCGTTACTGTAAAAGACATTCCCAATCCAAAAAATAAAATTCCTGGGAAAATAGGTTGTCCAGATATTCTGATGGCCCGCTTGGTTTCTTTTATAAAAGATAAGAAGTAAGAATCCCAACTGCAACCACAACTGGCCCAGAATACAGGAACCAACGCGGCCCGTATTTATCAACCAATCCACCTGACCATCTTGAAATTAAAATTAATAAAATTGTAAATGGCAATAAAGTCAATGCCTGCCTGTAACTGGCTGTAGCCTTGTATTTGAACCATATTCAATGTAAGAAACAACATAGCGAAGGTAAGCGCTGCATATAAAAAAAATGTAAGAAGGTTAGCGCCGCTAAATGTTTTATTGTTGAACAATTGTAAAGGCATCATCGGATGTTTGCTTTTGCGTTCAACAATTATAAAAATGATTAATGATAATATTCCAGCGGCAAGAGAAAGATATACCTTCCAATTATTAAATCCTGTATTTGGAATTTTTAAAAAACCATAAGTTAATAAAGCCAATCCGGCAACTATAGACAATAGCTCCGGCATAATCCAACGAATTATCTGTTTCTTCATCCCTGCTTTCAGGAACTTTACGCCAAAGAATTATTAGTGATATAATTCCGATAGGAATATTTATAAAAAAAATCATTCGCCATAATCCTGCGTCTGCCAATGCACCTCCGAGTATGGGTCCGCCAATAGTTACCAGTGTTGTTATTGCAGACCATGTGCCAATTGCTTTGCCTCTTTCATTTTTACCAAATGATGCATTGATGATGGAAAGGCTTCCGGGAATCATTAACGCGCCGCCAATTCCCTGTATGGTTCTGAATATAATTATATAAAAAACAGTTGGAGCAAAACCGCATGCAGCGGACGAGAGCATAAAAACAGTTATGCCAATCATGAATACTTTTTTTCTTCCCAGTTTATCGCCAATTGAACCACCGGGTAAAACAAACGCTGCAAGCATCAATAAATAAGAATTCAATAACCAGAATAAATCGGTGCCTGTTGCATTCAGATCTTTTTGCAGAGAAGGCAATACAACATTTAATGCCGTGCCATCAATGAAAGCCATTGCAGAAGCGAGTATCACGGAAGTCATGATCCATTTTCCTGTTGCGCTGCTGAGTGTAATGGAGGGCATTGAATGAAATTAGCTATACAATTTACTTTATAGAATTCATAAGTATTCTTTTTTGAAAAAGATTACTCATTGCCGGTTTATATTCATTCGCATTTCAATCATGTGTTTTGTAAACCCTGCTTTTTCATAGGCTTTAATAGCAATGTCATTATTGAAATATACATCCAGCCTCATTTCTGTTACCTTTTGTGAGAGACTCCATGTTTTCAATGCTTCAATAATTTTTTGATTTACTCCTTTTCCACGGTAGTCCGGATGAACATACATAAATCCTAAATAAGCATGTCTTGAATGCTGCAAATAATGTTTTGAATTTTCTAATCTTGCATAACCAGAACCAACAATCTTATTATCAAATTCCGCAACAACAAGCTCAATGTGCGGTGCAGCAATCATTTCTTCAATATTGTAATAATGAAGAGGATCTGGTTTTAAAGTTTTATCAAATGGCCTTTCGGCTTTGATAACACCCTGCTCAAAAAGAAGCAGGGTCTCAATATCATTTAATGTCGCTTTCCTGATTAATATAGTTCCAGGATGTTTTATCTTTTCCATATAAAGAATTAAAAAACAAAATAATTATTAAAAAACTCAAATAAAAATTAAACTTTTAAAATGTAAAACCGTTTCATTCGTCTATTTCTTTAATAGATAAATAAAAATTATGTCCTTAAAGATCACAGGGAAAAATCCTTCCGGTAAGCATTTGGAAAAAATAAAACAATCTCCTAATTATAAAAAAGACGGCTTCGAAAACTTATCCGAAACGCCTATGATGTTGCAGGATACTTCTTATTATGAGTTAATAAAGAAATCGCTCAATAAAAACCCTGATGTAAAACCTCCATCTAAATTGCCTTCCATTAAAACTGATTTAAAAAATATTAAAAGTGATAAGCCAGTGATTATATGGTTTGGCCATTCCTCTTATTTGATAAGGATTAATAATAAAAATTTTTTGGTTGATCCTGTTTTTAGCGGAAATGCATCACCGGTCTCTTTTATGGTAAAAGCTTTTGATGGAAGTGATGTATATACCGTTGATGATTTTCCTGGGATTGATTTTTTAATTCTTACCCACGATCATTATGATCACCTCGATTATAAAACAATCAAAAAATTAAAAACAGAAAGTAAAAGCGATTTATTGCTCTTTAGGCCTTTCATCACATCTGATCTATTGGGGCTTTGATGAAAATAAAATTACTGAAATGGATTGGTGGCAAACCAATAAAGTTACAGATGACATTACACTAACGGCAGCGCCTGCACGACATTTTTCAGGAAGAGGAATAAAGCGTTATAAGACATTATGGTCTTCATTTATTTTGAAAACGTCTTCTTATAATCTATATCTTGGCGGAGATTCAGGGTATGATTCTCATTTTAAAAAGATTGGTGAAAAGTATGGTCCTTTTGATGTTGCCATCCTTGAATCAGGCCAATACAACACCGCCTGGCCATTGATACACATGATGCCGAAACAAACAGTACAGGCGGCGTTAGATTTAAATGCCAAACTGTTACTTCCTGTACACTGGGGAAAATTTTCTTTATCACTGCATCCCTGGACTGAGCCTGTGCAAAGGGTTTTAAAAGCTGCTGCCGAAAAAAATTTAAAGGTAACAACACCTATGATCGGCGAGCCGGTTATTTTGGATGAAATCTATCCTGATAAGAGAATGGTGGGAAGTTTTAAAAAGTTATCTTAGCATGAGATGTTTATCATGACTAACTGGAATGGTTACACGTAAATGTTTTTACCTGTATCCCTGTGCCTGAAGTTGAAATAGTTCTGCATAGCGGCCTTCTTGTTGCAATAATTCTTCATGGCTTCCAATCTGTATCAGTTCTCCTTTGTCGAGAACGAGAATGCGATCAGCCATACGAACCGTAGAGAAACGATGAGAAATGAGTACAGCAGATTTTCCTTTGGTGAGATCAGCAAAGCGAAGAAAAACTTCATATTCTGCCCTGGCATCCAATGCACTGGTTGGCTCATCAAGAATGAGCAACTGTGCATCTTTCATATAAGCACGTGCCAGCGCAATCTTTTGCCATTCGCCGCCACTTAACTCAATGCCATTATTGAAACGACGTCCAAGCGCCTGATCATACTTGTCTGGTAATTTATCAGCCAGGAGGTTTGCTAAACTTTTTTCAGCAGATACTTTTATTAGTGAACGGTTGTGTTGTTCATCAATATTTCCTGCGGCAATATTTTGTGCAAAACTCATTTGATAACGAAGAAAATCCTGGAAAATAATTCCAATATTTTTTCTCAGATCCATTATATCATACTCACGTAAATCAATTCCATCCAGCATTATCCGGCCTTCCGAGGGATCGTATAAACGTGCAAGCAATTTTACCAATGTCGTTTTGCCCGCGCCATTTTCACCAACCAAAGCCAGCTTTTCGCCGGCATGCAATGTAAAATTCAAATGGCGGTTTGCCCACTTGTCACTGTTATGATATTTAAAGCCAACATTATCAAAAGTAAAGCCTTGCTTAACAGGATTGGGAAAAGGAACCGGTTTGGAAGCAGCAGTAATCTTTGGCCTTATTTCGAAAAATTCAAAAAAGTCCCGTAGATAAATAGCGCCCTGTGACACTGACGTAAAGCGTGATAAAATATTTTCGAGCAGGCTTCTCAGTTGCCTGAAGGAGCCGGCAAGAAAAGTGAGTGTTCCAATGGTGAGTGCACCTTCAACTGTTTTTAATATCATTACAATGTATGCTGTGTAATAACCAACGCTTCCAAGTAAAGCAAATAAAGTTCCCCATGAGGCTCGTTTGATAGAGAGCTTTTTATTATCATCATAAAATTTATTGCTGAGTGTTTTAAATCGGTCTATTAAAAAACCCGACAGATTAAACAATTTAACTTCTTTAGCAGTTTCGTCGCTGGCGCCAAGATAGCGCATGTAATCCAGCTCACGTCTTTCGGGTGTTTGCCCGCGTGTAAGCGCATAGCTGCGATCATTAAAATAAGACTCACCAAGGAAAGCAGGAACGATAGCAACTAACAATAAGAGGATAAGCCAGGGATTAAAGGCCATTAATCCAACCATAAGAAAAGCCATGGTTATAATATCCTGAACCTGCGTAAGTATCTGTGATAGCAGGATGGTGCGGCCAATCGTTTGTTGCCTGGCACGCTCCAGCTTATCGTAAAATTCAGAATCTTCAAACTGGTCTAAATCCAATGTGGCGGCATGTTCCATAATCTTTACAGAAGTATAGTTTGAAAAAAGATCGCCCAGTAAACTATCGACTAAAGAAGTGGCACGGCTCAACCCATCGGATATAATAGCCAATGCAAATTCGGCTGCCACCAATTGCCATAAATAATTATGATCACTGCTGTGTCCTTTACTCAGCAATACGACTTCATCTATAATAAGTTTACCCACATAGAGAATACTAACGGGAATGGCTGAACGAAGTAATCTCAGCAGCCCGTCAAGTATCGTGTACCAATGGTTGGTTTCCCATACAAGTTTAAAAAATCGCGGCAGGTTTCCAAGCGCTGCGAATTTTTCTTTGAGAGTGGGTTTCGGAAGTGTATTTACAGGAGGCCTCGCCATGCTTAATTTACTTATTTTGTAAAATTAAGTCAATTATGTTCCTGATTTATTTTTCAATATAATGATAAACCATCCCATAATTTTTATAACTAAATTGAAAAAAGATAAAACTTATTCTCATGAAAATACATCAGCAATCGATAACACTTTCCGCCAGGAAAAGAGGTTTCCATATTATTACAAATGAAATAGAGAACTCACTATCATGGTTAAACGAAATTAAAACCGGTGTCTGCCATGTTTTTATTCAACATACTTCCGCTTCACTTTGTATTAATGAAAATGCCGATGCTACTGTAAGAAAGGACTTTGAAATGTATTTTAATAAAGCTGTTCCTGAAAACGATCCTGATTACAGGCATAATACAGAAGGAAGTGATGATATGCCTGCGCACTTAAAAGCTGCGCTACTGGGCAGTTCTGTAAGTATTCCTATAACAAATGGAAGGCTTGCATTAGGAATATGGCAGGGTATTTACCTGTGCGAACACCGTGATCATGGCGGTAGCAGAAGTCTTATGGTAACGGCATGGGGTGAATAAGTGAAGAAAGTGTTATTTGCAGAGCCGGTTGATAATATCGCTATGTTCAGGAAGGGAAGACAAAAGACTTTTCTTACCTGCTATTTCGAAATCTGCAAAATCAAAACCCGGAGCAACGGTACAGCCGGTAAGACTAAACAAACTACGTGGTGCAGGTTCTGAAGCAAACCATGTATTGGCAGGAACAACATATTGAAATGTTTCACCATTCGCCAAATTTTTTCCCAGCTTAATGCATTGATAAATGCCAGTGTTTTCAATTATGTGAATTAATAAAGTTTGCCCTTCATAAAAATGCCAGCATTCATCACTTTTTATTTTATGAAAAACGGAACGCTCGCCTTGTCGTAACAGATAATATATCGATGTCGAAAAACTTCTTTCACCTCCAAAGCGTCCGGGCAATGCTAAAGCAGGTATGTTTTCTTTTGCACGATAAGTTTCTTTAAAATAGCCTCCTTCAGGATGCGGTTGTAGTTGAAGATGATTTATAAAATAAGAAGCATCCATTAATAATTATTTTAAAAATGCTGCAGGAATCTGGTTTAGTGGTTCAATCATAATATGCTTATAAAAAATTTCTGCACCTTCTGATTGAATCTGTATTTTTCCTTTTACTAACGGTATAGCCTGCCCGTTTTCCCACTGCCTTGAATTATAAAGGACCATCATAACTTTTCCGTTTATCATTTGAACACTTGTGTCACCATGGCAATAGAGGTCAAGCGTATTCCATTCGCCGGTAGCATTCTCCGCATCTCCGTTTTTAATACAATGCCTGCCGACTGCACTTTTTGCGCTAAAGGTTTTCATTTCACCCGTTGGACTATAAACATATTCACTATCTGATTTTTTTATAACAGGAACATCTTCCATTCCCCCGGCTACACCCCAGTAATCACCGCAGTTCCCCTCTTCCACCTGGAATTCCTGGGAACGCATCCATGCACCATAATCCGCGCCATTATCACCAACAGAAAAATACAACACACCGCTATCTTTTTTCTTTCCTTTCTTTTGACCCCAGCTAAGTGTTCCCCATTTGAATTGCAGTTGCAGGTGAAAATCCGAATATTCTTTCAATGTATAAATGCATCCCCAGTTTTCGCCGGAAATGCGAATTACCTTTTCTCCATCTTTTTGAACTATGCTGAAAACGTAATTGGGATCGTTGTTTAATCCAACTGGAATATCATTAAGTTTTTTTCCTGCATCATCCAGGGGCGGGCCTATATAAGAATTCCATCCCGTAAGGTCTTTGCCATTAAATAAAACAGCCTGGCTATTGCCTTGGGCAAATATTGTTGTTGAAATAAATGTAAGAAGTATAAACAAGACAAAATAAATAAACGAATATTTCATATCTATGATTTTATTAAAGATAAACCAATTCCATTTTTTAATAAATCAATCAGTAAAACGGAATTAGTAGTTTAGCATAATTTCAAAATAATATTATATGGCGCAGTTTATTAAAGTAAAACAAAAGGATAATGTTGAATTACTGATCAACACAAGCATTATTGAAACTATTTTTCCTGATACAACTATAAGTCAATGTCGATCATTAATAAACTTTAAAAGAGAAGCAGCAAAGAAAAGTTTTTATGTTCAACAAACTGTTGAAGAAATATGGGAAATGATTTTGTTATAAAATTACACCTGTCAGATATTGAAGATTAATCTCTGTTGATGATTTGGTATTGATCGCCTTGAACCTGAACTAAAGGAAAAAAATTATTCGCGAATTCCTGTTGGCGATCTCTATAAAAGTTTGGACGTAGTGGCTATACATTCTCGCAAAAATATGCTGGTAGTGTAAGCTTCGGGTATATTCATTTTTATGTTTTTAATCAGCCGAAGAAAAAGAAAAAGAGCCTGGATATGTGCAGACCATTTTCTGCATCAGTAAAATTCAGGACGATGGTTCCTGGAAACTATGCTCTAATTACAATAGTGATGAAAAGCCTGCTGATTTTATTTCAACTCCGGATAATAAATATTATCTGGGTGAATTCGTGAAAGTATAACGGTAGCTCAGATGCAATACTTATAAGAGTAGTTTAAACAGCTATGAATTTTCGTTGTTTTTATCTATTTTTAAATGATGAAACACAAGACTGCCTATGCCCGATAAAAAAGCGTTCCTCGTAATTATATTTTTATGTTGGATTTCCTGTGGAAAAAATAGCGGTCCGGATACCGGAGATCATTATGTATCTGTTCTTACACAACGTAATAACAACACAAGATCAGGATACAATGATAAAGAGACAATCTTAACAACAAGTAACGTAAACGCACAACAGTTTAAAAAACTTTTTAGTCTCAGCGTTGACGACCAGGTATATGCGCAGCCCCTGATTGCAGCCAATGTTACGATATCAGGTAAGAAGCATAACGTAGCTTATATCGCAACGGTTAACAACACAATATATGCCTATGACGGTGATAGCGGGAAGCTTTATTGGCAAAAAAACTATACGGTACAAAACATGCGGCCACCTAAAAATACAGATATGACGGGCGCCTGTAGTGGTAACTATAAGGACTTTAGCGGCAATATTGGGATAGTGGGCACACCTGTTATTGACCCGGCTGCTCAAACTATTTATTTTGTTGCCAGGAGTACCGATGGCATAAATTATGTTCAGTATTTACATGCTATAAATATCATTAATGGAAGCGAAATGCCCGGCAGCCCTGTAAAAATAACTGCAACCTGTGCTGGCCACGGATGGGGAAGCATTAATAATGTCATCACTTTCAACTCCCAAACCCAAAATCAACGTATGGGGCTAACGCTGGTTAATGGAATCGTCTATATGAGCTTTTCGTCACATTGTGATTGGGGTCTTTATCACGGCTGGATATTGGGATATAATTCCAGCACACTGCAACAGCAAATTGTTTATAATAATACGCCGGAAGGAGGTGCCGGAGGCATTTGGGAAAGTGGTAATGGCCTGGCTGCAGATAACCAGGGAAATCTTTTTTGCGTATCGGGTAATGGAACAGAGGGCGTAAATAACGATCCCACAGACTTAATTAACCGGGGAGAGAGTGCATTAAAACTTACACCTACTTTATCGTCGCTGAAAGTTACCAGTTATTTTACTCCATATAATTATCAAGCTCTTGACAGCTTTGATCTGGATTACGGATCAATGGGTTGTTTCTTAATACCAAATTCTAACTATTTTTTCACAGGTGCAAAGGATGGAAGTTTATATTTATTGGATAAAGACAATATGGGTGGTTTTACTTCCGGGGCCAATATGGTACAGCAAGCGGTTTCGCTGGGGCATCACGGCTTGCATTGTCAGCCTTCCTATTACAAAGGAGCGAATGGCGAATATGTATATGTATGGTCAGAACAAGATCAGCTACGGGCTTATCCTTTTAACCGCGGTTCTAATTCATTAGATATTTCCGGCGTAGTTACTTCACCGGTACCAGGCCCAAAAGGATGGAGCGGGCCATTGCTGTCTGTCTCGTCCAACGGAGTGGTAACCGGAACGGGTATCGTGTGGGCCTCCTATGCTTCAAGCGGAAATGCAAACCAATCGGTATGTCCCGGAATACTCAGGGCTTTTGACGCCAATGATATTACCAAAGAACTATGGAACAACAACCAAAATGTAAATGATGCCTCTGGCAATTATGCAAAATTTTCATCGCCTACAATTGCCAATGGCCGTGTATATCTGGCCACGTTTTCAAACCAGGTAGTGGTGTATGGACTTGGAGAATAATTTTTGTGGCGTCAGTTTTTTTTACAAAGCGTCTACCTTTTCTTTTTAACGAAGAATATTATTGTTTTATTTATTTTGATTTTTTTGCCATTCAAAGTATTGTTCTAACAGAAATTATATTCCGTCCTTTTCCAATTACTGCGGAGATATAATGAAATACCGTATTGCTTCCAATGTTCAAATGTGTTCATCTTAATGGCACCTGTAACGGCATCGCATATTCGCAAGGTATTACCGGTAGCGACAGCAGAGGATCTAATAACCTTACACACTCAGAGTTTGCGGCAGGTTGCCAACCTTATAAAGGTTGGCAACCTTGTATTCCACGAAACAACTTATATTCATGCTAATAAATTTACTTTTGAGATGAGACGTAATTTCCTTTCTATCCTGTTACTTATTTTTTCTTTACAGAGCCTTGCACAAAAAATCTCCAATGACATTCTTACCAAAAGATGGGATGCGCAGTGGATAGCGGCGCCTGAAGCATCACCACACGCTTATGGAGTTTATCATTTCAGAAAAACATTTTTATTAAATAATAAACCAGCTTCTTTTGTCGTACACGTTTCCGCCGACAACCGCTATAAATTATTTGTAAATGATACGATGGTTTCTTTAGGTCCGGCACGTGCTGATCTTTTTCACTGGAATTATGAAACGGTTGATATTGCAAAATATTTGCGTGCAGGCGTTAACGTTATAGCTTCGGTTGTATGGAATTACGGCGATTATAAACCGGAACATCAAATATCTTTTCGTACCGGTTTTATTTTACAGGGAGATCAGTGATGAAGAAAAAATTAGTAAATACAGATGCTTCGTGGAAGTGTATAAAAGATAGTAGTTACCGTCCTTTACAACCAGATTTAATTTATACTTATTATGTGGCTGGACCCGGAGAAAAAATTGATTATGCAAAGTATTCTGCCAACTGGCAAAGCAGGGAATATAATGACAGTGGCTGGCTGCCGGCGAAGCAAATTGTGAGCGGGCTGCCAAAAGGTGTTTTGCAATCTGATCTAAGTTGGATGCTGATACCAAGAACAATTCCTCAAGTGGAGTTAGCAACTCAGCGTTTGCAGAAAGTACGTTCTGTTACAGGAGTAAGTTTACCCCATTCTTTTCCTTCAGCTACAACTTCGTTTACCGTGGCTGCAAATACAACTGCAAAAATTTTACTGGACAATGGTGTGCTTACAAATGCCTATCCCGTACTGCAATTTAATAGGGGAAAAGATGCACATATTATTTTAGGATATGCGGAAGCGTTATACAATGAGGAGGGAAATAATAAAGACTGGAAGGCGCAACATTCCAAAGGCAATCGCAATGAAATAGAAGGCAAAAGATTTGTTGGCGTAAAAGATGAATTGATTGCGGATGGAAATGAACAAACCTTTACTTCTCTCGCATGGCGCACGTATCGTTATATGCAGGTTGAAATAAAAACTGCTGGCGAACCTTTAACCATTACTGATCTCTATGGAATTTTTACCGGCTATCCGTTTGAATTGAAAGCAAAGTTTGCGGTGGATAATGATACGCTTGAGAAAATATTTGAAACAGGATGGCGTACAGCCCGATTGGATGCAATGGAAACTTATATGGATTGCCCTTACTATGAACAGTTGCAATATGTTGGCGATACCCGCATACAGGCAATGGTTTCTTTATACAATACAGGTGATGACCGGCTGATGCGCAATGCGATTACCCAAATTGACTATTCAAGAATGGCTGAGGGTATTACATTAAGCCGGTACCCGACCGCCAACGCACAGCAAATACCAACATTCTCTTTGTGGTGGATCGGGATGCTGAATGATTATTACATGTATAGAAATGATCCTTCTTTTGTGCGACAATTTTTACCGGGAGAAAGACAGGTGCTGCAATTTTTCAGTAAATACCAGCAACCTGATGGAAGTTTAAAAGATGCACCTTACTGGGAGTTCACCGATTGGTGTGAAGGCAAAGGATGGAGAGATGGTATGCCGCCTTTTGGAACCGATGGAAGTTCTGCGGCACTCGATCTGCAATTGCTCTGGGCTTATCAAATAGCTGCAAGGCTCGAAGATAGTTTGGGTATGAAAGAATTTGCCAATGAATATAAACAAAGAGTTGTCTTACTAACTGGAACGATTATACGAAAATATTGGGATAATACAAAACAATTATTTGCTGATACAAAAGACAAAAATTATTTCTCGCAGCACACGAATACGTTGGCGATATTAACGGGTATTACAGTAGGTGCAGCGGCAAAAGAGTTAGCCCAAAAAATGATTGCCGATACTTCATTAACGCAGGCTACTATTTATTTTCAATACTATGTAAACCAGGCTTTGCACAAAACAGGATTTGGAAATTTATACCTGGATCGCCTGCAAATATGGAAAGACAATTTAGCGATGGGTCTTACCACATGGGCTGAAATAAGTGACATCAATAATGCCCGTTCCGATTGTCATGCATGGGGCGCCAGCCCTAACATTGAATTCTTTCGGACAGTGCTGGGCATTGATAGCGATTCGCCGGGATTTAATAAAATAAAAATAGAACCCAACCCTGGTTCGCTTAGAAAAGCGTCAGGCTCTATGCCGCATCCGAAAGGAGAAATTACAGTAAGATATAATCTTGATAAACAAGGAAAATTAGATGCAGTAATTTCTATTCCCAAGGGAACTAACGGTGTGTTTTTATGGAAAGGAAAGGAGCATATTTTGAAGAGCGGGGAGACGACGTTTACATCATTGTAGTCTCTTCGAAAGGGTGACAAATTTCTGAAAGCTGCTAATAGCTGAAGCCCGGTCAATTTGCGATGTCGCAAACACCCCGAAAAATGTCATAATACTCCCTTTTCTATAAGGCGTTTTGAAATTACTTTTACAGTAACAAAATATAAAGACAATGAAAGGTAAACTTTATCCCTGCTTGTGGTTTGATGGTAAAGCCAAAGAAGCAGCCACCTATTATTCTTCTGTGTTTGAAAATTCACGAATCATTTCTGAAAACTCCTTGGTAGTTTTTTTCGAATTAGATGGAATGCAATTCATGGGATTGAATGGCGGACCACAATTCAAGATAAATCCCTCAATTTCTTTTTTTGTATTTGGTGATTCAGCAGAAGATATCGACAAAAAATGGAAACACTTGTCTGACGGTGGCAGCGTAATGATGCCTCTTGATAAGTATCCGTGGAATGAGAAATACGGCTGGTGCCAGGATAAATTTGGGGTAAACTGGCAGTTAATGATGAACCCTGGCGCTGAGCAAAAAATTGTTCCTTCCTTTATGTTCACACAGCACCAAAGCGGAAGAGCAGAAGAAGCTATTAACTTTTATACTTCCATATTTAAGAATAGCAAAGTGGAAATGATCAGCCGTTATGAAAAAGGCGAAGGGGATGTAGAAGGCCATATCAAGCACGCCCGTTTCACATTAAACGGGCAGTCGTTTGCAGCTATGGAAAGCTCGGGTCCGCATGCATTTATTTTTAACGAAGGCATATCACTGGTAGTGCCTTGCGACAACCAGGAAGAAATTGACTATTACTGGAACAAACTGACGGAAGGGGGTGAAGAATCGCAGTGCGGATGGCTGAAGGATAAATTTGGTGTGTCATGGCAAATTGTTCCGGCAATACTTGGCAGACTGATGAGCGATCCGGAAAAAGGCAAAAGAGTAATGGATGTTGTGATGAAATCGATAAAATTTAATATTGAAGAATTAGAAAATGCCTGAGCGATTAATTTTTCAAAATAATCTTTATGAAAATTGCTAAGCCGGCCAATATAGATGCTTACATTGCCTCATTCCCGGAAGGTGTTCAAAAGATTTTAGAGCAGGTACGCGTAACCGTTATAAAGGCCGCACCCGGCGCTGAAGAAACCATTAGCTATGGCATGCCTGCCTTCAGGTATAAGGGCCGGGTAATTATTTATTTTGCCGGGTATAAAAGCCATATCGGATTATATGCAACTCCGGCGGGGCATGCCGCGTTTGCAAAAGAATTATCAAAATATAAACAGGGCAGAGGCTCTGTGCAGTTTCCGCTGGATAAGCCAATGCCGCTGGATTTAATTGCACGAATGGTAAAGTTCAGGGTGCAGCAACAGGCGGAAAAAGAAATAGATTTTCGTCCCCGGCTTTCGGCGCCGGCCAGTCGTGCTTTGCAGAATAATGGTATTAAAACATTACAAGACCTGGCCAAATATACCGAAGCTGAAATCCTGCAATTTCACGGAATTGGAAAAACAGCGATACCGGTATTGCAAAAAGCCTTGAAAGAAAAAGGATTTAATTTTAAGGGTTCAGCATAACACTAAGACAAAATTTAGGGTTGGGAGTTGGCAACCTTGCGACGATTTAAAGTTTGTCCTTAATTTTTTTATCCATCCTTTATAATTCAGACAATTAAAACTTAATTATCACACCTTCGGTAACTTATATCCATTATGATACTCCTTCATCATGTATTGCTTGTTAATGGCATGATCCGTAAACCTTTCTTTTGTAGCATCCCATTCTAATTTTTTACCACTGCGGTAGGCAATGTTTCCCATCTGAGCAACCGTCGCTACATGAGCGCCGGCCTGTATTGGGCAATGCAGGTCTTCCAACTTTCTTGATTTGATAACGTCAACAAAATTTACCCAATGCTTATCCAAGCCACTATCTGACGATGCTGCAAAAGGTTTGCTTACTTTATTTTTACTTTGCTTTTCTTCAATCACTTCCCAGCCGCCACGGTTTAAAATCAAGCGTACCGTTGTTGCCAATATAAGCAATGCCATGGTCGCGGCCGTACGAGCCGTTATCAATACCCATCGCTGAATCCCAAACCATATTGAAGTCCATCAAATTCATATAGCGTGGTTAGGGTATCGGGCGTTTCTTCATATAAGTCAGGATAGGCAAAACGACCACCCAAAGCCGATACAGATTTGGGTATTGGCGATTTCATGCCCAGCAATCCATAGTCCAATAAATGCACGCCCCAATCGGTCATTAATCCGCCGGCATAATCCCAAAACCAGCGAAAATTAAAATGAAAACGGCTGGAATTAAAAGGGCGTGTTTGTGCCGGGCCCAGCCACATCGTATAATCAACACCGGCAGGTGGTGCCGTATCAGGAACAACAGGCCCGGGTTTCATCCATCCCTGGTAGCACCACACTTTTACCGTACGTATATTTCCCAACACACCACTTTGCACAAAGTCGACTGCATCTTTAAAATGCTGCTGGCTACGCTGCCATTGACCGCACTGCACGACTTTATTATATTTTTGTTGTGCTGCAACCATTGCCCTGCATTCTCCTATTGAATTGCCAACAGGCTTTTCGCAATACACATCTTTACCTGCCACACATGCATCCATCATTATCATCGCGTGCCAGTGATCGGGCGTACCGATAATCACTGCATCAATATCTTTATTATCCAGTAGCTTCCGGTAATCATTGTATTTTTTTACTTTGGAAGCATCTTTGTTCAATTTGGTACTGAGATCATTCATCCGCTTTTCAATCACATTACTATCTACATCGCATACGGCAACAAGATTTACCCCTGGCACTTTTAATGCCGCTGTTACATCTGCCCAGCCCATGCCGTTGATGCCGATAGCGCCAATGTTTAGCTGATCGCTTGGAGCAATATGGTTTTTAAAAATAGCAAAAGCGCTGTTGCTTAATGATGATGCCAGTATGCCGCCTCCAAGTATAACACCTGAATTTTGTAAAAATTTTCTGCGTGAGTTCATTGGAATTTATTTTATTTAAAAGCGAAGTTGAAGATTCATTTATCAAGCTTGTATAAATATAGAAATAATCAGTAAAACGGTTATAATAATTTGTCAGTTATTTATATTAAAATGGTACTGAATAAATGGCTATTGAATTTTTCGGTATTTCGTTCCTATATAATCTACAAAATCGGGTTCAATACCCTGTTGCCGGATCAACGTTTGTATCTGCGCCCGGTGATGAATGGAATGATAATTTAACTGAAGTGCAATATCTTTTGGGGTTGCTGCCCAGAGTGAGCCATCAAAGCCAATAAAGGTTGTTTCTGCTGCAAGCGCTTCATCAGTTTTTGAATTAAGATAATCTATCCAAAGATGTAAACTTTTAACCCATTCCTCTTCAAGTTTATCAAAAGTATATACAGGTTTCCACCAGTCCATCTTTTCATACTCAGGAGTTTTTAAAATTCTTGCAAGCCATTTATATTGGCAATTAATAAGGTGGCTGAATAATTTTATGCTTTCCTCACGGTCAGGCATCAACGCTATTTTTTCCAAAAGTTTTTTATTGGTAGTACTGTTGTATTCAAACGTTTCTATTAAATACTTTTTCATTTCCGTGTAACTATTTTTACCATTTAATATGCTCATCAATGAATCGAATTAAGCCATCAGCAAGCATTTGTTGTTCTTTAACTTTTGGATGGCCGGGCGTATCTTTATAAGGTGCGATATAGGTGAATATTTTGCTGTCATGTATTTCATTAACTGCCTGTTCAACATACCCGGGCCATGCTGAGCCCTGGTGTGTAATGTCCATATTGCCCAGCATACAAATAAGTTGTGCTTTTGGATAGGTTGTTCTTATTGTTTGAACAAAATTTTTATAAGCGTTTATAATAAAATTGCTATCTGGTGCTTTGGCTCCAAACCTGTTTTTAAATTGTTCATTTTCCGGCATGTTTACAATCCACGCATCGTTTTGTAATAAGTTAATTACGATAAGATCGGGCGTGTATTTGGAAAAATTCCATTTACTTGTTGAATCCGTAGGATCAAGCCTGTTGTACATTTCAGGCATTATTAAAGGAAACCAGCTTACCATAATTCCAATACCACTTTTTGAAGTGCAATGATATTGTGCACTGAAATGCCTTGCAGTTATCGCTGCATAAGCATCATAATTATTTTCATAGTAACCGGTTGGTGAATCACCTGCCACGTCGTTGATTGCATAGCCACATGTAATAGAATTTCCAAAAAACTCAATTTTCCTTTGAGGAAGTTTGGATGGCTTTAGTAATTTATTTTTTCCATTAAATTCAAATCCATAAAAAAAAGTTTTCCCTTTATCCCATTCGGTGCGCTTAAATAATTGAATGGAATGTTTCCCGTACGGCAGACCGTTAGCTAAAGCAACTGTTTGTTTGGTTGTGCTAAATTGAATTTTATAAATACTGTCATTATCTATAATAACATTATAATAATTTGCTGTATCCTGGTCTTTAAATGTTCCCGAAATTCCGGTTCCTTTAAAATTTATTTTCACGGAAGTACCCGGCCAAGTTAATTCTGCAGCATCATTTATGTATGGAATTCTTCCTTCATAAGAAATATGTTTATCCGAAAAAGGAATTAATTTTTTTTGGGAAAAGCTATGAGAAAAGAAACAACAAAGAAGTGCAAGAAGGCAGGAGATTTTATACATGTATGTAAGATTGTTATTTAAATTTTTCTTAATCTCTGCTTCTTCCCTGGTAAATTAATATATATTGAACAAGCAATGCAATAGAAGCAAGCGCAGCAACTACATAAGTGAGCGCAGCCCATTTTAAAGCGTCTTTAGCTTTTTCATGTTCCTGCGGCGAAGTTAAGTGAGATGCCCCAAGCCATTTCAAGGCTCTTGCGGAAGCATCAAATTCTACGGGTAAAGTAATAACAGAAAATACAGTAGAAGCAGCGAATAAGATAATTCCAATTAATAATACCGTTTGATTGCCGCCACCAAAACTAAACAAGCCAAGGCCTATTAAGATAACCCATTGTGCAAGGTTGCTGCTGATTTGTACTACGGGCACAAGGGCGCTCCTGAGTTTGAGCATAGAATAAGCAGTAGCATGTTGTACGGCATGTCCGCATTCGTGTGCCGCCACTGCTGCTGCTGAAATATTTCTTCCTTCATAAACATCAGGACTCAGATTTACTGTTTTCTTTGTTGGATCGTAATGATCACTTAAAAAACCCGGAACTGATGTAACGGTAACATCGAAAATTCCATTATCATGAAGCATTTTTTCTGCAATTTCTTTTCCGCTTAATCCGCTGCCGGTAGGTATTTTACCATAAGCAGCAAATTTACTTTTCAGCCTGAACTGAACAATCATTCCAAGAAACATAAATAAAAGTGAAATGAAAATAATTCCTACAGGCATGGCTTGGTAGTTTTCATTTCAAATTTACAAATTCTACTTTAGATGCAATCAGGACATAAAAATTACACGACATTTAAAAGCATGTTCTTTATAAATAAAAAAGGGAGAAAATTCTCCCTTAGCAATTAAAAATAAATTACTTATATATTATTTAAACTGGTGCATAATTTCTTTAGCCAGTTCTGTCATTTTTTTAATTCCATCTTCAGGTAAATTACCTTTCTTAAATTCAGCTAATATTTCAGGATGTTTGTTTTCCATTTCCATTAAAAAATGTTCTTCAAATGCCTTTACATTTTTTACGGCAACACTACTTAATAAACCCTGTGTTCCAAGATAAATAATAGCTACCTGTTTTTCTACAGCATATGGTGTAAACTGAGGTTGTTTTAATATTTCCACGTTACGTGCACCTTTATCAAATACTGATTTTGTAGCTGCATCAAGATCACCACCAAATTTTGAGAATGCTTCCATTTCACGGTACAGTGCCTGGTCAAGTTTTAAAGTACCTGCAACTTTTTTCATTGATTTTATCTGTGCATTACCACCCACACGGCTTACAGAAATACCTACGTTAATTGCAGGACGAATACCGGAATTGAACAGATTACCTTCCAGAAATATCTGTCCGTCAGTAATAGAAATTACGTTGGTAGGAATGTATGCAGATACGTCACCTGCCTGTGTTTCAATAATTGGCAATGCTGTTAATGAACCACCGCCTTTTACAAGATGCTTGATATTTTCAGGAAGATCATTCATCTTTTGGCGATCTCATCTTTAGTGATAATCTTTGCAGCACGTTCTAATAAACGGCTATGCAAATAGAATACATCACCGGGATAAGCTTCACGTCCCGGAGGTCTTCTTAATAACAATGATACTTCACGATAAGCAACTGCCTGTTTATAAAGATCATCATAAATAATCAAAGCAGGACGGCCGGTATCACGGAAAAATTCTCCCAATAGCAGCACCTGCAAATGGAGCATAGAACTGCAGTGGTGCAGGATCTGACGCAGAAGCAGCAACAATAGTTGTATAAGCCATTGCACCATTATCTTCCAATGTTTTCATTACGTTTGCAATGGTAGATGCTTTTTGGCCGATAGCAACATATATACAATAAACAGGTTTACCTGCTTCATAAAATTCTTTTTGATTAATGATAGTATCAATACAAATAGCAGTTTTACCGGTTTGCCTGTCACCAATTACCAACTCACGTTGTCCACGGCCAATAGGAATCATTGCATCAATGGCTTTGATACCTGTTTGCAATGGTTCTTTTACAGGTTCACGAAAAATTACACCCGGCGCTTTACGCTCCAATGGCATTTCATATAGTTCACCTGTAATCGGGCCTTTTCCATCAATCGGTTCACCTAATGTATTTATTACACGGCCAACCAAACCTTCACCCACTTTTATAGATGCAATTTTGCCGGTACGTTTTACTTTTTCTCCTTCTTTAATATCTGCCACTATCACCCATCAATACCACACCCACATTATCTTCTTCAAGGTTCAGTGCAATAGCTTTGATACCATTTTCAAACTCAACCAGTTCACCCGAACTCACATTGTTTAATCCGTAAACACGGGCAATTCCATCACCTACCTGCAATACAGTTCCTACTTCTTCAAGATTTGCTTCAACATTAAAATTAGTAAGCTGGCTTCTTAGAATTGCTGATATTTCATCTGGTTTTATATCTGCCATAAAATATAATTTTTTTTCGAGGTGCAAAGGTAGAGTAAGATAAGGGGAGTAACAAAAATGGTTGATTTAAATTCTATTTTTTTAATTTTTTTTAAAAAATTATTTGAGTTGTTTAATATTAAAATATGCATACTAAAACTGAAATGGTTTAATAAAAACTCAAACAGGTCATCGTTTCTACAGTTAAAAATCTTACATTTATTGTTCAAAATTGACGCATGAAGAAAGCTTTATTAATCACTGTTTCATTTGTATGCGGCTTCTTTTTAATATGGAATTTGTTTCATTTAAAATTGACAAAAAATATAACTGCAAAGAGGATAGAGGCCTACCCGGTGAAAATTGCGGAAGACGAAAATGAGGCTGCTGAAGATGGTATTGCACAGGCGCAGGCACAGGAATTTGAATTAACAAAAGATGTTTCATTAGGATATATTCCCAAATACAGGTTAGTAAATGCTTATGAAAATCTGGTGGCCAAAAGAAAATTAAGTCCCAATACTCCCGCTAATGTTTCAGCGCTTGCCTGGACTGAACGTGGACCGAATTCAGATGTGGTTGGACCCAGTAACGGTAATACCCGCGCAGGTAGCGGCATTACGAGCGGGCGTATGAGAGCTATTTGGGTAGATCTTTCAGATGCAACCAATCATACAGTTTGGGTTGGAGGCATTGATGGTGGAATATGGAAAACAACAGACATATCAGCTTCGCCCGCCACGTGGACTCCGATAAATGATTTTTTTGCTAACCTGGCCATCGGCAGTATTTGCCAGGATCCGCTTGGCACAAAAGATACCATGTATTTTGGCACAGGAGAAAAAACTTATAATGCTGATGCTGTACGTGGAGGAGGCGTGTGGAAAAGTGTTGATCATGGTGTATCATGGAATCTTTTGCCAAATACAACTGGTTTTTTTAATGTTTCTAAAATTATATGCGATTCAACGGGCAATGTGTATGTTGCTACTATAGGGAACGGCAAAGGAATTGAACGCTCTACTAACGGAGGAACTTCATGGACAAACATCACTCCGATAGGATTGAATAATTCTGTAACAGATATGAAGCTAAGCAGTACAGGCAGAATGCACATTATTTGCGGTTATTATAATGGAGCTTCGGCCGGGTATCGGTTTACAGATAATCCATCAACTGTAACCGGCAGTACGTGGACATCTGCAACTACAGTATTCCCCAACGTTCAATACAATTGCGAATTGGCAGTAACAGGTAATTCTTTATATGTGTTAAATGCTAATTCATCTTATCAAACTCCTCAAATTTATAAATCAATTGACGGAGGCGACACGTGGATACCAACAACTTCTTCTCCACCTGCGGCTTCCGGCACCAACGACCTGAGTAGCGGGCAGGCATGGTATAACCTGGCTTTGGCTGTTGATCCGGCAAACGATCAAAATGTGATAGCCGGTGGTTTAAATTGTTACAGAACAACTAATGGTGGTAATACCTGGACTCAAATCTCAACATGGATAGGTATTTCCTTAAGTTATATTCATGCTGATCAGCAAACTGCTGTTTGGAATGGGACGCAGGTATTGGTAGGAAGTGATGGAGGTATTTTTTATTCGTCTAATGGAGGAGCAACATTTAAAGACAGAAATAAAGGGCTAAGATTAAAGCAATTTTATTCCTGCGCCATGCATCCAACCAACGTGAATTATTTTCTTGCCGGCGCACAGGACAATGGAGTAAATCAGCTTACAAATGCAGGACTCGGAAGCAGCACAGAAGTTACGGGTGGTGACGGCGCATTTGTACAGATTGACCAGGACCAGCCACAATACCAATTCGGTTCTTATGTGTATAATCAGTACAAACGAAGTACTAACGGAGGAGCTTCCTGGGTATCAGTAAATTATTCAAATTCTGTTGGTCAGTTTATTAATCCGACAGATTATGATAATGTAAATAATAAGATGTATGCCGCCGGGGCCAATAATCAATATATAAGATGGGAAGATCCACAAACAGGAAGCACATTTACGCCTATTACAATTGCAACTTTCTCAGGCGGAGTTAGAAGTATATCTGTTTCTCCGTACACTTCTAACCGGGTATTTTTTGGAACCTCAAGTGGTAAAATTGTGAAAGTTAATAATGCAGATGTTTCCGCTCCTGCAGCTACTGATATAACCGGAACAGGCATGCCCGGTTCAACCGTTTCTTGCGTGGCAGTTGGCACAGATGACAATAATCTTATGGTCACTTATTCCAACTATGGAGCTATAAATCATATTTGGGCAAGCACAACAGGTGGTGGAAGCGGCGGCTGGACAAATATTACCGGGAACTTTCCTGATATACCGGTACGGTGGGCAATTTTTTATCCCGATGACAATAAGAAGGCTATTATTGCTACCGAAATGGGAGTGTATGAAACCGATAATATTAATGGATCATCAACTGTATGGACACAAAATTCAAGTTTTCCTATTGCACGAACCGATATGCTGAAGTACCGCAAAAGTGACGGGACAGTTGCTGCGGCTACACATGGTCGTGGATTATGGACTGCAACTATACCAGTAACTATTCCCTATGTCAGGTTTGCATCAGCCTACAACGACCAGGTTGAAACAACCTCCGGCACTACGGGTTGCCGTGGATACAAAGACTATACAGTAAATATGAATATTGATTTACCTCCAACCGGCAACGCTAACGTAACCTTAGCAGTGGCTGGCGGCTCTACAGCAACAGAGGGAGTTGATTTTGATTTTACCACCAATGGGAATTTTGCCTCCCCTTCAAACACATTAACTTTTGCCAGTGGATCATCAACACCCGCTCCTGTAACGATACGTGTTTATGATGATGCTGAAGTAGAAACCACTGAATCCTTTACGCTAAATTATATTGTAAGCGGAACAACCGATGCAGCGGCTGCGCCGAGTAGTAAAACGTATACATTCACAATAAGAGATAACGACCTGGCGCCGGCTTCCACGGGAACTCCAGGCATTTATACTATTGGATCGCAAACCTATTTTTTAGCAGGCCAGCCTTTCAATGATACATTGAAAAGCAAAAGGAGCCAGATGCTATACAGGGCAAATGAACTAACCGCGGCAGGAGTTACAGCAGGTAATATAACAAGTGTGGCATTTAATATTAGTAAATCAAGCTTAAGGCCTTACACCAATTTGCAAATAAAGATGGGAAGCACTTCCATCAATAATCTTGTAGACGTTACTACGAATGTAATTCCTACATCATCAGTTAAATCAATTTCTTCATATAAAACAGTAAATGGATGGAACACATTTACCCTTGATGTTCCTTTTGTGTGGGACGGTTCATCTAATATTGCTATCGAGGTGTGTTATGATAACACTACCTCTGCCCCTTCAGATTTTGCGGATCAAACTTACGGATACTCGGATGGAAGTACAAGTACCCAGGGAAATCTCTTTTGGCAGGATAGCATTAATTGTAGTACTGATTTTACTTCTGTTATTTATTATGGATCAGGAAAAAAGCCCGAATTGCAATTAGGAGTTACTCCATTTGGCAATTTAATCGATACTTCGGGCTCCCATACGGAATTCGTAGGAACCAATGGTAATTTTTATTTCTATATCGGAACTTATATTTTGAACAGCCTATCTTCCGCTTCGGCTAACCTCGGATGTGTTAGTTCAGTATTATCCGGAACCGGAAATGTATGGCAACCATTTTATGCCGGTATGCGCTCACAAAAAGTATTTGATATTTCACCAGCTACAAATTCGGGAGCTTCTTACACAATCGGATTATATTTTACAACAGCAGAACTTGCTGGCAAAGATCCTGCTACCTTACAAATTGCAAAAACAGATGCGGCTACTATTGGCGCAGCCAATACCGGTAATACAGTTATTGGCATTACTTCTTATGTAGCTTATGCAAATGGGTATTTATTTACTACTTCATTTACAGGGTTTTCAAAATTTTTCCTTGTAGATCCGGGCGTGGTGTTGCCGGTTACTTTACTTACTTTCACCGGAAATCTTAATAATAGTGATATTCTTTTAAACTGGAAAACGAGCTCTGAGCAAAGCGCTAAATATTTTGATATTGAAAAGTCGCCTGATGGCAGAAATTTCACCTCCATTGGACAAGTATCTGCCGCAGGAATTAGTTCATCTGTAAATAATTATAGTTTTATTGACAAACAGGCTAATGAATATAATTACTACCGGTTAAAAATGGTAGATATAGACGCTAAGTTTACCTATAGTTCTACAATACTTATTAAAAATTTAAATGTATCTCAGCATCTTTGGATAGGCAATAATCCATTTCATGATGTAATTAATGTTCGGCTTACTAAAGTTCCTCAACAAAGTATAAAAGTTGAATTAATAAGCGGAAACGGAGCTAAAGTTTATTTTAAAGAATTTGGAAGTGGTAATGAAATAAATATCAATGTTTCCGGTATTAACCTGGCAGCCGGTGTTTATATATTGCGAGCAACAATTGACGGGAAAGTTTACACGAACAAATTATTAAAGCGGTAAATACCATCTTATAAAAAAAGGCTGCTTTATGATTGAAGCAGCCCCTTTTTATTTTTTAAAATACTTAACATGAATGCAATTATTGTTTAAGCAGTTACATGTTTAAGATCATTAATTCTATAAAATGATTCATATAAAATATTTTCTTTTCTATTCTTTGGTAAGCATTGGTTTTTTTGCATGTGCCCAATCAAAATATTCAATTAAAAATGCAGTTGCTGTTTATAAGGTTCATTTACCAGGTAATATAGCCGTAGACGAAAATGGCAAAGAGATAGACTCAAGAGATACAATTAATTTTATTTATATTGAAACTTCCACACCAGGAATAACATGGGAAATGGCGTGGAAAAATGGAATGAATTATTCAATAGTTCCAACTTTGATAGATAGTGATTATTTCGATGCAGGAACAAATACAATGACGAATGAAAATATGATTTTGCATGCTGCCGCCGGTAATAAGTTATGGCAACTGCAGTTAATTTTATTAGATAAAAAAAATCCTCCCCCTTCTGTTGTTGCGCCGGATGAAATATTACTAACGGGTATGTATAGAGGAGAAAAAATTATTCAAAAAATAAAAAAGCAGGTTGAATTAAACTCTATTCCTTCTCAATAAAATGTTTTTTGATAAAGATAAACCACGAATATTATCTCAGCTTATGGATGTAATCATTATTGGCAAATTGCTTTTTTACATCTTTAATATCTCTTAAGATGCTTGCATCAATTAGCTTTCCATCCATTTCCAGGGTAAAGCCGCCGACCAGCCTTTCATCCACCTTTGTTTCCATTTCAATATTTTTTATGGACGAATCGGCTTTAATTTTTTCAATAAAAGAATTTTTTATTGCGTCTGAAACCGGCATTGCTGTAGTTAGCTTTGCTTTGTGAATGCCTTTAATTTTATTAAACTGTTCTATAAACGAAGTAAGAATTTCAGGTAAATTAGATTCCCTGTTTTTGCTGGAAAGAAGTTGTATAAAAGTTTGAGTAATTTTTGAAATCCTGTCCTGCGTTACCAGGTTAATAATTTTATTTTTCTTATCTGCTGTAATAATAGGACTGTTTAACATTAGAACAAAATCACGGCTCTGCCTGCATATTGACTGAAGCAACATAATATCGCCGTGAACCGCATCTAACTGGTTAAGTTCAGTTGAAAGGTCAATAAGGCTTTTTGCGTATCGTTCTGCTAATCGTGGATTCTGCATTCGTCAATCTTTACTTTTTATTTAAGATTAATTCAACTCAATCTTTTCTGAAAGTTGCTTTATGTATTTTTCCTGTTCTTCTTTATTGCTCAATTCCCTGCGAAGAATTTTTTCACTTACTTCAATTACCAGATTTCCTACCTGGTTTTTCAGGTCTGTTATCGAAGCCATTTTTTGCTGATTAATAGTCTCCTGGGCACCTGCAATAATTTTATTGGTTTCCAATCTTGCCTGCTCTTTTGCTTCGCTGATAATTTTATCACGTGTTTCTTTTGCTTCTCTCATCATTTGAGCTCTTTCTTCACGGGCTTCCATAAGCAAAGCCTCATTTTCACTTTTTAATGATTCCATTTCTTTTTTAATCTTTTCAGTAGATAAAATGGCATCAGAAATATTTTTTTCCCTCTCACCCAGCGAATTTAAAATGGGTTTCCATGCATATTTTTTTAGAATAAAAAAAACAACAAGAAAAGCAACCAATGTCCAGATGATGAGGCCAAAAGAGGGAGTAAGTAAATCCATATTAAAAGTTATTAAAATAAAAATAAAGCTGCATTCTCCGCCCTGTGCTTTGAATGCAGCCTGTTTCGTTTACACAAACATTGCCAGGATACCCGCAATAACTCCAAACAAGGCAACACCTTCAATAAGCGCTGCTGCAAGAATCATGTTAGACCTGATATCGTTAACGGCTTCCGGCTGGCGTGCAATTGCTTCAACTGCGCCTTTACCGATTTGCCCGATACCAATACCGGCTCCTACTGCTGCAAGACCTGCACCAATAGCTCCACCGGCATTCGCCCATGGCGTTGTGCTCAAAATTGTAACTAAATCCATAATTGTATTTTATACTGTTTAAAAAAAACGCTTATTAATAACTTTATTGATTATAACATAACGGCATCAACATGTCCCTCACTATGAGCATCATGCGAACCTTCCATAGCCTGGCCAATAAATACTGCTGTGAGGTTCGTAAAAATAAATGCCTGTATAAAAGCAACCAATATCTCAATAAAATAAATAAAAATTGAAAATGCCAATGATACCGGCGCGAATCCCCAACCGATTCCTTTGTTTAATGCACCAAAAATAAATATCAGTGAAATCAGGCAAATAATAATGATATGTCCTGCCAGCATATTCGCAAAAAGACGAATCATTAATGCAAATGGCTTAGTAAAAATTCCCAATATTTCAACGAGCACTAAAATAGGCCACACAAAGCCTGGCACATCAGGATTAAAAATATGACCCCAATAATGTTTGTTAGTACTAAACATTATTACGATAAAGGAAATTAGCGCCAGTATCATCGTAAATGCGATATTACCTGTAACATTTGCAGAACCGGGAATCAATCCAAAAATAGTATTGATAAGGATAAAGAAAAATATCGTAAGCAGGTAAGGCATATACTTCACATATCTTTTGCCAAGATTTGGTTTGGCAACCTGGTCTGTAATAAAAGCAATTACAATTTCAATTGCATTTTGAGCACCGGAAGGAGCGCTGATTACACCATGTCCCTTTTTATATTTCTTAGCAACTGTCAACATAAGCCACACAAATAAAATCAATGCAATTATCATTTGCACCACGTTCCTGGTAAGCGAAATGTCATATACTTTTACCGAAGAGTCTACGGGAATAATTTTACCTTCTTCTAATTTATATCCATCAACTGTTTCATTATGATGAAATGCAGAAGACATGAAAACGGAAAAACCTTTTTGGGGAGAATATAATATTACAGGCAGCGGAATAGAAGCTTCATGCTCTTCTCCGTCGCTTCCTTTATAACTAAGAAAATGAAATTCGTGGGCATCTTTTACGTGACCGAAAATAACTTCGTTAGCGTCAAAGCCTTTTTTGGACTCAGTATTGTTTTTGCCATTTTGCTGCGCAAATGCGCTTACAGATAAAAAGGCCATTGCCAGCCCGAAAGCCGCTACCAATAAAGATTTCATCCATTTAAAACCCATAATTCTTTTGAATTTTGCGCAAAGATAAGTGGTTTGTCCGAGGATATGAAATGAGTGTGAATATAATTTTTAGTCATTTTTTGGATACCTGTAATCAGCTAAAGAAGTAGAGGAAATCCGAAATTTATTGAAATTATTTTTTAAATCTTTTGCTTTCTTCCCGCTAAGAATTTTTTTATGAGTAAAGCATTAACTTGTACATTTTATTACCAAATACATACTTATTTCGCATGATTAAGAATTTTATCCTAAAGGAATTTCTTATTACTTTCTGTATCACGTTCATCACTTTTCATTTATGTGCGCAAAAAAAAGATTTTACAGAGGAACAACTATTAAAAAATAAAATGCCACAGGTAATTGTTCCTTTACCTGTTATAGACTCATGGAGTGATGAAACTCATTTAATTCTTTCCCGCAAAGTGCATCCCGATTCGGCAGCACGCCAGTTTGAATTTGACGTGAAAACGCGTAAAGAGACAGCAGTTGGAAAAGAAGTCGATAGCAAAATGATTAACACGGCAAAATCTGTTACCATAAAAAATAATGATTTGTATTATAAAAACGGGGAAGCTGCTGAAATAAAATTAACTAATGACAGCGCTTTGGAAAAAAATCCTACTTTTTCTCCCGATAGTAACTATGTAGCCTACACGAAGAATAATAATTTATATGTAGTAGAAATTAATACAAAAAAAGAAACCCAATTCACTTTTGATGGTAACGACAGCCTGATGAATGGCTACGCAAGCTGGGTATACACTGAAGAAATTTTGGGAAGAGCATCTCACTATCGTGCCTTTTGGTGGAGCCCGGATAGCCGTAACATTGCCTTCTTTAAAACGAATGATAGCCCCGTTCCTGTATTCACCATTACTAATGCTGCCGGGCAGCATGGCGAAGTTGAGAAGGAAAGATATCCTGCTGCAGGTGATAAAAATCCACAGATTAAAATTGGCATTGCTCATATAAACGACAGCAACGTAACCTGGGCAGATTTTAATGAGCATGATGATCAATATTTTGGAATGCCTTACTGGAAACCGCAGGGAAGTTCATTGCTGGTTTTGTGGATCAACCGTGATCAGAATGATCTTAAAATTTATGATGTGGACCCTGACAGCGGATCAAAAAATTTATTTTATGAAGAAACACAAAAAACATGGATAGACCTGGATGATCTTGACCGGATCACATTTTTAAAAAATGGAAATTTTATAATGATTAGTGATAAGACAGGCTGGCGCCAGATGTACTATTATAAAAGCGATGGCAACCTGATCAATTCGGTAACTACAGGCAAATTTACAGTTACCGGTATAAAATGGATTGATGAAAAAAGCAATACAATTTATTTTACCGCACGTGGAAAAGAAAATACCGCACGAATAGATTTTTATAGTGTGAGATTTAATGGCAGAGATTTGAAGCAATTGACTTTTGGAGAATATAATAACAGGATAGAAATGTCGCCTTTCGGTGCATATTTTATAACAACTTACGGTAATGCATACACGCCAAATAAAATGACACTTCTTGACAATAAAGGGAATAAAATTGCAGATATTGGCGATAGCAAAGGACCGGAAATACATAATTATAATATTGCAAAAACGGAGTTGATACATGTTATGAGTGATGACGGATTGTTTGATCTTCCGGCATTGGTAACCTGGCCGCTTAATATGGACAGTACTAAAAGATATCCTGTGCTGATAAGTATTTATGGCGGTCCCAACGCAGGTACCGTTTGGGATAACTGGACTTTTAGTGCAATTCAACAATGGTATGCTAAAGAAGGATTGATTCAAATAACGATGGATCACCGTGCCAGCGGGCAATTCGGAAAAGAAGGCGTTAATTATATGTACCATAATCTGGGTTATTGGGAAATGAAAGATTATAGCACTATCGTAAAGTATCTTATTAATAAAGGATATGCCGATCCAAAAAAAATATGCATCACAGGCTTTAGCTATGGTGGTTACATGACCTGCTATGCGCTTACCTACGGAGCAGATGTATTTACTTACGGGATGGCCGGAGGCAGTGTTACTGACTGGAGATTATACGATTCGCATTATACCGAAAAATTTATGGGAACTCCGGCAAATAATCCTGACGGATATAAATCAAGCTCTGTACTAACATGGGCTAATAAATACAAGGGCATGCTGCAAATAGTTCATGGCGAAATTGATGATAACGTTCACATGCAAAACAGTCTTCAGTTAATCAGTTTGCTGGAGGATGATAAAAAAGATTTTGAGTTTATGATATATCCTGGTGGAAGGCACGGCTGGCGCGGAAATAAATGGTTACAATTTCAAAATTTAAAAACAAATTTCATCTATAAATATTTATTAGAAAAACCGGTTCCTCCCGATTTATTGAAATAGTAAACTAAACCTGCTGTTTTATTTAGGCTGTATTTCTAAATTTTATTTGCTTACACTATAAGAAAAATTGGATATAGTAACTTTGCAATATTTTATTATAAAAAAGTTTGCCGCGATAAAAATTGTATGAAAACCGCAAAAGAAATATTAGCGTCTCCGTTTATATTTCTCATAAAATTATATCAATGGATTATTTCTCCGTGGCTTGGCCCGTCATGCAGGTACACGCCTACCTGTTCTCAATATGGAATTGAAGCCTTAAGAAAATATGGCCCCGTGAAAGGTTTATGGCTTACAATAAAAAGAATAGTAAGTTGTAATCCATGGGGAGGTCATGGACATGATCCGGTACCATAGCTAGACCCCTTTTTGTTTTATGAAAACAAATTACCTGTTAATTACAGTTACTTGGTTTGCATAAAAATCATCTCCGCTCGATTTATAATAAAGGGTATAATTAAGAGTAAAAGTTTGACTACAAGAAGAAAAACTACCTGACGAGCCAGAGCTTTTAATCCAAACATCATCCCCATCCACAAAAACCTGATCCGGAATAAATGTACTAAAGTGAGCAGGATCTGTCCAGTCAAGATTTACAGTTACTACAGTGTACACACCATAATCCCATAAATTCTCTAATTGCATCGTTCCTGTAGTAGGGCTTGTATAAACAAAACTACCCTGTACGATTGTAACCCCATAAGGACCGTAGCTTCCATTATCAATTGCGTTATAATCACCTGCAAAATCATCTAATACTACATCACAATATTGTTGCATTACAACTTTATATGTTGTAAAACCTGTAAACGTTGAAACATCTCCACCGGTAATTGTAAAAATTAAAGTATCTATTCTACCATTTCCGCAAACCGGAATAGATACCCTTTAGGGAGATAGAATCAATTGCGGCACCGGCCGGTATAACAATGGATGTTGTGCCGAGATTATATTGTTGGCCTTCCAGGGCTCCGGTTGGTGAAGAAACACTAAAGGTTACTGTTCTTGGTTTATCTGAAACCGTTGTAATTCCAACAGGTATTTTAAAAACAGAATTAGGATCATCCTTTATAAAATATTTTCCAATTAAAGTTGGGCTTGCAAATTCTGATAGCACAGGGGTATTAATAGTATTATCTTTTTTACAGGAAAAAAAACTTATAGAAAAGAACGTAAATATTAATAAATAAAATTTAGTTTTTATGTTCATGTTTTTAAATTTAATATTTAGAGTGGATTTTGATCTGCTGCTGTTAAACTTTTATTGGCATCCATTTCGGCCTGTGGAAACTGCCACCTCCACCTGTTATCATCTGCAGGAACATTTGTAACGCTGCTCCATTGATTACCATCTCTTACCAACGGCATTTGGTATCTTTTTAAATCAAAATATTGAACTCCCATTTCTCCATATAATTCTTTACGGCGTTCAAAAAGAATTTCATTAATCAAGGCTGTTTTATCACTTGCAGTAGATCTTACAGCAAGTGGGTCTCTTTTTAATTGTAATATATATAGCGCATCTTTTGCAGCCTCCAGTTGTCCCATTTGTGCATCACCTTCTGCTTCTATAAGGTAAGTTTCGGCAGAACGCATTAATACAAAATCGCCTGAGTACGAAGCATTGTCTACAAATTTTGCTGTCATCCATACTTGCCAAAAAGCATTTTGACTGGGAGCCGGTACAAATAGATTTCTTACATCTGTAGCGCTGAATTTTTCTACAAATGATGTATTTACATAAATATCCTGGTAACGGGTATTAGCGGGAGTAGGATCTATGTATCCAAAGAACGAAGCGTAAGAGAGAGATTGTGAAGCATTAAATTGTATACCCCATAACCATTCTTCATTTGTGACAGAATTAAATCCTGAAGCATATTCAGCGCCTGTCATTAAAGGATATCCTACTCTTGCTGCCTGGGCATTGCTGATTGCTTTTGCCCATAAAGTATTGTCGGCCATAGCAAGTTCCTGGTAAACTTCTGCAAGAATGAGCTGTGCCACATTTTTATTAATTCTGTATTTATCAATTCTGTCTGTAGTTAAATTGGCAACAGCAAATTCAAGATCGCTTGTTATTAAATCGTATACATCTTTTATAGAAGCTCTTGGGTTTCCATTGCTGGCAGAAGTGGCAGGCTCAGTGTAAAGGGGCACTCCCGGAGCGTTAGGATCTTTTGCATAAGTGAACTGGTAAATTCTTATTAGCCAAAAATAAGAATAGGCCCTTAATGCTTTTGCTTCACCTATTAATGCATTTTTTACAGCATCTGACTCCGGTATATTTGGAGTATTTAAAATAATGGCATTAGCATTATTAATTGCTTTATAAAACAAGTTCCATATTTGTTCAGTCCTGGCTGACGTTGCAATTCTTCCATACGCGTTATCAGTCCAGTTATTTTCATATAACCACCAGTTGCTTGGGTCAGAAATAAGATCATCCCCTCTCATATCGAAATTAAATTGTATCGTTTTCAGGCCATACATATTCTGCCTTCCATTATCGTTTATATAATTTTGAAACAAGGAATAAATTCCTGTCATAGCATTATCCACGCCTATTTTAGATCCAAATATTACCGCATCAGACAAGGTTCCATCAGCTGGCTTTACATCGTCAAGATATTTTTTTGAGCAGGACGTAATCATTAAAGAGCTTATACAAACTGCTATTAAAAATTTTGTTGCTTTCATTTTATGAAAATTAAATACGTTTAAAAATTAAAAACCAATGTTTACACCAACTGAAATTGTTTTATATACACTCGAGGTATTATTTGTAATGCCCTGAAGTCCTGTTTCAGGATCAAGGCCATTACGTCCAAAAAATGTAAACGGGTTTTGAAAGTCTACAAAGAAACGGGCGCTTGAAAAATTAATCTTACTTAAAAGATCTTTGGAAAAAGAATATCCAACAGTGATATTCTTGATTCTTGCGTAAGAGGCATCATAAAGGAAACGTGTAGACGCTAAATTGCCCTGGTCGTCTGTGGTCGAAGTTAATCTTGGAGTTCTTCCGTCACCGGGGTTAGAAGGGCTTTGCCACCTGTTCAATATATCAGTACTCCATTGATAACCGGGCTGTGTACCTGTGCTTGAATGCATTAATCCGGCATAATCCCCATCGTATACTTCCCCTCCAATACTGCCGTAAATAAAAACAGTTAAATCAATATTTTTAAAAGACATGGTACTGGTAAAGCCGCCCGTCCAATCTGGTAATGAAGTGCCTTCATAATAGCGGGTACCGGAGCTATAACTTTTAGTAACCGTTTTATCGGTGACTTTGCCATTGGCATCTTTTACATCCATGTACCACATCGGCCTTCCGTCTGAAGCGTCAACACCTGCATATTCTCTTATATAAAAATTATTAAGACTTTGACCTACTTTCAGATTGCTATAGCCGGGGCCATCAAATTGTTCTACTGGTAAGGATACAATTTTATTCTTAATGTAGGTCGCATTAACGGAGGTGGTCCAGGTAAAATTTTTCGTAACAACATTTTGTGTAGTTACATCAATTTCAACACCTTTATTGGAAATTTTAGCTATGTTATCATTAATACCATTAACACCAACGGATGGAGGCAATGGTCTAATGTATAATAAGGCCTCTGAATTTCTTTCAAAATAAGTGAAAGAGCCGGTGATCCTATCTTTTAAGAAACCAAAATCCAAACCAAGATCAAGAGTCTTTTGAGTTTCCCAGTGCAGGTCTCCATTTCCCAAAGTGCTTATAACAGAGCCACTATAATTAGCAATATTAGCACCTGCTAAATAAGTACCTAAATAAGGAAAATAAGCCGGCAGACCAGTGCTGGGATTTAGCACATTTCTATTTCCAGTAGTGCCGTAGCTAGCCCTGATTTTTAATTCACTTAAAGATTTGGCCCCACTTAAAAACTTTTCCCTATTAATATTCCAGGCGCCGCCTACAGAATAAAAAACTCCCCACCTGGAAGTATCTGCGAACCTGCTGGAACCATCAGTTCTTAATGATAATGAGAGATGGTATTTTTCATTATAATCATAATTTAAACGGCTAAAATAACTTACTAACCTGTCATCATACGAAGTAGAAGTGGCAGTATAAGGAGTGCTTCCATAAGAAAGTTCAGTTGCGTTCGGAAAAGTAAAACCTCTTGCCTCTGCATCAACATCACTTTCATGATATCTGTATGCTTCCATACCCGCCAAAACATTTATGTGATGTTCGTCGAAGTTTTTATCATAAGTAAGTGTATTGGTAAAAGTTTGAGTAGAATATTGATTTCTTGATTTATTACTTAAACCTCCGTAAGCTGCACCATCGCCTACAAAAGGATTATAATAAGTATTTGATTGAAGCTGGAAAAGATCGAGCGCATATTGCGTTTTAAATTTCAGGCCTTCTATTATTTGCGCTTCAGCAAAACCGTTTAGTGAGGTAGTAAAACGGTCATTAGTTGATGGATTCTGTTCTGTAGTTCCTGCAGGATTTCCAGGGGTCAAGATCGGCCTGAGCAATGGTCCGTTGTTACCATAATCATATTGCTTCTTTCCATTTGCATCCAGGATAGGCTGGCCTGTTGCGGGGTCAAGTACATATTCAGGATATATGCTTGAAACACTCCTAACCCAGCCCACTATGTTAGAATAATAACCCCCAGCCTGGTTTGGATAATTTTGAGTTGAATAAGCAATGTTTGTATTTACACCGGCATTGAGCCAGTTATTTACTTTGGTGGTTAAATTTAATCTTCCTGTATATCTTTTAAAATCTGATGCAATGGGGATGCCCTGGTCGTCAAGATAACTTCCGGAAAAATAATATTTAGTTTTATCGCTACCTCCTGAAATTGAAAGATCATAGTTCTTGCGTACACCGGTTCTTAATAAAGCATCCGCCCAGCTTTGATTCCATAAGTTTTTAGTACCACTAACCAGTTTACCATCGTTACCAACAGGTTCAGGAACTCCAAAGGGATTATAAACTAATAAACCGGTAACACCTTTACTTGCATAATCCTGCGGAGAGGTAGCTCCGGAGTTACTAACCAAAGTTGGATTTAATGTGCCTTCGTTTTTTAACGCTTCCCATGTTAATTCATATAATTGTTGTGAATTTACATACGGATAATCATTAACAGCTCTTGTAGAAAAACCGGTAACTGCTGATAAGTTCACCCTTGGTTTACCACTGCCAGTTTTAGTTGTGATTAATATAACCCCGTTTGCCGCCCTGGAGCCATATAATGAAGTGGAAGAGGCGTCCTTTAATATGGTATAACTTTCTATATCATTTGGATTAATATTATTAATGTTGCCTCCATACGGGGATCCGTCAACAACATACAATGGAGATGCATCGGCGTTTATTGAACCAATTCCCCTGATTCTTATTTCCGGATTTTCTCCCGGCTGGCCGTTATCATTAGATACTAAAACTCCGCTTGCTTTTCCCTGCAAAAGATTGCCTATGCTGCTTACCTGTAAGTCTTTAACGTCATCCGCTTTTACAGTAGAGGCGGTCCCCGTAAATGCTTTTTTCTTTGTGGCACCATACGCAGTTATAACTACTTCAGCGAGTATGCTGGCAGTGCTTTTTAAATTTAGATTAATAACACTTTGATCACCGATTGGAACCTCTTGCGCTTCGGTGCTAACTGAAGAAAAAACTAAGGTTTTCGCGTTCGGAGAAACACTTATTGTGATAGGTGCCATCCGGGTTGGTAGTAGTTCCGGTAGTAGTTCCTTTAACCTGGACAGTTGCATTAGAGAGGGGATTTCCCTTTTCATCATTTACAGTTCCTGTAATAGTTCTTTTTTGGGCGAGTCCACTTACCAGTAATAAAAATATTGCTGATAATGTTAATAGAAATCTTCTCATGAACATTAAATTTTAGTTTGCAAAAATATGATATAGTTAACGAACCTGTATTTATAGACACAAAATATTGTTAAATGCTGCATTTGCCTGTTAAAACTCTCTTTCAATTAACCGGGCTTTTTGCTCATTGCAAGCAATAACACCGGAAGTAATATGAGGTTGGTTAATGTGGCAGTTAAAAGAGTTATAGAGGTTAACCAGCCTAGAGATTGAGTGCCTCCAAAACCACTGAAGCAAAAAATAATAAAACCTGCAATTAAGACCAATGAGGTGTATAAAATGCTTAACCCGGTATGTTTAATAGTTTCAGATACCGTTTTTTTAATATCAAAATTATTTGCCGGAAGCTCCTGCTTATAATTGACCAGGAATCTTATGGTGACATCAATTGCAATACCCAGCGCAACACTAAAAATGAGCACGGTAGATGGTTTTAGCCGTACACCCGTCCATCCCATTATACCGGCAGTTACTACCAATGGAATTAAATTGGGTATGAGCGAACAAATTAAAATCCGAAACGATTTAAACAGGTACAGCATGCATAATGCAATAAACAAAAATGCCCACAGAAGACTTTGCTTTAAACCATTTATTATAAAAATGCTTCCCTCTAAGAACGTAATAGTGGAGCCGGTAAAAGTTATTTTATATTTTGATGAATCAAAAAGACTATCTGTTTTGCTTTTAATGCCCGCAAGAATTATTGGCAGCTTTTTGGTCCCGACGTCAGCCATATTAATACTCATGCGTGTACTTTCTCTTGCGGTATCTATAAAACTGGAAAGTAGACTTGTAATGTTGTTTTTTGAATTTCCGCTGTCATTGCCTGGTTTTAAATAGCTGCCTAAAAAAGCGGCCTGGTAACTGTCGGGGATCGAATAGTAGGAAGAATCTCCATCATAAAATCCCTGCTTTACAAATTTTATTCCCTCTGCAATTGAAAGAGGCCGGGCCATTTCTTTCTGTGAAGTGATGTAACCTGAAAGCGAATCCATTTTTGCGAGAACAGGTAATATGCGGGTACCTGCAAGTCCATATCTTTTTTTTGAATCGATAATTATTTCGAGAGGCATTACTCCATTAAAGTTTTTTTCAAAAAATTTAAGATCGGTATAAATCTTGTCGGTTTTGGGCAAGTCATCCACTATAAATCCCTCTGTTTTTAATTTGAATATTCCAAAAACAGAAAAAATAATGGCAACTAACGTAATGGCATAAACGAATATTTTATGATGGAGCACCCAGCGTTCAATTTTTAATAACAGGTCCGTAAAAAATTTTGCATCAAGGTATTTTAATTGCTTCATTCCCGGAATATCCATATAACTTAAGGCGCCCGGTAATAATATAAAAGAGATAATGAAAATGAGCATTATACTTATGCCGGCTACCTGGCCAAACTCTTTAAGTATAGCACTGTTGGTTAAGGCAAAAACTGCAAAGCCAATTGCTGCGGTTAAATTACAAAACAAAGTAACCACGCCCATTTTGCTTACCATGTCAATTAGCGATTGGTCTTTATTTCCTGTTTTTTTAAAAGTGGAATGAAATTTATTTAAAAAATAGATGCAGTTGGGGATTCCTATCACTACAATAAGTGGAGGTATAAGAGCAGTGAGTAAAGTAATTTTATATCCGAAAAGATAAGTGATGCCCACACTCCATATTACACCAATGATTACTACCAATAATGATAAAAGTGTAGTGCTTACTGACCGAAACATCAGCAGTAAAATTAATGCCGAAAGTGCCAGCGAGCCAATGATAAACCATTTCATTTCCCTCGCAATTCTATCGGCGATTTGTGTGCGGATAAGTGGCAGCCCGCTGATATGTGTTTGAATATTTGTTTTGGAAGTATAAGTATCAGTTGCCTCTATTATTTTATTAATGACTTTTGTGCGACCGGGAGAATTAAGTATTTCTTTATTAATGCGAACAATGGTTAAATAAGCATTGGTGGAAGGATTATATAAAAGCGATTTATAAAAAGGAAGCGTATGCAGCAAATAAATATCACTGTCTAATTGCGACTGCGAATTAATAACCGCAGGAAAAACAGGAATAGAATTTAATTTTTCAGAAGCCGAATCTTTTAAAAGATCCAGAGCGTTAGCAACACTTAACACATTTTCAACAAAGGGGATTTTTTTAAGAGTATCATTTAGCGTTCTGAAATATTTAAAATTGTTTAATGTAAAAAAGCTATCTGTTTGCACCCCGATCACCAAAACGTTACCATCATCTCCGAACTTATTTTTAAAAGAAAGATATTCCTGGTATTTGGGATTATCAGTAGGTATTGCTTTTGAAAACTCGTAGCTGAGTTTTATTTTACTTGCAAAAAAAGCCATTACAGCAGTGGAAGCAAATAAGAGAATTAAAAGAATCAAACGATTTTGTAAAACGAATTTGGCAAGTCTCCTCCACATATTTTTTGCAGCTTTTATGAGCAAAGGAACTAAATAATTATTTTACAATAGAAAACCTGTTAAAGACGTTATTGTACTGCAAACAAAATGCAGGTTTAAACCATAAAAAACTATTAATTTTGAAATCATTGAAACTATCTTCTTCATACTTTCTGCAAAAATAAGTTCATGAATAAAAATTTTTTTATGGTCTTATCGGCACGATAAATGCGTTACTTACACTCATGTTAAGGACTATTTTTACTTTTCTTTTAATTATATGCAGCAATTATTTGTTTGCTCAGTATGTACATTATTCTGATAATAGAATTATTAATAAGCCACAACCCCAACAAACAGAAACCAGGCCGGTTGCCAGCCCTGAACTTCATGTAGTGGATACCGTTAGAGATACTGTCAGGATAACAGTAAGAGACACTATAAGAGTAACTGTTAGAGATACTATAAGGGTAACAGATACTTTAAAAATAACAGTGAAGGATACAATAAGATTAGCGCCGGTGTATCATAAATGGCCCGACCGTTGTCCGGGGCTTACAGGTGCGGTTCCTGTTTTAACGAATTATGTTCCAAAAGAAATTGTGCCAAAACTTACAGAGATATACAAAGGGCACTTATATTCTATTACCACTGTAAAAGTTGCCAACGGCAAGGTTGAGTACAAAATGAAGGTTTGCGAAAACGGCGAAATAAAATTTGAATATGCAGATGAAAACGGTGACCTTATTTCGCGATAAACAAAGAGGAAATTAATTGTAACGGAATCTACATTAGTTTCTCCATTTCATCATTCACAAAATCCATCAGCACTTCAATATTTTCAGGAGAAAAATCAAATGTAAGTCCTGCGGCTTTATACAACTCCGGCAAAGTTTTGGTTCCGCCGAGGCTTAATGCTTTCATATAATTATCCAAAGCCTGTTCAGGATTTTTCTTGTACTGCATCCATAAACCGATAGCTCCTAATTGTGCAATGCCATATTCAATATAATAAAAAGGCACTTCAAACAAATGCAATTGCTTTTGCCACTGATTTTCCCTGAAATTTTCAAGGCCGCTATAATCAATTACATCATCAGAAAAATCGTTAAGAATTTCCATCCACTGTTTGGTTCTTTCTTCGTTGGTATGTTTAGGATGTTCATAAATCCAATGTTGAAATTTATCTATGATCGCTATCCAGGGAAAAATAGTGATGACTCTTTCAAGCTGATATTCTTTGGCTCTTTTCAAATCTTCTTTATCATCAAAAAAAACATCCCAGTAATCCATGGTAAAAAGTTCCATAGCCATGCTGGCTACTTCTGCAATCTCCATCGGATAATCTTTAAATGCGTTCAGTTCAAGATTGTGTGTAAGAAAAGATTGAACCGCATGGCCGCCTTCATGTACCATTATGGTAACATCCTGCATCTGACCTGCAGCATTCATAAAAATAAAAGGCGCGCCACTTTCTGCTAAGGGACAATTATATCCTCCGGGAGCCTTGCCGTTCCTGCTTTCCAGGTCAAGGTGCTTCATGGCATTCATCTGTTGTAAGCAATTTCCAAAGAAAGGCCGGAGATTTGTAAAACATGAAATAGTTTTATTTAGCAATTCGTTTCCTGTTTCAAAAGGAGTAAGTGCTTTTGTTCCTTCCGGTTCAGCTTCTGTATCCCACGGACGAAGACTATCTACCAGTAGTTTCTTCTTTTTCTTTTCATAAATTTTATTCATTAATGGCAAAACATAGTGCTTTACTGAATCATGAAACCTGAAACAATCTTCATTTGTATAATCGAAACGGCCAATCTCTTTAAATTTATAGTCTCTGTAATTTTCGAAGCCTGCATTTACTGCTACTTGTTGCCTTTTTTCTATTAACTCATTAAAGAGCTTATTCAATATGTCTTTATCTTCTAATCTTCTTGCATTTATTTTGCGATATACTTCTTCACGTAATTTTCTATCGTGGCTTTCTAAAAATTTAGCGGCCTGTTGCAGCGTGTATTCTTTACCGTTAGCTTCAATCATCATTTTACCGGTAATCATTCCATATTGTTGTTGCAATACGGCAAGATCTGCTTGTAGCGGAATATTTTCTTCACGAAAAAGTTCAATACTTTTTTTAACTGAGCGCAAATAGGTAAAATATTTATTTGAATCCAGCTCATTTATAAAAGGAGAATTAATTAGTTTTTTGTTAAGAGCATCAGCGTAGGGCTGAATCTTTGGCTGAATTTCCATGCAGAAAAAGTTAAACGAATCTTCCAGCTTTTTATCAGTTGTATCGCAGGTCATTTTTATCTGGCGCCAGCATACATCTTCATTTACTGCGGCTTCCAGTTCGCTCATATCAGCAAGCCATTTTTTTAATTTTTCTGCTGAAGGTAATTTCTCTTTCTAAAAGTTCTTTAAAATAAGGTTCAATAGCTTCCCAATTGGTTATAATTAAATCTTCCGGAAGAAACTTTCTTTCTAATTTTTTTATATCAGCAGATGCTTCAATCATAGTATTGAGGTATTATATTATATCAACAAATAACAAGATATCGGATAGCAGGTATCAAGCCCCGATTACCAGGCATCAATTCATTTTACACCCCTGCTTTCTATTTTACGCGGAGCGGCCTTTTGCGGTTTCATATCTTTTACATGAGTAGTTTCTTTATGCGCAGGTTTTGCAATTATTATTATCTGAATTTACTTCAGGAGATTCTTCTGATGGTTTAATTTCTATTTTATTTTTCTTCAAAATATCAAACCACTTAACCATTTTTTTCATATCGCTTGCGTACACTCTTTCAAAATCCAGGTCAGGATACACTTTTTCGAAGTAAGACTTTAATGCTTTATTGTCTGCCTTTGCATCAGGTAATTTTTCTTTGTTTTTTTGCATAGCTTCAAATAATTCAGAAAGATTGGTATTCTCTTTTACAGTAAATATTTCAATACTGTCAAGGTGAGAAAAATTATGTAATCGTGTGCTTACAAATTTGGTCGTATTATCTTCAAGCGACCGTACAACACCTCCGTCAGATTTAGAAGACAGTAATTCAAATAAGCCGCTTAAGCCTGAAACCGAAACAATTTTATTATAATCCATATTTATTTTTTTGTTTTAGAGGATGCAAGATAATTGAAATGATATTTAGTAGTGTTAATGAAATATAAAACCCTAAATTTTATCAGGATTATCAAAATAGAGAAGTGCATTTGACACTTTTTATCTCTGAGCATAAACATAAAATAATTTTCTCCACAGGTTTTAGTTCATAATGTCGTCAAACGTGTAGTCAATTATATTTTATGTATCGAATTTTATTTTCTTCTCTATTTGTGGCGTTAATCTCTTCAGGTGTTAATGCGCAATCAGTAAAGGGCATTTTACTGGACGAAACGGATAATACACCTCTATCTAATGCGACAATAAAATTAGTTTCAGCAACATCTTCTACATCTGAGTATACATCTGTAAGTAATAGCAAAGGAGTTTTTACATTTAACGAGGTGCCGACAGGAGATTATACACTAACAGTAACTTCCATAGGATACACAACAATTGCAAAAATGATTTCGGTGGGAAATACTGCCACTGATTTAGGAATCATCAAGACTTCAAAAAGTGCAAAAACGCTCCAGGCAGTAATAATAAACGGAGCACCACCCCCGGTAAAACAAAATGGTGACACACTTGATTATGCAGCCAGCCAGTTTAAAGTTAATCCCGATGCTACCAGTGAAGATTTAATTAAAAAAATGCCCGGCATTACTGTAGATAAAAGCGGAACCGTTACTGCGCACGGTGAAACAGTAAAAAAAGTTACTGTTGACGGACGCGATTTTTTTGGTGATGATGCCACTGCTACGTTGCGTAATCTTCCTGCAGAAGTGATTGATAAAATACAGGTATTTGATAAATTAAGCGACCAGGCTCAATTAACAGGTTTTGATGATGGTAATACAACTAAAACCATCAATATCGTTACCAAGAAAGATATGCGTACCGGTAATTTTGGACGTGTTTATGCAGGCTATGGAACTGATGACCGTTATAGCGCAGGTGGCAACGTAAGTTTTTTCAATAATGAAAGAAGAATTTCGTTAATAGGATTGTTTAACAATGTAAACCAGCAAAATTTTTCATCGCAGGATTTATTGGGTGTTACCAGCTCTGGAAATCGGGGAGGCGGCGGTCAACGCGGAGGTGGCGGTGGCGGGAATTATAGAGGTGGAGGAGAAAATAATTTTTCCGTAGGTCAACAAAATGGAATTGCCAAAACAAATGCAGCTGGTATAAATTATAGCGATGCATGGGGAAAGAAAATTGACGTAACAGGAAGTTATTTTTTTAATAACAGTAATACTTCGAACAACCAGACCGTTAGTCAGCAAAATATAATAACCGAGGATAGCAGCAACTATTATGATGAACATAGCTTATCAGATAGTAAGAATTATAATAACCGGGTAAATTTCAGGCTTAACTATAAAATTGATTCTAATAATTCCATCTTGGTAACCTCTAATCTTAACTTTCAAACTAATAACTCAATTAATCTTGTAAATGGAACTAATTACGAAGATGTTAACCGGCTGAATGAAATAAGTGAAACAGTAAATAATCTCAATAGTGATTTTCACGGAAATAATTTAAGTAACCTTGTTTTATTTCGGCATGCATTTGCAAAAAAAGGCCGTAGTATTTCATTAGGAATTAATAACAACCTGAGCGATAAAGTTGGCGAGAATTACTTAACTGCTATAAACAAATATTACAAGTTAACTACTGTTACCGATTCTGTACAACAATTATCCAACCAGGAAAACCACAACAGGCAATATAGTTTTAATTTGGTATACACAGAGCCTGTGGGAAAGAAAGGCCAGTTACAGGCAAATTATAATCCCTCTTTTTCAAATAACAACGCTGACCAGGAAACTTTTAATTATGATAATGGCTCTTCCAAATATTCGCTGTTAGATACGAGCCTTAGCAATAAATTTGATAATACTTATAATACTCAAAATACAGGACTTACTTACAGGCATGGCGACAGGAATAATATGATTTCTGCAGGAGTTTCTTATCAATACAGCGAATTAAAAAGCAGCCAGGTTTTTCCCGAAGTAGGTAAAATAGATAACACATACAGTAATTTTCTTGCTAATGCTTTTGCGAGATTTAAGCTTTCCTCAAAAAGCAACCTCAGGCTTATATACCGGTCATCCGTAAACGCTCCTTCTGTTACGCAATTGCAAAATGTGATTAATAATTCCAACCAGTTTTATTATTCAACCGGCAATCCTGCTTTGCAACAGCAATACACTAATAATTTAATAGCGCGGTATAATTATACTAATAGTCTGAAAAGCCAAAGTTTTTTTGCCAATATTTTTCTTCAAAACATAAATGATTATATAGCGAATGCTACTTATACGGCATCAAAGGATTCTGCGTTATCTAATACGGTGATTCTTTACAAAGGCTCACAGATTTCGAAGCCTGTAAATTTAGACGGTTATTTAAGCGCCAGGTCATTTTTTTCATTTGGAATGCCGCTAAAATTTATCAAATCAAATCTAAACTGGAATGCTGGCTTCAGTTATGCAAAGGTGCCGGGCTTACTTAATAACGTGAATAATATTTCCAATACTTATAATTATAATCTGGGCGCTGTACTATCAAGTAACATCAGTGAATACATTGATTTCAACTTATCCTATTCTGCTAACTTTAATAATGTAACAAATTCCATTCAGCCTTCATTGGATAATCATTATTTTACACAATCTGCCGGCATCTCAGCTAACCTTCTTACAAAAAAAGGGTTGTTCTTTAATAATGATTTAACCAATGAATACTACGATGGATTTTCTGAGGGCTATAATACCAACTATTGGTTATGGAATATTGCTGTTGGTCAAAAATTTTTAAAGAAACAGGCAGGCGAATTAAAATTATCAGTATTTGATCTTTTAAAACAAAATAAGAGTATTAGCCGCAATGTAACAGCCTCCTATATTCAGGATGTGCAGAACCAGGTATTGCAACAATATTTCATGCTGACATTTACTTATAAATTAAAGACATTTGGAAAAGGCAAACCTGGAGACAATAATAATAGAGAAGGAGATTTTCGTAGATTTGGCGGCCCTGGCGGTGGGCCTCCGTTTGGTGGCGGCGGACATGATGGTCCTTCTCTGTAGCATATAAATTATTTGTTTTGATTGAAGAAAAGGAATTGATAGAACTGCTTAAAAAAAGGGACAGAGCAGCTTTTAAAAATATAGTGGAAACCTGGCAGGACATGGTTTACAATACTGCATTGGGGATTTTACAAAATGCGGAAGATGCAGAAGATGTAACACAGGAAACATTTATGCAGGCATTTGAATCTGTTTCATCTTTTAAAGGAGAATCTAAATTTTCGACATGGTTGTACCGAATTACTATTTCCAAAGCAATGGATCATATCCGGAAGAAAAAAAGAAAAAAACGATTTGCATTTATACAAAGTCTTTATGGGAAAAATGATCAGCCGGTAATTGATCCGCCGGATTTTTTTCACCCGGGGGTGAGTATGGAAAATAAAGAAAATGCGGCAGTGCTTTTTAAAGCAATGGAGCAATTGCCACCGAATCAAAAAACAGCGTTTGTCCTAAATAAAGTAGAAGGCTTATCATATATAGAAATTGGCGATGTAATGAAAATTTCTGATTCTGCCGTTGATGCATTGTTGCACCGGGCAAAAGCTAACCTGAAAAAAATACTAAAAGATTATTACTCGACTCTTAATAAAAATTAATGATGATTATTAATAAAAGCAAAGGTTTTAAATTAAACTAACGTCTAAATAATATATAAAATGAAAGACGAATTTATAAATAAAAAGATTGAAGAAACCATGCGAAGCATGGATAATATGGAGAGAGCAACTCCGCGGCCGTTTCTCTTTACAAGGCTTGAAGCAAGAATGGAAAGCGAAAAGAATATGTGGAATAAAGTGTCCTCCTTTGTAGCAAGACCGATGGTTGCTTTTGCATGCATTTGTTTTGTGCTCATATTAAATGCAATGATTATTTTTCTGTCTGGTACCTCTGGCAATTCATTAACGCAACAAGGCTCTGAATTGGCTACGGCAGATGAATACAGCCAGGTAAGCTATAATTTATATGATTTTGAAAACTCTAAGCCATAATGAACTCAGTAACAAAAAACAGGTCACTCGTTTCAATAATTATTTTTTTATTGATAACCAATATTGCCATGCTGGTATTTTTTCTTGTATTAAATAAGCCGGTTCAAAAAAATTCCCGTAGTCATGATCAAAATCAGAATGGTATGTCGGGTATGTTGCAAAAAGAAGTTGGCTTTTCAAAAGACCAGGTCGATAGCTACCTGTCATTAAGAAAAAGTCAGTTAGATACGATACACACTTCATTTGATGAATTACGAAAATCGAAAATGGATTTTTACCATTTAATTTATTCTTCACAGGTTTCTGATTCATCTGTAAATAGCGCTGCAGATTTAATTGCCGAAAGGCAAAAAATACTCGACCTCCACATGTTTCATCATTTTAAAATGGTTCGAAACATTTGTACTCCCGCTCAGTTACAAAAATTTGACAGCACTATAGAAAAAGTATTTATCCGGATGACTGATAAACCGGGTAAGGAAGGGCATGCCCACAATTAAAATAAATAATTTTTTAAAATTCACACAACAAAAAATAAATATTCAAAGTATGAAAACAAAAATCATCATGTTTATTGCTCTTTTATTTGCAATAGCAATAAACACAAATGCACAACAGCAAATGCAACACCACACGATAGAAGAACGGGTAAAATCAGCCATGGATAAATTAACCACGCCTCTTACTCTTGACCAGACCGAACAGGATAAAACTTCTTCGGTATTTACTGATTACTACACAGCGCAGGATAAAATGAGAGAAGATGCGAGAGCCAGCGGTAACAGGCCCGACAGAAGCGTATTTGAAAAAATGATGAATGACCGGGATGAAAAATTAAAAGCAATTTTTACGGATGATCAATACAAGAAATTTAAAGATGAAATAGAACCAACGTTACATCCGCAGCATCAGCAGCAGGGTGGTAGCATGCAATCCAGTGGGAGCTAATTAGTTTTTTTGGTTAAGATGGGTATTTTTTAAAGGTTTGTTTTAGGACAAGCCTTTTTTTATAAATAATTTTATTATCAATGCTGGTAGCAAATTTTAAAAACTGAAGCCTGGGTTTAATAACCAAATCCATTTATAGTAACTTTATTTTTTGTCTTTACTAACGCAACCGCTTTTGAAGAGAATAAAACTGCATGGATAATTTTATTTTATTACTTACTATCGGATTTATTGTTGGAACGTTGGGGACGCTTATTGGCGCCGGTGGGGGATTTATCCTGGTGCCATTACTAATAATTATGGAACCTGATTTTTCCCCTGAAACTATTACAGCTATCTCAATGGCAATAGTTGCCTGTAATGCTATTTCCGGATCTGTGGCTTACGTTGCATCGGGAAGAGTTGATTTTAAAGCAGGATTGTTATTTGCAGCTTTTACTATTCCCGGATCTATTCTTGGGGTATTGACAACAAAATATATTTCGCGGGAAATATTTGATGTAATATTCGGAATTGTTCTTTTGTTATTAGCAATTTTTTTGTTTTTCAAAGGTGGTAAAAAGCAAAGTATCACAAAACCGCTGGAAGAAAAGAAAGGTTGGGTGCATCAACAACTTACAGATAAATGGAACGAGGTTTATAATTATTCTTACGATATAAGAAAGGGGTCAATACTAAGCATATTTGTTGGTTATTTTTCACCTTTATTAGGCATTGGTGGTGGCATAATCCATGTTCCCGCAATGGTAGAATGGCTTAGGTTTCCGGTGCATATTGCTACTGCTACATCGCATTTTATTTTGGCGATTATGGCAACCGTAAGTGTTATAGTTCATATTTATAACGGCAACTATAACAACCCAAATATTTTTAGAATGGTGTTCTTGTTAGGAATAGGTGTAATAATCGGGGCTCAAATGGGAGCTTTTTTATCAAGAAAATTAAAAGGAAAAATTATTATAAAAGCGCTTGCTGTTTCTTTAGGCCTGGTAGGGATAAGAATACTAATGTTAAGATTAATAAATACATAACCGGGTAAAAAGGCAATTGTCTAATTTTCATCTAATTTTTAATAAAAAGAATTAAATAACTTTATGCCTTGTTACGAGGCAATCCAAATGATTATTTCCTTTGGTATGTAAATGCCGGTGGGATAGAAAGAAGTAGAATTAATTAAACATTTAATTGTTTTTATTGAAACCGAAAAATTTTAGTAAAAATGCAGGAAGCCAAACATGATAAAGAAAGGCAGTATTTCCAGGTAGAAAGATTTACTTTTTTTGTTGATGCCGTATTTGCGATTACTATTACATTATTAATTATAGAAATTAAGGTACCTGTATTACCACATCCAACGGATAAGCTTCTATGGCACTCAATTGCAGAGATAGGGTTTAGGTTTTTGGGGTTTGTAATAAGTTTTGGAATAGTGGGACATTATTGGTCAGTTCATCACAGAATTTTCGGCTATGTTATAAAAAATTCTACTTCCTTAATCTGGCTCAATCTTGCGTTTCTGTTAACTGTGGTTATGTTACCATTTAGCGCTGATTTATTGGGAGAGTATAGCACGCTTACCAGTCTTAGAATTCCCTATGCCATATATGTCATAAATATGGTTTTAACCGGTTTAATGAATTGTTGGCTTTGGATATATGTTAGTAATCCAAAGAGAAAAATGCTTACACGTCAAATTTCAAAAGCCAGGATAATGCTTGGCGTTTATAGAAGCCTCACAATTCCGGTGGTATTTGCTTTTTCATTTCTTTTATTTTTCTTTTTTCCAATCGCAGCCTATTGTACACTTTTATTAATTCCAATCATTCTTCACTGGGGAATGAAAGGACTCGAAAAGAGAGCAGAAAAAGATGAGATAGTTGAGAAGAAAATAATTTCAAAACATCCTTCTTTAATTAATGAGGAAGTGAAAAGTCCGAACGAATAAAAACCGGAGAAAATTATGACTGGCTGGCAATTGAAATAGTTGTCTTATTTATTTTACTCGTGAGCTTGTAAATAAAATCAAGTTCTTCATATAATTGGCCACCGGTTTTTTTTATCATTCCGGACGATTCAGGAATTTTTATTTTCTCATCAATCAGTAAGTAATTTCTGTCAAGGTTTGAAATACTGTTGTTGAGATTAGCTATAGATAGCTTCAGATAACGCAACGCTTCCCTTTGATCCATTGTATTTTCATTAGATGATGATCCTGCAATAAGACCTGCTATATTAGAAGAAAGTACATTATTCAAAACAACAAATTCATATATTTCGCTTTTATTTAGTTGTTTGCTTTTGGGTTCCGACAACATTCTGTTGAAAGCTCCGGAAAGATTGGCAGTGCTCAGAAAAACTTCTTTTCTTATCAGTTTATAATTCAAAGGTAGATAACTTTCTCCCTTAATTAAATCTGCAAGCCGGTACATGTAATTAATATTTGCTTTTAAAACGTTGCTCATGTAATTGCTTAATTGACTTGATTCCCAATGGGGAAACAATAAATAACTTGCCATAAAGGATAATATGGAACCTATACCGGTGTCGAGTAAACGCTCTTCGGCAACATTTATAAAACCCATTCCCAGCAGACTAAAAAGTATCAATAAATATGGAGTCATAAATATCACCATGGCGATATAGTTAACACGCTGAAAAGTGTAAGTTCCAATCATGAAAAATACGATGAGTACAAACAATGTATTACGGTCATGAATAAACGCTAATAGTAATAGCCCGATTAAACCTCCAGTAATTGTTCCGGTAAATCTTTCAAAATTTCTCTTCCTGGTAAGGCTGTAGCCGGGTTTCAAAATAACTATAATGGTTAATAGCAGCCAATAGCTATGATGCCCGTTAGGTAAAAATTTAGAAATTATATATCCAACCACACAGGTAATCGTCATTCTTATTGAATGGCTGAATATCGAAGATTTAAACGTTAGATTATTTTTAAAACTAGTTCCATCAATTTTCTGATGAGAAACAAATTTTGAATAATCAAAAGGGCTGCGCAATTCCCGGTTAACAAATGCGCCTCCAAAATAATTGGTTAAACCATTTACACGTTCAGCTATATTTCGAAGATTTACAAGTACCTTTTTTAAAATAAAAACATTCTTATTTTTTGCGCTAATTATGTCAATGTCAATTTTTAATTTTTTGAGCTTGGATATTATATCATAACTTTTTTTATAAGATGAATTTGATTGAATCGCAAAACCGATATTGTCCAATTCATCCGCTACGTTTTTTATTATTGTTGAAATTTCATCTAAAATTCCTGTGGATGAAAAGCTTTCACGCAATGAATTATAATCATACCAGCTCGCCATGATATGTTCATACAAATCAACCAGGTCGGCAAAAGTTAGTACAAGAAGTCTTCCACTGCGAGTGGATTCTTTTAACAATTCCCTGTTTTTAAAAAGGAGTTCTCTTACCTGTTCCTGTTTTTCATTTACGATAACTTGTTGCGCTACCAATTTTTTGTACTCATCGTCAGGATTGGTGTGCGAATCGTATAATGCCGATTTTATGCGCACGTATTTGGCAGTTTCGTGTATGCATTCACCTAAAGATCTTTGGGCAGGGCGATAGGGTGTAAGTTTGTAAAATAATAAGGCAATAAGCATGTACCATACGCCTCCGCATAATATTAAAAAACTGTCAATGACGGCACTTAAAGCATCTGTTACATGAGTCATGCGTAGTATCATAATCAGCAGGGCTGCAGTTCCAATTGAAGCAGCCCGGTTTCCATATACAGAAAACATTGAAAAGAAAAAAGCAGCTAAAGCTATAAGGATGCCTAACAGGTAAATATTATTATTAACTAATCCGGTTAATAAGGCCATTAGGAAAATGAAAATATTGCAATACAACATTCCATTTCGTTTGTGTTTTACGGGCCCTGGTGCATCGCTGATACTTACGCAAAGCGCACCTAAAGAAATGGTAATCCCGGTTTCAAGTTTTCCAAATTGTGCATAGACTATTGCGGGTAAAACTATTTCAATAGTAGTGCGTACACCATCAGCAAGGTATTGACTGAAAAGAAAATTTTTTATATGCTGTGTGTTTTTGTACATCGTGATTTTACTGGTTCTGTCCTGCAAAGAAAGACCATATTTGTGCTTCGGGGTATTCAAAAATTTTGAAGTTTTATATTTTATTTTATCACTATCTTGAAAATTCAATTTGATATGGCAATTCATAAAAAAGAAGAATTTGGAAAGAAAAAGCAACATCTTGCCATGTTTGCAAGAGCTATTTCACATCCTGCCCGTATTTCAATTTTAAAAATCCTCGCAAAAGAAGAACATTGTAATTGCAATGGTATAGTAGAAAGATTGCCTCTTTCACAATCGACGGTATCACAGCATTTAAAAGAATTAAAAAATTGTGGCCTAATAAATGGAAGTGTTCATGGAACCAGCAGCATTTATTCACTGAATAAAAATATTTTAAAAAAATTTGAGAGTGAGTTTAAGAAAATGATGAAACCTTTAAAATCTAAAAAATAAATTTTGAATCGTAATATCGAAGTAATGTTAAGATTTAAATAGTTTAAATAAAATGGAAAACAATTGACACAAATTCACTCACAAACTTTTAAATTTGTAGTTCATAAGTTATGATGAACGTAAAAGAAGAGGTTTTACAGGATGTTGTTATAAAATTTGCAGGCGATAGTGGCGATGGAATGCAACTTACCGGAACACAATTTACCAACAATACCGCCATGCTGGGGATTGACCTGGCAACATTTCCTGACTTTCCCGCCGAAATCAGGGCTCCACAAGGTACATTACCAGGTGTAAGCGGATTCCAATTAAGATTCTCAAGCGATAGAATATTTACTCCCGGTGACACATGCGATGTATTAGTTGCAATGAATGCGGCTGCTCTAAAAAGTAACTTAAGCAGTTTAAAAAAGAGCGGAAAAATAATTGTGAATGTTGATGGCTTTGATGTAAAAAATTTACGACTTGCAAATTATCCTGAAGGCATTAATCCTCTGGAAAATGGAAGTCTCGATAGTTATGAAGTAATAAAAATTGATGTTACTAAAATAACAAGAGAATCTCTGAAAGAATTTGAAATGGGGACAAAGGAAAAAGACAGGGCGAAAAATATGTTTGTACTTGGCTTTTTGTATTGGATGTACAATCGGAGTATGGATAATACCATCCGGTTTTTAAACGAAAAATTTTCCAAAAAACCTAGATATTCTTAATAGTAATATTAAAGTATTACAGGCTGGTTATAATTATGGTGATACTACCGAAACTTTTACTACAAGATATTCAGTTGAGAAAGCAAAAATGCCCTCAGGTAATTACCGCAGTATTATGGGTAATCAGGCACTTGCTTATGGCTTGATTGCTGCTTCTCAAAAAAGCGGGTTACAATTATTTTTAGGATCATATCCAATTACTCCTGCCAGCGATATTTTACATGAATTAAGCCGACATAAATCTTTTGGAGTAAAAACCTTCCAGGCTGAGGATGAAATTGCTGCAATTACTTCAGCTATTGGTGCATCTTATGGGGGCAGTCTTGGTGTAACTTCCACAAGTGGACCCGGTATGGCTTTAAAAGCAGAAGCGATGGGGCTTGCAGTAATGCTTGAAATTCCTTTGCTTATTTGTAATATTCAACGAGGTGGACCATCTACCGGTTTGCCTACTAAAACGGAACAAAGCGATTTGTTGCAGGCATACTATGGAAGAAATGGCGAGTGCCCGATGCCGATAGTTTCGGCATCTACACCGAGCGATTGTTTTGATGCAGTATATGAAGCTGTTCGCATTTCAGTGCAGCACATGACACCGGTTATATTTTTAAGTGATGGTTATATTGCCAATGGTGCAGAACCCTGGAAATATCCGGAAAGCAAAGATTTGCCTCCAATTGAAGTAAAGTTTAAAAAGGAATTAGGTCATCATGAAGAAATTTTTCAGCCTTATTTGAGAGATGAAAAATTAGTAAGTCCATGGGCTATTCCGGGATTTGCAGGTCTTGAACATAGAGTTGGTGGACTTGAAAAACAAAATATTACGGGCAATGTAAGTTACGATCCTGAGAATCATCAAATGATGGTAAAAATCCGGCAGGAAAAAATTGATAAAATTGCAGATTATATTCCAGAGCAAAAAATAGACAACGGCCCAGAAAAGGGAAAAGTTTTCGTTGTTGGTTGGGGAAGTACTTACGGTGCTATAAAATCAGCAGTTGCAGATTTACTTAGAGAAGGGTATTCGGTTTCGCATGTGCATCTCCGTTATGTTCGCCCTTTCCCAAAAAATCTTGGAGATCTTCTCAAAAATTTCGAGTCGTGTTTTAATCCCTGAACTAAATAATGGCCAACTTATAAAAATTATAAGAGATCAATATTTGGTTGATGCAAAAGGATATCATAAAATAATGGGGATACCTTTTACAAAACATGAGCTTATAGATGAAATAAAAAGGCTGATTTAGTAAAACTTATTACTTTGTCGTAAATCTAACGGGGGAATGAGTTATCTCCTTCTTTCCCTTCCAAGCGTAAGCCCTAATTTTATATTGAAAGTTATATAAGAATCGTTGCTTTTAGGGTCGCCCCTAATACCATCTGGATGAGCTGTTTCTGCGCCAGGCTTATGCCTGTCATTAAGAAGAAGAGCCTCATTAAGTTGTACTCCCGAAAAATAATTGGCGAAAACGGAAGGGTCGATATATCTTCCACTCACATCATCAAGATAATCAGTTTTTAAAATCCTTGTTACAATTTCTGCACGTAAATTTAATATTGGTGAAATATCGTAACGGGCTCCAATACCCAGAGGAAAATTAATCTGACTTAGTTTGTAAGGCTTAACATTTGGATATTCTGAAAATCCCTCGCCTTCAGTGCTTAGAGGTTGTAAATCAACCCAGTTCCCGTTAAGATTTGCCTGGGGATTAAAATGAAAATAGCCAATGCCCGCCACTACATAAGGTGAAATAGCCGGAGGGTAATGATCATCATTATAATTTCCAAAAATATAAAAAGGATGAAACTCCGCCATCAATGCTATTTCTGAAATAGTGCTGCGAAAACTAAGATTTCTATAATAGCGTTCCTGGCTATTGTCTTTAACATTTGCAAGAATACTATCGTATGCTTCCACATTGCCAAATGTCCCTTCAATCCTTAATGCGAATTCATTTTTATAAACGGCACTAAAGAAAATACTTCCACAGAACTGTGTATTCTTAAAATTAAAATCCTTTACATTCTTTTTTTTGCCAATTCCTACTCTTCCACCGAGATCAGTAAATGCGTTCATTGCTCCGACAGAGCCACCTATTTCATATACTATATCGCTCTCATAATAATTACCATCATAAAAATAATATTGCGCTTTTAGACCGTTCCCCGCAACTGCAAAAAGAAAAAAAAATAGTATTCTGATTTTCATAAAGTCGATTAAGTCGTTTTGATGCGGGTTCCTATTTGCCATAAGAGGTTACAAAATAAGCACAATTTTTCAAGAATTTATATTAGGATGATTATAATAATATTTACAAACGCTTTTCAAGCCACAGATATTACATTTTGGATTTCGTGCCACACATATGTAACGCCCGTGCAATATGAGCCAATGATGGGCTTTATGGATTAGGTCCGTTGGAATGTATTTAATTAGCTGTTTTTCAGTTGCAAGAGGGGTGGTAGCATTAGAAGTTAACCCTATGCGTGCAGCGACTCTAAAAACATGAGTATCTACAGCCATATTGGGTTGTTGGTCTATTACAGAGGTTATTACATTTGCGGTTTTACGGCCAACGCCCGGCAATTTTATAAGTTCTTCTACCTTCATAGGAATTTTGCCTCCAAAATTTTCAATAACCATTTTTGCCATACCAATAAGATGTTTGGTTTTATTATTTGGGTATGATATACTTTTTATGAGTGGAAAAAGCTCTTCGGGAGCTGCCTTACTTAAAGATAAAATATCAGGAAACCTGGAGAAAATATGAGGAGTCGTTTCATTTACCCGTTTATCAGTACACTGGGCTGAAAGAATAACCGCAACAAGTAATTGATAAGGATCATTATACAATAATTCTGTTTCTGCATTCGGAGTGTGTGATAAGAAATAATCTATTACAAATTGGTATCTCTCTTTCTTTGTCATAAAAAAGTCCCGCCTATTAGGCGGGACTAAAATAGATTTTTTTAAATTAATTTTAATGAGAATGTAACTGACCTGTTTTTTTAGTCGTATGTTGTAATATCTTATTCACGGCTTCTTCCCTGGGAGAAAGTTTAATTTCTTCCAGGTTTTTTTGGGCTGCAACAATCTGTTCAAAAGATTCCCGCAGATTCCAGTCTGTATTTAATTCGGCTTTTATCGCCGCTGTCTTTTGTACAGAAGTCTCATTATAGAGATACTGTACCAGATCTTCTGGTGTGAACTTGGTCATGAAATTAAGGGCTTTAAATAAATAATATCCAATCCAAAAAATAAAAACGCTGTTAATTCAGAAATATTGTATTCTATCTAATTGAAGATGAATCGGAAGTAATTATGAAAAGGTCTTCATTATCTTTTTTCATCAAATACTTTTCTCTTGCATACTTTTCAAGAGTTTCAGGGTTGGTTTTCAACTGGCTTAACTCTTGTTTTGTATCTGTAATTTGTTTATCCATTACCTTTTCACTTTCCTTTAACTTTTTTAACTCATGAACCCGCTTCAATTGTAATGTAATATCATTTCTGTCAAAGAACAGCATCCATACTGCAAAAGCTATGCCTGTTATTAAATATTTATCTGTAAAAAACCTGCGAAGCTTTTGCATTTTTATTTTTTAAAATATAAATTATTCAGTCTCAATTATTAAAGGCAATTGAATTAGAATAATTTACTTGCCAAATTTAATTTTTCCTTTTGGAAAAACCGCACTATCTCCTAAAATTTCTTCTATCCGAAGTAACTGGTTGTATTTTGCAATACGGTCAGTACGGCTTGCAGAACCTGTTTTTATCTGGCCGCAATTTAAGGCAACAGCGAGGTCGGCTATGGTTGTATCCTCAGTTTCCCCACTTCTGTGACTCATGATGGTATTGTATCCATTACTTTGTGCCAGGGAAACTGCGTTTATGGTTTCCGTGAGAGAACCTATTTGATTTACTTTTACAAGCAGACCATTTGCTGTATCTTCATTAATACCTTTCTGCAGCCTTTTTACATTGGTAACAAAAAGATCATCTCCTACTAATTGTATTTTTTTGCCTAATTTTTCAGTCATTAATTTCCAGCCGTTCCAGTCATCTTCAGCCATTCCATCTTCAATTGAAATAATGGGATATTGTTTCACCCAACTTTCCCAAAATTCTACCATTTTTTCACTACTTAATTTTTTGCCATCACTTTTATGAAAATGATATACTTTTTCTTTACTATCATACATTTCACTTACTGCAGGATCCATAGCAATTGAAACCTGTTTGCCAGTTTTATAACCTGCTTTATCAATTGCTTTTAGCACTGTTTCAATTGCTTCTTCGTTGCTTTGTATGTTAGGAGCAAAGCCACCCTCATCACCCACATTCGTACTATAACCTTTCTTTTTTAATACTGCTTTTAATGCATGAAAAATTTCAACTCCCCATTGTAACGCTTCACTAAAAGATGATGCACCTACAGGCATTACCATAAATTCCTGGAAATCTATTTTGTTATCAGCATGTGCGCCGCCGTTCAAAATATTCATCATAGGAATAGGAAGAATTTTTGCATTAGTTCCTCCAATGTATCTATAAAGGGGAAGATTTGCCTCCAACGCCGCAGCTTTAGCAACAGCAAGGCTTACGGCAAGAATTGCATTAGCACCCAGAGTAGCTTTTATTTTCAGTTCCATCCAAAGCTATCATGGCACTGTCAATGCCGGTTTGATCGGCTATATCCCAACCGGTAATTTCATCTGCAATTAAAGTATTTACATTTTCAACAGCTTTAAGAACTCCTTTCCCGCCGTACACTTTTTTATCCTCGTCTCTTAATTCTACCGCTTCGTGTATGCCGGTGCTTGCGCCAGAGGGTACTGCTGCTCTTCCTAAATATTCATTTTCCGTAAGAACATCTACTTCTACCGTTGGGTTTCCGCGGCTGTCTAATATTTGTCGTGCGTGTATGCTTGCAATGTAGCTCATATTTTTTTTATTAATTGTTTTGAATATTGTCTGTTAAATTTCTAAATACATCTTCAAGGCTTTTTGTTTCGCTTTGCAATGAAAGTATATTCCAGTTTTTTTCAAGGCTGAGTTTGAGAATTTGTTTTTTTATGTTTTCAGGATCTGATGTTTGAAGCTTATAAATAAATGGATTTTCTTCTTCAACTTTTTGCACTTTATCTATGTTAAATAAAATTTGTATATCAATTTTTTCAGAAAATTGCACCACTACGATGTGATAGGTATTATTTGCCAGTTGAAGATTTGACAGCGTGTCATCTGCAACAATATTTCCTTTGTTAATTATTATTATTCTATCGCAAATACTTTCTACCTCCTGTAAAATATGCGATGAAAACAATACTGTTTTATTTTTGCCCAGCGCTTTAATTACCTGTCTTATTTCTATTATCTGGTTAGGGTCTAATCCACTGGTAGGTTCATCAAGAATCAGAACATTAGGATCATGAATTAATGAAGCGGCAAGTCCGACTCTTTGTTTATATCCTTTACTTAATTGCCCAATTTTTTTTTTGCTTTCATTGCTAAGGCCGGTTAACTCTATTACTTCTTCTATTCTTTTTTTTATACCGGTTTTTATTTGATGTATTGCTGCAATGAAACTAAGGTATTCACGAACATACATTTCATAATATAATGGATTGCCTTCTGGTAAATAGCCAATTTGTCTTTTTGTTTCGGGCGAATTTGTATTTACGTTAATTCCATTTACTAATACATTTCCTGAATTGGCCTGCAAATAACCTGTTACTATTTTCATAGTAGTAGATTTACCGGCTCCATTCGGGCCTAAAAACCCAACTATTTCGTTATCTGCTGCATTAAATGAAATATTGTCAATCGCTTTTTGCGCACCATAAATTTTGGTAAGATTGGAAATTGTAATTGACATTAGAAGATATAACGAAGATAAATTATTTTATAAAGATTGCGTAAAAGTACAAATAAGTATCATTTTCAAAATCTCAATATGAAATTTGAAATGAATTTATTACCTGTTTTTCTTTCTCGGAGGCCTATTGTTTCTATTGTTTGGATTGGAGCTATTTTGTTGGTTGTTTGGAGAATTTTGTTGTTGCTGTTTTTTAGCGGTACGGTTTCTTCTGCTATTGTCGCTATCTCTTCGTTTGCGGCTATTTTTTTCAAGTGACTTCAGACTTATATGCCCGACCACATCAACAAATGCAGGTTCTGCTTCTTTGATTTTACCACTAACAATTTCTACCGTTTCTAAAGCCTCTGGTTTAATACCCTGCCTGTTTTGTTCCTGTATTTTTTTTACACCTTCTATTGTAAGCGGATAATGCCGGGTGCTTTCAGGCATTGAATACCACATCAGGTTTCTGAAAATATCTTTCTTTATCAAAAAGGCACGTCCCTTGGCAACTTCAATTATTTCAGCATCATCTGGAAAATGTTGCAGTGCATCAAGATAAGTATCCAGTTCGTAATTCAGGCAACACTTTAATCTTCCACATTGGCCGCTCAATTTTGTTTGATTAATGCTGAGGTTTTGATAACGGGCCGCATTTGTATTTACGCTTTTAAAATCAGTAAGCCATGTGCTGCAACACAATTCTCTTCCACAACTGCCAATACCACCTACTTTTCCGGCTTCCTGGCGTGCGCCTATTTGCTTCATTTCTACTTTTACCTTAAACTCGGATGCATATACTTTAATAAGTTCGCGAAAATCAACACGGTCATCGGCAATATAAAAGAAAGTTGCCTTCCTGCTGTCGGCCTGTATTTCCACTTCAGCCATTTTAAGATCAACCTTTAATTGCCTGGCTATTGCCCTGCTTCTTATCAGCACTTCATGTTCACGGGCTTTGGTTTCTTTCCATTTATTAATATCGTTATCTGTTGCAGGGCGTAATATTTTTTTAAATTCAGAAGTATCTTCTTTTAATCCGTGTTTTTTTAACTGAAGACGAACCAATTCCCCGGTAAGACTTACCGTTCCAACATCAAAACCACTTATACCTTCCACAGAAATAATATCGCCTTTCTCAAAAAGTTGCAAAGAATTATTTCTATAATAATCCTTCCTGCTTCCCTGGTTGAAAGAAATTTCTATAATTCTGCAACTACTTTCAGGATCACTAAAAGGAAGATTTGCAAGCCAATCATGAACGTTCATCCGATTGCAACCACCGGTACTGCATCCGCCATTACTTTTGCAACCGTTCGGTTTTCCCGTGCTACAACTAATGCAACTCATATATTGCTTAAAAAATGTGATCAATAAATAATTACTGAAAAATGTACAAATGTGCAGATGACGTTTACAGCTTTGGCGGCATTAGATTTTTAAATATAATTTTACTTCTCTAAGAGATAAGTCTTATGTATTTTGTAAAACTATAAAGCCATTTTTAAAACAAATAATTAAACGAAAATTCGTATAGCTGAAAAGTTGATTCCGAAAAATTTTAAGAAACATCTGCAAAAAATTCATTTTCCTCAATCCATCAAAATTAATGAATTATCCTTAATAATATGGTAAAGCCTGATTGAAAGGGCATGGAATAACATTTTCCCATGCGCATTTCGTTCAATATAAAAAATTGCTTTATCTAATTCATTTACTATAGCTTCCTCGGCTTCTATGCTGCACATTTTATTAAGTCTTAAAGCAAAATCAATTTCATTTGATGGAATTTGCAGATTGCTATAATCAGTTTCTTCAGCGTGTACAAACCTCAACTTTAACGCCTGCCCCAGCAAGTGAATAAAATAGCGGATAAATTGCTTCTGTTTTTCGCGGCCCATCTGGCTCATTTCATCAATCCATTTAAGTTGGGCTGACGTATTATTTTTTAATATTGCATTGAGCCATTCTCTTAAAAGCCCCTGCCAGTCCTGCTCAGCATTTTGTAACATTTGTAATGCTTCGCGATAGTTTCCTTCACTTACTGCAGCTACCTGTGCCGCCCGTTCAGGTAAGGAATTTAGCTGTTGAATTAGTGCTTCTTCAACTTCATTATTGTGAAGCGATGGAATTTTTATTAATTGAGTTCTGGATAATATTGTAGGCAGAATTGCATTTTCATCCTGCGCAACAAAAATAAAAAGAGTATCTGGCGGTGGTTCTTCTATTAATTTAAGAAGTTTATTACCCGCGTTACCTAAAAACTCCGGCATCCACATAATTAAAATTTTATAGCTGCTTTCAAAAGCTTTGAGGCTGAGCTTATGATTTATCTGGTTACATTCTTCTGCAGTTATGTTACCCTGCTTGTTTTCTGCTCCCAGAAACTGCAGCCAGTCATAAACATTTCCATATGGAGTTGCTGAAATAAATTCCCTCCATTCACTTATATAATCATCACTAACGGGCGGCGTACCTGATTTTTTGGGAATAACAGGAAATGAAAAATGAATATCGGGATGAATGAATTGTTGCGCCTTCATACAGGCCGGGCAGTGCCCACATGAATCTAATGCTTCCATAACTTTTGAAGAAGCAATAATATCCTCGCTAAATAAACCTGGCTGGGCAAAGTGTTTCATTTTTTGCAGATGTACAAGCTATATATTGTGCAAAAGCCAATGCCATTGAAAGGGCGCCACTACCTTCTTTTCCAAGAAATAATAAAGCGTGACTTAACCTGTTTTGCTGAACAAGGTCGATCAAATGTTTTTTTGTTGGCTTTTGCCCAATAACATTTTCAAACTGCATTTATATTTAATTAAATAAAAGCTTAGATAAAGGGAGAGAGATAAAAAAATGATCTTCAAAATTTATTTTAAATACTTCACGATTTCATCGCTCATAGGCGCAACATCACTATCAAATTTTGCTATTAATTTTCCGTTTTCGTCCAATAAAAATTTATTAAAATTCCATTTAATTTCTGCATCCATCACCCCATTTTCTGATTTATGCGTAAGCCATTTATATATGGGTGCGATGTCATCACCTTTTACTGAAATTTTTGCTGCCATTGGAAAAGTAACTCCATAGTTTTTGGTGCAAAATGCTTTTATTTCATCATTGGTGCCGGGTTCCTGGCTATTGAAATTATTTGCCGGGAAACCCACTATCACCAATTGATCTTTATATTTTTCATATAATTTTTCCAGGTATTCATATTGGGGAGTGAAGCCGCATTTGGAAGCGGTGTTTACTATCAATATTTTTTTTCCTTTAAATTGTGAAAAATCAATCGTAGCCGCCGCTTAATCCGTCAACCTTAAAATCATAAATTGATGTATAGATAAAAGAAGATTGATTGGGTGGTAAAATAAATGATAACAGTATCAATGAAGAAAATGCTATAAATATATTTTTCATTTTATTTTTTTGCAAAGATACGAATTCATAAAGTGAGCGAGGAAAATACATTTAGTCAATGATATAGCAGAATTATAATAAAAAATTTAATGTTCATAGCAACCAATATCAGGTTTGGCATCTCGTGGTTTATTATCAAGATCAAGAGGAAAAGTTGTTGTAACGCCTGCATCAATAGCCGGCGAATTATCACTTAAATGAAAATTGTAATAGCCGTGAGATACATCAATACTGTCAAAAGCCGGATCCATATTTTTTATTGAAAGGGCATCAAATGTGCCATTAGCAACATCATCTTTTGCTTTATAAAGAACATGATCAAAATCCAAAGGGGAATTATTGCCAACAAAATTTATGGCAATCTCATTATCTACATTTCCATTATCTCCCCAAAAAATGCAATTTTGAAAAAATGCTTTTAGGGTTGCAGTAAAAGTTACACCGTTTTGCATCGCAGCATTTGAAGCCTGAAGCACAGGGTTTTTATGCGTTATATAAAAATTATTATAAGAAGCTACAGTACAATTTATGAAACGATAATCGCCACCAAGTTCCAGCAATATATTGCTGCCGCAGTTGCTGATTAAACAATTATCTGCATAAATATTTGTGTTGATTCCAAGTATGCCTGCATCATAGATATTATCAACGATACATTGAGACAATGTGACTTTAGGATTGGCATTAGTAGAAAGATCCTGGGCTATAATTCCCTGGTAAGCATTTTTAATAACAGCGTGCTTTAAATAATTATCCTTGCTGCTGCTGCTGAAAAAAATGCCAGGCCAGCCTGCAGGTAAATCTTTGTAATCAGGATCAAGTCTGTCGCCGGCAAACACTACACTATCTTCTTTTATGCCATTAACAATTAAAGTGCCGTCAACTATGAATGGTGCATCAGCATGAAGAAATATTCTGGTTCCTTCCTGAACGGTAAGTGTTGCATTGGAATCAATTAATATGCCCCCAAGAATTACATAAGGAAGATTTTTATTCCAGGTTATATTTCCTGTAAGTTTTACGGTATTAAGAAAGATCGCATTTTGACCATAAGCCTCCAGTTGTACAAATTTTTGATTGCCATTATAGCTAATTAAAATGCTATCCTGTAAAAGAAATGGAAGGTTATCAGCGGTTGGATTTACGTTTACCTGAACAAAAACATACATACTATCGTTTGCATTTATTTCTATGTCATCTACTTCAGTTGCAGAAGTGCCATCCACATTTATTTTAAACGGCGATGCAACTCCTCCTGATAGTTTCACTTGCGATAAACGAAGCTTTTGATTGTTGTCGTTAAAAATTTTAAAACTTTGGGTAACGGAGCCAACTGAAGTAAAAACTGTATCATACATCAATGTATCTACACTGGTAGATAATTTAGCCTGCGGGCTTGTTATAAAAGATTCTTTCTTGCAGGAAAAGATTATTGCTGACAATAAAAAGAAAAAAAATACATATTTCAGGAAGGTCATTTATCAAAAATATATTTAATTGTGTAATGGTTTATTTTTTTGAAATTGCTAAAGATGCGATACTCAATTGAACGCCTTCAATCTTTAAAATTTCACTTCCGCATGCTTCAATGGTAGCGCCTGTTGTAATAACATCATCAACCAATAAAATATGTTTTCCTTTCAGCATTGAAGGTTCAATAACAGAGAAACTTTTTTCGACATTCTCCCATCTTTGAATTCTTCCTTTTTTCGTTTGTGTTTCAGTATGAACAATTCTGATTACATTTTTTGTTACAACAGGAATATTCATAATTTCATTTATACCGGAGCAAAGTATTGAAGATTGATTGAATCCCCTTTTAAATTCTTTTGCTGTAAAAAGTGGTAATGGTATTAAAAAGTCAATATTTGAAAAACGATTGCTGTTAAGCAAACTTTTGCCCATTATTTTACCAAGATATAATCCTATTTTTTTATTTCCTCTATATTTAAATTCGTGTATGCAGTTTTGAACGATTGAATCTTTTGAAAAATAAAATTCACTCATACCCGAAGTAATTGGTAATTCTTCCCCAAAAAATTTTTTCAACCGGATTGTTTGCATGTGTTGCAAATCCGGTATGCGGCAAATCATTAATACATTCAAGACATAAAAAATTTTCTTTGTCTATAATATCACTTCCACAACCAATGCAATTGTGCGGATAAAAAAAATGAACTAAGGGAGATAATATTGTTGAAGTTAAGTTCAAATTAGAAATAATTTTAATAAATTTTAAAATAGATATTGATATAATTCTTCTACTTTTCCCAATGCTACCACTTCAATACTCCGCCTGTCTGCTGGCAGATTAAATTTACTTTTGCCAAGTCCTTTGGTGAATTATATTTACTTACAATTATTTTTTCAAAACCAAGTTTTTCCGCTTCAGCAATTCGTTGCTCAATGCGATTTACTGCTCTTATTTCTCCACTCAGACCAACTTCTCCTGCAAAACAAATATGTAAAGGAAGCGCAACATCTTCATAAGACGAAAGCAACGCACTGAGAACCGCAAGATCTATTGAAGGATCTTCAACTTTTAAGCCGCCGGCAATATTTACAAAAACATCTTTTACTCCAAAATGAAAACCACCTCTTTTTTCCAATACAGCCAATAATAATTGTAATCTTCTTAAATCAAATCCCGTATTGGTTCGTTGCGGCGTTCCATAAACACTTTGTGTCACCAATGCCTGTACTTCAATCAGCAAAGGTCTTATTCCTTCCATGGTTGCAGCAATGGCAATACCGCTCAAGTGTTCTTCTTTTTGGGTAATTAATATTTCTGAAGGATTACTTACCTGCCTCATTCCTTCGCCCGTCATTTCATAAATACCCAATTCGGATGATGAACCAAAACGATTTTTAAGTGTTCGTAAAATTCGATAGGCATAATTACGATCACCTTCAAATTGTAAAACCGTATCAACCATGTGTTCCAGAATTTTTGGCCCGGCAATGCTTCCGTCTTTTGTAATATGGCCGATTAAAAAAACAGGTGTGTTTGTTTCTTTTGCAAAACGCTGAAATTCGGCAGCACATTCTCTTATCTGCGAAACACTTCCTGGTGCAGATTCAACATACGGTGATTGCAATGTTTGAATAGAATCAACAATTACCAGTTATGGTTTTAGTTTTTTTATTTCCTGGAAAATTGTTTGTGTATTAGTTTCAGTAAGCAGATAAAAATTTTCATTTTCAATTTGCAATCTGTCTGCACGCATTTTAATTTGTTGCTCACTTTCTTCACCACTTATATATAATGTAACAATATTTTTTAATTGCAAAGCATCCTGCAAAAACAAAGTTGATTTTCCAATGCCAGGTTCACCTGCAATTAATACAATGCTTCCTGTAACAATACCTCCGCCTAGTACGCGATTTAATTCTGCATCAGCGGTAAGAATTCTTTTTTCTTCGCCACTTGAAACATCCTGCAGCGATATTGTTTTAAGGCCATTACCTAATCCTGAAAATTCTTTCCATTCATTTTGCTTTTTATCAGTACCTCTTACAATAACCTCTTCAACAAAAGTATTCCACTGTTCACATGAAGGACACTTCCCTAACCACTTCGCACTTTCCTGCCCACAATTGCTACAGAAAAAAGCTGTCTTTGTTTTACTCATGTAATAAAATAATGAGCAATGAAATTAAGGAATCATTATGACAGGAAATAAATTGTCAACGCATTAGAAGGAGAATGTAAATATTTTCGCATTATAAATTTTTATAACGAAAAGTAAAAGAGCCGGTATTACTACTGGCTCTTTGTACTTACTAACCCATTAAATTCTATTGCTAAATTACAAATTGCCTACACATAAACAAATTAATTTTCGTGATGTGAATAAATTTAAAAAATATTTTTCTAAGAAGTTTAATGGCAATTGAAGCCTATATAAATTGATAATCATTACTGTTATATCCGTTAATCATCATCCTTGCAATTTAAAAGTGGAAAATAATTTTATTGAAAATATTTGGTTTATAATATAAACTACTTTATTATTGTGATAAATTTATAAAAATGTTTAGGTATTTAGTTTTATTATCTTTTTCAATTAGCATTAAAGCAAATGCCCAGATAAAAATTTCAGGAAAAATTACCGATAATCATAATAAAGTGTTAGCAGGTATTAGTGTTAGCATTCAAAATTCTTATGATGGAGCCACTTCCGATTCATTGGGAAATTATCAGTTTACAACTTCAGAAAAAGGGCCGCAAATTCTCAGTGCAAGCTCAACAGGTTATAAAGCATTTGAACAAAATATAGACCTTGAGGGAACACCTTTGCTTATTAATATTTCACTTAAAGAAGAAATTACTGAGTTGAAGGCTGTGGTTATAACTGCCGGAGCTTTTGAAGCAAGTGATCAAAAAAGAGCAACTGCTTTAAGTCCGCTTGATATAGTAACTACTGCAAGTGCCAATGGAGATATCACCAATGCTATAAAAACTTTACCGGGTACACAGCAGGTTGGTGAGAGTGAAGGTTTATTTGTAAGAGGAGGCACCGCCGCTGAAACTAAAATTTTTATTGACGGAACCTTAGTGAACAAATTTTTTTATAGCAGTGAACCCGATCTTGCAACAAGAGGGAGATTCAATCCATTTTTATTTCAAGGGACTCTTTTTAGTTCTGGCGGTTATTCAGCATTATACGGCCAGGCGCTTTCTTCAGTGCTGCTGCTAGAATCTATAGATCTGCCTGAAAAAACTTCTGCAGATATTGGCATTTCATATCTCGCTTTAAATGCAGGTATTCAAAAACTTTCAAAAAATAAAAAATCATCCTGGGGTATAACTTACGCTTATACTAATCTTTCTCTTGTTTATAATCTTATAAAACAAAAGTTGGATTATTTCAGGGTACCTATTCTGAATGAAGGCGATGCTAACTTTAGAATTAAGACATCAAAAACCGGTATGCTGAAATATTTTGGTCAATTCAGCACTACCAATGTTGGTTTTAGAAATCAGGACATAGATTCATTAACTATGAAAAATGCATTTAGCCTTAAAAATTTTTACATGTATCATAATTTATCCTGGAAAGAAAAAATTGGACATGGCTGGAAGTTAAATGCGGGAGCTTCATACAGTACCAATCGCGATGATATTAAAAATGAATTGCAGGATGGTAATAATAACAAACAATCACTAACCGATTCATTGTATGCATCTAAAAATTATAGCCTGCTAAATAAAGGTAAATATGCAAATGCGAAAGTAATATTTGAAAAAAGATTAATTAATATAAGCGCTATACGGTTTGGTGCCGAATATAATTACAGCAACGAAAAAGGAGATTATACTCAATATGATGGAATCACATACTCTCAAACAATAAAGGAAAATATATTCTCGGGCTTCGTTGAAACAAATATTTATCTTACCAATGATATCGCTTTGCAGGCGGGAGTGAGAACAGAACATTCGAAATTGTTGAATAAATGGGAAGTTGCACCAAGAATTTCTATGGCGTATAAATTTCCTGATAAAAGTGAGTTCTCTCTTGCTTACGGAATTTTTTACCAGGATCCGGAAAGTAAATACCTGCCTTCAATTAATCAATTGCACTTTGCCCAGGCTACCCATTATATTGCTCAATATCAAAAAATTTCAAATCAAAGAACTTTCCGTACAGAAATATTTTATAAAAAATATAAAGACCTATTTAAAACGGGTTTTGGCAATGGTACATTCAAAGCAATAAATAATGATGGTTTTGGTAGATGCTAAAGGAATTGAATTTTTCTGGAGAGATAAAAAAACTATCAGGAATGTTGATTACTGGATTTCTTATTCTTATTTAGATACGAAGCGGGATTTTCTTAATTATCCTTTCGCAATTGAACCTTCGTTCGCAACGAGACATACAGCATCACTGGTGGTTAAAAAATTTGTAACCAATATAAAAACTCAATTTAATGCATCATATACGTTTGCTACAGGACGGCCTTATTACAATATTAATTACGATTACAATACAAACGCCTATAAAATTTACGATCAGGGATATACAAAAAATTATAATGATCTAAGTCTTAGTGTAAATTATTTGCCATCTATTGGTAAGACAAATGCAAAAAGCTTTACAGTCTTTGTTTTATCGCTTACGAATGTCTTAGGATTTAATAAGGTGTATACTTATAACTATTCAACAAATAATCAAAACAAAGTTGCTGTTACGCCACCCGCAAAAAGATTTTTGTATTTAGGATGTTTTATAAGCTTTGGTATAGACAGGTCTCAGGATGAAATAAATAATCATTTATAAAATTTTAAATAAAAAATCATGGAAACAAATAACAACAACAGCAAGTCGCCGGGTTTATGGAAAACGGAAAAGAAAAAAACTGCTTTCAAATTTTATCTGCTCATATATATTATTGTAAATGGAGTCTTTTGGACAATTTGGTATATCAATTTGTCAAACAATAATGCTAAAACAGAAAGTTTTCCGTGGCCACTTTGGCCAACGCTTTTCTGGGGGATCGGTGTTTTATATAACTATTTTGAAATCCATAAATCGAAAAATAATTTATCTGAAATAGAATATCAAAATCTTAAAAACAATCAATAATTATTCAAACAAAAACTAAACAACAAAATGAAAAAACTATCATTAATTGCTGCAATCATTTTATTTGCCAGCGCATCATTTGCCCAAAGTGATAAATATATGTCAGCAATGAAAGCCAACATATCACAAATAGATTCAGTAGTAGGAAAGGGGAATGGAACTGAATTAGCTAATAACTTCGAACGTATTGGGGACGCAGAAAAAACACAATGGCTTCCTTATTATTATGCATCTTATTGCACAATTATACAAGGCATGGTTGAGAAAGACAATTCTAAAAAAGATGCAATTGCTGATAAAGCAAAAGAGTTAATTGATAAAGCTGAAGGAATTCTCGGCAAAGAAAATTCAGAAACAAATGTTATAAAAGCTATGATAGCAACGGTGCACATGACGGTAGATCCGCAAAGCAGGTATATGACGTATGGCCCACAAATAGCTGATTTTATAAAAAAGTCAGAAGACCTTGATTCTACCAATCCAAGACCCGTATTGTTGCAAGCAGAAAATACATTTTACACTCCCGAAGCTTATGGCGGTGGTAAAGACGCAGCAAAGCCAATGCTTGATAAAGCATCTGCACTATATGATGCCTTTAAGCCCGAAACTGAACTTTCACCAAACTGGGGAAAAACCACTGTACAATATTTTCTTTCTCAATACAAATAATTCTACATGAACGAAGAAAACATAATGAGCGAAAAAGAGAGCATGGAGTTGATCACGTCCATGATCAATAAGGCTAAAAGCCGTTTTCACGAGACAGGATTTTTATATCTTCTTTGGGGTTGGGTTGTTTTGATATGCTGTACAGTACAGTTTAGTGCGGCTTACTTTTTTAATATTCAAAATGTCTATTATATATGGTATATTACCTGGCTGGTGCTCGTATATCAAATATTTTTTTTACGGAAGAAAAGAAAAATGCGGACGCATGCAACTTACACTGAGGACATAAATCGCTATGTGTGGATTGTATTTGGAATTTGTGAAATGCTTCTTGTTTTCATTTTACTCCTGTTTAAAAAATACGAAGTCATAAACCCTGTAGTGATTGTTCTGTATGGGATGCCAATTTTTTTGTCAGGCATTATCTTAAAATTTAAACCATTAATATTGGGAGCCATCGGCTGTTGGGTCATTGCAGGCATGTCCCCTTTTATTGATGTTGAATTTCAGTTGCTTCTTATCGCAGGCGCCATTATATGCGGATGGATTATCCCGGGATACCTTTTAAAACAAAAATTTAAAAAAGAAAATTAATATGGAAGAAAAACCATTATCAGAAAAGGAGAGCCTTCAGTTAATTACAAAAATGATAAGCCAGGCAAAAAATAATTACTACGAAAGCGGCCTTGGCGCATTGTTATGGGGTTTCACGAATCTTATTTGTTTTGTATTAGTTTATTTGAGAGAAGATACGAATTGGTTTAAGATGCCGTTCAATCCTTTCTATCTCATGTTCATTACTTTTATTTTACAGTTTTATTTTGACAGGAGGGAAAAAAAATACAAACAGACCGTTACCTTCAAAAATGAAATGTGTCAATATGTATGGATCACATTTGGTATAAGCGTTTTAATATTAACCATTGCCGGGGGCTTTGCCAATATCGGATATATTGTTCTTCCCTTACTTTTATTATTGTTTGGCATACCTACGTTTATAACCGGTTTAATCAATAAATTTTCCGCCTTCATTATTGGCGGAATTTCCTGTTGGATATTTTGCATTATCGCATTATTTTATAAAACTGATTTTACTTATTTGCTTGTGGCAGCAGGCGCCGGAATTGCCTGGATTATTCCCGGGTTTATTTTAAGGGCCCGATTTTATCAGAACATTGCAAAACGTAACAATGGAGTTTAAAGAACTTGATCCTATATTACATTCGCAACTACGCCTTGCCGTTATGTCGCTTCTTATAAGTGTAAAGGAAGCGGAGTTTACTTTTTTAAAAGAGAAGACAAATGCAACAGCCGGTAATTTGAGTGTGCAAATTAATAAGCTAAAAGATGCCGGATATATTGAAATTATAAAGCAGTTTAATAATAATTATCCTCAAACAATTTGTAAGATAAATGCTGCGGGTGTCACGGCCTTTGAAAATTATGTAAAGGCGCTTCAAAGTTATATGTCTTTATAAACGGATGTTTATCTAAAAAAATAGCCGTCTTTACAAACGGCTACTTTATTCGGGTACTAATTATTGTTTTGTGATTTTTTGCGTGGTAATTTCTGTTGCCGAAATAAATTGGATAAAATAATTTCCCGCAGGCAGATGAGATAGATTGTTCATTGAAATATAATTAAGACCTTTACTCATTTGTATATTTTTAGAAATTACTTTGTTTCCTTGTACATCAATTATCCTGATAACAATCATTTCATTTTTATTCCAATCCATATTTATATTTAAATAATTAGAAAATGGATTTGGTGAAATGATTATTTGCGTGTTTCCATTTTTTAATTTTACCGGCAAAACTTTTGAATAAGAACCTTTACCATCAATGTCTAACTGTTCTATTCTGTAATAAACTATAGAACCCGTATAGAAGGAAACATCATCTATAAATGAATAAGAATGAAATAATGAAGTAGTGCCATTTCCGGCAACATCGGCAACTTCATTAAAAATATTTCCATCAACGCTTCTTTCAACTTTATAGCTGCTGCAATTAATTTCCATTGAAGTGCTCCAGTTGAGTTTTACTTTTTTATCCGGCAAAAGCGAAGCTGTAAATGAAACCATTGTTACCGGCAAAGGCCCATTTTCAGGTCCGTTATCAGGATTTATTATTGCCGTTCCATCATCAACAAAATCCACGTTAGCATCTGATTGTGCTTTTATCCTGGCAATGTTCGTAATTGGAGAAAGAAGCTTTCCTGCTCCAGGATTATTTACTGTTACTTTAAATTGAACTTCGTAAGTTTCATTGGCCGCTAACGTGCCGCCATTTATTCCTGTAGCCCCGGCTCCTATTCTGAATTTTATTGTTTTAACGGCTCCGTTTGTAATGTATTCAGCCATATCATCTGCGGATATATCAGTTTGAGGTCCTGGTGTAGCTCCCGCAGTGCTAACGATCTTTAAAGAATTAGGAAGATAGGTAACAGCAGATGGCAACGTATCGGTAATTATAATTGAATTGGCATTGCCTGGGCCGCCATTTTCCCCCCTGAGCGTGTATGTTAGTATTTCATTTGCTTCGGCCAGATGATTGTTATTAGCATCGCTTACTGTTTCATCAAGACTAATAGTTGGGTCTTTCATTTTAATAGTGAAAGCAAAAAGGCCTGGAAAATATTTATCGGAAGTTGTTCCAAATTCCAATGACAGTGAACTTGCATTTGGAGCAACACCATATCCTATGCCTACGTCAAATTGGTCAATGTCCAATCCCATTTGATTAGTATAGTTTGGACTTTTTGCAGTTATGTGCATTCCGTTATCAGTGATTGTCCCATTCCATAAATTATCGGGGGGATTGGTTGCGTTTGAAAATAAATTGCCATTAATTTTCAAATAATCTCCTTTTAAATTTGCATCGCCTTCCCATGCAAGCACACCCATTTTTACATCACCTGTTTCCAACTCTCCGGACGGTACATTTAAACCAGTTAATGTAACCGAAGTTGCTTGTGGATTTCCATTGTTGTAAACCTGCTCAAATCCATCATATATTCTTATGCTATTATAATTTACTGACTCGTTTTCGTACACAACCACGATACACCATCCGCCGTTATTACCTCCGTTGTCAATTGCTCCTGTATTAAGAGCCGCATTTCCCACCTCATAAGTTCCTGCGCCATTGTTTTTCACTAAGTCTGTAATATCAGCATAAGCCTGGTATTGCGAGTAGCCAGAAACGATAGTAATTTTATCAATTACTAATGCGGTAACATTCGAGTAAGGCCCTAAAGTATCTTTTCTTATTTTAATTGTTTGATTTGGATATGCGGTTAAATCAAAATCTGAATTTCGGATACGACCTCCCCAATACAAGCGTGCGAGCTTAATTATATTATTTCCCGGTGGAAGAATTAAATCAGCGGCAGAAGAATTAATAGTTTCACTTCCATTTCCGGTATTGCCATCAATATCTACATTTTGCATATTTTCATTATCGTTACCATAAACACTGTTACCGTTAACACTATTATCATTCATTTTTATAGTATTAATAGTGTCTTTATTAATTACCTGCAAAAGTGTATTTCCAAATATGGCAGTACCGCCTTTTATATTATCAGAATATACAAGATTATAGTTCCTGACCTGCGCATTAACAACGGAACAAGCTGATATGATATAAAACTCCATTAATAGAAACCACACAAAAGTTTTTTTAAAAGACATATGCGCAAAAAATTTCATGACAGAGCTTTTCTGTTTTCAAAAAAGATAAATCTGTTGATTGTCAAACAAAAAATAAATTTTAAAAGAGGATTGGTATGGTATAATCAACCATCATAAATGCATTATAATAAGCATTTGAATTTCTGAAGATATTGTAGCAGAGGCGAAGTAGTAATCTTGTGGAAGTAATTCCTAAGAGTTGGAACTGCAAAATTAGACATGATTCTGGTAAATCAAAGGATTTTGTAAAAAAGCTTCAGAACAGAAGATACTGCTATCGGTTCTTTGTTGAAATAAGAACCTGCAAAAACAAAAGCTTAATTATTCATCTACCAAATAAATACTAAGCTTTGTTGCCTATAAAATTTGATGTACGTTCGCATAAAATTATAAATTTAAAAAAATGGAAATTAAGGAACTGAAGGATATAGCAGCACAAGTAAGAAGAGACATTGTGCGTATGGTTTACAATGCGCAGAGTGGCCATCCCGGAGGCTCACTTGGGTGTGCTGATTTTTTTACAGCATTATATTTTAAGATAATGGATCGTAAAGAAGGTTTCGATATGAATGGGAAAGATGAGGATATATTTTTTCTTTCAAACGGTCATATATCACCGGTCTGGTATAGCACTTTGGCCCACGCAGGTTATTTTCCGTTAAAAGAATTAGATACTTATCGAAAAATTAACTCACGTGTTCAGGGACATCCGGCAACGGCTGAACATTTGCCGGGTATACGTGTCGCATCGGGCTCTTTGGGCCAGGGAATGAGTGTGGCAATAGGAGCGGCAACTTCAAAAAAACTAAATAAAGACCAACATATCGTTTACTCATTACATGGCGATGGTGAGTTAGATGAAGGACAAAACTGGGAAGCAATTATGTACGCTGCTATGCATAAAGTAGATAACCTGATATCAACCGTTGATAGAAATCATCAGCAAATTGATGGCACAACAGAAGATGTCATGGGCTTATCAAGTCTTAAAGATAAATTCCTTGCATTTAATTGGGAAGTTTTAGAAATGGATGGAAATAATATGGAAGAAGTAATTACCACTTTGCAGAAAGCAAAAACATTTGTTGGCAAAGGAAAGCCAATTGCAATTATTATGCATACCGTAATGGGCAAAGGTGTCGACTTTATGGAAAACAATCATGAATGGCATGGTACGGCGCCCAATGCTGATCAATTTAAAAAAGCAATGGAAGAACTTCCCGAAACCTTAGGAGATTATTAATAAAATTTTGGTCAAAAATATCATTAGCCTTTACCGTTAGTTTTAGATAAAAACTACGCTTTCAAATTAAACAATTGCTCTGAAGCTTTTTTTGCAGGAAACCAGGAAGCCCAAAATGCAATAATAAGTGCCGTTAATACAACTAAAATAAAATCAGTTAGTACAAGTTTAACCGGGAAGTAATCGATTAAAAAAGAATTGCCAACGAGTTTTATTATCTTGAATTTTATCTGTAGAAAACAAATTATCAATGCAAGTATAATACCGGTTCCTGAACCGGTAACGGCAAGCAAAAGGCCTTCGCTTAAAAAGATTTTTTTGATTAAATATTTATCCGCGCCAAGTGATTGCAACACACTTATATCTTTCCTTTTTTCCAAAACAAGCATCGTTAAAGCTCCTATCATATTGAAAGCAGCGATAATTAATATAAGTGTAAGCACTGCATAAATAATCCATTTTTCCAAACGCATTGAATTGTATAAGCTGGCATTTTGTTGAAATTTGTTAAGCACTTTATATTTGCTTCCTAACATTTTTTGAATGTCTTCAGTGAATTTATTCGTCTGGCCAGGGTTTATTAAAGAAACTTCCAGTGCGCTATATTCATTAGATGCATAGTTCATTTGTTGCTTTACAAAATCAATGTTGGTAATTACATATTTATTATCAAAATCTTGTTGTATAGCAAAGCTTCCTGAAGTAGTTGCATTGCCTTCACTCAAAGCAGCAAGCGGATTCGAATTTGCTCCTGAATTTTTTTTAGGAAGAAAAACAGTAATGGGAAAAAGATTTTTATCTGATACTACACCAATTGCATTTTCAATTCCGGAACCAAGAATCAGCTTAGGTTTATCAATAGTTCCCGGATCAAAAACGCCATGGTACATATTTTTGGGAACGCCTGAAACTTCTGAATAATTAGCATCCACTCCTTTCAGCAGAACTACTGTTTGATTATCCCCATTTTGTAGTAGTGCTTTTTCTTCGGCAATTAGTGACACACCTTTTACACCGTTAAGCTGCTGTATTGTTTTTAATTGTTCCGGTGTTAGGGAAATGGTTTTCCCTTTGGCAGGAAATACTTTTAGATCAGAATAAAAATTAGAATAGAGAGATTGAACCAATCCCTCAAAACCATTGAAAACGCTTAACACCAAAACCTGGCACATCGTTGAAAATGCGATAACACCTGCAGTTACCCAGGATATTATATTAATAGCATTCGTGCTTTTTTTTGCTTTAAAATATCGCCACGCAAATTTTAAATACATTCAGAAGGGTTAATTGGTTAATCGCATGGATTATTAATTTATCAGTTGCCCATTGCTTGTTGCTTATCATCATTACTCTTATCTTCCTTTTTAATTTCATCAAGCAATTTTTCAATTTTAAAAACATAATCAAGCGTATCATCAATATAGAAGGTAAACTGTGGAATGCTTCGTAACTGGTGGCGGACTCTCCTGCCTAATTCACCCCTTATTTCGCTACTTCTTTCTTTTATTTTTGCCAAGGCTGCTTCATTATCATTCACCTGGAAGAAACTAAGATAAACCCTGGCTTCAAAAAGATCAGGCGTAATTTTTACAGAAGCAATTGACACCATACCGCCTTCAATCATATTAAGACCCATTCTTAAAAATATTTCATTGAGTTCTTTTGTAATAACACCTGCAACCTGCTTTTGTCTTTTTCCTTCTGTCATTTTATATAGTTATAAATCTTTGTAAAATTAGTTACTTTGCCCCTATTTAGTCATTTCAATATATTTGATGAAGAGTTTACGTGTTATTTTTCGCTATGTATCAAAGTATCCTAAATTAGTTTTTGCCTACTTCAGCTTTAATGTACTTTCTAATTTATTTTCTGTAATCTCCCTGGGGCTTTTGAGCCCATTTCTGTTACTTCTTTTTAAGAAAAACGATACACTTTCATCTATTACTAATAGCCCAGGTTTTTTTGCAAAAATGAACCCGATAAATATATTAAAAGAAAAGCTGTATGACATAATAAAATCACCCAATGGTGAAATAAAAGCGCTTGCGGTTATTTGCCTTTTAGTTTTAACTGCCGTTATTCTTAAAAATGTTTTTTTATACCTGTCTGTCTATTTTATTACTCCCATAAAAAATGGAGTTATAAATGATATGCGTATTAAAATGTTTAGAAAGATTCTTGAATTGCCCATTGGTTATTTTAACGATCAAAAAAAAGGCGATATCATGAGTCGCTTAACCAATGATCTTGTTGATGTAGAAACCTCTGTTGTTAACTTATTAGAAACGTTGTTCCGGGAGCCGGTTGCTATTCTCTTGTTTTTTATTTACATGATAATATTAAGTCCTCAGCTTACACTTTTCCTTGTTCTTTTTTTACCCATTTCCGGATTGATCATTGGGAGAGTAGGGCGTTCGCTTAAAAAACAAAGTACCAGGGTACAGGAAAAACTCGGCGTCATACTTTCAACTATTGATGAAACATTAGGTGGCATCCGGGTTATAAAAGCTTTTAATGCTGAAAAAAAGCAATTCAATAAATTAGCCACCCAGAATAATGAATTATTTATTATAAAAAACCGGGCTAATCGTAAACGTGACTCGGCTTCACCTGTGAGCGAAGTGCTTGGTGTTTTTGCAATTGTTTGCGTGTTGTGGTTTGGAGGAAGATTGGTATTAAAAAATTCCTTCCTTGATCCGGGTGATTTTATTACCTATATCGTTATTTTTTCACAGGTGATACAGCCCTTGAAAGCTTTATCATCCGCATCGTATAATATAAGAAAAGGCTCCGCAAGTATTGAACGTATTGAACGTCTTATTGATGAAGATATTTCCATAAAGGAAATTGAGAATCCAATAACGATGAAAGAATTTAAAAATAATATCCAATTTAAAAATGTATCATTTTATTATGAGGATAAAATTATACTGGAAGATATAAATCTTACAATTGAAAAAGGGAGAAGTGTAGCCATTGTGGGTTCGTCCGGAGCAGGTAAAAGCACTTTAGTTGATTTAGTTCCCCGCTTTCATGATGTAAGCAATGGTGAGTTGCTGATTGATGGGATCAATATTAAAAACTATTCCCTTCAGTCTATTCGTAATCACATGGGAATTGTAACACAAGAGGCTATTTTATTTAATGATACCATTGCCAATAATATTGCCCTGGGAATGGATGAGGCAACGCCAGAGCAGATTGAAAATGCCGCCAAAATTGCGAATGCTGATAGCCTTATTTTGCAAAAAGAAAATGGTTATGAAACTAATATTGGCGAACGGGGAAATAAATTAAGCGGAGGCGAAAAACAAAGAGCCACTATTGCGAGAGCTGTATTAAGAAATCCCCCTATTTTAATTTTGGATGAAGCCACTTCATCATTAGATACAGAAAGTGAAAGATTAGTGCAGGATGCGATCAATAACCTGATGAGTAATCGCACAAGCATTGTTATTGCGCACCGCTTAAGCACAGTTCGACATGCTGATGAAATTATTGTTTTAAGCAAAGGTAAAATTGTAGAAAGAGGCACACATGATATTCTAATGAAAGTAGCCGACGGATTTTATAAAAGATTAGTGAATATGCAGCAGGTAAAATAAGTACAGATTATGCCTTAAGGAAATTTTCCTGTATTAACCCAACATAATTTTCAAAAGGATCTTCAATCACAGCAACGTATACATCATCGCCTACCTGTTGAATTGCATTAATAACTTTTGCATCATTTTTTATTAAATTATCCACGGCTTCTTCTATATTATCTACCAACCAGTAGGCAACTGAATGTTCTCCCGTTGTTACGTTATTTAAATCCGGGTCAAGCCCTAACTCACATCCATAAACATTAAAGCCTACATAAAAACTTTCGTCGAAATAAGGAGGAATGCCAGTGACTTTTTTATACCAGTCCCTTGCTTTTTCTATGTCATTTACATGATATATAATGGTTCTTAATTTTCTAAACATTCTTCAATTTAAAAAATTTCCGGCAAAAAAAAGGAACGATTTTGTCGCTCCCTTTTTTATAAAATATTTGGTTTAATTATTTTGCGATTCCCATTTTTGCTTCAATAGATAGAGTAGCGTGAGGTACTGCCCTTAATCTTGCCTTATCGATGAGCTTGCCGGTAACTCTGCATATACCATAAGTTTTATTTTCAATACGCATCATGGCTTTTTCAAGATGGTCGATAAAAGTTATCTGGCGACTTGCCATCTGGCTCAACTGTTCTCTTTCCATGCTAAGGCTTCCATCTTCCATAGTCATGTACCTGTTATCGGTATCATCTCCACCCATTTCATCTTTACGGGTAATAAGGCCTTGTAAATAACCCAGTTCTTTTTTGGCTGTTTCCAGCTTTCTTGTAATAAGTTCTCTGAATTCATGTAATTCGCTGTCACTATAACGCATTGAAGGACCTCTGTTTTCTTCCGGTGCCTGGTCTAAAACCGATTTTATAAATTGAGGCTCGTACTTACGCGACTTTTCTGTATTTGTTTTGGGCATTACAAAGGGTTTTTCCTGTTTTTTTGATACTAGGTTTTTAGCAGCATTTTTCAATGCTTTTTTAAGTTCTTTTTTATGATCATTTATATTTACAACAGGTGCTTTCGCATTTGCTTTTTCAACTGGCTTCTGAGAAGCAATTTTTGTTTTGCTTACACTGGTTGATAGTTTTTTCTGAGGAGTCACAATTTTTTTAGACGCGGCCGCTGTTTTTTTTGTCTGGGCTGCAGATTTCTTTACAACGATTTTATTAGTCAATTTTTTTTGGGCTGCTTTTTTTGCAGTTGGCTTAGCAGCTTTTTTAGCCAGTGAAGGTTTAATAATAGGTTTAGCTGATTTCTTACCTGAAGCTACTGCTTTTGCAGTTGGCTTCTTAGCAACAACAGTTTTTTTAACTAATTGTTTCTTACCCGGCGATTTTTTTGTAGCGATGACTTTTTTTACAGACGCTTTTGGAGCTGGTGATTTTTTTACAACAGACGTTGTCTTTTTTTTCTGAGTAGCCATACTTACTTTCCTTTTTTTGTTACTGTTACTTTTAAAGAGTGATTGTTAACATCAATTGTGATGCCATCGGTTAATTTTGGAACAAATTCAAGCGTATCTGCCAAAATTTCGGCGCAAATATAGTCATTAAATTCAGTAATTGGAATTCTTGCCGCTGCATCATCAAGAAGATTTACAACAATTTTGTCAGTTAATTCAAAATTGCTCTCTTTTCTCAAGTTTTGAATTCTATTAATGAATTCACGTGCAAAACCTTCGTTTTTCAGATTTTCTGTCAGTATGATATCCAAAGCTACTGTCAAATTGCCCTTTATAGCAACTTCAAACCCAGGAATTTCATTTGTTGAAATTTCAATATCTTCCGGTGTAAGATGAATAGGATTCTCCTTTTCTTGCTCATAATCAGCATTTAAAATAAAATCTCCTTCCTGAATTTTGTCGATTTCTACGTCTCCAAGTTGTTGAATTCTTTCAGCAGCCCATTTCATTTTTGAACCAAGCCTTTTTCCAAGAGTTTTAAAATTGGCTTTAGCTTTCTTTTTAATGAAATTATTGTTTGCCTGTAAAAGCTCAATTTCCTTAATATTGGTTTCAGATTTAATAATGTCTTCTACAAGCTTTACCTTTTTGGCAAATGAATCGTCAATTGCAGGAATAATTACTTTTTGAAGGGGTTGCCTTACCTTAATTCCTATTTGCCCATCTGACAGGTTTACTTTTTTGCGAAGTGAGAGAATTAAAGAAGAGATATCCTGTGCCAGTTGCATTCGTTCTTCAAGCTCTTTATCAATAACACCAGCATCAACCTTTGGAAAATCGCTGTGGTGAACAGAGGTTAAAGAAAATTGCGTTGTTACGTTATTAAGATTTGTGAAAAGCCAATCTGCAAAAAATGGCGCAATTGGAGCAATAAGCCTGCTTATAATTTGCAGGCATTCATAAAGTGTTTGATAAGCGCATAATTTTGTCGTGTTCATATTCACCTTTCCAAAACCGTCGGCGTGATAATCTTACATACCAGTTACTCAAATGTTCATCAAGAAAATATTCTATTGCTCTTCCAGCTTGTGTAGGCTCATAATCATCTAAGCTTTTAGTTACTATTTCAATAAGCGAATTCAAGGAAGATATAATCCATTGATCAATTTCAGGGCGTTCTTTTATGGGTATAAATTTTTCTTTAAAAACAAATCCATCTACATTGGCATACAATGCAAAAAACTGGTAAGTATTATAAAGTGTTCCAAAAAATTTACGCTGAACTTCTTTTATACCTTCCAAATCAAATTTCAAACTATCCCATGGTGAAGCATTTGTGATAAGATACCATCTTGTGGCATCTGCGCCGAATATTTCAAGCGTTTCAAAAGGATCAACAATATTTCCAAGGCGTTTACTCATTTTAACACCATTCTTGTCAAGCACTAAACCATTACTCACAACCGTTTTATAAGCAACGCTGTCAAATAACAAAGCGCCTAATACATGCAACGTATAAAACCATCCCCTCGTTTGGTCAACACCTTCGGCAATAAAATCGGCAGGAAAATTATTTTCAAATTCTTTTTTATTTTCAAACGGAAAATGCCATTGGGCATAAGGCATAGCACCGCTATCGAACCAAACATCTATTAGGTCGGAAACTCTCTTCATCGATTTTCCTTTTTGTGAAACAAGAATTATTTCATCAACAAAAGGTTTATGAAGATCTGCAGTAAGTTTCTGTATATAATCATCTATCGTTTCTTTTTCGGAAATCTTCGTATAACCGGCATCAATAGACGCTTTTATTTCCCTCTTCAATTCTTCAATCGAACCGATACATTTTTCTTCTTCTCCATCTTCGGTTCTCCAAACCGGCAGTGGAGTTCCCCAAAAACGGCTGCGACTTAAGTTCCAGTCTACCATATTCTCAAGCCAGTTGCCAAATCTTCCGGTTCCGGTGGAGGCAGGTTTCCAGTTAATGGTATTATTTAATTCAATCATCCTCTCTTTTGCCGCTGTTGTTTTTATAAACCAGGCATCAAGCGGATAATAAATTATGGGTTTATCAGTGCGCCAGCAATGCGGATAATTGTGCTCATACTTCTCGACTTTAAAAGCACGGTTTTCTTTTTTTAATTTAACTGATATATCAACATTTACATCGGTATAATGAGGATCATCTTTATAATTTTTTACAAAGCGTCCGCTGAATTCACCGACACCGTCTACAAATTTTCCTTCCTTATCAACCAAGGTTAAAATACCAAGATTATTTTTCTTTCCAACTTTAAAATCATCTGCCCCAAATGCAGGGGCAGTATGAACAATACCTGTTCCATCTTCGGTAGTTACAAAATTTTCCGGTAATTACTTTAAATGGTTCAGCACCGGGAGTTATCTCATGAATTTTTTCTAAAGTATTTGCTTCTGAAGGGAGCAGTTGTTCATATTCACAACCTTCGATTACTGAACCCTTAAATTCAAGAATTATCTTATAGGGTAATTGCTTCTTTTTTATAAGATTTTCAAATTCAACTTTTAAAGTTGGACTTTGCCCGATAATGTGGGTGTCAAGATCCTTATCAAGCCAGTTTATTATTGCCTCATATAATTCGGTATTATTTCCTTCTGTCCATTCATCAATATGTTCAGGAAAATATTTATGCAGTAAATTTTTTGCAAGAATAACAGCAAATGGTTTTCCACTGTATGGATTAAAAGTTTTAACCAGTACATAATCAATATTAGGCTCCTACTGTTAATCCAAGATTTGAAGGTAAAGTCCATGGAGTTGTTGTCCATGCCAGGAAGAAAAGCTCATCACTTTTAACAGCATCAAAAAGAAAATGCTGACTTTTCGTTTTTAATAGCTTTAAACATTGCCACCACACTTGTATCTTTTACATCTTTATAAGTTCCGGGTTGATTCAATTCATGAGAACTTAATCCGGTTCCTGCCGCTGGTGAGTAAGGCTGAATGCTAACGCTTTCGTACAAAAATCCCTTTTTATATAATTCTTTAAGACACCACCAAAGTGATTCAATATAATTATTTTCAAAAGTGATGTAAGGATGTTTCAAATCTACCCAGTAACCCATTTTTTGAGTCAGTTCATCCCATTTGTCTTTAAATTTAAGAACCTCTCTCCGGCAGGTTTCATTGTATTCTTCAACAGATATTTTTTTACCAATATCTTCTTTTGTTATCCCTAATAGTTTTTCAACACCAAGTTCTACGGGTAAGCCATGCGTATCCCACCCTCCTTTACGTTTTACCTGGAAGCCTTGCATTGTTTTATAACGACATACCAGATCTTTCAATGTTCTTGAGATTACATGATGTATTCCAGGCATACCATTAGCGCTTGGAGGTCCTTCATAAAATACAAAAGCCCGACTGCCATCACGATTACTGATACTATTTTCAAAAGTTTTCTCTTTTTCCCAGGTTGCCAGTATTTCATCTGCAATATGTGTTAAATTCAACTGGCTGTATTCTGGATATTTTCTCTTCATTTTCTAACCATTCTTTAATATAAAAAGATGGCAAAGGTAATAAATTAACAAGCTATAATAATTGGATATCAAGTGCAAATATTCCCTCTCCAAACATCTTTGTGTAGCGTGATACACAAATTGGTATTTGTTTTTGTACTATAATTAAAATTTATGCAGAAATGTTGTAAAGAAAACTTGCTAAACCCGAGCCGCTTAGTAGTTTAAGAAAGAGATGTTAATAAATTATAATTCAATATCCGTTTGGCATAATATTGGTTTCATAGGCTTTGCTATACACAAAAATTTATATTCTTTCATATTGTAAGAGTATGGCCGTTGCTAACGGAAAAACCCCTGATAATTCTGAAGGCTGAAGAATTCTTAGTGTATAGTGATTTAATTATCATAGAAGCTTTTACTAATTAAGGTTTTATTAGGGTAAGGCGGAGGTTTCCCTTCGCCTTTTTTATATTAAAAAGAAAAACTGTCTATTGCATTAATTGTAGTAACCAAATCTTTTTCATTTAATGCATTGCTGAGAAACCAGCTCTCATATGAAGAAGGAGGAAGATAAATTCCGCTTTCTAATAAATGGTGAAATAATTTGTTGAATAATGAAATATCAGCTTTTGAAGCAGTTTCGAAATCGATAACCTCAAAATCGCAAAAGTGAAGGCTCATCATGCTGCCTATTCTGTTAATTTGATGAGGAATTTTTTTCTTGTCCAGAGCTTCACGTATTCCTTTTTCTAATTGAAAACTTTTTGAATCCAGTTCATTGTATATGGAAGAATTATTTTTTAATTCGCTTAACATAGTAAACCCTGCGATCATTGCAATGGGATTACCACTTAAGGTGCCGGCCTGGTAAACATTTCCAAGCGGAGCAATGTGCTGCATGATTTCTTTTTTTCCACCGAAAGCGCCAACAGGCAAACCTCCGCCAATAACTTTTCCATAAGTGACAAGATCAGCATTAATATTTAATTTTTCCTGTGCGCCACCTGCTGCTAAACGAAATCCTGTCATTACTTCATCAAAAATGTAAACTATATTGTTTTCGTCACAGAGTTTTCGAAGTCCTTCTAAAAAACCAGGCTTCGGAAGAATGCAGCCCATATTGCCTGCCACAGGCTCAATAATAATTGCAGCAATTTTATTTTTATTTTCTTCAATTAATTTTTCTACGGCATTCAAATTATTGTATGGTGCAGTTAGTGTATCATTTGCCACACCAGCCGTAACTCCAGGAACAGTTTGAATATTTAATGTCGCCATTCCACTGCCTACCTTTCACTAAAAAACAATCTGCATGACCATGATAACAACCTTCAAATTTTATAATTTTATTTTTACCGGTATAACCTCTTGCTAACCTAACGGCACTCATACACGCTTCTGTACCGCTGCTTACCATTCGTATAAGATCAACATTTGGAACCATACTTTTTATGAGTTCTGCCATTTGAATTTCTAATTCAGTAGGAGCGCCAAAAGAAGTAGAATGTGCAGCTTTTTCCCGTATCGCTTTTACAACAGGCTCATAAGCGTGTCCAAGAATCATAGGCCCCCATGAATTAATATAATCAATGTATTTATTTCCATCTTCATCAAACAGATATGCGCCTTTTGCAGACTTAATAAATAATGGAGTGCCGCCAACACTTTTAAAGGCTCTTACAGGCGAGTTTACTCCACCTGGTATTGATTGTTGTGCCCTTTCAAAAAGTTGTTTACTGCGGTTGCTTATATAGGTCATAATGATTTGCGGAAAAAAAAATTTAAAAAAATGTCGCTGACATGAAGACTAAATTATTGCAACAACTTTACAGCATCTTTTGCAAAATACGTGGCAATTAAATCTGCACCGGCTCTTTTTATAGATGTGAGGCATTCAATGATTGCTTTGTCTTCATTAAGCCAGCCCATTTTTGAGGCAGCTTTTATCATCGCATATTCACCACTTACATTATATGCACTAACGGGCAGGGTTACACTATCTTTTACTTCGCGAATTATATCAAGATAAGCAAGAGCTGGTTTCACCATAACAATGTCTGCGCCTTCCTGTTCATCATCCATTGCTTCTTTTATTGCTTCTCTTCGATTTGCAAAATCCATTTGATAAGTTTTTTTATCACCAAAACCTGGTGCTGAATCCAGTGCATCTCTAAACGGGCCATAAAAACAAGAAGCATATTTTGCGCTATAAGCCATGATGCCGGTTCTTGTAAAATTGTTTTCTTCTAACGCTTCGCGCATTGCCCCAATTCGCCCATCCATCATATCGCTTGGTGCAACAAAATCAGCACCTGCTTTTGCATGACTAAGACTCATTTTCACCAATGCCTCAACCGTTTCATCATTCACTATTTCACCATCTTTTACAATGCCATCATGACCATAAGATGAATAGGGATCAAGCGCAACATCAGTCATAACAACCATTTCAGGAACGGCATCCTTAATAGCTTTAATGCTTCTCTGCATCAATCCATCATCATTCCAGGCTTCTTTTCCGGTATTGTCTTTCGGTTCATCTTTTGCTTTTACAAAAAGTAAAACGCTTTTTATTCCAAGGCTCCATAGTTCTTTTACTTCCTTTATTGTATTATCAATGGAATAGCGATAATATCCGGGCATTGATGGAATTTCAAATGAAATATTTTCACCTTCATCAATAAATAAAGGAGCAATAAAATCATTAGGCGTTAAAGTTGTTTCCGCAACCATACTTCTTATTGAAGATGATTGTCTTAATATCCTGTTTCTTCTTTGTAAATACATTTCTTTTAGTTAAAATGAAAAGTTCAATCGTCAACCCAATCTATAGGATAAAGGCAAACCTGTAATAATTTATTTTCTTCACTACCTTCTGCCGGCGTGTAATCGTACAACCATCTTGCTCTTGGCGGAAGGCTCATTAAAATACTTTCTGTTCTGCCATTGGTCTTTAAACCGAACAGCGTGCCACGGTCATGAATTAAATTAAACTCAACATAGCGCCCACTTCTTATTTCCTGCCATTTAATTTCAGAATCAGAATATGAAGTATTTTTTCTTCTTTTCACAATAGGCAGGTATGCATCTAAAAAAATATTACCGCTGGCTTGTTGAAATCCAAGTAAATTTTCTGCTTCGGTTTCATTTGTTGTTTTTAGATGATCATAAAAGATGCCACCAATTCCACGCATTTCATTATTGCGATGTGAATTGATAAAATATTCATCGCATTCTTTTTTATATTTTGGATACAAATCTTTTCCAAAATTATCCATTGCACTTTTTATTGTTTGATGAAAATGTTTTGCATCTTCTTCAAATAAATAGTAAGGGGTAAGATCAGTACCACCACCAAACCAGCGATCAATGACGTTTCCAGCTTCATCATATAATTCAAAATAACGCCAGTTTGCATGCACTGTGGGCACATAAGGATTCAGCGGATGTATCACTAACGATAACCCACAAGCGAACCATTTACTTCCTTCCAATTGCAATTGCTTACGCATTGGCTTAGTAATTTTTCCATAAACAACGGATGTATTTACACCACCTTTTTCAAATACATTTCCATTAGCTATTGTTCTTGTAATACCGCCACCACCTTTGCCTTCAGCTCGTTCCCATTCATCAGTGGCAAAAGTTTCTTTCCCATCTTCTTCCGCTAATGCAGTACAAATTTTTTCCTGCAGATCATATACATAATCAATCCATCTTCCCCGGAATTCCTTCGTATCTGTTTTATATATTTTATCTGTATGGCTCATTCTTTTAAAAAGTTACTATTTATATTCTTTAACTGCATCCACAAAAGCTTTGGCATTTTCGACAGGAACATTTGGTGTAATGCCGTGTCCTAAATTGGCAATATAATTTTGAACGCCAAACTCATCAATCATTTCTTTTACTCCTTTTTTTATTTCAGGAATAGACATTAATAATTTAGCGGGATCGAAATTTCCCTGCAATGTGATTTTGCTATTAGTTAAATGTCTTGCCATCTTTGGAGAAATGCACCAATCTATTCCAAGGCCTGAAGCGCTGCTTTCACTTAAATCTTTTAATGCATACCAGCTTCCTTTGGGAAATAAAATTACAGGCGCATCTTCTTTTACTGCATCAGCAATTTGTAATAAATATGGCTGCGCAAAAAATTTAAAATCTTCAGGACTTAAGCATCCGCTCCAGCTATCGAAAACCTGCAGCACATCAGCGCCAGCCTTAGCTTGCGCTTTTAAATATACAATGGTTGTATCGGTAATTTTTTGCAGTAATTGGCGTGCAAGATTAGATTCTGTATAACAAAATTGTTTGGCTTTATCCCAGGTTTTACTGCCTTTGCCCTCAATCATATAACATAAAATTGTCCATGGAGCGCCGGCAAAACCAATTAAAGGTACGCTCCCATTTAATTCCTTTTTAGTAAGTGATAAAGCTTTGATAACATAATTCAAATTTTCTTCAACATTATCTGTAATTAATGCATCAATATCTTTTTGTGATTGAATGACGTTGGGTAATGACGGTCCTTTACCTTCTTCCATTAAAACCTGAACGCCCATTGCCTGTGGTATAACAAGAATATCAGAAAAAATAATTGCTGCGTCTACGCCTACCTGTTGTATTGGTTGCAAAGTAATTTCTGTTGCAAGTTCAGGTGTTTGTATTCTTGTAAAGAAATCGTACTTATCACGAAGCTTTATATAATCAGGTAAATATCTTCCTGCCTGCCGCATCATCCAAACTGGTGGCCGCTCTACCTTTTCCTTTCTTAAAGCCCGTAATAATAAATCGTTTTTTAATTGCATACTATGCTGTGGTAGTGCTGAAATGTAAACTTATCTGCTCGATCATGTTTTCTTCCGAAGGTGTTTCAGCAATAATTAATTTTTTATTTATGTGTTGATGAATTGCATCAGCAGTTGTTTTACCAATTGCAAAAATTTGTGTTTGCCCTTTAATTTTATTTAAAGAAAAGAAGCTGTTGACCGCACTTGGGCTGAAAAATAAAATGCCGTCATAAATTTTCCTTGAAAGTTTTTGAGGTATTTCCAATGTTTCATAAACTACTATTTCTTCCACTTCTATTCCCTGTGTTTTTATCTTTAGTGGTAATTCCTCCCTTCGTTGTTTTCCGGAAAAGAAAATTACTTTTTTAATTTCTTCGTCTTTTAAAATAATATCAGCCAGGTCTGCTGCATTAGCTGCTATACCTGAAATTTTTTCTTCACCAAATAATTTTGCAACAGAAGTTTTTGTTGAATGCCCGATACAAAATATCTTCCAGGGAACTTCAGCATTGGCTATCTGGTCAAAGGCTTTCACAGCATTTTTGCTGGTAAAAACCGCAATGATATTTTGTTGCAAAAATTCCTTTAATATTTTTTTTAATTCATCAGTATTTATCGGTTCTGTTGTGATAAAGGGAAGCTCATCAATAGCTATATCATTCATCAAAGCCTTGCCAATAGTATCTTTGGTCAATTCTTTTGTGCTTAATATTTTCAGTTTATTTTTTTTCATTTCTAATTGTTGAGCCAGCATTTTTCATATTGTCAATAATGGCTTGCCCCCCCTTCGATAACATAACTTTTGCGGCAATAAAACCTAAATCAGATGAATTTTCTAATCGGTATGTCAAATCACACCCCGCCCAATGATAAGTATCCGGAGTTACTATATTTCCTTTAAAAACCACTTCATTATTCTTAACTTCCGCCAAAGCGGAAATAGGAGTAGAACATCCTCCTGATAATGCACTTAAAAAATCTCTTTCTATTTTTGTACACAACGCCGTTTCTTCATTATTGAAGAATTGACAACTTTCAAAAGCATAATTATCATCTTCTCTGCAAACAACCATAATTGCACCTTGTGCAGGCGCAGGCAGCATCCAGTCAAGTTCTATTGCATTTGCAGGGCGAAGATTAAGTCTTTCCAGGCCGGCAGCTGCAAAAATTGCACCTTGCCAATTGCTTTTCTTCAACTTCTGAAGGCGGGTATTTACGTTTCCTCTCAGATTTTCAATTTGGTGATGCCGGTATCTATTTAACCATTGCGCAATACGGCGAACGGAACTGGTAGCTATGACCGCATTTATCTTCGCCCCGGTGTTTTCATAAGTGGTGCGCACGCTTTTCTTAGATTTGGAGCCTGCCGACGTCATAGAAACATGTTTTATTTCAAGCTCGCCTAATCCAAATAGTTTATAAGCATCAGAAAGATCAGGATGAGGTACGAAAATATCCTTATGCGAACCTCTTTTTAAAACTGCGGCCTGCTGAATTCCTTTTGCCAATTGAGTGGGCACATCTTTCATTGAATGAACTGCAATATCTATTCGTTTATTTAGTAAAGCTGTATCAAGCGTTTTTGTAAAAATGCCTTGTACTCCTATTTCATATAATGGCGTAATAGTATCAATGTCACCTTCGCTTTTAATGTAAACCAGTTCAGATTCTATATTATTTTTTTGAAGAAGTTGCTGCACGTGTGTAGCCTGCCATACAGCCAATTGACTTTCACGAGTTCCTATCTTAATAATTTGTTTCAATTCATGTGAAGATAACTGCTTAAAGCATTAATGCATTGGCAACCCCTATTGTTTTGCTGGTTCAATTGTACAGCCAGCGAAGATACTGCTTTGTGAATTTTTTCGTCGGAAGGTTGGTTTATAAAATGAGTTTCGCTTAATTCGTATAACTGCGTTTTTACAATGCGCAATAAGGGGCTGATTGCCTGCCTTCGATACCAATTACATAAATCCAACATTGTGTTATTAATAATTTCCAATGCCTTGGGAATTTCTTTCTGGCGAAGTGTAATTGTTTTGTCCAGTATAGCTGAAATTTCATCAACATTTAAAAGAGTAATACCGTTTAAATTTTTTACAGCCGGATCTACATTCTGAGGTACAGAAAGATCAAGTATTAACCTCGTTTTTATCTTAGTAAAAAAAGAAGGATGTACTGTATACGTTTCTGCCGCTGAACTCACAATAATAATATCTGCGTCATTTGCTTCTGTCTCTAAATTTTTGTAAGGAATAAATATGCCATCACATTCTTTTGCAAGATCAAGAGCTTTGCTATCTGTTCTGTTGGTAAAATATAAAGATGAAGATGATAAATAATTTTTAAGGTTCTTTCCGATGTAATGGCCAAATTTTCCCGTACCCACAAGAAGAATTTTTTTGTTCCTTACATCATTAATTCTTTCTTTTATTATTTCGATAGCTGCATAAGAAACCGAGACAGTTCCTGAACTTAGCCTGGTGTTTGTTTTTATTTGTTTGGATGACTGCAATGCATAATTTATAACACGCTCCATAAAACTATTGATGCAGTTATTTTCTTTTGCCTGCCTTGCCGCTTGTTTTATTTGTGATAAAATTTCATAGTCACCAATTATCTGCGAATCCAGTCCTGCCGCTACTTTAAACAAATGATCTACCGTGGCGAGTCCTTTATATTGATAACCGTGTTCCACGAAATCTTTCATGTTACCATGAGTATGAATGCAAAGCATTTCTATCAGTTGGTGAGGATGATCACATATGCCATATATTTCTGTCCTGTTACAAGTAGAAAGAACCATACAGCCTGGAAATTTCTTTTGAACAGATTGTTTTAATAACAAAATGGAATGCTCCGGCAATAAGGAAAATTTGCCACGAATGCTAATGTCGCTTTTACGGTAATTAATTCCTGCTATACAGAAAGAATCTAAAAATTGATGTACTGGTTCCTCTATAATCATGAAGTGTGCAAAATTATTTTTATCAAACCCCGGGAAAGTCACAAGAAAGTCATAAAACTTTATTCAATTTTCTTTCCGCAGGATTGCAAAGTTAACGAATGCTTTTACAAATAATCTTCAAGCCAAATCAAAAGTAAATTTCTTTTAAATGATTTTTATCAGCCTCCTGTATGACTATGCTCCTTGTGTGAATGAATGCCATATATATCCCTACATATGATTTTACTAATTGATACCTGAATGTTTAAACGTAAAATTATTTGAGAAAGGTTGCTTTAATATAAGCGCCTTACATTTGCAAATATTTTTAAAAATGACAGTTAAGAAGGGAATTTTATTAATGAATTTGGGTTCACCGGATTCTACGGAAGTAAAAGATTTAAAAAAATATCTCACGCGGTTTTTAATGGATGAAAGGGTTATTGATAAACCCTGGCTACTAAGAACATTATTGGTAAAAGGCATTATCGTTCCTTTTAGGGCGCCAAAATCTGCCGAAGCTTATAAAACTATATGGACCGGGAACGGTTCGCCATTAATTGAAATTACAAGAGAGTTAAAAACAGCGTTGGAAAAGGAAATTGATATGCCTGTGGAAATTGCTATGAGGTATGGAAACCCTGGTCCTGAAGAAGGGTTTAATGCTTTGCTTAAAAACAATCCTTCAATTGAGGAAGTGTTAGCTGTACCACTATATCCGCATTATGCCATGTCGAGCTATGAAACAGCAGTTGAATACGCCAAAGAGATTTATCAAAAGAAAAAGTATTCGTTTAAGCTTTCATTTGTACAACCCTTTTACAGCGATACTGATTATATAAATGCGCTTGGCGAAAAAATAAAGCCTTTTTTAGAAGAGGATTTTGATCAAATTTTATTTAGTTATCATGGTATACCGGAAAGGCATATACGAAAAAGTGATGTTACAGGCTGCCATTGCCTGCAAACAGAAAATTGTTGCGAAGTGGCGTCAACGGCCCATGCGCATTGCTACAGGCACCAGGTTTTTGCAACCACTAAATTAGTTACAGAGCTTTTGGGCATACCGAAAAATAAATGCAGCCTGTCTTTTCAATCCCGTCTGGGGAAAGGATGGCTGACACCTTTTACTGATATTCGGCTGCAGGAATTACCCAATGAAGGTGTAAAAAAATTATTAGTAATATGCCCTGCTTTTGTGAGTGATTGCCTGGAAACATTGGAAGAAATAGAAATTAGGGGAAGGGAAATTTTTATGAATGCAGGAGGAGAAAGTTTTAAAATGATTCCTTGCCTGAATACCGATGTTCTATGGGTGGAGGCGCTTGCAAAATACGTTAGTGAATAATAAAATAATAATGCTATTTAAAATATCATTCAATAAAATTCAATCAGATAAATGTATTTCTACATAAAAGCTCTGCACATAATTTTTGTAGTTACCTGGTTTAGCGGGCTTTTTTATATAGTGCGGCTTTTTGTATATAACGCAGAAGCTTATACGAAGACTGAGCCCGAAAAAACTATCCTTCTGAACCAATATAGCATTATGCAAAAACGGCTGTGGTACGGTATTACCTGGCCATCGGCAATTCTCACCCTAATTTTTGGAACCTGGATGGGATTATTATATGGAAGCCTTCCTCTATGGCTTTTGGTGAAACTGGCTTTTGTAGCCGGACTGCTTGTATACCACTTAATTATTCATAAAATTTTCAAGCAACAGCAAAACCGAAATTTTGCATGGTCTTCTCAAAAATTAAGAATTTGGAATGAGCTGGCAACGCTTTTTTTAATTGCAATTGTAATGCTTGCGGTAGTAAAACGATTGCTAAGTGTTGTTTGGGGATTGGGAGTTTTGGTTGCTGTTGCGGCTTTACTTTTGCTTGCAATTAAAATGTATAAGAAATACCGAAAAGAATAAACTATACTGATTCTCAGTGAAACAATAATTCACAGGGCTTTAAGCCGGTGTGTTTTTTAAAAGCTGTAGAAAAATGTGATATAGAGGAATAACCCAGTAATGCAGAAACATCAGTAACGCTTAATCCTTTTTCATACAGAAGATATTTGGCATGTTCCATGCGCTGGCTTTGAAAAAAATCAAAAATCGTAGTGCCATACATTTCTTTAAATCCCTTCTTTAAATAGCACTCATTAATGGCAGCTTTACGACTAAGTTCTTTAATAGTTAATGGTTCGCTGATATGTTCCAATAATATTTCTCTCGCCAATGCTATCTTTTCCCGGTCCGCATCATTAGCTAAAAATTTACAGCTAAAAGAGTCTTCGCTGTCGCCTGCCATGCATTCCATGCTATACAATAACAGCATTTGCGTTTGTGCATTTATAAAAATATTTTCGAGGCTTTCAGAATAAGAATGATTTAATAAAGCATCCAAAACAATTCGTGTTTTGCTGCAAAGGGGTAAAGATTTTGCGAACGACGATGTATGGCTAAAGTTTAAAATACTTTCAGAAAAAGAAGTGGTTTTTAAACTTTTCACAAATTGCGAAAGATGATCCGAGTTGAATTTGAAGCTGGCAACATCAACCGTATCAACTATTTCCCGGCAATGTTCTGACTGGGAATTTTTACAAAAATTACATTCTGAATCTTTTTGCCTGCAATACCTGTTTCCCGTAACACAAAAAACTAATTCAAGATTGCTTTCTTTTTTATCTCCGGATTTGTAATTGTATACCATCATCCCGGTATCTTCAAAATTAATATTCGGTATTTTTCTATAACGATTAATGACGTATTGTACTGTGCCGGGAATCTTTTGCACTTTATGATGAACCAGTTCCATTTCTTCCTGCATTACAGGATGATCGAGGGCAACTGATAGTATGTCATTGGAATATACCATATAAAACGGACGCAAAGATAAACAACTTTGATAAATAACTTTAGCTGTGATTTTGCAAACAATTTGATTGTGTTAGGATTGTTTTTTCTAATTATCCACATTGTTTTATCATTTGTAGAAAAATGACTTAATAAACGCAATCAGATGCTTGATTTAAGCACATTATTCGTAACTTTGCACGATTATAATTTTACAAGCTTAACAGCGATTTTTTATCCCTTTATATGACATCAGAAACAGCAGAAGTAATTGCCCCAAAACCAGACGGCTATGGCGCCGACAGTATACAGGTGCTTGAAGGACTTGAAGCAGTAAGAAAGAGGCCTGCAATGTATATTGGAGACGTGGGCAACAAAGGTCTTCATCACCTCGTGTATGAAGTGGTTGACAACTCTATTGATGAAGCGCTTGCCGGTTATTGCCAAAACATTGAGGTAACTATCAATGAAGATAATTCCATAACGGTAATAGATGATGGACGCGGTATTCCTACAGGGATAATGACGAAAGAAAAAAGAAGCGCCCTTGAAGTTGTAATGACTGTGTTGCATGCAGGTGGAAAATTTGATAAGAACACTTATAAAGTGAGTGGTGGTTTGCATGGTGTTGGTGTAAGTTGTGTAAATGCATTGAGCACAAAATTTCACGTAACTGTGAACCGTGACGGGAAAATATTCGAGCAGGAATATGAAAAAGGAATTCCACAATATAAAGTGCGTGAAATAGGAGAGAGTAATACAACCGGTACTGAGATACAGTTTTGGCCGGATACTTCCATTTTTATAGTTTCGGAATATAACAGGGAGATACTTGAAAGCAGGTTAAGAGAATTATCTTATCTAAATAAAAAGATTCGCATTGTTCTAAATGATTTACGTGAAAAGGATGATGACGGTAATACCTATTCGAAAACATTTTATAGTGAAGGAGGTATCGTTGAGTTTGTTGAATTGATCGATAAAAATGGCAATCGCCAGCCATTGCTTCCTAATATAATTTATTGCGATGGCCATGACGAAGCAAGCAATGTTGCAGTTGAAGTTGCCATGATTTATAATACAGGTTACCAGGAACATCTCTTTAGCTATGTAAATAATATTAATACAATTGAGGGTGGTACACATGTTTCCGGTTTCAGGCGATCTATTACCCGGGTATTCAAAAGTTATGGTGAAAAGGAGGGAATGTTTGAAAAAGCAAAAGTGGATATTGAAGGTGATGACTTTCGGGAAGGCCTAAGCGCAGTTATTTCTGTAAAAGTTCCAGAGCCTCAATTTGAAGGGCAGACTAAAACCAAACTGGGTAACAATGAAGTGATGGGTGTCGTCGATTCCACATTGAGTCGTGTATTGGTTGCTTATCTTGAAGAAAATCCCAGAGACGCCAAAACAATTATTCAGAAAGTCATTTTAGCTGCGCAGGCGAGAGCGGCCGCAAAAAAAGCCCGTGAAATGGTGCAACGCAAAAGCGTTCTAACGGGAGGCGGTTTACCCGGTAAACTGGCTGATTGCAGTGATAAGGATCCATTCAGGTGTGAAATATTTTTAGTTGAAGGAGATTCCGCAGGTGGAACAGCAAAGCAGGGCCGTGACAGAAGTTTCCAGGCGATACTTCCTTTGCGTGGTAAAATTTTGAATGTTGAAAAAGCAATGGAGCATCGTATTTATGATAATGAGGAAATACGAAATATGTTTACGGCTCTCGGGGTAAAAGTGGGTACGCCTGATGATCCTAAAGCATTGGATATAACCAAGCTTCGTTATCATAAGCTTATTATTATGACCGATGCTGATGTTGATGGAAGTCATATTGCAACATTGATATTAACTTTTGTTTTCAGGTATATGAAAGAACTGGTAGAACAGGGTTTTGTTTATATAGCGCAACCTCCTTTGTATTTATTGAAAAAAGGAAAAGAACAAACCTATGCATGGAACGATGAAGATAGAAAAGCATGGATACAGAAAGTCGCGGAAGGCAAGGAAGACACGGTTCATATACAACGTTATAAAGGTCTCGGAGAGATGAATTCCGAACAGCTTTGGGAAACAACTATGAATCCTGCAACCCGCACTTTAAAGCTGGTAACTATTGATAGCGCAGTTGAAGCAGACAGGGTTTTTAGTATGCTGATGGGTGATGAAGTTCCGCCACGACGAGAGTTTATCGAAACGCATGCAAAGTATGCCAGGCTGGATGTGTAAATAACATCAAATATTGATTATTTTATTATAAAAGCTTTTTCAAAAAAATGGAAAAGCTTTTTTATTTCATCATATTTTAAATACTGTTTAAAATTAATATTAAAAAGATTGAGAATTTTTTAAATGACTAATACACATCTGTGAGGAAATATATTAGTATGAAATACGTATAAATTACTACATTTGAAAATCCACTGTCAACTGACTTTGGGCTTTAATCAAACTTTTTTAACTATAAACCCAATCAAAATGTCAAAAATGATAACAGCCTATTGCATGAAAACAAAAGAGAAAAATGTACCAATGCAAAATGCAGTAATAACAAAAACTTCAAGAGGTGGATATATGGCCCAGGGCGATGATGGAAAAGGAAATAAAATGACTACAATGCTTAGCGAGGCTAATGCGCTACAGGCTGTAAAAGATGGAGTTGCCAAAAAAAGTTGGTAAAATATTTTCATAAATATTGTGAGCGATACAGTAGTGCTGTATCGCTTTTTTATTTATAAAGTTGTTGGGAAGAAAATTTATAGTCAAATCAGGAATTAGTCAGGGAAGCATCATTTAAAATAGTAACCACGTGCATCTTCTTCAAAAATTCAAACATAGCCTTCATTGTTTTAATATCTTTTACAATTAAAATTCCATTTCTGCCAACCTGTTTTAATCTTGCTTTGTTTGTTTGTGTTTGAATAAAATTTAAAATCTTCATAAAAGTTTCGCTGTTGAAATAAGGCGAATCAGCATTGGCAACAAAAAAACATTTTAGCGTTTTATCTTTTAAAATCATTTTTTCAAAACCCAGATCAACTGCAATTTTCTGCAACGTACTGTTGTAAAAAGATCTTCTACCTGTGATGGAATGGGCCCAAACCGATCAATCATTTCTTTATGAAAATCTGCAAGTTCTTTTTCATTTTCGCAATTATCCAAGTCTTGAATAAAGACTCAATCGTTCGGTAATGCTTTCAACATATTCATCAGGAATTAAAATTTCCAGATCGGTATCAATCGTACAATCACATACAAAATCATCCTGTTTTTGATTTCTTCTTTAAACAAATCTTTAAACTCTTTTCGTTTTAATTCACGTATCGCTTCATCCAAAATTTTCTGATACATTTCAAAACCAATCTCTGCAATAAAACCGCTTTGTTCACCACCCAATAAATTTCCTGCACCACGAATATCAAGATCACGCATGGCAATCTGGAAGCCACTTCCCAAGTCACTGTATTGTTCCAAGTGTTGTCAAACGTTTACGGCTATCCGCAGGTAATGTGCTCATTGGTGGAGCAAATAAATAACAAAATGCTTTTTTATTACTTCGCCCAACACGGCCACTCAATTGGTGCAGATCACTTAATCCAAACTGGTGCGCATTATTTACAATGATGGTATTTACATTTGGAATATCAACACCGCTTTCAACAATATTGGTGCAAACCAACACATCATATTTTCTATCCATAAAATCAAGGATCGTTTCTTCAAGCTGATCGCCTTCCATTTGTCCGTGCGCATAAGCAATACTAAGATCAGGACAAAGTCCTTGTAATCAATGCCCGTCATTTCACGCAAGCCGTGTACACGGTTATGAATAAAGAAAACCTGTCCGCCTCTTTCTGTTTCATAATAAATAGCATCCCGTATAACATCTTCATTAAACACATGCACTTCTGTTTGTATTGGCTGCCGGTTTGGTGGCGGTGTATTGATGATGCTCAAATCTCTTGCACCCATCAAACTAAATTGCAATGTTCTTGGAATAGGCGTTGCCGTTAGTGTAAGCGAATCAACCGTTGTTCTTATTTGTTTTAATTTTTCTTTTGCTGCAACACCAAATTTTTGTTCTTCATCAATTATCATCAAACCAAGATCTTTAAACTTAACATCCTTTCCCAGTAATGCATGTGTTCCGATGATAATATCAATTTTACCTTCTGCAACTTTTTGTAAGTGTTTCTTTTTTTTCTTTGGATGATTTAAAACGGTTGATATAATCTACCGTTACAGGAAAATCTTTTAAACGTTCACTGAAAGTTTTATAATGCTGATAAGCAAGAATTGTTGTAGGAACCAGTACAGCAGCCTGTTTGCCGTCAAGGCAAGTTTTAAATGCAGCACGTATAGCAATTTCTGTTTTGCCAAAACCTACATCACCACAAACCAAGCCTGTCCATTGGCGAAGGCTTTTCCATATCTTTTTTTACATCTGTAGTTGCTTTGTTTTGGTCGGGCGTGTCTTCATAAATAAAAGATGCTTCCAGTTCTGTTTGCATATAATTATCCGGCGAATGCGCAAAACCTTTTGAGCTTTTTCTTTGAGCATATAATTTTATAAGATCGAAGGCAATATCTTTTACCTGCTTTTTTGTTTTTTCTTTTAGTTTATTCCATACATCACTTCCCAGTTTATTCATTTTGGGCACTGTGCCTTCTTTGCCACTGTACTTGCTTATTTTATGCAGCGAAGAAATATTCACATATAAAAGATCACTATCTTTATAAACAATTCTTACAGCTTCCTGCATTCTTCCATTTGCTTCAATCTTTTGTAAGCCCGCTATACACACCAACACCATGATCTATATGGGTTACATAATCTCCCGGCTGCAATTCCCGCAAGGTTTTTAAAGTAAGCGCTTTGTTTTTACTAAATGCCTGTTTTACCCTGTATTTATGATAACGTTGAAATATCTGGTGATCGGTATAGCAAACAATTTTTAGATCATCATCAATAAAACCTTCATGAATAGACGTAGGAATGGGAGTAAAATTAATTTCAGCATTAAGATCATTAAAAATAGTATTCAATCTTTCTAACTGTTTTGGATTTTCAGCAAAAATGTAGATATTATATTTTTTTACTTCAAAATTTTTCAGATTGTTAATCAGTAAATTCAAATTGCCTGTTGAAAGCCGGCTGTGGCCTGTGTTGAAATTTCAATTGTAGTTTCCGCATTCTCTGATTTTGAATTTTTGGAAATAGGATTTATTGCCAAACTCAATAATATGTCTTTGTTTTATTTGTTCTTCCAATATTGAAGCACTTACAAAATCATTTACTGAGACATCTTTTTTCATGATTTAGCTCATCTTCTTCTGTATCTTCTATATTGTCTTGTTTTACCGCTTTTAATACTGTCAACAAATAATTCAACATCTTCCTTCCTGTTCCTCAATTATTTCTTTAATAAATTCCCAATCTTCTATCCAGACAACTGTATTTTCAGGTAGAAAATTTAGCAAGCGAAATTTTTTCACCGGTCCAATCTCGGAAACTTGGGTTTCAACATTAGGAATAATATTTACCTGCAACAGTTTTCTTTCACTTAATTGCGTTTCAGGATCAAATATCCGGATACTGTCAACATCGTTTCCAAATAATTCAATGCGATAAGGCTTTTCATTTCCAAACGAATAAATATCAAGTATACCTCCGCGAACAGCAAACTGACCAGGTTCATATACAAAATCGGTCCGGTCAAAACCATAGATCAACAAATCGTGCAAGCAATGTCATCTAGATTAATTGTATCGCCTTGTTTAAATGAAATAATATTTTCTTAAAGGGTTTTTGATAAAACCACTTTTTCAAAAATGGCTTCAGGATAGGTTACAATAATTTTGCGATTACCTCCGGCACCTAATTTGTTAAGCGCTTCTGTTCGCAACATTACATGGCTGCTGTTGAGCAGGCTGTAATTTTTTTTATTTTTAAATGAAGAAGGAAAATAAAAAAGATCAAGCGCCTTTGTAAGATTTTCAATTGTATTATGAAAATAAGCAGCTTCTTCCGCATCTCTTAAAATAATAAGATGATTAAGCTGAGCGCTTAAGGGATGATTAAAAACAGAAGAAACAACAAATTGAGAAGCGCTGCCGCAAAGCCCTGAAAGATTTATGTGTTGCGGCTTTGACAATAGGATCTTATCCGCAATTGTAAAAATGCGGGAATCTTTTTCATACACATTCATCAACACATCCAGGTTCATTCAACAACTTTTATCACCATTGCGAAGGTAAGTGTATTTTCTGCTTAACCTAATTATAGCAAAAACATATAACATCGTTAAGAAGAAGTAATAAATGTAAATTTTTCATTTAGAAATATCATTTGTATTTTACCCAAAATTTATCTGCACATGGCTTTAGAACCCTGGCGTACGGGAACGGTTATGCGAATTGAAGACGAAACTTATAACACCAAACGTTTCTTTATTAAAGTGAATGAACTGGAATGCTTTAATTTTAAACCAGGTCAATTCGTAACGCTTGATCTCCCGATTCATGAACAGAAGAATAAAAGATGGCGTAGCTATTCTATTGCAAGCTGGCCTGATGGTTCTAATGTATTTGAATTATTAATAGTGTTATTGGAATCCGGTGCGGGAACTCCGTATTTGTTCAGGGAAATTCATGTTGGCAGCGAACTTACCTTTCGCGGTCCGCAGGGTGTTTTTACTTTACCGGAAAATATTGAAAAAGATTTATTTTTTATTTGTACGGGAACCGGCATTGCACCTTTCAGAAGCATGCTTAATCATATGCAATTACATAATATTTCGCATAAAAATTTATATCTCATTTTTGGATGTCGTACTAAAAAAGATCTTTTATATCATGAGGAAATGAAAAATCTGGAAGAAAAAATTGAGAACTTTATTTACATGCCTACACTAAGCCGGGAAGGTTGGGATGGGCAGAAAGGATATACAGGTTATGTGCATAGCCTGTATGAAGAAATTTGTAAAAAAAATAATGAAGCATGTGAAGGCCTGGAGCACCTAAAACCTGCTTCTTTTTATTTATGTGGATGGAAAGCAATGATTGATGATGCACGTAAAAAAATAACTGATTTGGGATATGATAGAAAATCAATTCATTTGGAATTGTACGGTTAATAGTTATTTAAAAATAAATCAATTTTCTGGGAATGATTTTTGAAGGTAAATTAGAAAATCATTTAAATGGAAAATACTGAAATTGATTCTACCCGCAACCGGCCTGAGGGAGAGCGGCAAATTGATTCTCCTGTTTTATTAATAGACATTCCCTCTTATATTGAACAAATAAAAAATGAAAATGCATGGCAAGACGGTGACCGCAATGCAATAACCGTTTTTAAATCTGATAAAATGCGGATTATACTGGTTGCATTGCATAGAAAAGCGGAAATGCAAACGGAGCATCCGGAAAATATTTTAAGTATTCAGGTAATAAAGGGAAAAATAAGTTTAATAGCCAATGTTGAAGAAACGCACGCAGGTAAAGAACAAATAATAACGCTGCATGAAAAAATTCCTTATAAAATAAAAGCAGTAAAAAAATCTTTGATTCTGCTAACAGTTGTGGAATAATACAACTGTTTATTTTCAAAACTTGTGTAAAAATTATTGAATTTTTTCAAGGATTAATTTTCTTATATCATTCAGTAAAACCCTTTCCTGTGTCATGGTATCTCTGTAACGGATGGTAACCGTATCATCTTCTTTTGTTTGATGATCTATCGTAACACAGAACGGAGTTCCTATTGCATCCATTCGCCTGTAACGCTTACCAATGCTGTCTTTCTCTTCATAAAAAGTATGAAAGCTTTGCTTACATTCATTCATTAATGCCTTCGCAATTTCAGGAAGGCCATCTTTTTTTACCAGGGGAAGTATGGCTAATTTGTAAGGTGCAATCTTTGCGGGAATTTTTAAAACTACCCGACTATCTTCTGTTCCATCTTCCTTTGTCCATTTTTCATTTGCATAAGAATTACTTATAACGGTTAAGACTAGACGATCTAAGCCAACTGAAGTTTCTACCACATATGGAATATAATTTCCAATTGGCTTACCATCTTCTTTTAAATCATTATCAAAATACTGTAATTTCTTTTTGCTTAATTCCTGGTGTTGCTTCAAATCAAAATCTGTTCTGGAATGAATACCTTCCACTTCTTTAAATCCAAAAGGGAATTCATATTCAATATCAACGGCAGCATCTGCATAATGTGCCAGTTTTACATGATCATGAAAACGATATCTTAGACACAGGAATGCCAAGACTTTCATGCCATTTCAGTCTTTCTTCTTTCCAGTAATTATACCATTCATTTCGTTCCCGGCCGAACAAAAAACTGCATTTCCATTTGTTCAAATTCACGCATCCGGAAAATAAATTGCCGGGCTACAATTTCATTACGGAAAGCTTTACCTGTTTGTGCAATACCAAAAGGAATTTTCATTCTTCCTGTTTTTTGCACATTCAAAAAATTTACAAAAATTCCCTGTGCTGTTTCCGGACGTAAATAAATTGTGTTGGCGTCTTCAGCAACACTGCCCAATTCTGTTGAAAACATCAGGTTAAACTGGCGAATATCAGTCCAGTTGCTGGTTTCGCTGACAGCACAGTAATTTTATTATCTTCAATTAATTTTTTTAATCCCGCAAAATCATCTTTGGCCAATAATTCATCCATTGTTTTTAGCAATGCAAACTCTTCTTCCTTTTTTCCTTCGAGTGCAAGCTTTTCTGCATCGCTTCTATCAAATGATCAACGCGATAGCGTTTTTTACTGTCTTTATTGTCAATCATCGGGTCGCTGAAATTATCAACATGGCCGCTGGCTTTCCAGGTAGGTGGATGCATAAAAATTGCAGCATCAATGCCTACAATATTTTCATGCAGTTGCGTCATGCTCTTCCACCAGTAATCACGTATATTCTTTTTTAATTGAGCACCATTTTGCCCATAATCATATACAGCGCTTAAACCATCATAAATTTCACTGGAAGGAAAAATGTATCCATACTCTTTGCAATGTGCAATTATTTCACTAAAATTATTTTGTTCATTTGCCATAGGTCGGCAAAGATAATAAGATAGGAATTGCAGTCATTAATTGATTAGAATGAACTTATTTCTGAAAACTTGGTTGGGAAAAGCAGGAACTCAAACCTTCCAAATTTATTTATCATTTTGGTTCTTATTATTTTATTTTCGGTACTCTTCCAGCGGATGATACTTGATGCCTAATTCTTTCTTTGCCTGCAAAATGGCTTTAAACATTGCATCATTATCTTTAAGGAATTGCATCAGCCTTTCTTCGGGCTTTTTTTCAAGCCATAGTTTCTGTTGAAGGTCTTTAATATGTTGCGGTGTATCGCTCATATTTTATAATAAGCCAAAGGTATTCAATTTCAAAGTTGCAATCCATTTCCTGATATATCTCATATCAATATTTTTTATTGTCAATAAAATTTTCATATCCTCTTTTTGTATATCGCTTTGCACCTCTTGTATCCATGCAATTTTTGAAATAATTAAATCTTCCGCAGAAACCAAATTAATTTGCATATCAAGAAAATTAACCTGCTGTCTTCTTTCAAATTCAGCAAGGCGGTAAGGCTCATTTTTAAGAATGATAAAATCTGCTTTATAATTGCTTGCAAAATCAATAATGTTGAACAGGCTTTTGTTCATTATTGCTTCTTTTATAGCATCCTCATCGCAATAATAACCTTCTTTAAAATAATCAACTAAACCCTTAACATTTTTTAACTGCAGGTGTACAATAAAATCAAAATCCCTCGTAAATCTCGGTAAAGAATAAATACTCATTGCCACACTTCCTGAAAGCATGTAAGCAATCTTTTCTTTTTCAAAATAGTCTATCAGCTTTTTTAAAAACTGTATCATGCAATAAATTTATTTCAACTTTTCATTCTTCTTATGTCTCTCAGCATCTCTCAAACTTTTCTTTTGAAAGTTTTTTTGTAATGCATCCGTTAGATCAACGCCGGTTTGATTGGCAAGGCAAATTAAAACCCAAAGTACATCAGCCATTTCATCACTTAGCTTTTTATTTTTATCTGTTTCTTTAAAAGATTGTTCACCATAAATACGAACTATTAATCTTGACAACTCACCAACTTCTTCCATCAAAATTCCGAGGTTCGTTAGCTCACTAAAATATTTTATACCGACCGTTTTTATCCATTGGTCAATTTTATGTTGGGCTTCTTTGATTGTTATATCCATATTTTTTATTACACTAATTTTATTGAATTACACGAATTAAAAAACAATACGTTTCCACGTGAGGGATTTTTCTCTAAAATTTATAATTATTCCTAATTTTTTTTGAGATACAGATAAATAACTTAAAGCCTGGTACCTATGACTTTCTATAATTGAGTTTAAGGATTTAATTTCCAAAATTATGGAATCATATACGGTAAAGTCTGCTACATAAGGATTTCGTAATATTTTTTCTTTGTATTTAACGGAAAATCTTTTTTCTCTTTTATAAGGGATATTGTTTTCAATGAATTCAATTTCCATTGCATCTTTATAATTAATTTCTTTTAAACCCATGCCTAATGTTTTATGTATTTCCATACATACTCCAATAATCTTAAAAGATTCTTCTTTAAGTAGTAACTCTGCCATTTGTAAAAGTAATTCGTGTAATTCGATTAAATCCGTGTAATAACTTACTCTTTATTTTTAGAGTCAATAATTATTGTTACCGGCCCATCATTCATTAAAGAAACTTTCATATCAGCGCCAAAGACTCCGGTATATATTTTTTTACCCAGATCTTTTGATAACTGTATAACAAATTTCTCGTAAAGAGGGATGGCAATCTCAGCCTTGCTTGCTTTTATATAGGAAGGCCTGTTTCCCTTTTTTGTTGAAGCTTGCAAAGTAAACTGGCTCACTACTAAAATATCTCCCCCCATATCTTTTACTGAAATATTAGGAACGCCATTTTCATCATCAAAAATGCGAAGGTTAACTATCTTGTTACCAAGCCATTGTATGTCTTCATCTTTATCAGCGTCTTCAATGCCAACCAATACCAGCAAGCCTTTCGCTATTGAAGCTGCTATTAAAAAGTCAATAGTTACAGATGCTTCTGATACTCTTTGTATTACGACTCTCATACCTAAAAATGAACTAATAAGTTAATCAGAAAAATTCTTTTTATGCCAAAAAATATTTATTTAAATGTGCAAAAATTTTTAAACTCAATGTGCGTATGGCTTACGAAATTATACACATTTCTTTTCCACAGACTGTGCAAAATTTAGACTGAGTTTTATGAATGATAAAAAATATTTTCGTTCTCCTGCATCACTAAAATAATTATTAACCTAAATATAATATTAGCCCAATGCCAAGTAAAAATCTGTCTGCTACAGGCCTCGTTTTTCAGCGTCAATTCACCAAAGAAGGTGTATCTCCCTTTGATATGTTTGAATATGATTACCGCACATCAGTAATTAAAAATACCACGGGAGAAGTTGTGTTTCAAATGGATAATGTGGAAGTGCCAAAACAATGGAGCCAGATTGCAACAGATATACTTGCGCAAAAATATTTTCGTAAAGCAGGTGTGCCTCAGCCGGATGGATCAACAGGAAGAGAAACTACTGTAAAACAGGTGGCACATCGTATGGCTCATTGCTGGCGCGTTTGGGGTGAACGTAATAATTATTTTGCTTCTGAAAAAGATGCACAGGTTTTTTATGAAGAACTGGTTTATGGAATATTAAACCAGGCTTGTGTACCAAATTCACCACAATGGTTTAATACAGGTTTGCATGAAGTATATGGCATTACCGGAAAACCACAGGGACATTATTTTGTAGATGGAAATGATGGCCAGTTAAAAAAATCAACATCTGCTTATGAGCGTCCGCAACCGCATGCATGTTTTATTTTAAGTGTAGATGATGATTTGGTAAATGAAGGCGGCATTATGGATCTATGGGTTCGTGAAGCAAGAATTTTTAAATATGGAAGTGGTGTCGGAACTAATTTCAGCAGTATTCGTGGCGAAGGTGAAAAACTAAGTGGTGGCGGTACTTCCAGCGGATTAATGAGTTTCCTAAAAATCGGTGACCGTGCAGCAGGCGCTATTAAAAGCGGCGGCACTACAAGACGTGCTGCTAAAATGGTTTGCCTTGATCTGGATCATCCTGAAATAGAAACTTTTGTAAACTGGAAAGTTGAAGAAGAAAAGAAAGTAGCTGCATTGATTGCTGCAGGTTATGCAAGCGATTATGAAGGTGAAGCTTATAAAACAGTTAGCGGCCAAAACACTAATAACTCTGTTCGTATTCCCAATGAATTTTTTCAAGCACTTGAAGAAGATGGTGATTGGGAACTGAAAGCAAGAAGCGATGGCCGTACTATGAAAAAAATAACGGCAAAAAAATTATGGGATCATATTAATTATGCAGCATGGCGTTGTGCAGATCCGGGAACACAATACGATACCACTATTAATGAATGGCATACCTGTCCTGAAGGAGGATCAATAAGAGCATCTAATCCTTGCAGTGAGTATATGTTTCTCGATAATACTGCTTGTAATCTTGCATCTGTCAATCTTCGCAAATTTTTTGATGAAAGCGATAATTCATTTGATGTTAAAGGTTTTGAATATACAGTGCGCCTCTGGACAACAGTTTTGGAAATTTCTGTGTTGATGGCGCAGTTTCCATTCAAAGAAGTGGCACAACTTAGTTATGATTACAGAACACTTGGTTTAGGATTTGCCAATCTTGGAAGCATGCTTATGGTAAGCGGTATTGCTTATGACAGTGAAAAAGCACGTGGCATTGCAGGCGCTATTACCGCTATCATGACCGGCATTGCTTATAAAACATCTGCAGAGCTTGCCGCTCATTTAGGCTCTTTCAGAAAGTATGAAGAAAATAAACAACACATGCTTCGTGTAATGCGTAATCATCGTGCTGCAGCTTATGATGCTATGGATGCTTATGAAGGAATAGAAATAAAGCCACAGGGTATTAATGCAAAATATTGCCCTGATTATTTATTGAATGCCGCCACCAAAGCCTGGGATGATGCGGTGATGTTAGGAGAAAAATATGGATATCGTAATGCACAAACTACTGTAATTGCACCAACAGGAACTATTGGTTTGGTAATGGATTGCGATACAACAGGTGTTGAACCTGATTTTGCCTTGGTGAAATTTAAAAAATTAAGCGGTGGCGGTTATTTTAAAATTATTAATCAGAGTGTACCACAGGCTTTAAGAAATTTAAAATATTCTGAAAAGGAAATTGAAGAAATTGTAAACTATGCAAAAGGCCATGCTTCATTGAAGGCGCGCCATACATTAATCCTGCAAGCCTTGCTGAAAAAGGATTTATTGGAAGAAATTCAGAAGCTGAAGCTGCTATGTCTTCAGCATTTGAAATTGGGTTTGTTTTTAATGAATATAATTTGGGTGAAGAATGTTTGCAAAGATTGGGATTTACACAGGAGCAATACAACAATTTTGACTGGAGTTTATTGGAAGCATTGGGTTTTACTGAAGAACAAATTGAAGAAGCCAATATTTACATCTGCGGAACAATGACTGTTGAAGGTGCCTCCTATTTAAAAGATGAACATTTATCAGTGTTTGATTGTGCCAATAAATGTGGGAAAAAAGGCGAAAGATATATTCATCATGAAGGCCATATTCGAATGATGGCAGCAACACAGCCTTTTATAAGCGGCGCTATTTCAAAAACTATTAATCTTCCTAATGAAGCAACAATAGAAGAGATTGCCGAAGCGTATAAGCTAAGCTGGCAGCTTGGTTTAAAAGCGTGTGCATTTTATCGTGATGGTTCTAAATTATCCCAGCCATTAAGTAATAAAAGTGATAAGAAGAAAAAAGCAACTGACAATAGAACAATTGACAATTGAAATGCATGTAATTGCTAATGAACCCCAATATTGTTGATATGAGTCAAACTTACTGTTGAAGACTTGCTGGAAGAAATGAATAAACGTGTGCAAAGCAGCAAGGATACAGCTTTGAAACGCCAGCTTGCAATGATTGTTGAACGAAGATCACTTGCCTGCAAAACGCAGAGGCTTTACACAAAAAGCAAAAATAAACGGGCAGGCTTTATTTCTTAGAACGGGCGAATACAGTGATGGTACATTGGGAGAAATATTTATTGATATGGCAAAAGAAGGAGCTACCATGCGCAGTATGCTGAACTGTTTTGCAATTGCTATTTCTATTGGTTTGCAATATGGTGTTCCTTTGGAAGAATTTGTAGAAAAATTTGTCTTTACCAGGTTTGAGCCATCAGGAATGGTTGATCATCCGAATATTAAAACAACGACTTCAATTATTGATTTTATGTTCCGCTCATTGGCTTATGAATATCTTGGAAGAAATGACCTGGTTCATGTACTTGATAAACCCGAAGTAGAAAACCTGGGCAATGAAGTATGGGATGAAAATACACCTACCATTGGTGACAGGATTCCCGAATTAAGCGAAGTAAGAGTGATTGGTTCAACTAACGGTAAAGCACAATCGCTGAAGCCCCACAGAACGGAGCACACGAAAAAAGTAAACATGGGAAATGATGCGGTAAATTTTGCAGCAAAAAATATGCAGAGCGATGCGCCGGCATGTAATACCTGTGGGCACATAACTATACGCAGCGGCACTTGTTATAAATGTTTGAATTGCGGCAATAGCATGGGATGCAGTTAGAAGTACCTTTTAACAACAAGCATAAAGGCTACCTGTAAAAAGGTGGCCTTTTTCTTTGCTAAATGCTCAAAAACATAATAGGAGGTAAAGAAAAGTCTAAAAATAAAAGTGGTTTTTCTACGTTATTTACCTGAAAAATTGTTTTTATTATTTTTTAAAATTGTTTTATGAAACAGCTGGGCTACATTTTATTTTTTGCCGCATTATTTCAAACGGGTTATTCGCAAACTTCGGTGGTATTAAATCTTCCCAAAGATGCAAAAGTTGAGGGCCTGGTATCGGATATGCGCACCAAACAACCAAAAAACAATGAGTTAGTAATTTTTCGCAGCCAGAAAAACAGTAATGAATTCCAGGCAATAAGCGATTCAACCGGTAAATTTTACACAAGGCTTCCTGCAGGTGATAAATATGATATTTATATAATGGGCTTTAAAGATTCAAGCAGCTATAACGTTTTAGAAATACCGGCTCTTGGCCCTAATTCTTATTACAAAAATCCCTTTACGGTAAACTTACAGTTTGATCCACCTAAAACTTTTGTTCTGGATGATGTTGAATTTGATTTTGGAAAATCCACTTTGCGCCCGGAATCATATCCCACACTTGATAACCTTGTTGATTATTTAAAAAGGAAGCCCAATGAAAGAATTGAAATTGGTGGTCATACTGATAACATTGGGAGCGATGAAAAAAATCTAGTGTTGTCGCTTGAAAGAGCAAAATCTATTGTTGCCTATTTAACAGAAAAAGGAATCAGTAACGACAGGCTTGTGGCAAAAGGCTATGGAGCAGAGGAACCAATCGAAGACAATAGTACTGATGAAGGCAGGCAAAAAAATCGCAGAACTGAAGTTAAAATTTTAGACCAGGATCAAAGCAATCCCCAATAAATTTTACTCTTTATTTTTCAAAAACCTTTCCTGTATTAAAGCAAGCTGCTGCTGATTAAGTAAAGAAGTTTTTTTAAGCACTTTCGCAAAATAATCTACCTCATCCTTTTCCGCAGGGCAGCCAACACTTTTTAATTTACCTGAATCGTGATTGCCCGGTTTTCGTGAATCCGCCAGTAAATTGCCTTTCCCATCGAGTATAAACCAATAGGGAATTCCCTGCTGATCGCCATGATATTTTTTTCTAAGCTCATCTGCACCTGGATTTTCATGATATACTTTATGCTTATTCTCGTCTACTGTAAGATGTATGATTACATAATTATTGTCAAAAAGAGATTTCAATTCCTCATCATTCATTGCATTCTCCATCTTATGGCACCAACCACACCATGAGGCCTGAAAAATTATAAAAACGTTCTTATTTGTTTTTGCAGCTTCAGTCACAGCTTCTTTCATCAGTACATCTGCTGCAGCAACTTTCGTTTGTCCCCAGGCGTTAGTAGTTGCCAAAACGCTGAAAAATAAAATAACGATTGAGTTTTTATATTTCATTTATAAGAAATAGTTTCATCATTTTTTTATCGGGTAAAATTAAACAAGTTTGTGGTTGTCGTCTTTGTATTATTATTATTCCTGGTAATATATTTTCTCTTAACTACTACATCGTACATTTGTTTTGTTATGACATCTTCTTTTTTTACATACAGCAAACCTAAAGTTTTGCAGGCGCTTCGCTATCATTTTATTACCAGGAAGGAAATAAAATTTATGGTAATACTTGTAAATGTATTTGCTATAGTTGCAGCATGTTTTTATTATTTCAAAAAAGTATCAGCCTATATATTTTTAGGAAGTTCTTTTTTATGGTTTTGTTTAATGATATCCTTTTGGTATGTTTTACCTAATATTATTTACCATAAATCAAAAACTTTTAAAGACCGTTTAAAAGTAAGTTTTGAACCGCAGCACCTGTTTATTGAAAATAATCGTGGCAGCAGAAGCTGGCCATGGACGGCCTTCAGCAGTATGATTGAAAGTCCGTACTTTTTTCACTTATATTTCGACAGCCGCTCATTTTTTATTATTCCAAAGAATGCTTTTGAGCCAGGCCAGGTAAGTGAAGCCAGAAGTTTTTTAAAGGAAAAAATCAGTAAATAATTTAGAAGTGTAACTTTTTTTCCATAATACAATGTGGAATGGATATTTCCATGAATTGATGACCGGTAACTTTATAGCCCAGCTTTTCATAAAACCCGATTGCAGTTATACGTGCATGCATTATTAATTTTTTATATCCTGCATCGCTGGCAACATTTTCGGCAAAATGCATCATGGAAGCTCCGATACCCTTGCCTTGTAAATTATTCTGCACTGCCATTTGGCGAAGACGTACGGCGTGTTTATCTATTTTGGTTAACAGGCAGCAACCCAAAATTTTTTCTTCTTCAAATGCGCCAATAAGGATGTCGTGCTGTTCTTTATCAAGTTCGCCGGCTTCAAAAGAAAGATGTAAAGGTTTACGCAAAATTTCATAGCGTAAATCAACCATTTGCTTGTATTCTTTTGATCCGTGATCTATTAGTTTAATAGGCATAAAATAAGGCTAAGAGAATTATAAACAGTTCAATAAATGTACAATATACTATTTTTTGAAATTATACGTAGTCAACAAAACACTGCAAATTTAATCGGTGTTGCTGTTTCCAAATATTTAATAGCAAACAGGTTTTGTATTGTTTACTTTATTTTAACTGGGCAATTATAAAAATCACAATTTTGGCTTAACCCCGTTGATATTACTTATTATTTTTTTTTATCACAAAAAGTATATTTTTGTAGCCGTATTAACTAAATTTTACAATCATGCAAGACATTGCAACAAGAGTTAAAAAAATCATTGTTGACAAATTAGGAGTAGATGAAGCTGAGGTAACGCCGGAAGCTTCTTTCACTAACGATTTAGGTGCCGATAGTTTGGACACCGTTGAACTAATCATGGAATTTGAAAAAGAATTTAATATTTCTATTCCTGATGAACAGGCTGAAACCATTACTACGGTTGGCCAGGCTGTCGCCTACCTTGAGGAACATGCTAAGTAATCATCGTATTTAACATCGCAGGCAAACTTATGGAACTAAAAAGAGTAGTCGTAACTGGATTGGGAGCCATAACGCCTTTAGGTAAATCTGTTCCGGAATACTGGGATGGTTTAGTTAAAGGTGTATCTGGTGCTGATATCATTCAGCAATTCGATATAGCGAAATTTAAGACCAAGTTTGCCTGTGAGGTTAAAGATTTTGAACCAACCCTTTATCTCGAAAGAAAAGAAGCCCGCAAACTCGACAGGTTTACCCAATTTGCATTGATTGCCAGCGATGAAGCAGTAAAGGATGCCGGAATATCCAAAGAAAATGTTGATCAGGACAGAGTAGGCGTAATCTTTGCTAGCGGCATTGGAGGTATTACCACTTTCCAGGACGATGTTATGGAATTTGCCAGAGGCGATGGAACTCCGCGTTTCAATCCATTCTTTATTCCTAAAATGATTTTGGATATTGGTGCAGGACAAATTTCTATGAGATACGGTTTTCGCGGTCCCAATTTTGCAGTTGTAAGCGCCTGTGCCAGTAGTACCAATGCTATAATTGATGCCTATGATACTATTCGTTTAGGCAAGGCCGATATAATACTTTCCGGGGGTAGTGAAGCAGTTATTTGTGAAGCAGGTGTGGGCGGTTTCAATGCAATGAAAGCCTTAAGCGAACGAAATGATGACCCCAAAACCGCATCACGCCCTTTTGATAAAGACCGGGATGGTTTTGTAATGGGCGAAGGTGCAGGCGTTCTCGTGCTTGAAGAATTGGGGCATGCACTTGCAAGAGGTGCGAAAATTTACTGCGAAATTGCAGGCGGAGGAGCAACTGCGGATGCATATCATATTACAGCGCCACATCCCGAAGGACTTGGAGCAAAAAACGTGATGCATGTTGCCTTAAAAGATGCAGGCATGACGCCTGAAGATATAGATTACATAAATGTACATGGCACTTCTACTCCCCTCGGAGACATAGCAGAAACCAAGGCTATTGTAAGCGTCTTTGGTGATGAGGCTTATGATTTAAATATAAGTTCCACTAAATCTATGACAGGCCACTGTCTTGGTGCAGCCGGTGTTATGGAAGCTTTGGCTTGTATACTTGCTGTAACAAAAGATATTATCCCCCCAACAATTAATCATTTTACGGACGATCCTGAGCTTGATCCCAAATTGAATTTCACTTTCAATACTGCACAGGAAAAAGTAGTAAATGCTGCTTTAAGCAATACCTTTGGATTCGGCGGGCATAATGCTTCTGTAATACTAAAGAAGTATAAAGCTTAAAAAGCCATGTAAATCTGCCAATCAAATTTCTTACAACATTTCTTAGTCTGTAAAGTGTTTTAAGAATATTAATTACAAGTTGTAATTTTTATTTTTGTGCATCCGTTTAATTAAACTATTAAATTTCTTAAATTGGTCAATTAATAATGATTGCCCTTCAGACTTTCTACTGATAAATAATACAATTAATTTTCTTTAACTTAGAAATAATTTATTTAAATTTCGATAGTGTATTTTTTCAGAAATATTTTTTCTTCAAAAGCAGATAAAGATTTGAGAAGGCAACTCCGTAATGTATTGGGCTTGCATCCCGGAAAATTAAATTTATATAAAACGGCTCTCAGCCATCGTTCTATAAGAGAAGGTGCTGATGAAAATAATGAGCGCCTTGAGTTTTTAGGTGATGCAGTTCTCAGTTCATTGGTTGCTCACTATCTTTTTATGCGTTATCCTTATAAAGAAGAAGGTTTTTTAACCGAGATGAGAAGTAAAATGGTTAACCGAAACCAGTTGAATGAAATTGCTTTAAAAATAGGGTTGAAAAAAATTACGTTTTATAATCGATTTGATAATTCCTTAAAAATTTCGCAGATATTTGGTAACACGCTGGAAGCCGTTGTCGGCGCAGTTTACCTTGATAAAGGATATAAGAAAACACATAAGTGGGTAAACCAGCACATTATAAGCCCTCACCTGTTTATGCAGGACCTGGAGAACCTTGACATCAATCAAAAAAATAAATTATATGGCTGGGCAAATAAAAATGGCAAGAACCTGGAGTTTGAAACACTGGAGGAAAAAGTAGAAAATGGCAGGAGACTTTTTACTATCGGTGCAAAAGTTGATGGAGTAGTAATTGCTGAGGCAAAAGCATATAATAAAAAAGATGCCAGCCAGGTAGCTGCACAAATTGCGATTGAAAAACTAGGACTATTATGAAATTCGGAATCATTGGAAGCGGAAGCTGGGGAACAGCATTAGCCAAAATTTTAACCGATAATAATAACTCAATCAACTGGTGGATAAGAAGTGAAACTATTATAGAGCATTTTAAAAAACGACATCACAATCCTCAATATTTAAGCTCTGCCTATTTTGATACCAAGCCTGTTGCATTTCACTACGGATGTGACAGAAGTAATAACTAATTCTGATTGCATAATAATAGTAGTTCCCTCTGCTTATGCATTAGATGTACTGGGTGGCTTACCAAAAAATATTTTTGAGAATAAAAAAATTGTTTCTGCAGTAAAAGGAATATTGCCTGAACAAAATTTATTGCTGAATGATTATCTTAAAAATGAATATGCCGTAGACCTTTCGAATTATTTTACAATACTGGGGCCTTGTCATGCAGAGGAAATTGCTGCTGAAAAATTATCCTATCTCACTTTCTCCGGAATTGATTCTGAAACCACTCAGCTGATTGCTTCTCATTTTAAAAATGATTATATCAATACCATTGATAACACTGATATTTATGGTGTGCAGTTTGCAGCGATTCTTAAAAATATTTATGCATTGGGAGCCGGAATAGCACACGGGCTTGAATATGGTGATAATTTTCTGAGTGTGCTTATTGCCAATAGTGCAGATGAGATGGCCGGATTTCTAAGAAAAGCTGGAATACAAAATATTGAAGTAGGAAGTATTGAACATTTGCACCCACCTGCCGGCGGAGCAGGTACACGAAATGAAAAGCATACAACCAACTATGCCGCTTCAGTTTACCTGGGCGATCTTTTGGTTACGTGTTATTCTTTATACAGCCGCAACCGTACATTCGGTAATATGATTGGAAAAGGCTATTCTGTAAAATCGGCACAACTTGAAATGAATATGGTGGCGGAAGGTTATAATGCCAGCAAATGTATTTACATCATCAATAAAAAAATTCTCGCAGAAATGCCAATAGCCGAAACGATTTATAAAATTTTATGGGAGCATTTGCAGGCATCAGAAGGATTTAAAGAGATAGAAGAAACTTTGGTTTGATTTTTTGTAATTTTATAACTATGGAAAGTGTATTAATTACTCCTAAAGATAAATTTCATTAATCGAATCTAGTTACAGCAATACTTGAAAAAATGAATATTTACTCCCCAAAAAGCATTTTACTTCATAGCAATTCGAAACGAAAGATCTAGCTTTACTTTTAGAAGTTGCTCAAGATGCTTAGTAGTCAGACAGAAATGATTTAGTTTCAGAGAAAGAAGATACTTTAAAATTCTTCGGAAGAATTGACAGTTAGATTAAATCTCTAACACGTTTGCAAAGATAAGTCACTTCTCTTCATATTACATCGGTCACCCAATGTTAGCAGCAGTACGGTCAATTTTTTTGATGTAATTCATGTTTCCTTATTGCTTTTTGTTTTCTTTTTAAAAGCTTTGTTGCTAATTCCTTTGGGAATGCAAATACATAAAACAATAACAAATAAAGAACAATAGCAACTGGTATAGAAATGAAACAAACTAAAAATGCAATAAGCGTATAAATGATGCCATACCCATAAGTTAGTTTGATGCAATGAAAAAGCTCCCTTTGGCCGTCGTCTATAAGAAATTTGTTGTAGGGATAAGCGCAGAGCCAATACGAGGCGATTGAAATCATAAAATAATTGAAGCCAAAAATGGCTGCAGCAAATTTACCTTCCGTTTCTAAAAATTCGGCAAGAAGCGCAGTTGGAAATGGGGTAAATGTTATCATTAGTAATACGAATCCATTCACCCAGGGTAATTTGCTGTCAGTTTTTTTTATATAGGTAAATACGTGATGATGATTTATCCAACATATAAGAATGGTTAGAAAACCAATTAAGAATGCAAGAAATGGCTCCCAATGATGAAGACAGAATTTAAACAGGCTTTCTCCAATTTGAACATGTAGAATTTGAATCAACTCTAAAACTAAAAGTGTAATAGCAATTGAAAAAACCGCATCGCTGAATGCCTCCAGCCTTGCGGTTTCATTCAACCTGGTTTCTGCCTGATCTTTTGTATTACTCATGTTTACGGGTGGTTTGTTACATTGGTGCTAACAGTTACAGCTTGGTTGATTGCAGTTTTATTTTATATCCATACTTACTGTCGGCATTTCGGCGGAGATCATTGTTTTTAGATAAGCTATTCTATTTTTCGGAAGATGTTTTAAAAAAGGCGTGATGTCATTTCCATAAGCTCTTTTTGAATATGCATAAACAAGTATTCCTTTTCGGCCATTACTTAATTCGACTTGCTTATAACGGTAAATATTAAATTCTTGTATCTCCATAAGATCTCCGTTAGCTTGTCCAACAATAAAGTCAACCATGTATTCTTTTGTGTCAGGGTTTTGATTAACCATATAATTACAGGTCTCGTCCGTTTTCTTTCTTGTCTCAAGCTCTTGTACTTTTTGTTGAACAGCATCTTCAATTTTAATATCGCCTATAAGCAAGAAGACTGACAACATTTGATTGAAATGATCAACATTTTCACCCTCTGGCAAATATTCTTGAACGTAATAAGTACTACTTGATTTGTCAGTCCAGGATAGTTTGAATATTGTTTTATCAAAAGTCAAAGGTCCTTTTACTCCAATCCTGTCTATGGGTTCATCTCTAAATGTCGTGAACGAGGTTAATACTGTAAGTAAAATAAAAAAATACTTGCTCATAAATTCTAAACGTTTAGAAGGACAGCAAATTGCAACGTTGAAGCATTGGCGTTGTAGGGGAAACCAAGGAACGTCAGCCGAATATTTGCACTGAAGATAAATAGAATTACAAATGTTCAGCCTATGTTCGTCAGCCCCTATAACGCCAATGCAATGTTATGTGTAGCCTTTCTGCAGTCTGTCATTATAATTCGTTTTTTACCCAACCAATAAAACGGTCAAATAAACCCTTTTTTTCAATATGGTCAATTGTTGTAGCGCCACTTTCAATAACTTCACCTGTGTCGTTATTAATTACGATTTGTCGTTTCATTATTCCAAGTTGATTTAGTTTGAAGTTTTCAACATCAATGTCTATATAGCATGACTTTTCAATTTTCTCTTCTTCGTTAGTGCCTTCAAGTTCGTTGAACCAATCGTCAACTTTTTTGTCTTTGCGCAATTGTCTGTAAACGTGATTTCTTATTTCTGTGTCATAAACATATATTGGTCTGATGTCATTCAATTTCTTTAGCACATCAAATGTTTGGTCGATAACAGTTTGGGGGCTAACCACAGAAAACCGCAAACTAAAATCTGATAGTTCTCTGTCTGTCGGTGCTAAAATGCAATGTCCCTCAGTTAAACCATTTTCAGTCCGTAACTCAAAGTAGTATGAACCATAATTTTTGTCTGTTCGCTTTTCAAATTTGTCAGCCAAATGAGTCATTCCAATTTTGTCAAACATCCCAACAATGTCTTGTTCCAAAACAGGCTCTTTGAATTCAATATTGAAAAGATATGCTTCTAATCCCATTGTCGGTCTTTAAGGTTACACACAACTCGTTCATTGCCGAAATTCTAATCTAACCTATTTCGCAAAGCCACCCAAATAAGCCGCATTTACGAAAGTCAGCAAAAAAACAAAAACTTCAAAACATTTTTGCATTCATAACCCATCAGTCGAATAATTAAGAAAATAAATCTGCGGCAATTCCATCCGCAAATAATTTTCCTTCGTCGCTAAGTACTAATTTTTCGTTAACCAAAAATATCTTTTCATTTAAAATATATTTTTTTGCAGCAGCCTCAATCCGGTTCCTCTCATTAGTTGAAAATTTTTTTTCGATTACATCCAGGTCAAGGCCTTCTATTGTACGAAGTGAAGTCATGATATATTCGTTTACCCGATCAATGTTAGTAAGCTTTTCTTCTTCAAAAGGAATGATATTATTTTTTATTGATTGAATATACAATGCATTGTTAGCAATATTCCATCTTCTGCATTCGCCATCATAAGAATGTGCAGAAGGTCCGATTCCAAAATATTTTTTTCCCTGCCAATAGCTGCTGTTGTGTTTGCTGCGATAACCAGCCTTTGCAAAATTTGAAATTTCGTAATGCTCATATCCCGCTTCTTTCATCCATTGCATCAATAATAAAAATTGCCGTGCCTGCTGTTCTGTATTAATATCAGCTTTCTTTTTTAAAGCAATCATTTTTTGTAATGCAGTTTTTGGCTCTACGGTTAATGCATAACAGGCAATGTGCGAAATATCATTTTTTATAATATAATCAACATTCAATTTCCATTCTTCATCAGTAAGTCCGGGTGTACCATAAATAAGATCGACGGAAAAATTATTAAAGCCTGCATCTTTTGCCAATGAGATACTTTCGAATGCCTGCCTGATGTTGTGCGCCCTGTTCATCCATTCTAAATCTTTTTCTTTAAAAGACTGAATGCCTATACTTAACCTGTTTATTCCCGATTCTTTCCACTGGGTTAATTTTTCTTTGCTTATATCGTCGGGATTGGCTTCAAGAGTAATTTCGGCTTCATTATTTATAATATAATTATTTTTTATAGAGGTTAATAGATTTGTTATATCATCATTATCGGGCAGGCTGGGGGTGCCTCCCCCAAAATATATTGTTTCTATAATTTCTGTTTCGCTTTTATCGTTTATAGAAGATGAAATATTTATCTCTTTAATTAAAGCAGCTATCATTTCATCTTTTAAATTTAATGAAGTAGAGAAATGAAAATTGCAATAAAAGCAAGCCTGTTTGCAAAATGGAATATGAATATAAATGCCTGCCAATTTTTTTAAATTGTTTTACATGCCTCTTACATCATTCAGGCAAGGTTTTCAATATTTCATTTTAGATTTGAATGATTAACATGAAAGTAGCAACAATAAAATATTTCAATCGTGTTTTGTTTCTTATTGCATCATTAATATTCCTGCTTGTTTCAAACGTTTTTTCACAAAAAAAATACATTGTAAACTATATTTTGTCAGGCAAAGATACTTCGTATAAAGTAGCGCAACTCGGCCTTAAAACATCTTTTGAAGAAAAAGAACTTGCTGTTGTTTATTTAAATAAATTACCTGCAACGCTAATGTCCAAAGGGTTTCCTGCCACATCAATTGACTCCGTTATTTATGATTCAACTCAGGCAAATGTAAATTTGTATTTAGGAGAACAATACAAATGGGTGCAAATAAATACAGACAGTGTTGATGAAAACTTATTGGAATTTACCGGGTGGAATTCGAAACAATTTAAAAATAAAACAATTGATTTTGCAACTTTGCAACAGCAGAAAGAAAAAATTTTGAGCTACTATGAAAATAATGGTTATCCTTTTGCGGAAGTTTCATTAAATAATGTTGAAATAGATAGCAACAAAATTAAAGGAGACCTTGAAGTTAAAAATGGTCCGTTGTATCATATTGACAGCATCAGGGTTATTGGTAAAGCAAAAATTAAAAATTCATTTCTTCAACATTATACTGAAATTAGCAATGGAAGCATTTACAACAATCAAAAGTTGCAGAAAATAAGCTATCGCCTGGCCCAATTGCCCTATTTGCAGGAGCAACAACCGTGGGATGTAACGATGTTGGGAAGCGGCTCTGTTCTTAATTTATATCTGCAGCCCAAACGCAGCAGCGAAATCAATGTATTGGTAGGTTTTTTGCCTGCGAGTACAGCAACAGGTAAAACACAGGTAACAGGCGATGTGCATCTCAATCTAAAAAATTCACTTGGCCAGGGCGAAAATATTTTAGTTAACTGGCAACAACTTCAACCGCAATCGCCACGATTAAACCTGGCATACAGTCAACCTTATATTTTTAATTCGTCATTTGGTATTGATCTTTCTTTTGATTTAGTTAAAAGAGATTCATCTTATTTGCAACTAAATGCCATCATCGGAATTCAGTACATTTTATCTGCCAATCAATCCGGTAAAGTTTTTTATCAGAATGAGCAGAACAACCTGCTTTCAGGCGGTGTTGATACCAATAATATTTTAATTACGAAACAATTGCCGCCTAATATTGATGTAGGTTCCGGAAACATAGGAGTTAATTACAGTTTTGTAAATACTAATTACCGGCTCAACCCAAGAACGGGAAATGAGCTGGCGATAACAGGAACAGCCGGCACAAAAACAATTACGAAGAACAGCGATATTATCAATCTTAAAGACCCTTCAGATCCTTCATTCGACTTTAATTCATTATATGATTCAATAAAATTAAAATCATACCGGTTACGGTTAATCGCGGCGGCCGCTCATTACACACGTTTAGGTAAGAGCAGCACATTGAGAACCGCGGCAAATATAGGTTGGTATCAAACTCCCCAGCCATTTCAAAATGAATTGTTCCGGATAGGAGGTTATAAATTGCTCCGTGGCTTTGATGAAGAAAGTATTTATGCAAATCAATATGCAGTCTTTACGGCTGAATACAGGTATCTCTCCGGAATTAATTCCAATTTCTTTGGTTTTACCGATATAGGGTTTACTAAAACACACTATAGTACCACTGAATATTCTAACAACTTTATAAGCGCAGGAGTAGGGCTTTCGTTTGAAACGAAATTTGGTTTATTAAATCTTAGTTATGCAATGGGAAAAAGGAATGATATTAAATTTGATATTCGCAATGCTTCCAAGATACACTTTGGTTATATCAACTATTTTTGAGGAATTAAAAATGAAAATGAGCCGCCACGTTATTATTACTTTTTCGCTGTTTTTTTTATGCAGTCATGTGTATTCTCAACAACAAATTGATAGTTTAAAGCTCAACGGAACTGACTCAGCAATTACCATAAAAAGCCCAGCTTCGCTTAAACCAGATTCTCTTAAAAGAGCAACTCACCAGTTAGTAAAGCCGCTTCACCCTGTTATTGCAATAAAAGACACTTCCGTATTAAATATTGATTCACTAACGGTGTTTCAAAAGCCCGTGTTGCCATCTTATCATTCTGTTATTGATTCATTGCTTTTGTCTGGTAAATTTATTAATGTAAATGAGCCGTCAATTTATTTCATTACTCAGAAGAAACAAGCCAAAGGAAAAGAATTCATCTTTTATGCACTGTGCGTAGTCGTTTTTATTCTTGGCATATTTAAAACATTTTATAATAAATATTTCAATAATCTTTTCAGAGTATTTTTTAATACATCATTACGTCAAACCCAACTGACAGACCAGCTTTTGCAGGCAAAACTTCCCTCGTTTATTCTTAATATTTTCTTTGCGATAAGTGTCGGATTTTATATTTGGTTACTTTTTAAACATTATCATCCGCCACGGCTTATTAATAATCATTTATTGTTGCCTTTTTGTATAGCGGGAGTAGGCGCACTTTATTTTATAAAATATTGTATTCTCAAGTTTATAGGATGGATGAGCGGAATGCAGCAGGCTGCTGATAATTATATTTTTGTTATATTTCTTGTTAATAAGATCACCGGAATTATTTTAGTTCCATTTATAATTTTCCTGGCATTTTCCACACCTCTTTGGACAAACCTTATTGTTATCTTCTCCCTGTTTATGATGGGCTTATTTTTCCTATCAAGGTATATAAAAACCTATAGTGTTTTGGAATACCGGTTTCCACTTGAGCCCCTGCATTTTATTATTTATGTAACCGCTGTAGAAATTCTGCCCATCCTTATATCGTATAAATTAATAGTGGATTACATTGTGTAAGACTGAATTTTAAGAAATTGATAATGATAATTTGCTTATTCCCATAGTTGTATTCTAACAAAAAAATGTAACTTTACACAATAGCTGCCCGATTACTATGGATATGAAAACTGATTTACAAGAGCTTAAAACTTTGAGACAAATCGAAAACATTTTAATTACTCAGGCAAGGCCGGAAGGAGAAAAATCTCCCTACTTTGAAATGGCCAAAAAATATAATGTGAACCTCAATTTTCAACCCTTTATAAGAGTTGAACCCATTGCTGCAAAAGAATTTCGCAAGCAAAAAATTGAAATTGCCGCTTATTCTGCCGTAATATTTACAAGCCGTAACGCCATCGATCATTTTTTCAGAACATGTGAAGAGTTAAAAATAACCATATCGCAAAACACAAAATATTTTTGTATTACTGAATCAGTAGCACTATATCTTCAAAAATTTATTTTGTACCGAAAGCGAAAAGTATTTTATGGCGCTGATGGAACCAATAAGAGCCTTTTTGATGTTATTAATAAACATAAAGAACTGGAGAAATTTTTATATCCCTGTTCGCACTCGTTCGATAGCGAAATAACCAATTGGCTTATTGAGAATAACTGCGAGTATGCCATACCGGTATTATACCAGATAATTTCAAATGATGTGAGGGAAGTCCTGGAAAAACATCATTATGATATTATCTGTTTTTTCACTCCTCTCGGGGTTAGAAGCTTCGTGGAAAATTGCCCGGGCTTTGTAAAAAATGGTACATTATTCGGCGCTTTCGGCGATAATACGCGTAAGGCTGTTTTAGCAGCAGGCCTTACTCCGGATATTATTGCGCCACAACCCAAAATGCCAAGTATGGTTTCGGCGCTTGAAAATTATCTGTCTGCATTAAAGAAAAAATAAAACTATCGATTCCTGAATATTATTACCTGGCAGCGAACCGCTGCCTTTTTTTATTGCAAAAAAAACGCTTCTGCATTTGGTAAAATGCAGAAGCGGCAGAAGATTAAAGGCTTACTGATTATTTTATAAGACCGGCAATATAATTTACTGTACGTACTAATTGAGAAACATAACTCATTTCATTGTCGTACCAGCTAACGGTCTTTACTAATTGATCATCACCAACTGTAATTACTTTAGTTTGCGTAGCATCGAACAATGAACCAAAATGAATTCCTATTACATCAGAACTTACTATTTCATCTTCATTATAACCAAAGCTTTCATTAGAGGCGGCTTTCATTGCAGCGTTCACTTCTTCAATAGTTGTTTTTTTATTTAGTATTGAAGTAAGTTCAGTAAGTGAACCGGTAATAACCGGTACACGTTGTGCGCCGCCATCAAGCTTGCCCTTAAGCTCGGGCAATACAAGGCCAATGGCTTTTGCAGCGCCGGTGCTATTAGGAACAATATTAGCTGCAGCAGCTCTCGCTCTTCTTAAATCACCTTTTGCATGTGGAGCATCCAACGTATTCTGGTCGTTCGTGTAGGCGTGTATGGTAGTCATAAAGCCAACCTTAATTCCAAAACTGTCATTCATAACTTTTGCCATAGGTGCCAGGCAATTAGTAGTGCATGAGGCGCATGAAATAATTGTTTCACTTCCATCAAGAATATTATGATTTACATTAAACACAATTGTTTTTAAATCACCGGTTGCCGGAGCTGAAATAACTACTTTTTTTGCGCCGGCTTTAATGTGTGCTTCTGCTTTTTCTTTATCAGTAAAAAAACCTGTGCTTTCTATAACAACATCCACATCATGGGCTCCCCATGGAATTTGTGAAGGATCTTTTTGTGCGTATATTTTTATTTCTTCTCCATCAACTACAATCGCATTATCTGTATGTGTTACTTTACCATCAAATCTTCCGTGTGCGCTATCATATTTTAATAAATGTGCTAAAACTTTTGGAGTGGTTAAATCATTTATTGCCACAACATCTATTCCTTTCATGTTATGAATTTGCCTGTAAACCAAACGGCCAATTCTGCCAAAACCATTAATAGCAACTTTAACTGTGCTCATAATTATTATTTTTGTTTTAAAAATTGAGTTGCAAATTTAAGCTTTGTTAAAGATAATTTGCGTTAAAAAATTAAATCCGGTTAATATAATATTTTGAAATAGGTAAGATTATTTTTACGAGAATTTGTAGTATTATTTGTTTTTTCCGCTTACATATTTATTTCCTTTTAAATAAAACCGGTAAGGAAATAATGCATCTGCGCCAGCACTTTCGACGCCAATCCTTGCGCTGGTTCCTATTTGTTCTGAAGTGATTTTTATATTATCATCCAGTAAATAAATTTTATTTCCAAGCAAATAATTACCTGAATGATGCTTAAAAATTCCTAAAGCTTTGCCAACATTTCCTGGTCCGCGTGTCAGCGTATTATCCAATGTTATCTTGCCTGTTCTTTTTAGCATTGTGTCAATTCCTTTAAGAGGTTCAACAGCTCTTATTAACACAGCATCAGGGATATCTTTATCGTTGGTTACAATGTTCATCATTTGGTGAAGCCCATAACATATATACACATACGCAGTTCCCGCAGCGGCGTACATGTGCTCATTACGTGCGGTTCTTTTGCCGCCAAAAGAGTGGGAGGCTTTATCAGTAATAGCAACGTAAGCTTCTGTTTCTACAATTCTTCCGGAAGTGATGCTATTATCAAAATTGGTCACAATTATTTTTCCTATTAAATCTTTTGCTATCGCTACAACATCTTTACGGGTATAAAAAGATAAAGGGATTTTCTTCATAAGAATTATTTCATTACATCATCAAATTAAAAACATTCGGCACAAACTAAATTATATTATCTAAGTTTGATAATATCATAATACAATAGTATTGCTCGAAGAAATAATTATATCTGTAAGGGCATATTTTAAGGCCCATAATTTTATTGTTAAATATAAGTTGTGGAAATGGATATTGATACCGGGCATTTTCTATGCAATATTATTTGCATTTGGTATTTACATTTTTTCTCAATCATCAGCACATGTTATTGATTATTTTTTTTCAAAAACAGGTGTGAAGCCCTGGCTTCAAAAAGAGCAGGATGGCTGGCTCCGGTTTGTTTTTATTTTTGGACAGCTTATTCTACAGATGATATTAATGCTGTTTTATTTCTCATGGTTTAAATATTTGTTTCTTATAATAGGTTCACCTGTATTTGCATGGCTCAGTGAAAAAACGCAAGCCATTATGAATAATACAAATTATCCTTTTGATAACAGAAAATTTCGAAAAGACATTTCGAGAGGTATTCAAATTGCTTTGCGTAATGCATTGTGGCAAACGGTATATTTAATTTCGATATTGCTTTTATCACTTATCCCTGTTGTTGGATGGGCTTCCCCTGTATTGGCAATATTTGTTGAATGCTATTATTTTGGTTTTTCCATGCTGGATTATACTAACGGAAGAAAAGAATTTTCTCAGTCAGAAAGTATTGATTTCATTGGCGATCATAAAGGACTTGCTATCGGAAATGGGATGTGCTTTTTTATTATGCACGCCGTACCGTTTTTAGCGCCCGGTTACGCAATAGTTGCCGCTACCTTAAGTTTGCAGAAAAATGAAAATTAATTTTATTAAAACATTATAACGCTGATGATTTATTTGATTCCTTCTTTTTTATCAGAAGATGCTGTTGAAACAATTCCGATATATGTTTTAAATGCCGTAAAAAATTGCCAGGTAATTTTTGCGGAGAATGAAAGAACGGCAAGACGATTTTTAAAAAGTATGTCAAAAGAAATTGTGATTGATGATTTTGAATGGTTCGCAATTCATAAAACGGAAAAGGAACATATTGATATCTTCCGGCAAAAGATAAAAGAAGAAAAAAATATTGCCATCATTAGTGAGGCAGGATGCCCTGGTGTTGCAGATCCGGGCCAGCTTTTAATTAATGAAGCCCAGAAAATGAATGTAACGGTGAAACCTTTGGTTGGCCCAAGTTCTATATTACTTGCTTTGATGGCAAGCGGCTTAAATGGCCAGCATTTTTCTTTTGAAGGATATTTACCCATTGATACTATTGAAAGAAATAAAAAAATAAAACAGTTGGAAGAAGAATCGTCAAAAAAAAATTGTACGCAAATTTTTATTGAAACACCTTACCGGAATAATAGATTATTTGAAACCATTTTACAAAATTGTAAAGCTGAAACCCAACTATGCATTGCATCGGAACTTACTTCCATCATCGAGTGGATAAAAACAAAAACGATAGCTGGCTGGAAAAAAGAAAAACCAGATCTTCATAAGAAACCGGTAATATTTTTATTATTGGGATAATGGTTGAATTATAATCCCGAACTAAACAAATCCAGGCCTTTGGAATTTGAGTAAGGTTGCTTTCCTAAATGTTTATAAGCTTTCGGTGTAACCTCACGGCCACGCGGAGTGCGCATTAAAAAACCTTCCTGTATTAAAAAGGGTTCATATACTTCTTCCAGTGTTCCTGTTTCTTCGCCTACGGCTGTTGCAATTGTGGTAATACCAACAGGGCCTCCTTTAAATTTTTCTATAATGCAACTTAATATGCGGTTGTCCATTTCATCTAAACCATATTCATCTACATTTAATGCTTTCAGCGCATGCTCTGTTATAGCAAGATCAATTACGCCGTTTGATAAAACCTGTGCAAAATCTCTTACTCTTCTTAAAAGGCCATTGGCAATTCTTGGTGTTCCGCGGCTTCTTCCGGAAATTTCTTTAGCTGCGTCTGATGTAATTTTTGTATTTAAAATAGAACAGGAGCGTAAGATTATTTTTTGTAAAATCTCAGCATTGTAATATTCTAATCTCGATTTTATGCCGAAGCGGGAAAGCAAAGGAGCGGTAAGTAAGCCACTTCGGGTAGTTGCGCCAATTAAAGTGAATGGATTGAGATTTATCTGAACACTTCTCGCATTTGGGCCGGTATCAATCATAATATCAATACGATAATCTTCCATGGCAGCGTATAGGTATTCTTCAACAACATTACTGAGGCGATGAATTTCGTCAATGAACAGTACATCATTCGCTTCAAGGTTGGTAAGAAGGCCGGCAAGGTCGCCCGGCTTTTCAATGACTGGGCCACTGGTTTCTTTAATATTTACTCCAAGTTCATTAGCTACAATGCGGCTGAGAGTAGTTTTCCCCAGCCCGGGAGGCCCGTGAAAAAGAATATGGTCCAGCGCTTCATTGCGTAATTTGGCGGCTTTTATAAAAATTTTAAGGTTCTCAATTATCTGGCTTTGGCCACTAAATTCTTCAATTACTGCCGGGCGAATGTTGTTTTCAAATTCTTTATCCGCCGGTGACAATATTTCCTTGTCAGTGTTTAAATTTTGATTGGGCATTTGTTATCTTTATCAGCCCTGTAAAACTAAAACTTATTTGTTACACCTTTGGTAAATTACGAATTGCGGCAAAAATCACGTTCAGCATAATCGAAAACTAATTTTAAGTGATCAAAATGAACCTTTCACCAACCCATTTCGCCACTAATAAAAAGGTGTATTCAATACACATTATTAGAAACTAACTTTGCTTATGCGTAAAACAACTCTGCGTTATTGGATGTGCCAGGTGTTAGGGTGGGGCGGATGGACATTACTTACCTTATTTATTATCGTTTTTTATGCCAGCGATTACTATCTTAAGCCAATAGAAAAAAGAAATATTTTTTTTGCTGTGCTAATTATTGAACTTCTTTGGTATATACTGGCTACCCATGTATTAAGGTTTGTTTTAAAAAAAATACACTGGATAAAACTATCATCTAACAGTGTTATAGCTTTGTTTATAATCAGTGTTCCTCTTATCGGTCTCTTAAGCTTATATGGCGCTAAATCTACCGCCTTGGTTACAGGGTATTCTTTGATAGAATATGATAAAAGCGTTGGTCTTAAATCTGCTGTCGTAAAAGAAAAAGCTCTAAGTCTTACAGGAACTGATTATTATATTGATAGTGACAAAAATTCTGAAAATTACCTGGCGGCACAAAATATAAAGAAAAGCACAGGTTGGTATAGAGATAATCATGGAAAATGGCAATACGAAGATCCGGACAAAGGCCGTTTCTGGTGGAATCTTATAACAACTTTTATTTTAATAGCCTTATGGCTGTTGTTATATATGGTTTGGCATTATCTTGAACGAAACCGCAAAGATGAAGTGGATAAATTAAGTCTTGAAAAAATGGTAAAAGAACTTGAGCTTAATACTATTAAATCGCATATTAATCCGCACTTTATTTTTAATTCTTTAAACAGCATCCGTGCCCTCGTTGATGAAAATCCGCAGCGGGCAAGAACAGCTATTACGGAGCTTTCGAATATTCTGCGAAGCAGTATGCAGGTTGAAAAAATGGAAACGGTTCCTTTACATAAAGAATTGGATATTGTAAAAGATTATCTCGCATTGGAGCACATGCGGTTTGAAGAACGATTACGTGTAGAAATGGATATTGATGAAGACACATTAGAACAACCCGTACCTCCGATGATGTTGCAAACACTTGTAGAAAATGCCATAAAGCATGGCATCAGTAAGAAAATTAAAGGAGGAGTCGTTAAAGTAATTTCAAGGTTTACCGATCATCATTTTGAATTGATTGTACAAAATACAGGGGCTCTTGACGGAGATGTTCCACAGGAAGGCTTTGGCTTAAAAAGCACCCGTGATCGGCTAAAATTTTTATTCCAGGGAAAAGCTAATTTTCAAATCAAAAAGATAAACGGCAGTGAAGTAGAGGCAAAAATAATAATGCCGGTATCTTATTGATTTTTTTAAAACTAAAACCTTTCAAAAGCAAAATCCACTTACTTTGCTATTGAGAAAATTTCTTTCAACATCATAAATTTAAAACTATGCAAAAAGCAATCATAATTGATGATGAGCGCCTTGCCAGGAATGAGTTAAAAAAATTGCTGCAGGAATTTCCTGAAGTGGAAGTAATAGGTGAAGCAGCGAATGCAAATGAAGGAATTGAAAAAATTGAAAGCCTGAACCCTGACCTTATATTTCTTGATATACAAATGCCCGGAAAAACAGGCTTTGATATGCTTACTCAAATTGAAAGAGCGCCACATGTAATTTTTGTAACTGCTTATGATGAATATGCTTTAAAAGCATTTGAAGTAAATGCCTTGGATTATTTAATGAAACCTGTTGAGCCGAAAAGGCTTGCTGACGCATTATTAAAAGTGAGGCAAAAAGATGAAGAAGAGTTACTCTCTTACAACAACCGCGGCCTTCTTCATGAAAATGACCAGGTATTTGTAAAAGACGGTGAGCGATGCTGGTTTGTAAAACTTTCTGATGTGCGTCTTTTTGAAAGTGTAGGAAATTATGCAAAGGTTTTCTTTGGAAATAATAAGCCACTTATTTTAAAATCGCTTAATGCCCTGGAAGAAAGATTAGACGATAAAGTTTTTTTTAGGGCAAATAGAAAACATATTATCAACTTAAGAATGATTGATAAAATAGAACCTTATTTTAATGGCGGTTTATTGCTCGATTTGATTGGCGGAGAAAAAATTGAAGTAAGCAGAAGGCAGGCTGTAAAGTTTAAAGAGATGATGAGCTTATAACTTTTGGAAAGTTCCGGACTTTACAAAAGTTAGTCATAGGAATACATTGTTTTATGAAAAAATATCTTTCCATCTTTTCGATTGCTTTGTGTATTTCCTGCAACACTAACGATTCGGTAAAATCTGTTACCGCACCCGTTTTAAATACAGACAGCCTTCATAAATTAATGGAACAATATGCTCCCGGTTTAGGCGAAATTATGGGTGGCATTCAAACACATCACGCCAAACTTTGGTATGCCGGAATAAATGATAATTGGAAATTGGCCCAATACGAAATTGATGAATTAAAAGAAAGATTTGAACAGGCGAGAGATATTGAGACAGCAAGGCCCGAAGTAAAAATGATCCCGATGATGTATCCTTCCATAGATAGTATTAACTATGCTATCAGCCATAAAAATTTAGCAAAGTTTAAATCAGGTTTTCAGTTGCTAACGACTTCCTGCAACAGTTGCCATAGCGCCAATAATTTTGAGTTTAATGTAATTACTATTCCCACAGCACCACCTGTGAGCAACCAGGATTTTAAGGTGCATTGAAATAGTGCGACAGATAAATGTGAACTGATCTCACACCTTCATGGCCACCGAATGCACCGCTGCCGCCATTTCCTGTATAAGGCTTTCATCTTTTTCAATAGCATTACCAACAATAATTACATCGGCGCCTGCTTTGCAATTCAGGTAAGCTTTTTCAGGATCGGTAATACCGCCGCCAATTATTAAGGGAACAGAAATACATCCTGAAACTTTTTCTATCATACTTTCAGTAATGGCTCTTTTAGCGCCGCTGCCGGCATCCATATAAATTAATTTCATCCCAAGCATTTCGCCGGCCATTGCAGTGCACATGGCTATTTCGTTTTTATCGGCAGGCAAAGGAGTTGCATTTGAAATATAAGAAACCGTTGTTGGTGCACCGCCATCAATTACCATATAGCCGGTGCTCATAACTTCAAGTCCGCTTTGTTTTACCACAGGCGCACTTACCACATGTTGCCCTATTAATAAATCTGCATTTCTTCCACTTATCAAAGAAAGATATAAAAGCGCATCAGCATTTTTAGAAAGTTGGTTTGGGCTTCCGGGGAAAAGGATAACAGGAATTTTACAGTTCCGCTTTATAAGCCGAACACATTCATCAACATAATTTGAAACAACGAGACTTCCGCCGACCAAAAAATAATCGATGTCTGCTGCCACGCCCAATTCAATCAATTGCTGAGTTTTTTCGTTATTCACTTTGTCGGGATCAATTAATACAGCAAATGATTTTTTACCTGCATTTTTTCTTTCACAAAGTGAACTGTATATACCTTTTAACTTCATTTACGGATGGTTGAGTGCAAAAATGTCAAATTTTTCGTTCTTATAAAAATTAACGTTTAACAAATTACGTATTAATTCTTTCCAACGTTCCTATAACATATGTCATCTTTTAAATTTTGTAATTTTAACTATGATAGATGTTTTGAAAGAAATAGAATTTAAAACTGCCCGTAGTGGCGGAAAAGGCGGCCAGAATGTAAACAAAGTTGAAACAATGGTTGAAGGTTGGTTTCATGTTGCAGCTTCAAATATTTTAAACGAAGACCAAAAAAATATTATTGTTGAGAAATTGGCCAATAAAATAACGGCGGGTGGTTATTTATTAGTAAAAAGCAGCGTTGACAGATCGCAACTTGGCAATAAAGAAAATGTTATTAAGAAAATAAATCTCTTAATAAATAATGCGCTCATCAAAAGAAAAATAAGAAAGGCAACAAAGCCTTCAAAAGCTTCTAAGGCAAAAAGGATTAAAATAAAAAAAGAAAAAGGTATTATTAAAGAAGGGCGAAAAAAGATAAAGAACTACGATGAGTAAAGTCACAAAATATTATTGGTTATTGCTTGTTTCTTTTTTGTTTGTAATTAACAGTTCGTTTCATCAAAAGAAAATTTACAATCAAAACAATTCTTCTTTTGTAAAAATTACTTTTATAAATAACGTGAAGCGCAATAAAATTTTTTTGAATGATTCTGTTTATTCGAATCCTTTTGGAGAAAAATATAATATCACAAAACTGAGGTATTATGTTACTAATGTTGAAATGAAAAATGAAAGTTCTTGGTTCAAAGAAAAAAATAGTTACCATTTAATTGACGAAAGCAGGGAGGAATCAAAAACTATAAAATTTTCTTTACCGGCAGGCGATTATAATCAATTACAATTTTTATTAGGCGTCGATAGCTTGCATAATGTTTCCGGCGCTCAAACAGATGATCTCGATCCGGCGAAAGATATGTTCTGGACATGGAACAGTGGTTATGTAATGGCAAAGATGGAAGGCAATTCACCAGATTCAAAACTGGTAAATAATAAATTTGAATTTCATATTGGTGGCTTTTCTGGTCCTTATAATGTGCTGAAAGAAATTCATTTAAATTTTCCTGAAAAATCAATTCATTTTGTATCCGGAGAAACATATCAAATTATTATAAATGCTGATATAAATGCCTGGTGGCAAAATCCTAATGATATAAAAATTGCAGAACATTCCATTGTTACTTCGCCAGGAGAAAATGCAAAAAATATCAGTGATAATTATGCAAATATGTTTCACATTGAAAAAATTATCGATAGTTATCGGATTCAGAATAAAAATTATTCAAAGAACTCCTTATGAGGAAAAAAATAGCTTACTATATTAATTGCAGCGATTTATAATTTTTTTTGCAATCATACTTGAAGCAGGAAAAATTATAAAACAGATGTATCATCAATTCATACTACTCCTTTGAAATTAAAAATTCCTGCGGGCTGGCCAAAACCTGCTTCCGATATTTTTGCAAACAATCCACTAACAGAAGAAGGTTTTCAATTAGGAAGAAAATTATTTTACGATGGAAGACTGAGTAAAGACGGCAACTTCGCTTGTGCGTCCTGCCACCAGCAGTTTGCAGCATTTGCAACGTATGATCATGATTTCAGTCATGGATTTAACAGCCAGTTTTCAACCCGGAATGCACCGCCTTTATTTAATCTCGCCTGGTCTAAATTATATAACCTTGATGGTGGTGTGAATCATATTGAACTTCAGGCTTTATCTCCCATGACGGCGCCAAACGAAATGGCTGAAAATATAGATTCTGTTTTGCTCAAATTAAAAAAAGACACTTCTTATCAACAAATGTTTAAAGCTGCATTTGGAACACCGCTGATTAACAGCCAGAGAATGCTGAAAGCGCTTGCTCAGTTTACAGGCTCTTTAATTTCGTCAGATTCAAAATATGACAAAGTAAAAAGAGGAGAAGATAAATTTAATTCTGCTGAGGAACATGGCTACGAACTTTTTAAAGCAAGATGTAACACCTGCCATAAGGAGCCTTTATTTACTGATTATTCATTTCGTAATAACGGTTTACCCGTAAACGATTTTTTAAAAGATTATGGACGAATGAAGATTACGGGTAATCCTTCCGATTCATTAAAATTTAAAGTGCCCAGCCTTCGCAATGTTTCTGTTACATTTCCTTATATGCATGACGGAAGGCTATATTCGTTATATAATGTTATTGATCATTACAGTAAAGCAATTCAGCAAAGTGCAACACTTGACTCTTCACTTAGAAAAGCAATATCTTTTACAGAAGAAGAAAAAACTGATATCGTTTATTTTCTGCACACATTGAATGATACGACGTTTGAAAAAAACAAAAGATTTTCTCAACCTTAGCGCTACATTCTTCTTATTAAAAATTATACAAGTAAATTTGAATTTTTTAAACCTAATATTTTTTGAGCAGCATTAAAAAATTAGCAGGACAAACAATCTGGTATGGTGTAAGTTCTATTGCCGCAAGGTTTTTGTTTTATGTTATAACTCCTTATCTAACGTCAAAATTATCAATAGCCGGTTATGGAGACATGAGTATTTTATATGCAGCTATTCCTTTCCTGAATGTAATTTTTACTTATGGAATTGAAACTGCTTATTTTCGCTTTGCTTCAAAGGACGAATACAAAAAAGATATTTACAGTACTGCAACTATCTCTATTCTATGCAGCACTTTTTTGCTTACATCAATTTTACTTTTATCTAAATCTTCGTTATCACATTTATTAAGATTAGATAATCACCCGGAATTTATTACTTATTCCGCATTGATAATAGCATGTGATACATTGGCCACTTTACCTTTGGCTAAACTGCGGTTAAGCCAGCGGCCACGTAAGTATGCAATGGTTATGATTTTTAAAATTGTTCTGCAGATCATAATCATCTATTTTTTCTTATCACGTTTGTCCCAAAATAATTGCTGCAAAGCCAAACGGTTTTGTGGCAACATTTTACAATCCGGCTTACGGAGTAGGGTATATAATTATTGCTAATTTATGTGCAGCGTTTTTTGCATTAATTCTTTTGTACAAAGAGCTTTTTGCTTTCAAATTGAAATTCAATAAAAAAGTATGGTCAGTAATGATCGTTTACTCGTTACCGTTATTAATAGCAGGTTTTGGTGGAATGATTAACGAGACTTTTGATCGTATTATGCTTTCATGGCTGGCGCCGGTTACAAATATTAATGCTGCCAAAGACCAGGTTGCTATCTATTCCGCCTGCTATAAATTATCTATTCTTAATTACGCTTTTTATTCAGGCATTTCGTATGGGTGCAGAGCCATTTTTCTTTAAACAGGCAGAAGGCCAAAATCCCCAAAAAGTATATGCAAGAGTGATGAAGTTTTTTGTGATTACGATTACTGTTATGTTCCTGATAGTAGCTTTGTATCTCGATATATGGAAATACTTTTTAAGTACCAATCCGGATAAATTAAAAATTTACTGGACCGGCCTGAAAGTGGTTCCTATACTGCTTTTAGCAAATATGTTTCTCGGAATTTATTATAATTTATCTATCTGGTATAAACTCACCCACAAAACAATTGCCGGTGCTTATATAACGCTTATAGGAGCTGCCATTACATTAATTATCAATTTCATTTTCATTCCGTATTTCGGCTACATGGCTTGTGCATGGGCTACGTTTTTATGTTATGGAAGCATGATGGTTATCTCATTTGTATGGGGCCAAAAAGATTACCGGATTCCTTATGCCTGGAAAAAACTTTGCGCATATATTTTAATTGTAGTTCTCTTGTTTTTTATTCATGAAGCAATTGTTTATTTTTTCGAAGGAGCCATTGTGAATTTTAGCGCTGCTACGTTGCTGCTGCTGATTTACTTATGGCTTATCATTAGCGTAGAAAGAAAAGAAATGCAAAGAATACCCCTGTTAAAAAAACTGTTGCCTGTTACCGATAAAGAGAAGATAAAAATGGAATATTAATTTTTTAATTTGAAAAAATTTTTAAAGAAAATATTAGGGCCATTATTAACAAGGATTGCTTCGAATGCTTCAGCTCCCAATAAAAAAGATGTTTTCGCTTCGTTGAGCAAATTATTAAATGATTTAAATAAGCAAAAAAGTAATCGCGGACTAATATTGGAGACCGATTTCAATAAAAGTAAATTTATCATCTTTAGCGATCATCATAAAGGAAACAGGGATCATGGAGATGATTTTGCATCCAACGAAAAAAATTATTTAGCCGCCCTTGATTATTATTTCAGTAACCGGTTTAGTTATGTAAACCTGGGGGACAGCGAAGAGTTATGGAAATATACTCCGAAGGACGTTATTTCAAAAAATGTGAAAGCCTTAGCTTCTGAAGCAAGATTTCATGAACAAAAAAAATATTTTAAAACTTTCGGTAATCACGATCTTATATGGAAAAATAAAATAGATGTCGATATCTGGTTCAAAGATATTTTTTTCTTACCGCTCCCCGTCTTTGAGGGTTTAATTTTAAAAACGCAAATTGATAACATGCCTTTATCAGTATTTCTAACGCATGGACACCAGGGCGATAAGCTGAGCGATAACAATGGCTTTAGTACCTGGCTGGTAAGCCACATCTGGCGGCCTTTGCAAAGGTACCTTGCCATAAATGTGAATACACCTGCAAAGGATTATGAATTGCGGGATAAGCACAATATTATGATGTACGAATGGAGCAGGAGCAAAAAAAATTTAGTATTAATTACAGGCCATACTCATAAACCAGTATTTGCGTCAGGCCTTTATTCCAATCATCCAAATAATATAATTTACGATAAGGAGATAACGGATCCATCTATACGAAATAAATTAAAGCCTTCTTACTTTAACAGTGGTTGTTGTTGTTATAACGATGATGATATAACAGGCATCGAAATTGCCGATGGCAAAATTGCGCTTATTAAATGGCATTGGGAAAATGAAGCATCGAAAAGAGTTGTGCTTGAAGAAGTGGATCTTGCTAAATTGATTAATGACTTATGAATTTAAAATTAATCATCGTCATCATTCGCGTTAGTAGTCACTTTTAAAAAAGCCGCTCTTTTAGGAGACGGTAACGGAATATCTGTCTCCTTTAATTCCTTCCCAAAGAACTTCATTGAACTGGTCATCGGGTATGGCATCTTCTTTTGAAAAATTGAATGTCTCGCTTTTCCTTGACAGTTTATTCACCGCAGTATTTTTATCATTGAGATCAACATTTTCGGGCAAATAACTAAAGCTACTTTCATCAGGGGTATTGGTAAAGGAGCGCCACATGGGAGTTGCAGCAGCATCGTACTGGCTCATTGGCGGCAAACCTAATATCAATTCGATAGTTCTTAATACACCCGAGGTTGTATACGGCGTATGGTCGACAAAATTTCTTTTTATATAAGGGCTGGCAATATAAACCGGGCTCCGGTGAGCATCTACATGGTCCGGGCCGTTTTGGGCATCATCTTCCAGAATAAATACTACGCTTTGTTTCCATACAGAACTTTTGCTTAAATGATCCAAAAACATTCCTACCGCCAGGTCATTATCTGCAGCGAAGGCAAAAGGAGTTGGCTTTCCTTTACTCATTCCTTCGGTATGATCATTAGGAAAACGCATGGTATTTAAATGCGGAAGTGCGTTTATGCTTACCAGTGAGTCAAAGTCTTTTCTCCATTGGTTAAATCTTACGGTATCGCGTACACTTAAATCCCATCCGGTAAAATAAGGACAAAGATGATTTTTTAATACAGGGAGATTAGGCTTGTAATCATCAGCAAACTCGCCATACGTTCTGTAGCTTACTCCGGCACGCTGGCAATCGTTCCAAAGAAATCCATTTTTGTTATTGGCTATTTCGCTGGTTCCTTCACCGGCATAAGTTCCGCCGCGATCACCATAATTGGTTGGCCAGTTTTTTTCTAAATAATCTGTAGCATAAGCGCCAAGACTCCAGTTATGCCCATCTTCGCTCACCTCAGCGTCTACGTAAAAATTATCGAGTAAGACAAAATCATTTACAATTTTATGTTGATTTGGAGTAATATCTTTTCCAAACAAAACAAGGCTCGTGTCACCGTTGCCGTTAGTAACATCGCCTAATACCTGGTCGTAGGTTCGGTTTTCCTTTACAATATAAAAAACATATTTTATGGGCGAAGTATCACCAACCTTTTCGGGAATAGGATTATTTTTTTCTCCCTGTGCAATTGATTCTTTTTCCTTCGTGTAGGGAGTATTGCTATAAACCTCCTGCGAATAGACACCTAATTGTTTTTCATCAGGCACATTAATTATTGACATGGTTCCAATGAACAGGCCGCCAATATATTGTTCTTTTTTAAGTTTTGCAGTGTCTCCCTGTTGGTAAATTGCTTCTTTTTTTACAGGGTTTGGACCATCGGGATTAGCAAATGATGAAAATCCTTTGCCATTAGTTACATAAATTTTATTGCCTATTGCTTTCACGCAAGTTGGGTACCAGCCCGTCGGTATAAATCCTTTTGACTTACTGTTTCCTGGTTTACTTACATCAAAAACTGCAAGGCAATTGTTATCTGCGTTGGCGATATATAATGTTTTTTCATCCGGGCTTAAAGCTACACCATTAGTTGTGGAGCCTTGCGGCGCATTGGGATACAGGGATGAAGTTAATGTTTCAATTACTTTTTTAGAAATGGTATTAATAACCGATACTGAATTGTCATTTGAATTAGCTACGAATAAGAATTTTCCGTTTTTTGTAAGGCATATATCATTTGGATTATCGCCAATATTTATTTTATCAGTAAATAATTTCGAAGAGGTATTAAAAATGTAAAGTTTATCACAGCCCCAGCAACTGATGTATAATTGTTTTTTATCCGGAGATAAAACGCACGTGTAAGCCTGGTCATCAAGCTTATATTGGCCGATAACTTTTTTGGTAATTGTATTGAGAATGTATAACGAATTATTTTCTTTTGTTACAACATATAAAAGATTTTTTTTGTCATCAATATCAATACCGGCGGGTGATATTTTAACAGGCCATTTATCTCCGAGTTTTAAAGAATCCTGTAGAAGCAACTTTTTATTTTTAATGGCATACTTTAAAATTTGATTATTATTTCCACCGGAAGCATACAAAAATTTTTCATCGCCACTAAATTTTAAGCCAAGCCACGACTCTGCTATTACAACATTATCCAGAATTTTTCCTGTGGCTACTTCTATTAATTGAATACTTTGTGTGCTTTGTCCGTTGTTGGTAACAGCCATTGATTTTTTCGAGTTGCTTACTGCAATATTCAGGGGAAGGTCGCCTAATAAAAATCCTCGCCCCGCAGGAGAAAGACTCCATCCGTTTGGCAGAACAACTTTGGATGCTGATTCTGTTATTTCCTGGGCCGATGAAACAAAACCAAAAGCAAGAAAAGAAAATAGAAACAAAAAAATATTTTTCATATTGAATCCAGATTTTAAAATGTGAAATTACAATGTTTATTATAGTTGAATATTATGTTTCAATTAGCAAATGCAGAAGGGCTGGGATTTGATAATTTCACTCAGGAAGTATAGACTAAAGAAATCTTTAAAAATTAAGTAATAATTACAGCAAATATTGTTGCATCATAGTTTGGTTTTTAACTCTATCTCCTTACCTTTGCCGCCAAATTAAAACCGGACTTAATTAATAAGCATTTATGGCAAATATTGGAAAGATAAAACAGATAATCGGAGCCGTTGTGGACGTGCATTTTGCTGGTGACAACAAACTTCCCGAAATTTTTCATGCGTTGGAAATTACCAAAGAAAATGGAGATAAGCTGGTATTGGAAGTTCAGCAACATTTGGGCGAAGACAGTGTTCGTTCCATTGCAATGGATGGAACAGAAGGTTTGAGGCGTGGAATTGAAGTAGTTGATACCGGCTCGCCCATATTGCAATGCCTATAGGCGATGATATTAACGGACGTTTGTTTAATGTAACCGGTGATGCTATTGATGGTTTGCCGCAGGTAAGTAAAGCGAATGGCCGCCCAATTCACAACAAACCTCCTTTATTTGAAAACTTAAGTACAGCTACTGAAATTTTATTTACCGGTATTAAAGTTATTGACCTTATTGAGCCTTATGCAAAAGGTGGTAAGATTGGTTTGTTTGGTGGTGCCGGTGTAGGTAAAACGGTATTGATCCAGGAATTGATTAACAATATTGCAAAAGCATATGGCGGTCTTTCAGTATTTGCAGGAGTTGGCGAAAGAACCCGTGAAGGAAATGACCTGATGCGTGAAATGATTGAAGCGGGCATTATGAAATATGGTGATAAATTTAAACATAGCATGGAAGAAGGCGGATGGGATCTTGATTCAGTAAATATGAAAGAGTTGAAAGATTCAAAAGCAACATTTGTATTCGGACAAATGAATGAACCACCGGGTGCACGTGCAAGAGTGGCATTAAGCGGATTAACTGTTGCAGAATATTTCCGCGATGGTGATGGAACAGGGAAGGGAAAAGATATTTTATTTTTCGTTGATAATATATTCCGTTTTACACAGGCAGGTTCTGAAGTATCTGCATTGTTGGGCCGTATGCCTTCAGCCGTAGGTTACCAGCCAACACTGGCAACTGAAATGGGATTGATGCAGGAAAGAATTACTTCTACAAGAAATGGTTCTATTACTTCTGTACAGGCGGTATATGTACCTGCGGATGACTTAACTGATCCTGCTCCTGCAACAACTTTTGCTCATCTTGATGCTACAACGGTATTAAGCCGAAAGATTGCCGATCTTGGTATTTATCCTGCGGTTGATCCTTTGGATTCTACTTCAAGAATTCTTACTCCGGCAATTGTAGGTGATGAACATTACAATTGTGCCAACAGGGTAAAATTAACTTTACAGCGTTATAAAGAATTGCAGGATATTATTGCTATTCTTGGTTTGGATGAATTGAGTGATGAAGATAAACTAACGGTTAGCCGTGCACGCAGAGTACAGCGTTTTCTTTCACAGCCATTCCATGTGGCTGAACAATTTACCGGGTTTAAAAGGTGTATTGGTTTCTATTGAAGATACTATTCGCGGATTTAATGCGATCATGGATGGAGAAGTTGATGAATATCCTGAAGCAGCATTTAACCTTGTAGGTACCATTGAAGATGCAATTGAAAAAGGTAAAAAAATGATGGAAGCGGCGAGTGCATAATTAGCTACTTAACCAATCAACTAATTATTGTACTATGACTTTAGAAATTTTAACACCGGAAAAGAAAATTTTTAGCGGAGATGTTTATGGAGTTCAGCTTCCTGGTATTGATGGAATGTTTGAAGTACTTGAAAAGCATGCCCCGATTGTTAGCGCTTTGAAAGCAGGTCAGCTTAAAATTTTAAAAGATAAAAATTCTAATATTTTATATTTAATACAAAGTGGATTCGTTGAGGTCTTAAATAACCGGGCTATCGTGTTAGTTGAAGGCGCCAAAGAAGCATAATGATATAATTTGTTAATAATGTTTTTCTAAGCCCCGCATTTATAGCGGGGCTTTTTTATAAAATCGATTTTAACTTTTTTTATAATGCAGCAAACTCAATGCGCAGGCAGGTAGTATTATCAATAAAAAAAATGCAATCGGGTTGTTTGTAATAAAAAAGGTAATCAGGATAAAAATTAAAACATACAATGGATAAATAAAAAACAATAATCCGAACATAATAGAATCATAGTGATCTTTCGCTTTATTTTTAATAGATAAATGAATAAGATAATACAAGGGGAAATGAAGAATATATCCCGCAGCAGCGGGTAGAGATAATAATATTTTTTTTGTTAATGAATTACGCAGGTAAAAATATTCATTAAAACTTTCCTGGTTAGCCTCATCAATTTCAAAAACTAAACTTTGCAATTGTTGTTTCAGAATTTCATTAAATTCATTAATGGCTTTACCGCTGGAAAAACCGGAACGGATATCCTCTTTTGTAATTACCGTTCCAAAATTTAAAACCAGGTTTTTCCACGGCTTTCTAAAATTGCTGTAGTTAATTCCCAATGGTAAAACTTCAAGCATTACATCTTGTTGCCATGCTTCGAGCGCAAGCCTTGCTGTTCCTTTTTTTATTGGACGCAGATGCCATTCGTTGACGCATCTGCCTTCGCTGAATATTAATACAATTCCATTTTTTTTAAAAATATTTTGGCAAGCATCAAATGTTGCATAATTATGCTCCAGGTTTTCAACTCCTTCACTCACCCGGTAAACGGGCAACATATTAAATGAAATGAGAATTTTTGTAATCAATCTTCCATTAAATGCGTCTCCACGTGCCAAAGAATAAACCGAATTTTTAAACAGCGACGCCACAACAATAGCATCTAAAAATGAATTGGGATGATTGGAGGCAATAAGTAATGGTCCCTGCTTTTGCAACACACTCCTATTACTGATAATAATTTTTCGAAAATAAAAATGTATAAAAAGCCTGGCAGGAAATAATAGTAAATTATAAAGCAAAAGTTTTTATTAAAAATATTTAAACTTCTTTAAAATATATGGTTCTTCTTTTTAATTTAATTCGGGGTCAATGGGAAAGTTGATCATCATTTCATAGTTGCCGCCTAGGTGTTTCAGAGAATTTTTCCAGATATCTTCCGGCATGGTATCAAAGATTAATTTTCGTGTAGCCTTTACAGTGAGCCAGCTTTCTTCCTTTAGTTCGTCATTGAGTTGTCCTTCACTCCACCCGCTATAGCCTATAAAAAAACGAATGCCTTCATTATTAATGTCATTATTTTTAAGATTAATTAAAAGGCTTTCAAAATTACCTCCCCAATAAATATTTTGCATAACTTCTTCGCCACCACTAATAAGTTGGGGATATTGATGCAAAAAATGCAAAGCATCTTTTTGTACAGGCCCTCCCTGGTAAACGGGAAAATTAGTTACATTCAAATCAGGCACCAGTTCTTCTAGCGTTTTCGGAAATTTTTTATTTAAAACAAAGCCAAAGCTTCCTTCTTCCGTATGTTCACAGAGAAATATTACAGTACGGCTGAAATTAGGATCTTTTAAAAAAGGATTAGCTATTAATAAGGTACCTTTTGCAGGAGGAATCATAATTCTAAATTATGTTTAATTGTTGAATAATATTTTATCAATATCCCTCTTTTAATAAAAAATTAAACGATAAGAGTTAGTTAAAATTTAAGAGGATAGGTTTTCTGTTTCATTTTAGCGGTTGCTAAGAGTAAATTTGCCATTTATGAAAAGAATTTTCCCCATTATTACCATACTGATTTTTGTGTCTTTACTCGGGCTGATTTATTTCCAGTATGTGTGGATTGAACAGTCATTGCAGGATAAAAAGCAACAATTTGAAACAAGTATGAATATGGTTACCGTAACTGCAGCTAATGATCTTGCGGGCGATCGAAATAATCTCTCTCCATTTAGTAACAGAAAAAATGGCGATATTCTTTTTCCTTTAAATGCTTTCCCTTCCACTATTGTACACAGATACAGCCGGGAAGAAATAAGAGATAGAATTAGAAAAGCATTTGAAAAAAATGATATTAAAAATGTTGATTTTGAATTTGCAATAACTACCACGTCAATGGTAGGTGATGATCTTCAGTCAAAAAAATTTGCAGAGGTCTATATGGATACCATACGTAATTCTTCTTTCGTGTGTCCTATTTTAATACCTAACGGTGGTTATGCCGAAGGACTTGCACCGCAGGAATTGCTGGTAATTGTTGTTCCGCATGTGAGTAATATTATTTGGAAACAAATGGTGGTGATGATTGTATCTTCTGTAGTTTTTACCTGCATCATTTTTGCCGCATTCTTTATAACATTGAGGGCATTGTTAAATCAAAAGAAATTAAGTGAAATAAAATCGGATTTCATTAATAATATGACACATGAATTTAAGACTCCGCTGGCAACTATTTCACTCGCCGTTGATGCTTTGAAAAATGAAAAAGTAATTAATGACAGAACGAAAATGGATTATTTTTCCGGCATCATTAAAGATGAAAATAAAAGAATGAATAAACAGGTAGAAACCATATTACAGGCGGCTTTGCTTGATAAGCAGGAAATTCAGCTTAATGAAAAACCGGTTCATGCAAATGAGTTAATCCACGTAGCCTTAAATAATATTCAACTTCCATTGGTAGAAAAAAAAGGTAGATTAGAAACGCATCTGGATGCAGCCAATGATTTAATTATGGCTGATGAAGTTCACTTTATTAATATTATTAATAATCTTCTTGATAATGCCATAAAATATTCTAAAGAAAATCTCTTTATAAAATTATCAACTCAAAATTTTAATAGTCATCTCCGAATCAAAATTGAAGATAATGGCATAGGGATGAACAAAGAAACGCTTAGCCGTATATTCGAAAAATTTTATAGGGCTCATACCGGAAACATTCACAACGTAAAAGGCTTTGGACTGGGGCTTAGCTATGTCAAATCAATTGTAGATGCGCACAAAGGAAAAATTAAAGCTGAAAGCGTAATGGGAAAAGGAAGTTGTTTTACAATAGATCTGTCAATTTTAAAGCATCAGGTCTCCTGATAACTTTCACTCAATTTTGTCATAAAAAATTTCTACAGTCCATATTTTTAGCCCAAATTTATAGGCTGAATACAGTTTGTATTTCGGAAACATTTCAATGCTAGACTTATAGCGTTAACTATCCTCTTTTACTTTATTAATACTTTTTGCACATCCTATTCACAGGTTTTGAACAGCTTAATTTGCCATTACACAGCTCAAATCCTTTACTGAAATGCATAACAGGGAGGTGAATAAAAAAGATTTTGTCAAAAATGTTGTGTAAGTGGGAAAAAGTGTTATTTTGTGGAAATTTCAATTAAACAAATCTAATTAGTTCATAATGACAGGCTTTATAGGTGAATACGAAGCTACATTAGACGCAAAAGGACGCTTTTTGCTACCTGCAGGTTTTAAAAAGCAATTACCGGAAAGCGGAAGTGAACCCTTTATATTAAACAGAGGATTTGAGAAATGCCTGAGTTTATACACATCAAAAAGCTGGAAACCGTTATTTTCTGACCTGGGCAACCTGAATGATTTTGATCCAAAAGTAAGGCAATTCAAACGGTATTTTTTAAATGGAGCAACACAGGTTGAATTGGATAGCGCTGGTCGGCTTTTGTTGCCCAAAAACTCTTATGGAATATGCGGGCCTTGAGAGAGACATTGTACTGGTTTCCGGGATTGACAAACTTGAAATTTGGGATAAAACAAAACATAAAGAGTTCTTTGAAACTTTTTCGCCGGAGGCCTTTAGTGATTTGGCAAAAGAAGTAATGGTGAGCGATAAAAATACAAAATCTTAAATGCAGCAAGGCATTTACCATGTGCCGGTTTTAATGCATGAAGTGATTGATGGTTTGCAAATTGATCCTTCAGGGATTTATGTGGATTGCACGTATGGAGGTGGAGGACACAGTTCCGGCATTCTGCAGCAATTAAATTTAGCCGGAAAGTTGATTGCATTTGATCAGGACGCCGATGCCATTAAAAATGTAGTGGATGATAAAAGAATAATTTTTATACCTCATAACTTCAGGCATCTGCAGCGTTTTCTTCGCTTTCATAAAATTTCAAAAGTAAACGGTATACTGGCTGATCTTGGTGTTTCAAGCCACCAGTTCGATGTAGCTGAAAGAGGATTTTCCACGCGATTTAATGGAGTTATGGATATGCGGATGAATCAATCAGAAAAATTGGACGCATCAGCTATCATTAGTAATTATACTGAAGATAAACTGCATAAAATTTTTGAACAGTATGGAGAGGTGACTAATGCAAAAACGCTCGCTAAGTTAATTGTTGAGTTAAGAAAATCACAGTCAGTTAAAACGATCAGCGAATTTAAAAATGCCTTATACCCTGTTGTAAAAGGAAATCCTGAAAAATATTTTGCCCGGGTTTTCCAGGCTTTACGGATAGAAGTAAACGACGAATTGGAAGCATTAAAGGAAATGTTACTGCAAGTACCTGAGGTGCTGGAAGAGGGAGGCCGCATTGCCGTTATAACTTTTCATTCATTGGAAGACAGGATAGTGAAGAATTTTTTTAAAAACGGAAATTTTGATGAGGTACAGGAAAATGATTTGTATGGAACTGTTTTAAAAAATGATTTAAAAGTGATAACAAAAAAGCCCGTGACCCCTTCAAAGGAAGAATTAAAAAACAATCCAAGATCAAGAAGTTCCAAATTGCGCATCGCTGAAAAAATAAAAGTTTCAAAAAAAATTTCTGAATAATAAGCATTCCATACAATTTTAAGAATGACAGAAAAACAGGAAAATAATAGTGAAAGCAAAAAGAAATTTTTCCGTAAAAAAAACCGGAAAACGCTTTTATATAACAGGTGGCTTGTTAAGAACATACCATTTTATCTTTTTGCTTCTGCTCTCGCAATAATCTATATCGCCAACGGGCACTATGCTGATAAAATGGTGCGGCAAATAAATTCGACTGCAAAAAATCTAAAAGAAAAAGAGTATGAATTTAAAACCATAAAGAGAGATGTAATATTCAGAAGTAAAGAAAGTGAGCTGGCAAAAGCTGTTGAACCGTTAGGCTTAAAAGAATTATTTGTTCCTCCTGTAAGGCTTACTGACACTGTAGAAAATAAATAATTACAAACTGTAGAAATTAAAATATTGGATGTAAAAAACGACATATTGTGGCGCATTTACTTATGCTTTATCGGTATTATTATTTTGGGAGTAATAATAGTGGGGCGTGCTTTTTACATCCAGAGATTTGAAGGGGCTTACTGGAAACAAATGAGCAATACCGAGCATTTAAAATATATGGATATAAATGCAGAACGCGGAACTATTTATAGCGAAGATGGAAATATGCTAAGCACCTCTATCCCTGTTTTTGATGTGTATATTGATTTTGGAGCGGATGGCCTTCGTGAAAAAAACGGTAAAAGATTTTATGATAATATAGATTCTTTAAGTTACTCTTTATCAAAATTATTTAAAGACGCATCAGCAGCATCTTACCGGAAAATTTTAGTAGCAGATTATAAAAACCAGGACAGGTATTATCCGTTGAAAAAGAAAATCTCTTTTGAAGAATATACGTCTTTAAGGGATTTTCCATTGGTAAAACAGGGCCGTAATAAAAGCGGGTTTATAATAGACGTAAGAGATAACAGGGTGAATCCTTATGTGTTGCTTGCGAACAGAACAGTGGGACTATCGCGTGGAGACACCAGTAAAAATGTTGGACTGGAAAGATCGTATGATAGTGTTTTAAAAGGGCAAACCGGTAGCAGGCTCATGCGGTATATGGCAGGCGCTTATGTGCCGGTTGATGGTGCAGAAATAGAACCTGAAAATGGAAGGGATATTATTACAACCATTGATACTTACATGCAGGATGTAGCAGAAAATGCACTCATGAAAATGATGGTTGAAAATAATTCATTGCACGGAACCTGCATTGTAATGGAAACACAAACCGGTAAAATAAAAGCAATAGCTAACCTGGGTAAAAGGCCTGACGGAGAATATATTGAAGACTATAATTATGGACTTGGAAGAAGGACGGAGCCTGGTTCGGTTTTTAAATTAGCAACATTGATATCGTTACTTGAAGATAAATATATAGATACAGGAAGTATAGTTGATTGTGAAGGCGGGCAAAAGTTGTTTTACGGACTTCGGGTTACAGACTCACATTTAGGCACACACGAAATAACGGTCAAAGAAGCATTTGCCCGTTCATCAAATGTTGCTTTTGCAAAAATGGCTGATGAATATTATCACAATCAGCCAATGCGTTTTTATAATCATTTGCATGCGTTACGCCTCGATACCGCCACAGGCATTGATATAGTTGGTGCAGCTTTTCCTTATGTAAAAAAACCAACAAGTAAATACTGGACAAAAACAACACTGCCCTTTATGGCCCACGGTTATGAAGAATTAGTAACGCCACTTCAGTTATTAATGGTTTACAATGCAGTTGCCAACAATGGTAAAATGATGCAGCCTTATCTGGTTAATTCCATAAATGAAATGGGACGAGAAATTAAATCATTCACACCTAAAGTTCTTGTTGATAAAATATGCAGTGATGAAACCCTGGGGAAAATAAAAGCCTGCCTGATGGCTGTTGTACTGGAAGAACACGGTACAGGGCACGCTCTTAAAACTGATGTCTACAGCTTTGCAGGTAAAACGGGTACGGCTGTAACGGCAATGGATAACCGGGGTTATAATAAAGGGAATAAAATTTATCAATCTGCTTTTATCGGATATTTTCCTGCGAATGATCCTAAATACAGTATTGCTGTAGTAATACAAAATGGTAATGAGTCAAAGCTTGCTTATGGCGGAGTAGTATCCGGGCCTGTATTTAGAGAAGTAGCAGATAAAATCTATGCTGAAAAAATTGGCAGTGAAAATTTAAACCAATTACCTAACGGTGCCGATAAAAACGCACTTCAGTTTTTTGGATTAAAAAGTGATTTGAATAATATATTAAAAATGTTTAGTTATTCTTCTTCCGATTCTGCAACAGTAGGTTCATGGGGATCAACAGTTCTTAATAATAATTATGCGCAATTAAATTCAGTTTACAATACCACAGCCACAGTAAATAAGGTACCTGATGTAACAGGGCTTGGTTTAAAAGATGCAGTGTACTTATTGGAAAATATGGGTTTAAAAGTAGAAGCGAAGGGCGCCGGAAAAGTAGTTTATCAATCGCTGGCGCAAAACGCAGATTTTCATAAAGGTCAATCAATTAATCTTAAGTTGAATTAATGGCATTATTGCAACAAATATTATACAAAGTAAAAATTATTTCTGTAGCAGGCATTCCTGTAAATGAAGTGAATGATTTACAGACAGATTCGAGGAAAGTGAAGCCTGGCAATTGTTTCATTGCTATAAAAGGAACAATTACTGATGGTCATTCTTTCATAGATACTGCTATTGCTCACGGTGCCTCTGTAATTATTTGTGAAGTATTGCCTGGCATTCTTAATAATAATATTCAATATATTGTTGTTGAAAACAGCGCGATTGCTGCAGGTGAAATGGCTCATAATTTTTATGGCCAATTATCAGAAAAAATAAAACTTGTTGGCGTTACTGGTACTAATGGAAAAACGACTATTGCAACATTACTATTCAAGTTATTTTCCCAATTGGGTTATAAATGCGGTTTGCTAAGTACTGTTCAAAATCAGATTGCTGACAAAATATTAGCATCAACTCATACAACTCCTGATGCCATAAGTCTTAATAAATTAATTGCAGAAATGTATGCAGAGGGTTGCTCTCATATTTTTATGGAAGTTAGCTCTCATGCGATAGATCAGCATCGTGTAACAGGGTTAACATTCGCCGGAGGAATTTTCAGCAACATCACTCACGATCACCTGGATTATCATAAAACATTTGATGAATACATACGAGTTAAGAAACAGTTTTTTGATTCATTGCCTTCTTCAGCATTTGCAATAAGTAATGCTGATGATAAAAGAGGGGCAGTTATGTTGCAAAATACAAAGGCAAAAAGATATTTATACAGTCTTAAAACAATGGCCGATTTCAAAGGAAAAATTATTGAAAATTCTTTGAGCGGTCTTGTGCTAATAATAAATGATATCGAAGTGCATTTCAGGCTCATTGGCACTTTCAATGCTTATAATCTTTTGGCTGTTTATGGCGCAGCAGTTTGTCTTGACGAAGATAAACAAACGTTTTGCAGGTGCTTAAGCAGTCTTACAGGAGCTGAGGGAAGATTTGATTATATGATTTCAACAAATGAAAAAATAATTGGAATTGTTGATTATGCGCATACGCCGGATGCTTTGCTGAATGTATTGGCAACAATTAAAAACTTAAAGCAAGGTGAAGAAAAAATTATTACAGTTGTTGGATGTGGTGGCAATCGTGATAAAACCAAACGTCCCGTGATGGCTGAAGTTGCATGTGAATACAGCGATAAAATAATTTTTACATCAGATAATCCACGAAGTGAAGATCCTGCACAAATAATAAAAGATATGGAAGAAGGGGTACCGGTTATTGCACGAAAAAAATATATTTCAATTGCTGACAGAAAGGAAGCGATTAAGACCGCTGTAATTGTTGCGCAACAGCAGGATATTGTTTTAGTAGCAGGCAAAGGACATGAAAAATACCAGGAAATAAAGAGGAGTGAAATATGATTTTGATGATAAGAAAGTTTTATCTGAAATGTTTCAATTGGTTGGGAAATAAAAAAGAATAAATGCTCTATCAGTTATTTGAATGGTTCACAAAAAACGGGATAAAATTTCCGGGCAGCGGACTGTTTCATTTTATCACTTTCAGAGTATTGGTAGCAGTTCTTTTATCATTATTTATAACAACTGTCTATGGTAAAAGGCTTATAAATATTTTAAAAAGAAAACAGATAGGCGAGATCCGTTAGAGAATTAGGTTTGGCAGGCGAAAAGATGAAGTCAGGAACACCAACAATGGGGGGCATTATTATTTTACTGGGAATATTAATTCCAACATTATTACTTGGCAAATCTTGATAAAGTATATGTGCGATTGATGTTGTTGTGTACTGTATGGCTTGGCGTAATTGGATTTATAGATGATTATTTAAAAATAAAAGCAAGACGAATTGCCAAAGCAAGAGGAGAAACTTATAAAAAAAATGATGCTGATGGTCTTGCAGGAAGATTTAAAATATTTGGGCAGGTCATGCTGGGAATTATAATAGGCTCTACTTTATATTTTAATCAGAATGTAGTGGTAAAGCGTGAACTATAACTGATAATAATGGAATACAAAGTGATTCGCTGCAGCGTGGAGAACACAGACTTGGAAAAGATGCAGATACGATTGTGATAGATGGAAAAGTACATCAGGTTTGTTAAAGTAAAAACACCGATAACAACCATTCCATTTGTAAAAACACATGAGTTTAATTATGCAAAATTATTACCTGAAAGCTGGGAAAATTATACCTATATACTTGTATATCATTATTGTAATATTTATTGTAACAGCTGTATCAAACGGAGCCAACCTAACGGATGGGTTAGATGGACTTGCAACGGGAGTAAGTGCCATAATAGGCCTGGGTTTGGGTGTGTTTGTTTTTGTAAGTGGCGATGTAAGTGTGGCAGAATATTTAAACATAATGTATATACCCAACCTGAGCGAGCTATCAATTTTTATCGCAGCTTTTGTTGGTGCATGTATTGGTTTTCTATGGTATAATGCTTACCCGGCGCAGGTCTTCATGGGCGATACCGGAAGCCTTGCATTGGGTGGAATCATTGCATCGCTGGCAATTATAGTACGAAAAGAATTATTGATACCTATATTTTGTTTTGTGTTTTTGGTTGAAAATTTAAGTGTTGTTATACAGGTTAGTTATTTCAAGTACACCAAAAGAAAATATGGAGAAGGAAGAAGAATTTTTTTAATGAGCCCATTGCATCATCATTATCAAAAGCTGGGATACCACGAAAGCAAGATTGCCGTGCGTTTTTGGGTGGTTGCTATTTTATCGGTAGTGTTTGCGGTAGTAACATTAAAATTAAGATAATTTGATATGAGGGTTTTTATGATTATGATTTGTCTCTATGAAAATTTTTTTTAAAAAGTTTGATCCTTTCCAATTCCGGTGAAGACAGTACTCTGACCTGTTAAATTCATTCCGTTGAAGAACCATTTTTTTAATTGCACGAACAATTAAAAAAGAATGAAAGAAAGAATAGTAATACTGGGCGCCGGTGAAAGCGGTGTTGGTACAGCTTTGCTGGCACAGCAAAAGGGATATGATGTTTTTGTAAGCGATGGCTTCAATAATAACGCCAGGTTTTAAAAATGAGTTAATAATGAGCAGCATTGATTTTGAAGAAGGTGTCCATACAAAAGAAAAAATATTTAATGCTGATGTTGTAATGAAAAGCCCCGGGATACCGGAAAAGAATGAACTGGTAAAAGAATTAAGAAAAAGAGAAATTGAAATAATAAGTGAAATAGAATTTGCATACAGGTTTAAAGGTGATAGTAAGATTATTGCAATTACAGGAAGCAATGGAAAAACAACAACTACAGCCATGATCTATCATATCTGTAAAGAAGGCGGACTTGATTGTGCAATGGTTGGAAATATTGGTTATTCATTTGCAAGACAGGTTGCAAAAGAGCCAAAGAAAGTTTATGTAGCTGAAATAAGTTCTTTTCAATTGGATGATATAAAAACATTCCGGCCGGATATAGCCATATTAACCAACATAACAGAAGATCATTTAGACAGGTATGAATACAAATTTGAAAATTATATAAAAAGCAAATTCAGCATTATTAAAAATCAAACAAAAGATGATGTATTTATTTATAACGCAGATGATGAAATAACAACAAGGTATTTAAACAATTTTCTAAACAGTACTAACCCACTACCAATTAGCATGAGAAAATCGACTACCTCAGGGCGCTTATATAACCAATGCAGAAATGCATATAAAATGGCAAAAGGAAGAAATGAACATGAGTGTTGAAGACTTTGCAGTTAAAGGAAAACATAATCAGTATAACACAATGGCAGCAGGACTTTCGGCAGTTGTAATGGATATACGAAAGGAAAAAATACGTGATGCCGTACAAACATTTGAAAGCCTTGAGCATCGAATGGAACCTGTGGCAACAATTAAAGGAGTTGAGTTTATTAATGACAGTAAAGCAACCAATATAAACAGTACCTGGTATGCATTGGAAAGTATGGAAAAGCCAACGATATTAATTCTTGGTGGAGTTGATAAAGGAAATGATTATTCATTTATAAAAGATCTGGTAAAAGAAAAAGTAAAAGCCATTGTATGTATGGGAGTTGATAACAGGAAAATTCATGAGGCATTTGGAAATGATGTTGGCTTAATGGTTAATACAGATAACGCAAAAGATGCAGTGCAGGCTGCATTTCATTTTGCCGACAAAGGCGATGTGGTTTTATTATCTCCTGCTTGTGCAAGTTTCGATCTGTTTAAAAATTATGAAGACCGAGGAAAACAATTTAAAGAAGCCGTAAAAGATTTGTAGCATTTAAAATGAACAAAGAATTGTTAATACTGAAAATAAAAATAGTTCCCAAACAGTTTAGTTCCCTTCTGATGAATCGGGAGGGGTTGGGGTGAGGCAATGAGCGACGCAAAAAACATATTACCCAATTCATTTTCTTCTTCAGCACATGAGGTAACGGGGAGCCTGTTAAATCGTACCAAAGGAGACAAGGTAATTTGGGCAATTGTGATAATGCTTACCATGGTGAGTATTCTGGTAGTATATAGCAGCATTGGTTCGCTTGCATATAAAATGAATAAAAGCACTGAAAGTTATCTTTTTAAACAAGTTGGTTTTATAGCGCTTGGTGTTATGATTATTTATTTTGCACATCGGGTTAATTATACAATTTATTCCCGCGTCGCTACTATATTGTTTTTAATATCTATTCCATTATTAATTTATACTTTAAAATTTGGAAGCAATATTAATGAAGCTAACCGTTGGATAAAATTGCCGGTTATAAATATGACCTTTCAAACATCTGACCTGGCAAAGCTTGCATTGTTTATGTATATGAGCAGGCAGTTAAGCCGCAGGCAAAATGTAATTAAAGATTTTAAAAAGGGATTTCTTCCCCTAATCGTTCCTGTTATGATTATTTGCGTGCTTATTGCGCCTGCAAATTTATCTACAGCATTATTAATCGGGGGTATTGCCATAATGCTGATGTTTATTGGCAGAGTGCAATTGCAGCACATTTTGCTCGTTGTTGGCTCGGCATTAATTCCGGTATTGTTACTCATTCTTGTTGCTACTCATTATTATGATAAGGAAAATCATACGGCAAAAGACTTGCCTTCAGTATTAACTATCGGAAGAATGTCAACCTGGATAAAACGTGTTCAGGATTTTATGTACAGCGATAAGACAGATGCATCTTACCAGGTGCAGCAGGCAAAAATTGCAATTGCAAAAGGAGGATGGATTGGTAAAGGTCCGGGTAAAAGTGAACAAAGAAATTTTTTGCCACATCCATACAGCGATTTTATTTATGCAATTATTATTGAAGAGTATGGATTGATTGGAGGAACGGTTATTGTTTTTATCTACCTTCTTTTTTTGTTCCGAAGTATAAGAATTTTTCAAAGGTGTCCTTATGCATTTGGAGCTTTTCTTGCCGTGGCATTGAGTTTCACGTTGGTAATTCAAGCTATGGTAAATATGGCTGTTACGGTTAACCTCTTTCCTACAACCGGTGTTACGTTCCCCTTGTAAGCATGGGCGGAAGTAGTTTTTTGTTTACCTGCTTTGCAATAGGAATTATTTTAAGTGTTGCACGAAATGTTGAACAAATGGAAGGAAGAGAGGGAGAAGAGGCAGAATTAGAACCGGTTGAATGCATAAATAAATAATGATGCGAATGATAATATGATGAACAGTGAAAATAAAGTTGAAAAATTAGAAGATGTTATTCCGGCAAAAACAGGCAGTAAAAGAATTATCATTGCAGGTGGAGGAACGGGCGGACATATTTTTCCTGCAATAGCAATTGCAAATGCTATTAGAAAAGCAACAACCGGAAATTGAAATTTTATTTGTTGGCGCAAAAGGAAAAATGGAAATGGAAAAAGTACCGCAAGCAGGTTATAAGATTAAAGGCTTGATATAGCAGGTTATAACAGAAGTTCTTTGATAAAAAATATTTCATTGCCATTTAAAATGGTGAAAAGTTTTTTGCAGGTTTCAGGAATATTTAGAAAGTTTAAGCCTGATGCAGTCATTGGTGTTGGCGGTTATTCAAGTTTTCCGGTATTGCGGCTTGCACAGGCAACGGGTATTCCAACTTTTATTCATGAGAGCAATTCTTTGCCGGGCAAGAGTAATATTATCTGGGAAAAAGAGCTACAAAAATTTTTGTAGCAACTGATGGAATGGAAAAATTTTTTCCGGCAAAAAAAATTGTTATAACGGGAAATCCTGTACGCAATATTATTTCTGAAAAAATTGCAAAGCAGGAAGCCATAGTTTTTTTTGGATTGAAGCCGGATATAAAAACAGTTTTTGTTATGGGAGGAAGTCTGGGCGCAAAGAGTATTAATGAAACTATAGATAGAAATATAGAAGCTTTTAAGAAAAATGATTTGCAGCTTATCTGGCAAACTGGAAAATCATTTGCAGGGCAGGCAGCAAAATCAGAAGAGGAAAAAAGTAATATCTGGACAAATGATTTTATAACGCAAGATGGAATATGCATATGCAGCAGCAGATATAGTAGTAGCAAGAGCCGGTGCAATGACAATTGCTGAATTAGCTGTAGTGGGCAAAGCCGGCTGTTTTTGTTCCTTATCCATTTGCAGCAGAAGATCACCAGACTGAAAATGCCCTTACATTGGTTAAAAAAGAAGCTGCCCTGATGGTTAAAGATGCGGACGTAGAAAAATATTTGATGGAAACAGTTATTGCAGTTAATAAAGGATGAGGAACAAATTAAAAAATTGGAAAAAAATATTTCAAAAACAGGAAATACACATGCAGATGAAATAATCGCAAACGAAATTTTAAAAACTATAAAAAAATAAACTATAAAAAGTATTTAATCTTTTTTAAGAAGATTGTGAAATGAAAGATTATACGACTATATCACGTATTTATTTTATTGGTATTGGCGGCATTGGAATGAGCGCCCTGGCAAAATATTTTTTGAGCAAAAATGCTTCTGTAAGTGGTTACGATAAAACCGTGACCACTTTAACGAAGCAAATGGAAGATGATGGAATGCATATTCATTACGAGGATAATATTGACTTACTTGATAAAGATACGCAATTAGTTGTTTATACCCCTGCGGTTCCACAAGATCATAAAGAGATAAATTATTATTTAAGTAACAACTATGAAGTGATAAAGCGCAGCGCTTTGCTCGGCGAAATAACAAAATCATCCTTCAATATTTGTATTGCAGGTACACATGGCAAAACAACTATCAGCACAATGATTGCTCATATTTTGAGGCACTCAGAATTTGGCTGTAATGCATTTCTCGGTGGTATTTCAGTAAATTATAATACCAACTTTTGGAGCAGTGATAATAATGTTTCTGTTGTTGAAGCTGATGAGTATGACCGCAGCTTTTTACAGCTTATCTCCTGATGTTGCTGTGATTTCTGCTATGGATGCCGATCACCTGGATATTTATGGAACAAAAGAAAATATGGAAAATGCTTTTATAGAATTTTCAGAAAGATTAAAACCTGGTGGTTTATTGCTAACTAATTATGATTTATCAGTTAAAGAATTTAGTGCGTCTAATCATATACGTTATAGTCTGCAAAATAACACTGGCTGATGCTTTTGCAGAAAATATAAAATCAATAAACGGTGCTTATCAATTTAATGTGGTAACAAAAAGCTGGAAGATTGAAAATGTTCAATTAAATATGGGTGGTATGCATAATGTTGAAAATGCTGTAGCTGCCATTGCGATAGCCGGGTATCTTAATATTGATCCGGAAAAAATAAAAAATGCGGTCAGCGATTTTAAAGGAGTAAAAAGAAGATTTGAATATATAATTAAGACGGATAAAATTGTTTTTATTGATGATTATGCTCATCACCCTGAAGAGCTAAAAGCCTTGATAACAAGCGCTAAAAGTTTGTTTAATAAAATGAAAATGTACAATTGTGTTTCAGCCGCATCTATATACCAGGACAAGGGATTTTGCAAATGAATTTGCGGAAGCCTTAAATCTTGCTACTGATGTTTACCTGCTGCCGATATATCCCGCAAGAGAATTACCAATAGAAAATGTAACAAGCAAAATGATAGAGGAAAGAATGGATGAAAAAAAAGCAGTTTGCTGCAATAAAAATGAACTGTTACAAATTATAAAGAAAAGAAAATTATATGGAGATGACTTGGGATTGTTGATTACTGCGGGTGCGGGAGATATAGATCAGCTTGTGCAACCTATAAAAGAAATTTTATTGAATAATGTTTAAAAAGTGAAATGGGCATAAACAACAAATACACATTTAAAAAAATTCTTGTAGCCATAATATGGATTGCCATTGGCACGGGAACCGCTGTATTGCTGGTGGCTGCCATAGAAAAAAGAAATAATGAAAGATGCGCCGGTATAGAAATTGAAATTACCGGTGTTCAAAATAATTTTTTTATTGATAAGAAAGATGTGGTTTCGATTTTACAAAAAACAAATGGAGGTAAATTACAGAAGATGCCTTTGCATGCTATTGATCTTGCTGCAATGGAAAATGAATTGCAAAAAAGCCAATGGATAAAAAAGGTAGAAATATTTTTTGATAATAATAACGTACTGCATGTAAGGATAACCGAAAGAGAGCCCATTGCAAGAGTTTTTACCACATCCGGTTCGTCATTTTACATAGACAGTTCTTTAGCAAGGCTTCCCTTGAGTGATAAATTTTCGCCGAGGCTTCCCGTTTTTACCGATTTTCCAACAGATGCAATTGTGTTATCTAAACAGGACAGTAATCTTACAAAAGATATAAGAACGCTTAGCCAATTTATCAATGCTAATCCTTTCTGGATGGCACAAATAGACCAGGTTGATATTTCAAAAAACCGCACATTTGATTTAATTCCAAAGCTGGGCAACCAGGTTATTCATTTCGGAAATGCAGACAACTGTCAGCAAAAATTCAGTAATCTTCTTTGCTTTTATAAACAGGTATTAACGAAACTGGGATGGGCACATTATTCTGCAATTGATGTTCAGTTTAAAGGACAGGTTGTTGGCGTAAGAAGAGGCGCTGATGAAATTAAAATGGATTCATTGCGCTCTATTGAGATTATGAAAGCTTTAATTGAAGATGCGCAAAAACATACAGATGATTCTGCAAATATTCAACTGAGCCAGCCTTCTGATGATAATAGTAATATTAATTCATCAAGGGAAATTGAAACTGAGCCAAATGAAAATGTGAAAGCAAATACAATCAATAATAATAAACAAAGTGTTTCTGTAACCCCTATTCATGTTCCTGAAAAACCGAAACCGGACAGCCTGGCTTCGACAAGAAATAATACCCTATCGAAACATTCATCATCCATTGAAAAACCAGGTCCTGCCCCTTTGAATTCTAAAATCGTTACACAATCCACTAATTCAAAAGATACAGGAAAAAATAAAAAAATTCCGAAGGCTGTGATGCCTCCGAAAACTGATTATTAAAATTTATTTAAACGATTTAAAAAATAAAACATAAACAACATAAAACAACACGCCTTTAAAATTCAATTATTTAGAAACCGGGAATAAATGAAGGCAAATAAAAACAAAAATATGAACAGCGAACAACCCATCATCGTAGGCCTCGACATTGGCACCACAAAAATTGCAGCCATTGCTGGCAGAAAAAATGAATTCGGAAAGCTTGAGATTCTTGGTTTCGGCCGTGCAAACAGTAATGGTGTACAACACGGAATGGTGTTGAACATTGATCAAACAATAAAAGCTATCCAAACAGCTTTGGAAAACTGCTATGCAAGCAATCCCAATCTTCCTATAAGTGAAGTATACGTCGGTATTGCAGGGCATCACATTAAAAGTCTTCAAACAAGAGGAGATATTGTTCGCCAGAACACAGATGAAGAAATAAAACAATCGGAAATTGATCAGCTTATAAACGATCAATATAAAACTTACATACCCGCAGGCGACCAGATTATTGATGTTATTCCGCAGGAATTTACCGTTGATAATTTTCAGAACATTCCTGACCCAATTGGATACAGCGGCGTAAAAGTTGGCGCTAACTTTCATATCATCACCGGTGATAAAAATGCAATCCGCAATATTAATCGCAGTGTTGAAAAGGCAGGTTTAATAACAAAAGATCTTGTACTGCAGCCATTAGCGTCTGCGGCAGCCGTTATGTGTGATCATGATCTTGAAGCTGGTGTTGCGATTGTGGATATTGGTGGAGGTACTACTGACCTTGCTGTTTTTTATGAAGGTATTTTAAAGCATACGGCTGTAATTCCTTTTGGCGGCGAAAATATTACCAATGATATTAAAACGGGCCTTGGTGTTTTAAAAACGCAGGCAGAACAAATGAAGGTGCAGTTTGGAAGCGCACTGTCTGATGAGGCTAAATCAAATGCATTCATAACTATTCCCGGTTTGCGTGGCATGGCTCCAAAAGAAATCAGCGTAAAAAATCTTGCCGGAATTATACAGGCACGCATGAGTGAGATAATGGACTTTGTTTCCTATCATTTAAAACAGGTAGGTCTTGATAACAGGTTACTCAATGGTGGTGTAATTCTTACTGGTGGCGGTTCACAGTTGAAGCACTTAATCCAGTTAACTGAATATGTTACCGGCTTGAATGCACGTATTGGTTATCCAAATGAACATCTTGCGTCAGGACATATTGAAGAATTGGCCAAGCCAATGTATTCAACCTGTCTTGGTTTAATATTAAAGGGATACAATGATTATGAGAATAAACGCAAGCAGTTTGAGTTGCAATATGCCAAAATAAATATTCCTGCTAATTTACAACAGGCAAGCGTAGACGAAGTTGAAGCAGATATTACTAATCATAAAAATATTGTTATGAAGCCGCGTAAAACATTAAAAGGTTTTATGGATTCTTTTAAAAACGGCTTAATTGAAATGTTTAAAGAAGAAGGAGATTCTGAATTATAAAACATCATTCCCTAACTTATTAACTACCTACTAAACTCATATAAATTTAAACACATGATACATTTTGATTTGCCTAAGGAACAATCATCTATCTTAAAAGTAATAGGCGTTGGTGGCGGCGGAAGCAATGCTGTTAACCACATGTATAGCCAGAACATTGAGGGTGTAAACTTCATAATCTGCAATACCGATGCACAGGCAATAGCCACCAGCATGGTTCCTAACAAGGTGCAATTAGGCCCTCACTTAACGCAAGGGCTTGGGGCCGGCGCTAACCCTGCCATAGGACGTGAAGCAACTGAAGAGAGCCTTGAGGAGATAAAACGGATACTCGAAGTAAATACCAAAATGGCTTTCATTACTGCAGGGATGGGCGGAGGCACAGGAACCGGTGGTGCCCCTATTATTGCAAAAATTTGTAAAGACCTTGGTATTCTTACCGTAGGCATTGTTACAACTCCCTTTGCGTACGAAGGCAAAAAACGGATTGCCCAGGCAGAAGATGGAATCAGCAAATTAAAAGATCATGTAGATACCCTTCTTGTAATCAGCAATGATAAAATGCGGCACCAGTTTGGCAATTTAACAATGAAAGCAGCATTTGCGAAAGCCGATAATGTACTGGCAACGGCAGCAAAATGTATCACTGATGTAATTAATAGTACCGGCCAGATCAATGTTGACTTTGCAGATGTTTGCACCGTTATGCGTAAAGGAGGGGTTGCCATACTAGGCAGCGCAGCGGCAGATGGTGAAAACCGTGCCCAGCAAGCAATTGAGCAGGCACTCAATTCTCCTTTGTTAAACGATAATGATATCAGGGGAGCAAAATGGATTTTGATAAATATCAATTCTGCAGAAGGCGATAATGAATTTACAATGGATGAAGTAGAGACAATACAAAACCATTTACTAAGCCAGGCAGGAGAAAATACTGACGTGATATTGGGACTTGGATATGATAATGCTCTTGAAAATAAAATCGGCATTACGCTAATAGCAACCGGTTTCGAACACAAAGACCCCTTCGATAAAAAAGAAGCTCCAAAGGTGGAGGTTAAAGAAGAGGAAAAAATTGTGATGGTATTGCAAAATGCTGAGGACGAAAAAAAGAAATACCGTCAGCCGGTTTTTGTTTTCGATGAGAAGAAAGAAGAACTAACGGAAAATGAAACAACCATAGACGAAAACATAATTGAGCAAAAAGGTTTCAGGTCTATTAAAGATGAAGATATATATGCATCAGTTACGGAGCAAAAAATTGAAAAGGAAATGGAACCGGCAATTTTAGAAGCATCCTTACCTGACCACGTAGATTTACTACAAAAGGATGGTAAAATTACTGTTGATAACTCGTCCGAAAATGTTATTCATTTTCTATTATCTTCGGAACTCGATTCAATACCTGCTGAAGCAAATCAACCACCTTCTGAAAAAACCGAAACAACTGTTTCCCCAAATCAATTAATTAAAAATAAAAAAGAAACTGGCACCGTCCATACGTCAGGCGGTTACCTGGCTAAGCCTGCACAGATCTATGCAGAAGCTAAGCAAAACCTGGAATCCAAATCTGTAGAGGAACCAATAACTATATTGCCTGGCTCAAAACAGGAAGACGAACTTGTTATTGGGATGCAACTGGTAGTTAAAAATTCCCATGAAGCGGAGGAGGAAAAGGAGGAGTCGAAAGTACACCAAACAATGCCCATCATGATGCCTTCTGTTGAGGAACTGCCACCGGTAGACGAAACAGGAGATCTAAAGCGCCGGGCTATGGAGCGCATTGCGAAACTTAGAAATCTATCTTTCAACGTAAACGCTGCGGATCCTAACAATGAGTTTGAGTCGGTTCCTGCTTACCTCCGCCGCAATATGGAATTGCACAATTCCATTGCCGACGTTGAAAGTTTCTATAGCAATTACACGGTCAAGTCTGATGAAAATAATAAGGCTGAAATAAGCACTATCAATACATTCTTAGAAGGAAAAAAACCAGATTAAATTTCGTTGTTGTGTGTACTATTATTTTTGTTTGCCCCGGAGACTCATGTTAGCCGGGGCTTTTTATTAACCTTTATTTAAACCGAGTAAGTTATTATTTAAATTTTAAAGGCTTGTGCGATATTATTGTTAATTTCAAAAATTAAAATCATTGCCTTGCAAATACCTCATAAAAATAATTCCGATTATTCATTATGGAATAGAATATTACTTACAGGTTTTATTGCAGGTACACTGGATGCCAGCAGCGGCTAGCATTCAGTTTTATTTAAAAACCGGCAAAGGTCCGGTAATCGTCTTTATTTACATTGCATCTGGAGTATTTGGCAAAGAAGCTTTTTCAATGAGCCAATACATTGCCTTTGCGGGTTTATTATTTCATTACTTAATTGCCATTAGCTTTACCACCTTTTATTTTTTGATCTATCCTAAAATAAAATGGCTTCATCGGAATAAGATTCTTGATGCGGTTATTTACGGCATTTTTGTATGGTTTATTATGAATCGCGTAGTAGTTCCATTAAGCAAAGCACAATCTTTTCCTTTCAATATACAAAAGGCACTCATTGCTGCAAGTATTTTAATTGTGTGTATCGGAGTTCCGGTAAGTTTTATTGCATCTTCTTTTTATAAGAATAGATTAAAAAGATTATGATTAGAACAGTACTAACTTTTCTTTTAATTAACTCATGCTTTTTCTTTTCATGTAATTCAAAGAAAAACTATAAAGAGCCAACAGTAAAAATAGAAACCAACTTTGGTGATATCATTGTTGAATTATATCCTGAAAAGGCGCCGAAAACAGTTGCAGCTTTTTTATCTTATGTAGATTCCGGTTATTATAAAAATGGTTCTTTCTATAGAGTGCTGAAAGCGGAAGATCAGCCTTCAAGTTCATTTAAATCTGATTTGATACAAGGTGGCATCTGGCAAACCAAAAATGCAATGCAAGTAAAATTGCCTGGTATTCCCCACGAAACAACAAAGCAAACCGGCATGCTTCATAAAGATGGAACTATTTCAATGGCAAGACTTGAGCCCGGAACTGCCAGTACAGAATTTTTTATCGTGATTGGTGATCAGCCCGCTTATGACTATGGTGGTGATGCAAATGCAGACGGACAGGGCTTTGCAGCTTTTGGTAAAGTTATAGAAGGAATGGATATTGTAAAAGACATTCACAAACAACCGGATAATGAAACCAATTTTACGCCTCCGATAGCGATAAAAAATATTGTGAGATTGTAGGAAAATACATTAAGAAAATTTGCTGGCATGTTCCTTCATTGCTTCATTTATTATTAGACTTGGATCATCTACTAAATGCCTTATCTTTTGCTGCACGGTTTTGGTTTTATTATACTTTTCAAAAAATCCTTTTTGCAATGGAATTATTTCGGGCATTATAAAAATACCCGCTCTTTTAAATTCTGTGTAATTACCATTTTCTTCAGCTAAAGCCTGGTGAAGCATTTCGGGCAAACAATTTTATTTCTTAAACGCAAGTTTCAAATTCTAGTTAACCCCCGGCTTTTTGGTTCTGTCTATTTCTCCAATAAAAGGAATATCACGAAGAACAGCAACCTTTACTTCACTTCTTAAATATGCCTCAAGTTGAAAGAACTGGCTTGCTTTCAGGGCTCCCACAACTGGTTTCATTTTTTTATAATACTTCATATACAGGTTTTCGAAGGCAACGTTATTCGCAGAACTTTTTGTTACCAGTTCATCTGCTTTTTTATCATCAAGCGTTGCGTAATTGTTTGCATAATCCTGTAAAATATCTATATAATCCTGTCCCAGTTTTTTTCTTTCAGCTTCATAACTATCATATAACTTCCAGAAAGAAGTTGCTGAGGCTGAATCTTTGAATGTTAAATAAGCTGCTGCTAAATCTCTCTTATCCTTGCCGTACATTGATTGAATAAGATTTACATCATCCTGCGTTAACTGTGCTGAAGCAGAAAAAAAGAAAAGCATGCAAAGAGGAATCAGAAATTTTTTCATAAAAATTAATTTTTAAAAGTTGACAGGTAAATTTGTTTAGTGCAAAATATGAGTATTAATAATATAATTGTTTCAAACAGGCTTATTTAACCGATAAATGAATAAAAAATCAAATTATAATGGTTACAATTTGAGTTGGTTAGCTATGTTTATTTGCCAGCTTCTGCATTACATGTTTGCATTCCGGTTCATAGCTACTAAGCCTATGGCTTAACCAATAGCTTTAAATAATGGCTTTGGCAATATTTCCCGATCTAATCTATTATGAATTTCAAAAGCGGAGATTATTTGCCTTATAATATCATCCTCAATATCAAACATATTTACTTTTGATAGTTGTCGCTCAAACATCTCGCTCCAGACCTGGGTACTTGTGCTGGCATCAATCATTTGAACATTTATTCTAAAGTAGTTCTTTTGATATTGTATATTACCGGTAAAAATATATTGCGCACCAACCGCAGTAATTATTTCTCTTATATCAGTAATTTTTTCAGCCAGCGTACGCATAGTATAATATGCAATAACAGAAATATTTTTTATGTGCGCCAATTCGGTACTTAATTGCACAGCCAGCCCCTCTGCAAAAGAAATTTTTAATGGCGCTTTATCGAAATATGTAAAAGGCATTACGCCCACAATCCGTGGATGGAAAGGCCGCTTTGCTGCCACAAATGATTTATTTGCTTCATTCGTGGTCTTTCCAGGTTCTTCAAAAATGGGTACATAACCCCCTTTTGGTATAGAAATATGTATGCTCTCTGTTTGTCGGCAAGTGTCGTAATAATGATTCAATGCACGCCTTAGTCGGCCGGCATGTATCCTCACTATAGCATCGTGCTGGGGTTTAAAATCTGCCGGTTTATGTAATACCCCAACAGCTATTGTATATTCTTTAAGTTGATTTGAACGGCCTTCCAATGTTTCCCTTACAATGAAAGAAAGAAAGCGCTTTAAAATATCTGATACTGCAAATACGGGATCAGAAAGTATTTTTTGCAATTGAGCATTAACTGCTTTTGCGGAAAAATTTTTTTTCTCAATGGATGGGTTGCTTGCTAACATGATATATCCAGGTTACATATAAAATGTGGCAGAGGTTACCCGTAAAAATATGTTATTTTTTAAACTTAGATTATTATTTTTTAGTTATCAAAGTGACAAGTGGCGCAGGTTGTACAAAGCGTATTTGTTCAAGATTTATATCAGCATTCAAATGGTATCAGTTTACGGTTAAATAACTGGTATAATTTATTTATGAATTGCTGAACTGGTACTTTAGATTATTGAATAAAATTAATAAGTTAAACTTATTAGCAGTGCTATTTTGAAACAGTGAAGTATTTTTTACATATTCTAATTCTGCTGCAATGGAAATATCCCGTCCCGAATTATCACTTGTTAAAGAAAAATTTCCGCAGCAAAATGCACAGATTGAGAAATTATATTACAGCAATACAGATTTCCAGGCGCTTTGCTATGATTACTTTTTATGCATAGAGGCACTGCAAAAATATAAAGAGGAATTAAAAGAAAAAAGAAATACCGTTAAAGAATATCAGGAACTTTCTATCGAACTCAAAAAAGAGTTAGATGAATTTATTAACGAAAAAAATAATCTCTTTGGGTTATAAAACAGAGCGTTAGCAAAGTTGCCAACTCTCTGAAAGAGGGTTAACAACTGGTTTATAAATTGTGTTAGTAATATCATTTGAAAACTAAACACATAAACTGTTGCAAATCGTGAAAAGATAAATAAATAACATGATCAAATTTTCGGACCGTTTTGAAAAAATCATTTCAGCAATCCTGCTGGCTTTTGCAATGCTGTTTATAGTTTTCCAGGTAGTACAACTGTTCTGGAATACGGTAGAAAGTTTTTCAAGGCGTTTCAGGGAAGCTGGGATGGATTATGCGCCGGAATATGGACGCACTGTTGCAATCCTCTTTTTTAATATCCTGTTGATGATGGAGATCATGCAAACCATCAAGGTATTTGCCGAAAATCACATTATTAAAGTACGGATCATTTTAATCGTATGCCTGATTGCTGTAAGCCGCAAAATATTGGCCCTGGGAGAAGCAACAGTTGAGCCGATGGCGGATTTTGCGATTGCAGCGCTCATCTTATCATTGTCCGCAGGCTATTATCTTGTCAGCAAAAATTCAAAAGAATTAACAGATGAAGAGAAAAAAAACAAAGAGTGAAAATTACTGAGTCTTATATTCAAAATCACTAGAAAAAGAAGGTTATGAAAAAGTTACTAATCCTTTACGGTAATGGAATTATGGGGAAGCTGCTGTAAAAAAAACAACTGGCATGTAATTAGTATGAAGAATGATTGGAGTAAAATATTTGTAAATAAATAAACATACATAAAATGAAAAAGAGAAAAAATTTAAAGAAAAGGCCCGGTACCTAAAGATATTTTTTACCAGGCATACATTATAAAGAGTCTTTTAATTCTTCAATAAACAACACATTCATTCATTAAAAAAAAACAAAAATTATGAAAAAGTATCTATTAATCGTAACAGGGCTTGTATCAGCAATCGCAGCGTGTGCACAGGGGGGTGGTGAACTGGTAATCAGTGGTTCCAAAGAAACCACTTTGCAGTTAACACCTCAACAAGTAATTGACACATTACACAAGAGGTTTCCGAATGCACAATCTGTACATTATTATCAAACCCCCGCTGCGGCGGCTAAAAATGGCTGGGCTGTTTCTGCGGAAGATAATCTTAATTACGGCGAAGAGGTCGATTATTATACCATAAGTTTTAAAAGAAGTGATTTTCAATATTATGCTTTGTTCAAAGCCAATGGTACTTTGGTGAGCTCCAAATACCAGGAAACTGACGCAAATTTACCCGAGGTAGTTAAAACTTCAATAAAACATCTTGCTAGCTCTCCTGATTACAAGGATTATAAACTCTATTCCAAAAAATATTACAAACAAGTAGATCAGGGTAAGATGAAAGAGTATTATGAAATAGTAGGAATTAGCAAAACTGATAGCAAAACTAAAAAGATGATCACTATGGACCCTACCGGAAAGGTGTTGAAGGTAGACTAAGTGACTCTTTAGATAGAATAAGTTAGTTTAAAAGATACAAGAAATAAAATTGTGTAGAAGGAATAGAATAAATATGAAAACTAGTTCAATGTGGAAACATGTTGCGGGTAAATATTGTGTTGATTATTGATAGGTTGAGGCATTTTACGCTATTACCGGCATCTCTGTTTTAAAAGTAATAATGTTTTCCCCTTACATTTTATTTGTTCAAAGGCCTGCTGCCGGCGCAGGTCTGCAGACCTATTGCCACACGTCATTTAAATTTGAAATTATAAAAAGTAACAATTAAAGCCAGGTCAGGAAACCTGTAGCAAATAAAAAGAAGCATTTGTACAGTGATAACTTAATAGTTATTGAAATAATAAACTGTTTAAATCAATTTATTTAAAATAACAAATATGAAAAAGAAAATATTTATCCCTGTATGATACTTATGCTGCTTATCATCACTCCCCCCATAAAATAGAACCGTTGTTGATTTTGTTTATTAAATTTATGCAGCATTTGAAATAAAGCACTGATGGAAGTGAAAATTATTAATTATTAAAATACAAACTATAACAATTATGAAACATTATTTTATGTTATTTGCTTTTTTTTGTTTATCAGTAGGGTTAAAAGCACAACAACAAGGCGCCGTAGCGCTTAACCTATATGGTGGTTACACATTTCAGGACAGGGTGAACTTTAGTGGCGCTTATGGAAATGTTAACGATGCATTCCAATATGGCGCTGGCCTGGAATATTACCTTCATAGTACCAAATCTTTAGAACTGAAATATCTCCGCATGGACACTTATTTGCCACTGTACGGGCCCGGAGGGGCACAACTTAACAAAGGAGCTGACAAAGGTTCAGTAAACTATATCCTTATTGGAGGCAATAATTATTTTGGCCATCCTGAAAGCAAAGCAGTACCCTATGCAGGAGCCGATCTTGGCGTAGGTATCGTATCTGTAAAAGACGGCGGAAGTGCTACCAAATTTGGATGGGATGCTAAATTGGGTGTTAAAATAAATACTTCTTCGACAGTATCTATCAAGCTACAGGCCTATATTCAATCCATTATATCGGGTGTGAGCACTGGTTTTTATTATTATCCTGGTGGTGCTGTTGTTGCCGCTGACTATGCCAGCATTTTCCAATTTGGCTTAGGTGGGGCATTGTGCTTTAATTTCAAACACCATAAATAAAATATTCTATCATTCGCCTAAAAACCTGACTTATGTTTGGCGATGTTCAATGAGTGAAGCACCTGCAATGGATAAACCACCTTTACAAAAATTATAAAGAAACAAACATCATTCTTCCCTAGACCGATAAGTATATTTTAAAGTAAAAACTATCAACTTAACAATTTAATTTACAAAAATGAAACAGATAATTTCAATAATATTTATTGCTACCATAATAGCTGGTTGCGGCCCATCTACAAAAATTGAAAAAAGCTGGAAAGATCCCAGTGCTTCTCCCGTAGATAAAACTGCCAAAATCTTAGTGGTAGCCACGGTAAAAGATGAAACCTCCCGCAGGGTGATAGAAGACCAACTGGTAAAACGCATCGGATCGAACGCAGTGGCTTCTTATACTTTTCTAACGCCAGATGTTATAAAATCAACGGACTCAACCGCCTTAGATAATAAATTAAAACAGGATAACTTTACTTATGTTTTAATAATGCGTCTCGCCGACGTGGAAAAAGAATTAAATTATGTACCGGGTACTACCACCGGTTTTTATGGTGGTTATGGCAGGTATTATGGATATGGCGCCGGCTATTATTCTGACCCTGGTTATTATACCACAGACAAAAATTACATGATTGAAACAACCGTTTATTCTGTTAATCCGGATAAATTATTATGGACAGGTACCACTAAAACGGTGAATCCGACAAAGATTGAAAAAACAGTGAATGATATTGCAGATATAGTGTCTAATAAAATGAGGAAAGATGGATTTCTGAAATAATTGGTTTACAATGGTATTTTAACCTGTTACTGTTATTGCTGTAATGTGCAGAAAGCAAATAACTGCAAAAAACTTTGTAGACCAGTAATCAATTTTTAAAACAACTCTTATGTTTTATCGTAATAATATAAAGCCACTTTTTCGTAAGGCACTGCTGATATTGTCCTTCACTATCTTTTCATCCGTTGTTTTTGGGCAGGTGTATACCAATAAAGAAGTTGGCGAGAAAAATGCAGAACTAATAGATAGCCTGAAAAACACAGAATATCCTTATATCTTACCTATCTGGGGAAAGAAAGTGACTAAATTGGGCTATGATCTACCTTACTCAGCAGGTATTGGTGTTAACTACCTTTGGCAAAAATCTGACCTGGTTATAGAATAACCTTAGTGTTGGGTTTAATAACGGACCCTTGTACAACCTGGATGAAGTAATACGGTTTAACCAGGCTACATCAGAGGCAGGTGTGACAAGTATCCGACCTGATGTTTGGATACTTCCCTTTTTAAATATGTATGGAATTTTAGGAGTAGGCAAACCGTCCACCACCGTTGGTTTTGGGATTTGGGTGCCTGACAGCAGCAATACCTGGCACGAAGTAGCTAATTATTCTACCAAGGCCAGTTTTACTTCTACTACATTTGGATTGGGAATGACTCCTACAATTGGTGTGGGTGGCGGTTGGCTTGCCCTCGATATGAACGTTGCCTGGACGGATGTAAGTGCATTGGATAAGCCGGTCTTTACTTATATATTTGGTCCCCGTTTCGGTAAAACATTCAAATTTAAAAAACCTGAGCAAAATATTGCCTTTTGGGCTGGTGGCTTCAGGGTAAAATTTTCCAGTGACACCACCGGATCAATTCCTCTAAGCGACGTAGTACCGGCAGGTGACGGAAGTGCACAGGCAAAAATTGATGCCGGCCAGCAGAAAGTAGCTGAAGCACAAATACAGGTTGATGCCTGGTGGAATGGCCTTACACCGCCGCAACAAAACAACCCGGTTAATAAGGCCAAATACGAAACAGCAAACAGGGCCTTAACAACTGCCGGCAATATTTTAAATGCAGCTGATGGAGCACTAAGTACCATTTCTAACTCCACCGTACAATACTCGCTGGATAAAAGAGTAAAGGATATGTGGAATTTTATTGTAGGTAGCCAGTTTCAATTAAATAAACACTGGATGCTTAGAGCAGAATACGGATTCCTGGGAAGCCGTGAGCAATTTTTAGGCGGGTTACAGTATCGTTTTGGCTTGTAAATTTAAAGGATAAATGAAAAAATATTTATTGATACCGGTTATGCTGGTTTTTGGTTTTGCAGCAAATTCACAGGTATTGATCTCTATATTATTGGGTGATAAGCTGAATACGGGTAAAATAGAATTTGGATTGGATGGTGGTTTGAACTTGTCAACTATCCAGGGCCTGCCCGGAGCAAATACCCTTCCCGGTTTTAACTTGGGCTTTTATTTCGATTTCAAACTCAAAGATCCTTCATGGATGGTGAATACAGGTGTGATTGTAAAGTCTCCTCTTGGTGCCAAAGACCTGCCGGTATATTCCCTGAACAATTCCTACCTGGATAGTGCATTTGCCGGTGGAAGTGTTTCCAGGAAACTTCGTTATTTTAATGTGCCTGTAATGATGAAATACAAATTCAAAAACAATTTGTATGTAAAAGGAGGCATACAATTAGGATTGCGCTCCAAGGCATTTGATGAATTTACCAATAAGATAGTTGATAAAAAAGATCTGAACTATAAATTGAAAATAAAGGATCAGTTCCATCCGCTGGATGCAGGCTTGGCCTTTGGCCTTGGCTACCGGCTTATGGGTGGCAATGGAATGAATCTCGGGCTTCAATATTACCTTGGGTTGATAGATGTTGTAGTTGATGATGCATCACCCAACCAGTACAACAGGTCGCTCTACTTAACAGTGGGCATACCAATTGGCAAAGGAAAGAAAAATAAAAAGACATAAATAAAGTAACCTTACAATCTCTCTGAAGCCGGATTTGATAGAATCGTTCCGAAAATAATAAAAATTCGAGATATAAAAAGGCAGCTGTGCAATAAAACTTTTTCAAATAAAAAAATATTTAGTAATTTAAAATCTACAAAAATGAAACAAGTAATTTTTTCGGTATTCGTTGCTGCCGCAATGGCAAGTTGCGGCCCATCTACACAAATTGAAAAAAGCTGGAAAGATCCCGGTGCTCCTCCCGTAGATAAAACTGCAAAAGTCTTCGTGGTGGCCACGGTAAAAGATGAAACTTCCCGCAGGGTAATAGAAGACCAGCTTGTGAAACGCATCGGGTCCAACGCAGTGGCTTCTTATACTTTTCTTACGCCAGATGTTATAAAATCAACGGACTCAACTGCATTAGATAATAAATTAAAACGGGACAATTTTACTTATGTTTTAATAATGCGTCTCGCCGACGTGGAAAAGGAATTAAATTATGTACCTGGCACCACTACCGGTTTTTATGGCGGTTATGGCAGGTTCTATGGATATGGCGCAGGCTATTATTCTGACCCCGGCTATTATACCACTGATAAAAACTACATGATTGAAACAACTGTTTATTCTGTTAATCCGGATAAATTGTTATGGACGGGTACCACCAAAACGGTGAATCCGACAAAGATTGAAAAAACAGTGAATGATATTGCAGATGTCGTGTCTAATAAAATGAGGAAAGATGGTTTTCTGAAATAATGATTCAGGTAACCTGATGTAAATTCATCAAGGTACGGTAGTGTGATTGCTCAATGCAAGTGTTACATATTTTTGCAACCTTGTATCATTGGTTTTGTTGGTTGCATATCGCAAAACTCTTTCACTGGCATTGCGGCAGGGTGTTTTAATTTGCAGAGTAAATTGTAGAATCCTTGATTTATTAAGGATCTTGCGGACCATATTTAACTTTAATAAAAAATTCATGAAACAGCTCAAAGCCAGACTGAAAAGTGCATTCAATATAAGATATATAATTGCACTGAGCATTTTTATTATAACGGGTTTTTGCACGTATGCTCAAACAACTGATACCCTTAATAAACCTGCAAAAGAATTTAAGAACACCATCAAGTACAATGCTACGATGGGCATTCTTTATGACAAGGCTTTTCAGTTGGGTTATGAACGTGTAATCAATAAACATCAAACCCTGAATATTGTTGGGGGGTACCAGGAATTTCCGGTAAGCTTAAGCCTGCTAAACCTGGATAGTACGAAACTCTCACCCAGTAAGAAAAAATCAGGTTATTCATTTGGCGTGGACTACAGGTTTTACCTTTCAAAAGAAAACAAATATAATGCTCCCCGTGGTGTATACGTGGCGCCTTTTATATCGGTTTACCATTTCAAGACAGACAGAGAGTTAACCCATACAGATACCTCAGGAATACAATCCTCAACCAATTTAAACACAAAAATAGATTTTATAAATGTTGGTGCTGAACTCGGATACCAGTTTGTTTTAGGAAAAAGATTTGTAATTGATGCAGTGGTTTTTGGGCCTGCCTTTACACATTATAACTTTAAAGCAAAATTGGAGAATGCCCTTCCAAATCTTGATGAAAATGAAGTGCTCAAGGCAGTGATTGATGCACTAAAAGAAAAGCTTCCTTTTTTGAATAATGTTAGCAGTGACCAGGGAGTTAGCAAATCAGGAACAGAGGCTTTCTGGTCATTAGGATTTAGATATAATATAAGCATAGGATTCCGGTTTTAGAGTTTTTTCTAAGTCCATTGCACTCGCTTATAAATTTTAAAAGACTATCATTAGAAAAACAGCAGAAAAATCAAATGATAAGAATGGAACACAATCAGTACATTCCAAACCCAATATAATATTGTCATTGTAAATACAATAAACCGGAATATAATTCACTGGAGCCAGTTTTTTCTACAAATATTCAACTGGTTACTAACGTTACGACCTAAAAGAATAAAATCAGAAGGCTTCATTGAGGGCAAAAAATACACCCGATGCACCATACTTACCTATCGCATAATCAAGACAAACGTTGGTACGTGATTTTTTAGTAAATAAGATGCGTAAGCCAGCACCGGCAGCAGGTTCCCAGGACTTAAAGAGGCCACTATTGTTCCCGTCTGAAGCTGTTTGAAAACTGCCAAACACCACACCGCTTAAAGTCTTTGTTTGCTGGCTGATGGGGAACCTGTATTCAGCTTCGAGATCAGTAAAACTTGGCCCCCTGAATCTTCCGAGAGTATAGCCGCGTCCGCTCCTGTTATATGTATCATATTCAGTTGCAGGAAGCTCCAGGTAAGGTATCTTGCCCCATAACAAATAACTTCCCCAATACCAAAAAGCTATTACATGCTCCGGATTTTTTTGAGAGAGACTCCAGTATTTCCTAAACTCTGTATATAACTGCGCCGATTCTTTTGTACTCCCCAAAAGCTTTGTATTATATCTCAAATACATCTCTGAATATATGCCCCCGAATGGGCGATTGGGATGTTCTTTACTATTGTATTGAAAATTGACAATTAACCCATTTACAAAATATTTAGTAGAATCGAATCCTTTTTCAGTACTGTAACTGTTATGTGGGTTACTGCTATAAGTACTATCAGGGTTGGTAATACCTATATCATTACGCATATCAATACTAATGCCACCTCCGGCATAAAAATTATTGCCAAGATTTCTGAAGGCTTTTTCTGTAAAGCGGAAATAATTAAACCGGATCGGATAACTAACCGGCGGTTCAAGCCGGGCCTCCTGGCCTAAGCCAAAATCCTTTACATAATTACGCATATATTGCCAGTTGCCCTGAAGATTCCATTTATTGTCTTTCGTAAAAATATTAGTTCTAAACCTGGCAATAAGTACCCCCTTGGTTGTGTAAGAAAAATCCAGTTGCGTTATAGAAAGTTTAGTGGTTGCAGGATTTCCGTTATTGAAAGTTTTTAAAAAATTTATTCCCAATAAAAACCCGATACTGGGATTATACCCTATAGCCGGCAAAACGGTAACACTCTTTTTGTTCTTAGCAGTATCAATTTTTTTAGTTGAATCACTTTTTTTGGAATGGAATATTTTTTTTAATATATCTATCGCATCTACTTGTTCAGATAGGGTATCGGTCGTTTTATGTACAATCGCTGAATCCTGCGCAGATACCGAAAAATGACAGACAATAATAAAAAATAAAACGAACAAAAAGAGACGAACAAGAGGCTTCTTATGGTATTTATTCATTTAAATATTTTTGATTGGTAGATTTTGTTTTAATAAGTCGCAATATAAATATACAGAACATGTGCTAATGTGTTCCATAACCATCATCGGGTCTTCGTTTTACAGGCAATATAATTTAAAAATAACACCCGGAGCATTAAACAGTAAAACTTTCATAACAGGGTAACTTTTCGCTAATGGTGTTAATTGTGTGTAGAGTTAGTTTATACACGCCGCTATACGTGGATATAGTAGAGGGATTTTTTGATCTGGTCCCTTTATTTTTATCTTATTTCCGGATAGTTTTTCTACTAAACGGAATACTTTAATTAAATTTTCTCTTTCGATTTGGGTACTTATCGTGCTGTCAGTATTTGAAATCTTTGTTACCACTTATTTCAAACCTTAAAAAGAAAACTACGAGAAATATATTTTCATCAAAATTTAGAGGAATATACCATTTGTCAGGTAAGTACCATTACTACCTAATTAAGGATTGTTACTGTTTGTAAAAGTATAATTACCCGAAGTCATTTTATTAGCAATAATTCAATTCTTTCCCCGTTTTTTAAATTAACATTATCAATCAACCGGATGTTTCGGCAATATAAAAAAAGCCAATAAAAATATATCATTTTAACCCCAATAGCTTAACCTAAAACCTAAATGAAAATCATGATCTTTACCGACTTTGAATTTAAAATCCAGTTGCTTTCATAAAAAGCAAAAATTTCAGTAACCCTGTTCCCCCTAACATTTAACGGAATTATTTTCTCTTAAGAAAATTGCACAGGAAAACTTACCATGATTAGAGTTCTTATATCGTAGAATTCTATTTGACGACTAAGATTTGTTTTACAGATAATGCATACTAGCAATTATCAGGTGAAATTATAATCCGTGCCGTTAAAAAGTTTGATTCCTATTAGCCAAAATTTTGGCTAAAACCGAAAAACCTATGAAATCGCTATTTGCATTAATATTAGTATTAATTATTTTTTGCCCTGCCTCGAACGCAACAAACTATTATATCTCTTCAAGCGGAAATGATGCTAATAGCGGTACTTCAACTGGTGCGGCATGGAAAACAGTTAGTAAAGTGAGTGGTCATACTTTTTCACCTGGCGATCAGATTTTATTTAACCGAGGCGATGTTTTCTATGGTTCCATAACAATTGCAAGTAGCGGCACTTCCGGCAATCCAATTACTTTTGGAGCTTATGGAAGCGGAGCAAATCCTGTGATTACTGGCTTTACTAACGTTACTGCATGGACGAATTTAGGCAGTAATATATGGGAAAGCACATCGGCACTGTCTACCTTATCTACCTGTAATATGGTAGTAATAAATGGAGTAAATACAGCGATGGGCAGAACGCCCAATACTGGATATTATACATATTCAAGTTCAAACTCAACATCTCTTACCTCATCTTCTTTAAATTCATCAACTATAAACTGGACAGGTGCGCAAGCAGTAATTAAGAAAGAAAGATACATCATTGATAGAAGCACTATAACGAGTGCATTTGGAAGCACAATAAATTATTCATCTTCTTCTTATACCGGTCATCCTAATTGGGGATTTTTTATACAAAATGATAGCAGAACTCTTGACCAACAAAATGAATGGTATTATAATCCGTCAACAAAGAAAATAAGAGTATATTCTACATCGGCACCCACAGATGTTAAAATTTCAACTCATGACACTTTACTATATGCTGTAAATAGGAGTTACATAATAATTGATGGAGTTGATTTTACCGGAGGTAACCAACAGGCATTTTACTTAGGCAATTTTAGTCATTCAATAGTTCAGAATTGTAATTTTGATTTTAACTATAATACAATAACTGGTTATCAGTTAGGAAGTGGTTCTTCAAATTTTACTATTGACAATTGCACTTTCAATCATACAAACAACAATGCAATAAGTCTTCCTTCTGAGTTTGCAGGCACTACAATTACAAATAACCTGATTAAGAATAGTGGCGTGATAGTAGGAATGAGCGGAAGTGGTGATGGGCAGGCACAAGGGTTGAATGTAACAGGTGCAAATTATCTTATTCAGTACAATGAAATTGACAGTACCGGCTATGTAGCTCTTGGCTTTAACGGGAGCAATGTTTTATGTAAGAATAATTTTGTTAATTACTTCTGCACACTAAAAGATGATGGCGGCGGTATATATACAGGGAATCCGCAATCAGGAGTGGTTATCTCAAACAATATTGTATTAAACGGCATAGGCAATGATGAAGGAACAAATAGTTCAAACAACGGTAAAGCATCAGGTATATACTGTGATGACAATTCAAGCGGAATGACTATACTGAATAATTCAGTAGCCAATGTTGCCTACGCAGCAATATTCTTACATCAAGCCAATAACATAACAGTGAGAGGAAATACCACATATAATAACGAAATAGGACTTTTGGTAGATGCTGATAATAGTAGTTATACAACGAACATCAACTGTAAGCAGAATATATTTGTTGCAAAAACAACAGGTAAATCTTTAACATTGCAAAACCAATTATCTATTTGGTTTAGAACTACCCATACCACGGGAAATGATATTCGCAATTTTGGTACAGTGGATAGTAACTATTACGCAAGACCATTCGATGATAACCTGACAATAATGGGAACAGTATATACCGTTGCTGATAATAGTTATTCCGTGTCAAGTTGGCGTACTTATTCCGGATTTGATTTAAATTCTAATAAGTCGCCAAAGACAATCAGTGATATTAATGATTTAAGATTTGAATATAATTCTACGGCATCTTCGATTACAATTATATTGGATGGTAGTTATATAGATGTTAAGAATTCCGTTTATAATGGATCAGTAACACTTGCGCCCTACACATCAATAGTGTTAATTAGAAATGGCGCCGTCATAAATCCACCAAAGGCAAACGCAGGAAACGATCAGACAATTACTTTACCACTTGATTCAATAAACCTTTCCGGCAGCGGAACAGTATCCAATGGAACAATATCCTCTTATCAATGGACAAAAATATCTGGCCCCGCGAATTACAATATTATGAAGCCTGCATCGGCGATAACGGAAGTTACAGGATTTGTAAAAGGGGTTTATCAATTTGAGCTATCAATTACCGACAGTAATGGTTTTTCTGCTAAAGATACCATAAAGATTACAGTCAATGCGGCTAATATACCTCCGGTTGCAAATGCAGGTCAGGATCAAACGATAACGTTGCCAATAAACTCTTTTACACTTTCGGGAAGTGGTAGCGATGCTGATGGAACAATAACATCATATAATTGGACAAAAATTTTCGGTCCTTCAAGTTATACTATCGTTAACGCTGCGTCATCTGGCACGTCCGTAACCGGGCTATCGCAGGGTATTTACCAATTTCGTCTGGCCATAACCGATAACAATGGGTCTACAGGAGCCGATACTATGCAGGTGTCAGTGAATGCTGCGCCTAATCAACCGCCAGTTGCGGTTGCTGGCCCAGATCAAACAATCGCCTTGCCTCTTAATACAATTACACTTTCTGGAACTGGTGTAGATCCGGACGGAACAATATCCGGGTATAAGTGGACAAAAGTTTCAGGGCCTTCCTCCGGTAATATGGGCAATGCCAATTCGGATATAACATCAGTTATCGGGTTAACGCAAGGGGTTTATCAATTTCAATTAACGGTAACTGATAATACTGGGGCTACGGGAACTGATGTAGTATTGATAACTGTAAACGCTGCCACAAATATACCTCCAATAGCCAACGCCGGCTCCGATCAAACAATCATATTGCCTGTTAATACAATAACCCTTTCAGGCAATGGCAGTGATGCCGACGGAACAGTTGTGAGTTATGCGTGGACCCAAATATCAGGTCCATCCGGCAACAGTATCGTGAATGCAGATTCAGCTAATACGAGTGTTACCGGTTTGGTTCAGGGAATATATCAGTTCCAATTACAAGTTACTGATAACAATGGAGCAATAGGAACTGATATTGTAGAGGTTATGGTAGATCCCGGCGCCAACATACCTCCTGTAGCTAATGCAGGCCCTAATCAATCAATCACGCTACCCGTTAATTCAATAGTGCTTTCAGGAAGTGGCAGCGACATAGATGGGACAGTTGCTGGTTATAGGTGGGCCAAAATATCAGGACCATCTTCTTACAATATAGTAAATGCAAATTCAGCCATCGCCGATATTACTGGTTTGGTTCAGGGCGTCTATCAGTTCCAATTGCAGGTAACGGATAACAATGGTGCAGTAGGAGCAGGTATAGTACAGATAACAGTAAGCGCTGCTGTAAATCTGCCACCAGTTGCTAATGCAGGATCTAATCAAGCAATCTTATTGCCTTTTAACACTGTAACCCTTTCTGGTAGTGGTAGTGATGCGGATGGTACAGTTGCAAGTTATAGTTGGCAGCAAATATCTGGTCCATCGGGCTATAATATGGTAAACGCTAATTCGCCGGTTACAGATGTTACCAATCTTAGTCAGGGAGTATACCAGTTTGAATTAACCGTTACGGATAACAACGGCGCAACAGGATCTGACATAATCCAGATTACGGTGAACGCGGCCGCTAATATGCCGCCAACAGCAAATGCAGGACCAGATCAAAACATAACATTGCCTTTAAACAGCATATCGCTTTCTGGAAGTGGGATAGACATTGATGGGACTGTTATAGGTTATCTTTGGACAAAGATATCAGGGCCTTCCACTTATAATATTGCAAATACAAATTCCGCAGTAACTAATGTTACCGGCCTTGTTTCTGGAGTATACCAGTTTCAATTAAAAGTCACCGATAATCAGGGTGCAACAGCAACAGACATAATATTGGTAACAGTAAATGTTGCTGCCAATATACCTCCAACAGCCAATGCAGGACCCGATCAACCAATCATATTACCTGTTAATACAATAGCTCTTTCAGGAGGTGGAAGTGATGCAGATGGTACGGTCATAAGTTATTTATGGACTCAAATATCAGGACCATCCAGTTATAGTATCGTGAATGCAAATTCACCCGTTACCGATGTTACCGGTTTGGCTCAGGGAGTATATCAGTTTCAATTACAGGTTACTGATAATAACGGTGCGGTGGGCACAGATATCATGCAGGTGACAGTAAACGCCGTTGCCAATATACCTCCAGTTGCAAATGCAGGATCCGACCAAACAATAACTTTGCCCATCGATTCAGTAACGCTTTCAGGAAGTGGAACTGATGCAGACGGCATAGTTGTTGGCTATTTGTGGACGAAGATTTCCGGATCGACAGCCTTTAATATTGTTAACCCAACGTCGCAGTATACAAGCGTTACAGGATTGATGCAAGGCACCTACCTTTTTGAATTACAAGTTACAGATGATAATGGTGCAAAATCCGCTGATACTGTACGGATAACTGTAAATGCAGCCACCAATATACCGCCGGTTGCTAATGCAGGCCCGGACCAAACAATTACACTGCCACTCAATACGATAAGCCTTTTCGGGAGTGGTAATGACGTTGATGGAACAATTGGCAGTTATGTCTGGACAAAAATATCCGGTCCGTCAAGCTATAATATAGCAAATGCAAATTCCTCTGCTACGAATGTTACGGGCCTGGTTCAGGGCGTATATCAATTTGTACTAAGAGTTACCGATAATAATGGCGCTTCAGGAATAGATACGATCCAGGTTACTGTTAATATTGCAGGTAATATTTCCCCGGTAGCAAATGCCGTATCTAATAAAACGATAACGTTACCCACGAATTCAGTTACACTCAACGGAAGTGGTACTGATGCAGATGGAACAATCGCTGGATATTCGTGGACGCTGGTTTCGGGGCCTTCGAGCTATAATATTGTAAACCCAACGTCTGCTTCCACAAGCATTACCGGTCTGGTCCAGGGTGTATACCAATTTCAACTACAGGTATCCGACAATAGTGGAGCGACTGGTACTGATATTGCCCAGGTAACTGTAAATGCAGCTCCAAATATTCCACCTGTTGCTAATGCGGGATCTGATCTGATAATTACATTGCCAATAAATTCCGTAACATTCACTGGTAGTGGTACGGACGCTGATGGAACTATTGCCGGATATTCATGGACAAAGATATCGGGGTCTTCCAGTTATAACATTGTAAATGCTAATTCTGTAACTACGGATATTACTGGCCTTGTAAAAGGAGTGTATAAATTTCAATTAAAAGTGACGGACAATAATGGTGCAACCGGAACGGATATAGTAAAGGTCACTGTGAATGCTGCAGCAAATATTCCACCCGTTGCTGATGCAGGACCAGATCAATCTATCACATTGCCAGTTAACACTGTGTCATTAACAGGTAGTGGAAGTGACGTAGACGGAACGGTAACAAGTTATGCCTGGACAAAAATTTCGGGTCCGGTAAGCTATAACGTTGTAAATGCTTCATCGGCTGCAACAAATATTACCAGACTTGTGCAAGGAGTATATCAATTTCAATTACAAGTAATTGATAACACTGGCGCCATAGGAATAGATATCGTGCAGATAACTGTAAACTCAGCTCCTGATCAATTGCCCTTGGCACTCGCAGGAACAGATCAAAATATAACTTTGCCTACTAATATTGTAGCCCTTTCGGGAAGCGGTACTGATACAGACGGAACTATTGCCGGATATTTGTGGACGCAAATTTCGGGACCGACCGGTTATACGATTGTGAATGCAACTTCTGCTGTAACAAATGTTACAGGCCTGGTCGCAGGTGTATATCAATTCCAATTGCAGGTTACAGATAATTCGGGAGGTATAGGAACTGATATAGTGCGGGTTAATGTAAGTCCTGCGCCAAACATACCGCCTCTTGTCAATGCAGGAATCGATACGACGATTACTTTGCCAACTAATTCACTAACGGTAAGGGGTAGTGGTAGCGATGCAGATGGGACAGTTGCAGGATATCAATGGTTAAAAATATCCGGTCCGGCAAGCTATAATATTGTGAATGCAACTTCAGTAGTTACTGATATTACAGGCCTTGTTCAGGGAATATATCAGTTTCAATTGACAGCAACAGATAATAATGGAGCGACAGGCGCTGATGTAATGCGGGTAACCGTGAACGCAGCTCCAAACCAGCCCCCGGTGGCCAATGCAGGACCAGACCAAGCCATAGCACTACCCGAAAATTCACTAACGGTATCGGGAAGTGGTACCGATGGGGACGGTACAGTTGTAAGTTATCAATGGACAAAAATATCGGGGCCGGTAAGTTACAATATTGTAAATGCTGCGTCTGCTGCGACAAATATAACTGGTCTTGTTCAGGGTGTATACCAATTACAATTAAAAGTTACAGACAACAGCGGAGCCACGGCAACTGATATCATGCAGGTAACAGTAAATTCTGCGCCAAACATTCCGCCAGTCGCAAATGCGGGCGCAGATCAGATGATTACATTACCAACTAATTCCCTAACTATAAAGGGTGCTGGCAGCGATGCAGATGGGACAGTTGCAAAATATCAATGGACAAAAATATCCGGTCCTTCAAGTTATAATATTGTAAGTGCAACATCGGCAGTTACTAATGTTACGGGCCTCGTTCAGGGTTTGTACCAGTTTCAATTAAAAGTCACTGACAATAACGGGGCAATAGGAACCGATATAATACAAGTAACCGTAAATGCTGCATCTAATCAGCAACCGGTTGCAAATGCGGGACCAAACCAAACAATAATTTTACCAACTAATTCAGTTGCGATTTCTGGGAATGGTACTGATATTGATGGCACAATTACGGGATATCAGTGGACAAAAGTCTCTGGTCCGGCAAGTTTTAATGTTGTAAACTCTACACAAGCTGTCACCGTAATCAATGGCCTCACGCAGGGAGTATATTTATTCGAATTAAGAGTTACAGATAATAATGGGGCAAGAGGAAGAGATACGGTTCAAATCACCGTTAATCCCTTAGTTGACATTCCTCCTACAGCCCATGCAGGTGCTGATGTTGCGATTACCCTGCCCATTAATACAGCCTCCTTAGCAGGCAGTGGTAGTGATGTAGATGGAACAGTTGTTAGTTATCAATGGATAAAAATATCGGGTCCTTCTAGTTATTTTATCACAAATGGTGCTTCACCTGTCACGGATGCATGGGGCCTTGTTGCAGGGGTGTACAAATTTGAAATAGTTGTTACTGATAACAACGGAGCAATGGGTAGAGATACCATGCAGATAACAGTTAATCCTGCTATAAGCAACATACCGCCAATTGCAGATGCGGGCAAAGATCAAACGATCACATTACCTACTAATAGCGTAACGCTTTCGGGAAGTGGTTCTGACGCCGATGGAACAATAACAGGATATTCATGGATACAAATATCTGGTCCTTCAGCAAGTGTAATTGCTTCTTCAAATAATGCAATTACTCTTTCGAGTAACCTAGTTGGAGGAACTTACGAATTTGAACTTACCGTTACTGACAACATGGGAGTAATTGGAAAAGATACAGTAGCCATTATAGTTGCAGAACCCAGGCTCAATAACAGTATTCAAAGTAATGTGATAACGGCTTATCCAAATCCTGTGGTTGACATAACTACGTTGGAAATAAATACAACGCAGGTATATTCCCAATTAATGATAGTTGTAATGGACATGTATGGCCATGTTGTTTATCAAAATGAAATTGCTCCGAGGCAAAGTGATATTAAGCAGAAAATGGATATGAGTAATTTTGTAAAAGGAACTTATGTAATAACGGTTTATTTTAACGATGAAGTAAAACAAACAATAAAAATAATTAAGCAATAAGTTTCAAATTCCGAAGACTAAAAAATGATCCGTATCGGACTTACAGCTATTTGAAGTGTTAATGCAGTGAAAAAATACAGATGTAACATGAGTTCCCGGATAAGAGCAGCCAAAGTGATAAATAAGTCCAAGAAATAAGCCACTAATTATCACTCAAAAACCGCCTTTTATGTTCAAAATAAATTAGAATCTTTGTACCTTTAATGGTTTTTGCATTCTTTTGCCCCAAAGCATTCAGTGTTATGATTTAAAAACAATCATGTAAGCATCGTAATAGAAAAGCTCATTTACTGATTTTGAGATTATAGCTATCCCTGGTTCCTTCATTATGGCTCATTTCACCAATATAAGTATTATTACAATCATTGTATAAAAAAGCGTTTCTCTCAATATAGAAATGGGAAAAACTGCCCCACTTTCTGTCTTTCTCATATTAACCCAAACCGAACTCATGGTAATATTAAAGTAATGCCTGAGCATGAATTTTATTAAAAAGTAAAGATGAAAATAATTAATAATTTTTGCCTTTATCAATTTAAGGATTTGCCGTTCTTTTCATCTTTAAAAAAGAAATTTTATTTTTTTGCCCATTATAAAAATCATGCCAAAAAATAAATATCTATTAACAAAAAATTAATAAATATAAATAAATTTTAATTTAATATTTATGATGTATTCTAATCAATTTATTTGCAGTATGTAATAATTTAATTATTAAATTAATATCTAATTTCAAACAAATAAATGTTTATAAGTTTATATATATTAAAATTTATTAAAAAAATGATTATTTCTGGCTTAGATTTTGACATTTGTCTCACGCAAAATTTTTTAAAAAACCAAAATCGAGCAGGGAGAATTGTATAAATAAACACCTCAGAATTAATTACTCTATAAAATTTAAGGGGAAGGATTTTAATTTTAGAAAAGATTCCTTGGAAAGGAATAAATATTAATTATTAATCAAAAGAATTATTTAATGATAATGCCTGCCAAAAATTCCAATTAATTATCCATTTAATCAATATTTTAATCACCAATATTTTATGAAAAAAAAATTAATTGCTTTAAAGAAATTACTTACAATATTATTTTCAACAGTTTGTTTTTCGGCTTCAGCTACAACCTATTATGTTTCCGCAAATGGTAACGATGCAAATAATGGTACTTCCACTTCTACACCCTGGCAAACGATTAATAAATTAAATTCTTTCAAAGGGTTTGGGCCAGGAGATAATGTTTATTTTAGGAGCGGAGATACTTTTTATGGGGGTATTATTGTAAGTAATTCAGGAATCACTTATGGATCTTATGGAAGTGGGAACCAACCTATCATCACTGGCTTTACAACTATAAATTCATGGACGAATTTGGGAGGAAATATTTGGGAAAGCAGTAATTCGGTGTCGTCATTATCTTCTTGTAATATGGTGACAGTAGATGGTGTAAATACTGCGGAGGGTAGATATCCAAATAGTGGTTTCTTAAAATATGAATCCTTTTCAGGCAACACTTCCATCACAAGCAGTAGCCTTTCCGGAACTAATTGGACGGGTGCAGATGCAGTTATAAGGAAGGAAAGATATGTTATTGATCAAAATACAATTACTTCGCAATCGGGAAATACTTTATATTATACGGGAGGGGGCTCTAATGGAACGGCTGGATGGGGCTTTTTTATAGAAAATGATAGCAGAACTCTTGATCAACAAAATGAATGGTATTATAACCCTTCTACCGGTAAACTAAGAATATATAGTTCTAGCTCTCCCTCGAATGTTCAAATGGCATCAATAGATAATCTCATCTATTCTGTTTCTAAGAATAATATCGTTATTCAGAATATTTCATTGGAAGGGGCGAATAAAGCTGCGTTCTATATTGGTAGCTCAAGCAATATGCAGACTACAAAATTGTGTTATTGATTATTGCTTAAACGGAGTATATGGGGCAAATTACGGTGGCTCTTCTGCAAATTTTAAAATTGAAAATTCTACTATAAATCATACAAATAGCATTGCTATAGACCTAACTAACGAATTCTCATATGCATTAATTGAAAATAATATTATTCAAAATACAGGGATGATGGTAGGAATGGGTGGTAACGGTGGTGGAACGTATCAGGCAATTAACGTCTCTGGAGCTAATTCGATTGTTCAAAATAACGAGATTGATAATACAGGTTATATAGGAATCGGGTTTAACGGTAATAATATTAATATAAATAATAATCTCATTAATAACTTTTGCATGATTAAAGATGATGGGGGTGGGATTTATTCGGGCAATAATGCAAGTGGAAATATGATATCTGGCAATATTGTTCTAAATGGCATTGGTAACGGGGACGGAACATTAAATTCCAGTGTTAAAAGAGCTCATGGGATTTTCCTTGATGATAATGCAACCGGTGTGACAATCCAGAATAACTCAATAGCAAATATTTGTTATGCTGCAATTTTTTTACATAATGCAGCCGGGATATCAATTATAGGAAATACTACATATAATTCAAATATTGGATTATTAACTAGTAATGATAATTCAATATTGACATCTAATTTAGTTGTTCAGCAAAATATTCTGGTTGGAATTTCATCGGGTGAAGTTTTTACTCCACAGAATCAAATCTGCGTGCAGTTTGCCACCATTCACAATAATCTCTCATCCTTCGGTAATGTAGATGCTAATTACTATGCCCGTCCAATTGATGACGATAAAACATTAATTGCTACTTCAACAGGGGTGGCTGATAACATTCTTAATTTATCGGGCTGGCAGAATTATTTAGGATTTGATTTACATTCTTTTAAGTCACCCAAAACTATAACTTCGGCGAATGATTTAAGATTTGAATATAATGCAACTACTTCCAATAAAACTATTAGTTTAAATGCAAATTATATAGACGTAAAAGGGACAAATTACCAGGGTTCTATTACACTATCCCCCTATACCTCTGCTGTATTAATTAGAAACGGCGCTATTACCAATGGAAATATTGCTCCTATAGCAAATGCAGGCGGTAATGGTACTATTACCTTGCCTTCAAATTCAGTTACTTTATCCGGAACAGGAACCGATGCGGATGGAACCATAACGGGATATAGCTGGACAAAGATTTCAGGACCTTCGGCAAATATAAGCAGCCCCAATAGTGCCAGCACGAATGTAACTGGAATGACGACTGCGGGTACTTATGTATTTCAATTAACGGTAACCGATAATAATGGGGCTACCGGCACATCCACTGTTCAGATGAACGTATTAAATTCTGGAAGCAGTAATAATATTGCACCAGTTGCCAATGCGGGTGATAAAGGAACGATCACCTTACCTGCTAGCTCCGTACGGTTAGATGGAACAGGAACCGATGCGGATGGAACCATAACGGGATATAGCTGGACAAAAATTTCAGGGCCTTCGGCAAATATAAGCAGCCCCAATAGTGCCAGCACGGATGTAACTGGAATGACGACTGCGGGTACGTATATATTTCAAATAACGGTAACCGATGATGATGGGGCTACCGGTACATCCACTGTTCAGATTAACGTATTAAATTCTGGAAGCAGTAATAATATTGCACCTGTTGCCAATGCGGGTGGTAACGGAACAATCACCTTACCTGCTAGCTCCGTATGGTTAGATGGAACAGGAACCGATGCGGATGGAACCATAACGGGATATAGCTGGACAAAGATTTCAGGGCCTTCGGCAAATATAGTTAGCCCCAATAGCGCTAGCACGAATATAACAGGAATGACAACTGTAGGTACGTATATATTTCAAATAACGGTAACCGATGATGATGGGGCTACCGGTACATCCACTGTTCAGATTAACGTATTAAATTCTGGAAGCAGCAATAATATTGCACCTGTTGCCAATGCGGGTGGTAACGGAACGATCACCTTACCTGCTAGCTCTGTACGGTTAGATGGAAAAGGGACCGATGCGGATGGAACTATAACGGGATATAGCTGGATAAAGATTTCAGGGCCTTCGGCAAATATAAGCAGCCCCAATAGTGCCAGCACGGATGTAACCGGAATGACAACTGCAGGTACGTATATATTTCAAATAACGGTAACCGATGATGATGGGGCTACCGGTACATCCACTGTTCAGATTAACGTATTAAATTCTGGAAGCAGTAATAATATTGCACCTGTTGCCAATGCGGGTGGTAACGGAACGATCACCTTACCTGCTAGCTCTGTACGGTTAGATGGAACAGGAACCGATGCGGATGGAACCATAACTGGATATAGCTGGACAAAGATTTCAGGGCCTTCGGCAAATATAAGCAGCCCCAATAGCGCTAGCACGAATATAACAGGAATGACAACTGTAGGTACGTATATATTTCAAATAACGGTAACCGATGATGATGGGGCTACCGGTACATCCAGGGTTCAGATAAATGTCGTAAATTCCAGTTTATCCGTTTCATTACCGTCAATAACAAATACGGAAATTTCTCAAGTGCCATCAAGTCTTATTGTAACTGCTTATCCAAATCCATTTATCAATACCTTAAATATTACAATTACAGGAGAAGCGGCAAAATATAAGTTAATAGTGATGAATGCCGTGGGGGAAACTATGCTGGTTAAGGTGGGAAATAAGAATAATGGTACAACCCAATTAGTTATAGATGGCTCTAAATTTAGTAGGGGAGTGTACTTTCTTACGCTAATACAAAATAATCAGAGTTCAACTATCAAATTGGAAAAGCAATAAGCTATTGAGGTTAAAAGAGAATGGTGATAAGATAAATACTCATTCTTGCTATGGCCATCCCAATAATTTTTCAAAAGTCCATTTTCCGTAATACAGAAAGTGGATTTTTACTTTTAAAAATGTTGCGGTTACTGTTTTGTTTGAAAAGAGATCACTTCACCGATAGATCAAAAGATTCCTTTCGTTTGATGTATTTCAACTGTTACAGCCGCAATTTTTTATTCTTTAATCTTAAGATTAATTTTTATTGTTTTTTGAAAAATGTTTGCGAACCAAAACATAAGGATGGGTACAATTATAGTAAACATGCGAACAAGAGCTGACACCAATGTGCTCATACCTAAATACAAAAAAGTAAAAATCAAAAGGAATCTGAGAGGAATACTAAGTTTTCGCCAATTGATAAAAGTAGGGATCAAACTAAAGAGCATTAAAGTCAATATAATGCCGTTTACGGGAAATACAAGTAATATTTTCGGTCTTTGAATCGCCTGAGAAAAAGGGTAATGAAAGATTAATCTTCCCGCATTAGGTTGCAGTCCATCTTTTGGGAGCTTTTTGCTTCAATGGCAATATGGGCTGCGTTCTATCCACGGGGAAAGCCGATAAACACAATGTCATATTTTTCTATGCTATCTATTTTTGTTTTTAAGGACGGCAAATGACCTGTTTCATTTTCTTTTACTACTTGTTGTACCCGTCGTGGCCCGGTAGTTCTCAGGATATAGCTTTTCTAATTCAAGTGCTATCGATGTCCCGCCTATATTTTTATGAATGATTTCGGTGATTGTCTCGTATTATTTGTCCTGGACAGATAGATTAACATTTTTGGAAGATGAGGTATTTTCTGTGAACGCATGAAGGTTTGCTGAATTTTAAGAAATTAATAATTTCTTAGAAAGGATCAAAGAGATAAGTAGGAGCTATGATAAAAACTGTTTTCAGTACCACGAAAAATTCCTTGGGAGATTTTATCGTATTTTGTCAGTTATCCAGTTCATTAACTTGTTTTTTTAAATAATATGTATAATCAGTCGCACCTTCTGCACTAAGATGAATGCCATCGGAATAAATATAATTGTTCACTTTTGGTAATGATACGTATTGATAAAGAGTCTCAGGAAAAAACTGGTGAAAATAATTTCGGTTGATTGCTATTTGCGTAGTATTTTCCAGGCTGGGAGCCATAGGTATTTCAAAAAATATAATTCCTTTTCCCTGTTGTTTTAATTCAGCCACTAATTCTTTGAGTGCATAGAAACGCTGTTGTAGTAATGAATCTGGTATTTCTTTCATAAAGCCGTTCTTTATCAGCTTTAAATTATAATTGTACAGTTCTGTATTTTCTCTCTTCTTTTTTTTCGCCTCATCTATTTTTCCTTTCATAAGATTTTTTAAAAACCCGATTAGTATACCTGTCGGTTGGTTCTTTAATTGAAAACTATGCAACAGAGTATTAGAATAATAAACTAAAGGTTCTAAACTACTTTTTATTCCTTCTTTTACATCTGGCTCTCCTATAAAATTCATTTCAACAAGTACGCATGAAGGAGTTTTGCCGGTACGTTTTATTAGCTCAAGTCCATCTAAACTTCCCCATCCGTTAAAGGAGATATTAAGGTAATTGTCTCCAAATATTCCTGTAATCAGTTTCCGGCTTACCGAAGAGCCTACAATCACAGTATCACTTTTAACCTTTTTACCCGGTGCATTATAAATAAAATCTTGTGCACTTATGAGGTTTGCGGATTTATCATTTTGACTGGTATCCCATTGCACGGGAAATATGCGGAGGATCAGCTCATACACAGCCAGTAGCATGATAAATGCGAAGATGCTTTTTTTAATCATAATTAAAATTGGAAATAGATAAAGGTACCGGGTGAACCGCTATTTGTAAAAATCAAAAAAAGCATTAGGCCAAAAATCGCAAATTCCATTTTTTTATAATAAAGCGGTGCTTGCTGCTTTTTTAAATAGATAAGATGATAAAGTATTGCCGGCGAACAATAAAGGCCGATTAAAAAAACATCTATATAATTTGTTACCAGGCCAATGTTGGCGCCTAAAGCCTTCATGTACATTATTACCTGGCTAAAATTCGGTAATTTAAATAATAGCCATGCGAGCGTTACCATAGAAAAAATGAAGAACATCTTAAAATAATAAAAGCCGGAATTTTTTCTTATTACGACTGTGTATTTATCGTTAAACAATCGTTCCAAAGCAAGTGCAAGGCCATGAAAAGCACCCCAAACAGCATAACTCCAGGCAGCTCCATGCCATAAGCCACCCAGCACCATTGTAATAGCCAAATTTATATAGGTTCTTATTTTCCCTTTTCGGTTTCCTCCCAGCGGAAAATACAAATACTCTTTAAGAAAAGTGGATAAAGAAATATGCCAACGTCGCCAAAATTCAGAAAATGTAGTAGAAATATAAGGATAGTTAAAGTTTTGCATCAACCTGTAACCAAATAAGCCCGCAAGCCCTAAAGCAATGAGAGAATATCCGGCAAAGTCGGAAAATATCTGGAAAGAATAGCCCAGCAACATTGCAATGAGAGATAAAGTAGATAGTGTCATAAATCCCGGATACTCAAGGTTTGCAGTAAAATCCTTGAGATTATCTGCAACCACCAACTTTAAAAAATAACCCACCACCAACATTCGAAAGCAATATTCCCAATCGATATTCCGAAACAATTTGTTGCCTATTTGTGGCATAAAATCGTGAGCTTTTAATATAGGGCCGGACACCAGGTGTGGAAAAAACACAATGAAAAAAAAAGAATTGCGGATATGCCTGCCAAAAGATTTATCAACCAAGGCTCTAAACTTAGATTCTATATTGCCTTTATAAGTATCGATTACCAGGCTTATACCCTCAAAGGTGAAGAAAGATATCCCAATAGGTAACGGGATAGTGAGTAAAAAATGGCCTATTCCGTTTTCAGTATCAAAAAATGTTGTGGCAACCAAGGGTGAATATTTAAAAAAAGCCAATACTGTAAGGTTAATAACAACGCCAAGAGTGGCTAAAAGATATCGGTAGCGGGGAGGGCCATAGGTAAGATAATAACTGGTAATGACATTTACAGCACCGGAAAAAAAGAGTAAAAACAATAAAGCCGGATTGTAATAACCATAGAAAAACAGGCTGGCAACAATAAGTACCAAAAGCTGGGTATTTGCTTTTTTAAAAAAACTAAATGGCAGGTAATACAGTATAAATGAAACTGTTAGCAGCAGAAAAAAGTCAAATGAGGTAAATAGCATGGCGTAAATTTAGTGTTATCATTGTTGTCATTGCTTTTTTTGTAGCAACCGGATAATGTCTATAGGTATGTCTTCTCCGTCGGAATCCATTACAATTACAAAGTCAAATCTTTCTTGTACTATGTATGAAAGCCCAATTGCAATTGCTTTTAATGACCGGAATTGCGAATTATTAACCGTTTAGTAAAATTGGACTTATGATTTCTCTGAGCTGCATAGCGGCTATTGAGGTTAGAAGAGAATGGTGATAAGATAAATACTCATTCTTGCTATGGCCATCCCAATAATTTTTTAAAAGTCCATTTTCCGTAATACAGAAAGTGGATTTTTACTTTTAAAAATGTTGCGGTTACTGTTTTGTTTGAAAAGAGATCACTTCACCGATAGATCAAAAGATTCCTTTCGTTTGATGTATTTCAACTGTTACAGCCGCAATTTTTATTCTTTAATCTTAAGATTAATTTTTATTGTTTTTTGAAAAATGTTTGCGAACCAAAATATAAGGATGGGTACAATTATAGTAAACATGCGAACAAGAGCTGACACCAATGTGCTCATACCTAAATACAAAAAAGTAAAAATCAAAAGGAATCTGAGAGGAATACTAAGCTTTCGCCAATTGATAAAAGTAGGGATCAAACTAAAGAGCATTAAAGTCAATATAATGCCGTTTACGGGAAATACAAGTAATATTTTCGGTCTTTGAATCGCCTGAGAAAAAGGGTAATGAAATATTAATCTTCCCGCATTATAGAAACAATTCTGCAAAAATTTTAATGGATGAGCTTTTATATTATTAATTGCAATTTCCTTAAACGCTACATCTCTTGCATGTCCTGTATGCTGATTGATTATGTCAAAATCCTTTTGATGGTGGGCTATAAGAGTATCTTCAGCCCCGGGAATATTGTAGTTGCTTAAATCAGAAGCCCCTTGTTTAAGATCGTCTTTCCAATCTCCATATTCGTTTGAAAACGGGGTGCTGTTCCAATACAAGGAATCCCCGGTATTTGTATTCCAATAAAACATTGTTCCGGTTAAAACATAGGCATATACCAGGTACGGTAGTATAGTTATAAAAGCGGTAATGGTAACGGCTGTTAATTTTTTATAGTCGGTTTTATTTCTATTGAAAGCCCATAATATAATACTTCCAAGAAGCATAGTAAACAAAACATAAATAAATGCGATTTTAGTCAAAACGATATAACCAAATATGAATCCTGACAACAAAATGTATTTTTTTATTGCATACCGATTAGTTGATAGGAAGGTATTAACCAGAGAATAGATCAACACTGATATTAACAGATAGGTCAGTGGCTCGGTCATCACATACATGATATTTTGATAGGCTATATAATAGCACGCCCAAAAGAAGCTAAAAATAAAAGTAATTTTGTGAGAAACAACTTTTTGTAATGCCTTGTAAAGAAAGATAATCGAAAAATAATAAAAAAATGGGTTTAAAAGAGTAATATAAGTCAAAGGTGCATTTAACGCGACAAAAGGCGTTAGAATTATCGGATACCCAGGACCGTTAGATAAATTAATATTTGGAGGTGGCGGTGAATAAAATCCATGGGCCAAATTATTGGCAAACATCAAGTATCTATGTTCATCTCCATAACCTTCGGTTGGATTTAAAATAGTGAAAATTATGAGAACAATTAAGAAAGGTAAAAATAGTAAATAGGGATTTTTAGTTATTTTAATATTTTTCATTTTATCTTTTAAAATAGATTTTTTTAGATCTCATTTTGTTGTTTTAATGCTGTGCCAAGGTGAAACAGCTCTTCAAAATAACGCTTGCTCTGCAGCGATAGAAATCCTAAACTTAAAAACTGAATAGCTGCAATAAACGTGATGCCACCAACGATAAAGGTTTGAGGGTTTTTTCTGAATTGTAAAGCAAGGCTTGCAGAAAAAGATTGGTCGTTAGCCGCGTGCCGTGATATTTCTGAAAGCGTATCCGAAAACAACCATATAAGCTCATACATAGAAAGTAACATTAAAAAAACACCAATACCGAGGAAAAAAATGTAAGGCCGAAAAATAAAACTTGACATAATACCTGAAAAAAAGCCTCTCAACATACGCATGCTTGAGGTTCGTTTCCCATTATATTTATTTTGTTCCGTCCAGTCAAGATGCGCTGGTATTTCAACTATCCTTGCCCTCAGGATCATCCCTTTATATAAAATTTCGGGATTGATTTCATAATCTTTTGTTTTAAGATTTACGGTACGTATAAAATTTTTTCTGTAAGCTCTCACCATGCCGGTATAAGTATGATATTTATCCTGGGCAGCGATGCGCATAAATTTATTTACCCAGCGGCTCATCATTTTTCTTATGAAAGGAACATCTGTTACTTGCCCTCCGGGCATATACGGAGAGGCTATCACAATATCCGATCCGGTGTCAATCAGTTTGTCAACCATCTTCTCAATATGATCTACTGAATAACTCAAGTCAATATCCATTACGACGATTATATCACCTTTTGAGTTATTGAAGCCCGTCTTTAAAGCATTTCCCAGGTTTAAGTTAGTGGGATGATGTATTACTCTTAAATTATTGATGTACTGTTTTTCATACTCCTCAGCGATTTTTCCGGTTTCGTCCTTACTACCATCATTGATTATGACTATTTCCCATTGATATTTATCGTTCTTACTTTCGAGGTATTCAATAATTGTATTTAGGTTTACCCGCAGAATAGCTTCCTCATTATAGCAAGGAAGCACGATGGTTATGAATGGCTTCAAAGCAGTATCATTATTATTTTTGCACATAATGCGGTTCTTTTATGACGAATACGTGTTATATTCAAATCCACTATTTTATTAAATTTTACTTTGATAAAATCTCTTATTTAGACGCCTTTAATAGCCGACCGATCAGAATTAAAATGAATGTTATCCAAAAAATTGTTCTTTTCAATAAGTCTGGATACTAAAGGCCACAACATCAGTATGGACCATAAAGCAAAATTTAAAAGAAAAAGACTATAGTACCCAATAGCAAATAAACAAAACAGCAATACCAATTTATAAATATTATTACTTAAGGGACTTTGGCAAAAGATATTTAAAAATACAGGTAGTAGCATAAGAATATAATGAAATAACGTTGCCGGATAAATCATAAGTGCCAGTGGAATAAAAATGAGAAAAGCTTTTGTAGCTGATATATAAGACAATTTTCGTGAAGAATAAAAAGTAAACGCAAGTAGAATAGAACTAACAAAATAATACACCGCTTTAAGAACATTAGTATTCATATAATTACTTGTATATTGTTGCAATTTTTTTAATGTTCCAAATAAAGATGAATATTCAAAATATATGAAATTCGGAATACGATCGGTAGGCGGAGAAGTAAAATAGTTTAAGAAAACATCAAACCCGAAAGTGAGGCCTGTTACAATAAGCAAAATGAGACCTGCAGCTAAAGCAGCGGCGATTATTTTCAATTTTTTAAAGAATAGAAAATATAAAAGAAAAATTGCTGCTAAAGGTTTAATAACCACTAAAATTGCTAGAAAAACACCAGATCTCCAATTATCGATATAACGTATTAGGAGTATCAAAAAGAACAAAAAAATGCTTATTGTTTGGCTTAAAGCCACCATAACCGTAATGTATGGAAAAAGTAATATTAATATTAAGATCGGAAACAAAATTTTGATATCGTTATACTTTGTATATAAAGGGACAAAATAAAATTTAAGTAGAAGGACAATATCTGCTATGAGAAACAGAATAATAATCGTCTGCCAGATAAAATAGCCAGTTTGAAGATTAAATAGACCTAAGGGCAAAAATAATAACATGGAAGGTGGAGGATACCAAAATCCCACATTTACAACTTCAGTCACAAAGCTGCCTTCGCCTATAGATTGCAAATTTAAATTGTTGAAAACATGTAGGAATACTTGGGGATTATAAAAATCTGAACTTGAAATACCAACCTTACCAAACAAATAAAAACATAAAAAATCCCATCTTTGAAATACTTTATAGGTTAGGATTAGATTGTAAAAGAAATGAATAGTCACAAATAAAGTAAAGCCAGTCAACAATTGACTTAATTCCCTTTTGTAACTCTTTTTAGAACTATGATAATGAAGAATAACACAAGCCAGGGCAAATAGAATCAGTGTATAATATGACTCTTTTATGCCTATCCTTGTCGCCAAATGTAAAACCAGGGGGACTGTAAATCCTGTTATTAACCACAGTATATTACTAAAGCTAACTCCTGAAAAAGAGTTTTTTTTCATTGTTTCATATTATATTGACAAGAAAAAAATAAATCCAATAAGTATAAAAATAAAATAGCTACTTATATCTTTTACCGCAAAAATAATGGGGTCATCAGTCATTTTACCTCGTATAGTCACAAGCCATATACGGCTTATCCAGAATAAAAATAAAAAACTTAATGCCCATAGTAACTTAGGATGGCGGTATAATTCAGCAACCTCGTGAGTATTTATATACAATGAAAATACAATTATAGATGAAAACCCACTTACTATCCCCATAACCTGAAGTAAATGAAGATCTTCCGGAAAATATTCCCTGCCTCTATTGATAAGGTTTTCCTTAATATTAATCTGCATTAACTCAGAATATCTTTTTACAAAAGCCAAACTAAGAAACATAAAGGTAGAAAATGCAATTAACCAAAACGATAGTTCAACATTGATAACGACACCTCCTGCAATCACTCTAATTGAATATAAGAATGCTAATATGAATACATCGTATAAGACCAGCTTCTTTAAATACAGAGAATAGGACAATGAAATAACAAAGTACGAAAACAAAATCACTAAAAACAAGTAGCCGATCTTTAGTGCAACGAATATCCCTCCCATCCAAAGTATTAAAGCTAAAATCAGACCTGATAAAATTGATAATTGTCCTGAAGCTAGTGGTCTCGCTCTTTTTCGGGGATGAGATCTATCTGAATTCAAATCTAATAAATCATTTATTAAATAACCCGATGACGCAACAAGATTAAATGCTACAAAAGCCAAAATAGTCTGACGTATCAAATTTGAAGAACTAAACTGATGAGCAGTAATTAATGGCACGAATACTAAAAGATTTTTCATCCATTGGTAGGGTCTTATCACTTTTAAAAAATATAATACAGGATTCTTTTTCCTATCCCCTATAAATTGCAGATCTGATATTTTTTTTGTCTTTTTTTTCAGTAATGCTGAAGCGTTAGCAAGATATGAAAAACGACATGAGGCAAAAATCACTGTATCCGAAATACTATTTCCTATGTAATCGAATTTTTTTTCACCAAAACGATCAATAAGCACTTTTAATTTATTTTTCCCTTTCAAATTAATTTCCTGAGTTCCACAGACCTGATCGAATATTGGATGAATCTTTGATATTTCCAATGCATAAGATATAGGCGACGCGGTAGCCAATACAATTACTCGACCGTTGTCGGACTCTTTTCGAAGAAATTCTAATAATCTCATATTATAGGGGAGTAGATCCAGGCGTATACTGGCAATTTTAGCGATCTTATTCTTCAAAAAAACCTTTCCTTTTAAGAGCCATGGTAGCAATAAAAAAATATAAAAAATATTTTTTTTTAAAAGCGCTACAACTCCCTCATATAAAAGATCAGTGTCTATAAGTGTGCCATCCAAATCGACAACCAGAGGGATGGTATTATCAGGATTCAAACTCTTCATTTTTCCTTAATTACCTTGAATAGTTTTTGAATATTTTACAAAATAAACAGGTTCTTAGGCACGTAACTATTTTATACAGACAATAGTATAATGGGGATACCAAAACATTAACCTTTTCGATATAGAAACGATGGCAAAACCTGCCCGGTCAAGCCTTCTTTTTGCTTCGGATATTGACACCATCTTCACCAACTCTCCAGCCAATAAAATATCATGAATCTTACTCATAAATAATAATGGATGGGAGCCATCAATATCTTTAAAAATAAGTTTGCTTCCTGTTTTCATCTTATTATATAATTCCAAAATAAACTTGTTTTGCATATCCCTTTTAATATGATGAAAGACATCAATTACTGTTACTGTATCAAACTCATAAATAAAATCGGGGATATTAACGCCATCGTAGACTTCAATTTGAAATTCAGTTTTAGTTTGACTAGTTAATAATTGTTTAGCATTACTAATTAAAGAAGAAGAAACTTCAATACCGCCTATCTTTTTTGCATTGGTATATTTTGACAATAATAAAATGAATTGCCCCGAACCACAGCCGATATCTAAAATTGTCTCTGAATCCTGACAGGTAGCAATTAAATCGTCAAACGGGCAGATGTAAGGTCTGTAAACAATCTTTAATTTATCAAGAATTGATGCATTATTGTGGACCGTTCCTAAATAGGTTGATAATTCCTTAGCTGATAGAATCATTTTTAATTTGTCAGGCTGATCGTTTTTTTACTACACACAAATATTGCAGCTTACCGGGAAACAAAACTTGATAAATTGGTGGATAGATTTTCAATGACAAGTCTTCCTTAATAATCTCCATTTTTTTCTCCTTAAAAATCTCTCTCCATTTATTTACGGTGAAATATCTATAAAGGCACACTATATTGTATGGCTTATTTGCCAGCCAATCGAGCAGGCAAATACGATAATAACTTAATTTATTAGTTACCCTATGATCTTTTATTATCACTAACTTTTTGGAAACCCTAATACACTCATCTAATAATTGATTCCAATTTTGTTCATGATGAAGCACATCCAGCAACATCACACAGTTAAAATAGTTGTCAGCAAAAGGAATTCTACCTTCTACCATTTGTTTAACTTCTATTAAATTCCCAGATCTTATAAATTTTTCTACACCAATAATTTTAACTCCTTTTGGAGTTTTCTTATTCTTATTGATGAAATCAGCAAATTCGCCAAATCCACACCCAACATCTAATACTTTGTCATTTTCTGACAAATGAGATATTATAGCTTGCCCGAGACCGACCATTCTGCTTTTATATACTGGTTTATGAAGCCTTGTCATTATTTTCTTTATCATCGCAGGTATTACTTTTACTGGTTCAATATTTATAGATTATCAGCTCAATGATTAACGGGGATTAGTTTGATTTTCATTCGATATTAAAGAATCAAATTTGCTTTATTTTCGTTCCTGCGTTTGCCTCAAGATAATTTATGTATTTCGACATATTTACTACATTATAGCGTGCTGAAAGTGTTTGAATAACCTCTTTAAAAATTTCAACTTTCTTATTACTATTCACATTCATTCCAGGAAAAAATGCAAGTTCTGTTATTTGATCGCCACCTATAAGATCAAGAGGATGAAGTAAAAAGCTAATGGGTGTATTGGAAATTCTACACATCCTTATAGCAGTGTTTAAGTAAAATTTCATTAAGCCAATTGAGATATTTCCAAGATAAATCAGGTAGCTTAAATGGAAGGGCATTTTAAAAATGGGCATTGTTGTTACCGGTATTTCTGTAATCGTTTTGTCATTTCCTAAATCCCATTTATAAGGTTTAAGGCTTCTGAACCCTTCGCTAAATTTTCCAAAAAGTTCTTTGCGTGCCTTTTTTTCCTCTTTAGATAAATCAGATTTTTTAAAATAGTACATTCTTGCTAATGGCCCAAGATATGTTGGCAATGTTGAGGCATCATATTTATATCCTCTTTTTTCCAAAACCCGCAGCAAGTCTTTGCTCCAGCTAAACCCTGGTCCTCTAAACCCTATTGTACGCTGGCCTGTAGCTTTTTCAATGGCTTCTTCTGCATCAATTATTTCCTTTTCTATTTTTTCATAGCTATAAGTTTGCAACCATGATTCATGGTGATAAGAATGATTGCCAACTTCATGTCCTCTGTCTGTTATCATTTTCAAATACTTCCTGTTGTCTTCTGATTCTGTATCTTTCCCAACAATAAAAAAAGTAATCTTTAAATTCAGTTCATCTAAAATATCAAGCACGTGTGGTACGAAAATGTTGAAGTATGATGGATATTGATCCCAGCCTTTATCACCGTGAATTTTCATGTAAGACCATTGATTGTCCAAATCAAGAGAGATGCTTGCTATTGGTTTCTTTTTAGCCATTGCTTAATATTTCTTTCAATTTGTTTTCCGCCACCTGTATCGTTTCATTTACATTCAGTGTTCCGTTAATAATCTGCGAAGAATTTATGATATAGAAATTATTTATTGAGGTATTAATGCCCGGAACATTTTTTGAGTAGCCCAAAGTAGGCAAAGCAAACACAATCCTTGCTTTGGAAACACCCCAGAACAACACGTCATCCTCACTTAATTCAGGATACATTTTGAACAATGCGCCGAGAAATATTTCACGAATCTCTGCATCATTCTTTATCAAATAATGCGTCATCCGGTTCAACATATTTTGGTAAATAAATTAAGTTGGTATCCTTGATTTCTTTTTTATCAATAAGCGCTGTCATTTCAATAATTCCCGTAAATGGCGGCCACGTATCTGTAATATTTGTAACGTAATAGGGAGAAATTCGTTTCTTTAATAAAACAGATGGGCAGATGACACCAAGGTATTTTACATTTTTGTGTTTTTGTTTTTCTGAATCGGTTAGTTCATCAGCAAGGCTTGCTGAAACCTGAGGCGTAAGAGTTGAAATAACATAATCAAAAGTTTGGGGACCATTTTGAGTTGTTACTTCTATTTTTTTATAACTATTTTTTTTGATAGATTTTACTTTTTCATTGCATTGAATAGTAACCCCTGAATTCATCAAATAATTCGCAAAAGTAGTATTGATTTTTTCGTAGCCACCTGTTACATAACCAAACATTTCTTTCTTCAATCCGCTTTTTCTTGCGGCATACATCCGCTGGATAGTAGCCCAGATAAATGCCGCAGAAGTATTTTTATAATTGTCTCCCAGCTTGGCTTTTAAAAGTGGCAGCCATATTTTTTCAAACACCCTTTTGCCCGACCATTTTGTTAACCAATCGGCCACTGAAATATTTTCGAGCTTTTGCCAGTTTTTTATTTTAGAGGCGACAAAAATGGTTGCGCCTAAACGAAACTTATCAATAAGATTAATTGGTGGAAATTTAAAAAACTCAATCAGGTTCGACATGGAGTATAATTTACCACCAGAATAAAAACCTGTTTTTGTTTCAACCCATCTTAAGTCATTTCCCAATCCGATCTCTTGAAGAATTTTCCTTGTGCTTAAGTCTGACATTAGGATCACATGATAAAACCGGTCCCATACAACACCGTTCATTTGCCATGAGCTTGTTAATCCACCAGGCCTGTCCAGCAGATTCATAAATGGTAACATCATCTCCCTGCTGCGAGAGCCTGAGAGCCAGTGTCATTCCAAGCATGCCGCCTCCAACAATAGCCCATGTTTTTTTATTGTGCATCCTTAATTTATATCATTGATTATTTTAATCATTTTCTTAGTGACATTTTTTCCGAAAACTTCTTTTTGTTTTTTTGGGATTTTAAAGGAAGCGATTTTTGACGCTATTTTTTTGTCAGCGGGGTTAACTAATAGATTCCATTTTTCACGAACGGTTTCTACCCATTCAGTTTCTGTTCGTAAAGTGATGCAAGGTTTTTTAAGAAGATAAGCTTCTTTTTGAATACCTCCGGAATCTGTAATAATTCTTTTCGCTGAATTTTCAAGTGCTATAAAATCAAGGTAGCCTGCGGGCTCCGTCAATCGTATATTGGAAGGAATCGCAAAAGTAGTTGTAAGCATTTTCCTTGTTCTTGGATGAACCGGGAAAATAATTTTTTCATGCAATTCGCCCAATTGCTTTAGAATGTGTTTGAGAACTTTAGTGTCATCTACATTATAGTTCCTGTGAAGCGTTAATAAATTGTATGGTTCATTATCAAGTTTTAGATCTGAAATAATACTTGATTTTTCTAGAGCGATTGTAAGATTATTTTTCATGGTATCCACCATAATATCGCCGGTAAAAAAAGTGCTTTTTTTCAGCCCTTCTTTTTTAAGAATATCCACAGCCGTTTGAGTAGGGGCAAAAAGGAATTGTGAAATATGGTCCGCGACGATCCTGTTGATTTCTTCAGGCATGCTTTTGTTATAACTGCGCAAACCTGCTTCAATGTGTATGATAGGAATTGTAAGCTTTGATGCGGCTATAACGCCCGCTAATGTTGAATTGGTGTCACCAAAAACGATAACAATATCGGGCTTGATTTTCAGCATTGCTGATTCTAGCTTTGCCATCATTTCACCCGTTTGTGATGCCTGGGTGCCGGGCGCTGTATCAAGATGAATGTCCGGCTTTCTCATTCCCAGGTCAAGGAAAATTTTTTCAGACATCAGGTAATCATAATGCTGTCCTGTATGCACGATAAATTCTTCATGAGTGCCAGCAAGTGCTTTTGATAAAGGAGCAAGTTTTATAAATTGGGGTCGGGCGCCTACTATGGAAAATATTTTCAAGCCTGTATATTTATTTTTTTGAATATCCTTTTGCTGAAAGTATGCTTGAAAATCCGTTATACTCAGGGATAATATCAATAGATTCAGTATTCGCTATTTCACAGCCAGTTGAACATGTTTTCGCTAATCGTTGCACATCTTCAAATTTTACTTTGTTGTATTCGTCAAAAGCGTAGTTTGCATTATAGAAATTAATAAGGCCCAAAAGTTCCTGGCCTAATCCTTTTTCCATTGCGCGGAAGCTTTCGTAAACGAATTCGATAAAATTGCTTATCGGGTTCATTGGTTCCTTTTCCAACGCCAGCATAACGTTTAGGGCTATTCGAAAATTGATGAATGTTATAAATGTTCGCAGCATCCATGATGCCTTTTACATTTGCTGCTGAAGTAATGGTATCAAACTTATCTATATATTCTTTATGAGCTGAACAGATAAAGACATAATCTGCAAATGCTAAAGCTTTATTTAGATCGTGAGTGAGATTATCCTGTTGCTTGTATTTTAAAAGATTTTGATCATCTTCCTTAACATAGGGATCATGCAAAATATAGCTGATGTTGTTATCTCTTAGATAGTTCGCCAACTGAAGAGTGGGAGAGTTTCTAGTGTCTTCAGAATTGAAGCGATAGGCTACTCCGAGCAATGCAATCATTTTGTCCTTTAGGTTTCCAAAAGTTTTTTCCGCTTGTTTGAAAGTATGTACCGGAGATGCATCATTAATCAATCTTGACTCAAGAATGAGGCTCTTTGATGAATCATTTCCTTTTTGAAAATTCCGCCACCACAAAAGGATTCCATCCTTTGGCAGGCAATGTCCGCCTACTCCGAGCATGGGAATTAAGATAGCCACCACTTGGTACTGCATTAGGATTATCAGTTGCTTTATCAGATTGAGATAACATGGCATTTACCTTATCTCTTACTTTGTAAAAATCAATATTTTGCTCGTCGCAGTATCTCACTATTTCAGTTGAAAAAGCAATTCTTACATCACGATATGCATTTTCGAGAGTCTTTACAATTTCTGCGGTAAGACTATTTGTCTGGTATACTTCACCGTTAGTTACAATGTGGTCGTACAGTCTGGCAATTAAGTTTTGGTGTTTCGGGATGCAGGCCTCCTGCAAGTTTATCTGACTCACGAATTCTTTCTACCAGTCGACCGGGCATCACTCTATTCGGGCTGTTTCCTAATAGTATATCTTTTCCTTCTTCTAAACCATACTTTTTAAAATGTTCTCTGAACAATGTATCCATGGTAGTAGGAGCGAGGGTGGATTCAAATATTACCAAAGGAATTTTATCAGACGGCTTTTTTTGCAAAGCTTCAGCCAATTTTTCGAGGCCACCGAACATTGGCCCGTAATCAGGTTCAAAGCCAGTTTCGTTTTTATCAGTTTGAATGGAAACTAATATTACATCAGCGTCAGAAAGAACTGAAAAATCCGAGCTTGCAGAGAGAAGCCCTGCTTCCACCGCTTCATGAGTTATATCGTCTAATTCAGGCTCAATACCTCCTATTACAGATTTACCGCTATTGATGGCTTTTACTTTCCATCCGGAATTAATTGAATCTCTTTGAACTATTACTACTTTAGCGGGCTCATCTGTTCCTATTTTAATTCTAGCTTTGGCGAGCATTGCAGCCATCGGCATACCAACAATACCAGGCCCTATAACTCCAATTTTATTTATTTTCCAATTGTCTAAGCTAATCGGAGCTTTATTTACTTTCATTTTTAGTTAGTTTCTCTGTAAAGATTTAATGAACAGACCAATAAAATTATTTTGGCCAGTATAGGTTTATGTGTTTATTATTTTACTTATCTATAAATTGTTTATACCATAACTCTAAAGATAAAAGGCCCCACAATCCTCTGCTAAACGGCTGTTGAGTATTGATGAGTTGTTCAACATATTGCGTGTTTATAATATTTCTTTCTTTGGCTTTTTTTGATAGCAAGGTATCCAGTATAAAATCTTTAGCATTATTTTTTGACCAAATATGTAGAGGAACCGGGAAACCCATCTTGTCTTTTCTTTCCATAATCTCTTTGGGCATAAAATTATTTATGGTTCTTTTTAATAAATATTTCATTTCGCCCCCCCTGAATTTCATGCCTGCAGGCATAGTTGATATAAGATCTACGATTCTTCTATCGAGAAGAGGAACCCTTGACTCAATTGATACAGACATGCTCACGCGGTCTTCAACTTGCAATAAACCCGGAAGGCTGCCCTGCATATCAAAATGAGTCATCTTATTAAAATAGCTTTTCGTTTTTGAATCATTAAAATAACGGGCAAATCTTTTAAATATTATCGCATCGACACATTTTTCCGCCAAGTCTTTGTGAAGGAAGTTCGCTGTTGAGCCCATACGATTTATAAGGTTGAAGTACCGCCTGTCCATGGGTTCAAAAGCATCGGATTTCCAAAAGCTTTTCATCATTGGAATATATTGCTTTAACGAAGGAAGATTGGGAAGTATGGATGCTAATGAAACGATGTGTTCATCTTCTTCATTGCTTTCGTGTATGGCGCCTTTTATCGCCTGCTCCAGATAGGCAATCATATACCTCGCGTATCCGCCAAATATCTCGTCGCCTCCCTGGCCGCCTAAAATAACTTTTACGTGTTTTGATGCAAGCTTTGATACGATGTATTGAGGAAAAAGACCTGGACCTGCCACAGGTTCATCGAGATGGTAAATTAACTTTGGCAATAAATCAATGAACTCCTGTTCGGTTGGGAACACTTCAAATAATTCTGAGTGAGCAGCCGTTGCGGCAATTCTGGCATATCGGAGTTCGTTAAATTCGGGACCTTCATTAAAAGCACCGCTAAACGATTTGAAAGGCTTGTTAAGAAATTTGGAAGCCATTATTGTTACAAGCGAGGAATCAATTCCTCCGCTTAAATAGGTTCCTACAGGGACATCACTTCGCAGTTGCTGCGAAATAGTTTCCTCAAGAATCTTTTGAAGCTCAACAATAAAATATTCTTCTGTATGATACTGATCAACGTTAAAATTTGGAACCCAGTATTTCACTTCATTTATTTCCCATGTAGCTAAATCTATTGTTATGTAATGTCCTGCCTGAATCTTGCAAATATTTTTAAACATGGTTCCTTCTCCAAGAACGAACTGGAAAGTTAAATATTCGTATAAATTTTCATGGTCACATTCAGCCGAAATTTCCGGATGCCCTAAAAGGGCTTTTATTTCGCTTCCAAATAATATTTTTTTATCGTCGTGGTACCAATATAAAGGTTTGATTCCAAAATGATCCCTTGCTATAAAGAGTTTATTTTTTGATTTGTCAAAAATGATAAATGCAAACATCCCATTTAGGATATTTACAAAATCATAACCATATTCTACATAGAGATGGAGTATTACTTCTGTATCTGAAGTAGTTTTAAATTTATGACCTTTTTTAATTAAATCATTCCTCAGTTCAACATAATTATAAATTTCGCCATTGAAAACAATGGTACAATTATTGAAAGTCATAGGTTGCTGTCCGGTAGAAAGGTCTATTATTGATAGCCGTTTATGAAAGAAGCCAATATTCTTTTCAATAAATAACCCGTCTTCATCGGGCCCCCGGTGATGAATGGTATCTGCCATTTTTGTAAGCAGGCCAGTCTCTACTTCGTTTTGGTTTTTATTAATTATGCCTACTATCCCGCACATGGTATTTTATTTTCATGAAAAAAAAGAGCGACAGGATTATATTTGAATAACAAAAAAATAATAGGGATTCTGAAAGAGCAGGAGATTAGCAGATGTTTTTTTGATAACCGGAAAATAACAGAATCAGATTGCACTTCGAAGGATCAGGGAAAATTATAAAATGAGTGAGCAATTATTTATCTTGTACCAGTTTGGCGAGCCTTCTTTTTATAGAAGAATTTGCTCTTGAAAAAAGATTTATTAATGAATTGTTTTCATTTAACCAGCTACCCTTACAATGATGAATACCTCTTGTTCCATTTTTTTGCAACTGTTGCTGATAATTTCTTTTATTGACTAAAGTATTAAATGGATGATATATGTGTTTCGGAACAAGATATCCATTATATTTTTCCTGCGAACTAAAATAAATTTTGGAAATAAAAAAAGGACCCGTAAGTGTTAGAACATCAAATTTATTTGTAAATTTTTTCGTGGGTGGAAAATTTTGAAAATTCTCTAATACATCTTTCCAAAATGGATGTCGTGGAATGGATCCAAAAATACTATTTCCAATAATTATCTCGTCATTTTCCAGAGCCGAAACCGGTAACATCAAATCTGGTTGTGATGTCTCCATATCAAAAGGAATGAAAAGCTCGTAGTCCAAATCAAGATAATAACCGCCATATTTTGTCATATACATGTATCGTATAATATCCACTCGCATAATGTTATATTCCAAAGTCTGGTAAATATCTAATAAGTGCGGGAAATCTTCTTTGACTAAGGTCAGATTATCTTCATCAGTCCATAGTCTAACCTCCCATCCCGGATGTAAGTCTTTTACCTTGTGGTGCCATTTTTTTATATCATCAGGTAATTTGTTCGTTTTCCAGGTTTGATGAATAATTTTAGGAATCATACTTATTTCCCAATTTTTAAAATGAATGCTGGTGTTTTCTAACTTTAAAGGTATTAAAAAGCTTTCTTGTCTCCTCTCAAGATATAATAAACAGTCAGAAATAATATGCGAATATCGAGCCATAAAGTCCAGTTTTCCAAATACCACACATCTTTATTGACTCTCATCTTAATTTGCTCTGCATTGGTGATTTCACCACGGTAGCCGCTTATTTGGGCCCATCCTGTAATGCCTGGTTTAATAAATTGGCGCACCATGTATTCGTCTACTATTTTTGAATAATCGGATGTGTGTTTTACCATATGGGGTCGTGGGCCTACTAAACTCATTTCACCGCGAAGTACATTAAAAAATTGAGGGAATTCATCGAGGCTTGTTTTACGAATAAACTTTCCGAGAAAGGTTATCCGATCATCATTGAGAGTAGCTTGTTTCTGATCCGCTTCTTTATTTGGTTTCATACTTCTGAACTTCCAACAATAAAATGGCTTTTTATCTTTTCCAGTGCGGAGCTGTTTGAAAAAAATAGGTCGTCCTGAATCTAGATAAATAAGTAATCCGACTATGGGAACCAGCCACGAAAGGATAAAGAGAGTAATGAATAAGCTTACTACGAAATCCAAAGCTCTTTTCTTTATTCTGTTGCCCACGTCATCAAGAGGTTCCTTTCTTAAGGAAAGAATAGGCAGTTCTCCATAATATTCTATATGAACTTCCCTCGTTATGAACATGGATAAATTGGGTACAATTCTGAAACGGATGCATTCTTTTTCCGATTGATACATTAATTCATAAATGTAATTGTTCTGCTCAGGTGTAATAGTTGAGAATATTTCCTGTACATCCAGTTCTTTTGCAATGCGCAACGTGTTATCAATATTGGCTAATACGGGATAATGCGATAATTCCAATATATTTTCTTCATTTTCAATATATCCTATGATTTGGGTATTTAATCCATCCTGTTCTAAGAAATTGGTTAGCTTTTTTGCCGTTTCGTTATAACCAAGTATTATAATTTTCTTATTAAGAAAACTGCTGGTTCGGAAGTACCTGAATATTCCCAAATATATAAACCGGTTTATTAATAATGCTAACCCAAAGCATCCTATGGTAGCTACGATAAATAATCGTGAAATGGTTACTTCGCGTGAAAAAAATAAATAAAAAAGAATAACAATTATCCATACTAAGAAAATCTGGATGGTACGTTTAATATAATCTTCAAAATTTAAAATTATCGTTTTTGCATAAGCCCTTAAAAAAAAAGAAAGTGATAACCATGAGGCATTAGCAATCGTCAGGTATTTAAAATAAGCATTAGTAGAAGGGTAATGAATATTTTTTGTAAATAAAATCTGGCAGGTTAGAAATACTAAGTTTAGTACAAAAAGATCCAGCGCAACTAATGTTATCTGAAGATATCTTTCAAGCTGGCGATTCATTGATACCGGATGTTTAAATAAAAATAATTGTTAAATTAAAGGAAAATTGTAATAGACTTTTTGTATCTCCAATTATGTTTTCAATTATTTTTTAGTAAGAGTACATTCTATTTTTGGTACGTGCCCTTCAGGGAGAACTCAGCTGATTATCCACTTTTTATCTTCTACTCTTTCAAATCTTTAAAATATTTTAATATTTTAGTACTTAGAAATTCTTTTAAAAAAATCCATAAAAATAAACTATTGGTTTGGGAATATCTTTTAAATAGTCTTTTAGGTTCCTGTAATAAACGAAATAACCATTCGAGTCCATAGTTCTGCATCCATTTCGGCGCTCTTTTATGCACCCCCAACATCACTGGTAATGCGCCACCGATCCCTATCATGACCGTATTAATTTTATCTTTCATAGTGGCCATCCATTTTTCTTGTTTAGGGCATCCCAATATTACGAAAACGACAGAAGGCAATGTTTTATTTATTTCTTCAATAATTTTTTTTTCTTCTAAAGGGGTTAATGGGCGGAAAGGTGGACTGAAGATGCCAGCGATATTTAAATCGGGATATGAGTTTTTTAAATAAATCTTAGCCTTGTCCAATACTTCTGGCTGCCCTCCATAAAAATATGCTGAGATGTTTCGTTCAGACATAATTTGCAACAAATCAGGAAGCAGATCCATTCCTGCAACTCTCTCCTGCTTTAGTCCATAAAGGCTTCGCAAAGCCCAGGTTAATGGCTTTCCGTCAGGCGTTATAATTTCCGAATTGTTAATTATTTGAAGAAAGGTTTGATCTCTGCGTGCTTCGACAAACATGTGTACATTCGCGACACAAACCACTGCTGATTTTTTTTGATTTGCTAAGTTAATTATTTCATCTATAAATGAAGAATATCTTCCTAAGTTCAATGGGAAATTCATTAAAAATTTCCTTTTCAATTTATTTTTCAATCGAGAAAATTGGATTTGAGGCTGATAACACACTAAAGCCCATAAAAAAAGCGGCCATACAGTTATTAAATTTTGCTAATAATATTGTCTTTCGAGGTTTTTCGAAAAACTTAAAACATATCTCTGGATTTAATTCTGGCAAAAAAGCCGGATGCTTTTAAAAGTATCTAAGCCAATTTGATCTGTAACATTGATATTTTTAGAATTTCTTATAAACATTGTACGGATTTAACCTTGTAATAACGTTTATAAATCTTTACTGAAGGGTTTAGCAATTCGATACTCTTTAAATAAAATTAAATTTTATACTGCCCTATGGAAACTTCTAATGTATTGCTTTAATGAAGAAAAAATCATGATGATTTAAACAAGAAGTTTTTATCTTTTTCATTCAAAATCCATTCAGGTCTAATTAAATTAAAATGAGATTTCAGTAAAGTCAACTACTAATTAAAGATGAGATTTAGTTTTATTTCTATAATGAGCCTGATAAAGTTTAAGATGTTCCTGCAAATCGTATTCATTTTCAAATCTATCTCGTATTTTCTTTGCGGGTACTCCGCCATAAATGGAAAAAGGGAGCACATCTCCCGTTACGACCGACCCTGCAGCTATTATACTCCCCCGACAAATTCTAACGCCGGTCAGTATGATACTTCCAAAGCCAATCCATACATCGTCTTCAATAATTATCTTTTCATCAATCCCTTTCCAATCGTAATTATCATCCCTGATTTGGCTCGCCAAGCGGATAGATGTTCCAATTTGTTGATAATGATGATCGTACCTGCCAATCATACCTACCTGATTGGCTATTATTACATTGTTGCCAATCTCAGCATCACATTCTATCTGTGAAAATTTACCTATATAAAAATTATCACCAATGGTAATAGTATGTTTTGCCCATAGGTATACAAAGCGCCCGATGTAAACATTTTTGCCAAAAGAATATCTTCTCCAAATTATCTTAGTCAGAAAAAAAAAGCGGATTCTTTTTATTAAATGAAACATTCGCAATCAGAGAATTTTTTATCAAACTTTTCTTTGTAGTGCAGCCAGATGGTCTTTTGATTTTGTGATTAGCTGATTTGCAATAAAAGAAGCCAATTTTTTATTTCCCTCATTTGACAAATGAACCGGATTTCTATACAGGTTCGAACCTGTTTTATATTCTTCACACGCTTCGTCAAAATCAATTAATAAAATTTTATCTTCCAGCTTTTCAATCCTTAATCTCTCAATTAATCTGATGCGGTATGATTCGATATTTTCAATTTTGTTTTTATTATTGAATAAGGCCGATAACCTATTCCTGTACCGTTGAAAAATATTCATAGTGTCGTGCATCTCTCTTACTCCTATTTTAGGCAAATTAACGACTATCGGATTGATCTGATAGTGTAATAAAAATTTAATAATTTTAATCATATGGAATGAATAATATTGGGAACCCATTTGCCCGATAGCGTCGTTCGTTCCGGCCAACACAATACAATAATCAGGATTGTTTTCTATAACAAACTTACCGGAATTTTTTAAGTGGGGAGCCTTAAACAAGTTTTTATAAATAAGCCGTGTTTTTGCTCCTGATTGGCCTGATGAAACTATTTTATTTTGAAAGCCATTAATTAATAATTCCTGATGTAAGAGATGATCCAATTTCTTGAATGTAGCCCAGCTATCCCCAATTATACCAATCGTCAAAATAGGATTTTTAAATTTGCTTGGGGAATAAAACGGAATGTCACGAACAAGAGCGAATCTTTTATAAGTGTATATCGCAATTAATATAACAAGTAAAAATGAAAAAATACCGATAACAATAAGAAAAACAGATACCATTACTTTACAAGATTTAAAATTTTGGGGAAGGAAATAAATTCCTCATATTTTAACTTCGAATAATCATGCATTAACCGGATCTTTTAATAACATCATTATAAATTTCAATCAGTTTTTTTGCTTTATTTTTCCACGAATTAATTTCCGCCATTTGCTTTGAGTTCTTTGAAAATTCATATAACATGTTTTGGTGATTGAATAAAAACTCAATTTGTTTTGAAAATAGTTCAATACTTTTTTGATAAGATTTCATCGGAATCTTAATACCTATAAAATCGTTAATGATATCTCCATGGCCACAGGCATCGTGGCATAGAACGGGCAATCCATTGGACAGCGCTTCCAGAATCACATGGGGTGTGCCTTCCTTTAAACTTGTAAAGAATAACAAATCATGTATTTTCATTAGATTCTTTACTTCCTTATTTGGCCTTTTGCCTAAAAAAGTAACCATTTCATTAACCCCTATGTCTTCAGCTAATTGCCGGCACGCTGAATCATCAGGTCCATCTCCTACAATCGTCATCTTTACGGGTATATTACCCTTTAAAGTTTTTATAGTTTTGAGTGCGATTGGCAGGCCTTTTAGCCCCTGTATTTTACCTACCCAAAGTAATTTTAATGAATTATTGCTACAGAAAGAATTATGTTCATAAAAATCTTCAAAATCTGCGCCTGTTTCATTCATTAAAACTGAATTAATACTATATACTTTTCGAATAATTTTTTTAGTAGAAGAGGATTCCGCCAGGATTAAGCTGGCCCTATTTATCGCTTTTCTTACACGCGAATGCAGATGCATCTGAAAATAATGAATTACATTTTTCCCAAGATAAAATATTTTATTTTTCGTGTCAAATCGAAAAATGTAATTTAAAGGAATCTGGTTAAATCCACCTACTGGTCCCCAAATAAATGGGATTTGATCGGACCATTTCCAAAGATAACCCGGTTCTCTGAAACCGATTAAATTTAGCTGATGTATTAATTGGATCTTATTGGAATTTATGATTTCCATGCTTTGTTTATAAGCGGCCTTCTGCCATCGCCTATAATAATAATAAAATAATAAACTTCCTTGTTTCCAAAATAAATCCCTGCCCTTTTTACCAATGTCCAAATAATAAAATTCGGGAGAATATAATAAGTTTAACTTAGTAATTTCTGTTTCAATTTCCTGTTGAAATCCTTTTTCTGTAATCACATGAACCTGGCAATATTGGGACAAGTTGAGGATCCAATTCCATCCCATCCCAACTTCGGAACCCCAATTTGGACCACAAGCGAAAGAAGAAATGAGAACGGTTAAAGGTGGTGTTTTCTCCTTTTTAAAGTTGATCAATTGCTTCAGTGATTCTTTTTGCATGAATTACCGGATTATACCTTTTTAATAGCATGTCGTGGCATTGGGTTTGGATTTCTTCCTTCGTAAATTTGATATGCATCCATTCCCCAATCTTTACAATCAAATCCTCATAATTATTGTATTCAAATAATAAACCCGTTTTGCCCGGTGTGATTGCTTCTACTTCTGGTCCATGAAATTGAAGACTATCGTGCGTTAATACAGGCACGCCATAAGCTAATGAATGCATACAATTCAACCCAACATTTCCAGGAGATACCATCAAATCAGCCATTTCAAAATATTTGCAAATTTCTTCTTCCGCGTATACAGCCCCTGTCATATAGATATTCTCTTTCAGATGTTTACCGGAGATGAAGCTTTTGATGGAATCATTTTCCGGTCCACTTCCAATAATAATGCAATTGATTGGATTTCCGATTTTAGAAAATTCGTTAACGGCATCTAAGAGCATTTGAACTTTTTTTGCTTCCACGAGTCTTCCTATGAATATCACCGTAAACAAACCAGGATTTTTAAAAATTTTGATCTTCTCGTGCTCAATGGAATAAGGTTTAGGATCGTCTAATAATCTAAATTGTTTATTGGTATCAAGAGAGTTAAAAATAACAAAAAGCCTATTTTCTTTAAAACCACTTTTTAACATAAGTTCTTTAGAATAGTTACCATATAATAACAGGCCATTTGCTAATTTGAAATATAAAATACGGATCAATTTTTTTAACCCTTTATCAAACCCTTTAAATCCATGGGTCCAAAACAGCACCTTTTTTCCTCTCAATCTGCATAACATGGCAAATAGCCAGGTTGGCAAATGAAATACGCCTCCTTCAAAAATAAAAAAATCATATTTCGACCCGAGAATTCTTTTTACAATTCCGGTTTGCCACAATAAGCGCTCAGGAATGTAAAAATAATTTGAGGTTTTTATCCATTTTATGCCACCAGCAGTTACATTATTAGCAAAACTCCAGGGAATAACTTGTATTCCCCCTTGCTCTTTCGTATCACCAAAACAGGTAAACTCATACTTTTCATCGCTTTTGGATAATTCATGAAATACTCCTAATCTGTACAGAGGCATTAATTTACAAACTAACGCTACGTGTTGTTTTGTTGGCATTATTTAAAGATTCTAAAAAACTGAAATCTAAATTTTTCCCTGATTTGTCAATTAATTTTCCATCAGAACTATAATCAGGATGCACCATAATCTCTGTTTTTTCGTATAGGAAGGCAGGGTCCTTGTTAATAGTTGAAATAAAATCATATTGATTTCCAAAATAAATAGAAAAGGCTGAATGCTTTTGTTTTATATAGCGATTAATAAAATTCCGGTAGAATCTTTTATGAATTTTTGTAGGCTTTTCAAGATTATTTAATATACGAATAAAAGAAATATTGTATTTCTTACTCAGCGCTAAAAGTATTTTGCATACGCCGAACGCTTCGTGTACATGATGATGTGTATCAATATGTGTTATTAAAATATTATTTGACTGTATTTTCTCAATTTGGGCGGAGAATTCTTTATAGATTAGTTCTTTTATTTTTTTATTGGGAAAGAATAAATGATGCTTATATTTCTTATAAGATTCCTTTCCGTTAAAGAAGAAAGGAATTGAACTAATTTCTTTTGTTAAAGGAATTCCATCTGTTAGAACTAAATGCACGCCAATTTTTTGCGTTAGATTATGTTTATGGGCAAGATGAACCGCTTCGTCAAACCCAGGCATATTTGCCATTAAGGTGGTGCTGGTAATTAGTCCCCGATCAAACGATTCAATTATCGCTTTATTGACTGAGGAATTCAGCCCAAAATCATCTGCGTTTATTATGATTTCTTTCATTAAGGTAATTCGATAGATCTAAAACTATTATAAAACATGTAACATCTAAAACGAAACAGCGAATAAATAATTAAAAGGCTTTTTTATTTTAAGTATACGATTTAGAGTAGCTATTAATTGTTTTATGCAAAATTCTAAATGCTCCTATCTATTTATATTCTTTGTATAAATAAATGCCGCCGAGTAATCCACCAATCCCTTCCGAAAGCTTAAGAAGTCCCCAATATTTAGTATTGATAGGTAGTAATATCAGAAATAATCCAAATATCCCAAAGACAATATATATCAAGCTAACAATAATTTTTTTTATTAATCGAAAATATTTTTTTTCTAATTTTAAAACGTAAGAGTAAGTACTGGAAAGCCTGTACGTTCTTTTAATGAGCCATTTAAGAGTTGCACGGTTGGCGGGTATAGTTTCGTAAGCAACCGCATTGGCCGCCCAAAAAACTTTAGCGCCTTTTTTTAGAATTTGAATTCCGAAATAACTGTCTCCTGAACCAGTTATATTAAATCTTGGATCAAACCAAACATCATATTCTTTTAATGATTTAACACGTAAAATTAAGTTGCCAGTTTTAACACTAAACAATCGTTGACTATTTGGATAGCTTTCCCTACTAAACCAGTACGCAATTTCTTTTTGAATACTTTTGTCAAGTACAGCCAATACCGGTCCTCTGGCTGCATCGGCTTTGTTATCTTCAATTGTTCTCACCAATTCATTTAGCCATTCAACAGTTGTATATTCATCATCATCAATAAAAATTAAAAAATCGGGATCATTTATTAAACCATTTTTAATGATTTCATTTCTTATGTTTGAAATTCCCTTAACAGGGTAGTTGAAATATTGCAGATCGTATTTTGTATATTCTTTTTTTAATTCTATAACAGTATTTACAGCTGTTTTGTCTTCATCATTATCTTCAATAATAATTTTTACATCGCCTATAACAGAACTATCGGTATTACACTCCATGATACTAACGATCAATTTTCTCAACATCGCGGGTCGTTTGTAGGTAGGAATACCAATTACTATATTATTCATTGCAGCTTATTATATGAAAATTACATCAATCCTAAGAAGAAATTAAAGAAGTGATTGCTGCTTCAAAATTGCTTCGTATTACTAAAGAGCTATGATTATTCTCAGCAGTTTTTTTTGCATTTTCTGCAATTTCGCATCTTATAGGCTTATGTAATATCAAACATTCTAAAGAAGTCGCCAAACTGTCAGAATTATTTTCAGTAACGGTATACGCCCATCCATTTTTTTTTGCATATTTCACAATAGCGGTTACTTCGGGTGCAAAAACCAGAATTGGAGTTCCACTAATCATATATTCCGGTGCTTTTGTTGGCATAGAATATTTCACATAGTTGATTGACCTTTCGGAAAAATCATAAGGCATTACAAGAAAATCTACACCTGAAAAAACTTTTGGTAAATCATCATAAGCCACGAAACTTTTATGCTCAACGAAAGAATAATCTGCGGCCCAAGCTGGTATTTCTTTCGTCTGTAATATAAACCTTAGTCTTATCTTATGTTTTTTATTAACAGTTTCTATTGCTTTGGCAATTAGTTCCAAAGAACTTTCCACGCCAAGACTAATTTTTCCCGCATATAATACGACAGGACTTTCATTAAGTTCATAATTTTGTTTCTGGCTGGCTTTCCAGAATTGAATATCAATCGGATTGTGAAATGTAATAAAGTCTTTATTATAACGTATTTTATAAGCCTTTCCCATCTCATCGCTTATACACATAAGCAGCGAGGCCTTATTAAATAAAGTTTTTAAATCCTGATCGATCTTATTGTGCCAGAATTTTTTAAATGGCCCCTTATCACTTATCGTTAATGGCCAGTCATCAACTATGTGGAAAATTAATGGTTTTTTAAGATACTGTTCTAATAATAATGCAAACAATATACGTTGTCTGTCTTGCCCCTGGGCGTATATAATATCCGGCTCGAAATCGTGCAGCCAAGTTCGAAATTCTTTTGAAAGATTAATTTTCGTTAAGGCATGAATTAGCCCGGTATATTTTAAAAAAGGCAAAAACCATTTATCCACAACATTGCTTCTTACATTTATTTTACCATTCCCACTTCGCTTTGAAACTTTTTTATTCTCTTTTTCTTTATCAAAGACTATTTTACCGGAGGGAAACTTTTTTTGAAGATATTGAAAAGGAAACATCCATTTGTGTTCTTTTTCTCCAAGCTGGTAATAGTTTTTGCAAATTTTACTATCTGAATTTTTAATTAGGTGTGGGGTACAAGCTACCGCAAGTTTATCCTGGTCCCAACCAGCGAATAAATTAGATAGCGTAATTCCTCCGCCCGATCGTTTATCAAATGATTGTCCTATAATTAATACTTTAGGTAGCCTCATGAAATAGCCAAGTTATTTTTTTTGACTTTCTTTAAATATTCAATCATTTTTTTTTCAGGTATATTACGTAAATTTTTATCATAGCACACTCCAATCGATATCCAAAATAGCAAATAGTTGAGATCGAACTTGACCACGTCCCTTGGGTATAGGCAGCCTATAAAAATTAATATCCATGCGCCACAGGCCTTTGCCAAAATGTTTTTTGAAAAAAGAATTCCCATAATGAAACCAGGAGTAGCTATTAAAAGTAATAATACCAGGCTTATGAGACCTCCCTTTAAAATTAATTGCAAATACCCCGTTTCTATTACGTTCCTAAAGTTGGTCAATTGGTTTTCTTCAATATCGGGGCAAAAGTATTGGCCTAACATACCTTTGCCAATAATCCAATCTTTGGTTTTCATATCATCATAAAAATATAATTCTATCCCCGTTCTTGTATCCTCATCTCCTTTCTGTGTGATAAATCCCAGTATCCTGTTTTCACGAATATGGTACAGGTTACTTGCGTATAAACTTCCTACGCTTATTAAAAGAAGTGTAAAGTAAAGTAAAAAGTATCGTTTTCTTGAATGGAAAAAATAGATTAAATAAGCTGCAATGCATATGCTCGAGGAAAAAAACAGTAAACCTCTTCGTGCCCGGATTAAAGCGAAACCTAGAGTTAGAAGTATGACACCAAGAGCAACTAAGTTTTTAAATTTTGAATGATAGGGGTAAGTGCAGAGTATAAATCCACATGGTAAACTTAATCCTGAAAGTATTTCAAATATTTCCTGGCTCTTAGGATTATCGCCTGCTATAATTAAACTTTTTATCAAAATTATATCAAATAATACATAAACAATCCCCAGTATAAATATTATATCAAAGGTTGTTTTATAAAAAGCTGAATTTTTTGGTAAAAAAAGGGTAAGCGGTACGAAATAGAAGAGTCCCCCGTCGCTAAACGCACTCAATAGAAAATTCTTAATGGACGTGAAGTTTAATAAGGCCGTGCTATCCCTCAAAATAACAAATAATAACCAACTGAAATAAAGTATAAATAGCGTTTTTAAATAATAATTGGAGAATCTGAAAGTTAAAATGTTTACAGCACTGTATATTAAAATTACCAACCCTAAAAATTGAAATCCCAGAGAAATTGTGGTATTCAGGAAATCTAATAAACTGCATATTTGAAAAATAAAATAAAGAGAAAATCCAAGCCAAAATAAAACTACCGACGACAGGGGACCTTTCCTATTATAAGTTATACTATTGAATGGTTGGTCAATCAATACGGTTCAATTATAGTAATGTTATACAACATTTTTTACCTTTTTATGTAAATCAAGGTGCTCGTTAATAATAAATGTTTCATCAAATTGAGGAAGTGTATATCCTATCAATTTATTTTCAAGGCAAAATTTGATGCCCTCATATATATCATTTGCATCTCTGTATTGTGCTAAATATCCATTTTCTTTATTTTTGATCATGTCCGGGATACCACCCACATCAAAGCCTACAACGGGTGTTCCACAGCTTAAGCTTTCCAAAACGGTTGTTGGTAAATTATCGGCCAATGAAGGAGCTATGAAAACATCGGCTGCGTTGTATGCAAGTATTGTTGAATACTCATCTCTTAAAAAGCCCATGAATTTTATTTTAAAAGGAACAGATTCAGCTATTTTTTTATTATAACCCTTTCCGAATATTAAAATAGTTATGTTGGCATTGAAAGTTTTATCATTATATAAAATCGTTAACGCCTCTTTTAAATATTGCCAGCCTTTGTAGGGGCTGTTTATTGTTACAGATCCAAATGCGATAACTATTTCTGACGGATGAATGTTTAAAATAGTTTTTGCTATCTTTTTATCAAATGGCTTAAAGAAAGAATGATCAATGATATTTGGAACATAATAAACAGGCTTTTGGCACGTTAGCTTCGACTCAAGGGCACAATTGTACAGCCATTTACTTGGAGCAATAAAGGATAGATTATTAAATCCGGAATAGAATTCTATTTTCTTTTTAAATTCTTTAAGCGATCTGTCCTTTTTCTTTTCATGAGGAAGAACCTGGCAGGTATGGCATTGTGTTATATATTTTTGACATGTAAAACTATAATGGCAACCGCCAGTAATATTCCACATATCATGCATAAAAAAAATAACAGGCTTTCCAAGCTTTGCTATCTCTGTAAAGTTTTTTAAGTTTAAAAAACCTCCGAGAGCCCAATGAATATAAATTAAATCTGCATTTTTAACAGTGGCAAGTTTAGAGATATTTGTGCCTAAGATCGGGTAAGAAAAAACTCCGAATTCTTTTCTGTTGTTTCTATTTAGGTATGACTGAATGCGCTGGTCGAACCATGAAGAAATTTTAGGCCAATATCCCTTTTGCTTTACCGTTTCATCATCATTTGCTGATCTTCTTAATGTCAGCATTAAAGAATCAATACCCGATTTTAAAAATGCCCTATGGAGTCTTAAAGGAGCTCTGCCGGTAGATTCTGATGCAATTTGTAAATGAACTACTTTGGTCACGTAAGTTTAATTAATAGGCGACTTTTCTTGTTATCATTTTACTATTAAATGCTTGTTCCATCATTACGCTCATTTATCCAGATTTTATACAACATTTTTTACCTTTTTATGTAAATCAAGATGCTCCTTAATAATAAATGTTTCATCAAATTGAGGAAGTGTATATCCTATCAATTTATTTTCAAGGCAAAATTTGATGCCCTCATATATATCATTTGCATCTCTGTATTTTGCTAAATATCCATTTTCTTTATTTTTGATCATGTCCGGGATACCACCCACATCAAAGCCTACAACGGGTGTTCCACAGCTTAAGCTTTCCAAAACGGTTGTTGGTAAATTATCGGCCAATGAAGGAGCTATGAAAACATCGGTTGCGTTGTATGAAAGTATTGTTGAATACTCATCTCCTAAAAAGCCCATGAATTTTATTTTAAAAGGAACAGATTCAGCTATTTCTTTACTATAACCGTTTCCGAATATTAAAATAGTTATGTTGGCATTAAAGTTTTTATCATTATACAAAATCGTTAACGCCTCTTTTAAATATTGCCAGCCTTTGTAGGGGCTGTTTATTGTTACAGATCCAAATGCGATAACTATTTCTGACGGATGAATGTTTAAAATAGTTTTTGCTATCTTTTTATCAAATGGCTTAAAGAAAGAATGGTCGATGGTATTTGGGATATAATAAATGGGCTTTTGGCACGTTAGCTTCGACTCAAGGGCACAATTGTACAGCCATTTACTTGGAGCAATAAAGGATAGATTATTAAATCCGGAATAGAATTCTATTTTCTTTTTAAATTCTTTAAGCGATCTGTCCTTTTTCTTTTCATGAGGAAGAATCTGGCAGGTATGGCATTGTGTTATATATTTTTGACATGTAAAACTATGATGGCAACCGCCAGTAATATTCCACATATCATGCATAAAAAAAATAACAGGCTTTCCAAGCTTTGCTATCTCTGTAAAGTTTTTTAAGTTTAAAAAACCTCCGAGAGCCCAATGAATATAAATTAAATCTGCATTTTTAACAGTGGCAAGTTTAGAGATATTTGTGCCTAAGATCGGGTAAGAAAAAACTCCGAATTTTTTTCTGTTGTTTCTATTTAGGTATGACTGAATGCGCTGGTCGCACCATGCAGAAATTTTAGACCGATATCCCTTTTGCTCTATTTTTTCATCATCATTTACTGATCTTCTTAATGTGACCATTTTAGAGTCAATACCTGATTTTAAAAATGCTCTATGGAGCCTTAAAGGAATTCTGCCGGTAGATTCTGATGCTATTTGTAAATGAACTACTTTGGTCACTTTAGTTTGGTTAAAATTGAAGAACGCTTATTTAAACATATTTATTGAACGTTTCAAATTTAAATATAGGGATTTGGAAGAGTAGCCTAATCTATCGAAATTTCCGTAGGTTTTGATGTCAATGGTTTGTGTCATGAACCTATTTAGATTTAATACTGAATTATCTTTTAATAAGGGCAATTGATTTCTTTGTTTAACAGTGTTGAAGGTGATGTCGAAACCTTCGTTTTTACATATTTCCAGAATTTTAGGACTAAAATTTCCATTTGGGAATGCAATAAGTTTAGGTTCATACCCAATAATTTTAGAAAGAACTTTATTTGATTCTCGCAATTGACTCTCAATTTCTTTTGTATTATAAATAGTTAAAATGGTGTGATCATGGGTATGATTGCCGATTATAACAAGCGGATTTTTTGAGATATTATTAAGCTCTTCTATTTTTAAAGGACGGTCGATATCAGACCAAGGCTTAGTTGCATTGAGACCAAAGTTTTCGACAATGTAATTATAAATATAATCGTACTTAAATTTTTTAAGATGGGATTGTTCATCCCTGATTTTTTTTAAAGAAATGCTTTGTTTAACTCTATATTTAAATATTACATCCCACCAAAAGGATTCTTGTTTCAAAATGTTCTTTGTTGTTACAAAAAAGGTCGCTGGAATTTTATATTTATTTAATATTTCTATGGCCAGAGTATTATTAAAATATCCGTCATCGAATGTCAGTAAAATATATCGCTTATTAGGAGGGAGTCCCTTTAATATATCATCCGGATTTACAAAATGATAATTATTGGAAAGAAAATAGTCGATAAATGTAATGAATTGTTGGACGGTTATATTATTTTGGGGATCGACATGATTTAGTTCTTTTTGCTTTTCGGTTTCGTAAATCCCATGAAAGTAATATATTAATAAATGACTATTCTTATCAGTCAGTTTTAAAATAAGCGGATTGATTAGTTGCCCGGTTTTTTCAATTAAGTTTAAAATATTTTTATCAATATAATCTTTGAAATTTTGCAAGAAGAGAGATGGGTTAAGGTATTAATTCAAATGTGTTTTTTCCTGCAGATGACTAGATTCTGTAAGCAAATACAGATAACAAATTATCATAATTATTTATCGTTCTTCTTTGCATGAATGGTTGCTTGTTGAAAATTGTTCCTGATTCAATATAATACCTAAAATTGTTCTTTTTTAAGATGTTCAAAATAGAATCGAGCTTCTGTGTATTATCAATTTGCGAATGAAATTCAATATAAATTTTTTGTACATTTTTTAGCAAATCATCACAATCTTCAAGTACAATTGATTCGGCACCCTCTATATCCATCTTCAGGAAGGCAACGGGCAGTGCTAAATATTGCCTTAAACTTGTGACTTCAATTTCACTACTCTTTTGATTTGCTTCATTACGAGTATTGTCTAATATGCTCCCGCCGTCTGCCCCCTCCTCGTTAAAATAGATTTCACCTTCTTTATTCCACAAGCCTTTATTTACTAATAATATCGAATTCAAATTTGCATTAGCAATATTTTTTTTTAAAAGTTGAAATATATTTTTATCCGGTTCAAAGCCCACTATTTTAGCCTTAGGGTAATTTTTTTTAAAATATAAAATGCTTACTCCAATATTGGATCCACAATCAATAATATATGGTTGATCATTTTCCGCCTTAAAATTGTAAATCTGCCTGGAAAATATTTCAAAATATTGTGCTTTAAATGACGCAGAATCTACAAATCCAAAATCAAATCCAAATAAATTTGTATTTCCTTTTTGGTACCTTGGAATCTTTTTAATCCTTGATAGTTCCTTCCTTTCATAGGAAAAAAAATATCTGCTTTTTTTTTTAAAACCATTAAAATAATATTTTACTGATTCCATATGCCTGTCGCTTTATTATTAATAATTTTTTTATATTGTATTACGGTCCATATCATATTAAAACTGCATAAGATTACGACAGACAATACTACCCCGGCAGGCCCTAATTTTTTGCCGAGATAAATGGCTAGTGGAACATGAATAATCATGTCTAAAATAGATGTATATAATTGAAGTTTTATTTTCCCTACACCGTTAAAAAAAAGACAATAAATTACATTCCAGGCATTTACTAGAACATAAGCACCTAAGGTGATAGAAACGCCAAATGGCACAACAATTTCTTTTCCCACCCATATTCTATAAACCTGGTTTGACAAAGCAACCATTATAGTAGTTAGTATAGCTACGCCTATCCATAAATATTGCATTTTTTTTAAAGTATTTTTTATCCATCCTATGTCTTGTTTTACCCAAGCCTCTGTATATGCACTCCAAAATGGAGTCATAAGTATTGCCATAACCATTGTGATAATACTGAGATATTTATATGCGATATTGTAAGGAGTTACTTGATCAGGGCCAAATAGTTGTGCTATAATTATATTGCTTGTTTGATATAAAACAATTCCAGCAATTTGTAATAGAAAAAATTTGATGCCAAGGCTCATTAAATCTTTGGTATAATTAAACTTTACCAGTTTAATAGAAGGGGCATACATTTTATACTTATTAGAATAAAGCCAAAGACTGGAAAAAACAAGCACGACCACAGGTGCGGAGCTGTAGACAATTCCTAAATAAACTAAATTTCCCGATGCTATTTTCGTCAAAATAAATATTATTATGGCGGAAAACAAATTTCCCAAAAATGGGAATAATGACGCTTTCGCAGGTTGTTGGTTCGCTATTAAAATAGTCGTGATTAATTGCAGAACAAATTGTAAACAGAAAAAACCAAAAACTATTAGTGCCAGCAGACTTAACTCTCCTTTCATGTCCAATGGTGCATTTAGTATGTTCGACCAGTTTAAAAAGGGGTTTATTAAAAAAAATAAAATTAAAACAACAGTGACAATAATGCATAATATGGCGTAGGTTGTACTTACGTAAATACGTGCTTTTTCATGATCTCCTTTTGCGACGCTCTCTGCAAACTTATTTCGTAATCCATGTCCGAATCCTATATCAAAAAAGCTAAACCAACCAATGATAGAGCTTAGGGTAATCCATATTCCATACTGACCCGGGTTTATGTAATGTATTGTAAGAGGCACTAAAAAAAGGCTTATGGCGATACTGCCTCCCCTTATCAAAAAAGCAGCTAGAATATTCTTTTTAGCCCTTATACTTCGCCCATGGCCTTTATTTATCGAGCTACTGATAAATGACAAAACCTCTGAAATAGTGTCTTTAATTTTTAATTGTAACGTTTTAATAATTAATTTTTTATTTACTTTTAAAATTTATTGAAAAGCTAAGTATCTTACATACAATATTTCCTCTTCAGGCTCCATCTCGTAAATTTCCAAATCGCTCATCACCATTTCTTTTACCATCTCTGAAAGGTCTTATTTTAATTTCCCAACCCCTAATTTTTCCCGGACTTTTGGTGCATATGTTATTAATAATTCAACTTCTGCAGAACGGCAATAATTTGAATCCATACATCATCGGTCAAGATGGGGCATATCTTGCCGGTACCCTTCTATCCAAAGGATATATGGCCTATGGATACCCGTAGTTATGTCTGTCTTCATTATTTATTATGGATTTTGGAATGACTATCTGAATGACCAAAAGATGAGAATATATGGTTTTGATAACGCCGGTAAACTGTTTCATTCCTCTGTGAAAGAAAATTTAAGGCAGATCATTCTAATTTTTTAATCCCAATTTGTAAAAATAAAATTTTAAGATAGGGAGTGTAATTCTGTATTACGGAAAGCTACTTCCTTATTAAGCGAATCTTCAGGAATTATTTCTGCAATCATTGTGAAACCAAGTGAAGATAAATTCACTTTAACTTTAGTATTTTTTAATGTTATTAAATTGCCTTCTACCGAATATTTTGGCCTGTCGACCATTCTAACTATACCACTCAAATCAACAGTAGTTTTTTCTATCCTGATGTCCTGATATTCCCTTGTAAATTCTTTAATTGCATCAATTTCATTATTTTGTACAATAGCTGGTTGTCCTTTCCAAAATACAAAATTTATTACTCTCATCAATTAGCTTAAGTTTGGCCATCTCACTCTCTGAAATATTGGCAAAGACATAAGAATTAAACAATGGTTCATAGAGTAATTTGCTTTTTCTTAAATAATTTACCCGCTTGCAATTAACTGGAAAGAAATTTTCAATTTTCTTTTTAGAAAGTATTGCAACTATTTTTTTTTCGCATTTCGGCTTCGTATAAATGATATACCAATTCTTCTGCATAATTTTCTTTTTTAAATGAAAATTTACGGCTATCAAGGGATTGAATGGTTTACTCAAATGATCAGGGCTTCGCCTTTCTCAGTTACATCGTTATGTATTGAGTTAGAAATTTTTCAAATTATGCGGATTTTATTATTTTTTTAATAATTGTTGTTCTATTTTTAGTGGCTTTTCTTTATTACCGTAAACATAATCGTATCCATACCCGTAATTATTTTTAAAAAAGCCTCTCATTTTAACGCCGTTAAATATTATGGCAGGGTTATTTATGGGATTGATTTGGTTGCGTTCGTCAATTCTTTTTATAATTATTTTTGGAGTGTATTTGTGCCTTATGACATACAATGTAGCATCGCACAAACCCGTTAAAAGATATCCATCCGTTACCAACACGAATGGTGAAGTATCAATAATAACTACGTCAAAAATATTATCTAAGTAATCTATTATTTCATTCACTTTCCCAGTGGCCAAAAGTTCTGTGGGGTTCTCAGACAAGTCATCTCCTGCTGAAATGAAAAATAAATTTTCATGGGCTTTTACTCGTTTAATAATTTCTTCAGGTTCTCTTTTCCCATTTAGAAATTGTGTTATTCCATCTCCCTGGTTCACATTTAAAATCTTGGAAATAGTAGGATTGTTGAGATCCATGTCTATTAGCACAACTTTTTTGCCGGTAAGTGAGAGGCTTACAGCAAGATTGGCAGCAATAAAACTTTTCCCTTCCCCGGAAATGCTTGAAGTGACTAATATTTTTTTATGATTGTGATCAATGCCCAGAAAAGAGAGAGAAATTCGCAATTTTCTAAATTCTTCGGCGATGAAGCTTCTTTTTCCACTTTCAATCACTAAAGGCTTTATTGGATTTATCAAAGGCAATTTCTCCGATTATTGGGATAGAGGTGCGGGCTTCTATTTCGTGTCGGTAAAGCACTTTACCTGACAAAGCTTCCCTTATGGTTATTACTGCGAAGCAAATTCCTAAACATGCCAAAATAGAAATAAGATAGATCAATAATCTTTTTGGACTCACCGGATTTTCGCCAACCTGTGCGTCATCAACAATTCTGTGATCTGATACAGTAGATGCATATGACAATTCGCTTTCTTCTTTCTTTTGAAGAAGAAATGCGTATATCTGCCTTTTTGTATCCAATTGTCTGCTAATGTCCAATATATCCCGTTCTTTTTGCGGCACAGTCTGAAGTATTGAATTATAACTGCCATTGGTGGAATTTAGATTTAGTCTGGCTGCAATGAGATTTTGTTGTTGATTTTGAATATTTTGTAAAATATTGGACCTCAGTTTGGTAATCTCATCACGCAGCGACACAAGTGTTGGATTGTTTTCGCCCACAGTTTTCCTCAATTTTTCGTTTTCAAGTTCAGATGTATATAATTTGTCTAATAAATTTGACAACAAGGGATCGGAAACACCTAAGGCAGAGGGCACAATTGCAGAATTGTTGTCTTTATTAGTGACAACTTTTTGAACTTGGGACAAGACTGCAAGCTGCGTGCTTAGGTCGGCTATTTTTTGATCATTACTACTTACGTTTTGTAAAAAGAGCTGGCCCTGTGCTGTTATATCCACAGCCTCTTTGCCTGATTTGTACTGCTGCACTTTCTTTTCGATAGAGTCCAGATCCTCAGCTACTTCATTAAGACGTCTCATTAACAAATGCTAATGTATTACTTGCCAATTTATCTTTTTCATTAACGGAGGCTAAGTCGTAGGATTCAAGGAGTTGGTTTAATATGTCCTCCGCACGCTGTGGAACCTCATCCCTATAACTTAGGTTAATTACCGATGATAATTTACTTGATGCCACTGCTTGTAAACTGGATAGCATTCCCCCTGCAAGATTTTTGGGGTTTATTAACACAAAATATAGCTTGCTATTAGCAGTATGTTTTGCGTCATAATACTTGTTGGGCACAAATTGTAGTACTCCATAAGGTGTTTGCACAAATTGATTTAATGGATATAATGTTGCTTGTCTAATGCGACAGTTCTCATTTTTATCGTTATAGGAAAAATAATTTTATCTGTTTCCACGATGGAATCAGGGTTCTTGACTTCAATTTTTATAGGTGAGTGAATAAAAGCCGAGACGGAGTGTACTCTGCCTTCTTGATATACGGGAGCGTATAAATGAAGCGCCTTTACGACATTTGTCATTAAAGAGCGGGATTGAATGATGTCAATTTCATTCTCAACAATTTTTTTAGAAGATATCAGATCTAAAGATTCCATTAGTTTAGAATCTTCATTGCCTTTTTTTTCATCTTTTATAATAATAGTTGCCGTGGCCTCATATATTGGAATAGTGTATCTGAGTAGGTGTATGCAACAACTAAAGCTATTATTATAGCTGTCAAAAACAATGGCCAGAAGGGAAGATATTTTGAAACAAATTGTTGAATCAAATTCTCTTCAATCTCCTCAGTCTTTTTATGATTATATTGTTGTTGCATAATTTTAAAAGCGTTGTCTCTTTTAGTAATATCTTGTTACGATTTCTATAGCAATTAAAAGCACTGATAAACCACTCAACAAAATCGGAAGCAATTGTTGACTTCTTGTTCCAGTTGCCACTTTGGCACTATTTGGTTCCACATATACTACATCGTTAGGCTGTAAATAATAGTATGGCGAACTAAAAAAGTCGGGCGAATTGAGATCAATATGCCGCGTTTTTGTTTTTCCATTTTCTTCCCTTACCAGGAGTACATTATCTCTTCTACCATAGATTGTCAAATCGCCGGCCAAACCTATTGCTTTTAAAAGGGATATTTTTTCACTAGGCACTGTTATGACGGTGGGCTTTGCTACTTCACCCAGTACAGTAACTTCATAATTAAGAAAGCGTATCTCCACAAGTGGGTCTATCAAAAGTTTTTTCGATAAAATCATATTAGTGATATTATCTTTCAGCTCTTTCTTTGTTAACCCGGCTGCCTTTACATAGCCCAATACAGGCATTTGAATATTCCCGTCAGAATTTACCAGGAATCCGCCCTGCTCCGTATTAGTGCCCGCTATTGTTGTAGATCGTGCATTATTAGTAGGTTGATTAAATATTGAGGAGGCCTCTGCGTTTAAACTGCTTATCGTAATGCCTAAAATATCATTTTCGTGGATGGGGGCCTGGATATCACCTCCATGTTGCACAAAAGTGGTATCCTTGACATCATAAAAATAAGTCGCTTTTTTTGTGTCTACACACGAAATACAAACAAGTATAGGTACAATTATAGTAACAATAAAGGGAGTCAGAGTTCGGAGCATAAGCTATATTTATTAGGTGAAAAACACCCTTGTAAACTAGGAAATTCTTTGGAAATTAGATCAGTAAATCTATAGAATTGGGATACGAATTTTTTAAAATAAATGTTGGTAATTTATAGAATTGGAGGGTATATCCGTTTGTGGTAATCCATAGTGACTGAAGTGCCTAAATATTAGGATTGGACTTTAGTATTTATAAAACTTATCTTATAAATACCGCTGCAAACATAATAGTTTAAGTTTTAATATCCAAATATCTCAATTTTATTTTTCCATTAATCTTTGTTTTAATTATTGTAAATCAAGGACAATTTTCACTAAAATAGATTTTTATTACTGACTCATTGATTAATTTAAAACAGAAATTCACTCTTAGTGTAGAACTTTTACATTCCTTAAGTTTGCTTTCTATGCAATTGTTCTACAAACCGGCTCGGATAATTATTACTTGTAATAAACGATTATCTATGTATCTAAAAAAGGAGATTGAAGATTTAGGATTTAAGATACTACAAACTTTTTCAACCGGAGTGGAACTAAGTGGTACGTTAAATGATTGTATTAATCTAAATTTAAACCTTCGTTGTGCAAGCCAGATTTTGTATTCACTAAAATCTTTTTCGTGTAACAATCCGCTTCAGTTATATGATTCAATAATTAATATTGAATGGGAAAATATTTTTGCAAAAGATGGCTATTTCTCTATTACCAGCACAGTAGACCACCCAACAATAAATAATTCACTATTTGCTAATGTAAAAGTAAAAGACGCTATTGTTGATCGTTTTCGCGAAAAAGTGCAGGTAAGGCCTGATTCAGGATCTGATTTAAAAAATACAGTAATTCATTTATTTTGGAGGGGAGATATTGCAGAAATTTTTATTGATACCTCCGGCGAAACATTAGCGAAGCATGGTTATAGAAGAATTCCTGGCAAAGCGCCCATGCTTGAAGCTCTTACGGCAGCTACTTTACTTGCCACAAAATGGGATCACCGTTCTGCATTTATTAATCCTATGTGTGGCTCCGGAACGATAGCTATTGAGGCAGCTTTACTAGCTACTAACAGGCGTCCCGGCTTATTTAGAGATAACTATGGATTCAAACACATTCTTGGATTTGAACAGAATTTTTATGAAAAAGAAAAAATAAAATTGGTGAATCAAATTTCTGATTTGCCACAATTAAAAATTATAGCATCGGATATAAGCACCGATGCTATAAATATTTCTAAAATAAATGCAGCAGCTGCCGGCGTTGAAAATTTAATTGAATTTGAAGTGTGTGATTTTAAAGAAACTAAAATTCCTGAAAATAATAAAGGGATAGTTTTCTTTAACCCGGAATATGGAGAAAGATTAGGTGATGAAGCACAATTGAAAGATACATACGCAGGGATAGGTGATTTTATGAAAAAAAAATGTAAAGGATACACTGGGTATGTATTCACAGGAAATCTTGAGCTGGCAAAAAAAATTGGCTTAAAAGCTAAACGTAGAATAGAATTTTATACGAGTAAAATTGATTGCCGTTTATTAGAATATGAGTTATATGGAGGCACAAAACGAGTTATTACTCCCGCAGATGAAATATAATTTTGCGAATTTAATTTTTTGCCGAAAGGCGCATTGCATACAGGTTTCATTATAATCCTGTTAAGTGTTTCCTAAATCAACTATGTTTGTTCATATAACATCTGTCATTTTTCTAACTTGCCACCCTTAAATTATTTACATGAAGAATGTTTTACTAATCATTAATATCGTTTTGCTTTGTCTCGTTGGTTATTTGTATTACCTGCATTTTAATTCAGCAAAAATACCAGAGGTGCATTCCAATCCAATTAATGCAGAAAACAGACAGAAGGAAAGTTCCAAAGTAGCATATATAGATCTGGATTCATTGCAAAGTAATTACTCTTATTACAAAAAAATAAAAACCGATTTTGAACAAAAGCAATCTGCGGCAAATAACGAAATTGGTGGCATGCAAAAAAAATATCAAACGCGTGCCATGCAGTTGCAGCAAAAAAGTTCAACCATGAACCAACAGGAGCAGGAAGCCGCCATGCAGGAAATTAATAAAATGCAACAGGATCTTCAATCACGAAAACAGGAAATTGATAATGATCTTTATAATTATAATTCTAAAATGAAAGAGGATATATTAACTCGCATTCAAAATTTTTTAAAGGATTACAATAAAGATGGAAAGTACTCTTATATATTTTCTTACGAGCCCGGGTTTATGTTTTACAAAGATTCTACATTAAATATTACTCCTGATGTAGTTGAAGGTCTCAATAGTATTGAAAATAAAAAATGATTTGACAGGAGCAATCTGAAATAAATATTTATCTTCAATCCCGTTTATAAAAATGGGATTTTTATGAGTGAACATGCCACCACTTTCAAGCCAAGTCTACGCCTTTTTGATGCCACTATGATTGTTGCCGGATCAATGATTGGTTCGGGAATCTTTATTGTAAGCGCTGATATTACCCGAAACGTCGGAAGTGCTGGATGGCTTATAATTGTATGGTTACTTACCGGCTTTATGACACTAACTGCAGCATTAAGTTATGGCGAGTTAAGCGCTATGTTCCCTCGTGCCGGAGGCCAATATGTTTACCTTAAAGAAGCTTACAATCCACTTACCGGTTTCGTTTATGGATGGAGTTTTTTTGCAGTAATTCAAACCGGCACCATTGCAGCAGTTGGGGTTGCTTTTTCGAAATTTGCAGCTTATTTAATTCCTTATCTCAGCGAAACAAATTTTTTATTAAAGATAAGTACGGGATTAAACGATAAAGGAGTTGAAACATTTTTTACCATAAGTGTAGCACAGATTGTTTCAATTTTACTAATTGCTTTTCTTACATGGACGAATACCAAAGGTGTTAAAGGTGGAAAATGGATTCAAAATATTTTTACGTCTACAAAAATTATTTCTTTGTTTGGATTAATTATAGCAGGCATTATATTTTTTAAACCCGAAGTTTGGAATACTAACTGGACAGATGCATTCAATATGAAAAAGCTTTCTGATACAGGTATCATTGAAGGAGTAATAGGCGCAGGTGTTCTTGGTGCAGTTGCTGCAAGCATGGTTGGTTCTATCTTCAGCAGCGACGCATGGAATAATGTAACATTTATTGCAGGCGAAATTGAAAATCCAAAGAGAAATATTGGCCTCAGTCTTTTTTTAGGAACTTTTATTGTCACACTTATTTATGTATGTGCCAACCTCATGTATATTGCCGTATTACCGTTGCATGATATTGCGTTCGCACCGCAAGATAGAGTAGCAGTTGCAGCAGCCAATTCAATGTTTGGAAATACAGGTACTTATCTAATCGCAATAATGATTATGATTTCGACTTTTGGTTGCAACAATGGATTAATTCTTGCTGGAGCGAGAGTTTATTATAGTATGGGTAAAGACGGACTGTTTTTTAAAAAAGCAGCAATATTGAATAAGCATGCCGTTCCTGCATGGGCACTTTGGGCGCAGTTCGTGGTGGCGTCACTGTTATGCCTTAGCGGAAAATATGGTGATTTGCTCGACATGATTTCATTTGTTGTGGTTATATTTTATGTACTCACCATTTTTGGAATATTTATTTTAAGAAAAAAACGACCTGATGCAGAAAGGCCTTATAAAGCTTTCGGCTATCCTGTTTTACCTGCATTGTATATTTTAATGGGAACAACTTTTTGCATTTTATTAATTATTTACAAACCTAATTTTACGTGGCCGGGATTAATAATTGCGTTGCTCGGTATTCCTATTTATTATTTAGTTTCATCAAAAAAAAATAATACAAACATTGATTAATGGCTGTTGATTTTGATAAATTGTTTAATGACATTTCAAAAATAAAAGTTGCTGTAATTGGTGATGTTATGTTAGATACTTACTGGTGGGGCAACGTAGAAAGAATTTCTCCTGAGGCGCCTGTTCCTGTTGTTGCGGTTGATAAAAGAGAAAAACGAATTGGTGGCGCCGGAAATGTTGCTTTAAATGTTCAGGCCTTAGGTTCGAACGTTGCAATGCTTACCATTTTAGGTGACGATGAAGATGGCATTCAACTTAAGCAATTATTACTGGATAATAATATTGATACACGTTTTATTCTCGAAAGTAAAAAAAGAATTACAACCAATAAGATCCGGATTATAAGCCGTAATCAGCAAATGATGCGACTTGACGCTGAACATACTGATGACATAGATGAAACAGATGAAACAAAATTGAAAGGCCAGATAGAAAAGTATGTTTTGTCGGAGAAACCAGATGTAGTTATTCTTGAAGATTATAATAAAGGAATTCTTACAAAAGATATTATAGAGCATGCTATTGAACTTTGCAATAAAAATAATATTGTTATTACTGTAGACCCTAAACGAAAAAATTTTTTTTCCTATAAAAATGCAACTTTATTTAAGCCCAATTTGCATGAAGTGTTCACCAGCCTGAATTTACTTCCTGAAGAAATATCAATTAATTTACTTTCGGACATCCACAATAAGCTGAAAGAAAATTTGAATCATTCTATTTCTATGATTACGTTATCTGAAAAAGGAGTTTTTTACCAGGAAAATAATAATAAAAATATAATTCCATCCCATCGCAGGAATATTGCAGACGTAAGTGGTGCAGGCGACACTGTAATTGCGGTTGCTTCATTAGTATACGCTTCTGCCAAAAATATTCATCTTGCAACAGAGATTGCAAATATAGCAGGCGGTATTGTTTGTGAAGAAGTAGGTACTGCATCTATTAACAAAGAAAAACTTCTTGGGGAATGCAAGGAACTTCTGGCCGATTTTAACTGAAGAATTTTTTCCTTCTTGTCAATTTATTTTCAATGACTGAAACAATTTAATTTTACTGTATTAATATTTTTTTAATGACAAAGTATTCGATTGCTATACACGGGGGTGCCGGAACAATAGTGAAAGAAGATATGACACCTGAACTGGAAATTGAATACAGGAAAGCTCTTGAAGAATCTTTAAATGCAGGCTATGCTGTTTTAGAAAATGGGGGCTCGGCAATTAACGCCGTGAAAGCAGCAGTTGTAATGATGGAAGATAATGTGCTTTTTAATGCCGGTAGAGGATCTGTATTTACAAAAAAAGGATTGAACGAACTGGATGCGGCAATAATGGATGGAAGTACATTGGATGCAGGCGCGGTTGCGGGTGTCAGAAACATTCGTAATCCGGTGGAACTTGCCGAAGAAGTTATGATGCACAGTGGGCATGTTTTTTTAAGTGGCAAAGGAGCCAACGATTTTGCTATCAAACAAGGCATCAAATTAGAGCCTGATGAATATTTTTATTCTCAATACCGTTATGATCAATGGAAGGAAATAAGAGATAGCGATTTATACCAGCTCGATCATAAAAGCGATAAGCTGGTAGGTTTAATGAAAGATAAAAAATTTGGAACTGTTGGCGCAGTTGCATGTGATGGTGATGGAAATATTGCAGCAGCAACTTCTACAGGAGGTATGACCAATAAACGTTATGGAAGAATAGGAGACAGCCCGATGATTGGCGTAGGAACTTATGCCAACAATAAAACCTGTGCTATTTCATGTACCGGACATGGAGAGATTTTTATAAAAGCGGTTGCAGCTTATGATGTGAGCTGTCTGATGGAATATAAAGATATGACACTCACGGAAGCTTGTGAAGAAGTTGTTTTAAAAAAATTAGTTGCTTTACATGGAGACGGAGGATTAATTGGCGTTGATGCCAAAGGTAATATTGCCATGGTTTTTAACAGCGCCGGTATGTATCGTGGTTTTAAAAACAGTGATGGAAATAATCTCATTGCTATTTACGGAAGTTGATTTTTTTAAATATGAAGAAAATTGCTGTAATAGTTGCCGGCGGAAAAGGAATGAGAATGAATAATGATATTCCGAAACAATTCCTTCTTCTTAAAAATAAACCTGTTTTATATTATTCTATAAAAGCCTTTATAGATGCTTACGAAAATATTGAAATTATTCTTGTGTTGCCGGCAGAACATATCAGCAAAGGACAGGAAATTATTGATGGATATTTTGATCACTCACGGATACGCATAACCGAAGGAGGAAGAACCAGGTTTCATTCTGTAAAAAACGGGCTTGCTTTAATAAATGAAGAAAGTATCATTTTTGTTCATGATGGAGTTAGGTGTTTTATTACCACAGAACTTATAAGGAAATGCCATGACGCTGCCATGGAAATGGGGAATGCGGTGCCTGCCATAGAATGTGGCGATAGTTTGAGATTATTAACGGCTAATGGTAATAAAATTATAGACAGAAATAAAGTGAAGTTTATGCAAACTCCTCAAACTTTTCACAGTAAAATATTATTACCTGCTTATAAAATTGATTATAAAGATAAGTTTACCGATGAAGCCTCGGTGGTAGAGGCATATGGCATTGCAATAAACTTAATTGAGGGCGAAAAAAATAATATTAAAATTACCACGACCCAGGATTTGTTTATTGCTGAATATATTTTGAAAGAGAAATCTTTTAAAATATGAAAATCCTAAGCCGGATAAAGGAAGGTGTTGATAAATTAATTTTTTGTTATTCTGCAACAAAAAATTTTTCATCATTTCTTAAACTCATCTGGTTTACCAAACTATATAGATTCAGAAAAAAATCCACTAAGTACCGAGAGTATCAAAATAAATTTTTCTGCATTTGCCTTGTTATGTTTCCTTCAAAGAAAATTTTTTTAAGAATCTATGCAGGAGATATAGATATTTTCTATGAAATTTTTTATAGAAAAATTTATGAATTGCCTGCTCATCTCAAATAGGGAAGTGATAATTGATGCGGGTGCCAACGTTGGCTTTGCGGCATTATATTTTTTGCATCAACTACCCGGATCAATTATTTACTGTATTGAACCTGACCCGGAAAATTTTATTTTTTTACGAAAAAATTTGCAGAGGGAAATTGATAGGGGGATAGCAAAACTCTTTCCGGCAGCCCTTTCTGATAAAGATGGTTTTTTAAATTTGCAGGAAGAGTCGCTTTAAATATAATTCTGGTGTTACAGAACAAAGAGCTGAAAATTCTGTAAAAGTTATTGCTTACACTGTGACAACGTTTCTAAAGAAATTTAGTATCGAAAAAGTGAATCTATTTAAAATAGATATTGAAGGCTCAGAAGAAAACATTTTTAAGGCCGATGTTTCATGGTTAAGTAACGTTGGTGAAATACTGATCGAATTTCATTCGGAGACAATTAAAAAAATGGGTTTTGAAATATTTGGAATTACACAAATTTAATTTGTTGCATTATAACCGCCGGGAGAAAACCGATGTTTTTCATTTTGTGAGAGATAGATAATTCAGTTTCTTTTTGAAAATTTATAATGATCGCTTAAATTTTTAAAAAAATGTTGCAAGGGATTAAGATTATTTATTCTAACAAAAGGGTAGGGTTGTTCTATAGCTCCGAATTTTCTGTAGAAGAAATTAATAGAAGGAATTTCCGATCCTTCAAAATCAAGAATCAAATTTTGTCCTGAAAATTCTTTTATTAATTCGTGCAATAAAAAATGATTGGCTTCCATGTTGCGTCCTTCAGAAAAAGTGGTTGACATGATATTGTAAATCCTTTTTTTATCTTTTAAAAAAATAGCGATAGCGAGCAACTGCTCATCTTTTGAATTTACTTTTCTTACAAGGAGCTGCCCTTTTTTCTTTAAAAGAAAACACAATTCCCGGAAATTTTCATAATCTTTTTGCGAAGTATGAAGCTTTGCTGAATAAATATTCCGGTATGATTCTATTGCGTTCTCAATTTCTTCTGATGAGGTATAAACCAAACTATTTTTATTTGCCTTTTTAATATTTTTTTTCAAATCATTTTTAAAACTCTTTTCAATTTCAGTAAAAGAATTATTCAATGGAAGAATAAGATTACACCTTTCGGTAGTTCCATTTTTATATTCATTTGCATAGTTTAAATTTATTTCTGCAAATGGAAATAGCTTTAATGCTTTATTTAAAAATTCTTCAGTGACATTTTCTGTAAAAGGAATGTCGCCAAATAATCCCGATTGTTGAGTGAAAGCTGGTTGCCTAAATAGGAAATTCCGAACTTTCTGTTCCATGTTAGTGGCATTACTATTTCGTAATCATTTGCAACTAATGCACTCCAGTTTTTACTCATGGCATCCAGATAAAAGGAATATGCATAAATCAATCCATTGGGGGCGGTATCAATGCAATGATCCCATTTTTCTTTGTTAATATTTTCATGTTGCAGATAAGAAATTTCCAAAGTGACGTTTTTAAAAAGAAAAAATTTTTACAATTGTGGCAGATCAAAAAATTTATAAAATTTAAAATTTTGTATATCAAAACTGAATGAAATATTTTTCCAAAAGCGGTTATCCGGTATAGTTGATTTAAAATAGTCGGCATATACTTTACTGTAAATAATCGGGATATAAATATTGACTAAATTTTTTACAAGAGATATTTGTAAACCTGCGTCATAAATAAATTTTCCGGTTGCTGCATTTTGTTTCCATGCTTCTGCATAAGTTCCTGCATCTAAGAATATCTTTAATGGAATTTTTACAGGAAGCAATTCCAAAGGATTAAATTTCTTTGGAAAATCGGTTTCAAAATTTGTTGCGGCAAGCCAGTCGTCTGTTTTACCAATTTTATTTGCCAATAAGTCTGAACGGACTTTAAAACCTCCGTCTCTTATCATTAATTGCTGCGACCGAAATCCTTCAAATTCATTTCTGCCCATAAAATAATTACTATAAGTATAATCTTCATAACCATTGGCACCGGTCATATTTAAATGATAGCGGTCGGTTTCAAATTCTTTGATATTAGTTTTATCACCTAAATAAATGAATTTGCCTCCGAACAGTCTAACACTCATACCTCCGCCCTTTGCATAATTGAAGAAATATTTTCCTTCAAATGCAAGACGAACAAAATCAGAAGATTGCTCTGCCTGTAGTATTCCGGAATAAGGATAAAGCACCCGGTTATTTTCAATTATTAAATTGTAACTGATTAATATAACGGTTAGCTGTAGGGTAAGAAATTACATCAATCTGATTGATCGTGTCTCTTGTGAACAATAAATGGGTTTCTTTAATAAAATATGTTTTCCACTGAATACTTTTGGTAATGCTGCTTGTTGCATTTTTATTTCTGAAAGTAATTTTTAAAGAAGGAACAATTTTTGAAAACCCCAGGTAATTCTTATTTCCGGTTGAATCAGTAAATTCATCCATCGAAAATTTCCCCCCACTTATTGATAGCTCTGCTTTTCTAATAAATCCATAACTCAAAATGTTGTATCCTATTTTGCCAATACCCGTAAAAGATTTACTACCGGTTGCATACATAGGCGCTAAAATAAAATGAAATTTAGGTTCGGGTAAGGTATAGTTATGTATGAGCCCACCAATCATAAATTTATCGTAATAGTTATTACCAAAAGCAGGGGAAATAAAAATATAATTATGTTTATCAGTTTCTTTAAAATTAAAAAAAGCAGAAATCTTTATGTCTCTTTTTTCTTCTGGCTCAATCTTTCCTTTTTGATATAACATTAAAAAAATTGAATCAACATTTTTTTTGCTTACATCTTCAACTACTTTTTTAAAATCCTCAGGTTGAGGATGTTTAAATTTCCATTGATTGTAATACTCGTGAAGACAACTGTCAAATAAGGGTTCACCAACATAATCCTCCAAAACTTTCATCCATCTGCCTGTTTTATAGTAAGCAATGATATCGTAATTAATTTCTGAAAAATTTTGAGAAGTAGTTTCAATCGGCTGGTCTTTTTTATTGACTATCTCTGTTCTGTATTCGATACCTGTTTCATCGTCCGGCATTTTATTATTAATGAAATTTTCTTTTTTTAGACCGCCGGTAGAATATTTTATTTTTTCATAACGATTATCAAAATATGTATTCATGCCTTCATCCATCCATGGATGTTCTCTTTCGTTAGTGGCAAGTATTCCGTAGTTCCAGTTGTGTCCTACTTCATGCTCTATCGTGAGGTCAAGCGATTTTTCATCAGATGTGGGTGAAATGCTTGTGATAGTCGGATATTCCATTCCGCCGTTAAAGCCCATCTTTGCTTCTACCGCTGATACAATATTATATGGATATTCGCCAAGCCACTTACTTCTTGTTGTCACGGCATCTTTTATAAACCGAATACTGTTTTTCCAGTTATTCTTTCCGGAAGGTGTATAATATGCGTACACATCAATAATTTTTCCGGAACCCAGTTTCAATGTATCATGGTTCACAATAAAATTTTTATCCGCAAACCATGCGAAATCATGAATATTATTCTGGAGATAATTAATTGTTTTTGTTTCTTCTTTTTCCTTTGTAATTGAAAACGGATTTTGTGTAACGCTTACAATTTTATCCGATGATTTTGTTTGCGATTGCTTTTGTTTTTTTACTGAAGTTTTTGATTTCGTTGTGGCATTTTTTTTGCCTTTTATATTTGGATCAGAAATTTCTTTTACTACAATAACTTTCGGTTTTGTTTTTGATAAATTGAATTCGTCTGCTTTTTCTTTAAGAAAATTGAGTTCATCTACATTTTGCAGTTCACCTGTTGCGGCTACTATATAATCTTTTGGAACTGTAATCTGAACATTAAAGTCTCCGAACTCACTATAAAATTCTCCCTGGTCCAAATATGGTATCGGATGCCATCCTTTGTTGTCGTAGACTGCAGGCTTTGGATACCATTGTGTTATTTGATAAGTCTGCTCCACGTGGCCACCTCTTGAAAAATTGAAAGGTATTTTTTCATGAAACGGCGTGGTGATTTTTATAGTGTTTCCGGGTGCAAGTGGAACTGGCAAAATTAATTTTGCTATATCAATATATAACGGATGATCTTCCAGTTCTGCTGTAGTTCCGTCTACTTTAAAGTCGAGCCTGTTAATGTATCCACGCTGTTCGTTGTTGCTAAAATAAAAATCAGTTCTGTCAAGTTGTAATAATTGTTCACTGAATGCGGTGCGGTCATTTTTATAAGCATTTGGCCAAAGATGAAACCAAATAAAATACAATGTATCCGGTGAATTATTAGTGTAATTAATTATCTCAAATCCATCCAAAGTGTTTTCAATGTCGTTAAGAGTAACATCAATTTTGTAATCAGCTTTTTGTTGAAAATAATTAACCGGTGTACTCTGAGTTCTATTTAATGATTGAGAATTTGCGGGAGCAAAAAAATAAAAAGTTACACAAAATAGTATCAAGAGTTTTTTCAAAACAGTTATTTCATCAAATATAAAAAATATAAGTACCTGAGATGTTGGTTGATAAAATGAAATTTAAAAAGTACTCAAATCTGGAAGGTATTCGAATTCATGAGTTGACAATCATTTTCCCTTTCCTAATAAAATAATTCTTAATGTGTGAATCATAATTTTAAAATCGAGCGCCAATGAAATATTTTCGATATAAATAATGTCATATTTCATTCTTTCAATCATTTCATCAATATTTTCAGCATAGCCGAATTTTACCATTCCCCAACTTGTTAAACCCGGTTTCACTTTCAACAATAATTTGTATTCGGGATGTTTTTTGGCAAGGCAATCAATGTAATATTTTCGTTCAGGCCGGGGACCTACGAGACTCATTTCGCCTTTTAAAATATTCCAGAGTTGCGGTAGTTCATCCAGTCGCCACCTGCGCATTGTTTTCCCCCAATTAGTAATTCTTTCATCATGCCTGCTACTGAGCATTGGGCCGTTTTTTTCTGCACCGGTAATCATTGAGCGGAACTTATAAATCGTAAATACCCGGTCTTTATATCCGATTCGTTGTTGTAAAAAAAATATGTTTCCTTTTGAAGATAGCTTCGTTCTAACGGCACTGTACAGTATCAAAGGAGAAAGAATTATAAGCCCGCAAACAGAAACCAGTACATCAATAAGTCGTTTTATATTTTGTTGCCACACATCCATTAACCCCAGGTGAATTTCAATTAAAGGCGTGCCCATAACATCAGTGGTTCTAACAGCTCCGCTCAGAATGTCAATTTTATCAGGAACCATTTTCACGTTTACCTCTTTTTCATTAATTACCTGTAAAATTTTTTCAAGTATTGCTTTTTCGTTATTCTCGATTGCAATTATTACTTCTTTCACATTGTAATCTTCAATAATTTTATGAGCATTGTCTATAGAGCCAAGAGAGGGAGTGCCATCAATTAATTTGGGAGAAACCGCATTTTCTACACTTACAAATCCGCAAATTCTGTATCCTGTTTTTTCTTTATTTTCTGTAATGGATTTATAAAGCTGCCACGCCTTTTCATTACTGCCTACAATAAGTGTATTGAACCAAACCTGTTGTTTTTGTAATTGAATATGAACTTTGGATAATAAAATAGACCTGAGTAAATATGTCGTAAAAAACTGCAAGGTGAGAACTATAAAAAATCCTTTATAAAAAAGATTATTATCTATTTTTTTTTCGTATAAAATAAAGAGAAAAAGAAGCGCTATGCAGCCGGTAAGAGTGCTTACAAAGGTGTATAGCATTTCATTTAGCCGGGATTTATAATAGATATTTTTATAGGCGCCAAACAAATGGTACAATACCAGCCAACCTGAAGAATACAAAATAAGTTCAAGAAAAAATTTATAACTGAGGTTAAATATCCCACCGTAATAATGTGCAAAAAGATAATAAATGATTACCCAGGAAACAGATGCTGCAATAAAATCACCAAGCGCATAGTAAATTATAGGAAGTGGCTTCGCCAATTTTATTTTGGGTTTTTTTAATTGAGTTGGTTACGATTTATTTTATCAAGAATAAGATGTGCTACTTCCATTGCACGATAGCCGTCAATATCACTCACAATTACTGCCTGATTTTTTACGATGGCATCAACAAAACTTTCTAATTCCAGTTTAATGGCATTATTTTCTTTTATAAGAGGAGCGGCTATTGCAATCGTTTTTTTGCCTGAGTTGGTTTCTATATCAAAACTAAAAACGTTTTTATCTGAAGGCGTTTTGTATTTTATAACTTCTGTTTTTTTATCAAGAAAATCTATACTTATATAAGAGTCTTTTTGAAAGAGGCGCATCTTCCTCATTTTTTTCATACTTATTCTTGAAGAAGTGAGATTAGCTACACAGCCATTATCAAATTCAATGCGCACATTCGCAATATCAGGTGTATCGCTTAAAACATTTACTCCATTAGCATATACATTTTTTACATCACTTTTTACCAAACTTAAAATAATGTCAATGTCATGTATCATTAAGTCGAGTATAACACTTACATCTGTGCCTCTTGGATTAAATTGAGCTAAACGATGAACTTCAATAAACATCGGGCTAAGCTCGTATTCTTTTAGAGCAAGGAATGCAGCATTAAATCTTTCTACATGCCCAACCTGTAATTTTATATTAGCTTCTTTGGTTAGTTTTACAATTTCTTTTGCTTCGCTCATTGTATTGGCAAGCGGCTTTTCTACAAATACATGCCTGCTTTTTAAGATAGCCATTTTGCATAATTCATAATGCATAGTTGTGGGCGCAACAATATCTACTATGTCGCATGCATCAATTAAATCAGAAGCATTTTTAAATCTCTTTAAGCCATATTTATCTTTAACGGCGAGAGCATTTTCATCAGACGGATCGTAAAATCCTGCCAGCTTTACATTGTCAATTTCTTTCCAGTTATTGAGATGAAACTTGCCCAAATGTCCTACACCAAAAACACCAACTTTAAGCATAATGCACAATTTAATTGCAATAAAGATAACAACCGGGAAATAATCAAAATAATAAAACTAATTTTTTTACGGGAGCAAAAAAATTAGCTCAAAAAAAATATTTAAAATGGCTGCAATTAAGATGCCTGTTGTAAAAATACTGAATGAGAAAGATAATAGTTATTCGGGCTGTAAAGAAAAAGACAGCTCCCGTTTTTTATTTCGTCAATTAAGGGCTTGTAAATTTTTTCCGGTATTGCAGGACAACCAAAACTACGTCCTATATAGCCTTTGCTTTTTATAAAATTTTCATTTACATAATTAGCACAATGCATTACTATAGCTCTTTTAAAAGCGTTATCATTGATACCTTTTTCTTCGCCCTCAAGATGCAGTGAATATCCATGCTCACCATTATAAGTATTGCCGGTAACATAAAAACCAAGACTGCTTTTATTGCTTCTCGGATTATTTGAAAAATGTTCAGCATACTCGGCGCCTGAGTTACGGCCGTGAGCAACATAAGTATTATATAAAATTTTATAATTTTTAAGATCAAGTACAAATAATCTTTTTTTAGCGGAAGAAAGGCTAAAGTCAACTATTGAAATAATAGAATCATTGTTAAGCTTGCCCAGTGAGCGCAATGTTATAAACCCCCTGATAGCATAGTCGTAGGCTTGTTTACTAAGATCGAGCATATTTAACTGCAAGCTATCATAAATACTTATTTTATTTGAGTTTGGCCACTCGTCAGGAATATTATTGCCTAAAATATTTACAGAACTATCGCAAGAAGGTTGGGTATGAGGTATTGTTTTTGCAAAAACAAAAGGAAGGTGAATAAGAAAAATAAAAAAGGATGAAATAAAAACAGAAAACTTTTTCAGAGACTTTTTCATTAAGCACTTTTTAATATAGTAGAAAATGTTTTTTGAAAATGGTGAACTTAGCAAGTTCACTGTTTTTCATATTAAGGTTAGTTAAGTAAGATACTTTTAAATATTGGATTAACTTCTTTTATTTGCGACTGCGAAATTACTTCAGAATGTTTTTTTATCCTATTATTATAATAGGAAATTTTTTTTAAATGCGTTTCTTTACAGCTTTTTTAACATATCGGTACAGCCATTACAAGAATAGCTATTTTTTAGAACATATTTTTTTCAATTTTATTGTTCTAAAAAGGTTGGATAAGTAATAACATCATTTTAAGCCTTAAATTTTCTCTGCTCTTATATTTGCAGGAAACATTTATAATTACAAATAAAAATTCCATATTAAATAGCCCTATTGAATATTTAAAGGGTGTAGGGCCTCAGAGAGGAGATCTTTTAAAAAAAGAAGCAGGTATTTTTATATTTAACGATTTACTTGAATATTTCCCTTTTCGCCATATTGATAAAACACAAATAACAACCATTAATAACATTGTTCCGGAAACTGAATATGTACAGGTTGTTGGAAAAATTATTTCTCTTGAAATAACAGGTGAAAAGAGAGGAAGACGGCTTGTAGCAGGCTTGCATGACGGAACCGGTGAATTGGAATTAGTTTGGTTCCAGGGTATTAACTGGTTGCAAAAAGCGATTCATGTTGGAAGGAGATACAGGGTTTTCGGTAAAGCCGGATTTTTTATGAATGTCCCGCAAATATCTCATCCTGAAATGGAGGAAGTTACGGAAGCAGGAGTTGAAAAAAATTTATTCCTGGAGCCTGTTTATCCAGGTACCGAAAAACTAAAATCGAGAAATCTTGGAGGCAGGCAAATAGCAAAGCTTACCTCTACGTTATTGCAAATGCTGACCGAAAAAGATATACCTGAAAATCTTCCTGAATTTCTGCTTAAAAAATATCAACTGGTTAGCAGGTACATTGCTTTCAGGCAAATACATTTTCCTGCAAGTGTTAACGAATATCTTGATGCACTAAAGCGGTTAAAATTTGAAGAATTGTTTATCTCACAACTTCGTTTAGGCCTCACCCGTTATAAACGGCATTCCTTTTCGAAAGGATTAATATTTAATAAAGTTGGCGAACACTTCAATGAGTTTTACCATAACAATCTTCCATTCGAATTGACAGGCGCCCAAAAACGTGTGCTTAAAGAAATAAGAAAAGATATGGGAAGTGGAAAACAAATGAACCGTTTATTGCAGGGCGATGTGGGAAGTGGCAAAACAATAGTAGCGCTAATGAGTATGCTCATTGCTGCCGATAATGGATATCAAAGTTGCTTTATGGCACCCACCGAAATTCTTGCACGCCAGCATTATGAAAGCCTGCGATTACTTCTTCAAAATATTCCGGTTACCATACGAATTCTTACAGGTTCTTCATCAGCAAAAGAAAAAAGAGAAATATTACAGGCAACTGCAAATGGTGAAGTAACGATATTAACAGGAACCCATGCTATAATTGAAGACACCGTTATATTCAAAAATTTAGGCCTTGCAATAGTTGATGAGCAGCATAGGTTTGGCGTAGCACAAAGAGCAAAGCTGTGGAAAAAAAATGAGGTGAATCCTCATGTATTAGTAATGACGGCAACGCCCATTCCGCGTACCCTTGCGTTAACTGCTTATGGTGATCTCGATTACAGTATTATGAATGAATTACCTCCTGGCAGAAAGTTGGTAACTACCGTTCACAGGATGGAATATGCAAGGCCGCAGGTAATGGATTTTATAAAAAGCGAGATAAAAAAGGGAAGACAGTCATACATTGTTTATCCGTTGATTGAGGAATCAGCCAAACTGGATTTTGAAAACTTAATGAAAGGATATGAAGAAGTAAAAGCATTTTTTCCCGAACCGGAATTTTATATAAGCATGGTACATGGACGCCAGAAGTCGCTGCAGAAGCAGGTAAACATGCAACGATTTATAAAGGGGGATACTCAAATTATGGTTTCTACTACAGTAATTGAAGTGGGCGTAAATGTGCCAAATGCAAGCGTAATGCTCATAGAGAGCGCAGAAAAATTTGGCCTGCCGCAGTTGCACCAGTTACGAGGCAGAGTAGGAAGGGGAAGTGAAAAAAGCTATTGCATTTTACTTACCAAAGTAAAACTATCTGCTGATGCAAAACGTCGGCTTAAAATTATGTCTGAAACTAATGATGGATTTAAAATTGCAGAAAAAGATCTGGAAATTCGTGGGCCCGGAGATATAGAAGGAACAAGGCAAAGCGGCATTCTTAATTTTAAATTAGCTAATATTGTTGAAGACAAAAAAATGCTTGAAGCAGCCAGGCATTGTGCAGAAAAAATTATAGAAGAGGATCCTCAACTTTCTTCGGATGATAATGTGTGTTTAAAAAATTTTTTATTGCTGCAGAAGGGAAAAACAGTGTGGAGTAAGATATCCTGACCGTTATGTTGCCTTACATTGTTAATTGCATATTAAATCATAAATGAAAGTTTTATTTTGAAACTTCTCTTATAATTCTTTCGTAAATTTAATTTTTAATAGTTCCAATATTTTCCTGGTTTCCTTGATAAACTTTTTATACATTTTCTGTCATAAAACAAATATGTGCCTTGAGACTATTTAAGATTTCCCAATTCTTTATTTTAACTATGCTGGCAACTTTATTTGTTGCTCAGAATATATTGGCCCAAATTGAGTTTGTTGAAAATAAAGGCCAGTGGAACAGCCAGGTAAAATTTATGACTCATGCCGGCAGTGGTGAATTTTATTTGCAACAAAACGGATTCACCGTTGCTCAAAGTAATCCCAATGATGTTGAAAATATAAAGGAAAGAAGGCACAATGAAGCGTTGGGAATTACCACAAGCCAGACAGGAATAAACAAAATTCGTTCACAGGCCTATAACGTACAATTTTTGAATTCAAAAAATCCGGAAATAATTCCTGATAAACCTATACCGTCGGTTAATAATTATTTTATTGGAAATGATCCGGCCAAATGGGCTTCTAATTGCAGAATTTTCCAGGGGATTACTTATAAAGATGTATATCCCGGTATTGATGTTCGTTATTATTCTGATGCTGTCAGTAATTTGAAATATGATTTTATTATTCATCCCGGCGCAGATATAAATAATATCGCGATGAAATATTCCGGCGCTGATAAAATTGCAGTAAAAAATAAGCAACTTATAGTATCAACTTCACTTGGTGACAATAAAGAGCTATCTCCCTATACTTACCAGGTTGTTGATAATAGCAGGCAGGAATTAGATTGTCGTTATGTGGTGGATAAGGATGTAGTGAGGTTCAAAGTAAAAAATTATGATCCTTCCAAAATTCTTATAATTGATCCTACTCAAATATTTTTTAGTTTTTCCGCAAGCACAGCCGATAATTGGGGATTCACGGCTACTTATGGGCCTGATGGAAGTTTTTATGGTGGCGGAATTGTTTTTAATCAAGGCTTTCCTGTTTCGACCGGCGCTTATGATGAAACATTTAACGGCGATTTTGACATCGGGATAATTAAACTTATACCGAGTGGTAAAGGAAGGGTGTATGCAACCTACATTGGTGGTAAAGATGCCGATCAACCTCATAGCCTTATTGTTGACCCACAGGGAAATCTTGTAATTGCAGGGAGATCGAAGTCTTCTGATTATCCAACTTATCCATCAACTATTCCAAAAGTTATTGGCCCCGGGGGTGGATGGGATATTATTGTTACAAAATTAAATGCTTCCGGCAGTGGCCTGATCGGCTCCATGAGAATTGGTGGCTCCCGGGATGATGGTGTAAACGTGAGGGACGAAACCAGTAGCGGAGGCGCTTCCTCATTAAAGCGAAATTATGGAGATGATGCCCGGAGTGAAGTATTATTAGATGCTGCCAATAATATATATGTTGCTTCATGCACGCAATCGATTGACTACAGTGAAACCGTAACTGCCGGAGCTTTTCAGTCGAAAATCGGGGGCGGCCAGGACGGGGTAGTTCTTAAGATTAATCCAAATTGTAGTAGTATTATTTTTAACACGTTTCTTGGTGGTAGCAAAGATGATGCTGCTTATGTTTTAGTCCTTGATCCCGCCAACAATGTTTATGTTGCGGGAGGAACAGCAAGTACCGACTTTCCCGGAATATCAGGATCAGGTGTTATCAGTTCTTCCAATTCGGGGGGTGTTAGCGATGGGTTTATTGTGGAACTTAACAGCACAGGAACTGCAGCAATAAAAGGAACCTATCTTGGCACCTCGGGTATAGACCAGGTATATGGTATTGATGCAGATAAATTCGGATTTATTTATGTTACCGGCACTACTACCGGCGCCTGGCCGGTTGTGCAGCCTGCGGGCGCAGTAAGTTCTTTTTCCGTTCCAAATACTAAGCAATTTATTTCAAAATTAAAGCCTGATTTAAGCGGCTATGTTTATTCCACCGTGTTTGGGGCACCCGGCTCTACCCTGCCAAATATTTCTCCCACAGCTTTCCTTGTTGACCGTTGCGAAAATGTATACGTGGCGGGATGGGGCGGAAAATCAAATACTGGTTTCGGCGAAGGCAATACCATGAATATGCCTACAACGCCTGATGCAATTAAACCCAAGACAGATGTTTCAGGAAGCGACTTTTACTTTTTTGTACTTAAAAAAGATGCCGCTACACAATTGTACGGTACTTTTTTTGGACAGGAAGATCCTCCTGAAGGTGTAAATAATCCATTAACTTTTGGTGACCATGTAGATGGCGGTACCAGTCGTTTTGATAAGAATGGTGTTATTTATGAAGCCATGTGTGCGAACTGTTTTCGAACGGTTGCTTTTGTGGGATCGCCACTTGGAGTCTGGGGTCCCAGGGATCTTGCAGTAGGTAATAACGGCCAGTGCAATCTTGGGATGCTTAAAATTGAGATGGATTTTGCAGGTGTGCGTGCCTCAGTGAGAGCCTCAATAGATGGTGTTTCTTATGATACAACCGGGTGTGTGCCTTTGAAAGCAGATTTTGCAGATACACTTAATAAAGGCAAACTATATTACTGGAGTTTTGGTGATGGTACCGGCGACACAACAACAAGCCCAAATAATTCTCATGTTTATAATGCAACAGGTCTTTATCTGGTAAGGCTTATTTCAATTGACAGTACAACCTGTAACATTTCTGATACAGCCTATACACATATTAAAGCCGGAGATAACAAAGTACTTTTAGATTTTATACCGAATAAGATTCCTCCCTGCACTAATCTAAGTTACAGCTTTACTAATACTTCTGTACCTTCAAAGGGTTCGTTTAATCCCAATACTTTTACCTGGGATTTTGGCGACAACAGCGCCCTGGTAACTGCAAGCCAATCGCCGCCTGTTCAACATACTTATGCCGGCCCGGGAACTTATATTGTTAAACTATCAATTGATGATACAACATTTTGTAATTCGCCTGCGGATACAGTTAAAACAGTACGTCTTTCTCCACAGGTAAAAGCGCAGTTTGAAACACCCGCACGTGGTTGCGTTCCTTATACTGCAGTCTTTACTAATAATTCATTGGGAGGCCTTTCATTTATATGGGATTTTGGTGATGGAAGCAGTCCATCTACTGACGACAGTCCTTCCCATTTATACGATAAAGTTGGAACCTTTGTCGTAACATTAAAAGCATTTGACTCAAGCTCGTGCAACAAAGTAGATTCTGCTACTTTTACAATAACGGTAAGCCCTATCCCTACAGCTTCATTTACTTACAATCCTAATCCTCCACAGGAAAATACTTTTACTAACTTTGTAAATCAATCAACGGGCGCTACAAAGTATAACTGGAATTTTGGAGACGGAGATACTTCGGCAGAAAGTAAATCCAACACATATTTTCCCTGCAACTGGTACTTACAATGTATGTCTCAATGCTGCGAATGATACCGGCTGCAGCGCTGATACCTGCATTAATGTAAGTTCTTTAATAAGGCCTTTGGTAGATGTTCCCTCAGCATTTACGCCGGGAAAATTTGGTATAAATGGCCGCATAAGTGTTGTTGGATTTGGAATTACATCGATGCGTTGGAGTATTTATAACCGGTGGGGCCAAAAAGTTTTTGAAAGTGATAATGTTAAGAGTTCATGGGATGGAACCTTTAACGGTAAGATTCAGCCTTTAGACGTTTATGCATATACGTTAGAGGTAACTTTTTCTGATGGAGCAAAGTACAGGAAAACAGGAGATATTACTTTATTAAGATAATATGAAGACTAATGAATAAGTTTTTTAAACTATTGGTTGGTGTAATTTTTTTCCTCACAGATCAAAATACTGTGATGGCACAGGATCTTCATTTTTCACAGTTCTTCAATAATCCCTTGCTCACAAATCCTGCCAATACCGGTTTTATACCCGACGCAGACTACAGGTTAGGAGCTTCATACAGAAATCAATTTTCGAACATTATGGCACAGCCATATAAAACCATGAGTATTTTTGGAGATGCACAGGTTTTTAGAAATAGAATTGAAACAGGATGGCTTGGTTTAGGCGGTGTTATTTTGGGTGATGTTGCCGGCACAGGAAGTCTTACCTCTACAAAAGTTTATGCGTCTGTTGCTTACCACCAGGAGCTTGGACTTAGCAGTTTGCTTACGGCAGGCTTTAATGTTGGGTGGGCAAATAAAAGAATTGATCAAACCAAACTTACTTATCCAGACCAGTTTGATGGAAAATTTTTTGATGGAAATCAGCCGACCGCAGTAGTTCTTGAAAATAATAATATTAGCTATTTTGACCTTCAGGTAGGTATGAATTATGCCTATTTTCCTACCGAAGATGTTTACATAAATGCCGGCTATTCTATTCAACATGTCAATCAACCTAAAGAAACTTTTTTTGCAGATAACGGGGACGATCAAATTTCCATGAGACACATTGCGTTTCTTAACGGATTATTTAAAGTAACTGACCAGGTTATCATCAATCCTAATATATATTTTACAACCCAGGCGAGAGCAAGCGAATTGATGCTCGGTATGAATGCTGCCTATAATTTATCTGAACATGGCGAAAAGCAAATTATTGGGGGGCTATATTATCGTTATGGTGATGCTGTAATTCCAATGGTTGGCCTCGAAATTAATAATATTCGTTTTACATTCAGTTATGATGTAACCACTTCCTCTCTTAAAAATTATAACCATTCTTTTGGAGCAAGCGAATTTAATTTGCTTAAGAAAGGCTACTATAGTGATTATGATGGTGACAGGAAACAAGCGCTTTGCCCTACCTTCTGAGTTTGTATTTTTTATCTCATTAAACTTTCCTGTTAATTTCAATTTTAATTTTTTATTGAAAAGTAGCAATGTATCCAAAACAATATACTGCTCTTATTAAATATGATGTTATTTTGTATAGTTGAATAATTGCAAGCTAAGTGGATCGTTCATTCTTTAATAAAATACATAAACAATAAATTTTTGTATGAATAAAAAAATAGCCATTATCGGTGGCGGAAACCTGGGAACAGCAATAGCAGAAGGATTATTGAAAAGTAAATTCTGCAAAGCATCTGATATTACCATCACGAAAAGAAAAATTATTACCCTTGAGAATTTAAAAAATATGGGTGTTGCTGTAACATCAGACAATGCTGAAGCAGTGCGTAAAAGTGATTTGATAATTCTTGCGGTGAAGCCCTACCAGGTAAGCGATGTATTAAATAGCTTTAAAAAGGAATTAACTGCCAAACACATTTTGGTTTCTGTAGTTACCGGCGTGCTTATTTCAGAAATTGCTGAAATCATAAAAATAAAACTACCTCTTTTTCGTGCGATGCCTAATACAGCTATAGCCATCCAGGAAAGCATGACTTGCTTTAGTTTTACCAATGCTGCTACTGCACACATTAATGTAGTAAAAAATTTATTTTCCACCCTTGGGGAAGTGGTGACCATTGATGAAAAGCTGATGGAAGCTGCCACCGTTTTGGGAGCCTGTGGAACTGCCTATGCCATGCGTTACATAAGAGCGAATATACAGGGAGGTATCGAAATTGGGTTTGATGCAGCCACTGCCAGCCTTATTGCCGCACAGACGGTTAAAGGCGCTGCAGAATTATTATTGCAAAAGGGTACTCATCCTGAGCAGGAGATTGATAAAGTTACTACTCCCAAAGGCTGTACCATAGCAGGTTTAAATGAAATGGAACACCAGGGTTTTAGCTCATCTTTAATTAAGGGGATTGCTGTAAGCTATAATAAAATTGCCAAGAGCTGAAGAAGATTAGTGATACAATTTTTTTGTAAGACATTCTTTGCCGGATAGGATTTACTAACTGTAGGGATATACGAAAATACCTGCTGAGAATAAACCATGAATTTCCCTGCTTATACCGATGGTTTATGAATCTTATAGAATTACGGAATTCATAATTTATTTTCAACGATACCTTGCATTAATAACTCCTGCCGGTAAAAAAGCGGCATTTTCAGCACGTACAATTCCATTGTTTTTCATTGTATAATATTGCAGCCATGCCGCAGTAACTGTAAGGCTTCCTGCGGAGGTAGGAACATTAAATTTCATTTCCTGTGCCGGTATTTCGTTGTTGTTGTAAGATACCTGTATGCGTTGTGTTTCGCTGCCCGTAGCCATACCCGTTTTAAGCAGGCATCCAGCAACCGCTATTACCACGTCTATAAAAACGGAGCCCGTCGGAGCGGATACCTGCAAGGCAGGAACAAAAGCGTTTATGCTTACCGTTATAAAATTATCCGCTGACCGGCTTACGGTTACCGGTACTCTAAACCGTTCACTGAAACTATCGCCGGTAGTAAACCGGAAACCACTGATGTAAGGCGCTGCATCGCAGGGGGGCAATGTATCCACATCAGACAAGCACAGCCATTTGGCAATAGCTCCTGAAAACCTGCTCTGCATGCTTCTGCCCGTTGGGTTGGGTATTACCGCGTGTAACCCTGACCGTAAGGTCTTTGCCGCTCTCGATGCGATACCAAAATTTTCGCTTCTTATTTTGGTGGCTGCCGTTTGCTTTATGCCGGTTCTTTTAATCCGGGAACAGTTGATGCCCATTCTCCTGTAGAGCACTACATTACCCAGTGTGCCACTTACAAATACATCTGTTATTCTTGCCATTGATTTGTTTATGAAAGATTACCGTTTTAGTGATACATGGAAGCTAAACGCTACATACTTTAGCCATACCCTAAGCATTAAGAGTGCGTTAATTAACGCAGTCGTAACGCAGTGGGTTATTCTCATTAACGAAGGAGGTAGTGGCTTAGTATAGGGAAAGAGGTTATTTTTTATTATTGCCTGAATATTATGATACATAACATTCAGGCACAAGCGAAAATTAAAAAATTTATTTTAACGGAATTATTTGCTGATCAATAGATTAAATTAGCATGACATTATGATTTCGGATATAACAACAATCCTTTACCACCATACTATCATTGCCCTGGTATGACTGAACACTATAATGTGGATTATTGGGGATACTATAATGGCGCCGATGATCCTTCAGCCAGGAAAACTAAAAAACTGAATCAGTACGATTGATTGAGTTTGGGAAACAATGCATCTTAAATATAAACAAATCCGCCGCTTCCAAATAAATAGCCGAAATTAATTGTGGCTGCATTTTTTGAATCAGTTTCTTCCTTCATTTTTTGTAATTCTTTCTTTAGCTCTTCACGGTTTTTATCAGTTTCTATTTTCGCTTTCTTTATTTCTTCTTTAAGTTTATTCATATCAGCCTCATTTAATTTTTGCATGGACTCACGAAATTCTTTGCTGTCTAATTGCTTTTTAAGCTGCTCCATGCTTTTCTCTATTTCAATCCTCATTTTTCGATAGTCTATTTTTTTCATTGAGCTATCAATATTTTTATTAACCGAATTCCAGTCAATATTTTTTAGGGAGTTATCTATTTCCTTCTGCATTTTTTCAAAATTAATTTCCTTCAGGGATTGCTGAATTTCCAATTGTATTTTTTGCATGTCAACCTCCTTTAATGCCTGCTGTACGTCATTCATTATTTTAGTAAAATCAATTGCTGCAATTGCTTTATTGGCTTCTTCCAAAGCCTTTTGAACATTCATATCAATTTTTAGCTGAGTACCGGGAACGGTATCTTTCAAAAGCGCAACTTTACCTTTGGTTTCTAAAACAAAAGGATTGCGAAATGCCATTGCTGTAAAAATCAGTACGGCAATTATAAATGTTCCAATGTAAGGAAATGCTGATTGAATAATAGTTTTCATGATTTTATTTTTTAATTACGAATGATATCGTATTCAAATATACGATTCATTTCGTATTTTGTTACATTTTGTAATTATTTTTTTTAAAATTTATATAAAAGATTTTACAGGAGATATAAATGATGTTTTACAACGACTTTTGTACAATTGATTGTTGCTGAATTAAATCCCGTAATAAAAATAATTGGATGCCTTATTTTCACATAAACTTTTATTAATGAAAACAATTTTTATAGTGTTATTAGCATTTGCATCTTTTTGTTCTTTTGCTCAATCGGGTGAAGAAAATCCGGAAGAAAAAAAGGGATTTAAAAAGGAAAAATTATTTACAGGCGGAAGTATAACTGCAGGATTCTCCAGCTATTCATCCATAATTGGAATTAATCCGCAATTGGGTTATAGCTTAACCAACTGGGCCGATGCCGGAATTACTTTCAATTTTAACTATACTGCAAACAGGGACTACTATGATTATGGTGATAAGCTTCACCAGACTGTGTATGGCCCGGGTGCATTTATAAGATTATTTCCTGTAAATTTTTTATTTGCAACTGCCCAATATGAATACAATATAATTCATGTAAAATATATTCCGCCTTATAACAGTAATTATACGACTAATACTTATAATGTAAATGAAAGCAGTCTTTTATTAGGTGCAGGTTACGCAGGTGGACGTTACAAGGGCAGCAATACCTATTATTTTTTTTCTATCTCGTGGGATGTTCTTGCAGATATAAATTCACCTTATGTTGATAGCTATGGCAGAAGCTACCCGATAATTCGTGCCGGTTACAATATAGGTCTGTTCCAGGGAAAAAAATGATATTCGTATAAATTATTGGGAGTGGGTTGCATAGTTCATATCCTGAGACAGGAATCGTGGGAATTGGAACCAATTTCCTAATTTATTCAACCAGCTTTAATCCCATCAGGCAAATCCCGGTATATTCTCCATAAGGCGACCTCACGAAACCCTGGTTTACTTTTAAGTGTCAGACACTTTTAAAGTATCTGACACCTAATCATCTTATTTTCCGATTTTAAAAGTCAATCCTCCTCCCAGCCCAAACTGCAACAAAGTAGTATATGTATTTAAATATATTGGTCCCCAATATCCGTAAAAAACATCGCCGCCGGTTGCCCTCGCACTTATTAATATTTGAGACTGCAGTTTTATTCCAATTTTTGGGGATACCCAGATATTTGCCCCGAGTTTTCCTCCCCAGGCAAAATCAGTTCTGGAACCGCTTTTTCCTGTTGAAGGAGATTTAACATCGGTGATCAGGACACCGGCCATCATTCCCCCAAATCCTTCCACTTTTCCGGAACTGCTCTGTTTCAGCCCGTTGCCTCCCAGTAAAATATAATTGAGGCTCAGGTCAAAATTTTCGTTCCTCTCAGGTTGTCCAAGTCCCCCTTTGAAGTTGCTGGGTACAGAGGAGCTTTTGTTTAGATACGTAAGTTCCACGCTGGAGTAACCGCTGGGCGTAAATTCAATACTCCCGCCCCATTGGGCTCCTCCTTTTACCGTTCCATTGAAATAAGTATTGGCATCATTGTAAGCATCAAAATGATCATCGAACACATAAGAGCCGTAAGCATTAAGCCTGATTTTAGACTGTGCCGAAGCATACACCGATGTAATAGCCAATAGGGCAATAAAAATGATCTTTTTCATAATTGATAATTTAGAATAACTGAGAGTTTTATTTGGGTTTAATTGTTACTTTTTTCATTTCCTGACTCAGCGGTTCGTGTTTTCAGGAAACATAGACCAGGTAGCATTTAGATTTCCAGTCTTCTGATTCTGCCGCCCACAATTTACGTAATAAAGTTTTATTTATATATGATGCAATGCATAATATCATAAATATTTAAAACTGCGAGGCCTGCTTGTTATTGTTGTTGGCAGATAAGGTGTCAGACACTTTTAAAGTGTCTGACAACCTGTGCACACACCATATGAATTTACTTCATTTTCACAACGGCCGGCGGTGCCCATTCTCCCTTTATAATAATCTCTTTGGGCCAATATGCACATATAAACAAATTGAACGGATGAATGTTTAGGCGCAGGCAGTCAAACTAAAAAATATATTCTGTTTTTTAGGATGTCGGACTTAAAGAATTAAAGTCTTTTTCGTTGCGTCAGAGTATTGATGTAAAACAATTATAAATGTATACATTTTTTGTTCCAAAAAAAGTATTATCCTGAAAGGATGACATTAATATTATGTAATATATAGTTTTATATACTTTTTTATTTATGGTTCTTTGCAGTTCAAGCAAAAGTGGACGTTCACCAACTCTATGCTTACAAACAGGGGCGGGATTCAGAGAGAATCACGATTCTCTGCAACGTTTCCAGGCTTTTATCTGTCGCCGGCTACCCCGCAAACGATCTGGATAGACCAGCAGATGCATAAGGATACTATCATTACCAATGTAGATAATCAGAACACTGTGCTCTATTATGCGGCATATCAGTGGCAACAGGCAGCAGATACCGGCCTATCGCATGGCTATTGTTTTATAGCAATATTTCACGGTGACAGCATTTTTGTAAAACAATTGAACAATACTTCCACCACTTATGACGGGCCTTTTCTGCTCCAAACCAATAAGGGTTACGATACGCTTAAGGCGCAAAACTTTCTTGATACTTCGATTGCAATCCCTCAAGGACTTATAATTCACTTAAGTAAGCCCCGGAAGAAACTCAATCAAGTTTGCTTTAGGTGTCAGACACCTATCCGCACTATTTTATTTTTGCGGAAATACAAAGATGATCACACTTCTTATTCCAAAAGCCGGTTTCGAACCTTCAGGGCCTGCAAGTGGTATTCGGGGGCCGATGACCAACTGGATAGGTTGCTTACCTATTTTGGTTATTCCGGAAATAACCGGATTTAAAAATATGAGCGTAGTGCTTGCCTTCCAGTTTTGCGTTAATTCCATATTTCCTCCAAGGCTGGCGCCGCTGGCAAAGCTGTGCGAGAAAAAAGGCTGCACAAACAACTGGCTCACATCCTGCCTGTTTTTATCTCCTGCAACAGACCATAGCTGGTTTGTCAAAAAGCCAATTGTGTTGCCATGGCCTTGCTTTAATATCAGGGCTGTTGGGCCCACGCCAAATTTTTTCGTGCCCAGGTAATCATCTGTAGCAGTGGGAATCAATAATGCAGGCCCAAAACCCCAGATAAGCCCGTTCTTTGGATGAGATGGCGAAACCCATGCGCTTATAGTGGCGTCGCTTAATCCTGTCTCATGCTTATCGGGGCCAGCTAACATCCTGCTGGGTAACTATGGGCAAAATAAGCCTGGTTATCAGGTTAAGATTAGCGGATAACTTAAAAGGAATTACCGGTTGAAAGTTCAAAGTGTTCTTTGAGCCATTGTAAGCGCCAATGCCCCAATCAGTATTATTCTGAAAAGGAACACTGATCATGCTGGCAACGGGGTTAGATAATTTATCGGCCAGCGCCTGTGCGCTTTCAGCAGACGTTGCTGGTTTTTCCTGGGCTTTCAGAAAAAAAGGAAATAGAATGAAGCCAATAATTATTGCTGTTTTATTTTGGTATGATAGCATCATATTTTCTTGTTTATTTGAAGTGATATTTCCGGTTTATTCCTGACGCGGTAACAAACTAAATTTCAATCCGGTTGATTCTTATTGAATAAAATCCCCGGAGGTTGTACATGTTATAATGTTTCTGCCCGCGGGGATGCTGCTTTATTTAAAATGATTTCTTACTGGCTTTACTGATCATAAGGATATATTTTTTTCCAATCCCTTTTCATGTCTACTAACATCCAGCCATATTTTGGCGCATCGTCTATTCCTTTCTCCAGCTTTCCAACGTTAGAGCCACGGTCGTATGCATACTCTCTGGTTGAGTCAGTATGATGAACAATAATTTCCATGTGAGGTTCGGTATTAGTGGAAGTCCATTGAAGCATCTGGTAATCGCCATCAGAATTGCCTGCAGCGAAAACAGGCTTTTTGCCAATATGCTCATAAATTCCAATTGGCTTACCCGGGCCATCGTCCATAAGGCTAAGCTCATCCATACGCATAATAACCGGTGTATCATTTTTTACCTGGTATTCAGATTTCATTACGGTTCCTACTACCTGTTGCGGTGGAATGCCATATACTTTTTCTGCCCATGCCCGTATGAAACCTATTTCACCGCCCGATACAATGAAAGTTTGAAAACCATTGGCACGCAGGTATTGCATCAGTTCCAGCATTGGCTGAAAGACCATTTCGGTATATTTCTTATGGGTGACGAGATGCCTGGCTGTATCAATCCATTCTTTTACTGTTTTATCATATTCATCGCTGGTTAAGCCGGTTGATGTAGCGGCAACCATTGCCAAAAGGCCGTCTGTGGAAGACAATGCTTTTCTTAAATTGCCTTCCAGCACCGATTTGAAAGGTTCTTTTGTGTTCCATTCAGGATGCTGCGGCGCCATTTGTTTTACACGGTCTAAGGTGTAGAACAATTGAAAATACAATGGTTTTTCAGTCCAAAGTGTACCATCATTATCAAAAACGGCAATACGGTCATTTACAGGAACAAAACCTGCACCCCCTTCTTTTGTGGCATTGGTTACATAATCTATTATTCCTTTTTTTACATCGCCATCGTTCCAGGAAGGCAGTGGGTCGCCATCTATTATTGTTTTAGTTAACTGTGGCAGCGGAGTCGCTTATGCCTGTTTTATTAGGGGTGAAAGGAAAAAAATATTAAAGTAGCAGCTGCAACGAATATGGTTACCGATAAAGAGATAATGAGCTTTTTCATGTTTAATTATTTACAACAGATTGTTTAAGAAAATTGTTTAAGAAAAATACATCCGGTAATGAATACTACCGGATGTGTTATATAGTTTTATGTTATTAATAATGGTTGCTAATTCCCACGCCTGAAACAGGTGCCTGTACATTAGGAAGTCAGATCTAAGGACTTTTCTTTGGGTTCAGAGTATGTTACGTAAAGAATTATAAATGTATATACTTTACTTTTATAAAAAAAGCATAACGTAAATATGACTTAATGTAAAAAGGAAATAATTAACTATTATGGCTAAACGAAAATATTTTTTATCTGCCGAAGCGATAATAATCTGCCAGGGAATTTTGGCGTCCTTTCATTAAATCGATAATAATATCCATTGCCTGAATTGAGAAAGTAATGCCATTACCTCCAAAGCCCAATACGAATAATGCATTTTTATATTCCGGTGATTCGCCAATATATGGCAATCCATCTTTGGTACTCCCGAAAGTGCCACCCCAGTTAAAATCATCCACAAAGTTTACCTGGGGTAATATTTTCTTTAATTTTTTCCTGAGCTTTTCTGCTTTGCGTTCTTTCACTTTTTGCTTAAATAAAGAAATATTATTAGAAGAATCTTCACCCCCAATTAAAAGTCGCCCATCATCTGTAGTGCGCATATACAGGTAGGGATCATTTGTATCCCACACTAAAATATCATGAAGCTTTTTGGGAAGTTGTATGTTTTGCTCACTTACAGATGCGTAAGTATAGAACAGGCGGGCTATGTTTTCTTTAAGCATGCCTGTTGTTTCATAACCGGAGCAAAAAATTATCTTCCCACAAGTAATGTTATTCCCGTTAGTGGTGGTGATGGTGGGTATCTTTTTGTCCAGTTCAAATTTTTCCAGGCAAGTCTGGTCAAAGACCTGTAAGCCTCTTTTCGTGTTCATCTTTATAAGCTCATGCGCCAGCTTATAAGCATCTACACTGGCTGCAACCTCTGAAAGAATAGCTCCATAACACCTGATGTTATAATCTCTCATTACATCTGTTGCACTTAACCACTGTACATCTAAATGGTGTTTATTTCTCATTTCAAATTCAAGATATAAACCTTTAGCAGCTTTATTATTGTGAGCAATGTAGAGGGATTTTTTTTCCTCAAGACCGCAATCAATTTTATATTTTTCTATGAGCGATTGTATATTTTTAATCGCATCAATTCCCGCTTTGTAACAAATTGATGCGCCGTTTTCCCCAATCATTTCTGCAAGCTTATACATCGGCACGTCTATCTCATATTGCAACATACTGGTGGTAGCCGAAGAACTTCCTTGCGCCACATCGCCCTTATCAAGCAACACAACTTTATATCCTGCTTCCACCAATGCATGGCTGGTAAGTGCACCTGTGATGCCTGCCCCTATAACAACTACTTCGCAATTAATATCGGTATCAAGTGAGGGATAACTGTGCAGCAACCCGTTTTTTAGCAGCCAGAAAGATTCAAAAGTTCTTAAGCGCATACCACAGTTTGTATAAGAATGATGCCAAATTACGGATATCTTTTCTCATAGAAGAGTTAGCCTCAGTAGCTATATTTAGTTCAGCTGCTTTTTGTTCTTTCAGTAGCAAAATATAAATAGAAATAAATTATGTTTGCGGTAGACCACGCATCTGTTGGCATTAATTCTAAATACGCTTCGTTGGAACTTACTTTTTATTTATCAGGTCAATGAAAAAACTTTTTCTTCAAATACTTATTATAATTACCGGCCTTATACCGGTTAATTTTTGTAACGCACAGGCGAAAGATTCTATATTTCTTTATAAAGGCCAGGAACTGATTGGAGATATTAAGCAGAGCGAGTTAGGTGTAATTATCATCGATGATATGGATCTAAGAAAAGTTAATATAAAGCAGTATAAAATAAAACGGATGAACACTTCTCAAAGTTTTAGAATTGAAACCGGAGACAGGCTGATTTATTACGGCACTCTCGGCCCCTCCTCAAAAGATGGATGGACTGATATTACATTAAGCGATGGTAAAAAAATAACGATTCAGATAACAGACATAAGCACAATGGTCTTTCTTGAAAAAACCTTTTTTAAAAGGCTTGAAGGGAATGTTTCAGCCGGTTTCAGTTATAGTAAATCAAGCTCAGTAGGCCAGGTAAATCTTAGTTCCATTATAACGTATGCAACCAAATCTTTAGAAAACAAGCTTACCGCCTCAACCATTGGTTCCCTTGATTCTTCCGGATATTCAAGAGATAATGAAAACCTGGAATTATTTAGTAACTATAATGTTAATTCCTCCTGGTTTGTTGCAGGCCTTGTAGCCTATCAAAGAAATCTTGAATTGTCAATTGCACGCAGGTTCCAGGAAATGGCAGGGGCGGGCAGTAAGGTTCTTCTCGAAAAAAACCTGCAGTTAAAGCTCATTAGCGGCCTTACTTTCAACCAGGAAAAAAGCACAGACGACATATCAAGCGGGCTGTTACTGGAGATTCCGCTAATGGCAAGATTTGATTTTTATAAATTCCGGCATCCCAATATCCAGATAAGCACCTCCCAAACTATATACTTCGGCCTTACCCAGGCGGGACGTGTACGCTATAATGGGAGCACCACTTTTTCATTGGAGTTGATACGTGATTTTTATTTTAATTTAAATCTTTACAGTAGCTATGATAATAGGCCTCCGATCACTTCCTCCCATAATACGGATTATGGAATTGTATTCGGATTATCATACAAATTTTAGAAGATTATTTTTTAAATGGCGGCCAGTATCGTAACAAGATACCCTCAATGGCCTTATTGAATTGCCAGTAGGAGACACTTATAAAGAAACAGTGGCCGAATAAGTAAAATAATATACCTGGGAATTTGCAGGAGTTATTTATAAAATTCTTTTCTTTCTTAGTTGTATTTTCTTCCCTTAGTATTCCAGAAATCTTTATAAAAGAGGCCAAAAGTAAAGCCTGCATAATTCTCTTTCACAGGGGTAGATTGCGAGCCCCTGGCTCCTACTTCAACTGATAAATGATAGCTTAATGAATTCCTTTTGCTATTGAAGCCTGCCCCGAAAGTAACACCTCTGTCAATAAGTTGTTCACCACTGATTTTAAGATAGGATTTATTGTAAAATGCCCCCGCCTGGAGGTTGAAAGTTTCATAAGGAATGCCGAGATATTGTTTAATCTTTGAATACTCAAAGCCGGCTGAGTACCTGCTGCTGTTAACAAGAGAATAATTCAGCCCTTTTATATTAAGCGATGTCCAGTTCTGATACCTGTAATCTGCTAAGAAAGTAATTTTTTTATCTTTTATAATGGCAATTCCTACACCTGTTGAAGTAGGTAAAGTGAAAAAATTATTTGAAAGTACTTTGAACGATAAAGTATCTCTGCTTTGGTCTGTAACTAAAGATATTGTTTGTGCTCTTAAATCAGTTTTGTTTGCATAGGTCGCACCAATATTAACACCCCATTTTTTTGAAACATTTATATGGTATTGGAGTCCATAATCAAAATACCAGTTTCTCAAATAAATATTTCTTGTATTATAAATACCAGTGGTCAAATCGGCCGACACTAACGTATCATGTTGTGTTAGCGAACCGGCGAGATAGGAAACATTAACACCCAATGAAAGATTTTTAGTAATTCTGAAACCATTGGCAAAATAGTACCGGTTAATGCCGCCGTCTCCATCATATAAAACTGGAACAGTTATAGTGGTTCCCTGTAAACTTGTGCTACCTAGAAAGGTATAGTTGCTGGTGCTATAAGGCATCAGGCCAACCGAAGTTCCCCACCATTTACTTATTCTTATTCCCAATGAAAGCCTTTCAACACTAAAATCTTTGCCGGTTCTGTTTGCTTCGATGCTGGGACCGGAAAAATTTACAAACTTACCACGCGCTGCAAGATCCACAAGAAATAACTGGCTTTGAATATCACTGAGCGAAGCAGGATTATTTAAAATAATATTTCTATCATTTCGATAAGCAATTCCTGTGTTAGCCATACCCGACGTGCGGTTAAAATAAGAAGTTTCAATATCTCCTATTCCAATAATTGAATAAGGAGAACTAACATTTTGCGAATAGGTTATAATTGAAAAAAATAGCATCATAACTGTTAACAGGTTACGTTTTTTCATAAAAAAATTACGGGTTAACAGATACATAATATAATTTTAATTGTATGGAGCCTTGCGTATTTTTTTGGTCTCCGATAACAGCGCTGTTTAAAGTTGATATCCATGCAGTAGATGGAGGCACAAGCAGAAGCCCGTTTTGGTTTGTAGCGGTTACTAAAATTTGTAGTTGTAAATAAGAAGTTACATCATAATCATACGTCGTATTTTGATTATAAAGTTGATCAATCATCAGGTTTCCCGTTTGATACCCGCCCACTGCATTCGCTAAAGCGGGTCCAAATGTATTGTTCACATTAGTAGTAGCAGCTAAAAGCTGGGGTGGTAAAGGTGTAATAGAATTATAAGTGTTTTTCACAGGTTTAATAATAAGATCTGCTCTCAGAATTTTCGTATAGTCCGGTCTCAACAACAGGCTTCTTAATGTTGGAAATTTTATTTTTGGTAAAAAACCAGTAAGGTATTGAAGGTAAACGCTGTTGTTGGTTGCAGTAGAAACAACTTCTTTATTTGTGCTGTTGAATATAGATACCGGTGTGCCTGTTCTATCAGATTTTACCTGGTTGAATTGTGTATTATCACTATTATAAAAAGTAAAATCAAGATATTTATTTGTAATAAAAACATCTGTTTGATGGTAATATAGCCGCATCGTCATATTGTCTTTAAAGCTATAAATGGCATGCATGTTACCGTTGGTTGGCGCTATTTGTAAGCCCTTAAAATAAGCTAAAAAGTTATTGGTTGATTGCATTACATAATCATTTGATTTATATAAGTCAAACAATTCCTGCCCCTTAGCATTTGATAACGGTATGAAAACGGTATCAGTAATATTAGGATAAATTTGTGTGTTGATGCTACCCAAAGGAGTCGGATCAACACTAAAGTTTGTATTGTTATAAAAACTAGTTTGAAATAAAGGAAAGGTCATTTGATTGATAAGCTGATAAACGGATAATTGGCTGCTAAACGTGGTATCACCATAATAAGATTTGTTGGGAACCAGAATCAATTTTACCGAATCAAAAACAGAATTGGTCGCAAGTTCTGATATAGCGGGAGGAGTAACTTCAAAGAAAGATTTAGTAACAATTTTACCAAAAGTCTTATCATCATAATTACCCGCCAATGCTGCACCGGAACCTGATGTAGCAACGGAATCACTGTAAACAGTTGTTAATTGTACAGATAGCGTATCAACGAGTACAAGATTTGAAAAATTAGTATTAACATAGCCTTGTCCAAATTGAATAGGAGTTTTATAACAACCCATTTGAGTAAAAGCAAACAGCATCAAAAATTGTAAAGGATACTTAAAGAAAACAGTTACTACTTTTTTCATACTCAAAAATTGGTGGCTGCAATATTATACCGGGGTCGTGTTAGCATTTTGTTACTATGGCTAAACATTACTTTGTTATCTGCAAATAAGCATAATTTATCTGTTAACAAGTTTTGAAAAAATTTATTAAAGACGAATATTAAATGAACACTGAACTTGTTTGCAGAAGAAAACAAACTGTTAGTCGATAAAAGTTTATTGCAAAGCCATTTTAACGATTTGTGAGAATGAGTGCAGACTATTTTCGTGCGAAATAATTTTTAAAAAATGAAAACAAAACATGTACTGCTATATTTAAGTGCTATCACTATTATAACTTTTGGAATATCCTGTAAAGGAGATTCTAAAACAACTACCACCTTAGATGGAAACTGGGTTACCAAATCTGATTTTGATGGTGTTGCCCGCAGCGAAGCAGTGTCATTTGTTGTGAATGATTCAGCATATATTGGTACAGGATATGATGGAGATGTAAGACTAAACGACTTGTGGCAGTATGATGCGGTAAAAAATTATTGGATACAAAAGGCTGATCTTCCTGGCGTGGCGAGAAACTCAGCAGTTGCATTTGCAGCATCAGGCAGAGGCTATGTTGGTACCGGCTTTGATGGTGTAAATAAATTGAAAGATATGTGGGAATATGATCCTGCTGCTAACTCCTGGACACAAAAATCGGATTTCGGAGGCACAGCAAGATATGATGCAGTTGCTTTTGGCATACTGGATAAAGGTTATATCTCAACCGGCTATGATGGTAATTATCTAAAAGATTTTTGGCAATATGATCCCGAAACAGATTCGTGGACAACAGTGCCCGGCTTTGGCGGCTCAAAAAGATTGGGAGCAGTTGCTTTTGTACATGCTAATAAAGGATATATTGTTACAGGAACCAATAATGGAATTCCGGTTAATGATTTTTGGTCTTTTGATCCTTCTACTTCTTCATGGACGCAATTGCGCCAGATAGCAAACATAAGTACCGAAAGCTACGATGATAGTTATGCAGATATTATTCGTTCAAATGCGGCAGCTTTTGTAATAGGTGATAAAGCATATATTACAACCGGAGAAAATGGTGCCCTACTTAATTCAACCTGGGAATACGATTTCGCAAATGATTTGTGGAAAAATAAACAAGCTTTTGAAGGCGCGGCAAGAACAGGCGCAGTTGGCTTTAGCGTAAGTATTGGCGGTTATGTTGCTACCGGCAGAAGCAGTACGTTACCATTCGATGATTTACGGGTATTTCATCCAGACGAGGCATACAATGCAAATGACTAAGAAAATTTTTATTCCGGCCGGAATACTTTTGATTGCACTATTCCTTATTGGATTTTCAATTAGATCCAATAAGAAAAGTGATGATAAAATGTTTAAAGTAGAATCGGTTGCAATTCAAACTCCCGGAGGTTGGGGCTATAATATATTAGTAGATCATAAAATATACATTCACCAGGAATTTATACCAGTCATTGAAGGGAATAAAGCATTTAAAAGTAAAGAGGATGCTTTAAAGACTTCAGAGATAGCGATTCAAAAATTAATAAAGGGCCAGATACCTTCTATAAATAAAAGGGAACTTGATTCTTTAAATATTTCTTTTTAAAACTTCTATTCAAAAATATTTTTAAGAATTCATATCAACCATCTTAAAAAAATCTGTTTTGTAAATACTTCCAATCGGCACAATTTGTTTGCCTATTGAAATTTCACTTTTAGATATCGTATCAATATGAAGTATTGATACGATATAGGATCTGTGCACTCTTATAAATTTATCAACAGGTAACTTTGTTTCAAATGTATTCAGACTTTTAAGAGTCACTATCGGATTGCTTTTACCGGTTACATATATTTGAATGTAATCTTTCATGCCCTTGCAAAAAAGAATATCATCAAATTTAATTTTCACAATTTTGTATTCAGATTTAATAAAAACAAAATCCTGTTTTTTTAATGGTGCAGCAGTTTCTGACATAATAGTTTAAAATATTTATTTAATTTATCAGCATACAGTTAAGCCTTAATTCTGAATTAACAAAGCCTACCCGATATTATCGACTAATTACCGTTTTTTGCAGACGAATGCGTTTTGTAAATGTATAATATTTATTTTAAAGAATAATAAATTACCTCTAAAACAAGGTTTAGAGTTAAGCTGTTAAACGATGATCTGGCGCACATAGAACAAACAATCATCACAATTTATCCTGCAAAGCTGCTCAATAATAAGCTTAAAAATGCGTTAGCTTATTGTGGACTTCAGGTTTTATGAATGAAACCGAAATTTACAAATCCAACATTCTGATGCGAAGCCTTTATTTACATATATTAATAACAATATTTTGCTTTTGCATTATTCCTTCAAACAAAGTGCTCTGTCAGAGCTGCTCGCTTCTTCACGCAAGCTTTGTAACTTCAGAATCCCGCTGTGCTGCCACTGGTTCTATAAAGGTACTGGCTTCAGGAGGTTCGGGTTCTTATAAATATAAGGCAGTTGGTCCTGTTAGTACAAATTTTACTACCGCAGATTCTATTACCGGATTATCTGCCGGCATGTATACAGTTTTCGTTAATGATATTGTTACAAATTGTACCTACACTCAAACTGGAGTCGTAATTACCGGTTCATACGAAGACCCACGATTTACTCTAATTGGCACGGACGTTAGTTGCGATAATAGCAACAACGGTAGTATAACAATTGATAACTTATCAAATGGCCGGTCTCCTTTTCAATTTGCAATAGTGGCTCCATCACCAATGGGCATCGGCACTTCTAATAATACCGGTATTTTTAGTAATTTAATTGCCGGCACTTATAGTATTCGCCTTACTGATTCCTGCGGCGGAATTCAAACCAGGCAGGTTACTATAAATAACTATACCTGGAATATTGATTCATATGTGTTCAATAAAATTTCCTGTGATTCAGCCACAGGTTATATCCAGGTATCGGATAGCAAAGGTAATTTTAGTACCAGCGGTGGTATTCCCGGTTTCACCTATGGAATTGTAAGGCATCCAGGTGATACTTTATGGTCAGCTTCTCCTTATTTTACTTTTCAACTTTCAGGAGTTTCAACTTTTGACGTCATCGCCAGGGACGCCTGCGGAAACATTAAAAAATTCAATACCTCAGTTTCATTAATAGCTTCAGTTGATGGATCAGTAAATATTTATAATAAAACATGTAATTCATTTTCCGTTTCAATAACCGGTATTACTAACTTTTTTAATGGAGATTTTTGCCTGTATAATGCTTCAGGAACCCAGTTGCAATGCAATAGCACCGGAGGTTTTATCAATCTTCCTTATGGAAATTATTGCATCAAGGCACATGATAATTGCACTGATACTACAATCACAAGATGTTTTACCGCAGCTCCCCCAATTTTATCTGTAAATGATTATGTTCAAATAACTAATAAAATTTGTCAATCATTCTCTGCAGCTATTACAGGTCAAAATAACTTAACCAATCCACAATATTGTTTATACGATTCTCTTGATAATTTAATTACATGTAACACCACGGGGATTTTTAATAACCTGTCTTACGGAAATTATTGTATTAAAACAAAAGATGGATGCATCGATACAACTATTACAAGATGCTTTACTGCTATACGACCAACTCCAATCGTTGATTCTATAATTCCCGATTATAGCAACTGTACTAATTTTGGAATACATGTAAAAGGCGATAGCCTCACAAACCCTGGTTATTGTTTATATGACAGTCTTGGAAACTTAATACAGTGTGATTCTACAGGAATTTTTGACAGCATTCCTTTAGGAAATTATTGTGTTCATATTCATGATGCCTGCCTTGACACAACGATTATAAAATGTTTTACAGGAGGACCGCCTTTAATTGTTAATGATTTACATGTTTCCATATCAAACCAGGATTGTTCATCATTTACAGCTACTGCTTCCAGTAACAATCTGAAACAACCTTATTATTGTTTATACGATACGGCTAATACTTTAATAAGTTGTGATTCTTCGGGTGTTTTTAATAATCTGCCTTATGGTAATTATTGTATCCGGGCAAAAAATAGTTGCCCTGATACAACATTAAATATTTGTTTTAATGCTGATCGACCAATACCATCTATAAACTCAAATGTAGATATTAGTAATACTACCTGTACTACTTTTAATGCAAAAATTTTAGGGCAACAGAACTTAACAAATCCACAATATTGTATTTATGATAGTAATAATGTACAATTAAGCTGCAATACAAATGGTATTTTTAATAACCTCTTATATGGCTCCTATTGTATTAAGATTATTGATTCCTGCTATGATACAACAATCACAAGGTGTTTTACAAAAGCCTTATCACCGCTAAGTATTACGGTAACAGCCAATAAATCCTGTTCTTATAATTATTCAAAATTAAATGTATCCATTTCAGGTGGAGGTTCGCCATTTGATATAAAAATATATGCTCCGGGCGATTCTTTATTTTATGAAGGAATTTACAGCAGTACTAATTTCAATATAGATAGTATACCCGGATTGGCTCCCGGTGATTCTTATAAAATTATTGCTGCAGATAGTTGTGGTAGCATTGATTCTACAATTGTTTCACCAACGGTTAGCTATCTGAATCATGTACCGGGCGTCAATTCAAAATGTCCCGGAGGTCCCTGGATAAATGGTTCCGGGGATATATTGACAACGGCATCGACCAATATGGGTTCACTAACCGTTAGGATAATCGAAAAAAATAATGTTTTACTGTTTCCTCAATTAAATCCGAGCACCGTTTCAGGAGGTGTTTATACTTTTAATGATCTTGGCCCGGCCACATATATAATTAGTTATAAAGCTAATGATGCGTGTAATGCATATTATTATGATACGGTAACAATTGCCCCATACCAGTTTCCTGATTTAAGCAGATCGTCAGCTTACCAATGCGATGTAAACGGCTTCAGCGTGGGTGCTGTCGTATCAAATGGTGTAGGGCCTTTCACTTACGAAATAATTGGAAGTACTCCCGCTGCTCCTTCTATAATCGCGGGTCCACAGGCAAGTCCTTTATTTAATATTGACAATGGAACTAACTATTCGTTAATAAGATTAAGAGCTCTAGATGCATGTGGTAATGCTACTCTTTCAGATGCAAGTATATTACCCTTAGCTATAGATCATATTTATGCAACATCAAATTGCTTTTTGCAACCCACTACTTTGAGCGTTGATAGTATATATAACTCTACTTATTCATGGTATAAAAAAGCAAATATATCAGATATAGATAGTACCTTAATAGGTACAGGTTCCAGTTATTTTATTTCAAGTGTTTTGCCATCCGATACAGGAATTTATATATGCCATATTACCGTAAATAGCGGGTGTGTAAACAGAACTTATATATATGATTTAGACGCAAGCTGCTATGTGGCGCTTCCTTTAACACTGCTTAATTTTAGTGGAAAATATATGGATGATAAAATTTTATTAAACTGGAAAATTAATAATGAAGGCAATTTGAAAAATTACATTATAGAGCATAAAGGCAGTGATAACAGCTTTAATGAAATAGGATCCAAATATCCAGTGGGAACTTTAAGAAATAATGTCGAATATAATTTTTTAGATAACAGGCCGGACCCTGGCAAAAACTTTTACCGGCTTAAACTTATCAGCAACGATAACAGTTATACTTATAGTAAAATTATTGAATTAGATGGCAAAGGGATGAAATCGCATATAACCGTTTACCCAAACCCGGTGAGAGATCTGCTTAAAATAGATTTCGGTAATACCAATAATCACGTTTATAAAATTTCTTTATATAACTCAGTTGACCAGCTTATGAGTGAAGCTACTTTTTTGAGCGGAATTAATAATCAATTACAAATTGCCAGAACGAAAGCCATGAATACAGGCATGTATATCGTAAGAATTATTGACCAAAACAATAATGAACAATTTACTCAAAAAGTTATTTTCAGGTAACTAACGCACATCATAAACGCAGAAAAATTATCAGCTAATACCAGCTAACTCTAAACTTTTCTTTTTTAATTTTCTTATTTCAACATCTTCAATAACGGCTTCGGGTGATAAAATGAGTGAAGTATTATTTTCTTTCCACCAGTTATTTTCAACAAGATGATTAAAATGCAACACACCAACAAGATATTTACTGTTTTCCTGTGCATGCCATTCTTCTATCCATTCAAATTTTTCTTTTGGAATGATATTTCCAGTCATCAAAGCTTACATAAATGCTTTATATAAAAATCATTGGTAAGCTGATTGGGCAATATGATGATATAATTTTTTGTATTCATAACGATAATCATAACGCAACGCAGATATATCGCTTAACACAGCAGAAGCAGTTGGAAAACTGCCTGCGCCTTTGCCATAAAAGAATTGTTTATCTGCAAAAGAACTTTCAATTACAACACCGTTGTATTCATTTTTTACAAAAGAAAAATGATCATCATGTTTTACAAATTGTGGTAATACAAATGCAGCTATTTTTCCATTCAATAATTTTTTTGCCTGCGCCACCAATTTTATCTCATAATGTTTTTCTCTTCGCAACAATGCATCGCTTATCTGTATGTTTTGTATGCCGTTAAATACAATGTTATCTGGATGTTCAACAATACCATAAGCATGGCATAGCAAAATGACCCATTTATTTACAGCATCCCAACCATCAACATCCAAAGAAGGATCGCTTTCTGCAAAACCTAATTGCTGTGCCAGCAACAATGCGTCTTTAAAACTCAGGTTTTCTTCAAACATTTTTGTAAGAATAAAATTGGTTGAGCCATTTACAATTGCTTTTATTGAATGTAACAGATCATTATCATAATATTCTTCAAGGTTTCTTATAACAGGAATAGATGCACAGGCAGAAGCTTCACATAAGAAATGATCATGCCGGTTTGCTTTTGCAATTCTAATAATTTTGGTAAATGTTCTGCAATCATTTTTTTACTGGCGCTTACTACATGCTTTACCGTTTGTTAATGCTGTTGAAACAATTTCAAATGCTGGCTTCAGTTTCATTAATCACTTCCACAATTACATTTATTTCTTCATCATTCAATAATTCATTTTTATCTGTTGTAAATAATTCTTCAGGTGCATTTCTTTTTTTGCCGGGATGTTTAATACAAATTTTTTTTATAGTTGCATTTAAAGAAGATGTTTGCTGCAATGCTTTATATAAACCTTCGCCTACAACACCAAAACCAAATAAGCCAATCGTTAATTTCCGGTGTGCTGTCATTTTTTTGTTGGTTATTTATTAATTCAAAATTTTAGATTGTTTTGCATTTGCAAAAAACCGGTGATTATGTCTTCAATTTGTTCATATTCCAGTAAAAAGCCATCATGGCCGTATAACGAATGAATGGCCCTAAATTCTGCATGTGGAATATGTGCTGCTAAAAATTCCTGTTCACTTAATGGAAAAAGAATATCGTTTGAAATTCCTATCACTAATGCTTTTGCTTTAATTTTGTTCTAAAGCTCTTCAATGCTTTGCCTGCTACGGCCAACATTATGCGCATCCATTCCTTTACTTAAAAAATAATAACTGAATGCATTAAAACTCTTGCTAATTTTTCTCCCTGGTATTTTTGATAAGATTCAGCTTTTAAAATTTTCAATTTTTTCATTTACATGTTCACCTGGCTGGCATGATACGTATCATAACTCCTGTAAGAAAGCAATGCAATGCAACTTGCTGTTTTCATTCCTTCCAAACCTGCATCTACATTTTTTTCTTTCCAGTGTATCATCTGCTCAATGCACATCCGTTGTGATGCATTGAATGCAACACCCCATGCTGAATGATAGTGCATTGGTTGCAATCGGAAAAATATATTCAAACAACTCTGGCTCTTCAATCGCCCATTCTAATAATTGCTGGCCACCCATTGATGCCGCCAATACCAATATTTATTTTTTTAATTCCCAGATAATTTTTTAAATGGCCTATAGGCACGGATCATATCGCTTGGAGTAAACAAGGGAAAATCGTGATAACAAGGATTGTTTGTTTCTGTATTTATATCAAAAGGTCCGATACTTCCATAGCAACTGCCGGGCATGTTTACACAAACAATAAAATATTTTTTAGGATCGAAAAGTTTATCCTTCGCCGACAAGCCCCGGCCACCATTCTGCAGGATCACTGTTGGCAGTTAATGCGTGAAATATCCAAACTACATTATCTTTTGCAGCATTGAGCATGCCATGCGTTGTATACGCTAAGTGAAAACCATTCAATATATTTCCTGATTCCAACTTAAGGAGATCATCGGATTTGTATATGCTATAAGACAAAATAAAGTGTTCAATTTTTTAAAAAATGCAAATGTATACCGACATGAAATAATATCCATAAAATAATATTTTATGCCGGTATTAAGTAGTTAGAACATTAACGGTTATCCAAACAGTTCTTTTGAAAAAACCTTATTGAAAGCTTGTTCAAGATCTGCTTTAATATCATCAATGTGTTCAATGCCTGCACTAATGCGAACAAGATTTGGTACAACTCCCGCAGCTTTTTGTGCCGCTTCGTCTAATTGCTCATGAGTTGTTGAAGCAGGATGTATGGCTAATGTTTTTGCATCACCTACATTCGCTAAATGGCTTACTAATTTTAATGAATCAATAAATTTACTGGCATTTTCTTTTCCGCCTTTTACACCAAAATTTAAAATGCCGCCTAAACCATTTGGAAGATATTCTTTTGCCAAAGTCATTGTAAGGACTGCTTTTTAACCCCGGATACTCAACAAATTCAACTAATTCGTGGGCTTCCAGCCATTGAGCAAGTGCCAGTGCATTATCGACATGCCGTTGCACCCGAAGCGATAAAGTTTCTAACCCTTGTAGAAATAAAAATGAATTAAAAGGAGCTTGCGAAGGTCCGAAATCACGAAGTCCTTCTACTCTTGCACGAATTGCGAAAGCAATGTTTGGTAAACCTAACGGATTACCTTCGCCAAATACATCCCAGAATTTTAATCCGTGATAACCTTCTGATGGTTCAGTAAATTGCGGAAATTTTCCGTTGCCCCAATTATAATTTCCGCCATCAACTATTACACCGCCAATAGTGGTTCCATGTCCGCCAATCCATTTGGTTGCAGATTCCACAACAATATTGGCACCATATTCAACGGACTGAAATAAATAACCTGCTGCGCCAAAAGTATTATCAACAATTAAAGGCAGATCATATTCTTTTGCAAGGTCAGCAAACTTTTCAAAGTCAGGAATATTTAATCTCGGGTTACCAATTGTTTCTAAATAAATGGCTTTTGTATTTTTATCAATATGCTTTACGAAACTTTCAACATCATCGCCATCGGCAAATCGTGCTTCAATTCCTAATCTTTTAAATGCAACTTTAAACTGGTTGTAATGTGCCGCCATATAGATAAGTTGTTGAAACAAAATTATCCCCGGCCTGTAAAATATTATTGAGCGCCAGAAACTGTGAAGCCTGCCCTGAAGCAGTTGCCAATGCTGCAACACCGCCTTCCAGTGCTGCCATGCGCTGCTCAAACACATCTGTGGTAGGATTCATGATCCGGGTATAAATATTTCCAAATTCTTTTAATCCAAAAAGATTGGCAGCGTGTTCTGAATTATTAAAAACATAAGAAGTGGTTTGATAAATAGGCACCGCTCTTGCATTTGTGGTAGAGTCAGCTTGCTGACCTGCATGAAGTTGCAGTGTTTCAAAATGTAAATTGCTCATAATACTTTTTTTTAATGATTAATTATAATTGTTTTCTTAAGGATAGAAGGCGAAGCCCCGACGGGTAATATAAATTGATAATGCCTTACGGCATACAGTATCCGCACATATTTATAACTGTGAGTGCAGGAGATTTAAAAGATATTGTAGTAATATTCTTCATTTTAATTACCCCACAAATATAGTAGGGTTTTATTTATATAATCAAATCTAACATAAAAAAAATTGGAGGAATTTTAAAAAGTGACCAAAAATTAACAATATGGATGTAGGCCCCGGTATGTATTGAAGATTACAATTAATCGCTATAATTTTATTGCAAACCACCCGGTTGCGAATGCTATCGATTTTAAAAATGTACATTAATTATAATAAAGGTGTCTTATACTTACTCGCTCTTTTTCTATACTTTTGAAATCCAAAAAATAATTTTCTATAAGAGTAATTCTGCGTTTATTTATCAGAATGTAATAAAAGCAAGTACATGTCAAAATTTTCCAAACACAATTTTAAAAATGAAAAAGCACTAATAAGAGTTGACTTTAATGTGCCTCTGGATAAAGAATTCAACATCACTGATGATACCCGTATGCGTGCTGCAGTTCCAACTATTAAAAAAATTCTTGATGATGGCGGAAGTGTGATCTTAATGTCGCATTTAGGCAGGCCCAAAGATGGTCCTTCAGATAAATATTCTTTAAAACATCTTATAAATCATTTGCAGGAATTGTTAGGTGATACAAAAATTTTATTTGCCAATGATTGCATCGGAGAGGATGGTATTAATAAATCGAAAGAATTAAAACCCGGCGAAGTTTTATTATTAGAAAATCTTCGATTTTATAAAGAGGAAGAAAAAGGTGATGAAACCTTTGCTGAAAAATTAAGCAAACTTGGAGATGTTTATGTAAACGACGCATTTGGAACGGCACACAGGGCTCATGCTTCTACGGCAGTTATTGCTAAATTTTTCCCCGGGGATAAAAAAATGTTTGGCCTCTTAATGGAAAATGAAGTAGCAAGTGCGGAAAAGATAATGCATGCTGCTGAAAAGCCATTTCTTGCAATTATAGGCGGGGCAAAGGTTTCAGATAAAATACTAATTATTGAAAATTTGTTGGAAAGAGCGAACGATATTATTATTGGCGGCGGCATGGCATATACTTTTATGAAAGCCATGGGTGGCAAAATCGGAAATTCTCTTTGTGAAGATGACCGGTTAGATAAAGCAAATGAATTATTAAAAAAGGCGGAAGAAAAAAATGTTTGCATTCATTTACCTGCTGATTCTATTACGGCCGATAAATTTGATGCTAATGCGATGGTGTCAGGAGCATTAAGTAATAATATTCCTGATGGATGGATGGGCTTAGATATTGGCGAGATGGCCTGCGAAACTTTTAGCAAGGTCATTCATCATTCTAAAACTATTTTATGGAATGGCCCAATGGGCGTTTTTGAAATGGAACATTTCAAACATGGTACAAAGTGTATTGCAGAAGCGGTTGCCGAAGCAACAGCCAATGGGGCGTTTAGTCTTGTAGGTGGTGGAGATAGTGTTGCTGCAGTTAATGAATTTAATCTTGCTGATAAAGTAAGTTATGTTTCTACAGGTGGAGGGGCTTTGCTTGAATATTTTGAAGGAAAGGAATTGCCGGGCATTAAGGCAATTCAATCTAAGTGAGAAATAGGAATTCCGATTTGAACCAAATGGTTACTATGGTTCGATTAAAAAATTTCTTCTTTGGAACTGAAAACGAGTAACTTTAAAAAACCGTTAACTTTAATTCTTAATAAAAACGAAAATATGAAATCAAGAACAGGGTTGTTTGTAATACTTGGAATAATTGTATTGCTTTTATTCTGGGGTTGTGGTGCTTATAATAATTTGATAGGCGTTGATCAGGAGGTGAAAACGAAATGGGGAAATGTGGAAACTAATTATCAGCGAAGAACAGACCTGTACAACAGTGTTATTAAAACAATTGAAGGATCCGCTAATTTTGAGAAGAGCACACTCAAAGAAGTGATAGATGCCCGGTCAAAAGCAACGTCAATTAATGTAGATATTAATGATCCTGCAAGTCTTCAGAAATACCAGGAAGCACAAGCAGGGCTTCAAAGTTCTTTTGGTAAATTGTTAGCGGTTGCAGAGGCATATCCTGACTTAAAAACTACTGCAGCGTTCCAGGGGTTCCAGGCTCAAATTGAAGGAACTGAAAATCGGATTAATGTAGCGCGGCAGGATTACAATGCAGCAGTTCAAAGTTATAACCTGAAAGTAAAAACTTTTCCTAATAACATTTTTGCGGGCATCTTTGGCTATCACGAAAAGCCTTTTTATAAATCAGATCCTGGCAGTGAGAAGGCTCCTGATGTTAAGTTCGACATCAAATAAACCTATCCGGAATGTGGCCTTTTAAAAAGAAAGAATTTTTTTCATTGGAAGATAATGAGATCATTGTTCAATCTATTCGTGACGCTGAAAAGCAAACGAGCGGAGAGATACGAGTATTTGTTGAAAGCAAATGCCGCTTCGTTGACCCACTTGACAGAGCAATGGAAATTTTTGGACAGCTTAAAATGGAAAAAACTGAAAAAAGAAATGCAGTATTAGTATACGTAGCCCTTAAACACCGGCAGTTAGCAGTATTTGCTGATGCGGGCATTCACCAGGCTGTTGGCGAACAATACTGGAAAGATGTGGTAAAAGATATTCTCGTTTTTTTTAATAAAGAAAATTATGCATTAGGCATTAAGGAGTGTGTTTTAAAAATAGGCAAAGCGCTTCATTCTCACTTTCCATACGATGCTGAAACAGATAAAAATGAACTTCCGGATGAGATTATTTTCGGTAATTAACTATTAGTAAAATTCATTGATGAAAAAAATCATTGTTCTGTTTTTTGTTTTTTGTTTTCATTCCGTATTTGCGCAAAATATTGAGAAAAGGCCGGTTCCACCCCGTGCCGTAAATGATTTTGGCAATATGCTTGCGCCTTTCCAGCAGCAGGCATTGGAACAAAAATTAGATGCTTACAACGATAGTACTTCTTCGGCAATAGTTATTATAACAGTTCCCAATCTTAATGGTTATGATATTGCTGAAGTTTCTTTAAAGTATTTAAGGGATTGGGGCATTGGCACAAAAGAGAAAAATAATGGGGTAGTAATTCTTGTTTCCAAGGATGATAAAAAAGCCAGGATTGAGACGGGATATGGTATGGAAGGAGTGCTTCCTGATATTACAGCAAAAGAGATTATAGATGATAAGCTGGTACCTTCATTTAAGCAGGATGATTATTATGGTGGCTTTAATAATACAGTTGATGCAATTATACAGGCGGCAGCCGGTGAATACAAAGCCAATCCGTCGGCTGACAAAGGCGGTGGTCCGTCTTTTAAAACTATACTGATTCTTGCTGTACTCTTTATTATTATTTTATCATTTTTTAGGGGCGGTGGTGGCGGTGGTTCTTATATGAGCAGGCGTGGTTCAACCAGTGGATTGCCATGGTTTATTTTAGGTAATATGTTGGGTGGAGGAAGAGGCGGCGGTGGCTTTGGTGGCGTGGCGGTTTTGGCGGCGGCGGTGGCGGTGGCTTCGGAGGTTTCGGCGGCGGCGGCGGTGGCGGTGGTGGCGCAAGTGGAGGTTGGTAACTAATTTCGTGTAATAGTCTACGTTAGTTGATCGTTCTAATTCCAATAAAATAATCTTTCAGAATATTAAATGATAAAGGCAGGATTATTTTCCTGCCTTTATCATTGATCGATATAAAATAGACTTATTTTAAAAGACCATCTATATAATCTGCTAATTGGATATTTCCTTCTGAGCGTTTTGCTTTGCTGATTTTATTAAAAGTTTGCTTAATACCCGGGTCTACAAAGCCCCTGTATTTTTCAGGTACCTGGTTTCTTACACTCATAATTGCGTCTACCCCTTTCCTGACATCATCAGCATTTTTAACGATGGCTAAATAATTACCGAATGAAATAGTCTGCTGTATTTTAGCTTGTGATAACGGTGAATTTTTATAATTTTCATATAAGGTATTAAAATCATCTTCACTGGCATTGGCCATTAAGGATTTTGTTACTACTTCTCCTAATTTTCCTTTCGCATCTTTGCTATATTTTTTTGCAAGTGTATAGGCCTGGTCAGGTTCAAGATTTATGAGCCCTTCAAGCGATGCACCTGCAACTGAATAAGATGAATCATTTACGTAAGTATTAAATAATGATTCGTATTTTTTATCGTTTAGTTTTGCCAGTATCTCCAGGGCTTTTGCCTTTACTAATTTATTAGGATCATTGTCAGCAATTTGTTCAACCTCTTTTAAAACCGAAGGTACTGTATACGTTTCTCCTTCATCAATTTTTTGAAGTGTAAATAATCTTAATCCATAATACCGGTCATTTAATCCTAATACAAGATTGCCGAGCTTATTAGCTGCAAAGTATTCAAGTGCTTCTTTACGATCCATATAATTGCCGGCATATTTAAATTGTTGTTCAAATTCACCGGATAATTTATTATCAGTTTTTTTGCAAAGCAAAACTTTATCTGCATCCACATTTATCAGAGACGGTTTTGTATCAGCCGGGAAATAAAAAGTATCAATTTTATTTTGAGCCCATACCTGGTATCTTTTTTTATTGGCGCCTGTGCTATAAACATCTATTGCAATCGGAAGTTTGAAAATTTTACCGGTAGTTTGAGTTTGTTCAATTATTACTCTCGCTGTTTTATTGCTATAATCATAATTGATTGTAAGATCGGGTTGGCCACTTCCGTAATACCACTGATTCCAGAACCAGTTCAGATCCTGGCCCGTAACTGCTTCAAAAGCCAGTCGCAGTTGCTGCGCTTCAGCGCTCTTAAATTTATTGGTAGTTAAATAAAGATTTAGTGATTTAAAGAATGCGCTGTCACCAACATAATTACGCAGCATGTGTAATATAGCGCCACCTTTAGGATAGCTGATTTGGTCAAAAACATCTTCTTTGTCTTTGTAATAAAACCTTACGAGATTTTTAGATTCGTCAGCAGGATTGCTAAGATAAGCTTGCCTGTTGTCTTCAATATGTTCATCCCCCGCGTCTTTACCATGGCGGTAAGTATCCCAAAGCGTTTCACTATAATCAGCGAACGACTCATTTAAAGTTATATTACTCCAGCTTTCCGTTGTAACCAGATCGCCAAACCATTGATGAAAAAGTTCATGTGCAATAACTTCTTCCCAAATATTTTGGTCAACTAATTCTCTTGCATTTTGATAGGCACTTTCCTGGTGTAAAGTTGCAGTTGTATTTTCCATTGCTCCACTTACATAATCTCTTCCAACAATCTGGTCATATTTTGGCCATGCAAAAGGAACTCCTGTTAATCTTTCGTAAAGTCCTATCATAGCGGGTGTTTCACCAAATATGTTTTTGGCAACAGGTGCATATTCTTTTTCAACATAATAATCAACCGGTAAATTTTTATAATGATCTTTTACAATTACATAATCTCCAACGCCCATAAAAAATAAGTAAGGCGCATGTGGCAAATCCATTTTCCAGTAATCTGTTCTCGTACCATCTGCATTTTTCTTTTGGCTTTTTAAAACACCGTTGCTTAACGTAACGTACTTAGAAGGCACCGTCATAGTTATTTCCTCCGTTGTTTTCTGGTTGGGCTTGTCTATTGTTGGAAACCATGCACTGTTAGATTCAGTTTCGCCTTGCGTCCATATTTCTATCGGCTTATCTTTATCTTCGCCCTTTGGATTAATAAAATATAAACCCTTGGCACTTGTAATAGCAGCACTTCCCTCTTCCTTCAATTCATTTGGCCTTGAAATATAATTAATATATATTGTATAATTTTCTCCTTCCTTATACATTTTATCAAGCGTAATCTTTAGCTGCATGCTATCATAGGAATAATTTAAGGGAGTTTTTAAATTTCCTTTTACTATAGCAATTTCTTTAATCTCCATTCCTTTAGCATCTAATGTTAAAGAGTCAGTAGCATAAAAATGAGGATGCAATGTAACCCACTCTTTTCCGTACATCCATGCTTTACCATAATCAAAACTTACCTCGAGTTTGGTATGAACAAGATCGTTAATGCGTGTGGCGGTTGCTCTATAAATATGTTTCCATGATGTATCTGTTGACTCATTATCCTGGGCCATAGAAACTCCGAAAAATCCGGTTAATACAATTACAAGAAGAAAATTTTTCATATTAAATTTTTAGTGTCGGCAAAAGTAAGAGGATATTATAAAATGAAACCAAAATTTGGATAGAAGGCAAAATTTAATTGTTTTATTAAATAGATTTGCCAAATATGTTTAGTGCTACTTTAAAACGTTTAACGGGTATAATTTTTATCTTAGGTTGCACATTCTCTGCCAGAGCACAGCAAATTCATTTTATTTATTTGCAAACAGAAAATGGCCAACCCTTTTATATTAAATTGAATAATGACGTGGTAAGCTCGTCGTCTACAGGTTATTTGATTCTTCCAAAATTAGTTGACGGTGAGTACAAACTAAATGTAGGTTTTCCCAAAAAAGAATTTCCTGAAGAAAAATTTCAACTTACCGTTCACAAAAAAAATGAAGGGTTTCTTTTAAAAAATTTTGGTGAAAAAGGCTGGGGACTTTTTAATATGCAATCTTATGAAGTGGTCATGGGAAGTAATTCAAATACTATCGATACAGTTTCAAAAAATTTGCAAACTGATTCATTTTCCACGATGCTTGCAAATGTCGTTAAGGACTCCTCCCTTCTACAAAAAGATGAACCCGCAAAAGAGATTCCGCTTTCTCCTAAAAGTGCTCCTGTGACCATCAATGTTCAATCAATGTCCCTGGTATTTTTTCCCGTTAAAAAATTGTTGAGCGAAAAAAATAGTGATGGGATGGAAATGGTTTATGTAGATTCTTCTCAAAACGGAAATGATACAATTAGAATATTTATTCCGGCAGAAAAAGCAATCATAAAAACCGACACACTTAACAATACTGCAAGTCAGGTGGCAACTTCTTCAGAACCGGTATTTGATAAAGATACTGTTCTTGTAAAAGATGCATCACCAACAAATGATAATCTCTTGCTCAAAGATACTGCATCATTGAACAATGCAAAACAAGAACCCGGTTTGACTACGGCTGCAACTGCGTTTGTTGCTACTCCGTTAGTATCTGAAAATAAAAGCACGTTAGAAAATAAGGATGGTACAATGGTGAAAGACAATAAAGAAATAAAACAAAATAATGAGGAGGTTAAACAGCCGGTGACAATTCAACAGGATTCAACAAAAAAAATTCTGGAAACGGATGGAACAAAAAAAGATGACGTGGTTGTATTTCCGGAAGTTGTCAAATCATCGAACACCAATTCCGATTGTAAAGCATTTGCAAATGATGATGATTTTTTAAAATTGCGCAAAAAAATGGCTTCGGAAAATTCTGATGATGATATGATTAAGATTGCAAAAAAGGTATTCCATTCTAAATGTTTCAGTACCGAGCAGATTAAAAATCTTTCGTTTTTATTTCTTACTAATGAAGGAAAATATAAATTTTTTGACGAGGCCTATGCTTTTGTTTCAGATTCCAATCAATATTTTACACTTCAGTCTCAACTAACAGACAGTTACTATATTAACAGGTTCAGGGCTATGATCCATAAATAATCCATCGCTTTACATGACACGATATTTTATCGAAGTTGCTTATAAAGGCACAGAGTATTCGGGTTTCCAGGTTCAGGATAATGGAATTACTATACAATCAGAGGTCGAAAAAGCATTGGCAATTAAATTCGGTAATTCATTTCAACTTACCGGGGCTTCACGTACAGATGCGGGTGTTCATGCGTTACAGAATTATTTTCATTTTGATACGGATGTTGATCTGTTTTATCTAAAAAATAAAGAAGATCAAATTGTAAAGAAGGCCCTGTATTCTTTGAATTCTATTTTACCACAGGATATTGTAATTAAAAGAATAGTTGAAGTTGATGAAAAACATCATTGCCGTTTTGATGCAGTAAGCCGTGAGTACAAATATTATATCTATCATAAGAAAAATCCATTTTATAGGGACAGGGCCTATTTTTATCCTTATCCAATGGATTTCGGAAAACTACGGGAAGCAGCTGCATTTATTTTACACACAACAGATTTTACATCATTTTCAAAAAAAAATACACAAGTAAATAATTTTATCTGTTCAATTTACAAAAGCGAATGGATACAAGAAAATGATTTTACTATTTATAATGTTGTTGCCAATCGTTTTTTACGCGGAATGGTAAAAGGCCTTGTTGGTACAATGCTTAAAACTGCCTCGGGAAAAATCTCCCTGGAGGAATTTAGAACAATCGTCGAAAATAATAATGTTAACAAAGTTGATTTTTCTGTGCCTGCTTGTGGGCTTTTTTTAGTTGAAGTAATGTATCCCTGGGTTTAGTTTTTTTGTTTCAATTTATTGCTACTTCGCCTTAATAAAGAAGTAAATTAAAAAAGATATTTTTCTACAACAGCCATCGTTATTACGTTTTGCAGATGTTAACAAAATTTCTTCAAAATAATTTTGCAGCAAACAATATCCCACACTATCTTTGCCGTCCGCTTTTGAAAAAAAGCAAAAGTTCTTCTCAAAAAATGCCATCATTATCAATATATTTTTGATTTTTTCCAGAAAGATTTGGTCGGTAAAATAAAGGCTCTTACTTTTGCACTCCCAAATAAAAAATGGGTAGTCAGAAAAGGGCCAAAAGATCTTTGAAAGTTTGGAAGTAACAGCACTGAATTTTTATAATTCAACAAGGTAAAGTTTAGCGTAACAAATTAGAATTTTGACGTTAATTTTTCGATGAGAAATTTAATAGTCAGATCAAACAACATTTACAATGGAGAGTTTGATCCTGGCTCAGGATGAACGCTAGCGGCAGGCCTAATACATGCAAGTCGAGGGGCAGCAGGGGTAGCAATACCTGATGGCGACCGGCACACGGGTGCGTAACACGTATGCAACCTACCTTTATCAGGGGAATAGCCTCTCGAAAGAGGGATTAATACCCCATAACATCATGATAATGGCATCTACTTAATGATTAAAGATTTATCGGATAAAGATGGGCATGCGGCCATTAGCTAGTTGGTAAGGTAACGGCTTACCAAGGCTACGATGGGTAGGGGATCTGAGAGGATGACCCCCCACACTGGTACTGAGACACGGGCCAGACTCCTACGGGAGGCAGCAGTAAGGAATATTGGTCAATGGACGCAAGTCTGAACCAGCCATGCCGCGTGCAGGATGAAGGCCCTCTGGGTTGTAAACTTCTTTTATCTGGGAAGAAATCCATGTATTCTTACGTGAGTTGACGGTACCAGAGGAATAAGCATCGGCTAACTCCGTGCCAGCAGCCGCGGTAATACGGAGGATGCAAGCGTTATCCGGATTTACTGGGTTTAAAGGGTGCGTAGGCGGGCTAGTTAAGTCAGTGGTGAAATCTCGGAGCTTAACTCGGAAACTGCCATTGATACTAATGGTCTTGAATATAGTTGAGGTAGGCGGAATATGACATGTAGCGGTGAAATGCATAGATATGACATAGAACACCAATTGCGAAGGCAGCTTACTAAACAATTATTGACGCTGAGGCACGAAAGCGTGGGGATCAAACAGGATTAGATACCCTGGTAGTCCACGCCCTAAACGATGATTACTCGATGTTGGCGATACACTGTCAGCGTCTAAGCGAAAGCGTTAAGTATTCCACCTGGGGAGTACGACCGCAAGGTTGAAACTCAAAGGAATTGACGGGGGTCCGCACAAGCGGAGGAGCATGTGGTTTAATTCGATGATACGCGAGGAACCTTACCTGGGCTTGAATGTTAGTTGACCGATGCGTGAAAGCTCAGTTTCGTAGCAAGACACGAAACTAAGGTGCTGCATGGCTGTCGTCAGCTCGTGCCGTGAGGTGTTGGGTTAAGTCCCGCAACGAGCGCAACCCCTATCTTTAGTTGCCAGCAGGTAATGGTGGGAACTCTAAAGAAACTGCCTCCGTAAGTCGAGAGGAAGGAGGGGATGACGTCAAGTCATCATGGCCCTTACGTCCAGGGCTACACACGTGCTACAATGGGGAGTACAAAGGGCAGCTACCTGGCAACAGGATGCTAATCTCAAAAAACTCGTCTCAGTTCGGATTGAGGTCTGCAACTCGACCCCATGAAGCTGGAATCGCTAGTAATCGCAGATCAGCAATGCTGCGGTGAATACGTTCCCGGACCTTGTACACACCGCCCGTCAAGCCATGGAAGCTGGGTGTACCTAAAGTCGGTAACCGCAAGGAGCCGCCTAGGGTAAAACTAGTAACTGGGGCTAAGTCGTAACAAGGTAGCCGTACCGGAAGGTGCGGCTGGAATACCTCCTTTTTAGAGCTTAACGTTTTTGTACTGTTGGCTGTTACTTCCAATTCTTTCAATTTTATTTGCCCATAGCATTGAGAATTTAGTTCTTAACTATATGAAGTCATCCGAGTGGCTACGATTAGATAGACCGTAGTAGCATGGTTAGAGCATCAGATAATCTGAGAGCACATTCAGCAATTAGCAACTACAAACAGTCCCGTAGCTCAGTTGGTTAGAGCACTACACTGATAATGTAGGGGTCAGCAGTTCAAATCTGGTCGGGACTACTTAAGCTAAAGCTGAGGCATAAGGTGTAAGGCTAAAACCTTAAGCTAACTGACTTAAACTTCCACCATTACTAGGGGGATTAGCTCAGCTGGCTAGAGCATCTGCCTTGCACGCAGGGGGTCATCGGTTCGACTCCGATATTCTCCACAATTTTAAAAGCCAATTAGCAAATTGGCAAATAGTTCTTAATAAATATAGATGTAACCGTATAGGCGGTAAACTTGGTTCGAATCCATATACATCTTCAATGTCATTCTCACATTGGTAATTGGAGGCATAAAGTTCTTTGACATATTGGGAAAATAAAAGTTGTAATACTGAGTAAGTTATTTTAAAAGGCATAATGTAAATCAATTATTTACGATTGCCAAATTTCAAATTTTTTAAAGCAAATAAGGGCGTATGGTGGATGCCTTGGCTCTCAGAGGCGATGAAGGACGTGATAAGCTGCGATAAGCTGCGGGGAGCTGCAAACAAGCATTAGATCCGCAGATTTCCGAATGGGACAACCTGGTATACTGAAGGTATATCACTCCGCAATGGAGAGCCAACCCGCAGAACTGAAACATCTAAGTAACCGGAGGAAAAGAAAATAATAATGATTCCCCAAGTAGTGGCGAGCGAAAAGGGAAGAGCCCAAACCAGTATGTTAGCGTGCATGATTGGGGTTGTAGGACTGCATTTAGAAATCAATCTCAAACTAGAATCTTCTGGAAAGGTGAGCCATAGAGGGTGAAAGCCCCGTAAGCGTAAATGATTGAGGACGAGCAGTATCCTGAGTACCGCGGGATCGGAGACATCCTGCGTGAATTTGCCGGCACCATCCGGTAAGGCTAAATACTCCTGAGAGACCGATAGTGAACCAGTACCGTAAGGGAAAGGTGAAAAGTACCCCGAACAGGGGAGTGAAATAGAACCTGAAACCGTACGCCTACAAGCGGTCGGAGCTCGATTTATCGGGATGACGGCGTGCCTTTTGCATAATGAGCCTACGAGTTACTCCTCACTGGCAAGGTTAAGTTCTTTAAGTAACGGAGCCGAAGCGAAAGCGAGTCCAAATAGGGCGAATAGTCAGTGGGGGTAGACGCGAAACTTTGTGATCTATCCATGGGCAGGTTGAAGGTGTGGTAACACACACTGGAGGACCGAACTCATAAGCGTTGAAAAGCTTTCGGATGACCTGTGGATAGGGGTGAAAGGCCAATCAAACTGAGAGATAGCTCGTTCTCCCCGAAATGTTTTTAGGAACAGCGTCGCATATAGAAGTATCATAGAGGTAGAGCTACTGATTGGGCTAGGGGGCTTCACCGCCTACCAAACCCTGACAAACTCCGAATGCTATGAATATATCTGCGGCAGTGAGGCTGTGGGCGCTAAGGTCCATGGCCGAGAGGGAAATAACCCAGACTATCAGCTAAGGTCCCTAAATACATAGTTAAGTTGAACAAACGAGGTTCGAGTTGCTATAGACAGCCAGGATGTTGGCTTGGAAGCAGCCATTCATTTAAAGAGTGCGTAACAGCTCACTGGTCGAGCGACTCGGGCACGGAAAATAATCGGGCATCAAACATGATACCGAAGCTATGGATTGCCGCTAATGGCGTAATCGGTAGGGGAGCATTCTAACCTGCGTTGAAGGTGTACTGGTGATGCATGCTGGAGCGGTTAGAAAAGAAAATGTAGGCATAAGTAACGATAAATAAGGTGAAAAACACTATCGCCGAAAGACTAAGGTTTCCTGATCAACGTTAATCGGATCAGGGTTAGTCGGGTCCTTAGGCAAACCCGAAAGGGGTAGCTGATGGACAAGCTGGTTAATATTCCAGTACCTGCTTTAATTTCGATGGGGTGACGGAGTAGTGAAAGGTCCGCGTACTGACGGAATAGTATCGTTAAAGGGTGTAGGTATATTTTTTGTAGGTAAATCCGCAGAGAATGGCTGAACGCTGATAGTACAGCAAAGCTTCGGCAGAGCTGATAGTGTCTCTAATCAGACTTCCAAGAAAAACCTCTAAGGTTCAGGTTAAAACAACCCGTACCGTAAACCGACACAGGTAGTCGAGGATGAGTATTCTAAGGCGCTCGGGTGAGCCGTGGAGAAGGAACTAGGCAAATTAACGCTGTAACTTCGGGATAAAGCGTACCGTCTTCGGACGGTCACAGTGAAATGGTTCAACCAACTGTTTAGCAAAAACACAGGGCCCTGCAAAATCGAAAGATGACGTATAGAGCCTGATACCTGCCCGGTGCTGGAAGGTTAAGGAAGGATGTTCGGCGCAAGCCAAAGCTTCTGACTGAAGCCCCAGTAAACGGCGGCCGTAACTATAACGGTCCTAAGGTAGCGAAATTCCTTGTCGGGTAAGTTCCGACCTGCACGAATGGTCTAATGAGTTGAACACTGTCTCCTCCACGAGCCCGGTGAAATTGTAGTATCGGTGAAGATGCCGGTTACCCGCCACGGGACGGAAAGACCCCATGAACCTTCACTACAACTTTGCATTGATTTTGAATAAATGATGTGTAGGATAGTTGGGAGACTTTGAAGCAGTGTCGCTAGGCATTGTGGAGTCAACGTTGAAATACCAACCTTTATACATTTAGAATCTAATCCCTAACGGGAAACAGTGCATGGTGGGTAGTTTGACTGGGGTGGTCGCCTCCTAAAAAGTAACGGAGGCTTGCAAAGGTACCCTCAGTACGGTTGGTAATCGTACGTAGAGCGCATTAGTATAAGGGTGCTTGACTGTGAGACTGACAAGTCGAGCAGGGACGAAAGTCGGCTAAAGTGATCCGGTGGTTCTGTATGGAAGGGCCATCGCTCAAAGGATAAAAGGTACTCTGGGGATAACAGGCTGATCTCCCCCAAGAGCTCATATCGACGGGGAGGTTTGGCACCTCGATGTCGGTTCGTCACATCCTGGGGCTGGAGAAGGTCCCAAGGGTTCGGCTGTTCGCCGATTAAAGTGGCACGTGAACTGGGTTCAGAACGTCGCAAGACAGTTCGGTCCCTATCTGTGGTGGGCGTTAGAAAATTGAGAGGACATGACCTTAGTACGAGAGGACCGGGTCGTACGTACCGCTGGTGTATCTGTTGTGCCGCCAGGTGCAGTGCAGAGTAGCTATGTACGGACAGGATAAGCGCTGAAAGCATCTAAGCGCGAAACCTACCACAAGATGAGTTTTCTTTTAAGGGTCGTCAAAGACTATGACGTTGATAGGCTACAGGTATAAAGGCAGTAATGTCAAAGCCGAGTAGTACTAATTGCCCGTAAGCTTTATTTTTTATTTTAATAATAATCTTGTATATCAGTATTATAACTTTCCCATTATGTTAATTTATTAAGCTGTTAGCCGGTAACGTATAGTTATTAGCTTTATTGCAACCTTTTTATGGTGGTTTTGCCGAGGGTGTTCACCTCTTCCCATACCGAACAGAGAAGTTAAGCCCCTCATGGCCGATGGTACTACACAACAATGTGGGAGAGTAGGTAGCTGCCATATTTATTTAAAGCCTTTCAGTTAATTCTGAGAGGCTTTTTTGTTTTATAGGTAACCTTTAATTTTAACAAGTCCCAATTTTTCTTCTGAGTTATTTTTTAATTTGAATAAAAATATCATGGAACAGGAAACGAATTACCTGAAGAGGAAAGATTCAGGGATGATCCTTAAGAAAATTTGCGACAGGAAAATGAATTTTTGAAGATGAAAATGATGGCGGAATTGGTGGAATCTTTGGGGCAAGGGCGACGGCGAATTTCTCCTGAAATTGAAAATCAATGGTTGAAAAATGTAATAGAGTTTGAAAAAGCGTATGTCAATGCAAAACCTCAAAAATTATTTGACCTGCTGGCCAAGGCTTTTTTTAAAGATGAAAAAAGCCTGGACGATAATAAATATAAAGAAGAATTTATCCGTCTGAATAAATTATTAGAAGATCACAGCATAAATGTAGATTTTTTGGCACCGCAACCCGACAGGATTAAATATTATTTTATTACCGGAGAATTATTTGAACATGAAACTGATTTTATACCGGTAAAGGGAATGACTACTAATTTTATTTATGAAGAATTTCATCCTGATCATAAAAAAGAAATAACTGAAATGACGGATGAATTTTTAAATGATTTTTTTGAAAGAAAGTTAACCATTGATACACACTATATCAATGATGATATTATTATCCCTGATGGAAATATAATTTCTAAAGAGCAATTAATTAACCGTTTTTATTCTATGTATGAGGTAGCAGTTGAGTTTGAAAACACTTCCTATCAAATAGATAATATTGAATTTGAAATAAAAGAAGAAACAGAAGATGGTCCATCCGGAATGGGTTTTAGCGAAGGGGAAATTCAATACGATATGATCTTTAAGAACGGGCAAAGAAAAAAGATTCATGGCCCCTTTAAAATATATTTCGAGAGGCAATGGGAGACCTGGAATATTTATTTTTTCTACCTGGCAGGATATAATCTGCATCCAAAAGAAAATGAATAATTGTAAGATATTTAAAACTTCTCCCCGATATCAAATGAAAACAGAGTGCCAATATCTGATTATCGGGAATGGGTAATTTTTATAATTACGAGTTAGCAATTCATTTATTAGTTAATACATTGCAGCAAATAATATATTAACAATGAAAAATTTTTTTTATTTATATCGAAAATATATTTTCCGGCTGGCATTAATACCCGGTTTCTTATTAATCAATGCTATATGCTTTCCTAAAAATTATTCGCCTCTGTCTGCAAAAGATAATTCTTCGTCTATTGAAGGCCGGTGGGATATCACCATCGACGTTGTAGGTAAAAAATTACCTTCCTGGTTAGAGGTCCATCGTTCCGGGCTTCGCACACTTGTAGGAGAGTTCGTTGGAACAGGCGGAAGTGCACGCCCCATTTCAAAAGTAAATTTTGCAAATAGCAACTTTAGTTTTTCTATACCACCGCAATGGGAGAAAGAAGATAGCGACCTTGTAGTAGAAGGGATACTCGCCGGCGACAGTCTTTCTGGTACGATGAAATTTAGTAATGGAAAAATATATAATTATGTAGCATACAGAGCTCCTGAATTAAAACGCAAAACAAAACCAGTATGGGGAAAACCCATTATTCTTTTTAATGGGGTTAATCTTAGCGGCTGGCACGCTTTGGGAAGTAATCAGTGGATAGTGGACTCTGGCTTTTTAAGAAGCCCTAAATCAGGAGCAAACCTGGTAACAGATAATATCTTCACAGATTTTAAATTGCACATTGAATTCCGGTATCCCAAAGAAAGTAATAGTGGCGTATATCTCCGGGGCCGTTACGAAGTGCAAATTGAAGATACCGGCGGCCAGGAACCAATAAAAAATGAATTGGGTTCCATTTATGGGTTTATTGCACCTACCGAACTGGTAGCAAAAGGAGCGTATCAATGGCAATCTTATGATATTACTCTTATTGGAAGAATGGTTACGGTAGTTGCAAACGGCATAACTATCATTTGTAACCAGGAAATTCCGGGCATAACAGGAGGGGCCATTAATAGCAATGAGGGTGAACCAGGACCTCTGCTTATACAGGGTGATCACGGACCTATAGATTATCGGAATATTATTTTAATTCCTGCTAAATAGATAATTGAGGAACAACTTAATCCGCAATGTTTTGTTCCTCCGTATTTTTAAGTGATAACTATCGCAGCCCGGTTATTTGCCATTTTCGTGTATTCTGTATTGTTAGGTTGCTTATGAAAAGGGCGCTTAAGAATGATGAAGGATTTTTATTTTCCTGGTTTTGAAGGACGTATCTCTATCTTGCTTGGAAGTGAACGTGGATGCATATTTAAAAGATCTGCAACCAATTGGCCTATATCTTCTGGTTGTATTTTCCAGGCGTCAGCTTCGTTGGGAATATGATTATTAAAATGAGTAGCAACGGAGCCAGGCATAATAGTTGAAACTTTAATATCATATTTACGCAGGTCAAGCATAATAGCCTGGGTGAAACCTACCAGACCGAATTTGCTTGCATTGTATGCGGCTCCGTTCTCAAAAAAATTAGTGCCTGCAAGGCTTGCAATAGTTATAATATATCCTTTGGAATTTTTTAAAGCTTCAATGCTTGCTTTAACACTATTAAAAACACCGGTGAGATTAGTATCGATTGTTTCTTTCCACTCCTTTTCAGATAAACTATCAATAGGAGCAAAATGACCCACTCCTGCATTGGCTACCAATACATCCAGTTGTCCGAAATGATCAACAATTTTCTTTACGGTTTCTATTTCATTATCAAAAGAGCTAACATTAGATTGTAAAGCTAAAATCAACGAGGGATCTTTACTTAATAATGAGCCGGCTTGTTTAACTGCAGCCAAATCCCTTCCGCTTATTGCTACGTTCATGCCAATGCTTAATAATTTTTTTGCAATGCCGAACCCAATTCCTTTACTTCCACCAGTTATATATGCTACTTTTTATTATTATTATTATTCATAACATAGTATGTTTATTTTTTATTCTTGGAATCTTAAAATAACACTTTTAATCCCATTTGGTTTTATTGTTTTTCAATTAACAATCCATGTAATTAATAATTATAACCTGAACATTTGGGAAAAGAGGGATGTAATGGATCGTCTGGAGTTCCAAGGAAATCAAAAAGTCAACAATATTTATTTTATGCATAGTAATACAATCACTTACACTCGTAGTGATGAAAAGCGCCTTGATAGATCGTTAATACCCCTGAATTATCTCGGAAGTTAAATTCAAATAATTGATCTTATATAGACCCTTTTCCAAAAGGGTTTATTATTTGAATTATTCCCCCACTCAAATGTGTTCCCCACCCATTCTTATTCAACATCGAAATTATACAAATAAAAAATCCTTTTCAACTTAATGAAAAGGATTTAAAAAAACTATTATAATGATTTATCAATAATCCTTGTTATACCCTCCGCTGCCGCCGCTTCTGCTACCCCCACCATATCCGCCGCCGCCACTTTTCTTATAGCCACCACCGCCACTGCCGCCGTAACCGCCACCACTGCTTCTACCGCCACCGCCATAACCGCCGCCACTGCTTCTACCGCCGCCGCCGTAACCGCCGCCGCCACTTTTCTTGTAGCCGCCGCCACCACCACCCCACCTTCTGGACGAGGTTGTGATTCGTTTACGATTAACTTACGACCTTGCACTTCACTTTCGTTCAAAGTAGCAATTGCAGTTTTAGCTGCTTCGTCGTCTTCCATTTCCACGAAACCAAAGCCTTTGCTGCGTCCCGTATTTTTTTCTTTGAGAATTTTTGCACTTGAAACAGTACCATATTGACTGAATAAGTTGCTTAAATCATCATCGGTCATTGACCAACTGAGATTACCTACATAAATGTTCATTGTAAAAACTTTTTTTTAAATAAAATTGAAAATTCAATTAATGAATTAGCAGCTACAATGAACTGAAGAAACCTGGATAAAGAGAAACATCAGCCAAAAGAAAAACAAACTAAACCCATTAACGGATGTTAAAGATAATCATTTCTTTGAAATTACATAAACAAAAAAAATTGTTTTCAATTTGATGTGCAAAGAAAATTTTCTTATTTGTATAATTTCTGCGATTTTGAGCTTTAAAATAAAAAAACCCCGCTTTAACAGCGGGGCTTTCATTTCATTTTAAAAAATATTATTCAGCAATAACTTCAAAATCAACTTCAACTTCCTGGCCTTTCCCAAAGTCAATCTTAGCTTTGTACTTTCCTAATTCTTTTACATCATCAATTATATGAATGCGGCGTCTATCAATTTCATATCCTTTTTGTTCACGTATTGCCCTGGCAATTTGAACAGAAGTAACGCTACCAAAAATTTTACCACTTGTTCCTGTTTTGGCACCAATTTTTAATGGAGCTTCATTCAAGACGCTTACAACGTTGTTGAATTCCGCAAGAAGCTTTTCTTCTTTTTTGGCGAGTTGTTTTCTTCTTTCTTCCAATTGCTTTAGATTAGATGAATTCGCCTCTACAGCCATTTTAAAAGGTATTAAAAAGTTACGGCCATAACCGCTTTTTACATTTACAAGTTCATGTGCACCCCCTAAGTTGTTTACATCTTGTATTAATATTACCTGCATAATTACCTCCTTATTTTAAAAGATCCGTTACATACGGCAATATTGCCATTTGGCGTGCTTTTTTTACTGCATCACTTACTTTACGCTGGTATTTTAGTGAGTTGCCTGTAATACGGCGTGGCAATAATTTGCCTTGCTCATTTAAGAATTTTTTCAAAAAATCCGCATCTTTATAATCAATATAACGAATACCTAATTTTTTGAAACGGCAGTATTTTTTTGGCCTCTTCTCAGCTTTAATTGCTGTAAGATATTTTATTTCATTTGCTTTAGCCATTTGCTACCTCCGTTTTTAAATTTGCTGACTTTGCGCCACTACTTTTCTTTGCATTGTACTCGACGGCGTATTTATCGAGTGCAGTAAACATGTGGCGAAGCACTGATTCGTCACGCAGAAGCTGAACATTCAGCTTCTCATTGAAGTCGGATGACGCCTCATATTCAAGAACCCAGTATAAACCTGTGGTTTTTTTTTGAATAGGGTACGCCAGTGATTTTAATCCCCAGGCATTTTCGTGCACAGCCTTTCCTCCATTCTCAGTAAGGAGCGAAGTAAATTTTTTCTGAGCAGATTTATATTCTTCCTCAGAAAGCACAGGGGTAAAAATCACCATCAATTCGTAATTCTGCATTTCCCTTGTTTTTTTGCCGTTTTTTAACAGCGTGTGAATAAATAATTTTAATTTGGGCTGCAAAATTAAGGTATTTTTTCTTGCAAAAAAAACGAATCTTATAATGATTTTTCTATCCTATATACGGGATACATTAAGTGCTCCGGCTCGTACCAAGCTGAATTTTTATAAATATAGTTAAGCTGCGCATCCGCATTTTTAGAAAATAAAGTATCTGATAATTTTTTTTGCTGAAATTTTTGCTGAAGTAGATTATCTTTCTTTAGGATTTGTTCAGCTAAGGTATCCCAGCGATAATCACTATATCCCTCTTTCTCTTGTAAAATTGCATCAAAAAAATTCCAGGAAAAAAAGCCATCGTCTCCTGTTGGTTCAAGAGTTTCTACAAGATAACCATTGGAAAGCTGGTTTAAAGTAATAATATAATCTCCTTTTAAAAATTTAATGTTTTCTTCTTTTTTGGAAACTGATACATCATAGTTTTTGTGATGTTTCTCATAAGCTTTAGGGAAAGATTTATAATTGTCAATGTGATAAGCTGACACTTTAATAATGGAATCTTTTCTCAATCTTATCATTTTAACTTCATTTAACTTAAGTAGATCAATTACGCTTCCCCAACCTTGAGGAATTACATAAGCAATTGGTTTTTCAACAATATTTTCCGGAGTAAAAACATCGTAAAACTTTACCTGCTTTGTGAATGGTTTGTTGTGATCATAGTACAAAACCGGGAGATCTGTGACTGCGCTTTTTTTAAAACCTGCCTCGTATCCTTTAAAAGTAATATTTGAATATTGAGTGGTATCCGGTTTCCAACTCAATGCAAACTGATTTTGATTAATTGTATTTTCTATTGCAGTTTTTCTTTTTTCCAAAAGCTCTTTAGCGTTTAACCCTGACTGTTGTATCATAGTAATCATTAAATCATAGGTTGATTGAACTCTTTGCTTGTACGGTTTTAACATGTGGGTTTCAGGTATGAAACTAATTGTTTTAAAAAGCGCAGCGTAGCCGGATGAATATCTGGGACTATCATAAAATTGTGTAAAACCTTTTGAAGGGTCGGCGTCTTCTACATTTACATAAGGAACAAGATCCCATCCTTTTTCATGCATGCCGGTAAACAATTTAGGCTCAAAAGTATTCTTTAGCCAATCTCCTAAATTTTTTCCCAGCTTATCGTACTGGGTAGTTATTAAAGTCATTACATGTTGATAATCTGCTCCATCACTTACGTGATTATCTATTAAAATATCGGGATTGATATAATGAAAAATTTCTGCAAATGATCGGGCATTTTTACTATCGCTTTTTATAAAATCGCGATTAAGGTCAAGGTTTTGCGCATTTCCCCTAAAGCCATAGGATTCAGGTCCATTTTGGTTAGCACGTGAAAAACTGTTACGATTTAAAGCTCCGCCAATGTTATATACAGGAATAATTGCCAATACAACATTATCGGGCAAAGTAATTTTTTTGATAAGAATATCTCTGGCAAGCATCATGCTTGCGTCTATGCCGTCTGGCTCTCCGGGATGAATTCCATTATTTATTAATATAACTACTTTATTTTGTTTATGCCAGATAGAAGGATCAAATTTTCCATTCTTACTTATCAATATTAAATTAAGAGGATAGCCAGCATCCGTTGGTCCTTTGGATAAAAATTTGATTTGGTGATATGAAGATGAGAGTGTTTTATAAAATTGAATAGCTTCAAAATAAGTGGCAGTTTCTTTTCCCTGGCTTTTTTCAAAAGTAGTTTCCTGAGAACAAGCGATAACTGATAACATAATTAGCGGGAAACAAAGAAATCTTTTCATACGATTAGATTATAGTTTTCGAAATTTAAAAAGTAATAAAATTATTGATTTGATATTCAATTAGAGAAATGAATTTTTTTATTCCCGATTTAGGTAATAAAAAAACCTGTTACTAAAAATAGTAACAGGCCCGCATAAAAAATTTTATTAAAAATTATTTTTCTAAAGATTGAACTCCTCTTGTGAGCTTACTTTTTAAATTAGCTGCTTTATTTTTATGAATGATTCCACGCCTGGCTAATTTATCGATCATTGATGAAACTTCAGGAATTTTTTCTGTTGCTGCAGCTTTTGTATCCAAAGCTTTCAAATCGCGGATAGCATTACGGGTTGTTTTACCATGATAACGATTACGCTCATTGCGCTTGCGACTCTGACGCACATCTTTCTTAGTTGCTGAATGATTTGCCATTAAATAAATTTTTTGGGCTGCAAAGATAGTATTTCTGTTGGGAAAAACATCTTTTAAAAAAATATTTTTAAAATTTTGCTATTGTTTGCAGAACCACGTCACCAGCTATTTAATATGTTTTAATAAACATTTTACAAAAAATATATAATTAAAACTCACGATATTTGCAGTGCAAATTCTTGTCAGGAAAATTAATATTCAATATCCACATAAAATTTGTAACAACTCTCTCATATCATGAAAGATTTTTCTTTTATAACCAGTTCCCATCCGGAATATATAGAAAATTTATACCGGGATTTTATAAACGATCCGTCAAGTGTTGATCCTGAAATGAAGAAATTTTTTGAAGGTTTTGACTTTGCATTTTCAAATGTTTCTTCCAGGCCTTCAGTAAATGGCTCTTCAAACGGAACAGCCATAGCGGCCGACAAAAAAGCTCTTTCAGCAGACGCGGTTGATTGGATGCGTGAAATTCGCGTTTATCGCCTGATTCTTGGCTATCGCAATAAAGGACATTTACTTGCAAAAACAAATCCTATTCGCCCACGCAAGGATCGCGGAGCAAATCTTGATCTTAATTTTTTTGGCTTAACTGAAAATGATCTTGATAAAAACTTTGAGGCGGGAAATCTGATTGGTTTAGGCACAACAACTTTGCGCAATATTCTCGATCATTTAAATGCTGTTTATGCTTCGCACGTTGGTATTGAATTTAAATATATCAGCGATCAGAAAAAAATTGACTGGCTTACCAATGAAATGGAGCGCAAGTTTACAAATGCTTTACCTATCGAAAAGAAGAAACGCATTCTTCAGAAATTGAATGAAGGTGTAATGTTTGAAAAGTTTTTGCATACAAAATATATAGGTCAAAAGAGGTTTTCCCTGGAAGGTGGAGAGAGCACCATTCCTGCATTAGACGAGATTATTAATACTGCTTCTGAAAATAATGTCCAGGAAGTTGTAATCGGTATGGCTCATCGCGGCAGGCTGAATGTACTTGCAAATATTCTCGGCAAAACTTACGAGCAAATCTTTACAGAATTTGAAGGAAATTCAATACCGGATACTACTATGGGAAGTGGTGACGTAAAATACCATATGGGTTATAGCAGTGAGGTTGAAACAGATGCAGGCAAAAAAATATATTTAAAACTAGCACCCAATCCTTCTCACCTGGAAGCAGTAGATCCTGTTGTTATCGGATTTGCAAGAAGTAAAGCAGATGTGATTTATAACAGTGATTACGAGAAAATATTACCCATTCTCATTCACGGAGATTCATCTATTGCCGGGCAGGGTATTGTATATGAAGTGGTACAAATGAGTGGCCTGGATGGATACTATACGGGTGGTACATTGCATTTTGTAATTAATAATCAAATAGGGTTTACTACCGACTTTGATGATGCACGTACAGCCGATTACTGTACATCAATTGCTTCAATGATACAGGCTCCGGTTTTTCATGTAAACGGAGATGATGTGGAAGCAGTAGTAAAGGCTTCACAAATTGCTATGCGCTACCGGCAGGAATTTAACAGCGATATTTTTATTGATATGGTTTGCTACCGGAAGCATGGACATAATGAAGGTGATGATCCAAAATTTACACAACCCGGCTTATACGCCATAATAGAGAAACAACCGAACCCACGTGAAGTGTATGTAAAATGGTTAATTGAGCATGGAAATGATGCCACTGCTGAATTGGCAAAGGAAATGGAAAAAAAATTCTGGAGTGACTTACAGGAACGGTTAGACGAAATAAAGCAAAACCCTTTGCCCTATAAATATCAAACACCTGAATTGTGGTGGCAGAATTTACGAAGAGCGACTTCGGAAGATTTTAATGCATCACCCATAACTGCCATTTCCAAATCTGAGGTTGAAAAATTGTTTAACGCCATTATGAAGTTTCCTGATGGTTTTGAACCACTTCGCAAAGTTGAAAAAATACTTCAGGATAAAGTAAAACTTTATCAAACAGAAGGAAAGATTGATTGGGCTACAGGTGAATTACTTTCCTATGCAAGTATTTTGCAGGACGGTAGAGATGTTCGCATGAGCGGACAGGATGTAAAACGAGGAACTTTCAGTCACAGGCATGCTATTCTAAGAGACGAAAAAACAGATGAATTCTATAATCGTTTAAGTCATGTTTCAGACAAACAGGGCCATTTCCGAATTTATAATTCTCTGTTAAGTGAATATGCTGTATTAGGTTTTGAATATGGTTACTCAATGGCAAATCCCAATTCTCTGGTAATTTGGGAAGCACAATTTGGTGATTTTGCTAACGGAGCTCAAACTATAACAGACCAGTTTATTTCATGCTCAGAGCAAAAATGGAGGAGGATGAATGGGATTGTTTTATTATTGCCCCATGGTTATGAAGGGCAGGGGCCGGAACACAGTAGTGGCAGAATGGAGCGATTTTTACAAATGTGTGCTGAACTTAATATGGTTGTTACCAACATCACAACGGCTGCAAATTTATTTCATTGTTTTCGAAGGCAAATTACCTGGCCATTCAGAAAACCGTTAATTAATTTTTCTCCAAAAGCAAACTTACGCCATCCAAAAAGTTACAGCGCTGTTGAAGAGTTTACATCAGGCGGTTTTAAAGAAGTTATAGATGATTTATCGGTAACTGATGCCAACTTAATTACGAAAGTTTTGTTTTGCAGTGGAAAAATTTATTTTGATCTTTTAGAGAAAAAAGAAAAAGACAAAAGAGATGACGTTGCAATAATAAGACTGGAACAATTATACCCTTTGCCTTTAAACCAGATTGAAAAATTATATCAAAAATATAATAAGGCAATCTGGTACTGGACGCAGGAAGAACCATTGAACATGGGTGCTGCTTCATTTTTGCGCATGAATCTTACTTCAATAAATTATGGTGTTGTAAGCAGGCCTTCAAGTGCGGCAACTGCTTCTGGTTTTTCGAAAGTTCATGCTAAGGAACAGGAAGAAATTCTTAATACTGCATTCTCTTTATAAATAAGAATAAGGCCTAATACTAAATTATAAACGGCCGGTATATTTTGTGTACCGGCCGTTTATAATTTCAAAATTTTATTCCGTGAAAATTTTATCTGATTATATTGAACTTTTTAATTAACACGGCATCAGGATTACTACCCCGCAATATATATTCTCCGCTGGCTAATCCTTTCAAATTAACCAGAAAGGTATTGTTACCATTGGTTAACGAAACATCCATTCTTCTTACTGTTCTGCCGGACACATCCGTGAGTTGTAATTGTGTTTTTAAGGCTTTATCTGATCTTATTACGACATTCAAAATATCTCTTGCCGGTACTGGATATATAACCACGTCGAGTCCTTTCACTTCACAATTTGTTTTAATAATGCTTGTATAAATAGGGTTTCCATTTATATCAACTTGCTTAATTCTATAGAACATCTTTCCTCCGCTAAAATCCGGTAACTGATAAGTATGAGCCGTTGAGCTGTTGCCTGCTGCTTTAAGAGTATTTACCGAAGTCCAGTCGTTTCCGTTTTCGCTGCGTTGTAATTCAAAGTAATTTGAATTAAATTCTGATCCGGTTGACCAGCTGACAATAGCCCCGTTATTTGTACAGCCCGCTTCAAATCTTGTAAAGAGAACAGGTAATACTCCTGGTCCCAACAAAAGAGGTGTATCAAAAGTTAATGAATTTGCAGCATATTCATTGGCTAAATTATCTGATATAGCATAAGTAGTAAATTCTCCCGGAGAACCTCCTTCGCTCGAATTGATAACAACATATCCGCCAGTATTATTAAGTGTCCATAACGTAACTGTGTATACATCTATCCACGTGGTTGAAATATCTATGCTGGTTCCGTCAAGAGTTCCAACTGCCCTTTTATCAAAGGTTTGCGCACCTGCTGTTTGGGAAAAATCACCACATTGATTAACTACAGTGTATGCAAAACCACCGCCAAGAAAGCTGGAAGACATAGTAACATTTGCGGGGTTGCTTACCACAGCGCATCCAGGTGTTGTCGGGATCATAAAATTAGCGGACTGATAACTCCATCCCGTAGAAATATCATTAACATTGGAAATCGTTCCTGACACCGTATGAATCTGCATTGTAAAGGTTACAGATCCTACCGCCGGCCCTGCTCCATCAGGATCAACACTACTATAAGTGGGATTAGATAAACGCCATTCAGCCGTTTGGGCATTTGATGTAAATGAAGATGCTAATAAAATAATTATGAAAGTAACTGCTTGAATTTTGTAAAAATATTTCATGATAGTTTTTTGAATTTATATTGTTTATCTATTATTATTCATTGGAGAGCAAATCAGGAATATTTGTTCGCACATTAAACTTTAAATCATTATTACTATTTGCAACAGATGGCGCACTGCCGGAACCTGAAGAAGAGATGGTGCTTTTGGCCAGACTTACATCTGTTGCATTTATGCTGTTACTTAAGTTTAAATCAGTCAGCAAATAGCCCGTAGAAGAAGATGCAATCGCCAATTTAACGGCGCTTACATCTGTTGCATTTACAACTCCACTTTTATTTGCGTCACCCGCCCAAAGGCCATATTTACCACCACCCCGGAAAGTAAAACTACAGGATCAGATGAAGCGCCATTAGCTTTATAACTATTGGCCAGTGATGAATAATCATTGGCGAAAGTTCCGGCAGCATTGGAAGGGATAGAATTACTCAAAACTCCTAAATGATTGCGATGTCTTACAACAATAAATGCAGCTCCCTGCTTGGTAATATTAAATGATAACGGAGTTACTCCGTCAAGGTTAACAATAGTTCCGTTATTTAAAAGAAACGCTGCCTGGCGGCCGGTAATAGTTGCTGATGTAGCATCAGAAGGCAGTCCCGTTGCAGGTTTGCGATGTTCAACAAGTACCCAGTCAACAATATTTGCGTTAGGAATACTTCCAACAGATTCTGTTCCTGTATAATTGAAAGGCGCTGTATTATAGGGCTGTGATAATGGAATAACACCACCGGAATTCAGACTTGTATTCATGGTAGTACCATTCCATGGGCCACGTAAATATGCCGTTATATTAAATGTATATTTCGGATCTGCTAATTTCCATTCCTGGGTAAGATCTGCTGCAGGAATGCTGGTTGTCATTACATAATGATTTACCACATCACGGGTTACAGGTGTTAACCGTGCATTCCATTCTGATGTTATCAACTCCCATGGCACTATATTGGCTTCGACGTTTGTATTTAATTCACCCGTTATATATGGATACCGGATGTCAGCCGTAAATCCGGAACCGCCTGATTGCGCAAACAAAAATTTTCTTTTTACCTCTCTTTCATTTTGTGTAGGATCGCCTCCACCACTTTGCGGAATCATGGTAACCGTAAAACTGGTTGGAACTGTTCCCCCATTAGTAGTAACCTGCATATTTGGTTGGTTAAAAATACGGGCAGTGCCGTTGGACCATCCCGTTCTTTTTACGCTTCCAATAATTTCTTTACCGGCAGCAAAGTTATAAACTGCAGCAATGGGCGACGTGAAAATATATGAAGGATGTAAAATTGGATCAGTGGTGAATACTCCTGAAAGATAGTCTAGTTTTTTATTAACTGTTACAGAGCCCCCTAACCGCACAATATCGGTGGTAGTTGCTTTATTAATGGTAAGATAATTAATAGTGGCCGTGCCGGCTGTTAAAGTATCCGGGCCGGCGCCTGTCATAATCAGCGAGTCTTCATTGCCGGTTGAAGTGTATGTTCCGGCATTCGTAAAGTTTCCCTGCACTTCAATTTTTCCATCATTAGTAATAGTGCCGCTTGCATTTTTAATATCCCCCATCACCATCACATATGCATTGTTTTGGATGGTGATAGTGGCGCCGTTATTGTTAAGCTGCGCTTTAGCTTTTGTTGAAAACAAAATCAATAGAGCAAGCATTTGTAATATTCTTTTCATAACTATTATATGTATTTACCAAGTTAAATAATTATTTTGATTATAAAAATAATACGATTAAACGGGTTATCATAGTTCTTTTTATTCATGAGCGGTTTTTAGTGAGTAAACGGCATGGTGATAAAATAACCGGGACGATTACGGATAAAGCAACAACAATTATTTTCATGTTTATGTATTTGTATTATTTGGCCTGTTTTATTTCTTATCTAATAATTCCATTATCAATTGATTCTGTTCTTCAAGTTTTTTATTCTGTTCCTTTAATATTTCAATTTCGTTTTGTTGCTCCTGCACTGCTTTTACCAATGGAACTACAAATTCTGCATAACGTAATCCATAAAAATCATCAGAGGTTTTTGGTTTATCCACGCCACTGAAATCGTAGCCGGATTCTTTGGCAGCAGCTTCTACGTCCTGGGCTACAAAACCCGAAAACCGCAGGCTTTCTTTTTCAGTAATGGCCTGTTTCATTGTTGCATCTGTTTGTGTGCTCTCCTGTTTACGGCTTTTGTGTAATGTATTCTCGATGCCGGTAATGTCGAGATAGTAAGTAACCGGTTGAAGTTTCATGATAAAATCAAGCCCCTTTACATCCTGTCTCAAATCTTTTTTAAACCGGCCATCGCTTATGTTGCTCCAGTTAGCATAAGCCCTGTAGGAACTGGTAGCGCTGTTTCCAATGGTTACCTGGCTGCTGGCAGTGCAAATAACGCCCTGGCCAATAGCAATGCAATTGAATAAGCCATTTGCATTTACATCGCAGTTAGCGCCAAGAATAGTATTGTTATATCCCATGTCATGAGAAGCACCTGCGTTATATCCAATCGCAGTATTGTATTGTGAATTAGTTGTTGCATTTAACGCTCCGGAGCCTATTGCTGTGTTGTAACTCGCCGTACTGCCACTATTATGTTGAAGCGCCACATCTCCAACTGCTGTATTTTCACTACCCATGGTATTTGAATTTAGCGACGAGTATCCATCTGAAGTATTTCCATTTCCCGCGGTGTTATGGTAGAGCGAATAGCCTCCGCTGGCGGTATTGTAGTTTCCTATAGTGTTGGAATAAAGAACACTAATGCCATTGGCACTATTTTCAGTACCCGAAGTGTTTGTATAAAGGGCCTGGTATCCATTTACGACGTTCCCGGAACCTGTAGTATTTTTATTTAGCGCAAATGATCCGTTGGCGGCATTATAGCTTCCTGTAGTATTTTGATTAAGCGCATATGCCCCATTGGCAGTATTGTTATTTCCTGTAGTGTTGAAAGAAAGCGCAGAAGTTCCGTTGGCGGCATTATTTATTCCTGTAGTGTTTTGACTTAACGCATAGGCTCCGGTAGCATTGTTATCAATACCTGTGGTGTTTCCAGAAAGCGCTGCATATCCTGTAGCAGTGTTATCATATCCTGTAGTATTTTGATTAAGCGACAATTTTCCGTTGGCAGTATTAGCGTTCCCTGTAGTATTAGAATAAAGCGCTGATGCCCCATTGGCGACATTATCATTGCCGGTAGTGTTGGAATAAAGTGCATTAAACCCATTTGCTGTGTTATCAGAACCAGTAGTATTGGAATAAAGCGCGCTAAATCCGTTTGCTGTATTATCAGAAGCAGTAGTATTTGAAAAAAGTGCACTTTGTCCATTTGCTGTATTATCATTACCAGTTGTGTTCGATAAAAGTGCCTGGTACCCATTTGCAGTATTAGAATAACCAGTAGTGTCGGAATAAAGTGCCTGGTACCCATTTGCTGTATTATAAGAAGCCGTTGTGTTGGAATAAAGAGCCCGGCTTCCATTTGCTGTATTATAATTACCGTTATTATTTAATCTTAGTGCCAGGTAGCCATTTGCGGTATTGTTCTGCCCGTCGTTGTTTAATTGGAGTGCATCAACACCATTTGCAGTATTATTTGCACCGGTAGTATTGTAAGTAAGGGCCCCATAACCATTTGCTAAGTTGTCTTGGCCAGTAGTGTTGTATTGAAGTGCATTACTACCATTTGCTGTATTGCCGTACCCGGTAGTGTTGTAAGTAAGAGCTCCATTACCATTTGCAGTATTTCCAAAACCAGTAGTATTTTTACTGAGCGCTGAGTAACCATTTGCTGTATTGCCAGTGCCAGTAGTATTTGTATAGAGTGCATAGGAACCATTTGCTGTATTGGAGCTGCTGGTTGTATTGGAATAGAGCGCCATGAACCCATTTGCTGTATTGTCATTGCCGGTAGTATTTGAATAAAGTGACTTGAACCCACTTGCTGAATTATCCCTGCCAGTAGTATTTGAAAAGAGCGCTTTTGATCCTATTGCAACATTATAAACGGCATCATTTAGATAAATAGCTCCGGTTCCATTATTATACAATGCCGAATCACCTATTGCAATAAGGTTACTGCGGTCGGCATTCACTTTTAATGCATCAATTCCCAAAGCAATGTTACTATAGCCAGTAGTATTTGACTGGCCTGCACGCAGACCCCAAAAGGTATTTCCGGTAACTGGGTTTAATTCACCGCCCCAGGTATTATTTACCCTGAACCGTAGAGGTTGATTATCTGTATTGCCCAAAAACTGGTTATTGGGATTAGTGCCATTGTTGCCGGTCAGGCTCCAGCCACTATTTGTGTTTGCTCCAACAGGTTGCCAGTTGGGTGTAGCTGGAGTTCCTGTATTCACCATTAATTGGCTTTTTACAGAATCATACACCATTAATCCCTTTGCAGGATTGCTGATGGAAGTAATAGCCGAAGTACTCATTCGCGGTATCAGCAAGCCCTTTGAAGTGTGTGTAATATCTAATGCCGCAGATGCATTGGGCGTACTGGTACCTATACCTATGCTTTGTGAAAAAGAACAATTCAAAATAAAAAATGAAAGAAAGGTAAATAGTAATGTGGTTCTCATAATTATTAGTTTTTCTTATTAAGCAATTGTTGTAAAAGATTATTTTGTTCTTCCAGGGCATCAATTCTTTTTTTCATAACGTCTATCATTGCCTGTTGCTCCTGCACTGCTTTTACCAGTGGCACTACAAATTCTGAATATCTTAATCCATAAAAGTCATCTGCGTTTTTTGGTTTATCTACTCCACTGAAATCGTAGCCGGATTCTTTGGCAGCAGCTTCTACGTCCTGGGCTACAAAACCGGAAAACCGCAGGCTTTCTTTTTCAGCAATGGCCTGTTTCATTACTGCATCGGCTTGTGTGCTTTCCTGTTTACGGCTTTTATGTAATGTATTCTCGATGCCGATAATATCGAGGTGGTAAGTAACCGGTTGCAGTTTCATTATAAAATCAATTCCCTTTACATCCTGTCTCAAATCTTTTTTAAACCGGCCATCGCTTATATTACTCCAGTTAGCATAAGCCCGGTAGGAATTGGTAGCACTGTTTCCAATGGTTACCTGGCTGCTGGCCGTGCAAATAACTCCCTGGCCAATGGCAATGCAATTGTATAAGCCATCTGCGCTTACATCGCAGTTAGCGCCCAGTATGGTATTGTTGTAACCCATGTCGTGAGTAGCACCTGCATAATATCCTATGGCAGTGTTATATTCTGAGGTGGTCGTATTAAATAATGCATTGTTACCAATTGCTGTATTGTAAGATCCCGTGGTGTTCCAAAGGAGTGCCCAACTTCCGCAAGCTGTATTATCAGAACCAGTTGTATTATGAAGGAGTGCAATGAGACCATTTGCTGTATTATAGTAACCCGTAGTGTTTGAAGAGAGTGCCTGCCCTCCGGTTGCTGTATTATAGATGCCTGTAGTATTTTCTTTGAGCGCTTGATATCCATTTGCTGTATTATTAAAACCAGTAGTGTTTGAATACAGTGCCTGATAACCATTTGCGGTATTACTATAACCGGTGGTGTTAAAAAAGAGCGCCGAAGAACCATTTGCGGTATTTTGAGAACCGGTCGTGTTTGATAAAAGTGCATCGCTGCCGATTGCTGTATTTTCAGACCCGGAAGTATCGGACCCGAGGGCATCGGCTCCAATTGCTGTATTGGCTCCTCCAGTAGTGTTCGAGTAGAGCGCTCCTAAACCATTTGCTGTATTATCGATACCAGTAGTATTTTTGTAGAGCGCCTTATAACCATTTGCTGTATTATTGTAGCCGGTAGTGTTTGAATAGAGCGCTATATCCCCATTTGCAGTATTTTGAAAACCTGAAGTGTTGGAATAAAGCGCCTTATACCCATTTGCTGTATTATCAATTCCATTAGTGTTAGAATAGAGTGCATGGGCACCCACAGCCGTATTATTATAACCGATAGAGTTTGAATAGAGTGCCTTTGTTCCAACTGCAACATCGAATTGTACACTTTCCCCTCCATTTCCTGTACCATTATTATATAATGCGGAATCACCTATAGCAACAAGGTTAGTGCCATCCATATCCAATTTTAAAGCGTCTGTTCCCAAGGCAACTTTGCTGTAGCCTGTGGTGTTTGACTGGCCTGCTCTTAACCCCAGAAGCACATTACCGCTTACAGGATTTAACTCGCCAGCCCATGTATTATTTACCCGGAAGCGCAGGGGCTTATTGTCTGTATTACCCAAAAACTGGTTATTGGGATTAGTGCCATTGTTTCCGGTCAGGTTCCATCCACTATTTGTGTTTGCCGCAACAGGTTGCCAGTTGGGCGATAGCGGAGTTCCGGTATTTACCATCAACAGGCTTTTTAAAGAATCGTACACCATCAATCCCTTCGCAGGATTACTAATGGAAGTAATAGCTGAGGTACTCATTCGTGGTATCAGCAAGCCTTTTGAAGTGCTCGTTATATCCAATTGAGAACTGGCATTGGGAGCAGCAGTACCAATACCAACATTTTGTGCAAATACGGTAAAAGAAATAAGTACAGTAAATAATAATAATAAGCAACTCTTTTTCATTTTTAGAAGTTTATGTATTGTAAATCCATATATGAAGACAAGGCTTTCAAAAGGATATAAATTTTGGGAAAAAAGTGTATAACTAACGTTATCACATACTCGAATTACGCCTCAGCATTTTAGTAATTTGAATTTCTAAAATCTTTATTTACAGATTTTATGTTTCAATTTGTTTCTGCTGAATTTGTGTTTTCTTATTCAATGAATTGTAAAAAAAATTCATAATAAAAGATTTGAAAAATGATGAAATAAATTTCATGTGAAACTACACACTTGTAAATTTGAACACTGGTAATTTTAGGTCAAATGCTGGTAATTTTAGGTCACATTGCCGAATTTTTTATTTCCTCCTTTAAACGATCGGGGTTACTTATGGTTTAGCATACCCTTTGACTATTTTCTCATTTTAGCTTAGGTTTGTACTTCTTAAAAATAATTCATGCCGATAGAAATTAAAGTACCTCCGGTTGGAGAGAGTATTAACGAAGTAACACTTACCAAATGGATAAAAAATGATGGTGATTGGGTTACCAGGGATGAAGTAATTGCTGAACTTGAAAGTGAAAAAGCGACGTTTGAAATTAATGCTGAAAAGGCCGGCATTCTGCATACGATTGCTAAAGAAAATGACACATTGAAAATAGGTGATATTGTTTCTACAATTGATGACACAGCAGAAAAACCCGTTGCTGTACCGAAAGATGATGTTGCCGAAAAGAAGGATTCCAAAAAAGAAGAATCCATTGCATCCTCAAAAGATTCAATTAAAAAAAAGGAAATAAAAGCAGAAGAAAAATCTGAACCTGTTATTAATAAAGATGTAAGGGCAACTCCGGTTGCAGCAGCAATTTTAGCAGATAAAAAAGTTGATGTAAAGAAAGTTACTCCAACAGGGTCCAACGGGAAAATTACCAAGCACGATGTTTTGGATGCACTCACCAATCCGGGAAGGGCTGTTGGTAAAGAACTTTTCGGCCGCGAAGAGCGGTCAGAAAAAATGAGCAACCTGCGTAGGACTATCAGCCGCAGATTGGTTGAGGCAAAAAATTCCACAGCAATGCTTACCACTTTTAATGAAGTGGATATGAGCGCCATCATAGATTTAAGAACTAAGTATAAAGAAATCTTTAAAAAACAACATGAAGTAAATCTTGGTTTCATGAGTTTCTTTACCAAAGCATGTTGCTTTGCACTGCAGGAATGGCCGGCTGTAAATGCAGGTATTGATGGGGATAATATTATTTATCATGATTACTGCGATATTTCAATTGCTGTGTCATCGCCGAAAGGCCTTGTAGTGCCTGTTATAAGAAATGCTGAAAGCCTTAGTATGGCTGATATTGAAAAAGAAGTTGTTCAGTTGGCAACAAAAGCAAAAGAAAGTAAACTGACAATAGAAGAAATGACTGGTGGAACATTTACTATTACTAATGGCGGTATTTTCGGTTCGTTAATGAGCACACCAATTATTAATATTCCTCAAAGCGCCATACTCGGTATGCATAATATTGTGGAACGCCCGGTTGCTGTAAAAGGGCAGGTAGTTATTAAACCCATGATGTATTTAGCGGTAAGCTATGATCATCGTATTATTGATGGACGTGAATCGGTTAGTTTCCTGGTAAGAGTAAAGGAAATGCTTGAAAATCCGGCCCAGCTTCTATTTGGCAAAGATCCCGTGAAGGCATTACTGGAGCTTTAATTCAAAAACAGATTGACATAAATTAAAGCTGATGCAAAATGGTGAAGCAAAATCTCCAGTCAACAAAGAGAATTACTTTCACAAGTATTTTCAATATGCTTCATTCATCATTTCTTCTTACAAAGGCAACGAGCCTTTCCATCTTTTTCTAAAAAATTATTTTTCTAAAAACAAAAAGCATGGTTCAAAAGACAGGAAATTAATTGCAACTTTATGTTATAATTATTTTCGCTTAGGCTTCGGAGTTAGTGAGGATATAAATCAATTCGAAAAGTTTTTATTGGCCATCTTTTTATGTGAAAATAAGTTTTCCTTATTGATTGAATTTTTTAGACCGGAATGGAATCCTTCTGTTTTATTACCGCAAAATGAGAAACTTGCCTTAGTTCGGAAAGAATTTAAAGCCGAAAAAATATTTCCATTGCCCGGTGAACTGAGCGAAGAGGTAAATTTTCAAAAGTTTTCTCTTTCATTTTTAATTCAACCAAAATTATTTATAAGAATAAGACCTGGCTTTAAAAGTATTGTTGATAATAAAATAAAAGCTGCCAATATTTTATTTGAAGAAATTAATAATGATTGCCTGGCTTTCTCCAATAATGAAAAAGTTAGTAGCATTCTTGATGTTGATAAAGAAGTTGTAGTGCAGGATCATAATTCGCAACGAACATTAAATCTTATAATAGCTTTAGTTGCCAAACAAGAAAATGAAATAAAAATTTGGGACTGTTGTGCAGGAAGTGGAGGAAAATCAATCCTTGCTTTTGATCTTTTTGAAAAAATATATTTAACGGTAACCGATAAACGAAAAAATATTCTTGAGAATTTAAAATCCCGTTTTGGAAATGCCGGTATAAAAAAGTATAGGCTGATGAATGTTGATTTGGAAAAATCAATTGGTGAAATTGCTGAATCATTTGATATAATAATTGCGGATGTTCCCTGCACAGGTTCAGGAACGTGGGCAAGAACTCCCGAGCAGCTACATTTTTTTAAGCAGAATGAAATAGGAAAATATGTTTCGCTGCAAAGAAAAATAATTGAAAATACTTTACCTCACCTAAAAAATAATGGACACTTACTCTATATTACCTGTTCTGTATTTAAAAAGGAAAATGAAGAAAATGTAACTTTTTTCCAGGAAAAATATAAATTGGATTTGCTAAAAAAAGAATATTTAAAAGGTTATGAAATGCAGGCCGATACGCTGTTTGCTGCCTTATTTAAAAAAAAGGTATAAAACTTATTGCTTCAAAAGTTTAATACTTTCTTTGCTTTGTCCATCGCTAAATTTAAGCGTGTAGATGCCGCGTTGTAAGAGCTGAAAATTATTGAAGGGAATCAATTGATCTTGTCCCGCCTGTAATGGAAGCTGTTTTATAAAATATAATTTTCCGGAGGCATCGAACAATTTAAAAATTCCATTTGCAGTATGTTGCGGTTTAATAGCAACATTAAAATTATTTTTAAATGGATTTGGAAAAACTTTAATCCAATCGCCTCCCAAAATTGTATTAATGTTTCTTAATGCCCGTTGTTGCGTTAAGTTATCAAAAGCAGTATGAAAATTGGGAATGCCATATCCTATCCTGTCATCAGGAGAATTGTAAATGCTACTACTTTCTTCAACAGCCTGTATAATTTCCATATTTGTGAACTCCGGAAAGGCTTGCCACAGACAAGTTATAAGACCAGCGATGTTTGGTGTTGCAAATGAGGTTCCATTTCCTGTTATTATAGTTCCGGTTGTAGATGATAAAGCAGTGCCAACACCTACGGAAGCTACATCAGGTTTTACTCTTCCATCACTGGAAGGACCATAGCTGCTAAAGCTCCCAATAACTCCGGATGTATTTACAGCCCCGACTGCAACAACACTGTCTGCATCAGCAGGTGTTGTTATAAAGTGCCAGGCGCTCGTTCCTTCATTGCCTGCAGCTACCACCACAATCATTCCTTTTTTTGCTGCAAAATCTGCAGCTCTTGCGGCGATAGTTGTATTGCCGTTCATATCAGCATAAGTGTTGTTGAAAACCGGGTTATCAAATTCATCATACCCGAGTGAAGTGGAGATAACATCAATCCCAATACTATCGACCCTTTCGGCTGCCGCAGCCCAATATTGTTCCTCAACAGGCGATTCTGTATAAGCATCTTCGGTTCTGTATAAATAATAATCAGCTTTCGGACTTGTTCCCACTAACTGACCGGGAATATTGGATGCCATAATTGAAAAACATTGCATGCCATGAAAATAATCTTCGTCTACGCTTATTTCGTTAGCAACATAATCGTAAGTTTCTTTAACCTGGTTATTATTTCTTACGCTGTCGAATGCGGGCAAACTTAAATAATGGTAAAATCCTGCATCAAGAATTGCTATGGACATGCCTTCTCCATGAAACCCTTTGTCATGAAGATACTCGCCCTCATGAATATGAATTTGTGCAAATGAATTTCCGTAATTATAAAAATCCTGCACATTGCCCGTGCCTTGTAAAGTTGTGATCGAATTTAATTGTTCATTGAATTTATTACTGGTTGTGCTACGAATACTCACTGGCTTCATTAATGGTTGAGAAGCAATAACAAAGGGCATGTTATTAATTTTTACTAAAGCCGCAGAATCTGTAGTTGCTATACAAACCTGGTTGAGCCATTTGGATGTATCGAGTATAGTAACGGCGCCGGCTAAACGAACACTGTCGATATAGCGGGGAGTAACCGGTAAATCTGTTTCATCAATAGCTATATGTTGTTTTGTTCTTCTCTCAATTGCTTTTGCTGATAAATAGGCAGATGGCTTATCTATAGTAAATGGAGTACCGGCCTTGTCTTTAAATCTTATTATATATTTTGTAAACTGTGCGGAAATGCTTATTGTAAAAAAAACTGTGGAAAAAAATAAAAGATAAACCTTTTTCATAAAAAGAAGTAATCGGGAGCTTTAAACATTAATCAGACAAGCCAGGTTTTAATTCCTGAATTTAATTATGATCTATTATACTAAGCTTTACACCATAACCTTTATAACCATATTCAGGACTCTCAGGCCCCTGGTATTCCCAATGCAGAAATTCACGATAAATTAAACCAACTCCCTTTGCGTATTTTTCAAAGGCGTACGTTTTATCTGCATATTGTGTTGTTGGAAGCGATGGGTCATCACCTTCAGACTCATCTCTTTGAAACACTTTTAAAGTACTGTCGAAACTAAGCGAATTAATAGTAAGCGGCACGTCAATACTATCATAAATATAATCCCAATCATCAAGGTATTGCAAAGCAGAATTGATAGAGTAAGTATCTATGTAGGAATTTCCTTTCCATGAAAAATCCTTTTTAACAGGCATTTCTAATTTTAAAAAACGAAGGTTATTTTCAACGTATTCTATAGAAGTACTTGTGGGTATTACCATAAAAGTATTATCCGGAATCCAATCATGGGAACTGTCATGACGAATGGAACGAATGATGCGATAAGCAGGTCTTCCGAGATTATCGGTTATTTGAGCATCTACCCTATCCTGCACCTGGTAACTTATCAAAGTATCTTTTTGTCCAAAATTTATGTAGAGGGTCGAATCAAGATTGTATGTAATATACTTTCCTACCTGGAGCGGAAAATAATCATTTACAGATTCAGTAGTGAAGGTTTCATTTTCTTTTTTGCACGAAATAAAAAAAAGAGAAATAAAAAATAATCCAATAAAATATTTAGTCATACGGTATGATTAAAATATTGCTTTACATGATACAAAAAAGAGTATTAAAAATATTAAAACGCTGCAGACAGATTTCGTTTATTTAGCTTCTCTGAATAATTCCACCACCGATAACATCATCACCTTCATAAAAAACAGCGCTTTGCCCCGGGGCAATGCCCTTTACATCTTCATAGAAACGGACATTTACACCTTTTTCGTATAAAAAAAGATTGGAAAGTGCACCTTTATCTTTATACCGGATTTTGGTAACTGCTTCCCTTCCATCTGTAATGCCATCATACTTTATCCAGTTAATACCGGCAACCTTCATTTCATTTCTATTCAGATCATCTTCATCACCCAAAACAATTGTATTGGTTTCCGGAACAATTGCTGTAACAAAAGCAGGTTTGCCCAAAGCAATATCCAAGCCCTTTGCGTTGGCCAACTGTATAAAAAGGATATCCTTTATGCTGACCTAAAATTTTTCCTGTCTTGTCAACAAACCAGCCACCGCAAACCTTTTCTTCCAATCCTTCAACTTTTCTTTTTAAAAACCCGCGGTAATCATTATCGGGCACAAAACAAATTTCATAGCTCTCATTCTTTTTTAGCCAGTTCAGGATAACCAAAATCATGAGCCATTTGCCTTATTTCAGTTTTACGATATGTACCCAACGGCAAAAGAGTACGGCTCAATAAATCCTGTTGCAAACCCCAAAGCACATAACTCTGGTCTTTCGTTTCATCAATGCCTTTTCTTATAAAATATCTTCCGTTGCTATGCTGATGAATTTGTGCATAATGGCCGGTGGCAATATAATCACAATCCAATGCATCAGCTCTTTTTAATAAAGCACGCCATTTAATATGCGTGTTGCACATTACACATGGATTTGGTGTACGACCTGCAAGATATTCTTCCACAAAATTGTCAATTACAAAATCGCCAAATTCTTCACGTATATCCAAAATAAAATGTGGAAATCCATGTTGCACAGCAGCAGCACGGGCATCATTAAAACTATCGAGATTACAACAACCCGTTTCCTTACTGTTGTTGCCATTGCTGGTTGCATAATCCCATGTTTTCATGGTAATGCCTACCACTTCATATCCTTCATTATGCAGCATCAGCGCAGCAACGGTACTATCAATACCGCCACTCATTGCCATCAAAACTTTACCTTTTTTACTCATGTTTCTAAAATGACCTGCAAAGATAGGATAGTTTCAGGTTTGGGGCTGTCATCGTTTCGGTTCTTTGTTCAGCTTTAAAAACAATATTGTTTAAAATTTAAAGCAAGCAATACAATTCACATGTTTTCCTCAAAATCCTCGTAATTCTCAAAATCATGGTTCAGACATATTAACTTGCATCCATGGAACAATATCTTCATCTTTTAAAAAAAATAATTAAAGAAGGAACTGATAAGAGCGACCGTACAGGAACGGGTACACGAAGTTTATTTGGCTATCAAATGCGGTTTGATCTTCAAAAAGGATTTCCGTTAGTTACTACAAAAAAATTACATTTAAAAAGTATCATATACGAATTGCTTTGGTTTCTAAAAGGCGATACCAACATTAAATATCTCAGGGGAAATGGTGTAAGAATTTGGGATGAATGGGCAGATGAGAACGGAGATTTGGGGCCGGTATATGGAAAACAATGGCGCAACTGGCAACGTGCAGATGGGAAAACAATTGACCAGGTAAGCGAATTAATTCAGCAACTAAAGACAAATCCTGACAGCAGGCGAATGATTATAAGTGCCTGGAATGTTGCTGATTTGCCGGAAATGCATTTGATGCCTTGCCATTGTTTGTTCCAGTTTTATACTTCTTCATCTGAAAATGGTGATAAAAGAAAATTATCTTGTCAGCTTGTATCAGCGAAGTGCCGATAGTTTTTCTGGGAGTTCCTTTTAATATTGCTTCTTATGCTTTACTCACTATGATGATTGCGCAAGTTTGCGATATGGAACCCGGAGAATTTGTTCATTCATTTGGCGATGTGCATTTATATAAAAATCATTTTGAGCAGGCAGAACTGCAACTTACACGAAAACCATTTCCCCTCCCTGAAATGAAAATAAATTCTGAAGTGAAGGATATTTTTGATTTTAAATATGAAGATTTTGAATTGATAAATTATCAAAGCCATCCATCTATTAAAGCACCTGTGGCTGTGTAATTAAAATAATTAATCATGCTTTCTCACATTGTTGCTGCTTCAGAAAATAATATCATTGGTTCTAAAAATGAACTGCCCTGGCACTTGCCTAACGATTTTAAATATTTTAAAAATAAGACGTGGGGAATGCCGGTAATAATGGGCCGTAAAAGTTATGAGTCTTTAAAAAAATCTTTGCCAGGCCGCATCAATATTGTTGTTACCAGTAAAACAGATTTGCAGGCAGATGATATTTTTGTTGCTAATAACATTGATGCTGCGATAGTAAAAGCGGAAGAAAGTGATGCCAAAGAAATTTTTATAATTGGTGGCGGAGAAATCTTCAGGCAAACAATAGATATAGTTTCACGCATCTACCTGACAAGGGTACACGCAAATATTGCCGGTGACACATTTTATCCTGAAATAAAAAAAGATAGCTGGAAACTTATCAGTGAGCAATCATTTCCGGCAGATGATAAAAATAATTATGCGTACACATTTGAGGTATGGAAAAAAATTACCGGCACATCTTAAATCAGTTATAGATGTATTCTTCATTTCAATTAGCTAAAAAATATTTTCATTATTGCATCAATGCTGAAAATGGCAAAGGCCATGGTATACATTCACCTTTTGTTTTTGATTTTATAATTCATGTTTTAAATGATAAAAAAGAATATGAATGTTATAAAAAAATTGAGCCGTTGCGACAACAACTTCTTTACGATAATTCAATTATAGATGTTGAAGATTTTGGCGCAGGCTCTGCAGTAATTCCTTTCAAAAAAAGAAAAGTAAGCGCTATTGCAAAGTCCTCTTTAAAAAATAAAAAATTTGCAAAACTTTTATTTAGAATTGTAAACTATTATAGGCCGGAAAATATTATTGAATTGGGAACTTCATTTGGAATTACTACATGCTATATGGCGTGTGCTAATAAAAATGCTGAAGTAAAAACATTTGAAGGCTCAAAGGAAATTGCAAAAATTGCCCGGCGAAATTTTGAAAAAGCGGGCCTGAAAAATATTATTTTAATTGAAGGTAATTTTGATTCGACTTTTAGAGAAGCATTGGCTACAATTAAAACTGTTGATCTGGCTTTTATTGATGGCAATCATCGCAAAGATGCAACGCTTGATTATTTTTCAGACTTAATAAAAAAATCAAAGGATACTTCTATTTTTATTTTTGATGATATTCATTGGAGCGCTGAAATGGAAGAAGCATGGAAACAAATACAGGAGCACGATGCAGTAACATTAACTATTGACCTGTTTTTTATAGGTCTTGTTTTTTTTAATCCTGATTTTAAAGTAAAGCAACATTTTACAATAAGGTTTTAAATTTGTAATACCTTAGAAGCATATTTTTACACTATGACGATTGGAGTTTTAAAAGAATCCTCACCCGAAACCAGAGTCTCCGCCTTACCCGAACATGTAGCAATTTTACAAAAATGGAATGTGAATGTTTTGATTGAAAAAAGTGCAGGTGAAAATGCATTTGCCTCAGATAAAAAATATACGGAAGCAGGTGCAAATGTTGTTTCAAGAGAAGAGATATTGAAAAATTCAGATATTATATTATCTATAAATATTCCTTCATCATCTGATATTGATTTTCTTCAATCTAAAATTCTCCTCGGAAATTATCAGCCTTTATATAATTATAGTTTAATGCAAATGCTGGCAGAAAAAAATGTTACGGTATTTAGCATTGATATGCTTCCGCGAACCACACGTGCACAAAGTATGGACGTATTAAGCAGCCAGGCAAATATTGCGGGTTACAAAGCTGTATTGCTTGCGGCTAATATGTTTCCAAAATATTTTCCAATGTTTATGACCGCTGCAGGAAGCATTCCGCCAGCAAAAGTTTTGATATTGGGTGCTGGTGTTGCAGGTTTGCAGGCTATTGCCACAGCAAGAAGATTGGGCGCAGTGGTTGAAGTATTTGATACAAGGCCTGCAGTGAAAGAAGAAGTAATGAGCCTGGGTGCAAAATTTATAGAAGTAGAAGGTGCTGCAGATTCGGGTAAGGCTGGTGGTTATGCAGTAACGCAATCAGAAGAATTTTTACAAAAGCAGAAAATTAAAATTGCTGAAAGTGTCGCGAAGTCTGATATTATTATTACTACTGCACAAATACCCGGAAAAAAAGCGCCGGTTTTAATTACCCAGCAAATGCTGGATAGCATGAAAAATGGATCTGTGATAATTGACCTGGCAGCAGCAACAGGCGGAAATACTGAGCTGACTAAAAATGATGAAACAATAAATTATAATGGAGTGAGTATTGTTGGAAATTCATTGCTTGCGGCTTCAATGCCGTATGATGCCAGTAAGTTATATGGAAAAAATATTGTCAATTTTCTGCAATTAATTATTGATAAAAAAGGAAACCTAAATTTAAATTTTGATGATAATCTCGTAAAAGGAACATGCATTATTCATGAAGGAAAAATAGTGAATGAAAAAGTGAAAGAGGCCTCATCATAAACTTTCCCCAAGGGAGAAGGTCATGACTTAAAAAAGTTATTTTATGCAAACAATAATTAATTTTTTACATGAGAATATACAGACGGTCTACATCGTAATACTCATGATATTTTTAGGCATCGAAATTATCGGGAGAGTTCCCAGCGTATTGCATACGCCCCTGATGAGTGGTGCCAATGCAATTCATGGAGTGGTAATTATTGGCGCTATCATAGTTATGGGAAAAGCCGAAAGTGGAAATTATATTGCATTAATTCTTGGATTTTTGGCAGTTGTGTTGGGCACGTTAAATGTGGTTGGAGGCTTTGTAGTTACTGACAGGATGCTTGAGATGTTTAAGAAAAAAGCCCCCGGCCCCGAAGGGGGGAAGAAATAAACGTGCGATAGCGATCAACAATAGTAATCATTTAATTCAAATTAATAAATCCACCAACCATTTAACGAATTAACTAATAAACCAATTAATGTCAGGCATTTTATCAATCTGTTACCTTATCGCTTCTGTAACCTTCATTTTAGGATTAAAGATGTTATCCAAACCCACAACTGCAAGAAAGGGAAACCTGATTGCAGCGGGCGGAATGATCATAGCCATTCTCGGAACAATTTTCTTATACGAAAATGATGGAAAGAAATTAGGAAACTATCCGTGGATTTTTTCAGCAATAATTATTGGAATCATTATAGGAACACTTACCGCGAAGAAAGTAAAGATGACTGCAATGCCTGAATTGGTAAGCTTCTTCAATGGAATGGGCGGGGCTTGTGCTGCATTGATTTCTATTGTAGAATTTGACTATCTGTTCCAGGCAAATAAAAATCTTGACGCTACTTTTTTCTCTGATGTTATTCCTGTCGGACATTATCTTGCCATTGTTGCAGGAACAATTATTGGTAGTATTTCTTTCGCAGGCAGCATCATTGCCTGGGGAAAATTAAGTGGAAAAATTAAGGATTTTTCTTTTAAAGGACAGCATTTTATCAATCTTATTATTCTTGGGTTAGTTTTTCTGGCGGCTATTTTTACTTACCAGGCTAATGTACAGAATGCAAACATCCCTTTTTTTATAACTGTTGCTTTGGCATTATTATATGGAGTGTTTTTTGTACTCCCCATCGGTGGTGCAGATATGCCTGTTGTTATTTCTTTGCTCAATTCTTTTACCGGAGTTGCAGCCGCTTGCGGCGGTTTTTTATACAACAATAAAGCAATGCTTACCGGTGGAATTTTAGTAGGCGCCGCAGGAACACTGCTTACAATTTTAATGTGCCGTGCAATGAACAGAAGCCTGAAAAATGTTTTAATAGGTTCATTCGGTGGCTCAAAAAGTGCAGGAACTTCTTCGGGTACACAAGGCAGTTATAAAGAAATTTCTTTAAGCGATACAGCGATGTTAATGGCCTATGCTAAGAAGGTAATGATAGTGCCGGGTTATGGATTAGCGGTTGCGCAGGCACAACATGCCTGTCACGAACTTGAAAAAGTATTGGAAGAGAAAGGAGTTGAAGTTAAATATGCTATTCATCCTGTGGCAGGCCGTATGCCTGGCCACATGAATGTTTTATTAGCAGAAGCTGATGTGAGCTATGATAAATTACTTGAAATGGAAGATGCCAACGAAGAGTTTAAAACTACTGATGTGGTATTAATCCTGGGCGCCAATGATGTGGTAAATCCTGCTGCAAAAAATGACCCTTCTTCTCCCATTTATGGAATGCCAATACTTGAAGTGGAACTTGCTAAAACTGTTATCGTAAATAAAAGAAGTATGAAGCCGGGTTACGCAGGTATTGAAAACGAATTGTTTTTTCACAAGAAAACATCCATGCTTTTTGGGGATGCAAAAAAGGTATTACAGAATCTTTTAGCTGAAATTAAAAATGTATAAATTTTTTTAAAAAATATTATCAATTAAAACCTGATTGTATTATTCCAGGATATAAATCAAATGTTTTAATTATTAACTCACCAAAAAGTGTATTCGCCCAGGCAAACCATTTGCGGGTGAAATTATTTACATCATTTTTATTGAAAGACTCATGCATGAAACCTGTTCCTGCATTGGAATGTTTAAGCATGCTCAAACATTTTTTTATTTCTACTTCATTATTGCTTGTCAAGCCACGCATGATTATACTTAATGGCCATATCATATCCATTCCTGCATGAGGGCCACCAATTCCTTCACCTGCGGTTCCTTTAAAGAAAAATGGATTATTTCCTGAAAGAATAAACTTTCTTGTGCTGATATAAACAGGATCATTTTCTTTTACGGTATTCAAATAAGGCAATGATAATAAACTTGGCACATTAGCATCATCCATTAAGTTAAAACTGCCAAAACCATTTATTTCATAAGCATATAGTTTCCCAAACTTTTCATGGTTAATAATCGCATATTGTTGTAAAGCTTTTTCAACTTCATTGGCAAGTTGTAAACATTCATTGGCAAGTGTATTATTATTTCTAATCGATTGCACCAGTTCTGCTGCATTCTTTAATGAAACCACCGCAAAGAAATTGGAAGGAATTAAAAAAGGAAAAATTGTTGCATCATCGCTTGGCCTGAACATGGAACAAATTAATCCGACAGGTTTTACCGGGTATCCATATCCACCTAACGGTACCCCGTCTGTTGCCCACGCAGTGGTTCTCTCAAAAGAATAAGGACCCTGCCCATCTTTTCTTTGCTGCTCTTTAAAAGTTTTTGCAACTAATCCAATTGCTTCCTCCCAATCAGCGTCAAATGGAGTTGTATCTCCTGTAAGTTTCCAGTATTGATGTGCAAGACGTATTGGATAACACAAGGAATCTATTTCCCATTTTCGTTCATGCACGCCTGGCTTCATTTCTGTTATATCACTTTTCCATTCACTTATTTTATTTTCATCTTTATAAAATGCATTGGCATACCTGTCAAGATGAATACATTTTACCTGCCTGTTTATAACACCTTTTATTAATTGCTGAAGATGCGTATCATTTTTTATTAATGGCAAATAAGGCCATACTTGTGCAGTGCTGTCCCGAAGCCACATTGCATCAATATCCCCGGTAATTACATAAGTATCAGGCTTGCCATTAATTATTTCGAAATCAACGGTTGTATCAAGGGTATTAGGAAAACAATTTTCAAATAGCCATGCCAATTCAGGATCGGCAATTTGTTTTTTTAAATTTGAAATAACATCTTCTACAGCTTTGCTTGTAAATTTTCGTTCTGATAAAATTGGTCTTTTACTTTCAAATGAAGGTTTACTAAATGCAAATACTCCTGATTCTTTTAAGAAAATTCCTGAAGCAAGAATGCCTGTTGTCTGTAGAAATTGTCTCCGGTTGTTCATTAATTATCTATTGAAAAAATATATTACAATGATTCAATTTAGAGAGTAATTATTTGTAGCCTAAAATTATAAATTAATGTTTGGTAAACATTCCTTCTGATTGATGTTAAAATAAAAAACCCCTGCATTGCAAGGGTTTTTTATTTTAAAAATATATTTCTAAGATTTTGAGGTCGAAGTCATTGCTGGTGAAGCTGCCTTCTTTTCTTTCTTTTCCTTTTTAGAAGTTGTCATTGACGCATTTGCTTCTGGTTTTTTAATTTCCCCGTCCGACGCAGCTTTTGCATAAGCTGTAGAATCAAGTACTTCACCGGTAAGCTTGATAAATTTAATATCGTCAGCGCCATCAAATTTTACTGTAAGTGTTTTATCAATATGTCCCAGGTTGGCAGCATTGTAAGTAGCATGTATCACGCCTGTTTTTCCGGGGGCAATAGGAGATTTGGTATAATCTGAAATAGTGCAACCGCAGGTAGGATTAGCCTGGGCGATTATCAGATCTTCTTTACCAATGTTTGTAACAACGAATGTTGCAGTTGCGGGTACATTTTGTTTTACTTTTCCGAGGTCATAAGTTTCAACATTAAGCTTTGCAATGTCATCAGCCTTCTTTTGAGCAAATAAAGTTGAAGAGGATAAAGCAAGAACTGCTAATAGTAATTTTTTCATGATGCTTTTTTAATTTGATTTTTATTATTCGTTTTTTAGAGAACTTATTGAAGTATTTTCAGGTGCTGAGGTAACAGGTGTTTTCCAAACATCACCTTTAATGGTAATTTGTTTTGTCTGGTTTCCATTATAGGTTATCGTAACGGGTTTGGCAAATTCACCTTCATTTTGAGCATTATAGCCAACAGTTATTTTTGCAGAAGCGCCGGGTGCCACAACATCTTTATTCCATACCGGTGTGGTGCATCCGCAACTTGCCTGTACATTGTCAAGTGAAAATGGCGTTGTTCCCGTATTTATAAATTCGAAGACATGGGTTACGGGTTTACCTTGCGGAATTTTACCAAAATCGAATTCGGTTTCTTTGAGTACAAGTGATTCCTCTGCAGGTTTTGTTGAATCGGTGGCTGCAACTGAACTTTCGGTGTTATTTGTTGTAGATTTAGTAGTAACTTCCTGTGACTTTTTTAGTTTGCTTTTTGAAATGCTGGTTTGAGCATTGGTTGCAAAAGTTATGGTAAGCGACAAAAAGAAAAGTAAATATTTTTTTCATTTAATTTATTTATTCTGCTCTCAAAGATAATAAAACGCATGAAAAGGTTGCAAATTGTGGATGGGTTATCGCATTTTTAACAATCATCAATCATAATTAATATTTTTGTTAATATGGAAGCAAATTTACTTAGTGATGACGTCCTTCTTCAAAATCTATCTTTTGATAAATTTAAGGAAGAAGTTTTAAAGGATTATCGCATCGTATGCGAAAGCCGGGAAGCCAGCATATTAGGTAGAAAAGAAGTCCTCACCGGAAAAGCAAAATTTGGAATTTTTGGAGATGGCAAAGAAGTAGCACAGGTTGCCATGGCTAAGTTTTTTATGCCGGGCGATTTTCGAGCTGGTTATTATCGTGATCAGACATTTATGTTTGCCAGCGGTCTTTCTACAATTGAACAATTTTTTTCACAACTGTATGCTGATCCTGATATCAATAATGACCCTTTTAGTGCAGGCCGCCAAATGAATTCGCATTTCGCTACAAAATTTGTTGATGAAAATGGCGATTGGCTACCATCTTGTCACGTTTAAAAAATATTTCTTCGGATATCGCCCCTACTGGGGGGCAAATGCCAAGGGCGCTTGGACTCGCCTTGGCGTCAAAACTTTTCAGGGAAGAGAAGACGTTAAATAAAATGGATGAGCTTGAGCGACAACGGCAATGAAATTTGCTTTTGCACAATCGGGGATGCCTCCACTTCCGAAGGACATTTTTGGGAAGTAATGAATGCAGCAGGTGTAATGCAGGTACCGCTTGCGGTTTTTGTTTGGGATGATGGATATGGAATTTCGGTTCCCAAAGAATTTCAAACAACGAAATCTTCAATTTCAAAGGCTTTAAGCGGGCTACAAAAAAATGAAGATACTAACGGGATAAATATTTATAACCTGAAAGGGTGGGATTATGCCGGCATGTGTGAAGTGCTTGAAGCAGCTATTAAAAGTATTCGTGAAACCCATACTCCTGCACTTTTTCATGTAGAAGAGATTACGCAGCCGCAGGGACATTCAACTTCGGGTAGCCATGAACGTTATAAAACACCGGAAAGACTTGCCTGGGAAACCGAATGGGAATGCAGAAAGCAAATGCGGGAATGGATTATTGAAAATGCGCTTGCTGATGATAATGAACTGAGAGATATTGAAATAGCAGCTAAAAAATTTGTGAAGCAAGCCAGGCAAAATGCCTGGGAAAAATATATAACCCCGATTAAAAACCAGGTAAATGAAGTAATCTCTTTGTTGCAAAGTGAAATGGATACTCTACAAATCAAAGAAGGCTTGCAAGAGCTAATAGCTGAACTTTCGGCCAACCAGGAACCTTTACGCAGAGATGTAATGAAAACTTTATCAGCAGCGCTTAGGTTATCTGGTTCATTGCCTGTTAAAAAATATTATGATGAACTTGTAAAAGAAAATAGTAAAATTTTTAATTCTAATCTTTATAATGAAGGGCCAAAATCGGCACTTAAAAGTTGCTGCTGTTAAACCGTTGTATAAAGAAGATGCAGAAATAGTTAATGGCTATGAAGTGTTGAATAAATATTTTGATGAAGTTTTTGCAAGTAATAGTAAACTAATTGCCTTTGGAGAAGATTTAGGACAAATTGGTGATGTAAACCAGGGCTTCAGCGGTTTGCAGGCAAAGTATGGCGAAAGCAGAATATTTGATACGGGCATTCGCGAATTAACTATAATAGGGCAGGGCATAGGGTTGGCCTTGCGTGGTTTGAGGCCTATCGCTGAAATACAATATCTTGATTATTTGTTATATGGATTGCAACCTTTAAGTGATGATGTCAGTACTACTCATTTTCGTACAATGGGGCAGCAAAGTGTTCCCATGATTGTCCGTACGAGAGGTCACAGGCTTGAAGGTATTTGGCATAGCGGTTCACCGATGGCTATGATCATAAATGCACTGCGTGGCATGTATGTTTGTGTTCCAAGAAATATGGTTCAGGCTGTGGGAATGTACAATACGTTATTGCAGAGTAACGACCCGGCATTGATGATTGAATGTTTAAATGGCTATCGCTTAAAAGAAAAATTGCCTTCCAATTTAATCGAATATACGGTACCGTTAGGTGTCCCTGAAGTGGTTAAAGAAGGTACTGATATTACCATGGTTTCCTATGGTTCCACACTGCGTATTGTTCAGGAAGCAGCAGAGTTACTGGACAAAATGAAAATAAGTTGCGAAATAATTGATGTACAAACCTTCTGCCTTTTGATATAGATCATCTGATACTTGTTTCCTTAAAAAAGACCAACCGTATTGTTTTTATTGATGAAGATGTTCCCGGTGGCGCTGCCGCTTATATGTTTAATAAAGTAATGGAAGAACAGGGAGGTTACAGGTGGCTTGATGTTTCACCCCGAACACTTACGGCAAAAGATCACAGGCCTTCCTACGGCAGCGATGGTGATTATTTTAGCAAGCCTAATGTAGAAGATGTAATTAATATTGCAAAAGATATGATGAGTGAATAGCCTAAACAATAGTATACAACTATTCTGGCTACACGATAATTGAATTCTTGTAAATGAAATATACACTTTACCAGATAGATGCATTTACTGATAAGCTTTTCTCGGGCAATCCTGCTGCTGTTGTTCCTCTTAAAGAATGGATTGATGCGGAATTGATGCAAAAACTTGCCTTTGAAAATAATCTTTCTGAAACTGCATTTATTTGTGCAACAAATAATAAAGAAGATGATTTTGAAATAAGATGGTTTACACCTCAGCTCGAAATTAATTTATGTGGTCATGCAACGCTTGCTTCAGCTTATGTAATTTTTAATTATTTAGATTTTAATAAGCCTGAAATAAACTTCAGTTCTCAAAGTGGAATTTTAAAAGTTAGCAAAGAAGATGAGCTGATTAAAATGAATTTTCCTTCCTGGAAACCCGATGAATTTAATGATCCTCCGGTAAATCTCAAAGATGCACTTGGTGGTGTTGATATTAAAGGAATTTATAAAAACAGAGATCTTTTAGTTGAACTGGCAGATGAGGATGCAGTGCAAAATTGTATACCTGATTTTTCATTGATAAAAAAATCAGGATATAAAATTATAATAACTGCGCCGGGAAAGGAAGTGGATTTTGTATCAAGATTCTTTGCGCCAACGGCAGGTATTAATGAAGATCCTGTTACGGGTTCTGCACATTCACAATTGATTCCTTTCTGGAGCAGAAAATTAAATAAAACAAATATGATTGCCTTGCAACTCTCGGAAAGGGGAGGAACAATTTATTGTGAACAAAAAGGCGACCGGGTAATTATGGCGCGGTAATTGTGTATTTTATATGAAAGGAGAATTTGAAATTTAATCATGATAAGCAATAAGGAAAAGCATTTTATAAATCAATGGAAGGAGCAAAAGAGCGGACCACGATGGAAATATTATTTGCAGTTCACTGTTGCCTGGACGGTCGTATCGTTTCTGGTAATCTTTTTTCTTACAAAGCTTTTTACCAATTTATGGGAAACGGGCGGCAGAAATTTAATTTTTCTACTCATCGGAATATCTGTTGTTGCCGGGTTTCTCGCTACACATTTCACTTACAGTATCAGCGAAAAAAAGTATAATAAAATAATTAAAAGAGACGAAGTAAAATTGAACTAAGAATTATTTTTTTCTATTTATATCAACAATTATTTTTTCAGCGTGCTCTCTTGAGTTTTCTATAAAAAGACGGTGTGTATTCATTCCTCCGCAAATGACACCAGCGAGATAAACACCTTTTACATTCGTTTCATAATTTTCATCACTGTATGTCGGTTTGCAAATTTCATCTGCTGAAAGTTCAATGCCCAGGTTACTTAAAAACGTAAGATTAGGTTGGTACCCGGTCATGGAAAGTACCCAATCGTTTTCTATTGTTATAATGCCCTCAGGAGTCTTTATGTCAACCGCATGCTCTCTTATTTCAGCAATCGTAGAATTGAAATATGCTTTTATAGAACCTTCAGCAATTCGATTTTCAATATCTGGTTTTACCCAATATTTCACGCGGTCACTTATTTTATCTCCACGAATTACCATTGTAACGGTAGCTCCTTTGCGCCAGGTTTCTAATGCAGCGTCTACTGCCGAATTTGCCGCGCCAATTACCAATACTTTTTGAAAAGCATAAAAATGAGGGTCTTTATAATAATGTTTTACTTTATCAAGTTCTTCTCCTTTTACATTCAAAAGATAAGGTATATCGTAAAAGCCGGTGGCAATTATAATGTTTAATGAATGATATTCAGATTTATTTGTTTGGATAAAAAACACGTCATCATTTTTTTTCACATCAGTTACTTTTTCAAACAAATGAATAGTAAGGTTGGAGGATACAGCCACTCTTCTGTAATATTCCAAAGCTTCGTTTCGGGTAGGCTTTGCGTTATTACTTACAAAAGGAATTCCGCCAATTTCCAGGCGTTCACTCGTGCTAAAAAAAGTCATGTTCATTGGATAATTATAGATTGAATTAACCAGTGCGCCTTTTTCAAGAATGCAATAACTTAAATTGAATTTCTTTGCTTCTAATCCGCATGCAAGGCCAATAGGGCCGCCGCCAATAATAATTACGTCGTACAATTCAGATTTCATTTGCTGCTAAAGTTATTACAATTATGATTTTGAAATTCTACTTTTCCAACTTCATCGGGAATTACTGTTCTCTTTAAATACAAATTCAATTATTTATATTGCCGGACCGTATTTTTTAAATACCTGTAAACTCATGAATTTTTATAAACGTTTTGGAATAGCATTATTTAAGAATCAATTTTTTTTACTTTTATTTTTATGGGCGCTTGTACAGGGTTATCTTATCTGGCATAATGGAATTGTAACAGATCTTGAAGCTTCAAAATACATTGATGAAGCAAACCATCTATTAAAATTTGGGAATCTTAATACTAATAATCATTACCTTTATTTTACACAAATTTTTTTAATAGCGGCCGCTATAAAACTGCACTTAGGCTACGCCGTTATAGTAGTTATACAGCTTTTACTAAACCTGCTTGCCACGGTAATGTTTTATAGGTTATCCATCTTTTTTTTTAAGAAACCGGTACTGGCAACATTGGCTTCTTTTTTCTTTATAATAAATATTCCTTACCAGCTATACACCAGCTTTCTTTTCACGGAATCGGTTTTTTATAGCCTTACCATTATTTATACCAGCTACTTACTTCGGCTGGAAAAACTAACTATAAAAAATGTTCTGTTGATACTACTTTTTCTTGTATTATTAAGCATTACAAGGCCAACAGGGGTTTTATTTTTTGTTGCTTCGGCTTTCTACGTGTTTTTTCGCTTTCTCAATAAGCTGAGCTTACTTTATAAAACAGGCATCATTAGCATTTCTGTATTTTTATTTTTGTTTATTACAAATATTATGTTACAGGCCGGGGGCTCGCTTGACTTGATGCTTCCTTTTAAAAAAGAAAATATTATTTGCGGAGTGAATACTGTAAATAATGCAGAAATAGAAACAATTGAAAAAGGTAATTCGTTGCAGGGAATTGCATATTATATTTTTAATAACCAGGAGCAGTTTTTTAAACTGGCTAAATTAAAAACGCTTGCTTTTTTTGGAATGCTTAGAACCTATTACTCTCTTTTTCATAATGTGCTATTGGTGTTATTTTTTTATCCCTTTTATATACTCTCTTTTATCGGTATATGGAAAAAAATAAAACAAAAGGATAAAAGTATTATTTATCTGATTACAATTATTTTACTTTATTGGATTACCACTTTGCTTACCTGCGATGACTGGCATAATCGTTTTATACTAACTGTTTCTCCATTTTTATTTCTTTTAGGATTGGCAGCTTTTAGCAACAATTTATTCAGGGAAAGAATTTTCATAAATAAATTTTTCCGGAATTTGTTAAGTGATAATGACCGATTAATTTTTTATTGATAGTTTTTTTCTGAGAAATATTGTCAAAGGCTGTTCTACTATTTTATGAAAAATAAAAGAAATAATAATCATGGTAATAAAAGCGATAAAAACATTCTTGCTTATAAACTTTAATATAAACGATAAGACGAAAGTTGTATGTAATAAGTAAAAAGAATAAGTAGCATTTCCTAACTGTACCATTAATTTGCCTGACAAAAATTTTTGCAAAAAACTTTTATAATAGATAAGACCATAAAATAAAAGTGTTATGCCGACTGGCATTAATATATTATTCACGACTATACCAGGCCACACCGCGATTGCCTGGGAAATATTATTATTAACCGAGATAACCAAAAGAAGTATTAATGAAAGAAGTATAATGCATGTTCCAAAGTATAAAGAGCTTTTACCCAGCGCTGATAATATCTTACCGGTTATTTTTCCTTTTACTATCATTCCTAAATATATGCCACAGGCGAATTCGAATATCCGTCCAAAAAAAGTTGAATTAAAAGTGAAAATATAGTCGCTAAAAAAGCCTTTAAACGGATGCGTTGAAAAAGCAAAAGTTATCAATACACCAATTGCATAAAAGAGAAGAATAATTTTTATAAGAGAAAAAGTTTTTTTTGAATAAAAGAAAATGAGTGGAGATATTAAATAAAAAAGCTCTTCAACTGACATGCTCCAACTTGGCCCGATACCAGTTAAAATGTACCAGGACGAAAATCCTTTTATTAATGTTACATTAAGCACGTAATATTTTATAGTTTCTTTGGCAGAATAGTAACCATGATAATAATCTAAAAAAAAAGTAGCACTAATTAGTATAATTAGAATTGGAAATACACGTGATATCCTGTTTATAAAATAATTATAAAGCTTTGTTTTATTGAGGTCGCTTATTTGGTTATACTTATAATAAATAAGGAACCCACTCAAAACAAAAAAGAAATCGAGAAAAGTATAAAACTGGTTAACAAATAAAAAAAGAAACAGGATGCATTTTGAAAGAAAAAGGATTAAGGTGTTTAAAGAAAATAAAATACACCGCAACAGCCCGAATACCTGTTAATGCAGGAATAAACTTGCTGCTTTTATTCATCATATTTTTTTAAGATTTAAATTAATCAGTAAAGTAACTGAACTTTATATCAACAAAAAAGGCTACTCAATTTTGAGGAGCCTTTAAAAATTATCAGATTATTATATTATCGCATAAAATACATTTTACCATATCCCCTGGTGAAATATTTATCTGTATTATCTCCGTTATCAGTAAACTTATCCAGAGATTTTCCATTAAGGTTAGTAAGCACACGATAAAGATAAACTCCATTCGCAACTTTTTGACCATACATATCCGAACCATCCCATTTAAATTCTGTAATATTTCTGCCTATATGGAGAGGACCTAATTCGTCTGTTGTAATCTCTCTTATTATTTTACCCGTAATAGTTAATATTTGTATTCTTATATTCTGCGGCACAACAGTACCCGTAACTGTAAATACAAATGCGGTAGAGGTTGTAAATGGATTAGGGTAATTAAGCAGGTTAGAAATCATCGGCTTACTTATAACCCTAAAGTCAATCTGGTAATTGAGACTACCTGCTATATTACCTGCCACATCTTTACCGGAAATAATCAATATGTATTCATCATCATCCCCGGCAAGCGAAGGAGAAAAGTCAATGGTAGCAGTGTTTTCGCCTGCAGCTAAATTAGCGGGTATAAAGCGCAATGTATCATTGTCAAAATTATAAGTTTTAAGAGAGCCATCCGGAAATTGAATTTGCACTTTCATCAACGATGTATCATTAAGCGACAGGAATTTACTTTCATCTTTTAGCTTAACAACTATGTGAGGCCTTGCAGAAACAATATCACGATTTAAAATGTGAATACCGTCAAAAGTTACATCCAGTAAAGGATTGAATTTATCGGGCTTTACAAAAAATGATCTATAAAGAAAATTGTTAAAATGATATTGCTCCGGCTGGTCATTATCAGGATTAAAATCAACATGCAATGTATTAGGTCCGGGGAAAGGCTTTGTATCAATATCATATTGCAGCTTGATAGTATCTCCGCTAATGAGTGGTTTCTGCCTTGGTAGCGGAAGAACATGAGTAACATTGTTATTATCTATCACCTCAATTCTTACTTTTATACTATCAAATGCAGTGGGGCTTATATTTTTAAATGCAATTCCAAAGTGTAAGATGTCTCCCTGTTCAAGTGAGTCAGTTGATAAAAAATACAAGTTTGGCGTAAGCGCTCCTTCAGGTGCAGAATTAAAATTTAATCTCCAGTAAGAAAGTTGATATGGTGTTAGCTTCACACTGTCTTCATTGCGCATTTTTAGTTGAATAAACGGATATTTCGATGCGCTTACAGATGAAATATCAACGTCCTGCATTGTTTTATCTACATTAAATAAGGTTGTTGAATTACCAAGACTATCAATACCAATAATTTCAACTTTAGGATTATCCGGAGAATTTGGCTCCAGGCTGGTGCCCCTCCAATGCATTTCTTTCCATAAAGTGGCCGGGCCAAATTTTGGAGAAATAATATATCCTAAACTATCAGGATTATTAAAACTATGGCTAAGGGTTATTTTATCATATATATCTTTTGAAAAAACAAAATTTGGTACGAAGCCGGGATTGTTTTTTTGGTACATAAAAATAAATGCCCTCGGCTTATAGAAAGAATCAATTAAAACAAAGCCCTGAGATAGCAACCTGTGATATAGTGAATTGTTAGGGCCATAAGTTGCCGTATCTGCTTGCCAGTCGGCAGCATACGTGTTACTTGCAGGGTCAGTACCTGAAATATTTCTGGCGATAACAATATAATTATCAGGAATCATGTCAAGAAATTTCACTGCACTATCTCGTTTGGCCTGACTAAGAATATTAAATTGGAAATTTGCCAGCCTGCCGCTTCCACATACGGCCTCACTGCCGTAGAGGCCCGACGGACCGCCTAATACATTCAGCCACGGTTTCAAACTTATAGGATCAAGTACCGTAAAAATAATACCGGATACACCACAAACACTTTGCACAACCAATGCGCCATTTATGTCTAACGCATAATCAGAGCCCAGGCTGGCAGCAGAGGGATACACCCCGGCCTTATCGGTAATAACATTGGTTACGGAAGTATAATCCCATTGCCGTGCACTATCCAAAATAATATTTTGTGTATCAGAATAAAGATGTTGATAATAATGAGATTGATTAGACCCAACAGAACTATTAGCGAGATATATAAAGGAGGCATTATTCCAATGATAGTCAGAAGGAAGGCCCGAAGCGGGCTTAATGGAAACACGCCAATAATAAACCGTGCTGTCTTTATAGCTAAAACCCGGATCAAATTCTATAACGCCACCCGGGGAATTTACCGTTCTGCTTACTTTAACTGAAGAATTAAAAAGTAAAGTGGTATCCATCTCCATTATATAATTTTGAGCAGGGCTTAAAGGGTCTGATGTGGAAGCGTATAACTTTTGATTGCCAACATTCACGATCGCAAAATCATAAGGATAGGATGGCGTTGCTTCATCCTGGTATATATAAACTTCTCTTGTTATGGAGTTATTATTTTCTGATAATTCACTAACCTTATTATCTGCGTCTATGGTTACCGTTATCTTATTTAGCCCTTTATCTCTGCTTGAAATAATAGGAACCGAAATTTGGATAGAATCTGCGTATCTTATGCCGGCTATCCTTTTGCGAAAAATAACTTCAGTAATTCCATTAGGATACGTTCTTTTTACTTCAAAAAATATTGAATCACTAGTTGCTTTTCCAATATTATATGCTTTGGCATATAGCTCGAAACTACTTTCTGCAACTGAAATAAAAGCCGGATTTACTTTTACCTGCGGGTCTTCTATAACATAATCCGGCTTTGCCTGCGGGTTTATTTTTAATGCAGGATCACCATGCAGGTTTAATTCCTCCATATTAATCCTTGTTAGGAAATCCAATGAATTGGTGGCGCCGCCTAAAACTGTTATAACACTCCTGATATCATTACCAATAGTATTGCCATAGTTACGTAACCCAATCTGCTTGTAAAGACTGGTATCATAATGGAAAAGGTAAGGAGGCACCCCCAGGTGGGAGCTCGCAAGAAAGCCAATGCTTCCGCCTTCATTTGCAAGTACAAATTTTTCGGAAATGGATAAATTATTTTGGGTTATTCTCGTGGAATCGTATATATAATTGTTTCCTGCCGTACAGCCGCTAACACAGAAAAAAGGATATCTTCCCTGGTTATGATAAGTGGAAGGATCACTTAAATTAAACTCAAGTGTATTGGCAGATGAGTGACCAAAGTAAGACAAAATACTAATGCCTTCATTAAATAATTGTTCAATACGCTTGCCGGAAATTAATTGAACAGCAGTATTAGTAGTCTTGGCAAAGGTTTCTACTTTAGCCCCATACAAAGTATCTGCAATGATGTCTTTATATTGGCTCATGTAAAATGTGAAAAGGTCACTTTCCGAACTGTCTTTACCTCCAATTACATGCACTACATTTTTCATCCATAATTTGCTGTCGAGTGTTTGATTTGTTGACGCTTCTGCATCTTCATATTCTTTTACTTTCTGAAGATAATTTCCTATTTCATTTCCTGATGTTACAGAAAGCCTTCCTATAGGTATGCTGGGAACTAGGCTTGCGTAAGGCGACGAAAGCAGGATATCCGAAGCGGGGTTGCCAAATGTTGGCACAAGGTTTAACTGATCGGCATAAATGCTTTTTTGATTCGATAAATAATCGCTGTAAGCAATTCCTTTGCCAATAAGAAAAACATATTGCGGAGCAGGAGAGAACGTATTGGCGGCATATTGTATAAAATCTTTTATTGCTAACGGATGTGTTTTTATCCCATAGGCAAATTGATCTGTCAATTGATCAATATCATAAACTTTGGCATTGTAGCCACCTCCGTTTGATGAATTTCTGTATGCTCTGTATAAATCAACATTATTAACCCCAGAGCCATTGTTATATAAAACAGGATTACTGATAATTAAATAATTTCCCTGGTTAGCCGCAACTCCATAATTAACAAAATTTCTTTTAGTTAATGAACCGATGATATTTACATTAGATGCATCCTCACTTATTAATTCAAATTTTCTAAGAGTAACTGAAGATGGCGGGAGCACAAATTGAAGTTTACCGGGAATGGATGTTATATCTGCTATGTACCTGGCGCCTGAAGTAATATCAAGCAAAACCGGTTTGGTATTTCCAAAATTAAAATTATCGATAAGCAAATAATTTCCTGTGTTGGTCGCAGGCAATTCAAAATAAAAACTCTTTTTATTATTGAAATTAAATTTACTCGGATAGGTTAAAGAGAAAGTAGAAACAACAATCCTGTCAGTTGACGTAGACGAAACCGGCTCAATAGAAATTATTACATGATCCGGACTTGGGAAATAACTTGCCGGTATATTATCTACCCGTTTCTTGAGGTATGTAAAAAATGACATCGACTCATCATCAATAACGTTATTGTAAAGTTTAACTCTCACGTTTCTTGTGTTTAGAGCATTACCGACTACAGCAAAATTTACGGAGGCCAATGGCCCCGCGGTAAACATGTAAATACTGTCAATAAGATAGGAGAGAGGAAAACTTGGGGCCACATCATTTGAAGTCCATCCTTCTCCAATGTCATAAGAAGATGAGTAAACATATTCTCCAAGCGGAATGCCTAAACCCGGATTGATTTTATTGTTAAAATATACTGACCTTGTATTTATAAAGTAGGGTTCGGGAGGAAGCACATTTCCTGTAACATTATTAGGAGTGTTTACAAAACGTAAATTATTTCCTGCCGGATTTACGGTTAAGAAGTATGCGGATGTATCTGTTTCAAGGCTGTAATAATCTGAAAGCTGGTAATCAGGATCACGGTAAAGTTTTGCATCTTTTTTGCCATCGTTCATCAGTCCCCAAAATTCTAAATAATCAGACGAGCCTAAAGGGCCGGTTGTAACCGTTGTGTATAAGCCAACTTCTTCTCCATTTCTCCATAACTGAAATTGTTCAGCAGGCGTATTGCCCAACCCTACAGCGTTAAGGGCAGGTTGAGAAATGCGGTACAGGCCGGTTTTGCCAACACTAAATTTGTAATAGGTTTTATTATAATCAATCCAACTGTTAGTATAGGGCTGGGCTATAGCTGATGCCGAAATGAAGACAAAAAAAACAATTATTAATTTTTTCATGATCGTTAGTTAAAGCCTTAATTATTTTCTTTTTTTGCAAGATCAAATCTTAAAGAAAAAATATGAGTATACAACGGATTAGATTGATTGGCCAGGTTTGAGAACGCATAATCAATTCTTACGTTTTTAATTTTAAAACCTGCTCCCAGGCTTGGCTGATAAATCCAAACTTTTTTTTGATTAGTTGTGTCTCCGTCGGCAAGCGCCTGTTGAAAATTATAAATACCTGCTCTCACAAAAAATACATCTTTTATAGATGCTTCCAGCCCAAAGTGGGGATCAATGCTAAATGTTTTCCCACCAAGGATTGTATTTCTTTGTCCGTCAAAAGTAAAATCAAAATCCATCTCTGCTAAAAGATTGGCCGATGATCCGAGCCGGAAATTGTAAGAGTTTCCTACAGTAAGTCTTGGCGCCGTAAGTTCTGTTGATTTTACGGGGATTTCATTTTTTGTGAGATATAACACTTCTTGTTCTTTTTCGGAAAAATGGAACGACCAGGCGTTGAATGTAGTCGTTATATCTTTTGCAACTATTCCCAATGACCATCGGTTCTTTTCCATTTTAAATCCGGCGTCGAAACCAAAACCCCATGCAGTAGCGAAGTGCCCTACTTTGCGATAAATTATTTTGGCATTTGCCCCAAAGCTCATTTTTAAATTATCATCATCTTTAATTTTTTCGGCAAAGGAAAATAAGAAAGCATAGTCTGCCGATGAAAAGGTGGTTATATTTCCGTAATTGATGCTTCCATCGGGTTCTACAAGAAATAATGTATTCGGAATATCATCTACTGCAAACCGCAGGATAGAAAGCCCAATCGTTCTTTTATTGTCGTCGACAGGAATTGCAACACTTCCATAATCGTATTTGCCTATATTGTCAAAGTAACTGGCGTGCATCAGGTTTACTGACGGATTATCTTTAACGCCGGTAAGACCTGCAGGATTCCAATATCCTGCGGTGCCATCATTAACTGATGCAGATGCAGATGCGCCCATTCCCAACCCCCGTGCACCTGCTCCTATATTTAAAAATTCATTGGAATACTTTCTAAATTGTGTAAACCCGCAACAAGGCAATATCAGGAAGCAAATCAATTTGGTAAATCTGGAAAGTCTCATATTGGGGAATGATCAATTTAATAGATAGTTTCAGTGGGTATTCGGGTAATCTTAAACGAATATTAGCGGTTTATATTGTGCCTCTTACAGGCTAACAAGCATTAAAATTAAGTAAAACTTATGTAATGGAAAGGTCACGAATAGTAGAAAGTTTGAGAATGTTGCTTTGTTGATTGTTTAGGGAGATTATTAATTTAGTAATGTCGGTTAGGATACCTGCCAAGGAATTGGGAACACCCGCCAATGGAAGTAAAAAAAAGCCACTCAGGCATAAAAAATTTATACAGGCTTTTTAAGCAATTTAAATCTTGTATTTTTTCTTAGGTAATCATAATAACTGCTATTAGGATTTATCCCGATAGAGCCTGCATTGCTTTCATTCCATTTACTTCCCCAAGACTGTAATTTCCTCTGTGTATCAATATTTATGGTATCTCCTATCATATTTTTAAAAGCATGATCATATATTTCAGCAATGCTATCTTTTATAACACAATAATAAAATTCTACTGTATCTCTTGGGTCATACTCTGTAATATTTGTAGTTAAAATATGTACTGTGATAATGCCACAGCCATTAAAACCTTTTACCTCATCAACATTCATTACTACACCAGTCAGCCTTAAATTCAAATTTTCTAAAACGATCTTATTAATTTTTTCTTCTTTTTTATCTATAAGAAAGAAACATATAAAAATTCCAATAATACCAAAAAGAAATAACTTCATTTGTTTCATTTTATATTTCTTAGTCCCTGCCGAGTCCTTCTATGAATACCGTCGGCAAATTAAACAAACAAATCAATTTAGTTTAAATCTATGCGCACAGAATTCTTCGCGGAAAATTCAGCCGAGAGTTATTATTCTCTGCTGTTTTAAACCATTCTTTCCCTACCACATTCTCCGGAAATAAAACGCTTGTTATTCGGTGCTTATTCGGTGATAATTCGATCCCTTAAGAGCGAATAAGCTTCATAATAAATTCAATTTTTTTCTGATTTATACTATTATAAAACTGCAAGAAGATGTTTTTTTCGTACTCATCCATACTACAATTTATAAAAAAGCTTGCTTTTAAAGTTCTTTGTAAAATTTTTAGGAGGAGAAATTTTTTGTGAATTACTTTTGATTTATATGGAAAATTTAATTGAAGAATTGAAATGGCGTGGACTAATTCAGGACATTATACCGGGAACCGAAGAGCAACTTTGCAAAGAATCCACAGCAGGTTATGTTGGTTTCGATCCTACTTCCGACAGCTTACATATTGGCAGCCTTATCCCAATAATTGTGCTGATGCATTTGCAAAAATTTGGACATAAACCCATTGCATTAGTTGGCGGAGCTACCGGTATGGTGGGAGATCCATCAGGGAAAAGCGAAGAGCGTAATTTATTAAGTACAGATATTTTAAATTACAACCTGGAATCGGTAAAAAAACAATTAGAGAAGTTTCTTGATTTTAATTCTGAAAAAGAAAATGCAGCCGAAATGGTGAATAATTATGATTGGTTTAAAGAAATAACTTTTCTTGATTTTATAAGAGATGTCGGCAAACACATTTCTATAAATTATATGATGGCTAAAGATAGTGTTCGTAAAAGACTGGAAGGAGAAAATGGAATGAGCTTCACAGAATTTACTTACCAGTTGGTGCAAGGATATGATTTTTACTGGCTGAATAAAAATAAGAATTGCAAATTTCAATTTGGAGGAAGCGATCAATGGGGAAATATTGTTACAGGAACTGAATTAATAAGACGAAAAAGCGGGGCTGAAGCATTTGCGTTTACGTGCCCGTTACTAACAAAATCAGATGGTGGAAAATTTGGCAAAACAGAAAAAGGAAATGTATGGCTAAGCCCTGATAAAACTTCACCTTACGGCTTTTACCAGTTCTGGCTAAACACTGCCGATGCTGATGCAGAAAGGTTTATTAAAATTTTTACTTTTCTTTCTAAAAAAGAAATTGATGACCTTGTTCAGCAACACAACGGTAACGAACACATGAGAATTCTTCAGAAAAAGCTTGCGGAAGAACTAACCTGTCTTGTTCATTCAAAAAAAGACTACGAATTTGCAGTAAAAGCTTCGTCAATTTTATTTAGTAACGATACTGCACAAACGCTGAAAGAGTTAAGCGAAGACCAGTTATTACAGGTTATGGAAGGAGTTCCTTCAATTGAAGTTGAAAGAAAAATATTGAAAGAAAATATTGATCTTATTTCTTTATTGGCAGATAATAAAATCTTTTCAAGTAAAGGCGAAGCACGAAAAATGCTTACTGGCGGAGGGGTTTTTTTAAATAAAGAAAAAGTAATTGATGTTGATGCTAAAATAAACGAAGATATTTTACTAAATGAAAAATACCTGCTTGTGCAAAAAGGAAAGAAGAATTATTATTTGTTGAAAGCGGTTTAATAAATATTTAAATGGCTTTCTTAAGTTTTCCTGTTAATGAAATTTCTTCTTTATAATATTCTTTAATATCCGGAATAAATTTTCTTTCCTTGAGTAAGAAGCCATTTCCCTTTTCACAAAAATGCACTTTAATATTTTCAACGCTTATTGGATTTCCATCGGGAATATCAGCAATATTGTTATGCATTATGTCATGCCCGTCAATGATCATTACCAGGCCGCTTCCTATTGCTTCCATAATATTCCCTTCTTTAATAAGCATGCCGGTATCTTCTCCAAGCCCGATGCCAACTGCGGAAGGATTACTGGCAATTGCCTGTGCCAGCCGTCCAAATCTTCCTCTCTTTTCAAAATGACTATCGAAAATTACATCATCCATAAAACCAAGTCCTGTGGTTATTTTTACTTCACCTTTTAAATGGGCTGTGGTTGCATTGCCTTCATAAATCATGGTATTGCTCATGGCCATGGCTCCGGCAGAAGTTCCCGCAACCACAAAATCTTTTTCTTCGCTATAGCGATTAAGGGCAATCTCTAAAAATTCAGTTCCGCCGAATGTAGCAGCTAACCTCAGTTGGTTTCCACCACTAAACATTATTGCGTCACACTTTTTTATACGCTCAATATATTCTTTTTCCATTGCATCAGCACGGTTGCGGATAGGCAGCAATCCTATATTAGTACATCCGATTTTTCCAAAGGCGTTGAGATAATTTTCACCTACTTCGTTAGGTATCATGGAAGCCGTAGTAATTACTTCCATTCTTATGCCCGGTCCGCCGGCCTCTTCAACAATATGGCGAAGGATTCCAAGCTCAAAAAAATTAAGATTATTTCGAACCATATCGCCTTTTTCAAGTTCGGAGCCTTTATCTTCTGCTCCACCTATGGCAAAAAGTTTTCCTTGCGGATTTTGCATGCATTCAATTTTGATACAAACAGTGACGTCTTAATTTTAAATATCAAATTCGGGTTAGTATTCAATACGCACTGTCAAAATAAATACCCGTTACAAAAATAACGCAATTGAAATAAACAGATTGTACATGCAATTGTATTTTTTGATTGTGAATTATCACTAACTTACAAATTACCGCATTGTTTTTGTTGAGAACATTTATTATTTATCCAAAATTTTATTAGTTGGTTTATGAAGATTATAGAAATAAAAATATTACGGGGTCCAAACTATTGGAGTATTAGAAGGCCCAAACTGATACAAATGAAAATAGACCTGGAAGAGATGGAACAGGTGCCCACGAATAAGCTCTCAGGTTTTAAAGAAAAGCTTGAACAATTATTACCCACACTTTATGAACATCGTTGCAGCGAAGGTGTTCCGGGAGGTTTTTTATCGAGGGTGGCAGAAGGAACGTGGATGGGACATGTAATTGAACATATTGCCCTGGAACTTCAGACGCTTGCCGGTATGGATATGGGTTTTGGAAGAACAAGAACAACCGGAAAGCATGGTGAATATTTTGTCGTGTTTGATTATATGGAAGAAGATGCGGGAGTATATGCGGCAAAATCAGCTTTTAAATTAGTACAATCTTTAATTGATAATTCGCCTTATAATCTTGAAGAAGAAGTTCAGGAAATGAGAGAAATAAGAGAAAATACCAGGTTAGGTCCATCGACGGGAAGTATTGTTGAAGAGGCGGTAAAGCGGGGCATTCCTTTTATACGTTTAAACAAACAAAGCCTTGTGCAGCTTGGCTATGGTATTTATCAAAAACGAATTCGGGCTACTATTGCAAGCACTACATCTACCATTGCAGTTGACATTGCCGGCAATAAAGAAGAAACAAAAAATCTGCTGAGCGCAGCGGAAGTGCCGGTACCCAAAGGAATTATTCTTCACAGCGATGAGACTGTGCAGCGTGCAATAGATGACGTCGGCTACCCCTTTGTAATAAAGCCTATTGACGGAAACCACGGCAAAGGCGCCACAACAAACATCACCACTTATGAGCAGGCAGAAAAAGCATTGGAAGCTGCAAGAAAGTATGGACGGTCTGTAATATGTGAGAAATATATTACGGGTTTTGATTTCAGGGTTTTGGTGGTCAACTTCAAATTTATTTGTGCCGCATTGCGCACACCCGCATCCGTTAGAGGCGATGGCGAACATACCATTCAGTGGTTGATAGATGAAACAAATAAAGATTCAAGACGTGGATATGGGCATGAAAAGGTTTTAACTCAAATAAAAATTGATGACTTTACCAATAAAATGCTGGATGAAAAAGGGTATACATTAGAAACTATTCCTGCAAAAGATGAATTGGTTTTAGTAAAACCTACCGCCAATCTATCTACGGGGGGAACCTCTGCTGATGTAACTGATGAAGTGCATCCGGTAAATATTTTTTTGGCAGAACGTATTGCCAAAATTATTGGACTGGATATCTGCGGAATTGATATAATGGCATCCGACTTAAAAACACCTTTAACTGAAAATGGCGGCGCTGTGCTTGAGGTAAATGCAGCTCCGGGTTTTCGCATGCACGTGGAACCCTCTGAAGGTATTGCCCGGAATGCTGCAGAACCCGTTATCGAAATGCTTTATCCAAAAGGTGAAAATGGAAGAATACCAATTATTGCTATTACAGGAACTAATGGTAAAACAACTACGAGCAGGCTTACTGCGCACATTTGTAAAGCAGCAGGATATAAAGTTGGCTTCACAACTTCTGATGGTGTGTATATTCAAAATCAGTTGATGATGAAAGGCGATTGTACAGGACCCAAAAGCGCCGAATTTGTTTTGAAAGATCCTACTGTAGATTTCGCAGTGCTGGAATGTGCCCGGGGTGGTATTTTAAAAAACGGGCTTGCTTTTACTAATTGTAATATCGCCATCGTAACCAATGTAACTGCTGATCACATTGGCCTTGGAGGAATTGAAACGCTTGAACAAATGGCGAAAGTAAAGCAGGTATTACCGGAAACTGTTTTCCCAAATGGATTTGCAATTTTAAATGCGGATGATGATTTGGTATATGGTATGAAAGATGGTCTTGATTGCAATATCGCTTTATTCAGCATGGATGAAAATAATAAACGTATAAAAAAACATTGTGCCAAAGGTGGTATTGCAGCAGTTTATGAAAATGAATATGTAACAATTTTAAAAGGCAATTGGAAAATACGCGTAGAAAAAGTTTCAGAAATTCCAATAACCTTTGGAGGCAAGGCCACCCATAATATTATGAACACCTTGCCGTCTATCCTTGCCTGTTATCTTTTTAGAAATATAAAGGTTGAAGATATACGGCAGGCTTTACACACATTTATTCCGTCTGTTTCCCAAACGCCCGGACGGCTTAATCTTTTTCAATTCAAAAATTTTAAATTCCTTGCGGACTTTGCGCATAACCCCGCAGGATTAAATTTGTTATGTGACTTTGTTAACCGCTTAGACAGCACCTATAAAGTAGGCATTATTAGCGGAACCGGTGACAGGAGAGATGAAGATATTCGCGAAATTGGTAGAATATCGGCAAGAAATTTTGATGAAATAGTTGTGAGGCAGGATAAGCATTTACGGGGACGCACAGCCGAGGAAATAATTAACCTGTTAGTAGAAGGTATAAATGAAAGTAAACCAAAAGATATTCCTGTTACCATTTTGCAAAAGGAAAGTGAGGCCATTCAATATGCTTATGAGAATGTAAAGCCCGGAGCGATTATCACGATCATGTGCGACGTAATTCCTGATGCACTGGCCTACATAAAAAAATTAAAAGAAGAAGAGGATAAAGAAGCAGGATAACCTGGGACTTCCGGAAATACAATCTTAAATTAGGGTTTTGAAATTTTAATCCTTAATCTTACTTTTGCACTCCTTTTGTCCCATAGTATAAAGGTAGTACAACAGATTTTGATTCTGTCTGTCGAGGTTCGAATCCTCGTGGGACAACATTACAACATTCATTTAGCCAGCTCTTTCTCATGCTAATCTTTTTGGCTTGGCTTTTTATTATATACTTCACATACATTAGGGAAAAAATCAGAACAAAGTCATATAACGAAGCCGGGACCTGCAAAGCTACTTTACTTCAATATTGGATTCAGGCCTCGCAGTCATTATTTCATTTCGCAAATGCAAACAACATTGGCTTTTTAGAAAAGAAGTTTACTTTTATTTAAATGCCATCAAAATAAGATGTCAATAATTTAACCAACATGCTAATCAAATTTTTTATGAAAAAATTGATGCGGGCGCCAACTAAGAGAATGATTGAAAAACTTAAAGAATGTAAGGAAAAAGAAATAGCCGGAAACGGCAGTATTCCTTGTTTTCCTGAAGAAATGAAGTCGTCGCTGGCAGGCTTATATAAAAGGGGATTAATAGATACAAGAATGGATATTGTTAATAATAAAAAGCAGCTCTGTATTTATGTTACCGAAGTGGGAAATAATTTCCTGAAAAAAATGTAAATTTCATTTAAATAATTGTTTATTTCCTTTACTGCATTACTTTTTTTATCACATCTACATACAAGAAGGTATAAAGTAAAATAGACAGGAGACTAAACGTACACCCGAAAGAATAATTTTCAAAAATCGTCACATCACCAATTTTCTTAAATTTGCAGCCCCAAACGTACAGGTTACTATATATCAGATGTCTTAAATTCTAATTAACAAATATGTTTGAATCATTAAGTGATAAACTGGATAGCGCTTTTAAAAATCTTAAAGGACAAGGCAGAATAACGGAATTAAATATAGCCTCAACTGTCAAAGATATTCGTCGTGCCCTTGTAGACGCTGATGTGAACTATAAAATTGCCAAAGAGTTCACAGATAGTATAAAGGAAAAAGCAACCGGTGAAAAAGTTATCAATTCAATAAGCCCGGGACAATTAATGGTAAAAATTGTTAAAGACGAACTTTCTGAATTAATGGGCGGAACTGAGACGGAGCTTGATCTTTCAGGTAATCCTGCCATTATATTAATTGCAGGATTACAGGGGAGTGGTAAAACTACATTTAGCGGAAAGCTTGCGAATTATCTCAAAACAAAAAAAGGAAAATCGCCCTTATTGGTTGCTGCTGATATCTACAGGCCTGCAGCAATTGAACAATTGAAAATATTAGGCGCACAAATAAATGTCGAAGTTTATAACGAGCCTGAAACTAAAGATGCAGTTACAATTGTTCAAAATGCCATTAAAGAAGCAAAATCAAAAAATAAGAATATAGTAATTATTGATACTGCCGGACGGTTAGCCATAGACGAAATTATGATGACAGAGGTGGCAAATATTAAAAATGCTGTGTTACCAAAAGAAATACTTTTTGTGGTAGATAGTATGACCGGCCAGGATGCCGTAAATACTGCAGCAGCATTTAATCAGCGGCTCGATTATACAGGCGTTGTGCTTACCAAATTAGACGGAGATACAAGAGGTGGTGCTGCTATTTCAATTAAATCTACAGTAAATAAACCTATAAAATTTGTAAGCAGCGGAGAGAAGATGGATACGTTGGATGTATTCTATCCTGAGCGGATGGCGCAAAGGATTTTAGGAATGGGTGATATTGTAAGTCTTGTTGAAAAAGCACAGGAGCAATTTGATGAGGCACAGGCTGCAAAGCTGGAAAAAAAGATAAGAAAAAATCAGTTTGATTTCGAAGATTTTAAAACGCAGCTTCAGCAAATAAAAAAGATGGGTAATTTAAAAGATCTTATGGGAATGATTCCCGGCGTAGGTAAACAACTAAAAGATATTGATATAAATGATGATGCTTTTAAAGGCATTGAGGCAATGATAAATTCGATGACATTGGAAGAACGCCGCAATCCTGATTTAATTAATCCAGGCAGGAAGCAACGCATTGCTGCAGGTAGCGGAAAAGATCTGGCAGAACTCAACCAGTTTATAAAGCAATTTGACCAAATGAAAAATATGATGAAGATGATGAATAAGATGCCAATGGGTAAGCTTGCAGGTTTTGGTAAAAAATAAAATTAATCTATATTAAATCGCGTTTATAAAACGTTTAATTAAAAAAATACATTGAATTATTTCAATTTTTTGTATATTGATTTGTAATTTTCGATTGCGCCGCTTATCTTCGCAATCCTTTAGAAACTAAATTTATTAACAACCCAAAAAAAATTTCTATTTTTTATGGCTGTAAAAATGAGATTGCAACGGCATGGTTCCAAAAAAAGACCATTTTACTTTATAGTAGTTGCAGATGCCCGTAGCCCGCGTGATGGTAAATTCATCCAGAAATTAGGCTCTTATAACCCTCTTACTGTTCCGGCAAGTATTCAAATCGACCGTCAGAAAGCATTAGAATGGTTACACAAAGGTGCACAACCCACTGATACTGTTCGCCGTATTCTAAGCTTTAAAGGCGTATTGTACCTCAAGCATTTGCTTCGTGGTGTTACGCTGGGTCTTTTTGATGAAGCAACTGCCATGGAAAAATTTACCAAATGGAGTTCGGAACATGATTCCGAATTTGCTAAACGACAGGAATCCCACAAAAAGAGCAGGCCAACAAGTCGCCAGCCTTATGCTAAAAGGACTGAAAGAACTTCTGCTCCGGCGAAAGCTACTTCAGATTCTGCAAAGGGAACTGCAGATAACGCTTAAAAATTAATAAAAATATTTTCAAGCCGTATCATTTTTGTGATATGGCTTTTTATTTTATGGAGTAATCTCCTCGATTTATCTAAATTCATACTAAATATTATTAGCAATCGCCATTACAATAATGGGTAGCATTAGTATGATGATTTTCAAATTGTTAATATGAAATATTATTAAAAACTCCATCGGTTATGGTTCTTTGGGTTCTGTTATCCTCGTGGAATGCTTTAAAATTAAAGGTTCCACTAATTAGTTTTTTTGTTCTGTCAAGTGAAGTTATGGCTAAAATTCCTCCCGAATCTTCCGGATTAATTCCTTCATTAGAAGCGAAGGCTATGCTACGGGCATCAGTATATCCGGCAAAATTAAAAAGACTGTTAAAGGCAAGCGTGTATACGTGAATCCCTGAATCTTTAACCGTAAATACAATCATTTGCCTGTCGTCAGATTCTGCCGCAATAGAAATAACACTATCACTTCTTATAGCTGCTCCGGTTAAAACACCTGTAAATTGAAGGCCATTAATTTTTGCTTTAAATTCTGCAGCAGTACTTGTTGAAGAAATATAATTTGGATCCTCAAATTTTTTTTGACAAGAGTTTAAAACAGATAAACTTAAAAGCAATGTTATAATAACAAAGATTCGCATTTAAGCGTTGTATGTTCACAAATATAATAAGATTTACCTTGCTCCTGGAGGGCAGTTCTTTCTCAAAAAATCAGTATATAATACTGATAAATGTTTGCGGGTACCTTCTCCTTCTGAAATGCTGTGTGTCCTGTTTGGATATGGCATAAACTGAAAAGTTTTGTCATATTTTATCAGCTCATTCAACATAGCTTCTGCATTATCGTATTGCACATTATCATCACCCGTTCCATGAATAAATAATAAATTTCCTTTCAAATTTTTAGCATAATAAATTGGAGACCCCTTTACATAGTTATCCATATTTTCCTGTGGCAGGCCCATATATCTTTCTTCATAAATATTATCGTAAAATAAAAGATTGTCTACGGCAGAAACAGAAATCCCTGTTTTATAAATATCAGGATATTGAAACATAAGATTGAGTGTAGAAGAACCGCCGCCGCTCCATCCCCAAACTGCTATACGGCTTGTATCGAAATATGGTTTTTCTGATATTAACTTTTTTGCTGCCATTGCCTGGTCATGAATATTGAGTCTTCCTATTTGTCCATAAATAGATTTACGCCAGGCAGCTCCGCGCAATGAAGGTGTGCCCCTGTTATCAACAGAAACCAGTATATAGCCATCTTTGCTCATGTCCCCATTATATAAAAAATTAAACTGAGCGCCATATTGATCTCCTACGGTAGAGGCTGCGGGTTCGCCATACACATAAAATACAACAGGATATTTTTTTGTTGAATCAAAATTGTCTGGCTTTACCATCCAGCCATCTAATGTTATATTATCTTCAGTAGTAACTTTAAAATATTCAACATTGGTATTCTCATTTACTTTCATATTCTTTACAATACTTTTTTCTCCATTTAAAGGTTTACCATCTGGTAAAGAAATCCATTCTCTTCCCGGAAAGGTTTTATAATTAGAAAAAGAATGCATTGCATATTTTGCATAAGGGGAAATATTATAACTGTGTGTGCCAATCATGTTTGAAGGTGATAATAATTCTAATTTTCCTTTCCCATCCATTTTTACCCTGTATAAATAAAGTTGCGTGGCATTATTTGGAGAAGCCATAAAATAGACATAATTATTTTTGTCGTCTATACATTCAATATTTGCAATATCATAGTCACCTTTCGTAATTAAAGTTTCTTTTTTACCATCCCTGCTTACTAAAAAGATATGCCTCCATCCATCTTTCTCGCTAACCCATAAAAAATCTTTTCCATTGTTAAGCCATTCCCAGCCCATCGGGTCATCATCATTCCATACTGATTTTATATCGATCCATGCTTTATCATTTTCAGTATAAAAATTGGTGGTATTACCTGTGTTTACATTGCAATAAAACAACTTGCTTTCGTTTTGCTTACGATTCAATTGTTGCACTACCAATTCATCAGAATTATTTGCCCACTCCATTCTTGGAAGATAATGTTCCTGTGGGTCACCGGGAATATCCATCCATTTGATATTCTCATTACTTACTGTGATCACACCTATCCGCACGGGAGACGGCGACTGACCTACTTTTGGATATTCAACCGGAATAACGCGGGAGTAAACCGAATCGGTAGTATTCAACATATAATAGTCACGGATTTTTGTTGCATCTACCTGCCAGAAAGCAATCATTTTACTATCAGGGCTCCAGCGGAAACCGTCTCTGCAGCCCAATTCTTCTTCATACACCCAATCAAAAGTGCCGTTAATTAATTTTCGTGTACCGTCACTCGTTAGTTGCGTTATTTTGTGTGAAGAAATGTCTTCCATATACAAATTATGTTCACTTACATAAGCAGCGCTTTTTCCGTCAGGCGAAATTTTTGCAAACATCAGGGATTGGGAAGGCAATCCTTTGCCAAGCTGAGTCAATTGATTGGAAGTAATATCTAATATCCAATAATCACCACGGGTATGATAGCGCCAGACTTTTGCTGTATTTGTAAAAATTAATAACGTTTTATAGTCAGGCGAAAAACTGTAAATATTAAAAGTTAAGGGATTTTCAGCGCCATTTGGGATTAGCTGTTCCTTTTTTACAATAACGCTTTCCGTGTTTGTTTTTACGTCAGTTTTCACAATATTTCCATCTTTTAATTTCAGATAGGCAGTACCGTCAGGAGTCCAGTTAATTTCTTTGGCACGAAACTGACCAAAAGATGTGATTGAAAAGATTAAAAAAATAAAGAGCAGGTAGAATGAAAGTTTTTTATTTATCATTGAATTTTGTTTATCGGTAAAAATACACAAACACTTATTATTTCAAGATACCATTTGTGTAATTCGGTTATAAATTTGCGAATGGCAGAAAAAGAAAAATTAAGAGTTGATAAATATTTATGGGCTATACGGATTTTTAAAACCCGCAGTGTCGCTGCAGATGCCTGTAATAATGGAAAGGTAAAATGGAAAGGCGTAAACATTAAACCTTCAAAAGCAGTAAACGTTGGGGAGCAATTTGAAATAAAAACGGAAGCCAAAAAATGGTTGATAGAAGTAACAGGCTTATTACATAACAGGGTGCAGTTTTCTGAAGCAATAAAATTTTATATTGACCTTTCGCCTGAAGTTGAAAAAGAAAAAATTCAAACAGCTTCCTTTGTTTTTAATACGGGAAAAAGAAAAAGTAAAAAAGGAAGACCTACCAAAAAAGAAAAAAGAAACCTGGATGAATTTTTTGAATAGATATCCATAAAGCTTCTCAGTTCATTTATTATATGTTTGCAACATGAAGATTGATATTATATCGGTTGTGCCTCAGTTAATGGAAAGTTTTTTTGCTCATTCAATTTTAAAAAGAGCTAAAGATAAAGAGTTGCTTGAAGTGAATATTTATAATGTAAGAGATTACACAAATTATAAGCATGGCCAGGTAGATGATTACCAGTTTGGCGGTGGCGCAGGCTTGGTAATGATGATTGAACCGTTAGTAAATGCAATTGAATCTTTGCAAAAAAATACGCAGTATGATGAAGTAATTTTTCTTACACCTGATGGTGAAAAGTTCAATCAAAAAATGGCAAATGCTTTGTCGTTAAAAAATAATTTATTGTTGATATGCGGCCATTACAAAGGCATTGATCAAAGAGTGCGGGATCATTTTATTACGAAAGAAATATCAATAGGTGATTTTGTATTAAGCGGCGGAGAACTGGGCGCAGCGGTACTTACAGATGCAATTGGCCGGTTAATACCGGGAGTTTTAAATGATGAAACTTCAGCGCTAACGGATTCATTCCAGGATAATTTATTAGCACCGCCTGTTTATACCAGGCCCGAAGAATTCAGAGGTTGGAAGGTTCCGGAAATACTAATGAGTGGTAATCATTCAAGAATTGAGGAATGGCGACATGAAGAATCTTTAATAAGAACACAGGAAAAAAGGCCGGATTTGTTGGATTGAAATTTTTAATATTTGTTGGACGTTATTCTTTCTTTACTCCAATAACGGGTAATTGTTTTTCTCTTATCAATGCATTAAATTTTGGAACATCAACATTCATAATTGTTTTCAATTTATTCAACTCCACATCAGCTTTTTCACTCAAAAATGAATAAGCTTCTTTTACCTGCTGCGTTGGCGGATAATTTCCGGACGCGGCATAATCATATAAGCCTGAAACCTGGTCGTTTAAACGTATAGGATAATTTAAAACATCTTCTTCGCTTTTGGCCTTAGTTTGATATAACGCTTCTTCAATTGAAGTCAATTGTTTATTAATTGAATCTGCCATTATTTTTATTTCTCCCACGGTGTCTTTTCCCTGCAATGCCATAAAATCATTTATCTGTTTTCTTATGTCACGAATATTTTTTATTGCTTTTTGTATTTCAGAAAATTTATCTCTTACGGAAATTAAAAATTTAAACTGGTCTTCATACTCCTGTTGGGTTTCTTTAAAATTAGGATTGGCTTTGATACTGGCTTCAGTTTCCGCACTATCTTTTTTATCATAATTAATTATGCGGATATAATATTCTCCGGGAATTGCTTTTGGCCCGGGCACATTTCCATTCCATAAAATCATACCCTCTGCTTTTTCTGCGGGTGCATAGTGCATATCCCATACAAATTGATTCATGCCTTTCGCTACTTCAATTTTACCGGTATCGCCCGAAGATTTTGTGCTGAAAGTCCTTATTACTTTTTTTTCTTTATCCAGCACAAATATTTTCAATAGGCTGCTGTCTTTCATCTCTTTCAAATAATAATTTACTACAACTCCGTTAGGCGGATTAATACCTGCATTTTTTACATTAAGATTTTGGGATCCCTCCATTCGATAGGCAGTATCAACGGGAAAAATATATAAATCATTTTGCGTAGCGTTTTTATCGATGTTTTGCACTATACCCAAATCGTTTAAGATATAAAACGATCTTCCCTGGGTAGCTACAACAAGGTCATTGTTTTTAATAATGAGGTCTGTGATGGGCACCATGGGCAAATTCAACTGGAAGGGTTTCCAGTTTTCACCATAATCATAGCTTATGTACATGCCATATTCCGTTCCGCAATATAAAAGACCGGGTCTTTTTTTATCGGCACGAAGGCATCTGGCAAAATGCGTGGGTGGCAATACCGTTAGTTATCTTCTTCCAGTTTGCCCATAATCATTGGTAACAAAAATGTAAGGTGTATAATCGTCGAGTTTATATTTTGTTCCAACAAAATAAGCAGTACCCTTTTTAAACGGATCGGCTTCTATGCAGTTCCACATCATCCATTTTCCTGCGGCAGGGGGTGTTACATTTTCCCAATGACCACCGCCATCCTTACTCACATTGATAAAGCCATCATCGCTGCCGGTCCATAATAAATCTTTTTCAAGCGGTGATTCCATGGCCGTAAAAATTGTGCAATACGTTTCAGCTCCTGTATTGTCTTGTGTAATCGGTCCGCCGCTTGATTTTTGTTTGGATTTATCATTTGTTGTGAGATCGCCGCCTAACGCTTTCCAGGTGGCGCCTTCATTTTCGGTAGCAAATAAAACATTGCCTGCCGCATATAATTTCTTTGGGTTATTTGGTGAAAAGAAAATAGGAAAATTCCATTGAAACCGGTATTTGGAAACATCAGCTCCACTGCCTAAATCGTAAACCGGCCACACACTTACCGAACGGTTCTCTCCTGTTTTATGATCGTAACGGGAAATGTATCCTCCATAATTTCCGCCATAAACTATATCAGGATTTAAGGGATCAGCAACTACATAACCACTTTCAAAACCTGCCGTCGGTGTCCAGTCGTTTTGACTGATCTCATTGCTTTCCGTTCTTGATAAAATACGAACTGTGGTGTTGTCCTGCTGTGCGCCAAGCACGCGATATGGAAAATGGTTGTCAGTTGAAACCCGGTAAAATTGGGCTGTGGGCTGGTTGTAGTAAGTGCTCCAGTTAGCACCCCCATCAAAACTTATTTGAGCACCGCCATCATCGGCAACTATCATTCTTTCCGCATTTTCAGGATCTATCCAAAGATCATGATGATCTCCGTGTGGTGTATTTATTTCTTTAAAAGTTTTTCCACCATCACTGCTTCTGTACATGTTTACATTAAGGCCATAAATAATATCCTCATTTTTAGGATCGCAGTATATTTTGCTAAAGTACCATGCACGCTGGCGTATGTTGGCATCAGTACTTTCAAGAGCCCATGTTTCACCACCATCATCACTTCTGAGCAAACCTCCTTTCGAAGATTCAACCAATGCAAAAACTCTTTCAGGATTTACGGGTGAAACAGCAATACCAATATTTCCAATAATTGTATTTCCGGGAAATCCTTTCTTGTCATTTAAACTTTTCCACGTTTCTCCGCCGTCTGTGCTTTTCCATAAAGAGCTTCCTTTACCGCCACTTTCAAGACTATAAGGAGTGCGCTTAACCGTCCACATTGCTGCATATAAAACCGAAGGATTTCCCGGCTCCATTACTAGTTCTGCTGCACCCGTTGTATCCGCAACGTATAAAATTCTCTTCCATGTTTTACCTCCATCCGTCGTTTTATAAATCCCTCTTTCCTGTGATGGTCCAAACAAATGACCCAATGCGGCAACCCACGCAATATCCGGGTTAGTTGGATGAATGACTATCCGCATGATGTGCCTTGAATCGTCGAGCCCGATATGTTTCCAGTTTCTGCCGCCGTCATCGCTGCGCCACATGCCATGCCCTTCACTAACGTTGCCGCGTAGGGTTGATTCGCCTTCACCCGCATAAATGACCGATGAATTGGAAGGAGCCACAGCAACACTTCCAATAGACCCACCAAAAAATTTATCTGAAATATTCTTCCAGTTACTGCCGCCGTCCTGTGTTTTCCAAACGCCGCCCCCTGTGGCACCAAAATAAAAAGTGTTTTTATCTTTATAATCACCGGCAACAGTTCCACTTCTTCCTCCCCGGAAAGGCCCTACCAGCCTGTATTTCGTTTTACTTAGTAAAATGCTGTCGTCATTTGAAGACTGCGTTGGAGAAGATTTTTGTTTTTTTTGAGCTGAAGAAAATAATGAAATTAAAACTGGAATTAAAACAAGCATTATTTTTTTCATGGCAAAAATTTAAATAGAATGAGAAGATTAAAATTAGAAAGCATTACTGATAAAATTATTCATTCACATTTCTTTAAAAAAATTGCCGGTATTTAACCGGCAATTTTGTATTAATAAAAAATTAATTGGATGGCTTATACAATTTTTCGTCTACGGGCTGGTTAATCACTATTTTATCAAACATCATAGAACCTGCGCCCATGCCAGTGCCTTCTGTGGTTATGGTTTGCGGAAACATAACTCCATCTACATCTTTATAATCAGTATAATCTGTTATAACTTCATTTTCGACTGTTATTCCTTCCTTCCACCATTTGCCTGGTTTGTATCAATAAATTCGTTTTGGTATCAATATAAAAAGTTTCGTTTTTGCCTGCAGCATTTGTCAGTTGTATTTTCCATGCTTCTTTACCGTTTACCGTGTCTTTCCCTTGTAACGTTGCTTTGTAACCTTTAGCAGCATAATCAACAAGCGCACCGGCAATATCAAGCTGATCCTGCATGCCCTTAACTCTTGCCTCTGGCATTTCATTAACCTTATCGGACATCATAGGAATATATGTCCATCCTTTATCAGGTGTGATAATGGTGTAGCCATCATTGCCTCCCACACTGAAATCTACGCGGTTAAGTTTCCCATCTACTTTAGTAACTTTTAAATCAACTTCATTACCGTTCATTTGACGGGTACCTTCGAGATATAATGACTTTATTGCAAGCAATTTATCTTTTCCGCCGCGTGCCGTTATATATTGACTAATTATATCGTCTACGGACTGACCGTTAGCAAATTGCACAAACACCAGGGCGAGAATAAATACAACGAAAACAACAATATTTTTCATGACTAAATTTTATATGAAGTTAAGCCATTAATTAAATCATTATTTTTTTTCGTTTTCACATTTAATAATAAATTTAGAAAAACCTCAATAATGAATTTTATAGTAAAAGGAAATATAGTTGATATAGAAAATAAAAGTATACACTATGCGGCCATACATGTGGAAGAAGGAAAAATAATTTCAGTTAATAAAATCGAAAGTCAAAAAGAAGAAGCGCCATTTATATTGCCAGGTTTTATCGATGCGCATGTTCATATAGAAAGTTCTATGCTGGTTCCATCAGAATTTGCAAAGCTTGCAGTTGTTCATGGCACAGTTGCCACCGTTAGTGATCCGCATGAAATTGCTAATGTATGTGGAATGAAAGGTGTTGAGTATATGATTGAAAATGGAAAGCAGGTTCCTTTTAAATTTTATTTTGGAGCGCCAAGTTGTGTGCCTGCAACAGATTTTGAAACTGCAGGAGCTTCTCTTAATGCAGAATGATGTAGACACGCTTTTGGCGAAAGATGAAATAAATTATTTGAGTGAGATGATGAATTTTCCCGGTGTGTTACATCATGATGAAGAAGTGATGAAGAAAAATTGATTCAGCAAAAATTTATGATAAACCTGTTGACGGACATGCGCCGGGATTAAGAGGAGAAGATGCAAAAAAATATATTGAAGCAGGCATCAGCACCGATCACGAATGTTTTACAAAAGAAGAAGCGCTGGATAAATTACAATATGGAATGAAAATTATTATTCGTGAAGGAAGTGCTGCAAAAAATTTTGAAGCGCTGATTGATTTGCTGAATGATTATGAAGATGAAATGATGTTTTGCAGTGATGATAAACATCCGGACAGTTTGGTTAAGGGCCATATTAATGAACTTATGTAAAAGAGCTGTTGCAAAAGGTATTGATGTTTTTAAAGTTTTAAAAGCCGCCTGTATTAATCCGGTAAAGCATTATAATATGAATGTTGGATTGCTGAAAGAAGGTGATGATGCAGATTTTATTGTAGTTAAAGATTTGAAAAACTTTGAAGTTATTGCAAACTTATATAAATGGAGAGTTGGTTGCAGAAAATGGAATATTTCTAAAATTAATGCTCCAGAAAGCAGCGTTGATAAATAATTTCAATTGCACATAAAAAACAAGTTGCAGATTTTTATTATAAGAAAACAACTAATGAAAAAATTATTGTTATCGAAGCATTGGATGGACAACTCATAACCAATAAAATTTATGTCAATCCAAAATTATTGAAAAATGATTTTTATGTAAGTGACATAGAAAATGATATTTTAAAAATGGTTGTAGTAAACCGTTATAAAGATGCGCCGGTTGCAAGAGCTTTGTAAAAAATTTTGGTTTAAAAAAAGGAGCTATTGCATCTTCGGTTGCCCATGACAGTCATAATATAGTTGCCGTTGGTGTTGATGATGAAAGCCTTTGCAGAGCTGTAAATTGTATTATTGAAAACAAAGGAGGTATTAGTTGTGTCGATAATGGTAATCCGTACTTCAATAAAATTTTGCCATTACCTGTTGCAGGGCTTATGAGCAATGAAGATGGATTTAAAGTTGCCGAAGCATACACTGCAAATTGATAACGCTGCGAAATTGTTGGGGTCAAAATTATCAGCGCCTTTTATGACATTGTCTTTTATGGCTTTATTGGTTATTCCTCATTTAAAGCTTAGCGATTTGGGTTTGTTTGATGGAGATGAATTTAGATTTATCCAATAATTCACTGTAAAAAAATAAAGACGTTTGATGAATTTTAAAAAAATAAACAAGTTTCATGCAGAGAAGCTACTTAAAATTCCAGCTTCCAAACCTGGTTGGACAAACCGCCATTTGCATATTCATTAAGTGCATACACCGTATTTCCAATTGCCAGTGAGTTAAACAAATCTGTATTACATGACGACCATGCGTGGCTTTTAATGTCATAGATTTCAACGTAATTATTTGAGGTTGCAAAAAAGATTTTATCATTTGTCTTTATGCTTTCAATTTCGCAGCCGGATCCTGCAGGTAAACTGAGCAACGAATGTGAGTTTGTATTTATGTCATATATCTCAATATTATCAATACATCTGCCGTAATCTTCTCCATTCATTCTATTATAAATAGAATCTTTTCCTCCTGCCCAAAAGATTTTATCATCCGCCGCTATAACCTCCATGTCATTCCTTTGTTGTATCATATTAATTGACGACCATGTATCAGCAGAAATATCATAAACTTCCAAAGTGTTTGCATAATCGGGAGAAGTATTAATGTGAGCCGTTCCTGAAAAATAAATTTTATTGCCAATTGAAACAATTCTTGCACCCAATAATTTATCAGGGCTAACAATTAATTCGGACCATGCATTCGTCAATGCATCATATACATCAATATTGTGATCGCCGGTTATGAAATAGATTTTATTGCCAACAGAAATAACCCCTGATTCATCTAAAGAATATTTACCATAATAGTTGCCTGCAATTGGCTGACTTAAAGTAGCTGTTGACCACGTACCGTTAGATTGATCGTAAATGTCAACTTTATTGGATATGATAGTGCTGTTTATATTTCCTCCTGCAAATAGAATTTTATTTCCTGCAGCCACTGCAATAACATTCGTTCTTGCTTCGCTTAACTCGGCTGTTGACCAGGTGTTGTTTAGGGCATCATAAATATCAATTCTCGAACAGGGGCGACCGTTATCTCCACCTGCAAAAAATATTTTGTTGCCCCACGCAATTGTTCCCAAATGAAACCGGTTTATACTTAAATCAGCTGTTGACCAACTTTGAGTTGATTTATTATAAATATCAACCCGGGGCGAAGCGCCATCCAATGGTGGTCCTCCGATACCTCCTACATATCCGCCTGCAAATACTATTTTATTATCCGCTGTAAGTATTGAGATCCATGAACGCGGAATAGAAAGTGTGCCTAAAAGCGTTTGCGAAAGAGATCCACAAATTGCAGTAGGAGTGCCACTACTAACGATTACCTGTACAGTATCTTTTGAAGACAATCCTTCTGCATCTGTTACTTTCAGCTCAAATTCAAATATACCTTTCACTAATTTATTTAATATGGTTACTGCTGCAGTTGGTTGTATAATTTTAAAAGTATCAGGCCCTGAAACCTTTGTCCATTGATAGCTTACAATTTTTTTATCATCGGTAGAAGCGCTGCCATCTAAAGTTATAAAATCAACCGGTAAAATGATTGCGGTATCTCTTCCTGCTTTGGCAACAGGTGGTTGATTTGTATCGCAATCAGGGCATAAAAATTTTTTCTGGCAAGAAAGATGGATTAATATCCCGGGCAGTAAAAGAACAGCAGCAATTTTTAATAGTGATCTGATAATGGTAAGTTTTGATGTTGAAGCACTTCATGCCTCAATCTTTATTGGTGCATTTATAATGCGATGCGTAAATATAAATATACTTTTATTCCGGCTTCAAATTAATATTAAACCAGGATAAATATTTTTATTTTGAGGGTAGGATACTCCTCTTTTAACCTCCATATACTTTCATATATTTGCCCAACTTAAAATTTATTCATGTCAGTATTAGTAAATAAAAATTCAAAAATTTTAGTGCAGGGTTTTACCGGAACCGAAGGTACTTTTCACGCAACACAAATGATAGAATACGGAACCAATGTAGTTGGTGGAGTTACGCCAAATAAAGGAGGAACAACGCATTTGGAAAGGCCTGTTTTTAATACCGTTGAAGAAGCAGTGAAAGAAACCAGTGCAGATGTGAGCATCATTTTTGTTCCGCCTGCATTTGCTGCAGATGCTATTATGGAAGCTGCTGATGCAGGAATTGGATTAATCGTTTGTATTACAGAAGGCATACCTGTTCAGGATATGGTAAAAGTAAAGAGCTATTTATTAGATACGACCTCAAGATTGATTGGACCAAATTGCCCCGGCGTTATAACTGCAGATGAATGTAAAGTTGGTATCATGCCCGGCTTTATTTTTAAAAAAGGAAAAATAGGAATTGTTTCAAAATCGGGAACACTTACTTATGAAGCCGCAGACCAGGTTGCCAAAGCTGGACTTGGAATTTCAACAGCAATAGGTATTGGCGGCGATCCTATTATTGGAACTACCACAAAAGAAGCGGTTGAACTTTTTATGAATGATAAAGATACCGATGGCATTGTAATGATTGGTGAAATAGGAGGGAGCATGGAAGCAGATGCTGCAAGATGGATAAAAGCAAATTCTAAAAAACCTGTTGTTGGTTTTATTGCGGGCCAAACTGCTCCTGCCGGAAGACGTATGGGCCATGCTGGCGCTATTGTTGGAGGTGCTGAGGATACGGCTGCTGCTAAAATGAAAATACTTGCCGAGTGTGGTGTTCATGTAGTGGCAAGTCCTGCTGATATTGGTAAAACGATGGCAGAGGTGATGAAGAAATAATATCAAAAGAGATTAAATTTATAATAAATCCTTCCTTTTTTCATGGTAGTATTCTGGCCTAAATTATGATTTGATAAGTTAATTGAAGTTGTCTTTCTAATATTGCAAACTTTCTATTTAGTATCATATGCGTGAAGTATTTGGCAAGGGAATGAATTTTCTATTCGGGAAAGCTTTTCATAAAAAAAATATTTTTATAGGAAATTCTTTGGGGTATCTTCATCGGAAAAGAAAAATAGATAGAAATTATTTCGACTATATACGCCTTTCAACACTTGAACTCGTTAGCCATGAAATTGATAGAAAAAATCTTGAAGGGAGTATTGCCGAGTTGGGAGTATATAAGGGTAAGTTTGCAAGATATATCAACCAATATTTTCCAAAACGTTCATTATACCTTTTTGACACCTTTGAAGGCTTTGATGACAGAGATGTTGTCTCCGAAAAAGAAAATAAATTTTCTACAGGAGAACAAGACTTTTCTGATACTTCTGTGGAATCCGTGTTGAAATTGATGCCACACCCTGAAAAATGTATACCCGTAAAAGGTTTTTTTCCAGAATCTGCAAAAAACATTGAAGAAGTTTTTGTGTTTGTAAGTATCGATGCAGATTTATATGAGCCGATTTACAATGGCTTGGGTTTTTTCTATCCAAAATTAGTTTCAGGGGGTTATATTTTTATTCATGATTTCAATAATGATAACTATAAGGGTTCTAGAAAAGCAGTGGAGCAATTTTGTGTGGAACAAAAAATAAGTTATCTACCATTACCAGATTTTGGCGGATCTGCAATTGTAATAAAATAAAAACCTGTATGTGATATTCAATCCTTCCATAAAAAAGGAAACAATACAATTGCTAACACGATAACTAAAATATCTAAAGCAATTAATAAAAGTGTTATCTGAAGTAACGCACCTTCTCTAAAAGCTTCTCCAAAAGCAGATTTTGATAATCGGATCAATAATAATAATTGAGGAATAATTAATGGAAACCCCAGAATAGCCATTACTGCTGCATTCTGTTGTGCCTTAGCTGCAATCGCCGCCATCAAAGTAAATACAAGGCTTAAACTCATACCACCAAGACAAGCGATACCAATAAATTGAAAATAATTATCAATAGGATTTCCCAGTAAAATTCTAAACAATACAAGGCTTAATAAAACCATTAGAAGCATTATAATTATGCTATAAATAAGTTTTGCTACAATGAAATTTACGGGGCTTGTTACAGAAAAAAAATAAAGCATTCGCCCTTTGCTTTCCTGCAAAAAACTTTTTGCAACTGCGTTTATGCAAACAAATAATTGTATCATCCAGAAAATACCATTATATACTGAACTTTCCGGTTGCCCCATGGCGAGATATAACACAAAAATTGTTGAAGCGACATATAATAGTATTCCGAAAAAAGTATGCTGCTGCCTGAGTTCAAGCAAAAAATCTTTTTTTAATAAAGTAAAAACGGGGTGACTCATTTTACTTCTTTAATAATTTTTAAACTTCATTTTTATAAATATTATATCGTATCGCCTAACGCTGCGCATACGCGGCACCGTGGTTCATAAATATCCTTCTCACCCAATAAAACCTGGCCACCGCCTGAAACTTTACGGTAACTTACGTTTGCAATATTCCCGCATTTCATACAAATTGCATGAAGCTTGGTTATGTAATCTGCAATTGCCAGCAAATTTGGCATTTGCCCGAATGGGTTTCCCTGGTAATCCATATCGAGCCCTGCTACAATTACTCTTATTCCCTTCAGCGCAAGTTGCTCACACACGGTTGTAATCTGGTCATCAAAAAATTGCGCTTCGTCAATGCCCACTACATCTACGTCCTGGGCAAGCATTAATATGGTTTGCGAATTATGAACAGGTGTGGATTGAACCCTGTTTTCATCATGGCTCACAATTTTTATTTCATCATATCGCACATCGGTTGAAGGCTTAAAAATCTCAACTTTCAGGTTAGCGATCTTCACTCTTTTTAACCTTCGAATTAATTCTTCAGTTTTACCGCTAAACATACTGCCGCAAATAACTTCTATCCATCCACGTCTTTCTCCTTTGAAATTAGGTTCTATAAACATTTTTTGTATTTCATTTTAAATTCAATTTGTAACTTAGCCCTGATTGCAAGGTTAAAATGATTTTGCCTTAATTCAAAAACAAACATTTAATATCCTGCAAAATTAGAAATAAGCTTATACTGTTTACATGGAAAGAGTGTCAACACTCATAAGAAAATTACAAAAACAATTAGATGAAAATGCATCTTCAGCTATGCTGTTGCATACCGTGCAAATGTTGCAGGCTGAATTACAAAGCCAGTCATCAAAAAAAAATGAAATACGGCAAGATGGGGTATCGGTTATAATGCCACTTTCATTTAATACATTTCAACAGGCAAATAACAACCGGTAACTTACAACCGGATGTTTCAGAAGAAAAGATTATTGAAGTATTGCAGGTAGATGAAAAAGCAATTGAAGAAGAGCTTGAACAGATAAAACGCAATGCGGAATCAGTTAATTCGATGAGCACTCATGCAAAGCCGCAATATGTTTATGATCCTATTGAAGATATTCCAACTCTAGCACATCAAACTCCGTTGGAAAACCAGGATTCTTCAAAAAATGAAGTTCCTTTTGAATATGCTGAGTCGCTAAACGACAGGTTGAAAGAAATAAAAATTGAGCTTTCTGAAAAACTAAAAGATGCACCTATAAAGGACCTCAAAAAAGCAATAGGAATAAATGACCGGTTTCTTTTTATAAATGAATTGTTTCGCGGTGATGAAGCTATGTACGAACGAAGCATTAAAACCATCCAGAATTTTTCAATATATGCCGAAGCAGAATTTTGGATAAAAAGAGAATTGAAGGTTAAGATCGGCTGGCACGATAATCACCCCGTAGTTAAGCAATTTGATCAATTAATAAGAAGGCGGTTTTTTTGAATATATTCCATAATTTTTTGTGAAGCGCCGGCATTGTCGTAAACATAATTTTTTGCTGCTATTCCCCTGGCTTTTGTTTCATCTTCATTATTCAGCAGGCTGTTAACAACCTTTTCAAGTTCCAGTGGATTTTCAATACTAATAGCCCCGGAACAATCAATTAATTCTTCGGCTTCAAAATTCTTTTCGTATTCAGGCCCAAAGATTACAGGCTTACCATATACCGCGGCTTCAAGAATATTGTGAAGGCCATTATATCCAAACCGCCCCCAACATAAGTGATAGTTGCATATTTATACAACCTTGAAAGCATTCCAATGTTATCAATAATAATACAATGTATCATTTCTGCAAACTTCTGTGGTGGCGGGGCTTCTATCCATTCTGAATAAAATATGGAACCCGGAAATTCTTTCTTCACATCTGCAAGATTTTCTTCATCAATCTGATGCGGTGCAATTATAAATTTTATTTCGGGATGAGTTTTTACAAAATGAGTCCATTCCGCTTCATCATCTTCCCATGTGCTTCCTGCAACAATTACTTTTTTATTTCCACAGAAATTTGCAATGCCATCAACCTCTGTAAAGTTTTCTGCAATATTAATTACGCGGTCGCACCTGGTATCTCCTGATACATCAATTTTTTCTTTAGCAATCAATTTTTGCAGTTGTTCTTTTGAAGATATATTCTGTAAAAAAAAATGACTAAAGCATTCCAACATCTTTCTATAAAAACTACCATACCATTTAAAAAAAACCTGGTTGTTCTGATAGACTCCTGAAATTAGCAGCAAGGGAATATTTCTTCTTTTTATTTCCTGCAAATAGTAATACCAGTATTCGTATTTTACCCACAGCACCAAGTCGGGCATTAAAATATCGAGCAACTCTTTTGCGTTTGAAGGGGAATCCATAGGTATATAATAAACCTGCCTGAAATCCTTATCATTTTTCGCTATTTCATAACCTGAAGGCGAAAAAAAAGTAATGACAATAAAAGTATCAGGATAATTTTCCATTAGTCCTTTTAATACGGGCCTGCCTTGTTCAAATTCACCAAGACTGGCGCAGTGCATCCATACTTTTTTTTGTTGATTAGGCTTGTATGTGTTCCTTAAATTTTCAAATAAATTTTTTCTGCCCGCAATCCACAATTTGGCTTTTTTGTTCCAAACGGAAACGATACGAATACCAAGAGAATAAATCAGGAGAAAGAGATTGTATAATAAAATCAAACTATATTATTTATTACAAATCTAATTTCTTAAAAATAATTAATACTTCATAATTTGAAATTTCCTTTTCCTGTATCAATTGTTATCTTTGCGGCTTTTAAAAACATATGTATGGCGCCTGTTCAAATGGTTGATTTAAAGCAACAATACTTAAAAATAAAAAATGAAGTTGATGCGGCCGTTTTGAATGTTATAGAAAGTTCTGTGTTTATAGGTGGCTCACAGGTAAATGTATTTGCTCAAAATCTTTCTCAATATCTCGGAATAAAGCATGTAATTCCATGTGCCAATGGAACTGATGCGCTTCAAATTGCAATGATGGCGCTTGGCCTTCAACCCGGCGATGAAGTAATCACACCTTCATTCACCTACGTTGCTACTACAGAAGTAATTGCTTTATTAAGATTAAAACCTGTTTTTGTAGAAGTTGATACCAAAACCTTTTGCATAGAACCGGGGGAAATAAGAAAAGCGATTACTTCAAAAACCAAAGCCATTGTTCCGGTTCATCTGTACGGCCATTCGGCAAACATGGAAGAAATAATGGCCATTGCCAATGAACATAATTTATTTGTAATTGAAGATAATGCACAGGCTATTGGCAGTGATTATTATTATAAAAATGGTACTGTAAAAAAAACCGGCATCATTGGCGATATTGGTTGCACTTCCTTTTTCCCCAGTAAGAATTTAGGTTGTTATGGCGATGGTGGCGCCATGTTTACTAATGATGATGAATTGGCTGAAAAATTAAAAATGATTGCCAATCATGGACAAAAAGAAAGATACTATCATGACATGGTTGGTTGCAACTCAAGACTGGACGCTATACAGGCGGCAATATTAAATATTAAATTGCCGTTATTGGATTCTTATATTGATGCAAGAATAAAAGCGGCCGATTTTTATGACAAGGCATTTGCAGGAAATGAAAAAATAACTACTCCATATCGTGCAGATTATTGCAAGCATGTTTTTCATCAATATACGTTGATACTTGAAAATGTAAACCGGGAAGGACTTGTAAATTTTTTAGCTCAAAATAATATTCCATCAATGTTATACTATCCGGTTCCCGCTCACAGGCAAAAGATGTTTGTAGCTTTTGGTGGCGGCGATTTTAATCTGGAAAAAACTGATTGGCTTACGGAAAGGGTAATATCATTGCCAATACATACCGAATTGGATGAAGAGCAACAAAAGTTTATTACCGGGAAAAGTTTTAGAATTTATAAATAAATAATTTGACCCATGAATATTTCAGTGATTGGAACAGGTTATGTAGGGTTGGTAACAGGTACATGCTTTGCAGAAACAGGAAATATTGTTACCTGTGTTGACATTGATGAAAAAAAAGTAAAAAAATTATCTTCCGGTAAAATAACAATTTATGAACCTGGCCTTGAGAAAATTTTCGAAAGAAATGAAAAAGAAGGCAGATTAAAATTTACCACATCTCTTGAAGAAGGTATAAAAGATGCAAAAATTATATTTCTTGCATTACCAACTCCGCCTGATGAAGATGGAAGTGCTGATTTAAAATATGTTTTAGGAGTATCGAAAAATATAGGTACTTTATTACAAAAAGGCGATTATAAAATAATTATTGATAAAAGTACGGTGCCTGTTGGTACTGCAGATAAAGTTCGTAATACAATTTTGCAAGGTTTAAAAGAAAGGAAAATAGATGATCCGGAAGAGTTATTTGATGTAGTAAGCAACCCGGAATTTCTTCGTGAAGGAGTGGCGGTGGAAGATTTTATGAAACCCAATCGTGTGGTTATTGGTACTACTTCAGAAAAAGCCAAAAAACTATTAGGGGAATTATATGCGCCTTTTGTACGACAGGGAAACCCTGTTATTTATATGGATGAAAAATCTGCAGAACTTACCAAGTATGCTGCAAACGCATTTCTTGCCACCAAAATTTCTTTTATGAATGAAATAGCACAAATGTGTGAAAAACTGGGTGCAGATGTAGATATGGTAAGAAGAGGTATTGGAAGTGATGATAGAATTGGTAAAAGATTTTTATTTCCCGGAATAGGATACGGTGGAAGTTGTTTCCCTAAAGATGTAAAGGCTTTGGCAAAATCAGCTCAACAAAATAACTACGAATTTAAAATACTGGAAGCGGTGATGAAAGTTAATGAAACTCAAAAAGAACATCTTCTTCCAAAAATATTTACCTATTTTAATAATGACCTTACAGGGAAAAAAATTGCACTCTGGGGATTGGCTTTCAAGCCAAATACAGATGATATCAGGGAAGCTCCTTCTTTAAAATTAATTAAAGAATTAACTGCAGCAGGAGTTTCAATTGTTGCCTATGACCCTGAAGCAATGCGGAATGTAAAAAAAGAAATTGGCGACAGTATTACGTATGCGGATAATCAATATGAAGCTCTTGAAGAAGCAGATGCCTTGTTGATTGCAACTGAGTGGAGCGAATTCAGGACACCTGATTTCCTGAGAATTAAATCGCTTATGAAAAGACCTGTAATATTTGATGGTAGAAATTTATTTGAATTATACCAGATGGAAGAACATGGATTTCATTATGAAAGTATTGGAAGAAAAGTGATTAGAATTAAATAATATTCATTTAGGAAGAATTGATAACTTATCGGATGGAATAATATTTTCTAAGCAAAAATTTGTATCAAAACTATTGTCTAAAATAAATTAGAGTGACAAACAAAAGAATTCTTATTACAGGCGCAGCGGGATTTTTAGGCTCTCATCTCTGCGATAAATTCATTAAAGAAGGAATGCATGTAATAGGTATGGATAATCTTATTACGGGCGATTTAAAAAATATTCAGCATCTTTTTAAACTGGAAAATTTTGAATTTTATCATTGCGATGTTTCAAAATTTATCCATGTATCCGGTAAGCTTGATTATATATTGCATTTTGCTTCGCCCGCAAGCCCGATAGATTATTTAAAAATTCCTATTCAAACATTAAAAGTAGGTTCTCTGGGAACTCATAATTGCCTTGGCTTAGCGCTTTCAAAAAATGCAAGAATTTTAGTAGCATCAACCAGCGAGGTTTATGGCGATCCTTTGGTACATCCACAAAATGAATCCTACTGGGGAAATGTAAACCCGGTTGGCCCACGTGGTGTTTATGACGAAGCAAAACGTTTCCAGGAAGCCATTACAATGGCTTATCACACTTTCCATAACCTGGAAACAAGAATCGTAAGAATATTTAATACCTATGGTCCGCGAATGAGACTTAATGATGGAAGAGCTTTACCCGCTTTTATTGGCCAGGCACTTCGTGGCGAAGATCTGACGGTGTTTGGAGATGGCAGCCAAACAAGAAGCTTTTGTTATGTATCCGATTTGGTTGAAGGAATTTATCGCCTTTTGTTAAGTGACTATACGATGCCGGTAAACATTGGAAATCCTGATCAAATAACATTGAAGGAATTTGCTGAAGAAATAATTACGCTTACAGGCACAAAACAAAAAATAGTTTATAAACCTTTGCCTCAGGACGATCCCAAACAAAGGCAACCTGATATTACAAAAGCAAAAGAATTATTAGGTTGGGAACCAAAAGTGAGCAGGGCAGAAGGTTTAAAAATTACTTACGACTATTTTAAATCATTATCTAAAGAAGATCTGTTTAAACTTCCTAAAGAGTTTGCCCGCAGGGACTCTGTTGGAGAAAGCAAAAGATAATTTCATGGAAATATTTTGAGCTTTACGGTTTAATCAACTTAAAAATCTTAAATTAAATTTGAAAAAAATCAAGTGATGTACAAAGGTTTACTAAATAAAGAAAAAAAACTTGCCGTAATAGGCCTGGGATATGTGGGTTTACCCATTGCCCTTGAGTTTGCAAAAAAAATATCAGTGATAGGTTTTGATATTAATGCCGATAGGATAGAATTAATGAAGAATGGAATTGACCCCAGTAAAGAATTATCAAAAGAAGCTTTTATTAATTGTGATATAGAATTTACAAATAGTCTTGATAAATTACGGGAAGCCAGTTTTTTTATAGTAGCAGTTCCTACTCCGGTGGATGGTCATAATGTTCCTGATCTTAAGCCCGTAAAAAAAGCAAGTGATACGATCGGGAAAGTCGTTAAAAAAGGAGATTATGTTGTTTTTGAAAGCACTGTTTATCCGGGTTGTACAGAAGAAGATTGTTTACCTGTTATTGAAAAGTTATCGGGATTAAAAAGTGGAGCAGATTTTAAATTGGGCTATTCGCCTGAAAGAATAAATCCCGGTGACAAAGAGCATACATTGAGCAGCATAATTAAAGTAGTAAGTGGTTGCGATGAAGAAAGCCTTGATACCATTGCCAAAGTATATGAACTTGTTGTGAAGGCAGGAGTTCATAAAGCATCAAGCATAAAAGTTGCAGAGGCAGCAAAAATTATAGAAAACACTCAAAGAGATTTGAACATTGCATTAATGAATGAACTCTCTGTTATTTTTGATAAAATGAACATTAATACTTTTGAAGTATTGGAAGCCGCAGGAACAAAATGGAACTTCTTAAAATTTCAACCAGGTCTTGTAGGTGGGCATTGTATTGGGGTTGATCCCTATTATCTTACTTACAAATCGAGTAGACTCGGTTATGATGCACAGGTAATCCTTGCAGGCCGTTCTATTAATGATGGCATGGCAGCCCACGTTGCTAAAAAAGTTTTGCAACACATTATTCAAAATAGTAAAGATGTTAAAAATGCAAAAGTTTTAGTGATGGGTGCTACTTTCAAAGAAAATGTAAGTGACATCAGGAATTCAAAAGTAGCTGATGTAATCAGGGAATTGCAATCTTATTCGTTACAGGTTCACGTTACAGACCCGCATGCTAACAGCGATGAATTGCACCATGAATATGGGTTTAGACTTACCCCGGATCTTAGTAACGATTATGATGCTGTTATTATAACGGTGCCGCATATAACTTATTTGGCAATGGATGATAGGGCTTTTGCGTTAATAACTACATCAAATGCTATCATCGCAGACGTTAAAGGAGTATATCGTGGTAAAATCGTAACCCGTAAATATTGGAGCCTTTAAAAGAATAAACAATAGATAAATAGAAATTAATTGTTTAAAAAATAGTTCAATTGAATAATACATTTCACGAAGCAGATTTAAGCAATTTATCTTTTCTAATTACAGGAGGAGCGGGTTTTATTGGCAGCCACATTGCAGAATATCTATTAAAAAATAATGCGGGCAAAGTAAGGGTGTTGGATAATATGGCCACTGGGCTGGAATCGAATCTTACGATACTAAGGTCATATAATTCATTTGAATTTATTGAAGGCGATATCAGGAACCTGGACGCCTGCAGGGGTGCATGCAACGGCATTCAATATGTAAGCCACCAGGCTGCTTTAGGTTCTGTGCCACGTTCTATTAAGGAACCTTATGCTACTAATGATGTTAATGTCGGGGGATTTGTAAATATTTTAAATGCAGCAGTTGAAAACAAAATCCGGCAGTTTGTTTATGCATCTTCCTCTTCAGTATATGGCGACGATGCCGCATTACCAAAAAAAGAAGATAAAACAGGGAACTGCTTATCACCTTACGCAGTAAGTAAAAAAGCCAATGAATTATATGCTGATGTATTCTCTAAAGTATATCATATTCCCGCTAGTAGGTTTCAGGTATTTTAATGTTTTTGGGCCACGCCAGGATCCTGATGGGCCATATGCTGCAGTTATCCCTCTTTTTGTAAAAGCAATTATGAATAATACACCGGGATTTATTAATGGAGATGGAGAACAAACACGGGATTTTACATTTGTTGAAAATGCAGTGCAGGTAAACATTAAAGGGATGCTTACAAAAAATGATAATGCCATAAATAAGGTTTATAATGTAGCTATTGGCGAAAATTATTCAATCAATTATTTGTATAACACAATAAAAAAATATTTGAAGAATGATGCCTGTCCAATTTATCGTGAGCCAAGAGAGGGAGATGTTCGTAATTCTCTTGCAGATATTTCTTTAGCGAAGGAATTATTAGGTTATTCACCCACAACAAAGTTTGACAACGGCCTTATAAAAACAATTGAATATTTTAAAGAATTATATTCATCCTCAAAAACTGAAGTCTAAATTTAATGTTTTTAAAATGCCATTTACTAAAACGCCTTTCCCCGGATTATTAATATTTGAACCAAAAATTTTTGGAGATAACAGGGGATATTTTTTTGAGAGCTATAATGAAAAAGTTTTTTTTGATGAAGATCTTGAAATTAATTTTGTGCAGGACAACCAGGCCAGTTCTACATTTGGCGTAATACGTGGATTGCATTATCAATTAGAGCCTTATGCCCAAACAAAATTAATAAGAGCTTTAAGTGGCAGAATTATAGATGCAGTTGTGGACCTCAGGAAAAATTCACCTACTTACGGTAAGGCATACACGATAGAATTATCTTCTGAAAATAAAAAGCAACTCTTAATACCCAAAGGCTTTGCACATGGATATTCTGTAATAAGCGAAACGGCTGAAGTTTTTTATAAATGCGATGCGTTTTATAATAAAGAAAGCGAAGGGGGTATTGCATGGAATGACCCTTCGCTTAATATTAGCTGGCAGATTCCGCATGAAATCGCCCGGGTTTCAGAAAAAGATTGTTCTCACCCTTTCATCGAAAAGTGTAAACAAAATTTTGTATTTAATAGCTAGGAAAACATGATTTCTTCAGATGATCATACAATTACAATACTCGTAACCGGAGCTAACGGCCAATTGGGAAGTGAGATACAGCAGCTTTCATCAGATTTTCCCAAATATAATTTTTTGTTTACTTCAAAAGAAGAACTTGCGATCGAAAATATTGACTCTTTAAATAAGTTTTTTGAAAAGCAACAAATAGATTATTGTATTAATTGTGCCGCTTACACTGCTGTAGATAAAGCTGAAGCAGAAAAAGAAAAAGCATTTTTAATAAATGCCGATGCCCCTGGATTTCTTGCCTCAATTTGTAGTAACCATCAGACAAAGCTTATTCATATTTCTACCGATTATGTTTATAACGGAACATCTAACCAAGCGCTAAAAGAAGAAGATGCAGTAGCTCCTTTAAATGTGTATGGATGGTCGAAACTTAAAGGTGAAGAACTTGTTTTAAATAATAATGCTTCGGCACTCATTATCAGAACTTCCTGGGTGTATTCAGTTTATGGAAACAACTTTGTAAAAACAATGCTTCGGTTATTTAAAGAAAAAGAAAGTTTAAATGTAGTAAACGATCAATACGGGTGCCCTACTTATGCTGCGGATATTGCTGAAATAATTATGAGGTTTGTGGCAGGCACAGAAAATAATAATAAATATAACGGTATTGTAAATTATTGCAGCAGCGGAGTTACTACATGGTTTGATTTTGCCCTGGCAATAAAAGAATTTGTAAACAGCCCTTGTAAAATTTTTCCTGTTTCCACTTTCCAATATCCCACGCCTGCAAAAAGGCCACTGTATTCGGTTTTGAACACTTCCAAAATTAAAAACATACTTAACATAGATATTCCTGCCTGGAAGGAAAGTCTGCACAGATGCCTGAAAGCCCATGAAAGAAATTAGATAATCAGAATAATTCTCTCGCCCTTTATCCTTTTTTAAATAACTATTGATTTGTGTTCTGCTATATTTGTTCCTTTAAAATCTATTAAACAAATACATGCATCATGAAATTTTTAAGGCTAATTATTTTTTTTCTTTTTATTTCAATAACCTCATCTTTCGCTCAGCAAAATCTTAATGATACTTTACCTGTTGACCCGGATGTTAGAATCGGGAAATTAAACAACGGGCTTACTTATTATATAAGGCAGAATAAAAAGCCTGAACAAAAAGTAGAATTGCGATTGGTTGTTAACGCAGGTTCAATTCTTGAAGATGATAACCAGCAGGGGCTTGCACACTTTAGCGAGCACATGGCTTTTAATGGAACTACTCATTTTAAAAAAAATGATATTGTTTCTTTTTTGCAATCGATTGGAGTTGGATTTGGAAACGATTTAAATGCAAATACAAGTTTTGATCAGACTATATATATACTTCCTATACCGACAGATAAGCCCGAAAACATTGATAAAGGATTTGAAATATTAGAAGATTGGGCGCATAATGTAACTTATGACACTGACGATATTGATGGCGAAAGACCTGTAGTGCTCGAAGAAAGCAGGCTTGGTAAAGGGGCAAACGACCGCATGTACAGGAAAATTTATCCTTATGTATTTGCAGGCTCTTTATATGCAAATCGCTTGCCGATAGGCCTGGATAGTATTATTAAAAATGCCAGTTATGAAACAATAAGAAAATTTTATAAAGATTGGTACAGGCCCAATCTTATGGCAGTAATTGTTGTGGGAGATATTGAGCCGGATAAGGCAGAAGAGTATGTAAAAAAATATTTTAACGGGCTTACAAATCCTGGAAATGAAAGAACAAGGATTCAGGCCACAATGCCGTCATATAGTAAAGATCAGGCGCAGGTGGTTACTGATAAGGAAGCAACAAGTTATACGACCATTGTAAACTATTCGGCTGAAAAAATACATCCTGTCGTAACTCTTGAGGATTATAAAAATGATCTTACAAAAGAAATTTTTACCACGCTGTTTAATCAGCGTCTTCGCGAACTTACTCAAAAGGAAAATCCTCCTTTCGTATATGCATATACAGATTTTGGATCTTACGCACGAGGGTACGAATCTTTTGGGGCAGGCATAGGAACGGGTAGTAACGATTCCACAACGGGTCTTAAAGCGTTTGAAGAAGAATTGCAGCGTGTAAAAAAATACGGTTTCACAAAACCTGAACTTGACAGGGCAAAAAGTAATATGCTTAATCAAATGGATAAAATGTATAATGAAAAAAATAAAACAGAATCTGCGGATTATGTTTCTGAATACATTCAAAACTTTTTGATAAAAGAACCCATTCCCGGAATTGAAAATGAATATAAATATTATAAAGAATTACTCCCGCAAATTACAATAGATGATGTAAATGCAATAACTCAAAAGCTACAGCAAAATCCCCAACAATTTATAGCCCTCCTGGGCCCTGAAGCTGCAGCTGGAAAAAAATTGCCTGCAACAGATGATTTGCTTGCTGTCGCATACTCAGCTGAAAAAATGGACGTAAAGCCTTATGAAGAAAAAGCAATTGCTTCATCATTAATGACAACATTACCAAAGCCGGGCAAGATAATAAGCAGCAAAAAAAATGCTGAATTAGGCACTACAGATTTTATGTTAAGCAATAATGTTACCGTTACCATTAAGCCAACCGATTTTAAAAACGATCAGATATTAATGAGCGCTATACGGCCCGGAGGAAAAAATAATTATGGTTTAAAAGATAAGTACAATGCGGAGTATGCCACTGCAGTTGTAAATAGTATGGGCGTTGGTAATTTTTCTCCTGTCGATTTGCAAAAAGCATTGTCAGGTAAAACGGTTAAAGTAAACCCGGTATTTTCAGATATTTCTGAAGGAATGAGTGGTAACAGTTCTGTAAAAGATATAGAATCTATGATGCAATTGATGTATTTATATTTTACATCGCCGAGGCTTGATACCAGTTTGTTTAAATCTTATGTGCAAAAAAATAAAACACAACTTGCTTTTTTAAGCGCTAATCCGCAAGCGGTTTTTGTTGATACATTGTATAAGGTACTGTATCATAGTGATCCTCTTACGCCTGTTGTTGTCCCCAAACCGGAATATTTTGACCAGATAAATCTTAACAGGTTAATGGCGGTTTATAAAGAAAGATTCGGAAATGCAAATGGCATGCATTTTACTTTTGTTGGAAGCTTTAAAGAAGATGAATTAAAACCTTTAATAGAAAAATATATTGCAAGCTTACCTTCCGCTCCAAATAAATTTACTTATGTAGATAATAAGTTAAGGCCTGTAAAAGACAAAGTGGATTTTACCTTAAATAAAGGCAAGGAACAAAAAAGCCTTATCGTTGGCGTGTATAGTGGCGAAGCGCCTTACAGCGCTGCGCTTGATTTAAAAGCAGATGCAATAAGCGAAATATTAAATATTAGAATTATTGAAGAATTAAGAGAAAAAATCCAGGGAATTTACGGAGGAGGAACACAGGCTCAGTTTGAAAAACTTCCTTATTCTCATTACACATTTTTCCTGCAGTTGCCTTGTGGCCCTGAAAAAGTAGACACTCTTTTATATGCTGCTAATAAAGAAATTCAGAATCTTATTAAAGATGGTCCTTCAAAAGAAAATCTTGACAAAGTAAAACAGCAATGGAGAGAACAGTATAAAGTGGATATTAAAGAAAATGGAACATGGCTTTCCGAGCTGCAGAGTTTTAATTTTCCCGGAAATGATCCTGATTATTTTATAAACTATCAAAAATATGTGGATGCATTAACTCAAAAAGATATACAGGATGCAGCAAAATTATTACTCTCAACAGGCAATGTATTAACAGGAATTTTGATGCCAGAGAAAAAGTAAAATTTAATTTTAATACAAAACAAATCATGTCCCTTCTCCTGAGCATGTCGAAGAGGGGTTGTGGATGAGGCTTTATAAATTAAGAAGCCATGAACGTTGAAGAATTAAGAGACTATGCTTTATCATTAAAAAATGTTTCTGAAAGTTTTCCTTTCGGAAATGACACACTTGTTTTTAAAACTGATAACAAAATATTTTTACTTGTTTCGCTTTCTTCGGAAGTTTTGCAATTCAACGTAAAATGTAATCCGGAATATGCCATAGAATTGCGTGAACAATATTCGAGTATCCTTCCTGGTTATCACATGAATAAGAAACATTGGAATACTATAATTGTAAATGGCCACCTTTCCACAAAGCAATTAAAAGAATTTATTAAAGGGTCTTATACTTTAGTTGCCAAAAAGAATTGATTGGTTTTAACAGCAACTTCAGATTTCAGTTTAAATTTTAAATTACATTTGATGCTTACTATTTACCATTGACGGTATATGAAAATTATAGACAAGTATATTCTTAGGAAATTTTTTCTTACTTTTTTCTTTTTTCTACTTGCACTTACTGTATTAGTATTAATTGTGGATCTCAGTGAAAAAACTGATGACTTTGCAAAATCAAAACTTTCTTTTGAAACAATAATTGTTCAATACTATTTTGGCTTTATTCCCCGTATTGATGCAATGCTTTTTCCTCTTTTTATTTTTCTTTCAGTGATTTTTTTCACTTCTATTATGGCCAACCGCACAGAGATCGTGGCTATATTAAGTAGCGGGGTTAGCTTTAGACGTTTTTTAATGCCTTATATTTTCGGCGGATTGTTTTTTACTGTTTTTTTATGGTGGTGTAATCAATATATCCTTCCGCCTGCTAATCAAAAGTGGGCCACTTTTATAGCGAAGTATGTTGATTATAATTCTGCAGCATATCAGGATGCAAGAAACATACATAATAAATATTTTAAACTTGACTCATTTTCTTATGCCGGTGTAAAATACTATGATACTATAAACCGCACAGGAAGTGATTTTTTTATGCAAAGATTTAATAACACCCAGCTCGTTTACAATTTGAGAGCACAATCCTTTTCATGGGATACGGCTACCCGAAAATGGAAGCTGTTTAATGTAATTGAACGCAGTATTAATGGTTTACAACAGGAGGTGAAACAGGTTCCTGAAATGAAAATGAATTTCAATTTTAAACCCCGTGATTTGCAGGTGGATGAATATATGAAGGACAGACTTTCTACTCCCGAACTAAATGAATTTATCAGGCTGGAAGAATTACGTGGTGCCGAAGATATAAATACTTTGTTGCTCGAAAAGCATAACCGCAATGCCAACCCGGTATCAGTACTAATTTTAACTATTATCGGTGCATCAATAGCATCGCGTAAAATTCGTGGTGGCAGCGGGTTTCACCTGGCAATTGGAGTGGTAATATGTGTCTTATATATTTTGGTAGGCAGATTCTCAACAGTATTTTCAATGAAAGGAAATTTTAATCCATTGATAGCCGCCTGGTTGCCAAACGTGATTTTTGGCGCACTCGCATGGTATTTATTCCGGCGAAATTCGAGATAATGTGGATTTTATTTTTGTGTTACTAATCTTTATAAATTATATTTCATTTGTTTAACATTCTCGCTAATGTTAACTTTAGGGCTATTCATTTAGCTTGAAAAAGCAATCACAATTTTAATTTTTTTTTGGATATGGGTGTAATTAAAGACAAGTTTAAAGAAAAGGCGGATGGTTTATCTGTTGAAGTAAAAGATATATTAAAAGAACATGGAGAAAAAGTTATTGGAGAAGTTAAGCTTTCTCAAATTTACCAGGGCATGCGTGGCATAACCGGCCTTGTAACAGAAACATCATTACTCGATTCGCAGGATGGCATCAGGTTTAGGGGATATTCAATACCTGACTTAAGAAAAAAATTACCTAAAGCAGAAGGTGGGACTGAGCCGTTACCTGAAGGTTTATTTTATTTAATGCTGGTAGGTGAATTGCCCACTGAAGAAGACGTACATCATGTTAGCAATGTATGGCAACGTCGCAGTCATGTGCCCAGCCATGTATTTCATACAATTGATGCACTTCCCTTAACTGCGCATCCCATGACACAATTTGTAGTTGGTATAATGGCTTTGCAAACAGAAAGCCAGTTTGCTAAAAAATATAAGGAAGGTATGAGCAAGAAAGATTACTGGGCCGCAGTTTTTGATGACTCTATGGATCTTATTGCAAGGCTGCCACGCATAGCTGCGTATATCTATCGCCGTAAGTATAAACTTGGAAATCACATTCAGCCAAATGGCTTGCTCGATTGGGCCGGAAATTTTGCTCACATGATGGGCTTCGAAGATGAAAGTTTCAGGGAACTGATGCGTTTATATATGACCATACATTGCGATCACGAAGGCGGCAATGTATCTGCGCATGCAACACATCTTGTTGGCTCTGCATTGAGTGATCCTTATCTTTCATTTGCTGCAGGCATGAATGGCCTTGCCGGCCCGTTACATGGCCTCGCCAACCAGGAAGTTATTAAGTGGATTTTTGAAATGCGTGAAGAATTAAAGACAGAGCTTCCTACAAAAAAACAAATAGAAGGCTATGTGAAAAAAACGCTGGCGGAAGGAAAGGTGGTTCCGGGATATGGACATGCTGTGTTGCGCAAAACAGATCCGCGTTTTGAAGCCCAAATGGATTTTGGTAAAAAGCACATGCCTGATGATCCACTTGTACAAACAGTATGGAATATTTATGAAGCTGTGCCGCCGATTTTGCAATCAATTGCTAAAATAAAAAATCCATGGCCTAATGTAGATGCACATAGCGGCGCTTTATTAGTTCATTATGGAATGGTAGAATATGAATTTTATACCGTATTGTTTGGCGTATCCAGATCATTAGGTGTATTGGCAAGTCTTTGCTGGGACAGGGCTTTAGGCTTTCCACTTGAAAGGCCAAAATCAGTATCAAACAGGTTGTAAAACTTTGGCTTGAAGGGAAAGAGGAAATATGGGGAGATTGATAAATGTTTTTATCAATACTTTCAGCTATATATTTGCGAACAAAATTAATGGGGGGTTAGCTCAGTTGGCTAGAGCGCTTGCATGGCATGCAAGAGGTCGTCGGTTCGACCCCGATACTCTCCACATACAGCGAAAATCACCAAAAATTTTCGTTTTATATTTCAGGATAGCTCATTTAGATAGAGCGTCCCGAAGGCGTTCGGGAAGGTCATCGTTCGACCCCGATACTCTCGACAATAACACGAAAATCAGAAATAGTTTTATTTTTTTAGTTTACAGGAATTCTTAAAATTCTTACCATTATAACTACCACAATTTTCTATTTAGTAACTTCGCCTTATGTCATTTTGGCTACTGTAATTTTCAGCACCAAATTTGACAACATAATTTCTCAATAATTTTCATTCAACTAGAATTTTTATATATGTCCGGGCTTCTTTCAAAACTATTTGGCGGTAATAAAAGTGAAAAGGATGTAAAGGTCATTACGCCATACGTTGCTAAAATCAATGGTTTTTTTGACCAATATCAATCTCTTTCCAATGACGAATTGCGAAATAAAACGGCAGAATTTAAACAACGTATAAAAGAATATCTTACTGAAATTGATGATGAAATAAACCGGAAAAAAGCAGAGGCCGATTTGCTTGATTCAGTGGATATTGCCGGCCGCGATCAGATTTACCAGGAAGTGGATGAGATGAGCAAAGACCGGGATAAAAAAATTGAAGAAATATTGCTTGAAATTTTGCCCGAAGCTTTTGCTGTTGTAAAAGAAACTGCCAGGCGATTTAAAGAAAATACCGAACTGGTATCTACCGCAACAGAACTTGATAGAAACTTTAGCTATAAAAAAAAAATACATCATATCAACGGAGATAAAGCTATTTATAAAAATACCTGGACAGCTGGCGGAACTGAAATTACCTGGAACATGGTGCATTATGATGTGCAGCTTAATTGGTGGTATTGTTTTACACCAGGGAAAAATTGCAGAAATGGCAACCGGTGAAGGTAAAACACTGGTATCAACATTGCCTGCTTATCTAAATGCACTTGCCGGAGAAGGTGTTCATATTGTTACAGTGAATGATTACCTGGCCCGACGTGACAGCGAATGGAACGGAACTTTATTTGAATGGCTCGGGCTTACGGTTGATTGTATTGATAAGCATGAACCCAACAGTGAAGACAGACGAAAAGCTTATCTGCAGATATTACTTATGGAACCAATAATGAATTTGGTTTTGATTATCTGCGTGATAACATGGTGCATACGCCGGATGAAATGGTACAGCGCAAACATCATTTTGCGATGGTGGATGAAGTGGATAGTGTATTGATTGATGATGCACGAACACCATTAATTATTTCCGGCCCGGTGCCGCGTGGCGACCAACAGGAATTTGACCAGATGAAACCACGTATTGAAAGAATTGTTGAAGCGCAGAAAAAAGTTACAAATGGTTTTTTAATTGAAGCAAAGAAAAAAATTGCCGAAGGAAATGATGATCCGAAAGATGGCGGACTTGCCTTGTTCCGTGCTCATCGAGGTCTTCCAAAAAATACTGCGCTTATAAAATATTTAAGTGAGCCGGGAATGAGAGTTAAACTTCAGAAAACTGAAAATTATTATCTCGCCGATCAGCAAAAAAAAATGCCTAAAGTTGATGAGGAACTGTATTTTCATATTGATGAAAAAAATAACCAGGTTGAACTTACTGATAAAGGTATTGCATTAATCACAAAATCCGGTGAAGATCCTGAGTTTTTTATTATGCCTGATATTGGTGTTAAACTTGCTGAAATTGAAAAAAGCAGTTTATCTGCCGAAGAAAAATTACAGCAGAAAGAAGCTTTATTAAATGATTATTCTGTAAAAGCAGACCGAATTCATACCGTTCAGCAATTATTAAAAGCATATACACTTTTTGAAAAAGATGTTGAATATGTGGTAATGGAAGGGCAGGTAAAAATTGTTGATGAGCAAACCGGCCGTATTCTGGAAGGCCGCCGTTATTCTGATGGTTTGCACCAGGCAATTGAAGCAAAAGAAAATGTAAAGATTGAAAGCGCCACGCAAACATATGCTACCGTTACATTGCAGAATTATTTCAGAATGTATCATAAGCTTGCCGGTATGACCGGTACTGCTGAAACAGAAGCAGCTGAATTCTGGGATATTTATAAACTGGATGTTGTTACCATTCCTACCAACGTGCCGGTTATACGAAAAGATACAGCAGGATCTTGTTTATAAAACCAAACGTGAAAAATATAAAGCAGTAATTGATGAAATAGAAAAAATGCGTGCAGCAGGAAGGCCTGTTCTTGTTGGTACCACTTCAGTTGAAGTAAGTGAATTGCTAAGCCGGATGCTGAAACAAAAAGGAGTTCCGCACAATGTATTGAATGCAAAACAACATGCAAGAGAAGCACAGGTTGTTGCAGAAGCAGGTCTTGCAGGACTGTTACTATTGCAACAAATATGGCTGGTCGTGGTACGGATATTAAACTTGGCGCCGGTGTAAAAGAAGCAGGCGGTTTGGCTATTATTAGGAACTGAACGACATGAAAGCCGTCGTGTTGACAGGCAGTTGCGTGGACGTGCAGGAAGACAGGGCGATCCGGGTTCTTCACAATTTTTTGTTTCACTGGAAGATGACCTGATGCGTATGTTTGGCAGTGAACGAATTGCAAATCTGATGGATAGGATGGGTTATAAAGAAGGCGAAGTGATTCAGCACAGCATGATTTCAAAAAGTATTGAGCGTGCACAAAAGAAAGTGGAAGAAAATAATTTTGGCATACGTAAACGATTGCTGGAGTATGATGATGTAATGAACAAACAGCGTACGGTAATTTATGGAAAACGTAACCATGCTTTGTTTGGCGAACGGCTTGCACTTGATCTGGATAATGCATTTTATTCTGTTGCAGAAGGATTGATAAATTCTTTTAAAGAAATCAATGATCATGAAGAATTCAAATTAGCTGTGATTATGAATCTTGCTATTGATACTTCAATAACAGCTGAAGAACTTGATAAAGACGATATGCATACATCTTACAGAACGCTTATACGAAGAAGCAAAAGAGCATTATAATGCAAAAGAATAGAGCAATGAATGAGCAGACATTGCCTGTAATGAAAAATATTCGTAAAGAACAGGGCACGCATATTGAAAATGTTGCTGTACCTTTTAGTGATGGAAAAAAAGCGATACAGGCTGTTGCCAATCTTGATAAAACTATTGAAACTAATGGTGCTGAACTTACCAATGCGCTGGAACGAAGTATTACACTGGCTTTGATTGATGATGCATGGAAAGAACATTTGCGTGCAATGGATGATCTGAGGCATAGCGTTCAAGACTGCAGGTTATGAACAAAAAGATCCATTGGTAATTTATAAGATTGAAGCCTTTAATGCATTTAAGCAATTAAATGATAAAGTAAATAAAGATATTGTAAGTTTTCTTTGCACATTGCAGTATTCCGGTTGAGCAAAATCAGAGCGAGACGAATACACGAAGAAAGAAAAAGAAGAACTGATATGAGCAAAATGCGCCAGCGTAAAGAAGAATTTGCCGGAGCCGGTGGAGGTCCTGAATATCTTTCGCAGGAAAATGACTATATAGATCCTTCAGAAAATATAAAGCAGGAACCTGTTAAAGTTGGCCCCAAAATCGGAAGAAATGATCCTTGTCCATGTGGTAGTGGAAAGAAATACAAGCAATGTCATGGAAGGGAAGCTTAATCAATACATCGATCACACCATATTAAAACCTACAACCACATTAGCTGAGGTTGAAAGAGTTTGTGACGAAGCAAAAGAATATCAATTTGCTGCAGTATGTATTCCTCCATTATTTGTCCAGAAAGCAAAAGAATTGCTTCAAAATTCATATATAAAAGTTGCAACGGTTATTGGTTTTCCGTTTGGCTATAACGCAATAGAAGCGAAAGTTGCAGAAATTGTATTAGCAATGGTTGATGGCGCGGATGAACTGGATATGGTTATTAATATTTCAGCCATAAAAAATAATGACTGGAATTTTATTGCCAATGAAATAAACACCATTATGCCGATTATAAAAAGTAAATCCAAAATTATAAAGGTTATTATTGAAAGCGGAATTTTAACTGATGATGAAATAATAAAATGCTGTGATATTTATGGTGCGGCAGGAGTAGATTTCGTAAAAACATCAACCGGTTATGCTGAAAAGGGAGCAACGGTTCATGCCGTAAAACTCATAAGAGCACATCTTGCTGATTCTGTAAAAATAAAAGCAAGTGGTGGAATTAAAACTTACGACTTTGCAAAAGAGTTAATAGAAGCAGGAGCCACAAGGCTGGGATGCAGCAGCAGCGTACAAATTATGAAAGAAATGATGTTGTCGAAAAATTAAAACTTTATGGGCTTACAACCCGTTTTAGTAAATAGGCATCTGAAATATAACTGAAATACAAAATGGTATCTTATTTGCCAATACAAATATTATGAAACAACTACTTATCGTATTTTTTCTTTTTGTAAGTTCTCATTCAATTGCACAGGTTGCCGATACATTGGCGGCAAATAAAATTATCGTTCACCAGGACTATCGCATGGAGATTTTAGCAAGAAAAGAATCTGATATCAATACGGCTATTCTTAAGGCGCAGGCAAGAATTGCCAATGGATATCGCCTGATGATCTTGAATACTAATGACAGGGCTTACGCTATGAAAGTGAGAGGTGAATTGCTTCAAAAATATCCGGAGCAAAAAACATATATGTGGTTTGCAAATCCATATATTAAAATAAAATTTGGAAATTTTAAAACCCAGGATGAGGCCAATCCTTATAAAAAAGAAATCAGTAAAATGCTTGATGGAGCCACTATTTATTACCTTCCCGAAACAATTGAAGTTAAACCTGATAAAGATTTTGATCCTGACAGTGTGCAATAATCAATGAATGTCTTAAATTATTAAAAAGAGTTTCAATTACTGAAACTCTTTTATTTTTGATGTTGTGGATGCAGCTAATTTTAAAAAAGTAGAATGATAAAAGATATAATAAAAAGCATGGCTTCAAAGTATGCAAATGAATTTATTGAAATTCGTCATCACCTTCATGCCCATCCTGAATTGAGTTTTAAGGAATTTGATACTTCTGAATTTGTTCAGTCTAAATTAAAAAGCTGGAATATTGAATACGAAGTAATGGCAACTACCGGTGTTGTTGGTCTCATCAAAGGAAAAAATCCCGGGAAAAAATTATTGCATTGCGGGCAGATATGGATGCATTGCCCATTAAAGAATTAAATGAAGTTGAATATCGTTCTGTGAACGACGGAATAATGCATGCCTGTGGCCACGATGTTCATACAACTTGTCTGTTGGGTGCAGCAAAAATTTTGAATGAACTGAAAGAAGAATGGACGGGCACCGTGAAATTAATTTTTCAACCGGGAGAAGAAAAAAATCCTGGCGGAGCCAGCATCTTAATAAAAGAGGGAGTGTTGGAAAATCCTGCTCCGCAGGCAATTTTTGCTTTGCATGTTAATCCATCGTTGCCCGTTGGAAAATTAAGCTTTCGCAGCGGAATGGTTATGGCAAGTGCTGATGAAATCTATATAACTGTAAAAGGAAAAGGAGGTCACGCCGCTGCGCCAAATTTAACGGCAGATACTATTCTTATTGCATCACAAATTGTTGTAAACCTCCAGCAGGTGGTAAGCAGAATGAATAATCCTTTTAATCCGAGTGTTTTATCAATAACTTCAATACAGGGTGGAAATACAACTAATGTGATTCCATCAGAAGTAAAGCTTATGGGCACTTTCCGGGCTATGAATGAAGAATGGAGATTCAGAGCACATGATCTTATAAGAAGTATATGTAAGAACACAGCTGAAAGTGCCGGAGCCGAAATTGATGTTCATATTGATATTGGCTATCCTTTTGTAATTAACAATGAACAGCTAACCCTTATGGCTAAACGAAATGCAATGGCCTTTGCCGGTGACGAAAATGTGGAAGAAACTGAAATGAGAATGGGAGCGGAAGATTTTGCATTTTATTCTCATAAAATACCGGCTTGTTTTTTCAGGCTCGGTGTTGGTAATATTAAAAAAAATATAACTTCGGGTGTACATACTTCTACATTTAATATTGATGAAAGCGCTATTGAAAATGGAATTGGAATTATGGCGTGGTTAGCCACATCCACATCAATTACTTAAATTAACTACATTAAGTATCTTTACTTTCACTAAAAAATAAATAGTGGGCGTGTTATCGCAGCACTTTAATATTCAATATGCAAAAACAACTTCGAAAACAGGAAGCATTAGATTATCATTCAAAAGGACGTCCGGGTAAAATAGAAGTTATTCCAACGAAAGCAACTAAAACACAAAGAGATCTTTCACTGGCCTATTCCCCGGGGGTAGCCATTCCTTGCCTTGAAATTAAGGACAATCCCGAAAGTGTTTATCAATATACAGCCAAGGGAAATTTAGTGGGTGTTATAAGCAATGGCACGGCTGTCTTAGGTCTCGGCGATATTGGCCCTGAAGCAGGCAAGCCGGTTATGGAAGGTAAAGGAGTATTGTTTAAAATATTTGCTGATATAGATGTTTTTGATATAGAGATTAATGAAAAAGATCCTGAAAAATTTGTAGAAATTGTAGCAGCACTGGAACCAACTTTTGGCGGTATTAATCTTGAAGATATAAAAGCGCCCGAATGTTTTTACATTGAAAAGGAATTAAAAGAAAGATTGAAAATTCCTGTGATGCATGATGATCAGCATGGCACAGCAATCATAAGCTCGCTGCTTTATTGAATGCATTGGAAATACAACGTAAAAAAATAGATAAAGTAAAATTTGTTGTAAATGGCGCAGGGGCTGCTGCTATGGCTTGTGTACAACTTTATGAAGCTTAGGAGCCAAGCCATCCAATTTTATAATGTTTGACAGGAAAGGAATAATTCATGCGGAAAGAGAAGAATCTGGAACAAACTAAAATAAGGTTTGCCCAAACAAAAAATCCCAACTTATCTCTTGCTGATGCAATGAAAGATGCTGATGTGTTTATTGGGTTAAGTGTAGGAAATGTGGTAACTCCTGAAATGGTGAAAAGCATGGCTAAAAACCCTATTGTTTTTGCAATGGCTAATCCCGATCCTGAAATTACTTATGATAAGGCGATTGCTGCAAGAAAAGATGTTATAATGGCCACCGGACGGAGCGATTATCCTAACCAGGTAAATAATGTACTGGGTTTTCCTTACATTTTTCGTGGTGCCCTTGATGTTAGAGCTACGCAAATTAATGAAGCAATGAAACTGGCTGCAGTAAAAGCTTTGGCGGAATTGGCGAAATCTGTAGTTCCGGATATGGTGATACTTGCTTATAACGAGAAAAGTATTGTTTTCGGTCCTAATTATATAATCCCAAAGCCACTTGATACTCGTCTTCTTTCAACTGTGGCACCGGCAGTAGCAAAAGCAGCAATGGATAGCGGTGTTGCAAGGCTACCCATTACTGACTGGAATGCGTACACGAATAAATTAAATGAAAGGCTTGGCATAGATAACCAGTTACTAAGAGTTATTGGCAATAAAGCCCGTAAAAATCCAAAACGAGTAGTATTTGCTGAAGCCGAAAATCAAAAAATATTAAAAACGGCACAATTGGTGCAGGATGATGGTTTCGCATATCCTATATTGTTAGGTGATCCTAAAAATATTGCAAAAATAGCTTTGCAAAATGGTATTGATCTCGATGGTATTCCTGTAATTGATCCAAAGAGTGATGAAGCAGAAGCGAAAAGAGCTAAATATGCAGAATTATTTTTTGCCAAGCGTCAACGCAAAGGATTTAATTATTATGAAGCAAAAAAAATAATGAAGGATCGTTTGTATTTTGGCTGTATGATGGTTGAAACTGGTGAGGCTGATGCAATGATTTCTGGTCTTTCAAAAAACTATCCGGACACAATCAGGCCTGCTTTGCAAATTATCGGACTTGAGGAGGGCTCAAAAAAAGTGGCAGGTATGTATATCATTATGACCAAGAAAGGTCCAATATTTCTTGCAGACACAACTGTGAATTTTAATCCTACTGCGGAGGAACTTGCTGATATAACTATGATGGTGGCGAAAGAAGTGAAAAATTTTGGTATTACTCCGGTTATTGCTATGGTGAGCTATTCTAATTTTGGAAGCAGCAATTCTCCTGAAGCAAAATTAGTAGCACAGGCAAGAGAAATTGTAAAGCAAAAGGATTCTTCTCTTGTGGTGGATGGAGAAGTGCAGGCAAATGTTGCTTTCAATAAGGAAGTAATAAAAGATAATTATCCTTTTAGCGAGTTGGCAAATAAAGATGTGAATGTTCTTATTTTCCCCAACCTTGCTGCCGGCAATGTTGCTTACAACCTTTTGCAGGAATTAGGAGGCTTTGATGCTATTGGACCTATACTGTTAGGGCTTAGTAAACCTGTTCATATATTGCAACTGGGAAGCCAGGTACGCAGTATCTTTAATATGGTTTTAATTGCAGTTGTAGATGCCCAAATGAAATGTCAAAATAAAAATGGTGTAGAAAAATTGCCAGGAAGCAAATGGAGGAGGTTAAAAAAAGTAGCGCCGGAAGTGTAATTTTAAAATTTTATCTACAAATTCTTTTCATTAATATTTCAATAATAAGATGACATTATTTTCCACAATCGGGAGCTTTATTTTGATGATAAAGGGAATGTTTACAAAGCCTGAAAATTTTAAAATGTACTGGAAGGAACTCATGCATCAATCTGTTGAAATTGGAATGGGTTCATTAGGAATTGTGGCTGTTATTTCTGTTTTTATGGGTGCGGTGAGCGCTGTTCAAACTTCTTACCAACTTACCAGTCCGATACTACCTAAAGAAACGATAGCTTATATAGTACGTGATACTGTTATACTTGAATTTGCTCCTACTCTTGTATGCATAGTGCTGGCAGGAGTTATCGGTAGTAAGATAGCCGGCGAATTGGGAAACATGCGGGTGAGCGAGCAAATTGACGCACTTGAAATAATGGGTATTAATACCAAATCCTACCTGGTGATGCCGAAAATACTTGCAGCACTCATCACCATTCCTTTGCTTGTAATTCTTGCTATGGTTTTAGGAATTTATGGCGGAAGATTGGCGGGCAGCCTCGGAGGAATTCTTTCAACGGATGTTTATGACAGGGGACTGCTTCAAAATTTTACGCCAAAAAATGTATGGTTCGGACTTAGTAAGGCCTATACTTTTGCGTTTATAATTAGCAGCGTCTCTTCCTTTTACGGATATCATGTAAAAGGGGGCTCTTTGGAAATAGGCAGAGCCAGTACAACAGCGGTAATTACAAGTTGTATTCTTATTTTATTTGCTGACTATATACTTGCTTTTTTCTTATTATAAAAAGAGTACGGTACTGTATAAAACTCTAATAATTATCGGGTATGCATAAGGGTTATGATTGAATTATTTTGCGCTATAAAAAATAACTGCTTTTTAGTATGATAGAAATAAAAAATGTAAGTAAGAGTTTTGGCGACAAAGAAATTCTTAATGATGTTAGCGCCATAATGGAAACGGGTAAAACCAATCTTATTATTGGTACAAGCGGAAGCGGTAAAACTGTTTTGCAAAAATGTATGGTTGGCCTTTTTGAAGTGGATAAGGGCGAAATAATTTTTGATGGTAAAAGCCTTACGAATATGCAGGAGGAAGACCGGAAAGAATTGCGCCAGCAAATAGGAATGCTCTTCCAGGGATCAGCGCTTTTCGATAGTATGACGGTACAACAAAATGTAAAATTCCCACTTGATATGTTTACCAATTGGAGTCATACTAAAAAAATGGAAAGAGTGAATGACGTACTGGACCGGGTGAATCTAAACGATACTAATAATAAATTTCCTGCTGAAATAAGCGGTGGCATGAAAAAAAGAGTAGGAATTGCACGAGCAATTGTACTAAAGCCAAAATATTTATTTTGTGATGAGCCTAACTCCGGGCTTGATCCTCAAACTTCAATGGTTATTGATAAGCTCATTCACGAAATAACTGTTGAAAATAATATAACTACCATCATTAATACTCATGATATGAATAGTGTTATGGAGATAGGGGAAAATATTTTATATCTCTATAATGGTAAGAAGGAGTGGGAAGGTAATAATGAACAAATAATTTTCAGCAAGCACGATAAATTAAATGAATTCATATTTGCTTCTGAATTTTTAAGAGACGCTAAAGATATGAGAATGCTTGAGGCAAAAGGCATTATTGATAATGACAGAAATATGGATGAAATTATCCGCGATGGAGGCGCTAATCTTGTTATGGATGAAGGTGATAAAGACGAGCCTGATACGTAGTTTTTATTTTGTTAATGGGCTAGAGTAACAAAACCAGTTATACATGAATTATAGTATTGCATAATGCATGTGATTTTAAATTTTGTTTTTAGCTATTTTTTCATTTAAAAAAATTAAGGCAATGAAAAAGATGTTTATCGCAGTTGCAATATTATTAATTGCATCATTCATTAATCCTCCGGGAAGTGTAGAAATTTTAAAAAAAATGCATGAGCGGTATGCGGGAAAATGGTACAAAACTTTTTCGTTTAATCAAACAACAGAGATTTATCATAATGATAGTCTTAAGCGCTCTGAAACCTGGTATGAGAATATAAAGTTCCCGGGTGATTTTCGAATTGATTTCGGAAATCCCGATAGTGGAAACGCTGTAATTTTTAAAAATGATTCCTCTTATGTATTTAAAAATTCACAAAAAGCAAGTGTCCGGCCTGATAGTAATGATCTTCTGTTTTTATTAGGTGGTTTATATTTCTATCCTTTTGATGAGGTTACGACAAAGATGAAATCGTTTGGATATAACCTTGATAAATTTCATGAAGATGTATGGAAAGAAATGCAGGTATATGTTATTGGAGCGGAGAAAAATGAAGATTCACTAAATCAGATATGGATTGAAAAAGAAAACTTCAGTCCCGTCAGAATGCTTAAATATGAAAACAATACCAAAGAAGAAGCGTTGTTTGAAAACCATGTAAAATTAGAAGGTGGTTTTACTGAAACTCTTGTATATTTTTATATAAATGATAAATTGATCCAGGTAGAAAAATATCATGACCTGAAAGGAAACGTAGAAATAGATCCTAAGATTTTTGATACCGAAAATTTTGTAAAATTAAAATTGTAAATAGGAACCGAGAAGTTATTTAACAACCTGGAATTTCCCTGATTCTACAATATTTCCCTGTGCATCCCGCAATTGGAAAATATAAACGCCGCGATAATATTCAGTAAGTGGAACAGTAATTTTTTGATCTGTTGGCTTCAACTCCGTCATCTTTTTACCAATGAAATTGTAAATGAGCAACGTGTAAGATTTATCGTAATTTTTTGCAAATTCAAAATTTATGAAACTTACTGCAGGGTTGGGATAGAACTTAACAGTTCTTACTGCATCTGTGTTTATGAAACTGGATTTAACCTGGGCAGTGCTGCTAAAGTGAAAACTGGCAATAAAAAGAAATATGTAAAAAATTCTTTTCAATAGTTAAATGATATTTGGATTAAAGTTACAACTTTTATAATAGGTTCAAAATCCTTCCGTTTAATTAACAAACCTATAGTTCAGTATTCTTAAACGCAAGAGCTACTTTTTAATTGTAGCTACGGCAAAAAATAAGAAAATATTAGACTTAATCTTTGTAAAACAGCTAGTTAAGCTTGGCAAGGCAATCTTTAATCGCAGTATAATCGGGCTCCTCACCTGCATTTTCGAGAACTTCAGCATATTGTATATTGCCTTCCCGGTCAACTACAAATGCACTTCGCTTACTTACACCTTTCATTTCCATTACAAAAGTATCATAAAGGCAGCCATACTTTTCTGAGACAACCTTATTAAAATCGCTAAGGAGCAGGAAATTAAGTTTTTGATCCTCTTTATACTTTGCAAGCGTTTGTGGCGAATCAACGGATATTGCTAATACGTTTGAATTAGTGTTATTGTAAATACTAATATGATCTCTTACATTACAAAGTTCTTTTGTACAAATACTTGTAAAAGCCAATGGAAAAAATAATAACAGTACATTTTTGCCCTTGTAATCTTCCAGGGATACTTTTTGTTTCTCAGAACTATATAACGTGAAACCAGGCGCAATTGAACCAATTTCAATTTTCATATTCACTAATTTATTGAAAAATAAGATTCAATTAATACGCTGTAAAACATCATTAAATTTCTGCATAAACTTAATATTGAAAAAAAGAAGACCAACTTAAAACATTTACCATACTTCATAAGCGAGTAACTCGTTTTCAACTTTTATACGCTGGCCTTCTCTAATAATGAAGACACATGCCGCCGCAGTAACTGCTGTGATTGCAAAAAAATAAAATGCACTTTTACCTTTTTTCTTTTTTTGGGAATTACTTGAATGACTCATAAGAAATGCTTTTCAATAAATAACTGACCGTAAATTAATAAAAATCATGCCATAACAAAAATGAATCGAACCTCAGACGAACTATTGATTAAAAATATTTACTGGCAAAATAATTTCGAACCGGTTTCTTCCGCTACCGCCAAATAAATCATCATCGAGAAGATAACTATATCTTAAGCCGATTGAGACAGATGCTTCATTCCACCATTTTGTGTCAAAATATATTTCGCCACCCGTTGACCTAAAAGAAGCTTTAAATTTATTTCCATTACTATAAAAATCATTTCCTTTGGTATTATCATAAAATAAATTGGTTCTTATTCTTAGCAGGTAGATAATATTGCTAAATCCTGCATCAGGATACATTATTGGGAAGCTGTAATTAACTGCCCATTTATACATTTCATACAAGTTTATTGAACTGTATCCACGCGAAAATGGAAATCCGCTGGAAGGATTAAACTTATCAGTTGAATCCTTCTTAAGTAAAGCACCGTTTAATATAATGCTGTGATTGTTAAAAAATCCCGGAAAATATAAATTGCCTTTGGTGACAAATTGAAAGCCATTATAATTTGATAAAGTTGTTTTGTAGCTTATACTAATAATTTGTGCAAACTGCGGAAAAATTTGCTGAACTGATTGCTGAACCTGGTGGGAAAATGATAAAAAATTGCTGACGTAACTATATGATATTTTACCCAGTGTATCTTTATAAGCGCCTTGAAAATTACTCTGTTCATAAACATATTGCGAACCAAAATCTAAAAAAGTAAATGAACGGCCTTTACTAAAATTCAGAGGAATATTAAATCCTGCAAAAGGTTCCAGCTCATTAAAATTGATAATGTTATCATGATACAATCCGTGCCTGTCAAAAATATAATTGACGCCTGCAGAGAGGAAAGGAAATAAGGCACTATATACTCCGCTAAATCCTATTTCTTTAAATTTTTCGGAGCGGTCGTAAGTAAATGAAAGTTGCGATTTGAAAGTGTTGAGAATATTTTCACCTACCAGGCTTAAAGAATATTCAGGATCGTTTGCTGAAGGCTCAAGACTATGAAAATTAAAAAGTTTATAGCCTTTAGGATACTTTGTAACTGCAAATGTATCATTTGTAACACTGTATAATAAATTGGAATTTGTTTTTTGCAAAGCTGTAATTCCAAAGCTGGAAGTATTTTTATCCAGGTAATCTGCATTCATTTCTTCAAATTGTATTTCTTTTTTATCAACTTCTTTTAACCGGTACCCCTCCGCTGTAAATGAACTCCACATTATATTTTCTGTATTAACTGAAGGTTGATATTTACCCATTCCTTTTTCTTGTTCATATTTAAGTTTCCATAATTTTTTATCAGCAAAAGTGTAAGCAAATAATTCATCATTTTTATGGTAAGAATAAGAAAAATAGGCCGTGTCATGTAATAAAAACGGGAAACCGATAACGTTGTATGAAAACGGGAGAAGATAATCTGATTTTCCGTTGACAATATTGATAACCGCAAGAGACATTTTACCCTCAGAATTCCTTACGGCTGCAATAACTTTATCATTTGCATAAAATTTTGGATAAGTATAAAAAAGATGATCAGGATTGGGGATTAATTGAATAACTCTTCCGGTCGCTGCCTCTAAAAGGATTAAATTGCATTTTGTATCCGGAGATTCTTCCACAGTTATCACTCTCTTTCCATTGTCACTTATATCCGGAGAAAAATATTTTGTGTAATTAGTAAGCGTTTGTTCTTTACCGTTAGTTACATCAATAATTCTCAAATCACTATAATCGCGGTATCCCCATCTTACATCCGGCCGGTATGTAGCAAAAACAATTTTTCCATTCCGGTAACTAAACTGGTTGTCGATTGAATAATCTCTTATTTTCAGTTTTTTTTCTTTATTTCCTGTGCGGATTATAAATTCAGGTATTTGCTTATAGCTGCTTTTTACATAGATTAATGAATCATTTCCTATGTATGCCGGGTATTCTTCGGTTTTGTACGGGTCATTTTTATTAACTGACTTTGTGTCTTCAAGATCAAATTGTTTCTTAAAAAAATTAAATGCATCGTTTCTAAAAGTAACATAATTAACTTCCGAATATTTTTTAATTGCTCTTTGAAAAGGATAAAAAATCCCTTTAAAAGATGCAGCATCATGCGTTACATTTTCCCAAAATTTATCGCCATATTTTTCCCTGCCATAAGCAACGAGCATAAAACCGATTGGATAATGATTGGGTACAAAATCCTTATAAGATCCATTCCTGAGTTTCATCCACCTATAATTTTTGCCCTCTTCCCAAAGCGACCGGTATCCGTTATAAAAGAACGGTAAACTACCTCTTCCCTGCCTGCTTACATTTGTTTCATTGTAAACAGCATCGCCTTCATAAAACCAATTGGGTATGCTTGCATTATTAGCCAACGCCTGCCCCTCTTCCCCAAAAATGTCATGCATCACCTTTGATAACCCAACATTAAAATTATTATACTGTTGTACGTGCCGGTACTCATGTATGGTGAGTTGATCCGGCCATGAAAGGCTTCCCAGTTCAAAACTGTTTTGTAAGGGCGTAAGTTGAAATTCGCTTCTGAAAGGTGCAAGGCCAACATAACCATTGGAAATGGTTGTTTGGTTTTGAAGTACCACGTTTATTTTTTTTGATTTCACGCCAATGGTATTTAACATGGGGCTGCTTATAAAGGAAATAATATTATTGATTCTTTCAGAAGTGGTATCGAGTCCCCGGGGGAAAATAATTCTTGCAATCGGATTGTTTATTTGTTCCCATTTTATTGAAGTTGGATTTCCGCCAAAAATTTGTGCAAAACTTTTGGAACAAAACATCAACAATAAAATAAAAATCCAATATTTGCGGAAGAAAATCATTGTTTAGTAATTGATGAAGTTATGTAAATTGAAATTCAACCTGATTAATGTTGATCAAAAAAAATTCTAAATAATATTCAATGATTATTTACGTTTTTAAAAGGGGTATTTATAGAAAATCAAGGCTTATTTCGCTCGCAATAAAAGTAGAAATATAACATTCAAAAATTATTATGATAAAATATTTTTCTTTTTTTGCTATTGGTCTTTTATTATTTGGCAGCGCATGTAAGAAATATACTGATCCGGACAATAATCCGATTGTAGAAAAGTATTTCGAAAGTGATGTGCTTAACAAAAATTTTACAGTCAGCCTTGCAACAGATAGCAGTATTGATATCACCTCAGATTATGCCGGAGAGATCTTCGTTCTTTTAAAAACAGATTATTATCATGGCGATTTGCAAGCCACTAAAGGCGGTGTCGTTTATACAGGCAGTTGGAGTTGCAACAGCGATTATAGTCAGTTGATCATTACTTTACCAAATCCTCCTGCGGAATTCGCTTTTTTATCAAGAGCCTGGCGCTTTACCAGCAAAAATTTGCCAACAATGAAACTGGCGCCTTGGGGATCTAACGCTCCAATTGTATTGAACATGTCCAGGCAATAGTGTGTTCAATTAATCCTTAGCTAATATCAGTTCTTTTATGCCAATAAGGATTAAAATTGTAATAAGGCAGTTTTCTATCTTTACAAAAAAAATTAATGAGAATAATTGAAGTAATTAAATGCCTTGAAGATTTTGCGCCTGTTAGTTTACAGGAAGATTATGATAATGCGGGGCTTATTATTGGAAATGCGAATGAAAATTGTGAAGGTATTATTACCACCCTTGATGTAACTGAAGAAGTTATTGCTGAAGCTATATTAAAGAAGTGCAATCTTATTGTTGCACATCATCCGATAATTTTTAAAGGATTAAAAAAAATTAACGGGAAAAATTATGTTGAGCAAACAGTTATAGCTGCTATAAAAAATGATATTGCTATTTATGCTATTCATACAAATCTTGATAATGTTATAAATGGGGTGAATAATAAAATTGCACAGAAATTAAATCTTCAAAATATAAAAGTGCTTTCTCCAAAAGAAGACACATTAAAAAAACTTGTTACTTTTTCTCCAAATGAACATGCTGAAAAAGTAAAAAATGCATTGTTTAAAGCAGGAGCGGGATCTATAGGTAATTACAGCGAATGCAGTTATAATGTAGAAGGCAAAGGCACCTTTAAAGCTGGAGAAGAATCTGATCCTTATGTGGGAGAAATAGGAAAAAGGCATAAAGAAAATGAAACGAGAATTGAAGTTATTTTTCCTTCTTATCTCCGGGAAGAGGTTGTTCAATCTTTAAAGAATTCGCATCCTTATGAAGAGGTTGCTTACGATATTTATTCGTTGACAAACGATAGTAATAATATTGGAAGTGGGTTGATAGGAGATTTTGAGGAACCTGTTTCAGAAGAGGAATTGCTTTCTATGTTAAAAAAAGAATTTGGGCTTTCAGTAATTCGGCATACACTATTACTTAATAAAAAAATTAAAAAAGTTGCAGTTTGTGGCGGGGCAGGCAGTTTTTTAATTAATGCGGCAAAAGCAGCCGGAGCCGGTGTTTACATTACCTCTGATATAAAATATCATGAATTTTTTGATGCTGATAATGCCATTTTACTGGCAGATATTGGGCATTACGAAAGCGAACAGTTTACGATTGAGCTTTTAGCTGAGATTTTACGGCAAAAATTCCCTAACTTTGCCGTCCTAAAAACAGAAATTAAGACAAATCCTGTAAATTATTTTGTTTAAGGGTTGTTTTTAAAAGTTCTGAAATAAATAAATTATTCAAAATATATGGCACAAGTAAAAGATTATTCTGTAGAAGAAAAATTATCATCTCTTGTAAAACTTCAAAAAATTGACAGCAAGCTGGATGAAATTCAGATTTTAAAAGGAGAATTGCCAATTGAAGTAAGCGATCTGGAAGATGAAATTGCCGGCCTCAATGCAAGGCAAACCCGTATTGAAGAAGAAATGAATGGCATTCAGCAGTTCATTGAAGATAAAAAAACACTCATTAAAGATTCGCAGGAGCTTATTAAAAAATATGAGAAGCAAAGCGATAATGTAAAAAACAACCGCGAGTTTGAAGCGATTAATAAAGAAATAGAAATGCAAACACTGGAAGTAAAACTTGCAGAAAAGCATATTAAAGATGCGACAGAAGATATTGCTGAAAAAGCAAAGCAATTAGAAGTTGCAAAAAAAGCCGTTGCTACAAAAGAAGGAAATCTGAAAGGCAAAAAAGGAGAATTGGAAAAAATTATTGCTGAAACTGATAAAGAAGAAAAAAATTATAATAAACAAGCTGAAGCTGCGAGACAACATGTAGATGAAAGATTATTGGTAAGCTATGACAGGATACGCAAAAATTATCGCAATGGCCTGGCTGTAGTGCCCGTAGAAAGAGATTCATGTGGTGGTTGCTTTAATGCCATTCCTCCGCAAAAGCAGAGTGATATTAAGCAAAGAAAAAAAATTATTGTTTGCGAAAACTGTGGTCGAATTTTGGTTGATGATGAATTGAACAATGCAGTTGAAGTAAAATAAATTATGAATTGGTGTAAAAATCATAAGGCGCTTTTCGCGCCTTTTTTATTTCTTTTATTTTTATAGATTGGGATTGTTTTAATAATTCAACTATACACACTGTATTGCAACACTAAATAATAATTGATGTAATTTGCCTTTATAAATGCTTCAGCAATTACATATACAGAACTACGCGATAATTGATTCAATCGAAATTAATTTTTCTCCTAATCTTAATATCATAACGGGGGAAACCGGGGCAGGTAAAAGCATTTTAATGGGTGCTCTTAACCTTATTCTTGGCGAAAGGGCGGATACATCAGTGCTGACTGATAAAGAAAAAAAATGTTTTATTGAAGGTATTTTTAAAACTGATCATATACCTGTTAAAGAGTTTTTGCAAACTAATGAACTTGATTATGAAGAAGAATTAGTTATTCGCCGCGAATTGGCCGTTAATGGCAAATCACGTGCTTTTATTAATGATACGCCGGTAACGCTTACTCAGCTAAAGCAATTGTCTTCTTTGTTGGTTGATCTTCACCAGCAATTTGACACGCAGGATTTAGGTAATAACGATTTTCAAAGAGAAGTGATAGATGCGCTTGCGGGAAACGCTAAAGATATTCAGTTGTATCAATCTGTTTATAAAAATTACCGGAATGTTTTAAAAGAACTTGAAATTCTTAATGCCGAGCAGGCTGCAGCCAATAAAGAATTTGACTACAATAAATTTTTATTTGACGAACTGCAAGAAGCAAATTTTTCAGAAGGTGAAATTGAAAATATTGATGCAGAAATTAAATTCATGAGTAATGCAGAAAATATAAAGTTAATTCTGTCATCAATATATTATGAGTTGCAGGAAAGTGAACAACCTGTAGTGCAAAATATAAAATCAATCAGTAATAAATTACATAGCATTGAAAATTTTCATCCCAATATTCAAATATTAAATAAAAGATTACAATCGTTGCAAATTGAATTGCAGGATGTAGCGGATGAATTAAATACTATTAGTGATTCAGTAATTTATGATCCGGAAAAAATAAATGTTTTAAATGAACGTATGGCAGCAGGTTACAAGCTTTTAAAAAAGCATGGAGTAACTACTACAGAACAGTTACTTGCAATAAAAGATCATCTTGATAAGGAGCTTGATAAAGCAACCAATCTGAAAGATGACGTTTTACAAAAAGAAAAGCAATCTTTGGAATTTTATAATGAAGCTTTAAAAATTGCTGAAAAAATTTCCTTAAAAAGACAAAAACAATTAAAGCCATTTGAAGAAAAAGTAAATGAGCTTCTTAAACAGGTTGGAATGCCAAATGCAAAATTAAAAGTGGATATTCAAACTACGGATACATTAAATCTTTTTGGAAATAATACCATTGATTTTTTATTTAATGCCAATATGCCTTCAGGAACCGAAAATAAAAATCAACGGTTTGAGCCTTTGCGTAAGGTAGCCAGTGGAGGTGAATTGAGCAGGTTAATGTTAAGTATTAAATCTTTGGTAGCAAAAAGTGTACAACTACCGGTTTTAATTTTTGATGAAATAGATACGGGTATCAGCGGAGAAGCAGCAAGGCAGGTTGGTATAATTATGAAAGAGCTTTCTGCAGCTCACCAGGTAATTTCGATTACGCACCAGCCACAAATCGCTGCGAAAGCAAACACTCATTTTTTTGTATATAAAGAAATACAAAATGATAAAATTATTACTTCTATCCGCCAGTTGAATGCTGATGAAAGAATTACCACTATCGCCAAAATGTTGAGCGGCGAAAAGCCTACTGCAGCTGCGTTTGAGAATGCAAGAGAAATGACAGGAAATTAAATTCAATATCAAACTCCATAAAATAAAATCAATCTTACAATGTTTTTTTTTAAAAAAATTTTGATTTTATTAATTGTAGTTGCTGCTATGTATCTTACTTATTCTATAGTAAATTATCTCAAATTAAAAATTAATGCACACAGAAATATCGGCGCTTTTTTATTACTATTATTATTGTCATTTGCCACAGTATTAATAATCATTTTTTCTTTGGGATTTATTTTTAGCGAATACAGGAATTTTTTCTTTAAACAGTAAGTATGTTATTTTTACATACCCTGATTACATAAATTAAGCGAATTGCACGAATCAACTAATTAACCAATTAATCAATCACTATGTCTTACAATTTACTCAAAGGAAAGAAAGGAATTATTTTTGGAGCGCTCGATGAAAAATCTATTGCATGGAAGACTGCATTACGTTGCCATGAAGAAGGTGCAGCAATTTTACTTACTAATGCACCTGTAGCAATGCGTATGGGAGAAATTAATAAGCTCGCAGAAATGGTAAAGGCGCCTGTGATTCCATGCGATGTAAGCAGCAATGATGATGTATTAAATTTACTTACCAAAGCAAAAGAGCATTTTGGAGGCGGTATTGATTTTATGCTTCATTCAATAGGAATGAGCGTAAATATGCGGAAGGGAAAATCATACACTGACATTGATTATGGCTTTAACCAAAAGACGTTAGATATTTCTGCTACCAGCTTGCATCGTTTATTATCAACGGCTATGAAACTGGATGTTATAAACGAATGGGGAAGTGTTGTTGCGCTTACTTACATCGCCGCACAGCGTGTGTTTCCCGATTACAATGAAATGGCCGATGCCAAAGCTTTATTAGAAAGTATCACAAGAAGTTTTGGATATCATTATGCAATTAAAAAGCATGTTAGGGTAAATACTATTTCTCAATCTCCCACACGTACCACCGCGGGCAGCGGCGTAAAAGGTTTTGATGGCTTTATCAATTATGCTGAAAAAATGAGTCCTTTAGGAAATGCTTCTGCAGACGATTGTGCTAATTATATTGTTACTCTTTTCAGTGATCTTACGAGGTACGTTACCATGCAAAATCTTTTTCACGACGGAGGATTTTCGTTTACGGGTGTTACAGAAAGTGTTATAGAACAGATGGAGAAGTGACCCCTAAATTGTTTAATTGCTAATTGACTTTTGTTGCCTTAGTTTTATACTTCCAATAAAAATAAATCAGATACACTATTGAAAAAACGATCAGTACAGTTAGTTGAGGTTTCGTAAAATTATTTTTTCCAACGTTTGTTATTACTATCAAAGCCATCAGGCAAAGAAACCAGGCAAGAGATAGCAAAAGTTTAGTTGAAGGTTTGAGTTTAGTCCCAGTTAATTTTTTCAGATATTGGGAAATTAAAAAAAGTAATACAATTGCTGTTAAAATAATAATCCCCTTCCATTAACTTTAATTTGTTATTTCAATATACAATTTTTAATGATTACCATCATAAGGTAAAGTATTTCTAAACTAAAAAACCGTCCAGTTTTTGAACGGTTAGTAATTATTAATTATCAATTATTAATTATCAATTATTAATTAATATTCGTCTTCATTAAAGAAGAAATCTTCCTGGCTTGGATAATCGGGCCAGATATCTTCAAGTCCTTCATAAATTTCCCCGCCTTCATCCTCAAGTTCCTGCAGGTTTTCAACTACTTCAATCGGCGCTCCGCTACGGATTGAAAAATCAATTAATTCATCTTTGGTTGCAGGCCAGGGTGCGTCTTCGAGGTGTGAGGCAAGTTCTAAGGTCCAAAACATATTTTCTTCTTTTTATTCTATTAAAAATTAATAATTCGGGGTTTCAAATTTTCCGCAAATGTAAAAGTTAAATCGGTATTACCAAATATTGTTTTTAAAATTAATGTTACTATTGGATGAATAATTTTACTGAAGGGATGCATGGATGCTTTTATTTATTTTTATGTTTCTCTAAAACCATTTAAACCTTTACATTTAAAGATGCTTAAAGCTTCAGGAATATATAAAAATTATGGTGCGTTGCCGGTTTTAAAAGGTGTTGACATTGAAATTGCTAAGGGTGAAATTGTGAGTATTGCCGGTTCATCCGGTGCGGGCAAAAGCACACTACTTCACATCTTAGGTACATTAGATAACGCAGACAAAGGGGAAATTAATATTGACAATACTAAAATTTTCAAGCTAAGCAGTAAAAAACTTGCTTCGTTTAGGAACAGGCATATAGGATTTGTTTTTCAGTTCCATCATTTGCTTCCCGAATTTACCGCTTTGGAAAATGTTTGCATTCCCGGTTGGATTGCAGGGCGTAAAACAAAAGAAGTTCAGGAACAGGCCTTATCTCTTTTGGAATTACTTGGATTGAAAGATCGCTCGGAACACAAGCCTGGAGAGCTTTCCGGAGGGGAACAACAAAGGGTAGCAGTTGCGAGAGCGCTTATTAACAGCCCATCCATTGTTATGGCAGATGAGCCAACCGGTAACCTTGATTCTGCTAATGCAAAGGAATTACACAATTTATTTATTGATTTACGCAATCGCTTTCGACAAACATTTCTAATAGTAACTCACAATGAGGAACTGGCACAAATGAGCGACAGAATTCTGCACATGAAAGATGGAAAGATGATTTGAACACGTTAGTATAAGTGCATTTTCAATTCAACTATTAAACCCGTGGATGCCAGGCAATTTCGGGCACATTGTGTAAATGCCCTACATATCTTGCAAGCACAAAAAGATAATCACTTAGCCTGTTTAAATATTTTATTATCAAAGGCGCTACATTGCCTTTATTGGATGCTAAGTTTACACAACATCTTTCCGCACGCCTGCATACGCATCTTGCAATATGAATAATAGAAACAGCAGTGCTTCCTCCGGGTAAAATAAAATGTTTCATTTCAGGCAGCGTTTCATTCATGTTATCAATTTCTTTTTCAAGTAAACTAACATCAGCTTCCCGCAAGTCAGGAATTATAAGTTTGGTCTTTTTTTCAGGATCGCAGGCAAGAGACGAACCAATGGTAAATAACCTATCCTGTATTTCTTTTAAAATGGTATTAGCGCTAAAATCATTGATAGCATCATTAATAAAACCTATCCACGAATTCAACTCATCTATTGTTCCATAAGTTTCTATGCGAAGATCACTTTTTAAAATTTTTCTTCCTCCAATAAGGCTTGTCTTTCCTTTGTCACCGGTTTTTGTATATATTTTATCGGACATAAAATTTAATTAAGAAATATAGAAAATTTATGACGGATATTTTGTAACAGCAAGGCTAAGGGAATAACTACTGTATAGCCGCTCACTATAAAGAATGAATAACTATTCCTTTTTTGTGGGCATGATCGCTTTCAATAACACCATCTTTCAACCTGATAATGCGGTGAGCAAAGTTGGCAATATCTTCTTCGTGCGTTACTAAAATTACTGTGTTTCCTTCCGATTGAATTTTATCAAAAATTCCCATGATCTCTGCAGACGTTGTTGAATCAAGATTTCCGGTGGGTTCATCTGCAAGGATAATTGAAGGATTGTTTACCAAAGCCCTTGCAATGGCCACACGTTGATTCTGTCCGCCGGACAATTCGTTAGGTTTATGATGGCTTCTGTCGCTTAATCCGACCCTGTTAAGCATTTCAAGAGAAAGTTCTGTTCTTGCTTTTTTAGTAGAACCATTATATACTAAAGGCAAAGCAACATTTTCTGCAGCAGTAAGCCTCGGTAATAAATTGAATTGTTGAAATACAAAACCAATTTCTTTATTACGAACTTCTGCAAGATCATCATCAGGCATTTTGCTTACATCTTTACTATTTAGAATATAACGGCCAGCCGTAGGCGAATCTAAGCAACCCAATAAATTCATCAGTGTAGATTTTCCGCTTCCACTCGGTCCCATTAGAGCTACATACTCATTTTTGAATATTTCCAGGGATATTCCCTTTAGCACCTTTAGTTCCATCTTCCCCATGAAATAACTTTTTTGTATGTTGTCCAGTTCTATTATAGGGTTCATTATTTGGCTTTTGATTGGTTCATCGCAAATTAGCTAATTGTTTTTTATCACTTTCGGAACTTTAAAAAATTGTTCGTCGTGAAATGGTGCATTCTTCAATGCTTCTTCCTGGCTTATCATCCCGGTTATTTCATCTTCTCTTAAAATATTTACATTGTCGCTCATGTGCAGCAAAGGTTCCACACCAGTTGTATCCAACTCGTTCAGCTTATCAATAAAGCCAATCATTTTTTGAAGATCTTTTTTAATTTCTTCTTTTTCTTCAGCATTAAATTCCAGTCGTGCCAGGTTGGCCAATTTATCTACCAGTTCATCATTTACATTCATCCGGCAAATATAATTATCAATGAACAATGAACAGCGCTTAATGATGAATTAGCCTGAATAATTAACTAATAAACAAGTTAACGAATCAACAATTCAACTTTCTTATCTTCGCCGTTTTATGAAGAAGAAAGAAACCATACCTGCCGCCAGGCAGGTCGTCATGAGCGGAATAAGACCTACAGGTTTTTTGCACCTCGGGAATTATTTTGGGGCTATACGCAATTATGTAAAAATGCAGGATGATTATGAATGTTATTTTATGGTGGCCGATCTCCACTCTTTAACAACACATCCTGATACAAAAGATTTAAAAAGCAATGTACACCGGGTTTTGGCAGAAAATATTGCCTGCGGGCTCGATCCCGAAAAAGTGGCTTTGTATTGTCAAAGCCATGTGTATCAAACAAGCGAATTGTATCTTTATTTAAATATGCTTGCTTATAAAGGCGAGTTGGAAAAAACGGCAACGTTTAAAGAAAAAGTAAGACTTTCCCCTGATAATGTAAATGCAGGATTGCTTACCTATCCTGTGTTGCAGGCAGCGGATATTTTATTACATCGTGCTTTATACGTGCCTGTTGGTAAAGACCAGGAGCAACATCTTGAAATGTCCAGAAATTTTGCCAAGCGGTTTAATCACCGCTACGAGGAAGTTTTTCCGGAACCTGTTGCTTTCAATTTTAGTAATGAGTTGGTGAAAGTCCCTTCTCTTGATGGTGGCGGAAAAATGAGCAAAAGTGAAAATCAAATGGCAACACTTTATCTTGCCGATGAAGATGATATTATTCGTAAAAAAGTTATAAAGGCAAAAACCGATAGTGGCCCAACAGAAAAAAATTCGACGAAGCCCGATTATATTGAAAACCTGTTTTTATTAATGAAATTAGTGAGTACAGAAGAAGTAGTTAAACAATATGAGGAAGCTTTCAATAATTGCACCATTCGCTATGGCGATATGAAAAAACAGCTTGCAGAAGATATGGTAAACTTTATTGCGCCTATCCGTAAAAAAGTTAATGAAATTTTGAATGATGAAAATTACCTTGCAGGAAGTTATGAAACAGGGTGCAGAAAAAGCGATTGCAAGCGCAGAAGCAACTATGAAATTAGTAAGAAATGCTATGGCGCTTAATTATTATTAAATTTTATATTTACTTTTAAACAATTCATAAATCATTTAAAAATTCAGCCTGCTATCCGAAGGGTAAAATTTAAATTCTAAACAGGGAAATGGCAAAATCAAAAAAACCAAAACATATTGCGGTTGCCGGGAACATCGGTGCAGGAAAAACAACGCTTACCGAATTATTGAGCAAACATTATAAATGGATTCCGCAATTTGAAGATGTTGATCACAATCCTTACCTGAACGATTTTTATGAAGATATGCCGCGATGGAGCTTTAACCTGCAGATATATTTTTTAAACAGCAGGCTTAACCAGTTATTGGAAATTCAGAGTGGTACCGAAACCGTTATACAGGACAGAACTATTTATGAAGATGCCAATATTTTTGCACCTAACCTCCATGATATGGGACTGATGACCAAAAGGGATTTTACTAATTACTATACTTTCTTTGAAACGCTGAAATCAATGGTGCAGCCACCGGATCTGTTAATTTATTTGAATGCATCTGTGCCAACACTGGTTGCGCAAATCCAAAAACGAGGCCGTGAATATGAAGAAAATATTCGCCTTGATTATTTAAAAAAACTGAATGAATTCTACAATAAATGGATTAGTAATTATAATGAAGGACCTTTACTAATAATAGATGCAGACACTAATAAGTTTGCGGAAAATGACGAAGATCTTGGAATAATCATTAATAAAATTGACTCGCAGTTATTTGGGTTGTTTTAAAATCATCAACTACTTTATCCCACTTTAATCCGTAAACCTTTCAGCGTTTAATTATAACCGCTGGCACATATTCCATTGCACAATTTTGGAGTTAATCTTATTTTAATACTCTAATTATTTACCTAAATCATTTGTTATGAGAAAAAGAATATCACTATTGAAGGTTGCAATTGTAATGTTAATCGCATTGGTATCAGCAAACACTTACGCCCAATACGGCCGGATTACTACGCCTCGTGTACCAAGCCCTGCTGCAACGGTTCAGCAAACAATCGGTATTTCAACAGTTACAGTTAAGTATTCCAGGCCATCAGTAAAGGGTCGTGAAATATGGGGTAAGTTGGTTCCTTACGGATGGAATGTCCAGAACTTTGGCGCAGGAAATTCAGCTCCATGGCGTGCCGGCGCTAATGAAAATACAGTAATTGAACTTTCGAATGACGCTAAAATAGAAGGCCAGCCCGTGCCAGCCGGTTCTTACGGTATATCTTTTGTTATTAATAACGACAATACCGGTGAAGTGATCTTGTCAAAAGATTATAAATCGTGGGGGAGTTTTTTTTATGACCCGAAGCAAGATGAGATGAGAGCCAAAATACAAATCCGCGATGTGCCTATGACCGAAATGCTTACGTATGATTTTATTAATGACACAAAGACTACCGCAGAGCTTGTGCTTAACTGGGAGAAAAAACAATTTCCGGTAAAGATTGAATTTGATGTTGATAAAATTGTAATGGATAATGCAGCTAAGGAATTGAATGGGGCTACCGGCTTTAATGATATTGGATTTAGCAGCGCTGCCTTCTACGCCCTTCAGAACAATGTTAATCTCGATCAGGCTCTTATATGGTCAGATAAAGCAATTGCCCAAAAAAGCGACTTTGTTAACCTTTCTCTTAAATCAAATATTTTGAAGAAAATGGGAAAGACAGAAGAGGCGGACAAAGTTATGGATGATGCAATTCCAGTTTTAAGCAATAATGAATTGAATAACTACGGCTATCAATTACTCAATGAAAAGAGATATGATAAAGCAGTTGAAGTACTAACGCTTAATACTAAACGCTTTCCTAAGGATCCAAATACATTTGATAGCCTTGGCGAAGCTTACGCATTAAAAGGTGATAAGAAAAATGCAATTAGTAATTTCAAAAAATCACTTAGCATGAATCCGAACGCTGCCACGTAAGGCTAATTCTGAGAAATATCTTCAACAGTTGGGAGGTATGTAATAAATAAGGCATGTGCAGTTTTAAAATTTCTTTACTGTGCATGCCTTTTAAAAATGGAGTTTTATATCCTGGGTGCCGCAGCTAATATTTCTTCACTCACCCCATCTTTATATTTTTCAAAATTTTTGATAAAATAACGGGCAAGCGTATGTGCAGTTTTCACATAAGCGTCTTTATCTTTCCAGGTAAATTTGGCGCTTAACATTTCTGGAGGAACTCCCGGGCATTCTTCCGGTATCATCATTCCAAAAACGGAATGAGGCCGATAAGATACATTGTCAAGTTTACCTTCCAATGCGGCTGTAATCATGGCACGGGTATATTCAAGCTTCACTCTGCTACCTGCTCCATATCCACCACCAGTCCAACCTGTATTTACCATCCATACATTTACTTTATGCTCCTTCATTTTTTTTCCCAGCATTTGAGCATATTTAGCAGGGTGTAGTGGCATAAACGGAGCTCCAAAACATGCACTAAATGTTGGTTTGGGTTCAATAACGCCTGCTTCGGTTCCGGCAACTTTTGCAGTGTAGCCACTTATAAACTGGTACATTGCCTGTCCCGGAGTGAGCTTGCTTATTGGCGGTAAAATTCCATAGGCATCGGCTGTAAGAAAGAAAATATTTTTAGGCGTCTTACCTATCGATGGCTCCAGCGCATTATTAATGAAATCTATTGGATAGCTTACTCTTGCATTCTCTGTAATTTTTTTACTGGTATAATCAATCGTATGAGTGCCTTCAAAAAAAGTTACGTTTTCAACTATAGCGCCATACCTGATAGCATTATAAATATCGGGTTCCTCTTCTTCGCTCAGGTTTATTGTTTTAGCATAGCACCCGCCTTCAAAATTAAATACCGAATCATTATCCCATCCATGCTCATCGTCTCCTATCAGCATCCTGTTCGGGTCAGCGCTTAAAGTAGTTTTACCGGTGCCGCTCAATCCAAAAAATACAGCAGTATCGCCATTCTTTCCAACATTAGCGGAGCAATGCATGCTCAATACTTTTTTATCGTGAGGCAACATATAATTCAGTATACTAAATATTGCCTTCTTCATTTCGCCGGTATATTGAGTGCCACCGATAAGAATTATTTTTTTAGTGAAATTTACAATTACAAAATTTTTATGAGGCACACCATCAGTTTTTGGATCTGCATAAAAATGGGGAACTTGTATTAAATGCCAGTCGATTTCTATTTCATTGAGTTCCTTCTCTTCAGGACGTAAAAACATATTGTAAACAAAAAGATTGCAACACGGATTTTCATTGATAACCCTTATGTTTAAACGATACTCCGGTAAAGCGCATGCATAGCAATCTCTTATCCATAGCTTTTTGGTACTCAGAAAATTCATCATTTTCCTGTAAAGAAGATCGAAATATTTTTCTTCTATCGGGATATTAAATTCATTCCAGTTTATTGTATCGGCCGTTAAGGCATCTTTTACAATAAACCTGTCTTTGGGGCTTCGCCCTGTAAATTCTCCCGTATCAATAACTAATGCGCCGGTATCACTTAATACTCCTTCACCTTTTGCAACAGACTGGCTAATGAGTTCTTCAGGCGATAACTGATAAAATATATTTTCGGCTGATTTTAATCCAATTTTAAATAATACGGCCCTGGGAATTGCAAGCATCGTTGGAACAGACATGAAAACTTTATTGTTTGATTATACGGCAAATGTAGCCATTCACGTTTTTCAGATGTCTGAAAAAAGAAGTGTTTAGTTTCTGCTATTCAGCAAAAACGTTCATTTATCTTCAAGTACTTTTCAAAGACATTAAATAAAAACAAGGAAGATGGAGACTTTCTTAAAAAGAGTAAAAAAATTCATTTTTTAATGTGTACACTTTACATGCAATTTTTCTTTTGAAAAACTAAAAATCTTTTTATCATGTATATTGCAAGCCATAAATTTTCATTTCATGAAATATCTTCCGCTTAATCCTGAGATTTTTATTCAAAACAGGAAAAAGTTTATTGCTAAAATGGACAGGAATTCGATTGCAATTTTCAATAGCAACGATGAACTTCCGGCTAACGGTGATGCATTGCTGCCATTTAAGCAAAATTCTGATTTATTCTGGCTTACCGGTATTGAGCAGGAAGACACCATGCTTATTTTATTTCCTGATAATCCTGATATAAAATACAGGGAAGTATTGGTTTTAGTAAGGCCTAATGAATTAAAAGAAAAATGGGACGGGCACAGGCTTACTGCCAAAGAAGGCAAAGAGATTTCGGGCATAGAAACAATTGTATGGTTAGATGTTATTGATGGCATGGTTCAACCCTGGATTCATTTAGCTGATACCGTTTATTTGAATACAAATGAAAATGATCGCAAGGCAAACTTTATAAATGTAAGAGACTATCGTTTTACTGCATTTATGCGTGAACGTTATCCACTGCATAACTATAAACGCAGCGCCAAAATTTTAAGAGAATTAAGGGCGATAAAATCCTCCCTGGAAGTTGAAGTAATTCAAAAAGCAATTGACATAACCGAAAATACTTTCAGAAGGTTGCTTCAGTTTATAAAGCCGGGCGTAATGGAATATGAAATTGAAGCAGAAATATATCATTCGTTTTTATCTCAAAGGTCAACGGGACCGGGCTATAGCAGCATTATTGCCAGTGGCGACAGGGCGAGAACATTACATTACGTAAGTAATAATAATGAATGCAGGGATGGTGAATTACTCTTAATGGATTTTGGGGCAAGCTACGGGAATTACAATGCTGACCTAACGAGAACCATACCCGTAAATGGTAAGTTTGGGAGAAGACAGAAAACGGTTTATAATGCATGTCTTCATCTGCATCATTATGCAGCATCTATTTTAAAACCTGGTATCAGCATAAATGATTATACAGAGAAAATCGGTGATGAGGCGACCATCGTTTTTCAAAAAATAGGCCTGTTAAAAAAGACGGAAATTAAAAATGAAGATCCTTCAAACAGGGCTTACAGAAAGTATTTGTATCATGGTATTTCTCACCATCTCGGAATTGATGTTCATGATTTGGGAACTAAGAATGAGCCAATAAAGCCGGGAATGGTTTTTACAATTGAACCTGGAATTTATATAGAGGAAGAAAAAATGGGTGTTCGTATCGAAAATAATTTCTGGATCACTAAAAACGGCAATAAAGATCTAATGAAAAATATTCCGATAACTGCTGACGAAATTGAAACATTGATGAAACGATCCAATTCATGAAAAAGATCCCAAACATTTTTACGCTGCTTAATTTATTCTTTGGTTGTATGGCAATCGTATTCGCTTTACAAACCAACGCTGTAGTAATTTATTTAAATGATGAATATTCCAGCAGTTTTAATATTCCCGAAAAATTAACCTGGGCGGCCATTTGCATCATCATTGCGGCACTTATAGATTTCCTGGATGGATTTGTTGCCCGACTGTTGAAAGCAACATCGTCTATGGGTAAGCAGTTAGATTCATTGAGTGACGTAGTAAGTTTTGGGGTAGCGCCTGGTGTAATAATTTATCAATTGCTGAGATTTAGTTTTGCAAGAGAAGAAAATGGATTAGATGTTTCGATAATATGGCTGATGCCTGCATTTATTTTAAGTTGCGCTGCAGCTTACCGGCTTGCAAAATTTAACCTGGATGAATCGCAGCATGTAAACTTTAAAGGCGTGCCTGTTCCTGCAATTGGCCTGTTAGTTGCTTCCTTGCCACTTATTCTCCATTTTAATACCATAGCTGCCATTAATAGTTTATTTATTAATAAATGGTTTTTATACATACTTATTATTGTGCTTAGCTACCTGATGGTTTCTAATATGCGAATGCTGTCTTTAAAATTTTCTGACTTTACGCTGAAAAATAATATACCAAAGATTGCATTATTAGCCATTGCAATTATTGCCGCTATTTTTTTACAATGGATAGCTATTCCAATTGTTTTTATATTTTATGTTATATTATCTCTTTCAACAATTAAAACAAAAAGCAAATGAATTTTGTTGCTGAAATAAAAATTATGCCGCTAAAAGAGTTGCTCGATCCGCAGGGCAAAGCGGTTATGGGCGGACTTTCCAACCTTGGGTTAAAAAATATTGAAGATGTAAGAATCGGCAAGCATATACAATTGAATATAGAAGCAAAAGATGCAACTGATGCAAAAAAAATCGCAGAGGAAGCATCTCAAAAGCTATTGGCAAATCCTGTTATGGAAGAATATACAATTTTAATTAGCTAATTGCCAAATTCGATAATATGCTAATGATTGTAAACTTTCAAACAGTTAAGTAACAAGATTTTTCATTTTCGTTAATTAGCTAATTGGCTAATTAGCACATTAGCTAATTAAGCAAATGCTTTACATCGTTCCATCTCCCATCGGTAACCTTGCAGATATTACATTTCGGGCGGTGGAAGTTTTAAAATCAGTGGATTTAATTCTGGCGGAAGATACAAGAACTTCGGCTAAGCTTCTCCGTTATTATAATATCGAAAAGCCCACAACTCCTTATCACCAGCATAACGAACATAAAATTTATAATCATCTTATTGAGCAGTTAGGTTCAGGGAAAACGATGGCTTTGATTACGGATGCGGGAACGCCGGGAATAAGCGACCCTGCATTTTTATTGGTACGAGAATGTATAAAAAATAATATTAAAGTAGAATGCCTTCCCGGCGCTACTGCTTTTGTTCCAGCATTAGTAAATAGTGGCTTGCCAATTAACAGCTTTTGTTTCGAAGGATTTTTGCCTTTAAAAAAAGGACGTCAAACTTTTTTAAAAAAGATGGCGGAAGAGAAGCGCACTATGGTGTTTTATGAAAGCCCGATGCGTTTAATTAAAACATTAAAAGATTTTATTGAGTTTTTTGGAAGCGAACGAAAATGTTGTGTGAGCCGTGAATTGACAAAAGTTTTCGAGGAAAATAAAAGAGGAACATTGCAGGAAGTGCATGATTATTTTAATGCAAAAACTGTCAAGGGCGAAATAGTGATTGTTGTTGAAGGAAAAAATAGTTGAATTCAGGCTATATATTTTTTGTTTTTTTTATAACTTCTATTTTACGAAGTTTGCGGCTCTTATTTAATAGCTACATGAAAAGAATTTGCCTGTTTATTATTTGTAATTTTTCATTTTTTACTTTTCTTGCTGCTCAGCCAGACCGCTGGCAACAACATGTGAAATACAATATGGATGTGGATGTTGATGTGAATAGCAACCGGTTTACCGGTATTCAAAAATTAGAATACACCAATAACTCTCCCGATAAACTTGATAAAGTTTTTTTTCACTTATACTGGAATGCATTTCAGCCAGGAAGTGAAATGGATGTAAGAAGCCAGGAACTTGGTAAAACCTTAATCAATGGAAGGCCGGACTGGGACTCACGTGTAAGAGATCGCATTTCTAAATTAACACCTGATGAAATAGGGTATGAAAAAGTGAAATCAATAAAATTAAATGACGTAGAGCAACCGATGAAATTGCATGGAACAATTTTAGAAGTTGATCTTACTAAACCTATTTTGCCAAAAAGCAAAGTAAATTTTGAATTGGTTTTTGAAGCGCAGGTTCCATTGCAGGTAAGAAGAAGCGGCAGAGATAATGCAGAAGGAATAAGATACAGCATGAGCCAATGGTATCCTAAAATGTGCGAATATGATTATGAAGGATGGCATCCTACACCATACATTGCCCGCGAGTTTTATGGCGTTTGGGGCGATTATGATGTTACGATAAAAATTGATAAAACGTATAAGCTTGCCGGCACAGGCGTTTTACAAAATGCTTCGGATATTGGTTGGGGTTATGATAAACCCGGAACTGATTTAAAAAATATTTCGACAGCAAAACGTACCTGGCATTTTATTGGAAATAATGTTCACGATTTTGTTTGGGCTGCCGATCCTGATTATGAACATCTCGTAAGAAAACAGGATGGTGTTGTTTTAAATGTCGTTTATAAGAAAGTGGATTCGCTGGAGAAAAACTGGCAAACCATTGCGGATGCAGCTGTAACAGTGCTTCCATATATGGAAAAACGTTTTGGAAAATATCCTTACCCGCAATATTCGTTTATACAAGGTGGTGATGGTGGTATGGAATACCCAATGGCTACATTAATAAAGGGGCCAGGTCTCGGAACTGTGTTTCATGAATGGATGCATAGCTGGTACCAGATGATGATGGGAACCAATGAAAGCCTGTATCCATGGATGGATGAAGGCTTTACAAGTTATGCTGCAGGGGAAGTGATGGCTTATTATGATAAGGCAATGAACATTGAACCAGGTGAAAGACAAAAAGCGCTTCCCTTAAATCATGCAGGAGCTTATAACGGGTATTATTTTTTGATGAAGCAACACCTGGAAGAGCCATTAACAACCCATTCAGATCATTACAATACAAACTTTGCTTATGAAATAAATGCTTATTCAAAAGGAGAAATGTTCCTGGAGCAACTAGGCTATATCGTTAGTGATTCTGTAAGAGATAAAATTTTACTGGAATATTATAAGCTATGGAGATTTAAACATCCTAACGCGTCTGATTTTATGAAAGTGGCACAGAATGTAAGCGGCATACAGCTCGATTGGTATAAAGAATATTGGATAAGCACTACTAAGAGTATTGATTATAGTATCGATAGCCTTTGGAGCGAAAATGGAACTTCTAAAATTAGGCTGAGAAGAATCGGTCAAATGCCGATGCCTGTTGATCTTCAGCTAACTTTTAAAGATAGCAGCAAAGAAATTCATTATATTCCTTTAGATATTATGTTTGGCAACAAGCCTGCTGAAAATAATGCAACAAGAGTGATACACGATGAGTGGAACTGGACCAATCCTACCTATATTGTTGAATTTAAGCATCCGCTAACTGATTTGGTTCTTGTAGAAATTGATCCTACAAAAAGAATGGCAGATGTTGATCAAAAAAATAATACTCTTAAACTGAATTGGTGAAACAGGTTTTGCATATACGCAGGGCGAACGCAGAAGACGCTCAATTAGTTGCTGAATTGAGTGACACTACTTTTTTTGATACATTCAAAGGCACTTGTACTGATGATGATTTGCGTGGTTTTATTAAAGATTATTTTGGTGTTGAACAGGTAGCAAAAGAATTGCAGGATGATGAGGATTTTTACTTTATAGCCTATCTAAACAAGGATGCAGTTGGATATATAAGAATGAGGGAAGACAAAAGCGATGTTGATATAGTTAAGAAGCATAAAGCAATTAAGCTGAAAAGAATTTATGTTTTAAAGGAACATCATTCAAAAAAAATTGGCGCTGCATTAATGAATTTTGCTTTGGATTTTGCCACTGAAAAAGAGTATGAATTAATCTGGCTGTCCGTTTGGGAACACAATGAAAAAGCAAAAATCTTTTACAAAAAATTTGGCTTCGAAGATTCCGGGGTTTCATGTCCTTTTCCAATAGGAAGTACGCCACAAACAGATTTATGGTGGTATAAGTTTATTGAGAAGAGCTGATCTGCAAAATATATTTCTCTTTAAAAAAACTTTCTTCAAATAGTCTTTCTATTTCCCATATTCGTGGCCTGCAGTCACTTTCAGTAATTTCTTTATTAAGATCGCCGCCTTTTAAGCAAATGAGCCCGGTAATTTTTTTTGGTTGGTCTACGGGTTTCTTTTGTAATAAGGGCCTGCTCCAAAACCAAAGATCTTTTAGTGGGGCTACGGCTCTCGATATCACTACCTCAAACTTTTTATTATGAATATCTTCAGCTCGTGTATGCTGAACCGTTATATTTCTCAATTCTATTGCATCAGCAACAGCTTCCGTCACCTTTAATTTTTTATTAATACTATCCACCAAATGAAAATGTACTTCCGGAAAAAAAATGGCCAGCGGAATTCCCGGGAAACCGCCGCCAGTCCCCAGGTCCAATATATTATAGCCGGCCGGGAAATCAAATTGCGTAGCTATAGATAAAGAATGTAATACGTGATGCATATAAAAATTATCTAGATCTTTTCTTGAAATCACGTTTATCTTTTGATTCCAGTCTGTATATAAATCTTTTAATGCTGCAAATTGATTGAGCTGTTTCTCAGAAAAGTCAGTAAAGTATTTTTTTAAAATTTCCATCAGCCGCTATTTTTTGCAACGAAATTCACTAATTGTTGCGAATAAAATTTGCATAATCCATGCAAAATTATTTCCAGGTTTTCTGAGGCTTTTTAAAAATCGATGATGAAAAAATGAGATAATAAAAAAACATCCAGATATCCAGGAATAGATATAAGGGGAACAAATCTTTCTCATTAAGCTTTTCAGTTACTTTAAATAAAATAATTCCCTGTATTAAAAAGCGAATACCAAAAACAATTAATCCCAGTTGCCAGTTATAAAATAATAGTGAGGCAACAAATAAAGGATAAAAGAGAAAATGAGAAAAGGCGTATAAACCCAATAAAAATTTATGAATTGCTTTATAATATTTGCTGGTTGTATAATGGCGGTTCTTTTGTTTTATCCATTGCCTCCACGATTTTGGCGGGTCAGATAATGTGAATGCGTCTTTGTCAATCACGATAGCAGTATTTTTTTTAGTGGCGGCTTTATTTATAAAAAGATCATCATCGCCACCAGGAACATGATTATGTGATGAGAAACCTTTATGCCTGAAGAAAATACTTTTTTTATAACTTAAATTTCTTCCGACACCCATGTAAGTAAGGCCGGCTGCTGAATACGACAGATATTGCAAAGCTGTATGCAACGTTTCCCATCTTACTAATTTATTAAAAAGATCTTTCTTTTTATGCAATGCTCCGTAGCCTAAAACTATTTCTATTCCCTTAGTAAAGCCTTCCTGCATTTTCTCAATCCAATACTCAGTTGCAGGAACACAATCAGCATCGGTAAGTAAAACGATTTCATGCTTTGCAGTTTTAATGCCAATACTCAGCGGAAATTTTTTACCGGGAATAAATCTTGCTTCCTGCGTTAATTCAACTAACTGTAATTGCTTATAGGTTCTTTGATACTCCTCTAAAATGTATTTACTCTCATCAAATGAATTATCATTTACCACAATAACTTCGTGTGTGGTACGATATTGCTGAATCAAGGCTCCCGGAAGATTTTTTACAAGATTTGCTGCTTCATCTCTTGAACATATTATTACAGAAACCGGGTGGGTTTGCGTTATATTTTTTGACGTGGCTTTGTAAAAAGCAAGTCTGGTAAAGAAAAACAGGTAATAGAATACCTGTATAAACGTAATTAAACAAAAGCATACGAAAACAATGTTTTCCCAATGATGCAGGTATTCAGCTAGTTTCATTGAGTGCAAACATAATCACCTTCCTGTTAGATACAAAATATCTGGAACGCTTAATATTCGATTATATCACTTATTTTTTCAAAACTATATTTGCTGTCAAACGACATTAAAAGAATAAGTGTTTTATGGCAGCGTTACAATTCGGACTTCAGCAAACAGATAAAGAGACACAGGCGCGGGCTGGCAAAATTATTACAGATCATGGAGAAATTTGAACGCCCATTTTTATGCCGGTAGGAACAGTTGGCAGCGTAAAAGCGGTAACCCAGCAACAATTAGCTGACGATGTAAAAGCGCAAATTATTTTAGGCAATACCTATCATTTATATCTGCGGCCGGGCCTTGAAGTACTGGAATCTGCCGGAGGCTTGCATCAATTTATGAACTGGAATAAACCAATTCTTACTGACAGCGGCGGTTACCAGGTTTTTTCGCTTAGTGGTACCCGTAAGATAACAGAAGAAGGCGCTGTATTTCAAAGCCATATTGATGGAAGCAAACATTTATTTTCTCCGGAAAATGTAATGGACATTCAAAGAACAATTGGCGGTGATATTATTATGGCTTTTGATGAATGCCCGCCCGGAGGCAGTGAATATGGTTATGCAAAAACTTCAATGGAATTAACTCATCGCTGGCTTGACAGATGTTTTAACCGATTTAATGAATACAGATAACAAGTATGGATACACGCAGAACTTGTTTCCTATTGTGCAGGGTGGCGTGCATCATGATTTGAGGAAAGTTATCATGCGAATATGTTTCATCTAAACAAGCAACCGGCAATGCAATAGGAGGACTAAGTGTTGGCGAACCCACGGAAAAAATGTATGAGATATGTGAACTTTGTTGCGATAATTTTCCAGCAGATAAACCACGTTATTTAATGGGCGTAGGCACACCCTGGAATATTTTGGAATGTATAGCATTAGGAATTGATATGTTTGATTGTGTAATGCCTACACGCAATGGCCGAAATGCGATGCTGTTTACAAGCAAAGGTGTAATTAATATAGATAATAAAAAATGGGAGAAAGATTTTTCTCCAATTGATGATGGAATTAATTGTGAAGTAAGCAATTGTTATAGCAAAGCCTATTTAAGGCATTTAATTAAATCAAAAGAAATTCTGGGATTGCAAATTGCGAGTATTCATAATCTTGCTTTCTATCTTGATATCGTCACTAATGCAAGAAAACACATTATTGACGGAGATTTTGTACAATGGAAAAATGGAATGAGCGTTAAATGGCAGGAGCGGTTATAAATTGATTTTTATTTGACTCCTGGAAATATTTGAACCGGGTATTGTTTAATAAATTTAACGAAAAGCATTTAATCATCATTTTATAATAAATTTTTTTTATGCCATCTTTGTAACAGGTAGTAATGAGAAATACTATTGAATTAATACTTGTTTTCTAATATCTGTAAAACCTTTAATTATGATAAAATGGGTTAGTATTTTCCTGGTTGTTTTTTTTATCGTTAATGTTTCTTTTGCACAAAAAGGCAAACTTATCATTGAAGGAACGTCGCCAAATTTATATCTTGTACATATCGTAGAACCAAAGGAAAACTTTTACAGTATTGGAAGATTATACAACGTTACTGCGAAGGATTTGGCTTCTTATAATAATTTGCAATTCGAGAATGGTTTAAGCGTTGGAAAGTCTATTAAAATTCCACTTACAAAAAATAATTTTTTACAATCCGGAACCAAAGCTGATGGAGAAGCGCTAATACCGGTTTATCATCCTCTCCAGCCCAAAGAAGGGCTTTACCGCACCAGTATTAATTATAATAAAGTCCCCCTCGCAAGTATTAAAAAGTGGAATCATCTTCAATCGGATGATGTAAGTTCGGGTACGCCTTTAATTGTGGGATATTTAAAGGTTAATAAAGCTGAATCAGCTTTTGCAACCAAAGGTGTTAACGCTGTTACCGATGTTGCAGTAACCAAAGAACCTGAAACAAAACCTATACCGGTAGCGCCCGTTGTGGCTGAGCCGATGCCGCCTGTAAAAAAACCTGATGCAGACCAGGGAAAGAGAGATGTCGCTATAGTAACGGCTCCCCAGGCAACTGAGCAAAAAACCATTGCAACAGGTACATCAGCAGGAGGATATTTTAAAAAGTTATACGATGACCAGGTAGCGGCGAAGCCACCAGTTGACGCAACCGGAAGTGCAAGCATTTTTAAATCTACCAGTGGATGGCAGGATGGTAAATATTATTGCTTTAATAACGATGCTCCCGTAGGTGCAATTATTAAAGTGACAGATACCCTGACCAATAAAAGCGTTTATGCGAAGGTGTTAGATGCCATACCGGATATAAAACAAAATGATGGACTCACTATAATTATAAGTAATGCGGCTGCAGAAGAATTAGGAGCAACAGATAAATTCGATTGTACGTTAAGCTATGTAAAGTAATCAGACTGTATTTCGCCACCCTCTTAAGAAATCTGCCACCTGCATTTTTTTCTTTCCTTCCAATTGTAATTCTTTTATAGAAATATATCCATTGTTAGCAGCAAATTTTAAAAATGTTTTATTGTCCGTCATGAATGTGCCAGGATTTTCTTTTGCAATCCCAATTTCTTTTTCGGTGCTGAAATATTTTTAATTTCTTATCATTTAAAAAAGTAAAAGCTGCAGGATAGGGAGACAATCCACGAATAAGATTATAAATTTCATCAATACTTTTTTCCCAGTTGATCTCGCAGGTTTCGGTAAATATTTTTGGAGCATGCCGTAGCTGCGATGTTATATTTTGCTCACCAGGTTTTGAATTCTTCCAATTTTGTTGCTCAACTTCTTCAATATTGTGTTTGGCTAATTCATTTAAGGTTTGTAAAAGTAAGTCAGCGCCTGCTTCCATCATTTCATCATGCAACTGCCCGGCATTTTCTGTTTCACTTATTTTTATTTTTTTCTGTAATAAAATATTCCCGGTATCTATTTCCTGCTGAAGTTTAAATGTAGTAACACCTGTTTCTTTCTCTCCGTTAATAATCGCCCAATTAATAGGTGCAGCTCCACGATATTGTGGCAACAATGATCCATGAAGATTTATGGTGCCCATTGGCGGCATGTTCCAGACTACTTCAGGCAACATGCGAAAGGCAACAACAACTTGTAAGTCTGCATTTAATTTTTTTAATTCATCTATAAAATCAGGATTCTTTAATTTTTCCGGTTGAAGAATTTTTAAATTTTTTGATAAGGCATATTTTTTCACAGCGCTTTCAGTTAGCTGCATTCCTCTTCCTGCAGGTTTATCAGGCGCAGTGATTACTGCCACTACATTATACCCTACATCAACAATTCTTTGTAAAGACGGAACCGCAAATTCAGGTGTTCCCATAAAAATAATGCGAAGAATATTCATCTGCTTTTTTCTAATTCAGTTGCTTATTGGCGATTTTTTTATTCAAAATCTTTATATAATAAATATTTTTTTCTTATTTTTTTAAAACTATCTAAGCCGCTTTTCCATCCCTTTCTTATATCATTTTCCGAAACACCTCCTTTAATCTGTCGCATCAGCACATCATTTCCGGCAAGCCTGTTAAATCCGCCGAGGAAAAAATTATCCTTATCGGGAAATAATTTATATGCCTGGATGATCCATTTAAGCTGTATTTTATTATCAATTTTTTTAAGCACCTGCTCGTTCGTTCCTGAAAGATTCCAACCATAACAAACTTCTCCATAGTGCTTACTGCTCATTGCACCTTCGACAGGATTGGGAGTAAATGAAAAAAGATTTTTTGGTAATGAGGGAGCGCCGAAAATTTGAAAAGGTTTATCAGTGCCGCGGCCCTCACTCAACGTGGTTCCTTCAAAAAGGCATGTGGAAGGATACAAGTACACTGACTGCATGGAAGGCAAATTAGGGGAGGGTTTTACCGGTAAAATATATTTGCTGTTGTGAGTATAGTTGAGGCATTTAATTACCAAAAAATGGAAAGGAGTATCAGCAGAATTTTTTGCCGTGAGATAATATGCATATTTTTTATTGGCCGCATCACTGAGCCATTTTTCGCCGGCAATCATAAAAGAATACTCACCTAACGTCATGCCATAGACGATGGGAATGGGTTGCATGCCGACAAAACTTTTAAATTTTAATTCAAGCACCGGCCCGTCAACATAAAATCCATTTGGATTAGGCCTGTCCAATATTAAAAGTGGTTTGGAATTTTCAAGGGCGGCTTCTATATAATATTGAAGCGAAGAAATATAGGTGTAAAATCTTGTGCCAACATCCTGTATGTCGAAGATCATTACATCTACATTTTTGAGATCATTTGCATCCGGCTTGTTATGTTTGCCATAAAGACTTACCACTTCAATGCCGGTTTCTTTATCAACGAAATTTCCAACTTTTTCTCCTGCATCAGCATTTCCTCTGAAGCCATGTTCGGGGCCAAAAATTTTTACAACTTTAATTCCTCTTTTAACTAAAGTATCCACAAGATTTGTATTCTGTACCATCGAGGTTTGATTGGCAAAAACAGCTACAGACTTACCTTTGAGAAAAGGCAGATAGACATCCATTCTTTCTGCGCCCGGTAATAATCCGGTAGTTTTTTTGGGCAACCTGGCTGAAGGTGGTAATGGTAAAAGTGATCAGCAAAAAACTAAATGTGGCTTTTCTTCTCATGTTGTAAATTTCACGAAAGTTTTTTAGAAATGGCTTATTGATGCAAGATCATTTGCTACTCAGTTTTTCACTTACTGCCTAACCACAAATTTCCTCTTCTTAAATTTGCTTGGATTTTCGCCCGAACTTTTCTTAAACAATTTATTAAAATAAGAGAGACTCTCAAAGCCTACTTCATAGCAGGTTTCGGAAATCGTTTTATCCTGCAATAATAATGTTTTGGCCTGGGTTATCCGGTATTGGTTTACAAAATCAGTAAAGGTCATCTTGGTTTGTTTCTTAAAATAACGGCAAAATGCCGGAGTGCTTAAATGTACACTGGCAGCTACCGTATTTACATCCGGCGTTTCATTGTAATTGGCATGTATATATTTATAAATGGCGCCCATTCTTATTTTATCATTCAAAAATAATTTGATGCTGGTATCCTGTTCGTTTAATTCGACTACTTCTTTTGACATAGCAAGGATTTGAAAAACTTCGAGTAAGCATAACAGTTGTTCGAAGTGACCAATCGTTTGCATGTAATTTAATTTTTGTGAAACGAGAACTTTTGTTTTGCCTCTGAATGCGAGGCCAAGGTATGCTCTTTCAAAAAGCCTTTCAATAGCAGCGAACTCGGGTGTTTCGCTAAATGCGTCACCTAAAAAATTTTCTTTCAGCTGAACAACTATCTGCCGGTATTTATTTTTAACACCGTAGTCAAAATTCAAATGCGGAATATTTTTTCCGATAAAAACCAAATCACTTTCCATGTAGCTGGATATATGTTGTCCAACATGACGGATGCCGTTAGACGCTTCTACAAACACCAATTCATATTCAGGATGGTAATGCCAGAAAAAATTATTTCTCAGGCTCGGTTTAAATAGTTTGAATGACTGACCCGGATTAGTGATTACAATTTCTTTTTTAATTTTCACTACCTTAATTTTCCTGTGAAGTTATTAAAATGCTATTGATTGTCGTAAAAGATGTCAATACAGAGCAAATAATGGTCATTGGAGATATTAGCTGTTTTATTGAAGTTGAAGAACTTTGTACTATTAAAATAGTTAAAAATGGAAAATGTAAAAACAATGGCTGCAACGATGGCGCCTAACAATGCCCACAAAGATATTCCGGGCAATCCTTCAACAGCAAAAAGCAGTAGCAGTAAATTGAATGACCGAAGCAATGGCGAACCACTTCGTGTATTAAGTGAAGATGATTGGAAATTCTGGAAACATAACGGGTATGTAATTATAAAAAATGCAGTACCAAAAGAACAGGTAAAACAAACTGCAGATTTTCTTTGGGAGTTTGAAGAGAAAGACCCCAATGATCCTGAAACATGGTATGCGCCTTCACGGGCGGAGATGCAGATGAAAGAATTAACCAATACCGGAATGGTGGAAGTGTATAATCATCAAATGCTTTGGGATAACCGGCAGATGCCAAAGGTACATGCTGCATTTGCAGATATCTGGGGAACAGAAAAATTGTGGTGCACCATTGACAGGGCAAATTTGAATTTTCCATTGCGTCCCGGTTTTGAATATAAAGGTTTTATACATTGGGATTATGATCCTGAAACAAAACCGCAAAATGTGCAGGGCGTATTAGCATTGGCAGACCAGATGGATGAAGAAATGGGCGGCTTTCAATGCATACCCGAATTATTCAGGACTTATGATACATGGAAACTTACACAACCCGAAGACCGTGATCATTTTAAACCGGATACTACAGGCTTCACAATTGAAAAAGTAAAAATGGAAGCCGGTGATCTATTAATATTCAACAGCGCTGAGCCGCATGGTATTCGTGCCAACAGGAGCAGCGATAAAGTGCGTATTGCACAATACATTTCTATGATGCCTGCAGAAGAAGATAATGAGGCATTACGTGAATGGAGAATCAATTCATGGCGAAACAGGATAGCGCCTGAAGGTTATGCTTTTCCCGGTGACCCGAGAAAATGAGAGCAAACAAAATATACAACTGCCGGGCTATCGCCTTTAGGAAGAAAGATTTTAGGATTAGATAAATGGTAATGAATATTTAGATTTTCCTACCGTTAATCGATAAAGAAATAATAAAATCCTCATCAAATAATTTTCACTTTTTCAATCCCTTATTTATTAGTTATTTTACGGCTTTGACGAAGATCTTAAAATCTAAAAAGAACATTATGAACAAAGCAAAAAAAGGAGATTCTGTAAAAGTACATTACAAAGGAACTTTAACTTCAGGCGAACAATTTGATTCCAGTGAAGGCCGTGCGCCATTAGAATTTACTGTAGGCGCCGGACAGATGATAGCTGGCTTTGATGCAGCAATTCCGGGAATGAGTATTGGCGAAAAGAAAACAATAACCATTGCACCCGCAGATGCTTATGGCGAAAAAAATAACGAAGCAATTATAGAATTTCCTAAATCAAATATACCTGCCGATATGAAACTGGAGCCAGGCATGAAATTACAATTGCGTAATGAAGCAGGCCATCCCGTTCCTGTTACTGTAACTGAAGTAAAAGACGATGTGGTAATTCTTGATGCCAATCATCATCTTGCCGGAAAGGAATTAATTTTCGATATTGAGTTGGTGGGAATTGGTGAATAATAGTAAACTAACGTTATTGGGCAAACGTTTTAGAATAAACTTTTAGTATTCCATTTTTCGTAATGTAGGTGCTTTAAACCATGTTACGATTACAACCAGCAACGTCATAGTACCTCCAAACACTACGGAGTGCACTGTGCCTAATACTTTAGCCATTACACCGCTTTCAAACTGTCCAAGTTCGTTGCTGGAATTTACAAACATAGAAGTAACGCTCATCACTCTTCCACGCATATTATCAGGAGTTTTTAATTGTGTGATAGTTCCTCTTACTACCACACTTATTCCGTCCAGCATTCCCGAAATAAGCAATGCTCCAAATGAAAGAATGAAGATTTTTGAAATACCAAATACAATAATGCAAATTCCAAAACCTGCGACAGCAAGTAATAATTTTTTGCCTTGATTTTTTTTCAGAGGGAACAAAGTAAGTATGATAACGATAAATATAGAACCCAGGTCTGCAGCCCCGTTCAGAAATCCGAAACCTTGCGGGCCAACCTTTAAAATATCTCGGGCATAAATAGGGATCAGTGCAACAGCTCCGCCAAATAGCACTGCAAAGAGGTCTAAAGAAATAGCGCCTAGTAATTCTTTTGTTTTAAATACAAAACGCAATCCTTCCTTTACACTTTCCCATGTTCGGGTTGTCCCTTTAATATTACCGGCCGGTTTCTTTTTTATTTTTATTAAGAAGAAAAATGAAATGCAAATCAGGCAGCATATAGTTATCAGAGTTCCTGTAATTCCAATACCTCCAATTAAAAATCCTCCAATGGCATGGCCCGTTACTGAAGCTGAAAGCCAGGTTCCCTGGCTCCACGTGGTTGCATTTTGCAAATTATCTCTTGGAACGATATATGCAATCATTGCGCTAAAAACCGGTCCTGTAAAGGCTCTTATAATGCCTGTTCCGAAAATTACAATGTAAATACAGATAGCAATCCAGTGTTTGCTTAAATGACTGGCAGTAAATTTTCCGGATATAAAAACTAAAAGCACAGCTGCAATAATATAAAATATAACACCTTTAAGAAGCAGCTTTTTCTTTTCACTCTGATCAATAACATGGCCCGCATACAATGCTAAAGAAACCGCAGGCACTACTTCCGATAAGCCAATTAAACCTATTGCAAAAGGATCGTTAGTTAAAAGATAAATCCACCATCCAACTAACGTTGCCATCATTCGTAAGCCCATAATAAAAACAAATCTTCCCATCAGCAGGTTTCGGAATTCCACTATTTTAACAGACGCAAACGGATTATTTTTAAGAACAGGATTCATAATTTCATTTAAGGAAGTTGGAGGTAGTGCTGTCCTTCATCGTAATCCTTGTTAAGTGCTTCCAACACGGTATTCAGATGGTTTTCGTTCGCTAAAAAATCCGATGATGATGCATCAATAAATAAAGTTTTAATATTATGCTGCTTTATATATTGTGTATAGGTTTCCTGTAATGCAAAAAGATATTCTGTTGCAATATTTTGTTCGTAAGACCGGTTGCGTTTCCTTATGTTTTCTTTAAGTTTAGTTACGGGCGCATGTAAATAGATCAGGAGATCGGGCTGCACCAATTGCGGATTAATGATGTCAAATAATTTTTGATATAATAAAAATTCTTCTTCTGGCAAATTTACTTTGGCAAACAAAAGGCATTTGGTAAATAAATAATCTGAAATGGTTACATGCTGAAACATATCTTTTGTTTGCAAAAGATCTTTTAACTGCTTATATCTTTCAGCCATAAAAAAGAGCTCGAGCGGAAATGCATACTGCTGCTGGTTTTCATAAAATTTTGGCAGAAATGGATTGTCAGCAAATTCTTCCAATATTAATCTTGCATTCAGGCGCTTGCTTAGCAAATGAGCAAGCGTTGTTTTGCCTGCCCCGATGTTTCCCTCAATGGTAATGAAATTATATTTCATGCTGAATGCATCGGTTATAAATAGTTTTCTGTAAAGAGAAGGTGTTTTAAAGAATGCTTTAAAATATTTACAAATCAAAAATAAGGGCTGGAAAATTAATATTTAGAATGAATTGATGTTGGCTGTATTGTTTGTTGAAAAATTGAAAGAAAATTTTTGAACAGAAATTGTATTGTGGTTAAAATCCTAAAAGCCTTTTATCCAACGCTAATAATTCCGATGAAATTATTTTTACTCTTTTATAATCAGCATGCAAGGGATTGATTAAAAAGTTATTTTCCTGTGGCACAATAGCAGAAGGGACTTTCATGCAAAGGGTTTGAGTTTCGTTTAAAAAATCTTCACCTATTCTTTGAGTATATTCAAGATTAGTTTGCCAGTCGATTTTTAATTTTTTAATCTGAAGTTGGAAAATATTATCATCTGGTATTGAAATAGATATTAGTGTATAGCTTTCCGGAGATGTTTTTTTTGTAGCTCTCACTAAAATTTCGAGAATGCAAAGTGAGATATTTTCTGATGTGTATAAGGCTGCTGTTCCAACCGGGTTCCACCTGCCGCCATAAATTCTGGCTCCTTCACCAGAAATATTATTGGCAAAATTGCCTGTAGATAATCTGTATATTATCATGCCAAAATTCCATGTTCTATCCTTCCTAACTGGATAAGTACTTTATTGATACCTTCAAAACTGGATAATGAATGCAAAGACAATCTTCCTTCAAGCATATAGGGATTATCGCGTATCCACAGCAGAAACTTTTCATAGCTTCCAAAAACCTCGTAACCACGCTTTATTACTTTATCTATTTGAAGTATTCTATCGGTAACACTGAAATTAAAGGAACTGTTATCTTTTGAATACCGTTGTAAAGTTCTTTCAGAAATATGCAGAAGCTCACTCCATTCTTTTTGGGTAAAATCAGTTTTAGCGGCTATTTTTTTAAAATCGTTAAAAGTAAAATCTTTGGTGAGTTTTGAAAATCCATAAATTGCTAATGGCTCTTCAACTTTTGAAGCTGGCGCAGAAGATTTTTTATTATTTTTTTTAGGTCTCATAACATGTCTTTTGTCGCCACAATATACGTCATTTGTCTTAAATTAATAAAGTTTCCTCTAATTATTTTTTCTCCAATAGTTTTGCTGCTCAAAATAGATTATTAATGAAACCGTACAACCAGCTAAGGGCAATGTTTGCGATAACCAAAGCTAGCCTGCGTGCCATTTTCAGGAGCCCTTCTGCAGTAGTTTTTGGATTTGCCTTTCCGCTTGTTTTTATTTTGGTATTTGGTTTTATAGGCGATAATGGCGGCAGGCAAACTTTCAAAGTTGCTATTGATGAAAACGCAGACACAACAAATGCTTTGTATGAAGCATTGGAACATACTGATGGTGTTACCTTAATAAGGTACCGGGATAAAGATTCATTGAAAGATGACATGCAAAAAGGAAGGTTGGCAGGCATAATAAATATCCAAAAAAACTCTTCGGGAAATCCTCCCTATATTTTTACACTCAAAAGCACCAACTCAAGTAACGATAAATGGCCGCAATTTAAAGCTCTTGCTGAAAGTGTAATTAATCAACTGAGCAATAAGTTTTATAAAGACCGACCGGCTTATGCCGGTTTTGATTTTGATTATAAAAGAGACATTACAGAAATACGTCAATACAAAACCATTGACTTTATATTGCCCGGCCAGCTTGGGTTTTCATTGCTTGCATCAGGTGTGTTTGGTGTAGCTTTTATGTTTTTTAATCTTAGAAATACATTGGTATTAAAAAGATTTTTTGCAACGCCTATAAGTAAAACGTATATCGTTTTGGGAGAAATGCTTAGCAGGGTTTTCTTTCAATTACTCACTGCAGTAGTAATAATATTATTGGGACGTTTTCTATTTGGCTTTACTTTAATAAATGGTGTTGAAACTTTTGCTGATATGATGATACTTAGTTTTATTGGGCTTATTGTGTTTATGGGGTTTGGCTTTATTGTAAGTGGCCTCGCTAAAAATGATAGTACCATTCCGCCATTTGCTAACCTGATTACGCTGCCGCAGTTTTTAATAGGCGGTACATTTTTTTCTGTTAGTGTTTTCCCTGTATGGCTTCAATGGATTGCAAAAATATTACCACTCACACATTTGAATACTGCGCTGAGACAGGTTGCTTTTGAAGGAAAAAGCCTTTGGGATGTAAGAACAGAAATCGGCGTATTATTTATTTGGGGAATTGTAGTGTATGCAATAGCAGTAAAGGTTTTTAAATGGGAATAAACTGATTAAATATGCAACGGGTAAAATTATTTTCTATTGCTGTATTTACATTGCTTGCATTTCTTTGTTTAATTACAGTTTTCCTTCCATCTAAAGTTACCATTTCAAAATCAGTTCTTGTTAATGCAAATGCAATGGCAGTTGCGATGCAAATAAATGATTTTAAAAACTGGAAAAACTGGTATCCTGCTTTTCAAAATAAAGATATTGGTGCAGACATTTCACAACGGAGTGATACTTCTTTTGCTATACTGACTAATGAAGATGGGAAAAAAATATCGCTGACTTTATTGAAATCTTCTGCTGAAAATATAAATATTCTTTTGTCTGAAGAAAATGGAAGGGAGAAAAATTACCAATTTATTTTGATACCTAACGGTGAAGCTGAAACGCAAATTACCTGGAATGTAAATGTTGATTTGGGTTGGTATCCATGGAATAAATTTGCCGGAATTTTCCTTGATAAAGTTTCGGGGCCTCACTATGAAGCCGCTTTGCAAAATCTAAAAACAGCCACGGAAAAAAATGCTCCTTAATCTTTTTCAGTTATGGATTCCAGGAATGATTCAACTACATCAAATACTTTTTGTAATTCTTTTTTGGTGATGCAATAAGGCGGCATTATATAAATAGTATTTCCCAAGGCCCGCAAATAAACTCCGTTTTGTAAACAATGTTCAGTAAATAGAGAACCAATGTTATGAAGATAATTGTCGTTTTCTTTAGTGATAATTTCAAATGCACAGATGGTTCCTAAATGTCGTAAATTTTTAATGATATTTTTATCTTCAAAGTATTGCATTTCTTTTAAAAAATCTTCCTGCTCATTTACGATTTCTTTAATTCTTTGCCTGCATTTTTTCTTTTGAAGCAATATAAAGCTTGCCAGCGCTGCAGTGCAGGCGAGCGGATTGGCCGTAAAAGAATGCCCGTGAAAAAAAGTTTTCATCTTATCATCGCTAACAAAAGCATTATATATTTTTTCATTACAGGCTGTTACTCCCATTGCCATTGTTCCGCCGGTGAGCGCTTTGCTTAAGCAAATAATGTCTGCTTTTTGCAATAAATAATCTCCTGCAAAAAAACTTCCTGTTCTGTAAAACCCTGTCAGTACTTCATCTGCAATGCAAATAATATTTTCATTTTTCATTACAGTTAAAAGCTCATCAAGATGCTTTGCATCATACATTCTCATACCACCCGCTCCCTGCAATAGAGGTTCATAAATAAAGCAGGCAATTTCATTTTTATATTTTTCAATTTCTTCTGTTAGTTCATTTAAGTTGCCGCCATTAGGTGTTTCAATAAAAATTACTTCAAATAATTTATCCCTGAAGGCTAATGTAAATGTGCCTCTTTCGCTAATGCTCATTGCGCCAAATGTATCTCCATGATAAGAATGATGGAATGCAAGAATTTTATTCCTGTTCCCTTCGCCTTTATTCATCCAATATTGTAATGCGACATTTTTATGGCAACTTCTGTAGCCGTTGATCCATTGTCGCTATAAAAGATTTTTGCAAAATTGCCAGGTAAAACTTTTAATAGTTTTTCAGCAAGCTTAACAGCAGGCTTATGTGTAAAGCCGGCAAATATTACCTGTTCTAACTTTTTAGCCTGTTTATATAATTTTTTCGCAATGTATTTATTTCCGTGACCGTGAATAGTGACCCACCAACTGCTTATGGCATCTATATATTCATTTCCCTTCTCATCATATAAAATTGTTTTTTTCCCTTTTACAACGGGTATAGATGGGGGCCGGTTTTTTTGATGTGTATAAGGATGCCATATCAGTTCAAAATCTTTTTCGGTCAAACTCATCTTATTAATTTTATTAAATTGATTCAAAGTTACTTAATAGGAAATTCCTTCATTTTGAATAAAATAATTTATTGAATGCAACGATATTCAAATACAGGTTGTCAACAAGCAGTAATATAAATATGGATTATAGAAAGCTGGTAAGAGATTGTATTAAGTGCATTCCTGATGCGCAGCGGGAATTGTATGAACATTTTGCACCGGCTATGCTTGGCGTTTGTTTCAGGTATACAAAGAGTATTCCAGATGCTGAAGATGTTTTACAGGATGGATTTGTAAAAGTGTTTAAGTATTTGCACAGTTATAAACATGAAGGTGAATTGGGCGGATGGATCAGGAAAATTATGGTGAACACTGCTCTAAATTTTTTAAAGACAAACAAGAAATATCAGTATGATCTTTCATTCAGCGAAATGCCATTGCATCCTGTTTCTGTAAACGATCCGTTAATAGAATTGCAAACAAAAGAATTGTCGGAGTTAATCCGCCAGTTACCTACAGGATTCCAAACGATTTTTAATCTTCATGCCATAGAAGGTTATTCTCATGTAGAAATTGCGTCTATGCTTGGCATTAGCGATGGAACATCAAGATCGCAATATGCACGTGCCAGGGCTTTGCTTATTGAATGGATTGAAAAATTTTCATTAAAAGAACAACAAGAGCGATATGGAAGAAGATAAATTTAAAAAACAGGTTCAACAGAAAATGGATGAATTACAAATTCAACCTTCTGATGCTGTTTGGAAAAAGATTGAGGCAAGAATAGAAAAAAAGAAAAGCCGCAGATGGGGTTTGATAATTTTATTTTTATTTATTGGTCTTATGCTGTCAGGAGGTTATTGGCTTTGGAATACAAGCCAGCAAAGACTTTCTGATAATAGTACTTCTGTAAAATCTTATCCTGAAAAAAATAATGGTAAAAATTCAATTATAAAAAATAAAGAAGTTCAGCTGGAAAGTAATTTAGCGCCAGACACTTTAGTTCAAAAAAATAATGAGGTCTCAAGTCTCAAAGACAAAGAAGATACTAATAAAAGCTCTGCGAAATATGATAAACATTTAACTACATCAAAAGCAAATCAAAAGATAAATTCAGAAGAAAAAACTTCTATAACATTCTTCAAGGGAGAAAAAGAAAAAAAGGTGATCCAGGCTAAAACAGGATCAGAAATAATACCAGCACAATCTTTAGAAGATCAGTTTGAAAATAAAACTGATAACAAAATGGTTAAAGATTCAATACTTGCAAAAGCGAATACCGATAGTCTGTCAAAATCAATTGATGCAAATTCCGTAACAAAAAATAACGATACATCAAAGCAAACGCAGGCTGATAAAAAAACTGTAAAGCAATCAAATAAGAATAAATGGAAGTTTGGAATATTAGCTGCAGGCGGAATATCTGGTGCAGGGAACGACATTTTAGCACTAAGTAATCTCCCCGCTTCCTCAAATTCCGGTTCTTACAATGGAAACCAACAAACTGGATTTTCATCCTCAGCAGCAAAGACCGGTTTTGGTTTTATAACAGGTGTATTTGCCGAAAAAAATATTTCAAAAAAGGTAAGCTTTGTATTGGGAATGAATTATAAATCTTTTACAACTTCTTTTAAATTAGCGGACTCCAGCGGGACATATAACGCGAGAGCCGCAACAGATAAATACATCAACCATTTTAATTTTATTGAGCTTCCCGTATCATTAAAAATACAAATAGGAAAAGGGAAAAGTTTACCCTTATTCTGGCAAAGCGGTTTTACAGTTTCACAATTGATAAACAGTAACGCTTTACAATTTGATCCATCAACAGGATATTATTACAATGATAATTCTGTATTTAATAAAACTCAAATTGGATTCAACACAGCAGTATTAGTGTCTTTGTTTCCAAAACAAAAAAATTCAATTTTAATTGGTCCATACTTTTATTATGATGCATCTAAAATTGCTAACGAAGGGTTATATAACAATAAGCATTTTGTATTTGCCGGTTTACACACGGAAATAATTTTTGGCAAATAATTTCCTTTAAATGCAACGCTTTGTAAACATGTATTGTCAACTGGTAAAATCTTTGTCATGAGAAAATATTTATCCTTTATTATTAATGCATTTGTTTTTTTATCAGCAACCATTTTCATTAACGGATGCGTGAAAGATACCTGCAAACACACTTATTCTTATACATTTTATCAACCGGTTTATAAAACAACTGCAGAGGTAAGAGCGAACATTAAGAGCAATCCTCCTAAAGAAATACAGGAACCCGGGAAGATTATGTTGCTTGGGAATTATATTTTTTTAAATGAAGTTGATAAAGGCATTCATATAATTGATAATACCAACCCTTCTTCTCCGAAGAACATTGCATTTATTGATATTCCCGGGAATGAAGATTTGGCTATAAAAGGCAATACGCTTTATGCAGATTTGTATACTGATCTTATTACGCTTGATATCTCTGATCCATTGCATGTAGTTGTAAAAAAATACAATGATGGCGCTTTCCCTTATAGAATTTACAGTAATGGTTTTTACGGAGACTCTACAAAAATAATTGTTGACTGGATTAGGAGTGATACAACCGTAACCGAAGATTGTAATTCAAATTTGGTGTTGTATAATACTCCCGGAGTTTTGCAAAGTTATTCTGCGTCACAAAGTTCCAGAAGTGGTTCATCTCCTGTAATTGGCCAGGGTGGCTCAATGGCAAGGTTTGCCTTAGTCGATAATTATCTCTACACGGTTGACGATGAAAATTTAAATGTGTTCAATATTACTAACAGTAATGATCCGGTATTTGTACATAAAACTATTATTGCGTGGCCTGTAGAAACTATTTATCCTTTTAAAAATAATCTGTTTATTGGTGCTAATAACGGCATGTATATTTATGATATTAATTCATCTCCGGCAAATCCTCAGAAGGTTGGCGAGTTTACCCATGCCCGTTCCTGTGATCCGGTGGTTGCTGATGATAATTATGCATATGTAACCCTTCATTCAGGTTCTACGTGCCTTGGTTATAATAATGAGCTTGATGTGGTGAAATTAAATAATCTTACCAATGCCGAATTAGTAAAAACATATAATCTTACGGCTCCGTTAGGCTTATCTAAAGATGGCAATCTCCTGTTTATTTGTGATGGAACAGACGGACTTAAAATTTATGATGCTTCCAACATACAGGATTTGAAATTAATAAAACAATTTCCGGGACTGGAAACCTTTGATGTTATAGCATGGAATAAAATAGCACTTCTTGTGGCAAAAGATGGATTGTATGAATATAATTATTCCGATATAAATAACATTCACCAGGTAAGTAAAATCAATATTTCGGAACCATAATTTAAAATATGAAAACAATTTATTATATACTTTTTATTGTTGCTTCATTAATATGCTTTTCTGCAAAAGCGCAGCAAAAGGCAAAATTTAATTCTAAAAATTCAGTTGGAATTTCTATAGGACAAAACGGAAGCTCACTTTTATTTCAAACAGTAAATGGTGTTTCATTTAATAACTGGTTTTATGGAATTGGTATTGGCGCCGATTATTATAATTACAATTCTTATCCTTTATTCGCTGATATAAGAAGATACTTTGGTAAAAATGGTAAAGGCTTTGTTTATGGTGATTTAGGATATAATTTCAGTGGTAACAACAAGCCCGGTAAAGAAGTCTATTATTATCAATCTTATAAATTTTCGGGAGGAGTTTATACAGATCTTGGAATAGGCTATAAAATGAAATTTATAAGAAAATCTTTTTTTACAGTGAGTGCAGGATTTAACTATAAAGAAATAAATAATAAAGTAAGCGCTGGTATTATTCCATGCTATAATGCCCCTTGTCCTGTCGACTATAGCAATTACAAATATGGAAATGGAAAAGTAGTTTTAAAAGCCGGTGTAGATTTCTGATAGTAACATTATTACTCAGACGAAATGAATTTCAAATTTCTTTTGATGCCCTGGTATTTGGCACGTTTTAAAGGTGAGTCTTTAAAGATAATTTTAAAGGATTCTTCAGTAATTTCTTCCCAGTCAATTTTGGTAAAGTCCAGTATTTCACGTAAAGGGGTAAACGCAGTTTCATTCGTTGCTTTGGAAAAACGATTCCATGGACAAACATCCTGGCAAATATCACAACCAAACATTTTATTTTCAAATTTGCCTTTCATCTTTCCGGGAATTAATAAGTCTTTTAATTCTATGGTAAAATAAGAAATACATTTACTGCCATCAATCACTTTATCCGGGAGTATGGCCTCAGTAGGGCAGGTATCAATGCATCTTGTGCAGGACCCACAATAATCTTTTATAAATGGATTATCAGTTTCTAATTCCAGGTCTGTTATTAAAGTAGCTATAAAAAAAAATGAGCCATTATTTTTCGTGATAAGATTGCCATTTTTTCCTACCCAGCCCAAACCACTTTTTTGAGCCCAACTCTTTTCGAGTACAGGTGCGCTATCGGCAAAGCCTCTTCCATGTATATCGCCAATATTTTCTTTTATTAATTGCAAAAAGCTTTTCAGTTTTTCTTTAATCACTTCATGATAATCTTTTCCATAAGCGTATTTGGACACTTGTGGAGCTTCGCTATTTTGTTTTTGAGAGGGATAGTAATTCAGCAATAATGTGATAACCGATTTAGCACCGGGAACTAATTTGGAAGGATCTATCCTAAGATCAAAATAATTATTCATGTAACTCATATTTCCCTGGAATCCTTTATTCAACCAACTTTCAAGCCTGCGTGCATCCTCATCTAACTGCTCTGCTTTGGCAATGCCGCAATAATCGAAGCCTAAAGATTTTGCAGTAACTTTTATAAATTCAGTATATTTTTCTTTCATCAACATTGATGAACAAAAATACTTTTCTTTTTTTGCTGATTTAAATTTCTAAATAGACTTCAATTATTCATTTCTTTATCAATTATAGATTTTAAGCCTGCATACAATTGATAACGGCCTTTATTTTTCAGATTAAAAACAAAAAGAAAACCTGCATACTTTCTTTGATTATCTATCCATGGAAAACCTCCAAATAAGCCAGGGCTTGTTACAGTATTTGCCCTTTCTTTTCCATCTTCCATAATCCATTCACCTAATCCATATTTCATATCACCTGCTTCTTCAGGAGTATAGGCAACTTTTGCATCTTTGGTATAATTCTTTTGCATTTTAATTACAGATTCTTTTGAAAGAACCTGTCTGCCATTAATATTTCCATCCTGTAAAATCATTTGAAGAAAGTGAATATAATCTTCAGGAGTGCTGTTGCCGCTTCCGGCAGGTATGGGAATATTTTTAGTTCCAAAATCAGTGTTTGTCATGCCGCATGGTATGGCGATTCTTTCTTTAAACAATGTTCTAAAATCTTTCCCGCTTATCTTTTCTATAACGGCAGCGGCTATCTGTAAACCAATACTGCTGTAGTGAAATACTTTTCCAGGTTCGCCTTCCATGGATTGCTCGGCAATTCGTCCCATTGCTTCATCCATTGTTCCATCTGCATTAATCACTTCACGCGATTCTTTTAAATCGCCGGCATCAATTGCTGTTGTATGAGAAAGACATTCCCGTATTGTTATATTACCTTTTTGATGTTGAGAAAATACCGGCAGAAATTTCCCTATCGTATCATCAAGGCTTAATTTTCCTTCATCCACAAAAGTCATCACTAAAGCTGCGCTCAGCCATTTGCTGCAGCTTGCGATAGCTATATGTGATGAACCATCCCAGTCTTTCAATACTTCATCTGCATCCTTACCTTGTCTTTTGGCAAAATATTTTCCAATCATTCTTTGTCTGTTAGAAAGATTATTCTCTGCCTGTTCATAAATTATTTTTCCATCTTTTAAAATTACCAGTACTGCCCTGCCTCCTAATTGATCCAAATTACTTTTCACCCAGGCATCAGCTTTGGAAAAATTATATTGTGCAAATGAAACCTGTAAAAATAACAGGAGAGAGGCAGTAAGACTGCATTTGCGGCAGATTTGCCTGAACTTATAAGACAGAATAACTTTCATTTTTGTTGGATTAATATTTGCGGCAGTAGTTTAAATTTAAATAAAGAATTATAATATGAATCCAAATAATTTAACCATAAAATCCCAGGAGATTTTTCAGAAAGCCCAGCAGCTGGCTTTTAATGAAAAAAATCCAAATATTGAAACAGAGCATTTGCTAAAAGCATTGCTTACCGATGAGGATAGCCCGGTAGATTATCTTCTTAAAAAAAATAATGTCAATGTAAATTTTGTTGAAAGTAAAGTTGATGAAAGCTTACATAAGCTTCCGAAAATAAATGAAGGAGAACCTGCACAGGTTATCAGCCGCGATCTAAACAATGTATTGCTGCGTGCTGCTAATACTTTAAAAACATTCAATGATGAATTTGTAAGTGTAGAACATTTGCTGCTTGCAATTGTGCAGGGAAATGATAATTCAGCGAAAATTTTAAAAGATGCCGGCCTTACAGAAAAGAGCTTAATAGCTGCCATAAAAGAATTGAAAAAAGGGTCTACCGTTTCTTCTCAAACTTCGGAAACACAGTTTAATGCATTAAATAAATATGCTAAAAATCTAAATGAACTGGCAAGAAGCAATAAGCTTGATCCTGTTATCGGACGTGATGAAGAGATAAGAAGAACATTGCATATCTTATCAAGAAGAACCAAAAACAATCCAATATTAGTTGGTGAGCCTGGTGTTGGTAAAACCGCTATAGCAGAAGGTTTGGCTCATCGCATTGTAAATGGCGATGTTCCTGAAAACTTAAAATCCAAGATAATTTTTGCGCTGGATATGGGACTGTTGATTGCAGGCGCAAAATATAAGGGTGAGTTTGAAGAAAGATTAAAATCAGTGATTAAAGAAGTAGGAGATAGCGATGGAGAAATCATTTTATTTATTGATGAAATACATACGTTGGTTGGCGCAGGTGGCGGCGAAGGCGCTATGGATGCTGCCAATATTTTAAAGCCTGCATTGGCACGAGGCGAACTTCGAGCTATTGGCGCAACTACTTTAAATGAATACCAGAAATTCTTTGAAAAAGATAAAGCGCTGGAAAGACGATTCCAAAAAGTAATGATTGATGAACCCAATGTGGAAGATGCTATTTCTATTTTACGTGGAATAAAAGATAAGTATGAAACCCATCATCATGTTCGTATAAAAGATGAAGCTATTATTGCCGCAGTTGAATTATCGCACCGTTATATAACCGATCGTTTTTTACCGGATAAGGCAATTGATCTTATTGATGAAAGTGCTGCAAAGCTCAGGCTGGAAATGAATTCAATGCCGGAAGAATTGGATAAACTGGAAAGAGCAGATCCGGCAGCTGGAAATAGAAAGAGAAGCTATTAAAAGAGAAAAGGATGACTGCTAAATTAAAAGAACTGAATACAGAGATTTCCAATCTGTCTGTTCAGCGTGATACCTTCAAAGCCAAATGGCAGCAGGAAAAAGAAATTGTTGAAAAGGTACAGAATGCCAAAGCTGAAATAGAAAGACTTAAAATGGCTGCAGAAAAAGCAGAGCGTGAAGGTGATTATGGTAAGGTTGCCGAAATACGCTATGGTAAGTTGCAGGACCAGGAAAAAATAATCAGCGATTACACGGCACAGTTAGATGATATAAGTGAAAAGAGATTATTGAAAGAAGAAGTGGATGCAGAAGATATTGCAGAGAGTGTAGCCAAAGCAACCGGTATTCCTGTTAGTAAAATGCTGCAGAGTGAAAAAGATAAATTATTAAATCTGGAAGATGAATTGCATAAAAGAGTAGTAGGACAGGATGAAGCCATTGAAGCAGTTGCAGATGCCATACGCAGGAGCAGCGCCGGCTTGCAGGATCCTAAAAAACCGATCGGTTCTTTTATTTTTCTCGGAACTACCGGTGTAGGTAAAACAGAACTGGCAAAAGCGCTTGCTGAATATCTTTTTGATGATGATAGCATGATGACGCGTATAGACATGAGCGAATACCAGGAAAAACATTCTGTAAGCAGGCTGGTGGGCGCGCCTCCGGGATATGTGGGTTATGATGAAGGCGGCCAGCTAACGGAAGCGGTTAGACGCAAACCATATAGTGTGATATTGCTGGATGAAATTGAAAAAGCGCATCCGGATGTATTTAATATTTTACTGCAGGTGTTGGATGATGGAAGGCTTACTGATAACAAAGGCCGGGTAGTGAATTTTAAAAATACCATTATCATTATGACCAGCAATATGGGCAGCCATATTATACAGGCCAACTTTGATAATGTTACGGAAGAAAATAAAGAAGAGGTTGTTGAAAATACCAAACGTGAAGTGATGAATTTGTTAAGGCAAACCATACGCCCTGAATTTTTAAACCGTATTGATGAAATAATTATGTTCCAGCCTTTACTGCGTGGCGAAATAAAAAATATTATTCGCATACAGCTTAATGATCTTAAACAGCAGTTATTAAAAAGTGGTGTAAATCTTGAGTTCAGTGAATATACTTTGGATTATCTTGCTGAAAACGGCTTTGATCCGCAGTTTGGTGCAAGGCCTTTAAAACGCTTGATTCAAAAACAAATTGTAAATCAGTTAAGCAAAAAATTATTAAGCGGAACTATTGATAAGTCTCACCCGGTACTGGTAGATGTTTTTGACGGAACAGTCGTTTTTAGAAATGATGTTAATATGCATGAAAAAACTATAGCATAAGAAGGTAATACCGAAATTTTAAACCCGGCAATTGCCGGGTTTTTTTATGGATCGTATTTAAGAACCATTTCCTGTGTTATCTGTCAGAGGTATTTCTTTATTCATTTTAGCATTTTTTCTTTGCTCCTTTAGTTGTTCCATTTGTTCAGGAGTTAAGATGCTGTTTAGTTTTTCTTTTTGTTCTTTATGCAGTGCCTTCATCTTTGCTTCTTTTTGTTCCGTGGTCAGGCTTGCATCATTATCAATGGCTTCTTTCTGTTGTTTCATGGAGCGGTGAAATTCTTTTAACTGCCCCTGTTGCTCTTTAGTCAGGTTAAGCGATTGTATCATTTCAACCCTGTTATCCTTTTTATCAGTGTTTGTGGCTATATTCTGGGAGGGATTAGTTTCCCGCTGCACCTGTGCCTCCGCAGCCATTACCATAAAAAAGAAAACGATAACCAGTAACCCTGTTTTTCTCATACTATTTCTTTGTGAGACACTCTTTTTATTGCAAGGTTTAATAGCGGGAAATAAAAATTTAGATACAGGCCAAATGATGTATCATATTTTATTCCTCATATTTTCCGGCCTTATAACAATATTAAACTCTTCAGAGTCATCACCGTATTTGATATGCTCTGCCAGACTGCGTAGTTTTTCAGAAAGGGTTTTGTTGGAGATAAACGTTTTCATTTGTATCGTCTTTTTTTCATCATCCTGCCAGCCAATACCAATGCCTTCATTATAAATAAAATGGATATACCTCGTCCCATCATCCAGCAATTCTGTTTGTCCTATTTCACTCTCAAAATTATTCCGGAAAAAATGCTTTATCACCTTAGCCGGGTCTGTAAGGCCGAGTTCCATCCTTTCGTTATAGCGCTTAAAGAAATGGGAATTATGTTTTACTACATGATTATATTTATTTTCACTGCCCCAGTTAATAAATTGTATCAGGTAGGCAACTACGCCAACTTTATCATAAGATTTTAAGTAAAATGCCGTCTTTATCCATTTGGAATGCATATTGAATAATATCGTCCATTCGTTGCGATGAGCTGTTTTATAGGTAAGAGAGCGGATCTCATTCTGAAGTCCCCTGCGCTTCATTTCCTGTTGAAAAAGTTTACCTGACGTATGCGCCCTGTTCCAGAGGCTGCTAAAATCTCTCATAATTTCCCCGTAGATTTCTGTTGCGGTCATAGTGGCTACTAACATATAATGGCTTTTTTAAGGATGATGATTATTGTTATAAACGTCTGTTATAATCTATTTATAAACGCTGTATCCCTGTAAAAAAGAAGTGACCACTTGTCTTACATCAGCAATAACACGGTAACCCGTCCCGGCATCCCTGTTATACCTGCCATCCTCTTTTATAAAATCACGCTTCCTGCATATATACTGTCAGCAGCATTTTTTTCATCTGTACTTAAAAATCCTATCCATGTTTCTGCAACGCCTTTTTTTAAATCCGTTTCCAGTACCGCCTTACCATCCTTCCTGGTAGCATCACTGAATTTATAAATAGCCTCTTTGGTTTCAGGAAAATAGGCAACCATAATGGCTGTATCGTTTCCTTTTGCAGTGCCGGTGCCTGTGTTATCTGTCCAGCTAAATACAATATTGCCTTCGTCATTAACCATTGTTGAAGCCTCATCAACAGATGGTATAGGCCCCTGTGAAATAAGAACCTTAGGGTAAGAGAGTATTATTCCGGGATTGCTGATAATGGCCCTGTTCATAATAGCGCTGGTAGCCCTGTTATAGCCCGAACCGGTATGATCGTAAGCGGGGAAACTTTTATTAAAAAACCCTGTTCCTGAAAATGCTTTTGTAAACTCATTACATACTCTTATCTTTTCCCGTTGCGTTTTTCTTTTCGGAGTTTCAATTCTGGTTTTTTCGCTGTTGCTCCTGCTGCGTGTAATGTTTTGTCCGAATCTAATGTAGCTTACAACAGGGCCTGTTTTACCAACTACGTGTCCTAATATGCCCTGAGCAAGTACTGCCATAGCCCAATGTTTAAATGATTAAAAAATTATTGAACGGGAGTAATTTCCTCCTGCTATTTAACGCAAGAGGTACAGATTTATTGCGTATATTCTTCGATCTTATTATCGAAGAATAATCGAAGAGGTATCGAAGGGGTATCGAAGGGGTATCGAAGGAAAATACTTAATGGTAAGGTAATGGTATATTATTGGAATGGGTTAGAAAAGAATGAAAGCAAACAGCGAAGCAATTATTTCAGGATATGGTTTTATATCTGTGGTATAAAGTATAAATTCACGCTTAAATTATTTTAATGAAACGATTGTTTTTAATTGCCGGCCTGCTGTTATTGTTTGCTGTAGAAATAGGCCGTGTATATTTTATTATGCCTTTTCCCGGCAGCCAGCATAAAAACACGATAGGCTTAGCTTACTGGATCAATAATAATATTAAGTGGATAAGAATACTGGCGTTGGCATTATTTATTTTTCCTTTAGTTTCTGTTTTTAAAAATGGTAAAACCTGGAAGAAAATATTCTTATCATGCATTCTTATTTTCTATGGAGTTATTTTCTTCTTTTTCAATTATCGCTTTGAAGCTGATAAAATGTTTTACCAACCCAGGCAGAAATTGTTTGCAGCTGCAGCTAATGATACTACCAATAGAAATAAACTGGTTATAGGAGTTGCCATAAATGGAGAATCGAAAGCTTATCCTATCCGGTTTATAGGTTACCATCACCAGGTGATGGATACTATTGGTAATACCCCGGTAATGGTTACCTACTGCACCGTATGCAGAACAGGCCGTGCTTTCAGCCCTTATGTAAATGGAAAGATGGAGTCTTTCAGGCTGGTTGGCATGGATCATTTCAATGCCATGTTTGAAGATGCAACTACCAAAAGCTGGTGGCAGCAGGAAACGGGTAAGGCAATAGCCGGCCCATTGAAGGGAACTGCTTTAAAGGAAATAGCGTCTAAGCAACTAACGTTAGAAGCCTGGCTGCGTGAATATCCTAACTCATCTGTTATGCTGCCGGATACTTCTTTCAAAAAAGATTATAAAGATCTTGCGGATTATGATAAAGGAACCATTAAGAGCGGTCTGGAGAAAAGGGATTCAGCATCATGGAAACCCAAGTCGTGGGTAATTGGTATTATACATAATTATTCGGCAAAAGCTTATGACTGGAACGGACTGGTAGAAAAGAAATTAATCAACGATTCAATAGAAGGCTTGCCGGTTGTGCTTGCTCTTGAAGGCGATACGGCTTCTTTTCATGTTTACGACAGGCGTGTGAATGGAACTACGCTTACTTTTCAAAAGGGGAGCAACGATGTATTCACGGATGAGAATACAAATTCTGTTTGGAACATGGATGGCCTTTGTATTGATGGAACATTGAAAGGTGAAAGATTAAACCCTGTACAAGCGTACCAGGAGTTCTGGCATTCATGGAACACTTTTCATCCCGGCACAATGCGATATAATTAATTACCCGGATGCAGGCCATATAATAACAGGAATAAAAACTTCCTGCAATTAACAGTATACTAAAAAATTTACTCCTTCGTTTTAAATTTTATACAACTCATAAAAAATTTATACATTCAATTATGCAACAATTACAGGAAGATATAAAGAAAGATATAATTAGGCACGCTGGCAGGAACATAACGATAATTTATGAGCCCGGCAAAACCACTATGACTGAACAGGATGAGCAATTACTTGCTGCCTTTATAAAATTGCATGATTTTGAATTGAGAATGAAGGAAACTGCTGATAAGTTATTTCATGAATTTATCCCGGTAAACAAAGAGATAGATGCGCTGCGCGAAGAGTTAGCGAAGGTGCAGGCAACTTTTGATAACTGCTGTTCACTTGCAGATAAATTATCAGGCGCTACTTATGTTTTTGAAGAAACGAGTTTGGATAAATTAACAGAAAGCCAAATGCAAACCCAGGAAGAATTAGTAGCCTATAGCGACAGAATAATGAAAGCATATGAAACTGTAGACAAGCTTTCAAAAGAAGTAGATAAGTATAATGTTGCAGATGAAGATGAGTGCAATGCTTTATACGATGAATATTCCGAAATAAATCTTGCTCATTCTCAAAATTGGGAAAATAATTCGATAAACATAGTAGATTTTGACAATGAATATGACACATTTCTAAGCTATAGATCTGTGCAGGAAGACCGCCGCAAAAGCCTGATGTCTTTTTGTGACAACGCAATGAATAACTATACGAATCTTAACCTGGAAACTACTACCTTATACAATGTGTGGAAGGAATTCATAAAACGCAGTAACCTGCTAAGATCGGTTGCTGAGCTTCATACAAATGCGACCAGGTTTACTAATAATTAAGATATAGATATAAATGTTATGTAAAGTGCTGAAATAAAAACCCCCACAAAATGAAGGGTTCCGCCGTGATTTCTATGTTCGTCTGCTGGCCTTGTAGCTTAGCAAGGACCAACAACTCTTAGAGAGTTATGAACTAAACGAACCTAAACTCACATTTCTTTTGGCCAATGGCGGTGTTCCTCAACATTGCTAGCCAAGTCCACTTTCTCCTGTACAGAGGTTGAAACACAGTTTAAATAAAACGTTCGTATTAAGATTTGGCTTTTACGTCACTTACAATTAAAGCCTGTATTCCACCTTTTTGAGATAAGGTACCTGTTAAGGTTACCTGTTCACCTGCAAACTTTTTGGCCTGTTCGTAGGGATCCGCGTTCTTACCGTCTTCTACCAGCAGGTAAACTACACCATCATTAGTAAGAATACCCATTGGTGCACCTGCGTCTATGCAGGTAGCGGCACATTGCTTGTGATCCGCGCCATGTGCGCCGGAAGCCATATAACATTTCATATCCAGGATTTCACCTGTAACGGTTTTGGGGTCAACATTTGAAAGGATGAAGGATTGAAAAGCCATAAAAAGGATACCCAGCGAAGGCTATGCCTCCGATTAGTTTTATATAATATTTTTTCATATTGGAAGTTTAGTGTGAAGGAATCATTTGAAAAGGAGTCAGCTAAAGAACTCTATAGATTTAAATCATTTTTTTTTATACTCAGTCCATTAATATAGAATAAAAAAAATTAGAGAAAAACAAAGTATATTAAATTACAGTTAGCATTGCATGGGCACGCCCCCAGGTTCGCGCAAGTATCTTTGCCCTTTTCTAGTTCTCGTTTGAAACGAGGACTAGTCTGAGTTTATTATTGTGTTGCCAATTACCCCCCTTTAGGGGATGGGGGCTTAAACCATAATTCAAACAATCAAAACTTTATACTACATTCACATTTTTAAAAACCAGTACTGCATGGGCTTCGTAATCAATACATGAAACAACTGCCCCCCCTTTTGCTTTTATTACAATGTTATTGCTTTTGCATGGCACAAACCAATACCTCGCATCATCATTTTAATTTTTTATCTGTTAAAGATGGCATGCCGGAAGGAACAGTGAACGACCTGCTGCAGGACAAAAAAGGCTATATGTGGATAGCCACAGAAAAAGGTTTGGTGCGCTACGATGGATATAAACCAAAAGTGTATGATTTTGGAATACAAGACCCGTCCGCAATCTCTGTTAGGAAACTCTATGAAGACAGCAAAGGCCGGCTTTGGGCATCGCTGGTTAACGGTTTGTATGTGTATGACCGGGCGCACGATAATTTTATAAACTGTCTGCAATGGAATTATAAAGGCACATCTTCTATGCAGGATGATGCGAAAGGAAATATCTGGCTATCGTTGTATGATACTTTGGTACGTTATGATCCCGTCACAAAAAGATCAGAAGGATTTGGCAGCAAGGCAAAAGGAAAATATCAACTGAATGCAACTACTTTTTATCAAATATATAAAGATAAAGAGCAGCGGATATGGGTATGTTCAAACAATGGGTTGTATGAATACAATGCAAAGGAAAATGTTTTCATTGCGCACCTGTCACATGCAGATTCTTCAAAGCAAATTACCACCTTGGGAATACAGGAAGATGCACAGCAGCCAGGTATTTTTTATTTTGATGGTTCTAATACCTATCCTTATGGCAGCAACGAAGCCTTTTGCAGGTATAATTCCAATACAGATTCATTAACTCTTTTTCATCATAAGGCAGGAGACGCTAACAGCATTGCAAGCGATACACTTACCTGTTTATTATACCGATTCCAAAGGCAGGATATGGATTACAAGCTATGGAGGGCTTTCACTTTTTGATCCTTTCCATCAAAACTTTACCAATTATGTCCCGGATCCGGCAGATGCATTTAAAAATACTAATGTTGATATCACTATTAAAGAAGACAAAGCCGGCAATCTTTGGTGCAACTCAATTAAAGGCTTGTATTACTTCAATGTAAATACCAAACAATTTCAACGGGATACAGTTGACAATAATTTCGGCAATGGATTAGAGGATAATCTCGCCATTAACTTGTTTGCCGACAAATCAGGCATATTATGGTTTGGCAGTGCCCATCAAAAAGGATTACAATGGATGGATACCAGGCGCTCAAGATTTATACAATACGGTAGCGGGGCGTCAGCAGATGCTTTTTTTAAAGGAGGCGCCGCTAATTCATTTACCAAAGCGCCGGATGGAAGTACCTGGATGGGCACAGCGCATGGCTTATACCACCAGGCGCCGGATGGCAGTTTTAAACAGGTACAATTTTTACCGGGCACAGTTAAAAACATTCCTGTAGGAGCTGACGCTTATGTTTCAAACGGATTGATTTATACATGGAAAACCAATGCTGCAAAACCGGTGTTTTATTGTTATGATCTTATTACAGGGAAAACAATTGATATCAGTTATGATCCAAAAGATACTGCTGCTTTTAATTTTAATAATGTGACCGCTATTTGTAAAGATCACCTGGGTGATATATGGATCGGAAGTTGGGGAGGCGGTATCTGCAGGTTTAACACAGCTTCTAAAACCATTACAAGATTCCCTTTTATTAAAAACAACCTTACCATTGCTGATACACACGGCGCCCTTGATGATAACGAGGTTAGTGTATTTATGAAGATAAGGAAGGCTTAATTTGGGTGGGCACCAATGAGGGAGGGTTAAACAGGTTCAACCGGGACAAAGGAACTTTTACTTCTTATGTAGGAAGATCACCCGGATTTAATTGCGTTGGCAATATTAATGAAGACAGCAAAGGACGGCTTTGGGCTGCTACCTATTTCGGCGGTTTGTTTATGCTGGATAAAAACAGGGAAAGCATTAAAAGATTCAGCGAACAAGACGGATTGCTGTATGACGGTGTATCGTCCACCGCAGAAGATAACAAAGGAAATATATGGGCAAGTACACCACGGGGTATTTCCATTATAGATCCTGCTACAGGAAAGATAACCAACATAACAGATATTAATAACTTAGTCACGGGAAATGTAGTAAAAACCAAAGAAGGCAATTTTCTATTTTGCCACCGATGATGGTTTTATCACTTTAAATCCTGATGATTTTGCACCTGATAAAGAGCCGCCTGTTGTACATATTGAGTCGGTGCATCTTACTGCATTTATCAAAGACAAGCCTAAAGATTCTGCTATTGTGATTGATACCGTTAAGTCGTACAAATTCAGTCATAACGAAAACAGGATAACTTTTAATTATGTGGGTTTATATTATAAAGACCCGCTTGCCACGCAATATGCATACAAATTAGATGGTTATGATAAAGACTGGGTGCAGGCAGGCACACAACGCACAGTTACCTATACCAATCTTTCACCGGGCACTTATACTTTTCACGTAAAAGCAGCCAACAGTGATGGTGTGTGGACACCGGTGATGAAAGTATTAATATTCAGCATTATGCCGCCGTGGTGGCAAACCTGGTGGGCATATTTGCTGTATGCAATTGTTTTTGCGGGGGCAGTATGGGCATTTATCGCTTATCGTTCAAGACAATTAATACAAAGCAATAAAATACTGGAGCACAAAGTAAAACTGCGCACTGCAGAAGTAATTGAACAGAAAGAAGAGCTTGCAGCGCAACGGGATCAGCCTTGAAACAGCATTGGAAGATTTACAATCCACACAAGCACAACTCATACAAACAGAAAAAATGGCTTCGCTTGGAGAACTTACTGCAGGCATTGCACATGAGATACAAAACCCGTTAAACTTCGTGAATAATTTTTCTGAAGTAAATAAGGAGTTGATTGATGAATTGAAAGAAGAAGTTGATAAAGGGAAATATTGATGAAGCAATAGAACATATTGCAAATGATATAAAAGAAAATGAAGAAAAAATAAATCATCATGGCAAACGTGCAGATGCTATTGTAAAAGGCATGTTGCAACATTCAAGAAACAAGTGAAGGCATAAAAGAACCAACAGATATTAATGCTTTATGCGATGAATATTTAAGATTGGCTTATCATGGCTTGCGTGCAAAAGACAAATCATTTCAATGCAGATTTTAAAACTGATTTTGATGAAAGCATTGGTAAAATAAATATTGTTCCGCAGGATATTGGAAGAGTGTTATTGAATTTGTATAACAATGCTTTTTATGCAGTGAATGAAAAGAACCGCACAACATTCACCGCTAACGGAGACTACAAGCCACTTGTTTCAGTACAAACAAAAAAGATAAATGATAAGATTGAAATAACAGTTAAGCGATAACGGCAATGGCATTCCGCAAAATATAGTTGATAAAATCTTTCAGCCATTCTTTACAACAAAACCAACAGGACAAGGAACAGGATTAGGTTTGAGTTTAAGTTATGATATTATAAAAGCACATGGCGGAGAAATAAAAGTGGAAAGCAAAGAAGGTGAAGGAAGTGAGTTTATAATTATGTTGCCAATATAATTACTCTCCCATGGCGCAAGTTTGGTGGCCAGGCTATTTGCGTTGGCCATACTTGTGCCACTACATACTAACTGTAGCTTAAAGCAATTAATCCTTTCATTCCACAAAAATCTCTGGCACTGCTATACTTCCAATCTTCTTCTTTTAAATACAAAGGTGAAAGAAAAAGTCATCAGTCATTAAAAGAAATTTACTTAAATTTTAAACCTTCTTTTTCAATGAACTATTTTTTCCTATCACAATATTGGCTTTAAGTATGCCGGCTATTTCCTGCCTCAGGTAATAAATTTTGCCATTTTCTACGAGGTAAGTGTAGGAGAGTTTACGGGCTTTGCGCATATTGGTAAGAATGCGCTTGCAGACCATTAATTCAGTACACGCAGTTTGGGCATCGATATAGATCTCATCGAATTTAGCGTCGGGTGGTGACCGGCGAGGAAACCGTAGCTGATTAAGGAAGGAAATGGGAACATTGGAATAATAAAGGCCGGTTTACGCTGGCTTTTATTTATATAAGCCGATATTATTTGTACATACAGGTTAATTAAAATTTGCTTTACTTATGTTATATTACAGCATTAAACTAATTTTTCCTAAACGCCTGGTTGCTCCCTGTAATTTAAAAGATTTGTTATGTGTTAATAATGAAAAGTAAAATTTTTATTTTAACCAAAGTATTTCTCTCAATAAAATAATATAGCAGTAAAAAATAAAATGAATCAGCATCTTCAAACTATTCTCGATTTAATTCAGAATGCAAACCATTTAAGTGCTGATGAAAAAACTGCTTTATTAAAAGCAGCAAAGAATGCCGACAAGGAATTAGAGATAACAGCATTTAAATTAGAAAGAACAGAAAAGGTAAAAAAAACCACTGCCATTCTGTTAGAAGAAACCATTGCAGAACTGGAACAAAAAAGAAAAGCGGTAGAAGCACAGAACCGCGAGCTGGAAATTGAAGCTGCTTTGGAAAGGGTGAGAGCCAAGACCATGTCTATGCAAAAACCTTCCGAATTTGTTGACGTTATTAATGTAATTGGCGAACAATTCATCAACCTTGGTTTTGATTTTGACTGGGTAAATTTCAGTGCCAACGGGCTTGATGTTTCGAAAGCTATTGACATTTGGAATTTTGTAGTTGTTCCCGGTTTATATCAGGGTGCTACGAGATTAGTTATACCTTTTTTTGAACATCCTGTTTTTAAAAAGGCTGTAGAAAGTGTTAATCAGTATTACACTTCTGGTAATAACTTTTCCGTGGTGCTATTGAATAAAAACGATAAAGACAGTTTCCTGGATCATCTTTTTACAAATACAATTTACAAGGATCTGCCGGATGAAGTAAAAACAAGTGGATATAACCGGGATGTGTATTTAACATCTAATATCGTTTTGAAAGACACCTGGCTTTCCCTGGGTAGATATGATGCGAAACTATTGTCTGATGAACAAATTGCTATTCTAAAAAGGTTAGCCAATGCATTTGGGCAAGCATATTCCCGCTTTCTTGATCTGCAAAAAGCGGAAGCACAGACGAGAGAATCGCAAATTCAATTAGCCTTAGAACGTGCCCGCACACAAAGCATGATCATGCAGCATTCAAATGAGTTGGATGATACATTGCGTGTTTTTCATGAGCAGGTTTTGCATTTAAATATTCCATCCGCATTTTCATTTTTATGGTTGCCTGATGAAGATAAAGACCACCATGTTTTTTGGGCAGCCTGGGCAGAAAGTAATGCGTTCAAAAGCAAAGCCATTAATTATCCTTTGGATAGAAATGAACCTGCAACAGCACAATGTTTAATTGACTGGAAAGGCAATGAACCCGTTGTTTCTTATCACGTGCCGCCTGATGGCGTTGAAAATTATTTTGCTGCCTGGAGTGAACTAATTGCTGGTGTTGACGAACTGAAGCCTGAATACTTCAGTGATGGTTTATATTATGTTGAAGCCTTTATGAAATATGGATGTTTTGGTGTGATGGTTAAGAATACTTTGCAGGAAGATGAAAAGAAAATTCTTCATCGTTTTGCTGTTGAATTTGAACGTGCATATACACGTTTTCTCGATCTGCAAAAAGCCGAAGCACAGGCAAGAGAAGCGCAGATCGAAGCAAGCCTTGAGCGAATACGGTCCCGTACTATGGGAATGCAAAAAAGTAATGAACTTAAAGAGGTGGCGACTCTTCTAAACAAAGAGCTCATACATCTGGGCGTTACTAATTTTGCCAGTTGTGGCTATATTGAAATCGAAGAAAAGAGTAACAGGCAACATAGCTGGCTCACAAATCCTGACGGTGTTTCTTTGGAACATTTTTTTCTTCCGCTAACCGGCGAACGCATTTTCGATGAACGATATGATGCATGGAAAAGAAAAGATGTTCTATGTAAACAGGTAGTGCATGCAAAAGAATTAAAGAAACATCTTGATTTTGCTTACAGCGGATTCGGATCCCGGGAATCAGAAAATATAGGGCGGAATTTTTTTCCGGATCCCACCATTTTTTACAGTTGTAATTTTTCTTACGGTTACCTGTCTTTAATTACCGGGGTAATGCTTGATCAAACAGAGGAATTATTGCTGGTAAGATTTACACGGGTGTTTGAACAAACCTATTCCCGTTTCCTTGATCTGCAAAAAGCCGAGGCACAGGCAAGAGAATCACAAATTCAATTAGCATTAGAAAGAGTTCGTGCACGAACAATGGCAATGCAAAAAAGTGATGAACTTCCCGAAACTTCATACTTACTTTTTCAACAAGTAAAAGAATTGGGTTTGACGGCTGAACAAAATTCCATTGCAATCATTAATGAAGAAAGAAGATTTGTTGAATTATCTACAACTGTTCATAGTCACCATTTGCCACGTACGCTAAATGTTCCGATCAATGACCCATATGTGATGGCTAAAGCTGTTGCTGCATGGAAAGCAAAACACAAATCGTTGAAAGTGGAGGTTAGAGGACAGGAATTGAAAGACTATAATGAACACCGCAATAGTTTTTTTGAAACGAAAGAAAAATTTCCTGAAAACCAGTGGATTGTCAATATCATTTTCTTTTCAAAAGGATGGCTGTCCTTTTCTTCCGATAAAGACATATCAGAAGCGACGTTTGATTTGCTAAAAAGATTTGCTGCAGTATTTGAACAAACCTATATCCGTTTTAATGATTTAAAACAGGCGGAAGAACAGGCAAAAGAATCACAGATACAACTTGCATTAGAAAGAGTTCGTGCAAGAACGATGGCTATGCAGCGAAGCGATGAATTAAAAGTTGCGGCTGCATTATTATTTCAGCAAGTAAAATCATTAGGAGCACCTGCCTATAGTTGCGGCTATAATATCTGGGAAAAAGATGAAATGGAATTTACTTCATGGATGAGTACCCAGGATGGAAGTATCATTAACGGTGTTCCAAATATCCCGCTGACGGAAGACGCTAATTTTATACGTTATGTTGAGTCGAAACAAAAAGGCGAACAATTTTTTGTTTTGGAACTGCGTGGCGAAAGAATGCAGGAGCATTATGAATATCTGAAAACCATTCCTTCTTTTAAAGCCTATTTCGATTATGCAATAAGTGTTGGGTTTCGATTTACCCGAAACACAAATACATCACCTGGCTAATTTTTCGCAAGGCAATTTGCTGTTTATTACACTCGGGCCCTGTCCTGAATTTCATGATGTATTCAAAAGATTTGCTGCTGTATTTGAACAAACCTATACGCCGTTTTCTTGATCTGCAAAAAGCCGAAGCACAGGCAAGAGAAGCACAAATAGAATTAGGATTGGAAAGAGTTCGTGCAAGAGCTATGGCTATGCAAAAATCAGATGAGTTATCTGAATTAGTTGATACTGTTTTTAAAGAATTGACCAAGCTTGATTTTGCATTAACATGGTGCATCATTAATATCATCGATGAACCTTCATTGTCGAATACGGTTTGGGCCGCAAACCCGGATATTGATAAGGCTCCTGAATCCTATCACATGAAGTTTGAAGATTATCCTTTTCACCATGCGATGATGAAAGGATGGAAAGAAAGAAATACTAAGTCAGTGTATACACTTGAAGGGGATGAAAAACGAATCTATGATGAATTACTTATTCAGTGAAACAGAATTTAAGAAAACTCCTGAAGCAGCACAGACAGCATCAAGGGCTATGGAAAAATATGTTGTTTCTTTTTCGTTCAGCAATTTTGGAGGATTGCAAACTGTAGGAGATGCGCCATTATCAGATGCTAATCTTGATATACTTAGCCGCTTTGGAAAAGTTTTTGATTTAACTTATACACGCTTCAATGATTTAAAACAGGCCGAAGCGCAGGCAAGAGAAGCGCAGATAGAATTAGCATTAGAAAGAGTAAGGGCAAGAGCAATGGCGATGCAAAAAAGTATTGAACTGGCTGATGCTTCACAATTGCTTTATCATGAATTCGGAAATCTTGGTATAGACACTTTCAGTTGTGGTTATATGTTTGTTGATGAAGCAAAGCAAACTCAAACTGCCTGGGTTGTTCTTCCTGATGGTTCGTTGCTTCCAGACTTTATTACCTTCCCATTAACCGGTGACCATGTACTGAATAGCCGTTATAAAGACTGGAAAGAAAAAAAACCGCTTCATGTTTTCGACATACAAGGCGAAGAAAATAAAGAACATCACCGGTTTTTATCAAACCATGTGCCTCCCTTTGTTGTAGAAGATATCTTTTCCAAAATGCCAGATCGGGTTGTTTTTAATTGTGCAAATTTTTCGGATGGGTATCTGTTGATATTAGCTGTTAAAAATTTTTCATCAGATGAACAGCAAACAATTATCCGCTTCGCAAAAGTATTTGAACAGACCTATACAAGATTCCTTGATCTGCAAAAAGCCGAAGCGCAGGCAAGGGAAGCAAGGATTGAAGCAGCATTAGAAAAAGTGCGGAGCCGCTCATTGGCTATGCAAAAAGCGGAAGAGCTGCAGGAAGTGGTTTCTGTTGTAGCAGAAAAATTAAAAGATCTGGGTGTAATATTAGATGCTAATGGTGTTATAATCTGTACTTATTTCCCCGATTCAAAAGATGTGATGCATTGGATGGCTGCACCGGATTTTTCAAGTTCGGGCAGTTTCCTGTTACCATATTTTGATCACCCCATTTTTAACGATGCCTGGGAAAGTAAAATCAGGGGAGATGAATATTTTTCAAAATCCTTTCCAAAAGAACAAAAAGATAGTTTTTTCCAATATGCTTTTGAGCATTCAGATTACAGGTATTTTCCTGATGAGTTTAAGCAATGGATTTTTCAGAATGATAGACATTCTCTTTCATTTGCCTGGGCAAAAAACTCTGCTTTACTCATTCCATCGCATACAGGAATACTGCCATCCGAAAAGGATCAGGAAATACTGAAACGTTTTGCCAAAGTTTTTGAGCAAGCCTATATCCGCTTCATGGATCTGCAAAAAGCAGAAGCGCAGGCAAGAGAAGCACAGATAGAATTAGCATTGGAAAGGGTTCGTGCAAGAACAATGGCCATGCAGAAAAGTGAAGAGCTCAAAGAGGTAATTCAGCTTGTATATGAACAATTCGCTCACTTAAATATTAATATTGAACATACAGGGTTTGTTATGGATTATAAGGCAAGGGATGATTACGATATTTGGATAGCTGACCAACTCGGGGTTCCCTCTCATGTAACCATTCCTTATTTTGATTGTGTTTATTACAATCGTTTTAATGAAGCAAAGGAAAAAGGGGAAGATTTCTTTGCCACCAACCTTGATTTTGAAGAGAAGAACAGATTTTATAAAAAGATAATTGAGTATGTACCCGGATTGCCTGAGGAAACAAAAGAATTTCTTTTCAGTATTCCGGGCCTTGCAGGATCGACTGTATTGTTAGACAATATTTGCCTGTACATCGAAAACTTTTCGGGTATTCCTTATTCTGATGAAGAGAATAATACGCTGATGCGTTTTGGAAAAGTCTTCCAGCAAACCTATACCCGTTTCCTCGATCTGCAAAAAGCAGAAGCACAGGCAAGAGAAGCACAAGATTGAACTGGCAATGGAAAGAGTACGGGCCCGAACCATGGCTATGCACAAAAGTGAGGAACTGATAGAAATAATGGCGGTGATGTTTGAACAATTAGCGCAATTACAACTTCGCACCGATGCTATCACTCTGAGCCTTGATTATAAAACAAAGCTTCTGAATCTTTGGATGGCCATCCCGGGACAAGCTTATCCGGCCGAATTGAAAATTCCGTATATCAACATTCCCTTTATCAACAGTGCTATGAAAGCAGTGAGAAGTGGTGATAATTTTTACAGCATCACTTGCGGCCTTGAAGAAAAAAATCAGTGGATTAATCATTTATTTGAACACACTATTGTTAAAAATACTCCGGAAGCCAGAAAACTGTTTTTACTTCAGGCGCCGGGCCTTGCCTTATCGCTGGCGATGGGCAAAAACATTGCTCTGCTTGTGGCCAACTACGCCGCTATCCCATTTTCTGCTGAAGAAAATGCAGTTATTAAGCGTTTTGTCAACGTGTTTGAGCAATCTTATATCCGTTTTCTCGATCTGCAAAAAGCAGAAGCACAGGCGAGAGAATCACAAATTGAATTAGGACTGGAAAGGGTAAGGGCCAGGGCCATGGCGATGCAGCATTCAGATGAATTAAAGGAATTGATAGGGACGGTTTATTCAGAACTTACCAAACTCGATATAGCATTGACCCGTTGCCTGATCTGGTTAATAGACAGTGAAAATTTTTCCTCCCGCCTGTGGATGGCAAATCCGGAATCACAACCTGTAAGTTTTTATGTGCCTTATCATGAAAATCCTCCTTATCTCGCTTTTGTAAAGGCATGGAAAGAAAGAAACACAAGCTGGCAATATGATTTGCATGGGTCTGTAAAAAAAGATTGGGATGAGTTTGTTTTTCATAATACTGAAATGAAACATCTGCCTGAGCCGGTGAAAAAAGGAATGCAGGCGACAGAAAGATTAATGCTGGCAGCATCATTCCATAATTTCGGTTGTTTGCAAACTGCTGGCACGGAGCTACTGAAACAGGAACAATTCGATATACTCAACCGTTTTGCCAGGGTCTTTGATTTAACCTATACACGTTTTGCCGATTTAAAGAAAGCAGAAGCGCAGGCGAGGGAAGCCCAGATAGAATTAGGATTGGAAAGGGTGAGATCAAGAGCAATGGCTATGCATAACTCCAATGAATTAAGCGAATTGGTTGCCATTCTGTTTGAAGAGTTAGTGAAGCTTGACCTAATATTGGCCCGTTGCATTATCTGGATCTTTGATAAAGAAACATTGGCTGCCAGAATGTGGATGGCAAATTCAGAGGATAAAAGGAATGCCAACAGCTATTATATAAAGCGTCTCAATCATCCCTATTACGAAGCAATAATCAAAGGATGGAAAGAAAAAAATTCAAAATGGATTTATGTGCTGGAAGGAAATTTCAAAAAATCTTTAGATGAATTACTTCTCCACGAAACTGAACTTACCAATCTTCCTGCAGCTGTTAAGGCAGGCATAAGATTATCCGAACGTACTGTTATTTCCGGTTCATTCAACAATTTTGGATTTATTGAAGCTTCGGGGCCTGTTGCACATTCAAATGAACAACTTGAAATACTCAACAGATTCGGAAAAGTTTTCGATCTGAGCTATACCCGTTTCAGCGATCTGCAAAAAGCCGAAGCACAGGCAAGAGAAGCAACCATTGAAGCTGCATTGGAAAAAGTTCGTGGCAAAGCAATGGCCATGCGCAACAGTGATGATTTGTCTTCTACTGCCAGCATGGTCTTCACTGAATTGAGAAAACTTGGTATTAATCCTATACGATCTGGCGTTGGCATTATATCTAAGAAATCAAGAAAAGTGCAATTTTATTCTGCCACTTCATCATCAAATGGCGACAGCCTTTCGTTAACAGGAAGTGTAGTAATGTCCGGTCATCCGGAATTTGAAAAGCAATACGAATCGTGGCTGAGGAATGAGAATTATTTTCCTGTATTGAAAGGAGAAGAACTCAAATCGTATTATACATTTCTTTCCTCCGGTTTAAATATTGCTGCCGAACTAAATAATCAAGATGATGAGAAACAATATGGCCACTGGCTGATGTTTTCAGAAGGGTTTTTATTTGCATGGTCAGAAAAAGCAATATTCAGAAACAGAAATTAAAATTCTTGAGCGATTCAAAAATATTGTAGATCTCACATTCCGGCGATATATTGAATTACAAAAATCAGAAGCCAGTGCAAGAGATGCAATAAAGCAAGCTGCCCTCGATCGTATCCGTGCAGATATTGCTTCTATGCGCACGATCAGTGACCTGGACAGGATCACACCATTAATATGGAATGAACTTACGATACTCGGTATTCCTTTTATTCGTTGTGGTGTTTTTATTATGGATGATTTACAGGAACTCATTCATACATTTTTATCGACGCCAGATGGAAAAGCGATTGCTGCATTTCATATTCCTTATGAACTCCGGGAAATATTAACCAGGTATTGAATCACTGGCAACAATAAAGAAAATTATATTGACCATTGGGATGAAATATCATTTACAGAATTTGCAAACACTTTAGTGAAACAAGGAGCGCTTACTTCATCTGAACAATATTTACAAACTATTCCTCATGGAGGATTTTATTTGCATTTTCTTCCTTTTTTGCAAGGCATGTTGTATGTAGGCAACTCAATACGATTAGGAGAAGAAGAAATAAAATTGATCCAATCAGTGGCAGATGCATTTTCTACAGCGTATGCGACGATATGAAGACTTTAATAAACTGGAAGCAGCCAAACAACAGGTAGATAAAACATTGGTGGATCTGAAACAGGCACAAACGCAATTGGTCCAATCTGAAAAAATGGCTTCCCTTGGTGAGCTTACAGCAGGCATTGCACATGAAATACAAAACCCGTTAAACTTCGTCAATAATTTTTCAGAAGTAAATAAAGAACTGCTTGCGGAATTGAATGAAGAAATTGAAAAAGGAAATATATGAAGAAGTAAAGATCATTGCAAATGATATAATAGGCAATGAAGAAAAAATTAATCATCACGGCAAACGGGCAGATGCAATTGTAAAAGGAATGCTGCAGCACTCACGGTCAAGCACAGGTGCAAAAGAGCCAACAGATATTAATGCATTGGCTGATGAATATTTGCGATTAAGTTATCATGGTTTAAGGGCAAAAGATAAAAGCTTTCAATGCAGATAATGAAAACTGATTTTGATGAAACAATTGGAAAAATAAATATCATTCCGCAGGATATTGGAAGAGTATTATTGAATTTATATAACAATGCTTTTTATGCAGTGAACGAAAAAAAGAAAAGCTTATCGGGCTGAAGCAGTCGAAGCCGGTTATGAACCAACTGTTTCTGTTAAGCACAAAAAAAGAAGGATAACAAAGTAATACTAACGGTTATGGATAATGGCAATGGCATTCCTCAAAAAGTATTGGATAAAATTTTTCAGCCATTCTTTACGACAAAACCAACAGGAGAGGGAACGGGATTGGGATTATCTTTAAGCTATGATATTATCAAAGCGCATGGCGGAGAAATAAAAGTGGAGACGAAGGAAGGGGAAGGAACAATATTTGTCATTCAATTATCCATTTCCTAAATCTTTTTTATACGATACAAGTTGTTGTTCTTCTTCAAACGTTTTTGTTTATTAAAAATATTTATATTTACGTGTAATATTAACTGCTAATCTCCCTTCGTTTATAACGGAAATGTATTCATGCAAAGAAAAAACACCGTTTATTGTTATTATTAAAGACTTATTGTATGTTTAAAAACCATATCCGCATTATGAGAAACAGCATTTTTTTTTGTTTCAGGTGGCTGCCTGTTATTTTACCCGTAATAAGTTTTCTTCCCGCACACGCACAAAATGAGTCCGAAAAAGGATTGCCATTTGTTACAGACTATACCCCAAAAATATATAATGGATCTCCAACCAACTGGAGTGCAATCCAGGGAGATGATGGTATCGTGTATTTTGGCCAAAGTAATTCTGGTTCTAATCTTTTGCAGTATGATGGCGTAAAATGGGAAAGGATAGCTTCGCGTCGTTCTTCAATTATTTCCCGTTGTCAGGGTAAAGATAAAAACGGTGTTATCTATTATGGTGGCTCCGGTGAATTTGGTTATCTCGATAAAGATAGCATTGGAAAAACGCAGGAACATTCGCTGGTGCAATACCTGCCAAAAGATAAGCGGAATTTCGGTGACATATGGTCTATCAATTTTGCTGATAAAGACATCTATTTTCAATCAAGAGAACGGTTGTTCCGTTTAACAAAAACGGGTTTGGGCAAAGATGAAGGCTGGGCAGTAAAAACCTGGGAGCCTTCTACCCATTTTATGTATTCATTTTATGTGGATGATGTTTTCTATGTACACGAACAGGGTGTTGGCCTTTTAAGAATGATAAATGATTCACTAACGCTTATTGCCGGAAGTGAATTTTTGGGCGGAGACCGTATGCAAACCTTTTTAAGGTTTGATAATAATAGTTCTCAAAAAAATTCAGCAAATCAAAAAGAATATCTTCTTGGAACTTTTAGAAATGGTATGTACATTTTTGATGGGAAAAATTTCATGCCATTCAAAACAGAGGCAGATAGTATTGCGAAACAATACATGCTTTACCGTGGCGTTCGCAGCAACGGAAATTATATATTGTCTTTCCTTGGTTACGGACTGGTTGTTATAAGTCCACAGGGAAAAATAGTGCAGGTAATTAATAAGAATACCGGCCTTGTGAGCGATGTTATTTATGCCATTTACCCCGATAACAAAGGCGATTTATGGCTGGCGCAGGATAATGGTATTTCAAAGGTAAGTGTCAATTCGCCTTTTACGATTTTCAATGCTCAAAGTGGTATTGTTGCCGCTCCTTTGTCTTTAGCAAGAATTCCTGACGGCTCTTTGTATGTTGGCACGAATAACGGGTTATTAAAATTCAATCACGCTACTTCTAAATTTGATGTAAACAATCAGGTGCCCCGCAACCAGGTATTTAATGTAGTGACAGATGGAAATACATTACTTGTCCCGTGCGATGGCTTATTCATGATAAAAAATGAAAAGACCATGTTGGTACAACCTTCTGTAAACAACAATTTAAAAGGTACTGCGGTCCTTATCTCAAAAAAACATCCGGAACTTATGTATGTAGGAACTTCCTTTGGGGTTGTGCTATTTATTCGCGATCCTTCCAAAATAACGGGATGGCAGTTTCTTGGGAATATTCCTGATTTTAAGGGCGAGGTATTCTCATTGGCAGAAACAAGGGAAGGTAGTGTATGGGGTGCAACCGTAAATGGGACACCTTTCCGCTTTACGCCTGTATTTGATTTGCAAGGCAAACCGGATATTTCAAAAACGAAGGTCGAAAGCTTTGGAGAAGAACAAGGTTTAAAAGTTACTTTAGGATTTGTATTTGAGCTTGCTCATAAAGTTTATTTTACCAGCGATTCTGCTACGTACACTTTTAATGAAAAACAACACGCATTTGAAAAAGCTACGTTTAATAACTTTTCTAATTTTGTAGGTCTTGAAGACAGCACTGGAAAAATATGGATGACCGTTGGCAATGCAGAAAATTACAAGTTGATAATTGCAACGCCAAAGCAGGGTGGCAGCTATCAATTAGATTCGACCTCATTGCTGCCTGTTATTGACCTGCTTGGTTTGAATTCCAATGTATACCCTGATAAAGATGGCATTGTGTGGTTTACAAATCCTGACAGGTTAATACGCTACGACGACAAAATAAAAAGCAAAGTTGATTTGCCTTATAAAGTATTGATAAGCGACATTACAGCAGGTAGTCAAAAATTAAATCCGTACGGGAACGTACAAAAAAATTCTTTTGAAATAAAGTCTGCCGATAATTCATTAAGCTTTCAATATGCGGCGCCATTTTTTGAACAGGAAGATAAAACACAGTACCAAACGTGGCTGGAAGGATTTGAAAAAACCTGGAGCGGCTTGGGAAAAAACACTTATAAAGAGTATACCAATCTCTCCGCAGGAAAATATACGTTTCATGTAAGAGCAAAAAATTTATATCACACTATAAGTGAAGAAGCGGTCTATTCCTTTACTATCTTACCGCCATGGTATAGTACGTGGTGGGCTTACTGTTCATATTTAATTCTATTCGGCCTGCTTGCATTTGGATTTATCCGCAGGCAACGGCATCGCGTTATAGCAAAAGAAAGACAGCGTTCAGAGATGAGAGAAGCCAACTTAAAAGCAGAAGCCGAAAATGAACGGCGTAAAAATATTGAACTGATTAGCGAGATGGGCAGGGATATCACCGCTTCGCTTTCCATAGAACACATTATTGATACCGTGTATGCCCATGTCAATAAACTGATGGATGCGTCTGTATTTGGCATTGGTATTCATAACAAAGACAAACACGAACTAGAGTTCCCTGCTACTAAGGAAAAAGGACAAACACTTGCTGCATATAGTTATGAACTGGGAGATACAACACGGCCGGCAAGCTGGTGCTTCAATAACAAAAAGGAAATTTTTATCAATGATCTTGAAAAAGAGCACCAGGCTTATATTTCCGATATTCCTGATGCCACGGAAGGTGAGAATTCCGAATCAATTATATACCTGCCGCTCATTTATAAAGATAAATCTATTGGTGTGATAACCGCCCAGAGCTTTGCTAAAAATGCATACAACGATTATCATCTCAATATTCTTCGCAGCCTTGCTACCTATACGGCTGTTGCATTAGATAATGCCGATGCTTACCGTAACCTGAAAGCAACACAGACTCAACTGGTGCAATCGGAAAAGATGGCTTCATTAGGTGAACTTACCGCAGGCATTGCACACGAAATACAAAATCCTTTAAACTTCGTGAATAATTTTAGTGAAGTAAATGAAGAATTATTAGCAGAAATGAAAGATGAATTAGTAAAAGGCAAAATTGATGATGCAGTGGCGCTTGCAAATGATGCAATAGAAAATCAGAAAAAAATAATTCATCATGGCAAAAGAGCAGATGCCATCGTAAAAAGTATGTTGCAACATAGCCGGGCAAGTTCAGGTAAACAGGAACCAACTGATATCAATGCTTTGTGTGATGAATATATAAGATTATCCTATCATGGTTTAAGAGCCAAAGACAAGTCATTCAATGCAAAGTTTGAAACTGATTTAGATTCAACCATTGAAAAAATAAATATTGTGCCCCAAGAGATGGGAAGAGTAGTTCTTAATTTAATTAATAATGCATTTTATGCAGTTGATGAAAAGAAGAAGCAACATCATGGCCACTTTGAGCCAACAGTTTTATTAAGTACAAAGAGAGTTGGCGATAAAGTTTTGATTGCTATAAAAGATAATGGTAATGGCATTCCACAAAAAGTGTCGGATAAAATATTTCAGCCGTTCTTTACAACCAAACCAACAGGCGAAGGAACGGGATTGGGTTTAAGTCTCAGTTACGATATTGTAAAGGCGCATGGTGGCGAAATAAAAATGAAAACAAGAGAAGGGGAAGGAACAGAGTTTGTTATTCAATTACCTTTAGTACATTAATTATTTCGTAATTTTTAAAATCAAAAACTATGGCGATTAATCCAAAAACACCCGGAATTCATCACATTAATCTTCGTTGTAAAGACCTTGATGTTACTAAAAAATTTTACAGGGATATTATTGGTTTTCCTGTTGCGCTCGAAAACGATCAGTTATTTGCTTTTCCTGTGGGCAGTGTGTTTATCGTTTTTAAAAAAGCAGACGACAATACCAAATTCAATCCATTTACTATTGGAACAGACCATTTGGCTATTGCATGTGAAAGCGAGGAAGAACTTAATCGTGTATCAAAAGGTTTAAGCGATGCAAAGGTTGAAAACACAGGTGTAAAATTAGATCCCACTTTGCAAAAGCAGTATGTTGCTTTTAAAGATCCTGATCGTATTCAATGGGAATTCTATATGGTTTGAATTTTTTTTAATGGAAGCAGATAAATACACCACCGGTTTTTTTATTGAAAGCCTGCCACCTTATGCAGCGCAACGGGGTCATAAATATTCCCATCTTTAATTACGGTTTGTACTTTTCTTATGTTGCGGATGTTTTGCAAAGGATCGCCGTTAACAATAATTATGTCGGCTCTCTTGCCTGCTTCAATAGAACCGGTTATGCCATCTGCTTTCATAACTTTAGCCGGTGTAATAGTGGCTGTTTGAATTGCCTGCATAGGTGTTAAACCACATTCAACATATAATTCCAGCTCCCTAAAGACGCTATAACCAGGGAACCCCATATCAGTGCCTGCAACAATAGTGATATTGTTTTTATACAAAGCGCCCGTAATATCTTTAAAATCTTTCATAATTATTTTGCCACGCTTTATCTGGTTACTGTCTGAGGTTCCTGTGTTAATAAAAAGAGGCTTCATGGGTTCGGGTAAAGTGGAAAACGCGGGTTCAATATCCGTAATGCTATCTTTTAAATCGCGAAAGGCCAATTCAAATACGCCGAGTGTAGGATCAATTACTACATGATGCGATTTTATAAAATCAAGCACAGCCACGTTTGAAGAATCAGTAACATCTATAGAGAAATCTGTTTTATTTTTCTTCATAACTGAAAAAACATATTGCACATGGTTTACCATATCCATTCCTGAATCAACACCCTGCATCAGCGTCATTCCATTAGGTATATGGCCGGTTACCGTTAGTCCCAAACGATGTGCCTCATCGCATATAACTTTTACGATAGCAGGCTTTACAGAACTATAAATCTTTATCTGCGCAAAACCATTTTCCTTATACCTGTCTACGGCTGCTATGGCCTCTTCTTTGGTGGCGGCCTGTATAATACCCAACGCATAAGGCCCCTTGCCATCAATAATACCGGCCTTTAAAATATGCGGTCCTATACCACTGCCATTGTCAATTGCTGTTTGAATGGCATTAATATATCCAAATTCATTACCGCAATCTCTCACCGTGGTTACACCTGCGGCGAGGTATGCAGGTCCCCATTCGGCCTGCTCAAAATGTGCATGCATATCCCATAGGCCGGGTAAAATTGTTTTGCCTTTGGCGTTTATAATAAAAGCGCCGGAAGGTATTGTAACGGTGGCTGAGTTACCAGCGCTTTTTATCATTCCATTCTCAACAACAATTGTTGCATTTGGAATGGTGGTATTGTTTACAACATCAAGTAAAGTACCTCCGGTAATTGCTATTAAGGGGTGCTTTTGAAAAGATGGCTTTGCCGATTTTGTAAACAAACGCATGCCATACATAGCTGCTCTGCTTATGATGGCGGGCAGCAAAGATTCATACGGCTCCAGCATCATTTCCTGTTTATCGCCTTCGGCATCGTTGGTGATAAGGCAATACAGTCTGCCCTTTTGCATCTGTCCATAACAATTCATTTCCCCAGATCAATCCTTTAATAACATAACGTTCAAGCATAATCGAATTGTTATTAAACGTAAGTGTGTCGATACCGTCTTTGTTCACCTCCACTTTGCCATATGGTAACATGTGTATTATTGCAGGTTTGTTATGAATTTTCCAGTATTGTATCAGCAGCATTTGAGCAGTGGCTGGCGAATAGCCAGCTATAGGAAAACTGTTAGGCAATAATGTTTGGGTGTATAAACTATCATCAACTTTAATAGAAGCTATTTTATTTTTAATAACAACAGAATCATTTACCGAAGAAAACCTTGAAGTGCCCCCGTTAATGCGAAATGAAAGTGGATCAAGAGCAGCAGTTAACCGCAAGGCAGCAGTAAGATGCACTGGTGAGCCACGATCAACATATTTGAAATCGACATCGTAATTAATAATATCATCCGTTTTAGTTTCTGTAAATTTCTCTTTCCCGATATTCTGTTCAAATTTATGTAACAGGTAAACGCCAGTATCTGTAACCATTTGCCCGTTAGAAGTGTAAATACTGCTGATAAGTATTGAAACGCAAAGAATTTTTTTCATAACGTTAAGATAGGAATTATTGTGATGAAAAAAAGCAGTAGTAAAGATGCATTACAGGCAATCTTACATCCCGGTTTGTAAATGCTATAATGGTTGCGTACATTGCAAATCCAAAAATATTTACATGAAGCTAAAACCAATTGCGCTAATAGCAATGCGTAACTATAGTGGCTTGTAAAAATAATGAAATGAAACAACAGACATATAAATGGCCCGATGCAATACCGCCAGTTGCTGATAAGAAAGAACATATAAGAGTTTTGCATGGCGACACGGTACCTGATCCTTATTATTGGATGTATGATTTTTTTGGCAAGGGACCCGACAGCACAAAGGTGGTAGAATATCTTACTGCTGAAAATAATTATGTAGATACCATGATGTCAGGTACTAAAAAACTACAGGAAGATTTATTCACCGAAATGAAATCACGCATTAAAGAGAAAGATGAAAGCGTGCCGGTTTATAAAAATGGTTATTACTATTATTCAAGAACTGAAGATGGAAAACAATATTTTAAGTATTGCCGTAAGAAAGGAAGCCTCGATGCCAAAGAAGAAATTCTATTGGATGTAGATCAAATGGCTGAAGGGCATGCTTATTTTGGTGTGACAGGTTTTGCCATAAGTGAAGATAATAAGTTGCTTTCATTTGGTATGGACACTGTGTCACGCAGGCAATATGTTATTCATTTTAAAAACCTGGAAACAGGTGATATTTATAAAGATGCTATTGTAAATACTGAAGGCGGCGGATGCTGGGCAAATGATAATAAAACATTTTTTTATACAGCTAAAAACCCGGTGACTCTTTTGTCAGAAAAAATTAAAAGACATGTATTAGGAACAGACGAAAGCGCTGATGCAACTGTGTATGAAGAAAAAGATAAAAGCAATTATATAGGTGTAGATAAATCTAAAAACGACAGATATATTTTTATTGTTTCGCAGGCAACTATGAGTTCCGAAGCAAGAATGATTGATGCATCAAAGCCAACTGATGCATTTAAAATTTTTGCTCCGCGAATGAAAGATGTGCTATACGATATTACTGTATTGGAGGATAAATTTTTAGTTCGCACCAATAAAGATGATGCTAAAAATTTTAAATTAATGGAATGTCCTTTAGATAAAACGGATACATCAAATTGGAAGGAAGTGATACCTCACAGGACGGATGTATTGTTACAAGGTGTAGAAGAGTTTAAGGGTTTTATTGTATTGAGTGAACGAAAAAACGGACTCGTGAAAGTTACCATCCGGAGTTTAAAAGATAACAGCGAATATGATATTGATTTTGGTGAAGCATCTTATACAGCCAGCCTTAATAATAACCCTGAATACAATACCGATACAGTTCGCTACAATTATACCTCATTAACAACGCCTGCTTCTGTGTATGACTATAACATGGCAACTAAAGATAAAAAGTTATTGAAGCAGCAGGAAGTATTGGGAGGTTATAATGCAGCAGATTATATAACGGAGCGTTTATACGCCACTGCAAAAGATGATACCAAAGTGCCCATATCATTAGTGTATAAAAAAGGATTTGTGAAAAACGGGAAAGCGCCATTGCTTCTGTATGCGTATGGTAGTTATGGCTATAGCATGGATGCAGGTTTTAGCAGCACCCGTTTAAGTTTATTAGACAGGGGCTTCGTGTATGCCATTGCACACATTCGTGGTGGGCAGGAGATGGGAAGATATTGGTACGAAGACGGCAAGATGATGAAGAAAAAAAATACATTCGCTGACTTTATCGATTGTGGTGAATTTTTAGTGAATGAAAAATATACAAGTAAAGAGCATTTATATGCGCAAGGTGGAAGCGCGGGTGGTTTGCTAATGGGCGCTGTAACCAATATGGCTCCTGACTTATGGCATGGAGTAGTGGCGCAGGTTCCTTTTGTTGATGTGGTAAACACGATGTTAGATGAGAACATTCCGCTTACAACGAATGAATTTGATGAGTGGGGTAATCCTAAAAATAAAGATGCATACTTCTACATAAAAAGTTATGCGCCTTATGAAAATATTGAAAAGAAAAATTATCCAAACCTGCTCGTAACTACAGGCTTGCATGACAGCCAGGTGCAATACTTTGAGCCGGCAAAATGGGTTGCTAAATTAAGGGCTATGAAGACTGATAAAAATATTTTGCTCTTACATACCAACATGAAGTTTGGACATGGTGGTGCGAGCGGTCGCTTCGATTATTTAAAAGATGTTGCATTGGTATACGCTTTCTTATTTGCGCTGGAAGGACTTAGTAAATAGTTGTAAACCTTATTTGAATACAGGTACTTTACTTCCTTTATATATTCTTCCGATATTGAATTGTAACTTTTCTAATAGACTAAATCATGCATGCTTCATAAAATTGTACCTATATTAATTTTTAATTTTTTTTTACAAATACCTGTTTTTTCACAAAACAAAGAACTGGATCAATACAATGTAGTTTGGAAAACCCAGAGCAAAAACTCATCCGAATCGATGCCTTGCGGTGGAGGAGATATAGGATTAAATGTGTGGGTTGAAAATGGCAAAATATATCTATACGCAGCACGCAGTGGAAGCTTCGATGAAAATAACGGGCTAATGAAAGCAGGGCGTTTATGCTTAACCGTTATGCCCAATATTTTTAACAGCAAAGATTTCAGCCAGGAGTTACATTTACAGCAGGGTTATGTAACTGTCAGGGGTAAAAAAGATAATGTAGAAGCTGTAATAAGAATATGGGCAGATGTTTTTGCACCTGTTGTTCACTTAGAGATCAAAAGCAACCGGAAGATTTCGGTAACTGCTGCTTACGAAAGTTGGCGCTACCAGGACAGGATTTTGCAGCCGAGAGAAAACTTTGGTAACTCATGGAAGTGGGCGGCACCTCAAAATAATGTCTGCAAAAAGGATAGTATTTCTTTTGAACAAAATTCTGTTTTGTTTTTTCATCATAACAGAGCCATCACCATTTTTGATACAACCGTTGCTGAACAAGGGTTGCAATCAGTAAAAGATTCTTTATATAATCCATTGCGTTACCGGTGCTTCGGCGGCTCACTAAAGGGAAAAAATTTTTCAGCAGCCGGAACTTATAATGGGGTATACGTTAATACTGATTTTAAGGCATGGGAATTAAAAAGTATCGTTGCTTCCAAAGACCAATCTCTTCAACTTAGCTTATGGACATCGCAGGCAGAAGACGTTGGTGTATGGAAAAGTTTCTTGCAAAAATTAGTAGAAGAAACAGAGACAAGCGAGGCAAGATCTTTTCAAAAAAATCAACATTGGTGGCAGCAATTCTGGAACAGGAGTTTTATAATAATTAATAACCAGGATACTAATTCTGTTGATTGGCAAGTGGGAAGAAATTTTCAATTATTCCGATATATGCTTGCCTGCAACGCCAGGGGAGAATGGCCCACAAAATTTAATGGTGGCTTATTTACTGTTGACCCGGTTTTTACTGATAATGATGTAAAGCTTACTCCTGACTTTCGTAACTGGGGCGGAGGCTTGCATACAGCACAAAATCAACGGCTCGTGTATTTCCCGATGATAAAAAACGGAGATTGGGATGCCATGCAGGCACAATTTAATTTTTACCTGCGTATTCTAAAGAATGCAGAACTGCGTACTAACGTTTACTGGAACCATGGTGGCGCCTGCTTTACAGAACAAATGGAAAATTATGGATTACCGGATTTTGCCGAGTATGGCCTTAACCGGCCGGAGCTATTAGATAAAGGTGTGGAATATAACGCATGGCTGGAATACCTGTGGGATACTTCTTTGGAATTTTGTTTAATGATGCTCGAGGAACAGCGTTATACTGGTAAAAGTATAAGCGATAAAATTCCATTCATAGAAAGTTGCCTTCAGTTTTTTGATGAACATTATCAATATCTCGCCAAAAAAAGAGGCGCTAAAACTTTTGATGAAGATGGTAAACTAATTCTTTATCCGGGTTCTGGTGCCGAAACTTTTAAGATGGCCTATAATTCTACGTCTACTATTGCCGCTTTACAAACTATTACCAAACGTTTACTGGAATTGCCGGTTGAATATTTAACCGAAGACAAAAGAAAACATTGGGAGGAATTCTTAAATCGTATCCCTTCCATAACTTATCGCCAGTTTAACGGGCACGCAACCATAGCGCCTGCAAAATTGTGGGCACGCATTAATAATGAAGAATCGCCGCAATTGTATCCTGTATTTCCATGGGGGATTTTTGGTTTGGGCAAACCGGGTTTAGACACGGCCATCAATACCTGGAAATTTGATACGAGCGTTATTAAATTCAGGAATTATATAGGCTGGAAACAGGATAATATATTTGCTGCAAGGCTGGGGCTAACAGACGAGGCGTGGAAATTAACTTCTTTAAAATTAAAAAATTCAGGCAGAAGGTTTCCTGCATTTTGGGGGCCAGGCTTTGACTGGACACCCGATCATAACTGGGGCGGAAGCGGAATGACAGGCCTGCAGGAAATGCTGATGCAAACTGATGAAAAGCGTATTCTTTTATTTCCGGCGTGGCCTGAAGATAAGGACGTGCATTTTAAACTAAACGCTCCTTATAATACAACCGTTGAGGCAGAATTAAAAGATAAAAAAGTTGTAATGCTGAAAGTATTGCCTGAAGAAAGAAGGAAAGATATTGAAATGATGATTCAATAGATTTTTGGATTATTTATTGCAATATGTACCAAAGATTCTCGTATTCAGGTATATGCTAAAAAAATGTATGAAATAAAAAGCCCTGCAAAATGCAGGGCCTTAAAAAAATGAAATCATCTTATCTTAAGAAAAGCATCTCACGATATTTTGGTAATTCCCAATATTCATCATCTACCAGGAGTTCCAGTTTATCTACATGATACCTTATTTTATCAAAATGGCTTTTTACTTTATCGCAATAGGCGATCGCTCTTTCACGGGTATCTTCAATTTTATTGGCAGTTTTTCTAGCGCCAATCATTGCTTCTACGCTCGAGCTGATGTTGGAAATATGACTAGAGATGTTAGTCGCGATATGCTTTTGATTTGCGTAGCCGCTTTCATCCATGCCAACATCTTTCAAGCCCTGGATGTTCTGTACTAAAACATTTTGATATTTTATGGCTGCGGGAAGTATGTATGTACTAGCCAAATCTCCAATAACTCTTGCTTCGATTTGAACCTTCTTTACATAATTCTCAAGCATAATTTCATGCCTTGCTTCCAGTTCGCTATGAGTATAGATATTGTGGTGTTCAAATAATTTTTTAGCCTTATCAGTAACAAAAGCATCTAAGGCAAGCGGCGTGGTTTTTACATTGGGTAAACCTCTTTTTTCCGCCTCTTTTTCCCACTCGTCGCTATAGTTGTTACCTTCAAATAATACATCTTTGCTTTCTACAATATATTTCTGAATTATTTGCATGATAGCAACCTCTTTCTTTTCGCCACTGTCAATAAGCGCATCAACATCTACTTTAAACTGTGCAAGTGTTTCGCCTAAGATGGTGTTTAAAACGGTCATGGGTTGTGCACAGTTAGTAGCAGAACCTACTGCTCTAAATTCAAATTTGTTTCCTGTAAACGCAAATGGAGAAGTCCGGTTTCTATCTGTATTGTCAAGTAACAGTTCGGGAATGCTTTTATGAATATCTAATTTTAGAATAGCTTCATCTTGTTCATCGAATTTGTTACCTACTCTTTTTTCAATTTGAGTTAATACGTCGGTTAAATTTTTTCCGATGAATATAGAGATGATAGCCGGAGGAGCTTCATTAGCGCCTAACCTATGATCGTTACCAGCAGAGGCAATAGAAGCTCTTAAAAGATCAGCATTGTCGTGAACGGCTTTAATAGTGTTTACAAAAAACGTAAGAAACATTAAGTTCGTCTTAGGAGTTTTACCAGGCGACAATAGATTTACGCCGGTATTAGTAGCCATGCTCCAGTTATTGTGCTTGCCACTTCCATTAATTCCGGCAAATGGTTTTTCATGAAGCAATACCATAAGATTATGTCTCTTAGCCACACGGGTCATTACATCCATTAGCAGAGTGTTATGATCTACTGCAAGATTCACTTCTTCAAAAATAGGAGCACATTCGAACTGCGATGGTGCCACTTCATTGTGTCTTGTACGAAGGGGAATACCTAGCTTATATGCTTCTTCTTCGTAATCTCTCATAAATGAATAAATTCTTTCGGGAATGGAACCAAAGTAATGATCTTCCAATTGTTGACCTTTAGCAGGAGCATGGCCAAAGACGGTGCGTCCTGTCATCACAATATCAGGACGGGCGTTTGCAAGTCCTGCATCTATTACAAAATATTCCTGCTCCCATCCCAGGGTGGGTGTTACGGCAGTTACATTTTTATCGAAGTACTGGCATACGTCAATCGCTGCCTTATCCAGAGCTACAAGGGCTTTTAAAAGCGGTGTTTTAGCATCAAGTGATTCACCAGTATAAGAAACAAATATAGTAGGTATACATAATGTTTTGCCCTGGCCTATTTCTATAACAAAAGGAGGAGATGATGGATCCCATGCTGTATAACCACGGGCTTCAAACGTTGTTCTTATTCCTCCACTTGGGAAAGATGAAGCATCCGGCTCTTGCTGAATCAATGCGTCCCCATCAAATTCTTCAAGTGCAGAACCATCGCTTTTTAAAGTAAAAAAAGAATCGTGCTTTTCAGCAGTTGCCCCGGTTAGTGGTTGAAACCAGTGGGTATAGTGCGTTACGCCTTTGGTTTCCGCCCATGCTTTTAAACCGGAAGCAATCTGGTCACCCATATTTCGATCTATCTTATTTTGACTTTTGATAGAGGATTTGAGGCTTTTGTAAGCATCATCACTTAGAAATTCCCGTGCTTTCTGTAGCGTAAAAACATTTTCACCGAAAATTCCCGTTATTTTTTTTGACTTGGGAGCGTTTTCCGTTCCCGAATTAGAAATTAATGTGTAAAGAGCATTTAGTCTTAAAGATTGCATTTTTTTAAATTTAGAAAGCAAAAAAACGAGTTATACGTTAGAATAACAAAGATTTTTTTTCAAATGTGGTTAAATTTTCCACAACTGTGGATAAAAAATAAACATATTATTTTATTTAATATTAAATATTTCTTTCAGTTTTTTCCAATCTGTATAACAAATTAACGGAATTATTAGAAATGGTAAGTAGATACTGCGATACCTTACGATGGCGCCAATTATCGGAATAGTATAACCTATTACGAGTAACATAGTAAATGTAAAGAAAACTGAGAAATAAATGAGAGGACTAAATACGATGTTTTTTTTTCGAAATACGATGAACACAAAAAAGAGAGTTTCATAAAAAAACACTTCCAGTCCTGAAGGAATATATAAGAAGTTATTATGTTCAGTAAGGTAAGGTCTCATCAAACTGTGATTAAGCGCCTGCGGAATATTATTGAAGAAACTTCTGAAGTTGGGATATAAAGGATTAATATATATTGTGGAGGCGCCTCGTTTTGCTATCTCAATAAAATCAGATTGGCGGCTCGAAACATGTGCGGGAAGATTAAATTCCGGTGGCAGATATCCTGAACAAAAAAATAATATGCTGATAAAAAGATAAACACATAAAAATATCGCAAATGAATACTTAGGTTTGTATTGAGCAAGTATCCAGGCAACAAGAGATGGCACGAGTGTTATAAAAACAAAATTTCTTAAAAGTAGTATCAGCCCCAAATAGACGAGGCAAATGAGAATACTTTTTAAATGTATATTTCTTATTCATCATCATAAAATATAAATGATAAATAAGCATAGAAAGGCATAATAACATTAGCCCGTCACGATGGATACTGCTACTGAAGTAAATCGTTGACGGTAATAAAAAAATACATACAATTAAAACCAATCTTTCTGACGGAAATTCTTTTATAAAAACTCTATATAATCCTACTGTTCCAAAAAAGATTAAAAAGTTATAGAAAAGAGAATTGATAAAAAAATTCGTTCGGCTGAAAATATTAAATATGGAGAGTAATTTCACGATAAGGTTACTTTTTGTATCGTTCCAGAAGGAATCCGAACTTTCTAAAAAATTACCATATCCGACGTTGTGATTACTATGAAAAATATTGGTAAAATATTCCGTTGGATTTTGAAACAGAAGATGATATTCCTCTATTCCCTGCAGTTGAAAACTTACAGAGTCCGAAACGGGATAGTAATATAAATTGATGTAGCCGTTTACTAATCCAACAAAAACCCTGATTAAAAATAATGCGATAAGAATTCGGTTTTCAAGCTTCGAGTCTTTAAAAAATTTAAGACGTGTGATAATCCAGCAAAAAAGAACCAGGTAAAATGTAAAAAGTAAATAAAACAATCAGTAAAGTTTAATTGTGGGAAGTTAGTTAAAATATTTACACCAGTTTTTTTATATAAAGTTCAGGAGAGTGTAAGTTTGCGCTTCTAAATAATTATGGAAATAACATTTGCAACTGCGGAAAAACTTGGTCTTAAAAAAGATGAGTTTGACAAAATTGTTCAAATACTTGGACGCACTCCCAATTTTACAGAACTAAGTGCCTATTCAGTAATGTGGAGTGAACATTGCAGTTATAAAAATTCAATAAAATGGTTAAAGACACTTCCACGTGAAGGCTCAAAACTTCTTGTAAAAGCAGGTGAAGAAAATGCCGGCCTTATGGATATTGGAGATGGATTGGGAGTTGTGTTTAAAATTGAAAGCCATAATCATCCTTCAGCTATTGAACCTTTCCAGGGTGCAGCAACAGGAGTTGGTGGAATACACAGAGATATTTTTACAATGGGCGCACGCCCAATAGCTGCGTTAAATTCTTTGCGTTTTGGAAATCTTGAAAATGAAAAAACAAAACATTTGTTAAGTGGTATTGTTCATGGCATAGGACATTATGGTAATTGCTTCGGAGTGCCAACGGTTGGTGGCGAAGTATATTTTGAAGATTGTTATCATACTAATCCTTTGGTGAATGCGATGAGCGCAGGCGTTGTGCGATTAGGCAATACCGTTAGTGCCACAGCAACAGGGGAAGGAAATCCGGTTTTTATTGCAGGAAGTGCAACCGGTAAAGATGGTATGGGCGGAGCAGCATTTGCATCTGCAGATATTACAGAAAATAGCGCCGAAGATCTTCCTGCGGTACAGGTAGGTGATCCATTCCAGGAAAAAAAATTATTAGAAGCCTGTCTTGAAGTAATAGATACAGGCGCTGTTGTCGGAATGCAGGATATGGGAGCAGCAGGTATTATTTGTTCAACAGCGGAAACCAGTGCAAAAGGCGGTGTAGGAATGAATATTCATCTTGAAAAAGTACCTACCCGTCAAAAGAATATGAAAGCATGGGAACTTTTATTGAGCGAAAGCCAGGAGCGAATGTTGTTAACGGTTGCAAAAAGGAAGAGAAAAAGAAGTAATTGAAATTTTTGAAAAATGGGATTTGCCTTGTTCGCAAATTGGTGAAGTTACTGACAGGTGAAATGCTTCGTTTTTATATGAATGATATATTGGAAGCAGAATTACCTGCAGAAAGCTTGGTGCTGGGAGGCGGTGCTCCTGTTTATGAAAGAGAATATAAGAGCCGCCATATTTAGAAAAAATTAATAGACTTTGAAATAGATCAAATCTCCGTTCCGGATGATTTAAAATCAATTGCTGAAAAAATAATTACACTTCCAAATATTGCTTCAAAAAAATGGATATATAACCAATATGATAGCATGGTGGGAACAGCCAACTTAAATACCAATACGCCCATCCGATGCAGCTGTTGTTGCTGTAAAAGATACATCAAAAGCTCTGGCACTTACAACAGATTGTAATAGCAGATATGTTTTTGCAGATCCTTATGTTGGTTGTATGATTGCAGTAAGCGAGGCAGCAAGAAATATTGTTTGCAGTGGCGGTGTACCATTGGGAGTTACTAATTGTTTTAACTTTGGAAATCCATACGATCCTGAAGTGTATTATCAGTTTGTGAAAGTATAAAAGGAATGAGTGAAGCCTGTAATAAATTTAATACACCTGTTACTGGTGGTAATGTAAGTTTTTATAATCAATCACCTTCAGGACCGGTTTATCCAACGCCAACAATTGGAATGGTTGGTCTGTTGGAAAATGCTGATAATAAAATGACGCTTGATTTTAAAAATGAAGGTGATGTAATTTATTTGTTAGGCATAGTAAAAATGATATTAATTGTTCAGAATATTTGCATAAAATATGTGGCGTAGAATTTTCACCTGCGCCTTACTTTAATCTTGATGAGGAATTTCGATTACACGAAGCAGTTAGCAACCTGATTGACAAAAAAATAATTGAATCAGCTCATGATGTAAGTGAAGGTGGCCTTTTTGTAACACTTGCTGAGAGCGGTTTTAACAGGTCGCTTGGGTTTGAAGTGGCAGCAAAAAAATTCTTCCATTCGCAAAGATGCATTTTGGTTTGGTGAAGCACAAGGCAGAGTAGTAGTTACTGTGAAGCCTGAGAATATTAAGAACTTTGAAACATTATTAAATATTCCATTTGAAAAATTAGGAATTGTAACTTCAGGTACAATAATTATTGACAAAGATAATTTGGGAAACATAAGTGACTGGAGTGCAAAATATGATAATGCTATCGGGAATTATTTTAAAAATTATATGCCGGAATAATGAATAAAGAATCAAATATTGTTGTTACGCGGCGCAGCAGGTTTTATAGGTAGTTGCCTGGTTCATTTTTAAATAACAAAGGGTACAAAAATCTTTTTTTGGTTGATGATTTTTCCGAGGAAGAAAAAGACATCAATCTTAAGGGAAAGGAGTTTTTGCAAAAAATAGAGAGAGAAATATTTTTTGAATGGCTTCAAAGTGAAAAACCAAAAATAGAATTTGTATATCACATTGGAGCACGAACGGATACTACAGAATTTGATTATTCTATTCATGAGCATTTAAATGTGGAATATTCTAAAAAGATGTGGAATTATTGCAGCTGAAAATAGAATTCCGCTTGTTTATGCTTCTTCAGCAGCTACTTATGGCGCTGGCGAATTGGGTTATGATGATGATGAGTCAATTATTGAAAAGCTGAAGCCATTAAATCCTTATGGAGTTTCTAAAAATGAATTTGATAAATGGGTGCTTCGACCAGGTTCAGGACGATCAATGTCAACCTAGGATTAAAATTGCCACCAGCATGGGCAGGGCTTAAATTTTTTAATGTTTATGGTCCTAATGAATATCATAAAGGAAGAATGGCAAGTGTAATTTTTCATTCATATAACCAAATTATGAAAAATGGTTTTGTAAAATTATTTAAATCTCATAAAGATGAATTTAAAGATGGAGAACAATTAAGAGATTTTATTTATGTAAAAGATGTTCTTAAAATTTGTTTCTGGTTTTTAGATTGCTGGCAAAAAGATCACAAATCTTTTATTTCAGGTATTTACAATGTGGGTACAGGTAAAGCGAGAAGTTTCAATGACTTGGTAAAATCTACTTTTTCGGGCATGGATCATAGATCCGGAAATACAATACATTGATATGCCGGAAGATATTCAAAATACTTACCAGTATTATACCCAGGCAGAAATGCAGAAAATAAAAAAAGCAGGTTATAGCGAAAAGATGTTTTCTCTCGAAGAAGGAGTAGGGGATTATGTAAGAAATTATCTTTCAAAAAAAGAGTATTATTAGTATTTTTTTTCTCAACCGGAATTTTTTTCAAAATCATTATTCTTTTCCACAAAATCCATAAACTTTACTTTATCACACAAAATTTTCTGTAAGTTTGCATGACCTCACGGATTTTACATTTCACTTTTTTCCGCTGGTCAGTTTCCTGGTCGTTCAAACAGATTTGACATTTTGCAGTTGTTTTGAATGACATTTTATTTTTTAAAACAAATGTCAATAAAATGGCTAAATATATTTTTGTTACCGGTGGAGTTACGTCTTCTTTAGGTAAAGGCATTATTGCAGCTTCGCTTGCAAAACTTTTGCAGGCAAGAGGCTTAAAAGTTACGATACAAAAATTTGATCCTTATATTAATGTTGATCCCGGTACGCTGAATCCTTACGAACATGGTGAATGTTTTGTGACTGAAGATGGCGCCGAAACAGATCTTGACCTTGGCCATTATGAAAGGTTTCTTAATATTTATACCTCCCAGGCAAATAATGTAACTACCGGAAAAATTTATCAAACCGTAATTAATAAAGAAAGAGAAGGAGATTATCTGGGAAAAACAGTGCAGGTTGTTCCTCATATTACGGATGAGATTAAACGCAGAATGTTATTGCTTGGTGAAAAAAAGGAATATGATATTATTATAACTGAAATTGGAGGTACTGTTGGTGATATTGAAAGCCTTCCATTTATTGAAGCGGTACGACAGTTACAATGGGAAATGCCAGAAGAAGATTGTATCGTTGTTCATCTTACTTTAATTCCTTACCTGAAGGCTGCAAAAGAACTAAAAACAAAACCTACACAGCATAGTGTAAAATTAATGAGTGAAAATGGGTTCATCCTGATATATTGGTTTGCAGAACTGAAAGGCCTTTGAACGATGAGATTAAACGAAAAATTGCGCTTTTTTGTAATGTAAAACAAAATGCGGTAATTGAAGCTGCGATGCTTCAACAATTTATGAAGTACCTATTTATATGCTGCGTGAAAAGCTTGACCTGATTGTTTTGAAAAAATTAAATATTACCCATTATTACGAACCTGAACTTTACGAAATGGAAAGACTTTCTTGATAAAGCTTAAACATCCTAAATAAAGTAACTATCGGGCTTATAGGAAAATATATTGAGCTGCAGGATGCTTATAAATCAATACTGGAATCTTTTATACATGCCGGTGCCATGAATGATTGTAAAGTGCAGATTGTAAATGTGCACAGCGAATTTATTACTGAAGAAAATGTTAATGAAAAATTAAATGGCCTTGATGGCTTTTGGTTGCACCTGGATTTGGTTTTCGGGGAGTTGAAGGAAAAATTATAGCAGTGAAGTATGCACGTGAAAATAATCTTCCTTTTTTTGGAATTTGCCTTGGAATGCAAATGGCAGCAATTGAATTTGCCCGAAATGTTTTAGGAATTAAAGATGCGGATTCGACAGAAATGCAACCCGATACGCCAAGATCCCGTAATTGACATGATGGAAGAACAAAAAAAGATTACGATGAAAGGTGGTACAATGCGGTTAGGCTCATATCCATGCATTATAAAAGAAAATACGCTGGCTCATCACATTTATGGATACTACCGAAATAAATGAAAGACATCGTCATCGCTGGGAATTTAATAATAAATATCTCAGCACATTTTGAAAAAGCAGGAATGATCGCAAGCGGTATTAATCCACAAACAGGCCTTGTAGAAATCATTGAACTGACAGAACATCCATTTTTTATTGGTGTTCAATATCATCCTGAATTAAAAAGCACTGTTGAAAATCCCCAACCCATTTTTGTAAATTTTATTAAAGCAGCTAAAGATTTTCAGAGAGGAATAAAATACCTGATTCAATTCAAATGCAGGGAGAAATGAGCAATTAATAGAATCACCGTTATTGAATATTTACTGTTGCTTTAATATGATTGCTTTTTGAATATCTTAGTAGATCATTTTAATTCTTAACATTCCAATATTTATGTCAGTTATCAAAATTCATCTGTGTTTTTTCCTGGAGTAATATTAACACTTTGCTATGTGCTGCACTTAAACCTAAATCGACAAAACAACGTCTATAATGTATATTTGCCATTTTTAAAAAGCATTTAACTTAGATAATGATGATTAAAAAATTACTACTTCTTATTTTTCTCTTTACCGCATTCAAATCTTTCTCCCAAACAAATTCTTTAGGAAAAAGTGATCCTGATGCAAAAAAAATTCTTGATAATGTAAGTGCAAAATTTCAAACTTATAAAACTGTAGAGGCGCATTTCACTCTTAAAATTGAAAATTCTTCCGAAAAAATTCTGGGAACCAAAAACGGAAGTTCTAAATATGAAAAATTCTAAATACCGCATCAGTGTTTCCGGGCAGGAAATTTATAGTGATGGCACTAATATTTGGACTTATGATAAATCCGCTAATGAAGTTCAGATAACTAAATTTGATGCTTCTGCAAATTCAATTACCCCTCAAAAAATGTTTACGAACTTTTACGATAAGGATTTTTTATATAAGCTAAATGGTGAAAGCAAACAGGGAAATAAAACGATCCAGGAAATAGAACTAACACCTATTGATAAAACGAAAACCTTTTTTAAGGTGCTTGTAGATGTTGATAAAAAAACGCAGTCTGTTGTTAGTACTAAAATATTTCAAAAAACCGGCGACAGATATACTTACACTATTACAAGCATGAAAACAAATAATAATTTGCCTGATGAATTATTTGTTTTTGACGCTAAAAATTATCCTAAGGTTGAGGTAATAGATCTCAGATAAAAAGTTCTCTTGAAACTGCTCAGAAGAAAGCGCTTGGTAATAGAGCGCTTTTATTTTCCCCATCGGTAAGTATCAATTTTAATGCCTGCCAAATCAAGTACTCTGTCGATAACGGTTGCAGCTACCTCTTCAATAGTATTTGGTTTGCTGTAAAAGGATGGGGTCGCCGGGCATATAATTCCTCCTGCCAATGTAATCGTTTCCATGTTGCGCAAATGAATAAGATTATAAGGCGTTTCTCTGACAACACAAATTAATTTACGTCTTTCTTTTAAAACAACATCAGCAGCTCTTGATATAAGATCATCGGAAATGCCCGCTGCAATTCGCCCAAGTGTTCCCATACTGCATGGAACAATTATCATAATATCATAATCGCCGGATCCGGATGCAAAGGGAGCCATGAAATCAGTCTTCGAAAAGTATGTTGACATCATATAAATTATAGTCTTCATTACCCAACTCTGTTTGCCAAACTAATTTGGCATTATCTGTGATAATATAGCGCAAGTGATGACCATTGATCTTTGACAGCCTGTAGTTTATCTAATAAAATTTTTGGATATATTGAGCCGCTCGCTCCCGTTATCGCAACAACTATTTTATGCATTGATGAAAAAATTACACAGTGTGAGAAATAATTTTAAAAATTTATTGCTCAAATATTTATGAATATTTTTTAATTACAAATCCAATAAATTGTATATCGCGTACGTTTACTATTTCATGGTTAAAAATGCCAAGTTTGTTTTTGTAATCTTAGGTATTATTTTATGTTCTTTCAAAGATACATTAACTATAACTGATAAGTTAGACTGGTTAAATATGGATGAATTAAAGCAGAGTATGAAATCAGCCCCAAAACCCGCTTTAATTGATTTGTACACTAACTGGTGTTATTGGTGTAAAGTAATGGATAAAAAAACTTATGCTAACCGGAAGGTAATTGCTTATATTAATGATCATTTCTACCCGGTAAAATTAGACGCTGAAACAAGAGAAAACATTGAATGGAAAAATAAATCATACACCTATAATGAGAATTTTAAAATAAATGATTTTACTATGTATGTTACCTCGGGACAGCCCGGGTTTCCTACTACAGTGATATTTACGGATGAATATAGTGAGCCGGTCTCTATTCAAGGGTTTTTGGAGCCAAAAGAAATGGAGCCTATTTTGAAATATTTTGGAGAAGGAGCTTATAGAACAGAAAGTTTTGAAGTATTTAAAACAACTTTTAAATCATCATGGTAGCCCATGTAAAAATATTAAGGAATTGTAATTACAATTTCAAACTCGGTTTTTCATAGGATATTGGATTATAACAGGGGTGGATTTCCATCCGGCCCCTTTTTATTTCTTAATTGAGAATTCAATGCAACGTCTTGTGAAAATATATCGACTTAGATTTTAAACATTATGGTGAGAACCATACAAAAATATTAGAAAGCTGTAACAACAGTTTCAAACTCGGTTTTTCATAGGATATTGGATTATAACAGGGGTGGATTTTTATCCGGCCCCTTTTTTTGTTAATAAAATCTCAATGATTTTTTCAAAGACAACTTCTATAAATAATTTACCGACTATAATAATAGATTCTCAGTGTTAAGATTTAATGGTTAAGATTTTTTGATAATCCCGGGCTTCTTTCTAGTTGCCCGGTTTTTACATATCACCTTTTTGACCCATTTCGGCAACATCAGCCATATCAGGTATATCTTCTGCTGTGTAAACTCCCGCATCTAATTTCTTTTTTGTTTCTTCAAAAGCGCGAAGTGTTATATCTGTATCTTCGTCCGTATGGGCTGCGGTAGGTATTAAACGGAAAATAATCTGTCCTTTTGGTATAACCGGGAAAACAACCACGGAACAAAAAATATTGTAATTCTCTCTTATATCCATAACCATATTAGTCGCTTCAGGCAAGTCTCCTTTCATATAAACGGGAGTTACAGGACTATTAGTGGTTCCAATATCAAATCCTTTTTCTCTTAATCCATTCTGAAGCCTGTTTACATTATGCCATAGTTTTTTACGAAGCTCTGGCATTGTCTTCAGCATTTCCATTCTTCTTAACATTCCTTCTACTACTATTAGTGGTAAACTTTTTGCGAAAATCTGCGAACGTACATTATAACGTAGGTAAGTCATTATACTTTTTGGCCCACTTATAAAAGCCCCAATGCTTCCCATACTTTTTACAAATGTGCTAAAGTATAAATCAACGCCGTCCTGGCAATTTTGTTCTTCGTCTGCACCTGCTCCTGTTGGCCCCATAGAACCAAATCCATGAGCATCATCAATGAGTAGACGAAAATTATATTTTTCTTTTAAAGCAACTATTTCTTTAACCTTTCCCTGGTTGCCACTCATTCCAAAAACTCCTTCAGTAATTAATAAAATACCTCCCCCATTTTTATCGGCCATTTTTACGGCTCTCTTTAGTTGCTTCTCACAATCTTCAACATCATTATGTTTATATTTATAACTAAATCCAATGTGTAAGCGCACTCCATCAACAAGGCATGCATGGGCTTCTCCATCATACACAATTACGTCATGCCGGTTTACCAATGCATCAATGCAACTCATTATTCCCTGGTATCCAAAATTCAACAGCATAGCATCCTCACGGCTTACAAATTCTGCAAGAACCTTTTCCAATTCTTCATGCATACTTGTATTGCCACTCATCATGCGGGCTCCCATGGGATTGCCCATTCCCCAATTGGCTGCAGCTTTTGTATCTATTTTTCTTGTTTCAGGATGATTCACCAATCCTAAATAATTATTCAGGCTCCATACAATTTTTTCTTTCCCTCTAAAAAACATTCTGCTTCCCAGTTCTCCTTCAAGTTTAGGAAATGCAAAATATCCATGCACTCTTTCTACATGCTTTCCTATCGGGCCTCCATCTTTCATCATTTTTTCAAATACATCTACCATGTAAGTATTATTATTTTGTTATAAATGTTGGCAAAAATACGGCAATAAGAATTAGAAAATCTTTGGCTAAACTTTACCTTAGAATTGAAAAGAGTTTTTTATTCCTTATATAAAAAAACTTTCTTCCAATAAATAAAATATGCACTTTTCAAAAAAGTGAAAGTTTGATAAGATCTTTACTGGAAAGCAGTTGAGAAGTAAAATATTCAGTAAAATTTTTTTAATTGCTGTCTTCCGAAAAGTATTTATGAAAATATGGAATAGTTTCTATGCCTTTGTAAAAATTTTCGATTCCATATTTTTCATTTGGCGAATGAAGATTATCACTATCGAGTCCAAAGCCCATAAAAATTATTTTTATTCCAAGTTCTTTTTCAAGTATTGAACAAATAGGAATACTGCCACCTCCACGAACAGGAATGGGTATTTTTCCAAAAGTTGTTTCTACAGCTTTTGATGCGGCTCTATAACCTTTGCTGTTCATAGGCGTCATATAAGGTTCGCCACCATGATGTTCAAATGCTTTCACCGTTATATAGGGAGGTGCAATTTTTTTAAAATAATCTAATAATAACTTAGTCACTTTTACTGATGATTGATTGGGTACCAACCGCGCAGAAATTTTTGCAATTGCTTTCGATGGCAAAACTGTTTTAGCGCCTTCTCCCAGGTAACCTCCCCAGATTCCATTTATTTCAAGCGTTGGACGGATACCAGTTCTTTCATTTGTTGTATATCCTTTTTCGCCCCATAGCTCCTTCACGCCAATTTCCTTTTCATATTCTTTTTCATTATATGGAGCCTTGTTAAGTAAAGCTCTTTCTTCTTTAGATACTTCCACTACATCGTCATAAAACCCGGGTATCTTTATGTGATTATTTTCGTCGTGGCAAGATGCTATCATTTTGGAAAGAATCGTAATAGGGTTAGCAACTGCGCCTCCATATGTTCCGCTATGTAAATCTCTGTCGGCTCCCGTTACTTCAATTTCTATATAAGATAACCCACGCACACCAATATCTAAAGACGGGTTTTCCATGCTTAACATTGAGCTATCACTGATTAATATAACATCGGCTTTTAGGAGTTCTTTATTTTTTTCAACAAATTTCCCCAGACTCGGTGATCCAATCTCTTCTTCACCTTCTATCAAAAATTTTATGTTGGTAGTCATGGTATTCGTTTTTACCATAGTTTCCAGGGCTTTTACGTGCATAAAAAATTGACCCTTATCATCAGCGGAACCCCGGGCATAAACCTTACCGTCTTTTATTACCGGTTCAAAAGGTCCGCTATGCCATAGTTCCAGTGGTTCAGGAGGTTGTACATCGTAATGGCCATATACCAATACAGTAGGTTTATTTGTGTCAATTATTTTTTCTCCAAAAACAACCGGATGTCCTTCCGTTAACATTATTTCGGCCTTCTCAGCGCCGGAATCAAGTAAACTTTGTTTAACCGCTTTTGCACAGGTAAGCATATCTTTTTTATGTTCGCTCTTTGCACTCACAGAAGGTATGCGCAATAATTTTATCATCTCATTTAAAAATCTGTCTTTATTTTTTTGCTGATATTCTTTCCAGGTTTCCATTTCTTTTATTTATTTTTTCATTTGAATAGAGACGAATATATAACTTTTGAAGAATACGAATCAGTATGTTTTTTTATCACGAAAAAGCTGCATAAAAATTAACAGATTTGTTAAAATAATTGAACTCTTTTTTGAAAAACATAATTCATAATATATACATTTGCACAAGATTGCTTTTCAATTCATCAGCCTTTGCTTTAGTTGCGTCACGATCAATTTATGATGCTTCTTTGCAAAGGCTGAGTCAATTTAAAGACAGTTTTGTTTTTCTACGATTTATGTTGATATTTTTTTTCGTTTATAAAATAAATATTGATTCATTGATACTCAAATTTTTAATTATCTTTTTTAGGATGTAGAAATTTTCCTTTACTAAATTTTATATTCTTAATAACCCGGTAATAAAATTCTTTATTAAATAACTGTGAATCATGCATGGCTTTATAAGTTAAGAAAAAGCCCACGGGAGTAAGAATAATTACGGCGAGCCACATTCCTATAGTTGGAGCGAGTAAATGATCTTTAGTAAATTTTTCACCAAAAATAGTAAGCAGGTAAAAAATCATAAAAAATAATAATGCAACCACCAAAGGCAGACCCAGGCCACCTTTTCTTATAATAGATCCCAATGGAGCTCCTATAAAAAATAATACCATGCAGGCAATTGAAAGTGATAATTTCTTATGCCATTCAATTTTATGATATATGATATCATCAACCTGGTTATCATATACATTACTGGTAACTTGCATCAGGCTGCTAATGCTTGCAACGGTACCTGCCGCCTGGTCTCTTATAAATGTTTTTAAACTGTCTGGTATCAACTCATTAAAAGATGTTACTTTTTTATTCGTAATTTTTTTACCTGCAACTTCTAATTGGTCTTTTGTTCTAACGGTATCTTTATATTTTGGGTATTGAAGGTATGCCTTCAAATCTCTTCTGTTTGATTTTATCAGCGAATCAGGAATTTTTTTTAGTGAATCAATATCCTTATCGAGCAGGCGCAATGTTTTCATACGTATATTGTTCATGAAAAGACTGTCGGATGTTGTTTGTATATTCAATTGAGTGAGGTCAAATAATTTATTATATTCTTTAAATCCCATTTGCACAAACTCATTTTTTGTAGAATTATATTCTCCCTTCTCTGAATAGCGCTGCCCATTCTGCAGCCTAAACTCTAAAAATTTTTTATCAGCGCTTACTGTCATTTTGCCGCTTTCAGAAATGATTGTGTTATCCTGTATTCCGTTTGACTGTTCATAGATTAATACGTTGTGTAAAGTGCTTTTGTCTTTGTCTTTTTTACCAACTTTAATAGAGAATCCCCGAAAGCCGCTATAAAAAACACCATCTTTTAAATCGAAAGCAGGGCTTTTTCTGTAGATATCGTTATATATAACGGCAAATTTTAGATTAGCAACCGGCGCAATGTAATTAGCAAATAAAAAAGCGACTCCGGTAAGCAATATGGATACAAAAAATAAAGGCCTCATAAAACGAAGCAGGGATATACCCGATGATTTTATAGCGACCAGTTCAAAGTTTTCACCCAATTTGCCAAAAGTCATTATTGATGAAAGTAAAATGGCAATGGGCATGGCAAGTGTAACAAGCGTCGTGCTTGCATAAATAAGAAATTTAGTAAGGGTAATAAAATCAAGACCTTTGCCAACCAGGTCATCAATATATTTCCACAATATTTGCATCATAAATACAAATAATGCTATGAAGAATGTGGCTATAAAAGGCCACATGAAAGCCTTAAGAATTAATTTGTCAAGCTTTTTAAACATGCAGTTAACCCTTAACCGGGCAATATGTTATTATCTTTTATTGTAAATTTCGTTTATGAATCCTGAAACAAAAATACATCTTTCAAAATTTGAAACTGAACTCATACAAAACAAAGAATGGATTTTAACGAAACGAAATATTATTAATAAAGTGTATCAGCTTTTTGGTGAAATGCATAAAGCTTATAAGGAAATAACATACGATGAAACATCTTCGATTATTCAATTCTATAAAAATACAGGCGGCAAAATTTCAAAAGGAGAAAATTATAATGAGCTTCCGTACGTTATATTGGATTATCCTGCCTCATTTGCAAAGGGAGATATCTTCGCCGTGAGAACCATGTTTTGGTGGGGAAATTTTTTCAGCATTTCATTGCATATTTCAGGAGAAAAATTTCGATTACAAAATAATGTTTCAAAATCTTTTATATTCCTGAAAGAATCTTCGTTTTATATATGCATTAATGAAGACGAGTGGCAACACGACTTTAATCCTTCCAATTATATAACAACATCAAAGTTGAATGAAAATGAATTCGATAAAATTTTGAAAAGAGATTTTATTAAAATTTCTAAAAATATTGAATTGAATAAATGGAATAGTATCCCTGAATTTCTGAGAGAATCTTTTAAAGAAATAATAGAATTTTTAAAAATCAGTTTCCCAAACGGTGAAAAAGATCTTTTACCTGGGTTTCCCAAAGCTGGCTTTGATCTTTAATTTCTTTTTTATCTGCAAAATCATTTATAACCAAAATCGTTTGGTTCGTTACTTCAGACTTTTCTATGCTGAATTCAAAATACTCATCCTTTGGAGAATTAACCCAATGAAAGCGAATGGATTTATTTTCTTCGCTTTCTAAAACCTCCGCTTCTTCAGCTGGAGCCATTCCACGCAAAACTAAAATGTCCGTCTTTATCTTCCACCTTATCAGCAAACCATTCCTGCAATCCGGTTGAAGTGGATAGAAATTCATATAAAATTGCGGGCGAGCATCTAACAGGATATTCCAACGTATATCTTACTTTCTTACTCATTTTTTAAATTGAACTGTTCGTATATGTGCAATAATAGAAAATAAATTAACTAACTGCCCTAATTTTATTCTTTTTTTTATTTATTCTTTCAATAATATAATTACAGCCAAGATTTAAGGCATTAAAATATCAACAAAAAATTAACATTTTTTTGGTCACATACTTAAAACTATCTAAATTACGTTACTACTCCGGATTTATTGACTACCACACCAATACTAGATTTAAATTTTTAAAATAAGACTTATGAGTATGCGTCAACTTAAAATTTCAAAGTCTATAACTAATCGCGAAAGCGAAAGTTTAGAGAAATATCTCCAGGAAATTGGTAAAGTAGACCTTATTACCCCTGAAGAAGAAGTGAGACTTGCCCTCAGAATAAAGCAAGGCGATCAGCAAGCTTTGGATAAACTTACTAAAGCCAATCTTAGGTTTGTTGTATCTGTAGCAAAACAATATCAAAACCAGGGACTTACTTTGCCGGATTTAATTAATGAAGGCAATTTAGGTCTTATTAAAGCTGCACAGCGTTTTGATGAAACCAGGGGATTTAAGTTTATTTCTTATGGTGTATGGTGGATACGTCAAAGTATTATGCAGGCACTTGCTGAACAATCCAGAATTGTAAGGCTTCCACTAAATAAAGTTGGATTAACAAACAGAATTGCCAGGGCATATACGCATCTTGAGCAGGAATTTGAGCGCACGCCAACTATAGAAGAACTGGCTTTTTTTCTTGATATTGAAACAGAAGAAGTTGCCGCTACTTTAAATGTTGCTGCAAGACACGTGAGCATGGACTCACCGTTAAACGATGGCGAAGAAAGCACATTAATAGATGTATTAATTAATGGAAATGCGGACAGCGCTGATAAACAAATTATGTTTAATGATTCGCTTAAAAAGGAAATTGCACGCTCATTAAGTGTATTAACCGAAAGACAGAAAGAAGTTATTTGCTTATTTTATGGTATTAATATGGAACAGCCATTAAGCCTTGAAGATATTGGAATGAGATTTTGCCTTACCCGTGAAAGAGTGAGACAAATAAAAGATAAGGCACTAACCAAGCTTCGCACCGCTTCAAGGTCGAACCTGCTGAAAGAATATATGGGTGTTTAAAATTTTGTAAAAATATTTTAAGTGAACATTTTGAAAAAGATGTTCACTTTTTTTATGCTTAATTCTCAATAAAGAATTTCTGAAAAATAAATAAATAAATTTTTTTATCAAACAAAAAAACAGGATCATTTTTGTTTTTAGAAATTATTATTTTTTCTAAAATACCTTTGCATTCACTCGTGAATAATTATTTCAAAATAGGCAGGCTAGTGGCTACCTTTGGGTTAGAAGGGCAATTGATTCTTGAGCATAGCCTTGGAAAAAAAACTTCATTAAAAGATCTTGAAAATATTTTCATTGAAGAAACCCGCGATTCATTTCTTCCCTATTTTATTGAAACAGGTAAAATAAAGAATAATAAAGAAGTTTATATAAAGCTGGAAGGAGTGACTACAAAGGAAGCTGCCAAAAAATTTATTAAGAAAGAAGTTTGGTTAATGGAGAATGATTTCAAAAAATTTTCCGCATCTGCTGCTCCCATATCCTTATTGGGATTTATGGTTATAAATGAAAATGAAGAATTGGGCGAGGTATGCGAAGTAATAGAACAGCCACACCAGCTTTTATGCAAGATCATGTTAGACGGAAAAGAAGCGCTCATTCCAATACACGAAGATTCTTTGGAAAAAATTGATAAAAAGAACAGGAAGTTGTTTTTAAATTTACCGGAAGGGTTACTCGATATTTACAGAGATGCCTGATGAATGAAAATGTAAATTGCATACAATATATGCAAGCCCGCTCCTCAAATATTATTGCACATTTCGATCTTGATTCTTTCTTTGTTTCAGTAGAATATATAAGAGATCCTTCGTTAAAAGGGAAAGCCGTAATTGTTGGCGGAAGCACAGAGCGGGGTATAGTTACTACATGCAGTTATGAAGCGAGGGCATTTGGAGTTCATTCTGCAATGCCGATGAAAACTGCTATGCGCTTATGTCCGCAGGCAATTGTTGTAAAAGGAACCTATGGCGAATATGGTAAATACTCAAAATGGGTAACACAAATTATTGCATCGAAAGCGCCGCTTTTTGAAAAAGCTTCTATCGATGAATTTTATATTGACCTAACGGGCATGGATATATTTTTTAATCCATTACAATGGACAATTGACCTGAGAGAACTGATAATAAATGAAACCGGCCTACCTATTTCTTTTGGCATTGCAAGAAATAAAATGATTGCAAAGATGGCAACTAATGAAGCAAAACCAAATGGATTTTTGCAAGTACCACTCGGGAAAGAAAAAGAATTTTTAGGCTCGTTGGAATTGAATAAAATTCCAGGAGTTGGTGAACAAACTAATCAGGTTTTGCAATATCATGGGTTTAAATTTATCAGGGATATTCATAATACTACTTCTGAAAATCTCGAAAAGATTTTAGGAAAATGGGGAGTTGATTTGTGGAACAGGGTGCAGGGCACTCATCACTCAACTATCTCTCCTTATCATGAATCAAAATCAATTTCAACAGAAAATACTTTCGAAGAAAATATTATTGATGTAAATAAACTCATGAGCGAAATGGTGCGCATGACCGAGAAGATTGCATTTCAACTAAGGAAAGAAGAAAAAGTCTCAGGATGTGTTACTGTTAAAATCCGCTATCCTGATTTTGAAACAACATCACGCCAGGTAGGCATTCCTTATACAAACGCAGATGATGAAATAATTCCTGTAGCTAAAAGTCTCTTTCATAAATTATATAAAAAGGGAATGCCCGTAAGATTGTTGGGTGTGCGGTTGAGCGATTTAACTAATGATGCTGTTCAGACCAATCTTTTTCAAAATATTGAAAGAAAAAATATTTTATACAAGGCTATTGATGATGTAAAAAACCGGTTTGGAAGCAATAGTGTAAACAGGGCGTCAGGCAAATCAAATAGAGGCAAAAATAATATCGTGTAATGTTTTCTTCTCTAAAATTTTTAAAGTTGCATCTCTCGTAATAGTCATAATCTTACGCATACCGCAATGCGTCTCATCACAGTCTTCGCATTTTTCATAAAAATTTAAACTTACACAAGGCAGCAATGCAATTGGGCCGTTAATAACTCTTATAACAGTTGCAAGATTTATTTTTTTTGGCGAAACTTTTAGAAAATATCCACCTCCTTTACCTTTTTTACTTTCAAGAAGATCTACTTTTTTTAATTCATTTAAAATATTTTCAAGAAATTTCAACGGAATCTTTTTTTTAGAAGAGATATCCGAAATTAAAATAGGGCCTTGCCCGTAATTTTCGGCCAGGTAAGAAAGAGCCCGGAAAGCATATCTTGTTTTTTTAGAGAGCATTAATTTTTTTAAATATTTTTTAAAATACTGAGAAGACTATTTTCTCATTTATGCAAATTTATAAAATATTGCCTACTAAATTGGTAGGATATTAATATCTTTACAAAATCTTTTAAATAAAAATTATTAATTATGAGTTTACAATTAGGCGATAAAGCTCCTGATTTTACAGCAGAAACAACAGAAGGTAAAATCAATTTTTATGAATTTCTTGGTGATAGCTGGGGTGTGCTTTTTTCTCATCCGGCTGATTTTACACCTGTTTGCACAACAGAACTTGGCAAAACAGCATCTTTAAAAGGCGAGTTTGAAAAACGTAATGTAAAAGTTCTTGCTGTAAGCGTAGATCCTTTAGATAAGCATCATAGCTGGAAAAATGATATTAATGAAACCCAGAATGTTTCTGTTGAATTTCCTATTATAGCTGATGAAGATAAAACCGTGGCTAATTTATATGGAATGTTGCATCCTAATGCTTCTGCAACTGCAACAGTTCGTTCGTTATTTGTGATAGGGCCTGATAAAACTGTTAAACTGATGATTACGTATCCGGCATCTACAGGAAGAAATTTTATTGAAGTTTTAAGAGTAATTGATTCTTTGCAACTTACAGCAAACCACAGTGTGGCTACTCCGGCAGACTGGAAAGCAGGTGACGATGTAATTGTAGTTCCGTCCGTTAGTACTGAAGATGCTATAAAAAAGTTTCCTAAAGGGGTTAAAATTATAAAACCTTATTTACGTTATACTCCTCAGCCTAACCTGGATTAAATTTTAATTTTATTTTCTAACTCCTGTTCTTTTTTAATTGTTGCAATAAAGCCTTTAAATCTTTTGGAACAGGAGCTTCTAAAGTAAAAAAATTTTTACTTGCATCTTTAAAAGATAGTTGATACGAATGTAAGGCCAGCCTGTTAACCAGTGGCCTTTCTTCTTCATCTTCCCTGCTTAATTTATATTTCTTTTTAAATGAAGAAAGCAAAACAGGTTTACCATCTCCGTACAATGGATCACAAGCAACAGGGTGACCTGAAAATTTCATGTGAACCCTTATCTGGTGCGTTCTTCCGCTATGAATATTAAATTGAATTGCCGAATAAATTCCATAATCTTCCAATACCTTATATTCCGTTAAAGAAGACTTTCCTTTTTTATTTATTGCCATTGCACCTTTATGAAAAGGATGTTCTGCGATTGGCTCATTTATAGATCCTGTTTTATCCGGCAGGCTTCCAATTATAATTCCGAAGTAAATTTTTTGTATGTTTCTTTTTTCAAATAACTGGGAAAGATACTTGTGGCTTGTTTCATTTTTTGCAAACAAAACAAGACCGCTTGTATCGCGGTCAAGCCTGTGTACAATAAAAATTTTTCCGTAATGCTCTGATAAAATTTTATACAATGACAATTGAGTTTCATCATGCCTGTCTGGAATGGTAAGCATACCCGAAGATTTGTTGACAGCAATAAAATCTTCATTTTCGAAAATTATTGAAACACCTTTTAATCCCATCGCATTAATTGAATTCTGATGTGTCAGTATTTTTATTTTCTTTAGAAGCTGTACGAATAGATTTTTGTTTATTCATGTATTTCAATAAACGAATTTCTTTTTCGCTTAAATAACGCCACTTTCCGCGCTCTACATTTTTTTTGGTAAGATTTGCATACATAACCCTGTCAAGGCTTTTTACCTCATAACCTAAATGTTCAAAAATCCTGCGCACAATCCGATTGCGGCCGCTGTGCAGTTCAATCCCTATTATTGTTTTGTCTTTTGGATCTGCATAAGCTAAAGCATCTGCGAAAATTTCTCCGTCTTCTAATTTGAGTCCACTCAATATTTTTTCAAAATCATGTTTGGTTAATGGCTTATCTAATTTTGCTTCATACACTTTTTTTACATTGAAGCTTGGGTGTGTTAGTTCTTGTGTAAGTTGTCCGTCATTAGTAAGTAATAAAACGCCTGAAGTATTTCTATCCAATCTTCCAACGGGATAGATTCTTTGATCGGTAGCATTTTTGGTAAGTTGTAAAACAGTTTTCCTGTTTTGCGGATCATCAGTAGTGGTGATATAATCTTTTGGTTTATTTAGTAAAATATAAACAAGATTTTTTGTTACATATAATTTTTTACCATTAAATGTCACATCATCTTTTTCATTTACCTTAAATGCAGGTTGAGTTATTATTTTTTTATTTACAGAAACCTTTCCTTCAATAATTAGTGTTACTGCATCTCTTCGTGAAGTAACGCCACAATGAGCTAAATATTTATTCAGCGGCATTTCAGAAACTCCTGTATTTTTTTTTGTATTGGGCAGATACGTTTGCGAGACTTTTCTTTTTTTGTCTGAGGATATTTTTGTCTCTTCTCTATTTTATCTGCAGCAGGTAAATTGTTGGCAGAAAATGCTTTTTGACGTAAGGCTCTTTTTTCTTCAAAATATCTTTCAATGCCTGCGGCTCTTTCTTTTTTGGCGATTTTTTTATCCTGCTTATGCTTTTCTTTTATTGCAGCATTATTTTTTGGATTGATAAATTTCTTAAATGGTTGCTGACTCATGGAGAAGTGATTTGCTGTTTTTTCAACAGTAGTGAGCCACAAAGATAAAATAAAACAGGTGAACCAAATTTTTGATTCACCTGATATTTTCAGAGGGAAATTATTTTATGAGTCTTTATTATCTTTTTTATTTTTCCACTCATTCATCCGGTTATTTCTCATTTCTTCTCTTTTCTTTATCTGGTCTGCAGTAAGAATGCTGTTCAGGCTTTCCTTTCTGCTCTTGCGTAAATCCATAAATTGCTCTTTCTTCTGTTCTTCGGAAAGAGATGAGTTTTCTCTAATAGCTTCCATTTGTTCTATTGATCTTTTGTGTTGATCCTGAATTTTTGCAACCTGGTCATCAGTTAAGCTCAGGTCAGCTTTCATTTTATCCATTCTCTTTTGAGTCATCATTTCCATCTTTTGGCTTCTCTCTTTTTTATCCTGCGCAATTTTATTTTTTTGATCAGGAGTGAGAAGTGCCTGGAACTTTGATTTTCTTTCATTTTCGAGAGCGGCTTTTTGAGTACGATAATCTTTAAGAGTTATATCGTCATCTTTCTCAAGATTTTTAACTTTAGCATTGTAATCTTCATTTAAAGCCCGGGTTTGTTGCTTTTGAGCGTCTGTAAGATTAAGCTGACCCATCATACCATGGCGATGAAACTGATGCATTCCATATTCTGACTTATGATGCCATTGCGCATGATGTTGCCTGCGAGGCATTATCTGTTGAATCAGTTTTTGTTTGAGCAAATGCAGCAAAAGTTCCTAATGAGAAAATCGTTAATGCGAATTAAATATTTTTTCAATGTGTATAATTTTATTTGTTTATACAATAGACGACAACCAATGAACCCGGTTTAATTCGGCAACATAAAAAATTGTTAAGAAAAATTCAGGAGTATTAGTTTACGATCAAAGGCGCGAGGTTTTTATTGGCAAGCTGTCCACAGGCAGCGTCAATATCTTTACCGCGGCTTATTCTCAGTCTGACATTTACGCGGTGTGCAGCCAGGTAATCCATAAATTTTTGCGTAGCATCTTTATCAGGTTTTATAAAAGTCTGCTTTATCAATAGGATTGTATTCAATAATATTTACAAGATGTACGGGCACCTGTTTGTAAATTTTTATAAGATCATCTGCATCCTGAATGGAATCGTTTTCACCTTTAAATAAAATGTATTCGAAAGTGATATCGTTTTTAGTTTTATCGTAAAAATAATTGAGCGCTTCAATCAATGCTTTTATATTATTGCTTTCATTGATAGGCATTATTTCATTTCTTTTTTTATCATTTGCTGCATGAAGCGATAAAGCCAGATTAAATTTTACACCATCATCGCCCAATTGTTTTATCATTTTTGCAACGCCGGCGGTAGAAACTGTTATTCTTTTTGAACTCATACCAAGACCATCCTGTGCAGTAATTCTTTCAATGGCTTTTAATACATTTTTATAATTGAGTAATGGCTCGCCCATTCCCATGAAAACAATATTGCTTAATTTTTTACCATAAGTTTTTTCAGCTATCTTGTTCAATAAAACAACTTCATCGTATATTTCATCAAAGTTAAGATTGCGCTTTCTGTCCATATAACCTGTTGCACAAAACTTACAACTAAGGCTGCATCCTACCTGCGAAGAAACACAAGCTGTTTGCCTGTTATCTACCGGTATCAAAACGCCTTCAACGAGGTGGCCATCATAAGTTTTGAATCTTGTTTTCACAGTTCCATCGCTGCTATATTGAGATGCATCAGTATTAATTACCGGTAAAGAAAAATTGTCATGATAAATGTTGCCTTAGCTCTTTACTAAGATTGGTCATGTCTTCAAAACTGGTAGCATGCTTTTGCCAAAGCCATTCCCACACTTGTTTAGCCCGGAATTTTTTTTCGTTGATCGTTGCAAAATATTCTGTTAGTTCTTCGAAAGAAAGTGTTCTGATATTTTTTTGAGAAATCATTTTGCAAAGATAAGCCCCTAATCCCGAAGGGGAAAAAGCAGATCCTTTTAAAAAAATAATTAACGTAGAATTATGCAGTTTGCTTTTATATAATTTGAAAATCAAAATAGTTAAACTATAAATAATGGCCTTCTCCTTTGTAGAGGGGGTTGGGATAAGGCTTGGAAACATTTATCTTGCAAAACATTTAAATAAAAATTATAAATGGAAACTGTTTATGTTGTCGATGCATTGCGTACTGCCATAGGCCGGTATGGCGGCGCTTTAAGCACCATTCGCCCTGATGATTTATTAGCTCATGTAATAGAAGCATTAATAAATAGGAATGGAAAAATAGATGTAAATGATATCGAAGATGTAATTGCCGGAGATGCTAACCAGGCCGGCGAAGATAATCGCAATGTGGCACGTATGTCGGCATTACTGGCAGGTTTACCGGTTACAGTTCCGGGAAATACAGTGAACAGATTGTGTGCAAGCGGATTGCAGGCAATTATGGATGCATCACGTGCTATTATGTGCGGGGATGGAGATCTTTTTCTTGCAGGTGGTGTGGAAAGTATGACAAGAGCTCCTTTTGTTATAAACAAAGCTGATGGAGCTTTCAGCAGAAGGTCAGAAGTATATGATACAACAATTGGCTGGCGTTTTCCTAATAAAAAACTTACGGATAAATATTATCCTTATTCTATGGGTGAGACGGCTGAAAATGTTGCGAAGCAATGGAAAATTTCGAGACATGCACAGGACGAATTTGCATTGTCAAGCCAGCTAAAATATTTTGCAGCACTTGCATCCGGTAAGTGGAAAGATGAAATTGTGCCGGTTGAAATTACTCCCAATAAAACAGAGCAAATTATTTTTGACAGAGATGAACATCCCAGAAAAACTTCTTTGGAAAAACTTTCACAGCTTAAACCGGCGTTTATAAAAGATGGAACTGTAACCGCAGGAAATTCGTCCGGTATAAATGATGGGGCTGCCATGTTATTGCTTGCCAATGAAAGTATGGTAAAAAAATACAACCTTAAGCCAATGGCAAAAATAGTAAGCATGGCTGTTGCAGGTGTTGATCCGGCTATTATGGGTATTGGACCCGTACCGGCAACCAAAAAAGCATTACAGCGTGCAGGCCTTACCGTTAGTGATATTGATTTAATAGAATTGAATGAAGCTTTTGCTTCGCAATCTATTGCGTGTATTCATGAGCTTGGCCTCGATTTGGAGAAAGTAAATGTAAATGGTGGCGCTATCTCGATTGGCCACCCGTTAGGATGTACCGGTGCACGGATTTCTACAACATTGCTATATGAAATGAAAAGAAGAGGAGCGCATTATGGATTGGCAACAATGTGTGTGGGAGTAGGCCAGGGAGCCTCTATGATTTTTGAAAATATTAATTAAGTAAATTATATTGCTGCCAAATAATTTCCTTTTATATAATTCTCCTCAATTCTTTCTTAACCAGGTTTGAATTAATATAAACCGTTAACAGCAACAGTAAAAATGCAGTGACAAAAATACTCCAATGCAAAAAGAAGGAAAGGTTTTCTTTATTTACAAATGAAAGCTGAAGAAATAAAAAATGCATCATTTGTGTAATTATTAAAGCGCTTACAATTATAAATAAATAAACAGGCAGCCACGTTTTAGCTACGCTGTCCGCCAGCCATTTTGGCGAATAACCTAACGTAAGCAACAGACGAAGATTGTCTTTGCTTTTTGCAATCATCAATTGTAAATAAAATGAAAAAAGCATTAGCGCCATTACAATTACCAGGATACCAAATACGCCTAATGCGCTGACAATATTTTGCAAAATACTTTTTATGCGGCTGAATTTTACCTTGTCTTTATTAAGGTGATAATTCTGTTGGTCAAAAAAAGAAATGAGCTGTGGATTGTTGGCATCTTTTGTTTTAATAAAAACTCTTGAAATACGTGTAGATGTGTCCCCGCTAAAATGCAGGTTGCTCCAGTTCATAAAAGTTTTTGGAACTAATAAAGAATTGATGCGATCACTCAAGGCGACAATGTTAGCTTTAAAATTTTGTGTGCCGTTAGGCCCGCTGCATTCAAGCATTATATTTATCGATGAGACAGTTTTTTCTGAAAGCTGTGGCAAGCCCTGTGCGGGAGCAAATACATTATACATTTCTAAAAAATCCGAAGAGAAGATAATCGGCACAACCATTTGCCCAGGTTGCCATGTAAAAGAAGGTGGCACGGTATCGATAAAATCATTGTCAATACTTTCTAAAAAAAGATCGGTACTAAAAGGAATAATATCGCCGGCGGTAGCACGTACCCGAAACTGGTTAGAGACTAAAGGCGCTATTGCTTCAATGCCTGGCTGGCTTTTAAGCTTGTTTAAATCTTCGTTGGAAAAACTATTATCTTTTCCCATATTATCGTTAGTAATATTTTTTGAAATGGAAATGAAATCATAACCGGTTTTTCTGGGAGTGTTTTCGGTAAGCATTTGCTGAATATTGATAAACATTTGCATGGAAACCAATAGCAATAGAACTCCAATGCCTAAACCAAAATAGCCGAACATTTTTGAAAAATAATTTTTTCCTGAAATGATTAAGGGCTTAATATTTTTATATGATAATGACATTTTGATGTATATGATGTAGATTTTGTTGTTTGAATGTTAAACAGGTAATGTCCCTCTCCTCTGGATAGTCAATTGCGGTGAGGTTTCCTACAACATCAATACGCGTTCTCCTTTTAAAAAGTCGAGTGGTTTTAAATCAGCAAAGATCATTGCCGCATTTCTTTTTTCACATTCTTCATAAATAAGACTCCATGGCTTTTTCCCTGTTTACGTCATCGAGATGACTATACGGTTCATCCAATAATAAAAATGTCAAAAGGTTGCATTAAAGACCGGATAATAGCAATCCGCTGCTGCTCGCCATAGCTGCAGGTTTTCACCTTCTGATTTAATTTTGTTTCGATACCAAGTCTCATGGCCATTTCATCAATCTTTTCCGCTGGATGATATGGGTTCAGCATTCTTTTTATTTCAAGATTTTCCTTTGCGGTCTGTTCTTCAAATAATCTCAAATCCTGGAAAATAATGCTTATTTTATTTTGGCGGAAAGAAGAAAAGCTTTCCGTAGAAAGCTTTTTAATATTAGCTAGCATCATAAGAAATATTACCGCTATAATCTTTTCTTAACCCATAAATAAAATTTATCAAAGAAGTTTTTCCTGTACCTGATGGAGCAACAATATGAAGGTGTTCGCCTTTTCCAATTGTGATGTTTTTGCCCCATACCTGCGATCCGTTGACATTTTTTTTATCAATATAATCAGGTATAATTTCCTGCAGGTTTATCTGCATAGTATTTCAATCTTTTTATAAAAATTATTTGTGACCTACTGTATCTATCGGTGGTGGCACCATCATTGTTGAATCTGTAATATTCATATCCGGTGCCTGTTCAGCTTTCTTTGCCTTCTCTGCTGTTGCTATTACATCAAAATAATTATTTAGCTGCTTAAGGCTGTTGGTGCTTTGGTCAATGAAATTAATTTCTGTATTCCCAGTCATTGCTCCATCTTTAAAATCACCGGCTGTCATGAAAATGTTATTCCATAATTTAAGGCTTGCGTCCATAATAGTTTTATCCTCATCATGAACCTGGCTCTTTGCTGCATCTGCAAGAGTAAGAATTTTATGCAGATCAATATACAAACCAAAAGGATGACCATTTATTTTATCAAGGAAATCAAATTTATTATTTGCATTTCCGGCCAGATAATCATTTAAAAAATGCTGGTGGTTGGTAATGGCAAATAACTTATCATTTTGCCCGTAAGCAATGCCGGTATCACTGTTAGTTCCCATTTGGCCCCCGATTTTTTTACCGGCCTCCATCAATTTCTGGAAACTTTGTTTATCACCTATAGAAGCAGAAAATAAAATATTGAAATCAGGTTTGTAACTCATCAGACATCGTAGAATCACCTACGCCCTGTGACATATTTTGCATAGCAACATCGCTTATTGATAAAGTAATATCACCTTTATTTGCTTTTACAAAATCGTCAAGATTAAAACCAAGCTGGCTTGTTTGTGAGTTTAACATTCCATCCATACCCGTTAGCTTAATCAATTCTTTTATTCCTTCCGGTTTAAAATTCAGAGCAAAGACTCCAAATATATTTTGGGAAGGAATAGTTTTAATCATATCTGTATTAATACCTGAGCCACTATATTTTTGTAGAAAATCGCTAAATTCTTTTCCTGCATATCCTTTTTGGCTTACATCAATTTTTCCGTTATCGAAGTTTACAGTATACGTACTGATATTATCCTTAAAAAACACATCGAGTTTTAGCATTCCAAGCATACCCAGCGAAGAGGAGCTTTTCATAATTTCTTCCGTATTTATCCAGGCATGCATGTCACCCTTTTCTTTAAGCAGGTTGGTAAATTTATCACTTCCGGCAAGACTGCTATCAGACTTTAATGAAAAAACACTTTTGCAAACTGTAGCAAGCGTAACACTTTTATCTACTAACGGAGCCACATTGCTTTGGTTGAATGAACTGTTGTTCATTGGATTGAATTTCATAGCTTGTCCGGCATCGAAGGCATACACGAAGTGTTTATCGTTCCATGCAACTACTGTTTCATCTTTTAGAAAAAGCATGTTTAAATCTCCATCTTTTTTTATTGTTGCACTTGAATCAAGATTTTTATTAAAGTCACCAAAATCGCTTTCACTTTTAATGGTTCCTTCAAGTACGATGTCACCCTCTGTTCCGGAATTTTTACTTACGAAAAAAATAAGGCTTCTATTAAGATCAATGCCACTTTTTTCCGGATTGTCCAGCAATTTTTTAGTCCAGGCTTTAGTGGAAGAATCGCTATACGCTTGCCTGAACCAGCTTGTCTGTTTAATATCATCCCAGGTAATTTTTTCTCTAAGCGATTTAGTATTCAGTTCCATTACAAACATTGCGTTTTTAGGAATCATTTTGCCCTCATCATTTTTTTTGCTGCATGATGAAAATAAAAATGCGGCTGAAACAAAAAATAAAGCAAGCCTGAAAAAAGATTTCATAATAATTGTTTTAAGATTTTTAATGTGTGGATGTTAGGAATAATGATTTATATAATTCAGAAAAACTAATTCATTTTTTTATTAATCACAAATTTTGAATAAAGTAACCTGTTCATAATTTAAAATATGAAGAAAGGTTTTCTAAAAGGATGGTTTGTTGTTCTGCTTTTAAAAGATTCTTTACAATGCAGGTTTTTTGCTCCATTTCAATAGAACCAATAATTATTGCAAAAGGTATATTTTTTTTTGAAGCGTATTTAAATTGCTTATCCATTTTTGCATTTTCATAAAACAGTTCGCAACTTATCCCCTTGTTTCTGAGAAACTGCATTTCTTTAAAAGCGACCGCTGATTCTTTTTCACCAAGATTAAAAAATAAAGCTGTCGTTGATTTATTAATTTCTTCAGGAAAAATATTCAACTCGTTCATTACGTCATAAATTCTGTCAACTCCAAAGCTAATGCCTACTCCCGGAATATTTGGCAAATCAAATAAGCCGGTAAGGTCATCGTATCTTCCGCCACCGCCAATGCTTCCCATTTCTACGTTTCTTGCTTTAACTTCATAGATGCTTCCTGTATAATAATTAAGGCCTCTTGCAAGCGTGAAATCAATAGTTACAATGTTGTTACCGGTTTCTTTTAGGTAACCAAGAATAGTTTTTAATTCTTCAATTCCTTTTTTCCCAATCTCAGCCCTTCCTAATAATGATTCGGCCTTATTCAATTTTTCGTCGTTAGTTCCATCAATTTGCAAATAGGTTTCAATTATAGAAACCTGTTTAGCAGATAAATTATTTTCAGTTAGTTCTTCTTTTACTTTTTCAATTCCTATTTTGTCAAGCTTATCAATTGCAACAGTTATTGAGTTCATTTTTTCAGAGCCACCGCATACTTCGGCAAGTGCAGCAAGTATTTTACGGCTGTTAATTTTTACATCAACTTCAATCTTTAGCGTATTAAAAACCTGCAGGTATATCAAAGCAAGTTCAGCATCGCTTATTAAAGAATTTGTTCCTGCAATGTCGGCATCGCATTGATAGAATTCTCGATACCTTCCTTTTTGCGGCCTGTCTGCCCGCCAAACACTTTGCATTTGGTAGCGTTTATACGGCATTGTTAGTTTTCCATAATTCATAGAAACATAACGTGCAAAAGGGATTGTAAGGTCATAACGGAGCGCTCTTTCAGTAATTCCTTTATCATTTTTTCCTTCAAGAATTTTGTTGAAATTTTTTTGTACTTCTTCTTTTTTCGAAGGATTATCAAGACCGTTATTTAGTATTTTAAAAATAAGCTTATCCCCTTCATCACCATATTTGCCGGTAAGCGTTTCAAGGTTTTCCATCGCAGGAGTTTCCAATGGTTCAAAACCATATAATTCGAAAACGTCTTTGATTGTATCAAGAATAAATCGTCGTTTACGAATCGTTTCAGCATTAAAGTCCCTGGTCCCCTGTGGTAATGATGGTTTCATTTTGCCTTTGACTGAAGATTTATTTTTTAAGCCGCAAAAATATGATATTCAGTTGTACCTGCAGACTTATAATACAATGAACATTGTTTGATACAAAAAAATAATTAAAATTTTCAAGCCAATGTTTGTGAAAAGAAATTAATCATGCATCTTACCTTAAACGGCGCCGGTTTTTGATTTAATAAATTTTTAATTATGAAATGCTTTGCGTTTCACAAAAAAATATAATCATGAACCAGGAAACAATTTTACAAAGTAATTTATTGGATATTATTTTTGAAAACAGGAATAAAGAATACGGTGCATACACTTTAAGAAAATCGTATGGAAGCCGTATGCGAATTGCATTATTTTTTATGATTGTTATTTCTTTGCTCTTTTCTTTACTGATTTTAAAAAAATCAGCCTCCGTTTTAAATTTGCCAAATCCTGTTATTGCAATTCGGGAACAAACAATTGCTGAGTTTCATCCGCCATCAAGCCCCGAACACAAAATTGTGGCAAATACTGCCCATCCAAAAAAGACAAGTAATAGAGAAGAACTTTCTCCTAAAATTGTAGATTCAGTTAATATTAACAAAATACCTGCAACACCAATTGAGGCATTGCCGTCTTTGAATTCAACTGATCTTTCGGAAATAAATTCCCCATCTGGCGAAGGAGGTTCTGGTGGCAAATTAGACATATATGCCGGACTGCCTGAAGCATTGCCTGCAACGAAAATAAATAAGCAAGGGCCGTTGGATGTTGCTGAAATAATGCCTCAATATCCCGGTGGAATCAGAGCGCTGCTTGATTTCCTGAAAAAGAATCTTCGTGCGCCGGAAGAGGTTGAAGAAAATAATGAAGTGTCAGTTAAAATAAAATTCGTTGTAAACTATGATGGAAAACTTGAAAGTTTCGATGTCCTAAAATCGGGAGGCACGGCATTTGACAATGAAGTATTAAGAGTCCTGAAGAAAATGCCTCTATGGATTCCGGGGAAAAGTAATGGAGAAAATGTGTCAGTTTATTATGTAGTTCCTGTAAAGTTTACGAATGAGTTTTAAAAATATTGGAATGCATAACTTTTTTAAAGGCAGTTTCTTCATTTTATTTTATCTTGCCATCCACTGAAGTTAATTTTAGAATATGAGTCTCGAAGAATTTGAAGATAAGCCTGATGCTAAAACGAAGCGCTATATTTTGATGAAAAGTGTAATGGATTTTGGAATGGGATTTATATATATAGGTGTTGGGATTATAATTTTTTTCTCAAGGGAATTTCACTTATATAACAATTTTACTGAAAGTACCCCTGCTAAAATTTTTGCGATATTAGTAGTTATTTACGGAGCGTGGAGAATTTACAGAGGAATAAAAAAAGATTATTTAAGAGAAAGATGATTGTGAAATTGATAAATAAAAAGATGGACTGGACTGTAGTTTTTACGGTTTTTTCGATATTTATTTTGAGCGGCTGTAGTGGTAGAAATATACGTTCCGATCTTGATACTCCAAATAGCGGAACTATACATATAAGTGTGGACGAAAGTTTTAAGCCGGTTATCGATTCGCAAATACAGGTTTTTGAAGCCTTGTATCCGAAAGCAAAAATAATAGCGGATTATAAGCCGGAAGCTGAGTGCTTTAAGGATCTTATGAAAGACAGTACGCGAATGATAATTGTAACAAGAGGACTTACGGATGAGGAAGAAAAATTTTATAAAGACAGTTTTTCTTTATATCCAAGCTATGATAAAATTGCTTACGATGCAATAGCAGTAATTGTAAACAATAATTACCCGGATTCTACTTTTGACATGGGTAAAATTCGGGGCATATTAGACGGATCAACGGGCGATAAAGAATTAGCAGTTTTCGATGGATTAAAAGAAACAGGTGCGATACGGTTTGCCGTAGATTCTATTCTTAAAGGCAAACCATTCGATTCTAAAAAAGTTTTTGCGGTAAATAGCAGTCAGGATGTTATAAATTACGTAGCTGACCATAATAACGTATTAGGTTTTGTAGGAGTAAGCTGGATAGGAAACCCGGAAGATACCGCTGAAGTAAGTTTTTTGAAAAAAGTTCGGATTACATCACTAGCATGCAACTGTCCTGAAAAGACTTATGTAAAACCTTACCAGGCTAATATTTTAACCAGACGTTATCCACTGGTACGGGGTTTGTACTACATTTTGAAAGAAAATTTTAACGGCCTTGGCGGGGGGTTTGTAAATTTTCTTCAATATGAAAAGGGTCAGCTAATATTTAGAAGAGCCTATTTGTGGCCTGCAAAAATGAATTTCACTATACGTTCTGCAACATTAAATTAAAATAAAAAGTTATTAATCTAAATCAAGTAAAATGCGAAAAATGAAACAACTCTTCTTGTTATCTTCCTTTATTTTTTTGGGAAATATTTTATTTGCCCAAAGTATTGATGACGGTAAAAAGTTTTTAAACTACGAAAGGTATACAAGTGCGCAAAATATTTTTAGTAAGTTAGTTGCTGCTAATCCAAATGATGTGGAAGCTGTGTATTGGCTTGGTCAGACTTATATTCAAAATACTGATAACACCGACACTGCTGCTGCAAAAGCATTGTACCAAAAAACATTGCAGGCAAATCCAAATACGCCTTTATTAATGGTTGGTATGGGTGAAATTAATTTAATGGAAGGTAATAAAACCGATGCCCGTAATAGTTTTGAATCTGCTATTAACCTTGCTAATAAAAAAAATGCAGCAGAAATACTTACCGCAGTTGGCCGTGCAAATGTTGATACAAAAGCTGGTGACCCTGTTTACGCAATTGATAAATTAAACCAGGCTGCAGATAAAGATAAAAAGAATGCAGAGATACAAATTGAGCTGGGTGATGCATATAGAAAAATGATTGATGGCGCTAATGCCACCACAGCATATAGCAATGCACTATCTATTGATCCAAAAAACGCAAGAGCCGAATTTATGATTGGCAGAATTTTTGAAACACAAGGCTATGGTCAGGAGCCAATTTACATGAAGCATTATGACGCGACTATTGCTGAGGATCCTAATTTTGCTCCTGTTTATTATTGGTTATACAATTATTATTACCAGCGTGATGTAAATAAATCCAGGGATTATCTTAATAAATATATTGCTGTGGCTGATCCGGATTCAAAGAATTGCTATGCCGAAGCTTCTCTTTTATATGTTTCTAAATTATACCAGGAGGCAATTACAAAATCTGACGAATGTATTGCGTCCGGCGGAACAAAAGTATTTCCAAACCTGTATGGTTTAAAAGCATACTCTTATGATAAAATGGGAGATTCAATCAATGCAAAAAAATATTTTGACGAATTTTTCTCAAAAATAAGTCCTGATAAAATAGGGCCTAATGATTACGCAACTTATGGTAAGGTACTTTTAAAAATACCTGCCAGTGATTCTCTTGAAAAACTACACAACGATTCTCTTGCAGAAATCTATATTGATAAAGCGGTAGCTCTTGATACCGTGCCTGCTAATAAACTTGATTATGTAAAATCAACTGCTGAAAGCCTTGCTGCAGCCCAAAAATATGCTGGTGCGGGTAAGTGGTACGCCAAAATTTTAACCCTCAAGCCTGACTATGGTAAAGTTGATTTGTACTATGCAGGATACAATTACTATCGCGGAGGTAATTACAAAGCTGCAGACTCAGTTTTTAAGTTGTATCAAACTAAATATGATGAAGATATTTTTGGATGGTATATGGGTGCAAGATCAAAAGAAGGTATAGATTCAACAGGAGCTAACGGCCTTGCAGTGGGTGATTATGAAAAAGTAATTGCAATTTCAGATACAACCGCTGATAAGGATAAAGTAAAAGCAAATGAAATATCTGCTTGCCGCTACATGGTTGCTTATTATTATAACATAAAAAAAGATATCAAAACAGCCAATGATTATAACGATAAAATTTTAGCTCTTGATCCTGCAGACGCACTCGCTAATAAAAATAAACCTATTTTCGAAAAACTGCTTAAAGCCAAGTCTAAATAACTCAATAAAAAAATATTCAAGCCCGGTAAAAACTACCGGGCTTTTTTTATTAGGATTGTAATAAATTCTAAATTCCTATAGTTTGATTTAAACATTAATTTCAATATTGATTATTGATAAGGCTGTCTTATTTTTGTATATAATATTTTTATATTGATACATACATTCTTTTTGCAGGTTGCATCATCCGGCAATAGTTCGTTAGATTATCTTCCAATAGGCATCCAGTTAATTTTTGCTATCATTTTAGTTGGTGGAATTATAGGGCTTACACATATTTTTGGTCCTAAAAGAAATACTGCTGAAAAACTCGAGAATTTTGAAAGCGGTATTGAAGGCCATGGAAATGCAAGAAGGCCAATGGCCATTAAATATTTTTTAATTGCTATTTTGTTTGTCTTGTTCGATGTTGAAGTTATTTTTTTCTATCCTTATGCTGTTAATTTCCGCGACCTGGGCTGGCATGGATTTTTAGCCATCGTTATGTTCGTTGCATTTTTTTTAGCAGGCTTTATTTATATTATTAAAAAAGGCGCTTTGCATTGGGAAGATTAATATTATAATTTGTTTTGTTTGATTAGAGAAAGTTGATGCATAGAAAACCACTTTGAAGAAATATAAAACAAAAAAATATGGCTCGCCCCGTTCAATATAATATTACTGATAAACTTGTAGAAGCTCCAATAGCTTTAGGTAAAGGGCCTGAAGGATTCCAGGGCGAAGGTTTTTTTGCAACTAAATTAAATGATGTGGTAGGCCTTGCCAGGAAAAATTCTATCTGGCCTTTGCCATTTGCTACCAGTTGTTGCGGAATAGAATTTATGGCGCTTATGGCATCTCATTATGACCTTGCAAGGTTTGGTTCAGAAAGAGTAAGCTTCTCTCCCCGCCAATGTGATTTATTAATGGTAATGGGAACCATTGCCAAAAAAATGGCTCCGATAGTGAAACAAGTGTACCTGCAAATGGCCGAACCACGTTGGGTTTTAGCAATGGGAGCCTGTGCAAGCAGTGGTGGCATATTTGATTCTTATGCAGTGCTGCAAGGTATTGACCAAATTATTCCTGTTGATGTTTATGTTCCCGGTTGCCCTCCCAGGCCTGAAGCCGTACTTGATGGATTTATGAAAGTGCAGGATTTGGTAGGAAAGGAAAGCTTACGACGCAGAAATTCTGACAGGTATAAAGAATTAATGAATAGTTATGGTATACAATAACTATTATGCATACACGCTAATTAATTTACAACAAGAGGAATAATATAAAAAAAGAATGGGGTTAACCAACGAAATAATCAGGCAACATTTAACTGACAAATTCGGAGAGCAAATTTATAATTGGGAAGAATCGTATGGAATGCTGACATTCACTTCTCATAAAGAGATAAATCTTAAAGTGCTGCAGTTTCTTTTTGATGATCCAACACTTCAATTTCGTTTTCTAACAGACCTTTGTGCTGTACATTATCCCGAAAAAAAAGGCGAAGAACTTGCAGTCGTATATCATCTCCATAATTTCATTGAAAATATCCGTATCAGGTTCAAAATTTTTACTGATATTAATAAGCCGGATGTTTTTAGTGCAACAGCATTGTATTCTTCTGCCAATTGGATGGAAAGAGAAACTTATGATTTTTACGGAGTAAATTTTATAGGTCATCCAAACCTGGTAAGAATTTTAAATGCTGACGAGATGGATTACTTTCCTATGCGAAAAGAATATCCTTTGGAAGAGCAAACGAGAATTGATAAAGATGATGAAATGTTTGGACGAGATTAATTATATAAGACTGAATGAAGATTAATTTTTTTGAAAGCTATTTTTATAAATCTATAATACATTTAGCAGGAGATTTATAATTTAAATTATGCCAGACACGAAACAACATATAAAACTACCCGAGCATTCTCTCGAAAAGAAGACGACTACTTTAAATCTTGGGCCTACCCATCCTTCTACCCATGGTGTTTTCCAAAATATTGTTGAGCTTGATGGAGAGCGTGTAGTAAGTGCAGAGCAAACGGTCGGTTACATTCATCGGGCATTTGAAAAAATTGCAGAGCATCGTCCTCTTTACCAAATAACACCTTTAACCGATCGATTAAATTATTGTTCATCTCCCATTAATAATATGGGCTGGCATACTTCCTGCGAAAGATTATTAAAAGTACAAACACCAAAGCGGGTTGATTATTTACGAATCATTATTATGGAGCTGGCAAGAATTTCAGATCATCTTATTTGTAATTCAATTGTTGGTGTTGATTCAGGAGCATATACAGGTTTTCTTTACGTAATGCAATACCGCGAATTAATTTATGAAATTTATGAAGAAATATGTGGCTCGCGTTTAACAACTAATATTGGGCGCATCGGAGGCTTTGAAAGAAATTTTACCAATGAAGCATTTACAAAACTTGAAAAATTTATAAAAGAATGGCCGGTTGTATTGGAAGAGTTTGAAAATCTTTTTAACCGCAATAGAATTTTTATGGACCGTACAATTGATGTAGGTCCGATAAGCGCTGAACGTGCTTTAAATTATGGCTTCACCGGGCCAAATCTTCGTGCAGCCGGAGTTGATTATGATGTGCGAATTCATACTCCATACAGCAGTTATGAAGATTTTGAATTTACAATTCCTGTTGGAACAACCGGCGATTGTTATGACAGGTTTTTAGTAAGAAACCAGGAGATGTGGCAGAGCCTGAAATTGATTAAAGATGCTTATCAAAAGGTTCAGGAATTTAAAGGAACAGATGCTGAAATTTTTCATGCTGATGTTCCTGAATATTATCTTCCTGATAAAAAAGATGTGTACACAAAAATGGAAGCACTTATTTATCATTTTAAAATTGTAATGGGTGAAATTGAAATGCCTGCCGGTGAAATTTATTCTGCTGTAGAAGGCGCCAATGGCGAGCTTGGATTTTATTTAATAAGCGATGGCGGAAGAACGCCGTATCGTCTGCATTTCAGAAGGCCTTGTTTTATTTATTACCAGGCATATTCTGAATTAACGAAAGATGGAATGTTAAGCGATGCAATTATAACAATGAGTAGTTTAAATTTAATTGCAGGAGAAATGGATGCATAATTAATAATACAAAATATAGCAATACCAAATAATGACTTTTTCCGAAGAACAATTAAATAAAGTTAATGCAATAATAAAGCGTTATCCGGAAGGCAAAGCAAAAAAGTGCTATACTACCTGTACTTGCATCTGGCGCAACAGCAGGGTGGTGGCTGGCTTGATGTACCTTCAATGGATTATATTGCCTCTTTATTAAACATCAAGCCAATTGAAGTGTATGAAGTAGCTACTTTTTACTCTATGTATAATACAAAACCTGTTGGTAAATATATTTTTGAAGTTTGTCAGACAGGGCCTTGCATGTTTAATGGGAGTGATGATATTATAGAATATATTGAAGATAAATTAGCAATAAAAAGAGGAGAAACAACATCTGATGGATTGTTTACTTTAAAAGTTGTTGAATGTCTTGGTGCATGTGGTTATGCGCCTATGATGCAGTTTGGAAAAACATATAGAGAACATCTTACAAAAGAAAAAGTTGATAAGATAATTGATGAATGCGTAACCAAAGCAACCACTAATAATTAAACAATATAAGAATGAAATTAATTGCTTATTTAAGTTTTACCGGCAATTGCGAAGAAGCGCTTAATTTTTATAAGAACGCTTTTGATGGAGAAATAATTCAATTGGGCCGCTATGGGGAATCACCAATGGAATCGCCTGAAGAAATAAAAGATAAAATCATACATGGAAGATTACAATTCGGCGATATATTAATAATGGCATCAGATGTTATGAATGAAAAACCTGTTCAGCAGGGAGATTCAATAAGCTTATCTGTTGAATGCGATACTAATGAACAACTTGAAAAAGTATTTTCAAAGATGGCAGAAGGTGGAAAAATTACAATGCCTTTGCAGGACCAGTTTTGGGGCGCAAAGTTCGGAATGCTTACGGATAAATTTGGTTTTAAATGGATGTTTAATTGCGAGAAGAAATAATCGATAATAAACTATGTCAAAAAAATTATTATTAGATAAAGTTCACGTAGAAGGCATAAAGGGCTTTGATGTATATCGCCGTGAAGGTGGTTATAAAAGTGTGGAGAAAGCTTTTAAAATGTCGACCGCTGATATTGTGGAAGAAGTAAAGAAAAGTGGCTTGCGAGGCCGTGGTGGCGCAGGTTTTCCTACAGGAATGAAATGGAGTTTTCTTGCAAAGCCTGAAGGTGTTCCGCGTCATCTTGTTTGCAATGCAGATGAAAGCGAACCGGGTACTTTTAAAGACAGGTATTTAATGGAATTCATTCCTCATTTGTTAATTGAAGGAATGATCGTTTCATCATTTGCGCTTGGAACCAATGTATCATATATTTATATCCGTGGTGAATATTCATGGATTGCTGATATTCTTGAAAAAGCTATTGATGAAGCCAAACAAAATGGATTGCTTGGTAAAAATATTTTGGGCAGCGGTTTTGATTGCGAAATATATGTGCATCGTGGCGCTGGCGCTTATATCTGTGGTGAAGAAACTGCATTACTTGAAAGCCTTGAAGGCAAAAGAGGGTAACCAAGAATTAAACCTCCGTTTCCTGCAGTGAAAGGTGTTTGGGATTGTCCTACGGTTGTAAATAATGTTGAAACAATTGCAGCGATTGTTCCTATTATTAATATGGGCGGTGATGAATATGCGAAAATCGGTGTTGGCAAGTCAACCGGAACAAAATTAATTTCTGCATGTGGCAATATTAATAAGCCGGGTGTTTATGAAATTGATATGACTATATCTGTTGAAGAATTTATTTACAGCGATGAATATTGCGGTGGAATTCCAAACGGAAAAAGATTGAAAGCATGTATTCCCGGCGGCTCATCTGTTCCTATTCTTCCAGCAAATCTTTTATTGAAAACAGCCAAAGGCGAAACCAGGCTGATGAATTATGAAAGTCTTTCTGATGGCGGGTTTGCAACAGGCAGTATGATGGGATCAGGTGGTTTTATTGTGTTGGATGAAGACCAATGCGTAGTAAGACATACTATGACTTTCGCAAGATTTTACCGTCATGAAAGTTGCGGGCAATGTTCACCATGCCGTGAAGGAACAGGTTGGATGGAAAAAATATTAAGCAAGATTGAATATGGTAAAGGAAAGATGAATGATATTGATTTGCTCTGGGATATTCAAAGCAAAATAGAAGGCAATACAATTTGTCCGTTGGGAGATGCAGCAGCATGGCCTGTTGCAGCAGCTATAAGACATTTCAGAGATGAATTTGAATGGCATGTATTGAATCCTGAAGAATGTTTAAAAAGAAATTATGGATTGGCGCATTATGCTGATCCGTTAGAAGTGAACTAGTATAATAAATTAATTAAATGCCTGAAGAACAAAAATTATTTAAAGTAACAATTGACAATATTACGATTGAAGTACCTGCAGGTACAACTATTTTAAATGCTGCACGAATGATTGGTGGCGATGTAGCACCACCTGCAATGTGCTATTACAGCAAACTGGAAGGAAGCGGTGGTAAATGCAGAACCTGTTTGGTTGAAGTAGCTGCAGGTTCACTGCTGATCCACGGCCAATGCCTAAACTGGTTGCATCTGCAGAACAACTGTAATGGATGGAATGGAAGTTAAAAATATAACCAGTGAAAAAGTATAGGATGCAAGAAAAGGTGTTGTTGAATTTTTATTGATCAATCATCCTTGGATTGTCCTATTTGCGACCAGGCCGGTGAATGTCATTTGCAGGATTTGGGTTATGACCATGGCGCTGACAAACACGTTATGAATTTAAAAGAAGAACTTTTATAAGAGAAGATATTGGTCCTTATATTCAGTTGCACATGACACGTTGCATTCTTTGTTATCGTTGTGTTTATGTTGCAGATCAGCTCACTGATAATCGTGAACATGGTATTTTGGACCGAGGCGATCATTCTGAAATTTCAACTTATATTTCAAAAGCAATTGATAATGATTTTATCGGAAATGTGATTGATGTTTGTCCGGTTGGAGCATTAACGGACAGAACATTCAGATTTAAAAATCGTGTATGGTTTTTAAAGCCTATGGATGCTCATCGTGACTGCCATTCCGCCTCCGGACGGGCAGAATGCTGTGGTAAAGTAATTTTGTGGAATCGTGGTGATGAAGTATTTCGGGTAACAGCAAGAAAAGATCAATGGGGTGAAGTGCAGAGCGATGAAAACGGAAAGCCAATGTGGATATGCAATACATGCAGGTTCGATAAAAAGAAAACATCTGACTGGGTTATTGAAAAACCAACGTCTATTAGCAGGCATTCTGTTATTTCTGGTAATCATTATGAAGTAAAAGTAATACCTGATGATCCTTTGGATAAATTATAAATGGAAGAAGCCCGTTATTATTGATGGACATTCATGAAGAAAGCAAAGTGAATCAACCCGATGTTCATTTGGATGAATTATTTGGTCCGGCGACAGGGAAAACTTTTAATGGCGATCCGAAATCTTCAGGACATAATGTTACAGATATTAAAGAAGATGCCGGTATGAATTTGCAGGGAAGAGATTCTTAAACACTCATTAATTTTTAATTAAAAATAAACTAAACCGGCTTTTATATCTTTGAACCCGCCTGCCATATGCAGGTTTTACATTTTCGTCTATGCATTTATTAGCAATTGATTGGGCTGTATTTACTGAAAAACTGGTTCTTATTATAGCTGTTGTAAGCGGTTCACTGGTAGTTGCCATGTATTCAACTTATGCAGAACGAAAGGTTGCTGCTATTATCCAGGACAGGCGGGGTCCTAATCGGGCAGGACCTTTTGGAATTTTGCAACCTTTGGCTGATGGATTAAAATTATTTTTTAAGGAAGAGATCATTCCAAAATATTCATCAAAATTTCTTTTTATTCTCGGGCCGGTATTGCAATGCTTACGGCAATTATGATTGGCGCAGTGATTCCCTGGGGAAATAAAGTGCATCTTTTCAACCGCGATATTTCTTTGCAAATAGCCGATGTAAATATTGGTATCTTATATGTATTTGGAGTAGTAAGTCTAGGTGTTTATGGAATAATGATTGGTGGCTGGGCAAGCAATAATAAATTTTCTTTGTTAGGTGCCATGCGCGCTGCCTCACAGATTATAAGTTATGAATTGGCAATGGGGATTTCATTAATTGCATTCTTAATGATAACAGGCACGCTTAGCCTAAAAACTATGGTTAGACCAGCAAATGGATCACTGGTGGAATATTTTCAATCAACCATTAGGCTTTTTGATATTTCTCATTTGTGCTTTTGCTGAAACAAACCGTACACCTTTCGATTTATCAGAAGCGGAAAATGAATTGATTGGTGGTTATCACTCTGAATATTCATCAATGAAACTTGGATTTTATTTATTTGCAGAATACGTGAATATGTTTTTAAGCAGTGCGGTAATGGTTACTTTATTTTTTGGCGGATATGATATTCCTTTTTTGAATGATGCATACTTTTATTCATACAATAGGAACCAATTGGATGGCGGTTTTGCAGGGCGGCGTGTTTTTTATAAAAATTGTTTGCTTTATATTTTTGTTTATGTGGGTGCGTTGGACAATTCCGCGTTTCCGTTATGATCAACTGATGAATCTTGGGTGGAAAATTTTATTGCCATTGGCATTATTTAATATGCTGGTAACAGGCGCATTAATATTATTACATCAAAATCATTGGCATTTCTAAAAGAGTACGCAAAAATCAATTTTAAATGAAGTACAGTTATAAATTAAAATATACTTTTGCGAACAATAAATTTAAACTTGTTTATAACAGGAATAAAAGAAGGAGGTCTCTATGCAGGCACTAACTAACAGGGCAAAACCTGTTGACAGAAAAAAAATGAACGCCTGGGAAAGAATGTACTTACCCGAAATTCTAAGGGGAATGTTCATTACTTTCAAACATATTTTTAGAAAGAAAGTTACTATCAATTATCCTGAACAAACGCGGCCTTTTAGCCCTGTATTTCGCGGTTTGCAAATTTTGAACAGGGATGAAGAAGGCCGTGAGAGATTGCACAGCATGCGGTTTGTGTGCAGTCGCTTGTCCGGCCGAGGCCATAACTATGGAAGCTGCAGAACGTCAGCCCGGTGAAGAACATTTATATCGCGAAGAAAAATATGCAGCTAAATATGAGATTAATATGTTGCGTTGTATTTTTTGCGGCTTATGCGAAGAAGCCTGCCCTAAAGATGCTGTATATTTAAGTGAAACATTTGCACCGGCAAATTACCAGCGCAAAGGATTTATTTATGGGAAACAAGATTTGTTGATTCCTCATCCCAAAGAAGACCCTGAAGCTTATGCAAAAGCAAAAGGCAGCAGGAAATTGCATCCTGAAGGACATGGAAATGAGAAGTAGTTAAAGAGAAATAAAAAACAAATTAAGCTACAAAGGATTTCATGACAACAACGCAAATACTATTCTGGTTTTTATCTGCTCTCGCAATCTTCGGGGCAATTGGGGTTATTTCGTGTAAAAATCCGTTGTATGGTGTGCTTTGGCTGATCGTTGTTTTCTTTGCAATATCCGGCCATTATATTTTAATGAATGCACAGTTTCTCGCAATCGTGAATATCATTGTGTATGCGGGAGCTATTATGGTGCTCTTTACTTTTGTTGTAATGCTTATGAATTTAAATGAACATCCGGAAATTCCAAAAAATATTTATTTAAAAGCCGCAGGGTTAATTGCGGGTTTGTGTTTATTAATCGTGTTAGTATCTGCTCTGTCCCATGCACCTGATCATAATATTGAAATGGGTGTTGGCAGTGGTGTTGGGCTTATTAAATTTCTTGGGAGAACTTTATTTACTGATTATGTTGTTCCTTTTGAAATAAGCAGTGTATTGTTTTTAAGCGCCATGATAGGTGCAGTGGTTATCGGTAAAAAAGAAAAAGAACAAAGAGTCTAAGTATGGAAATCAAATGGTATATATTTTTATCAATTGCTTTGTTTTGCATTGGCGTTGCAGGTGCGCTTACACGCCGTAATTCAATTATTGTTTTTATGTGTATTGAGTTAATGCTTAATTCAGTGAATTTATTATTGGTGGCATTTTCAAAAATGCATCTTGGTGGCGCTATGCCAAATGCTGCGTCGGCAATCAATGCACAGATATTTGTTTTCTTTATTATGATTGTCGCAGCTGCGGAAGTAAGTGTTGGGTTGGCAATAATTGTAATGATGTATCGCAATACACAATCAATTGATATTAATTTTTTAAACAGGCTTAAAAATTAAACCAGCATAGATAAAATTTTAGTTTCTTTTTCATTTTATACCGGCTGTATTTATGATGAATATATTTGATGAATCTTATTTAATTCCCTTATTCCCTTTTCTCGGCTTTTTTATTAACGGTCTTGGAAGAAAAGTTATTCCAAAATCAATAACGGCAATTATTGGAAGTGGCGTAATATTTATTTCTTTTTGTCTTAGCGTTATTGTATTCATCAATGTTTCCAAAGAAGGCTTTGTTCCTCAACAAATCAATTATTTTTCATTCATCGACATTCCTAAGCTTAACATTCCTTTTGAGTTTCAGGTAGATCAGCTTACGTCAATCTTTCTTCTGATCATTACCGGTGTTGGATTTTTGATTCATGTGTATTCAACATCGTACATGAACGATGAAGACAACAGCAACTTTGCAAGATATTTTTCTTATCTCAACCTGTTTGTGTTTTCAATGTTGCTGCTGGTAATGGGAGGCAATTATGTAATTATGTTCATTGGTTGGGAAGGTGTTGGCCTTTGTTCTTATTTATTAATCGGTTTTTGGTTTAAAAATGATGATTATAACAATGCTGCTAAAAAAGCATTTATCATGAACCGCATTGGTGATCTTGGATTTCTTCTTGGAATTTTTTGGCTGTATCAAAACTTTTGGAACAGCTACTTATCATGATCTTTTTGATGCGAAAACTGGTATATCATCTGTTGTTACAACAAAAGGTTCTGTTGTACTTACAGGAATAACTGTTGCTTTTTGTTGGTGCCATAGGTAAAAGTGCACAAATTCCTTTATACACATGGCTGCCCGATGCAATGGCTGGTCCAACACCGGTGTCTGCATTAATACATGCAGCAACGATGGTAACTGCGGGTATTTATATGATTGCACGCAGTAATATTATTTATTCCATGTCGCCATTTACAATGATGTTTGTTGCAATCATTGGATTAGCAACAGCTATTTTTGCAGCTGTAATTGCTTTAAAACAAAATGATATTAAAAAGGTATTGGCTTATTCAACAGTGAGCCAGTTAGGATATATGTTTCTCGGTCTTGGTGTTGGTGCTTATTCTGCCGCTGTGTTTCATGTAATGACGCATGCTTTTTTTAAAGCATTATTATTTCTTGGAGCAGGTTCTGTTATTCATGCAATGGGAGGTGAACAGGATATTAGTAAAATGGGTGGGCTTGGCAAAAAAATGAAGATCACTTATGTTACATTTTTTATTGCATGTCTGGCAATTGCAGGTATTCCACCATTCTCAGGATTCTTTTCAAAAGATGAAATTTTAGCCGCTGCATTTTCGGCTAATCCTTTACTATACATTATTGGAGTTGGCGGTGCATTGCTTACGGCATTTTATATGTTTCGTTTACTGTCTTTAACTTTTGCCGGAAAGTTTCGTGGCACGGAAGAACAGATACATCATTTGCATGAAAGCCCTGGAGGCATGACGTTTCCGCTTGTTTGCCTTGCTGTTCTCTCTGTTATTGGAGGATTAGTTGGTATTCCGGAAATATTTATGAAGAATGGAAATAAGCTTGGAGATTTTTTATCTCCCATCTTTTCAGATTCAAATAAAATTCTAATATCGCACACAACATCGTCTCAAACTGAAATTATATTAATCGGAGCGTCGACTCTTCTTATAATAATTGTTTGTATCTGGGCATGGAATAAGTATAAGAATTTTGATGGAACAATAAAACAGCAGGGTGCTTTTTCAAAAGCTATTCAGCATAAATTTTATGTAGATGAGTTTTATGATTTTATTATTGTAAAGCCATTTAAAGCAGTATCCGGGTTTTTGAGCAATGTTATTGAAAAATCGGGCATTGATGCATTGGTAAATGGTGTAGGAAAAGGCATCAATTATAGTAGCCGGCAAATAAGATTATTACAAAGTGGGTTTGTGGGAAGTTATATATTATTAATGGTTGCAGGATTGTTGTTGTTTTTAATTATTCAATTGTTTACAAAATAAAATTAATGCTGGGTACTTACTATACTTTTCCTGAATTATTGCTTTGGATTCCTTTGCTCACAGGCATTATTATGTTTTCTATAAAGAATGAAAAAACTGTAAAAACTTTTGCACTTCTTTCTTCGTTATTAACTCTTGCAATATCTGTAATTAGCTTATTCTATTCGGATATAGCTCATCACCAGGAATATTTAGCTTATAATAATGTAAGTTATGTGTGGATGCCTTTTTTAGGAGCGAGCTTTAGTGTTGGGCTGGATGGCATGGGCTTTTTATTGACTTTTTTAACTGCATTTAGCTTCCCGCTTATTTTTGCGGTTACCCATAAACGTGAGTACGCCAATGCAAATGTATATTATGGTCTGATGTTGTTGACGCAGGCAGGTATTACCGGTGTGTTTGTTGCTACAGATGCATTGTTATTTTATTTCTTTTGGGAACTCGCATTAATTCCCATGTATTTTTTATGCAGCAGGTGGGGAGGAGAGTTCAGAATAAGGGTGACCTTCAAATTTTTTGTGTACACGTTTGTCAGCTCGTTGCTTATGCTTATTGGTATTATATACATTTACCTGCATACGCCAGGCGTATCAATATTTTCTGAGCATTCATTTTATCTGAAGTCTTTTTATAATGCAACTTTAACCGCTAATGAGCAAAGCGGATTATTTTGGTTATTCTTTTTAGCATTTGCTGTTAAAATGCCCATCTTTCCTTTCCATTCATGGCAGCCTGATTTATATGAACAATCTCCTAATTCTGCGGTAATGGTTTTAAGTGGAATAATGGTTAAGATGGGAATATTTGGAATGCTTCGCTGGTTATTACCAATTTTTCCTGATGCAGTTGGGAAATACCAAACATTAATTATTATTTTTTGTGTGACAGGAATCCTTTACGGAAGTTGTATTGCATTTGTTCAGTCTGACCTGAAGCGAATTGTTGCCTGGTCTTCCATTGCACACATCGGGTTAATGGGTGCAGCAATCTTCGCCCGCAATAACACAAGCCTCCAGGGTGTAATGCTGGAAATGTTTAATCATGGCATTAATATAATAGCATTGTGGATTGTGGTTGATATTATAGAAAAGAAAACAGGCATTCGCAAAATTTCAGAGCTTGGAGGTCTTGCTATAAAATCACCTGCGCTATCCATATTTTTTCTGATGATTGTTTTAGCAAATATTGCGCTACCACTCACTAATGGATTTGTAAGTGAATTCCTGATGTTTACGGGGCTGTTTGAATATAATAAATACCTGGCTGCATTTGCCTGCATCAGTATAATAATTTCTGCGGCATATATGCTTAACATGATGCAAAAAGTTTTTTTTGGTGTACCCAATTCCTTTACGGAGAATGTTACATCAATAACCATAAATCAAAAACTGGTACTAAGCATAATTGTAATAACAATATTGATATTAGGCATTTATCCGGCACCGCTCCTGCATTTAACACAGGGTACGGTAACGGAAATTTTGCAAAAAGTAAAATAAGAATAGTAAGGGTTATAAATAAAAAGGAAACCGGATTAATTTATGAACGCAATAATAATATCTGCACTTTGGGGAGTTGTGATGATGTTTGGCGGAGTTTTTTTTAAAAAATCCACCACGCCAAAATACTGGGCTATTGCAGGTATTATCATTTTATTGACAGCTAACGTTTTGGAATTCTTTGGTACGCAAATTTTTAACGTTGATGCCAAAGGAATGTTGCATTTTGATAGTTTTGGTTTACATTTCAATAGCATTTGCTTTGCTTGTACACTTTTATATTTCCTTTTGAATGGAAAAGAAATTGAAAAAGTGGGAGATAATGTTTCAGAATATTTTGCGTTGATATTTTTTATCTTATGCGGCGTTTCCATCTCTTCCTCATTTAATACATTGCTGATGTTATTTCTCGGAATTGAAATTATGTCAATTCCTTCTTACATACTAACGGGAAGCGATAAACGCAATTTAAAAAGCAATGAAGCTTCATTAAAATATTTTTTGATGGGTGCTTTTTCTACCGGGCTTATGCTTATGGGAATTGCGTTAATTTATGGTGGAAATTCTTTAGGATCTTTTTACATTGATATGCTTGGAATAGGCACGGGTAAAATGCCTGCAATGATTGCCGCAGGATTAGTATTGTTGCTTGTCTCCATGTCATTTAAAGTTTCAGCAGCCCCCTTTCATTTTTGGGCTGCCGACGTGTATGACGGGGCACCTGCTGTATTCACTTCTTTCCTGGCCACTATTGTAAAGATTGCAGGTTTTATTGCATTTATAAGATTATTTAAAGATTCGTTTGGAGTTGTGCAACAGCAATGGCAAACGTTAATAGTTGTAATAACTGCCGCCACATTGCTTATTGGAAATCTAACCGCGGTTTTTCAGCAAAGTGTTAAACGAATGCTGGCTTATTCAAGTATTGCACATGCGGGCTTTATGATGTTTGCCTTATTTGCATTAAATGATACTGCAAAGGAAGGATTAATATTATATGCATTGTCTTACAGCGTGGCAACTATCGGCATGTTTGCTATTCTCGTAAAAATGAATGACTATACAATTGAAGGATTTAACGGGCTTTATAAATACCAACCCGTTTTAGCAATAACCGCCACCGTATTTCTCTTATCACTTACCGGTATTCCCCTAACAGCCGGGTTTGCATCAAAGTTTTATATGTTGCTCGCAGCAGTAAGAGATGGCCACCAGGGATGGATAGTAATATTAGGAGTGATATGTGCTGCGATAAGTGCTATTTATTATTTCAGGGTAATTCAGGCTATTTATTTTAAGGAACCATCATTAGAAATACCTCCTGCTATGGACGTTAATAAAAGTTTTAAATATTTGCTTGTCATAGCTGCTGCAATCATCATTATAGCAGGATTAGATCCTGCGATTGTTGTAGACTGGCTCTACTACTAATTTATAAAATGGTACTTTAAATCTCTTATGATATTGTACCTTCACTTTGTTGAGAAAATTAAATTTTCGACTCCAATCCATGCAATTATCAGATTCGTTTTCACTTGCTTTCAGAACCGTAAAAAGTAATAAACTTCGCACAGGCATTACTGTTACTATCATTGCGTTGGGTATCACAGCTCTCATAGGAATTATTACTGCTATTGCTTCTATGAATCAAAGCCTTAAAGAAAATTTTTCTACCATGGGTGCTAATTCGTTTAGCATACGCTACCAGGACAGGCAAATTCATATTGGTGGCAGAAGACAGGTAAAGAAAACGAGCATCAATGCTCTTAAACAAAAAAAATCTGATAATGGAAAAATCATAACTTATGAGGAAGCGAAACTTTTTAAAGAAAGATATTCTTTTCCGGCTATTGTTAGTATTTCAATAAATGGCCCTCAAAGTGTTGTTGTAAATAACGATGAAATAAAAACAAATCCTAACATATCTATGACGGGAGCGGATGAAAATTACCTGGCACAAAGTGGTTATTCATTGGCCACGGGTAGAAATTTTAATAAAATGGATGTGCAGAGCGGAAGAAGCATTTGTATTTTGGGCAATAGTGTTGCGCAAAAACTATATGGAGATAATACACAGAGGGCAATCGATAAAATAGTAACGGTTGCAGGAATCAAATACCGTGTTATCGGGATATTAAAAGATAAAGGTTCCAGTGCATTTTTTAATGCGGATAATATAGTGCTTACTACTTATAATAATATACGCCGCTTATTTACCACAGAGGGCACCACGTATAATTTAGGTATCATGGTAAGTGATATAAAAGATATGGATGCAGCAATAAGTGAAGCTAAAGGAACTTTTAGACCAATTCGTAAAGTGGCAATTGATGAGGATAATAACTTTTACATTGATAAAAGTGATAGTATAGCTGAAGCATTTATGAATAGCCTTGGAGCCATCACAACCGCAGCCGCTTTTATTGGCCTCATTACTTTAATTGGAGCAGCAATTGGGCTTATGAATATAATGCTTGTAGCAGTTAATGAACGAACAAGAGAAATAGGATTAATTAAAGCCATAGGAGGTACAAAAGAAAGTATCCGTACTCAATTTCTTTTTGAATCTGTTCTTATAAGTGTTATAGGCGCCATTTTTGGAATAATAGCGGGAGTGCTCATTGGTAACATTGTAAGCATGCTACTTCATACAGGTTTTGTAGTCCCTTGGTTTTGGGTGGCTTTAGGAATTATCGTTTGCTCAACAGTAGGTCTTTTTGCAGGTTTATATCCGGCGATAAAAGCATCAGGTCTTGATCCGATTGTTGCACTTCGTTATGAATAACTTTCCATTTATTTAAGAGAATAAAAATTTAAATTGACAAAATAACTTCTTGTGAATATCTTTTTAAACGACGTTACCAACACGAATTGTATGAAATAAAATTAGAAAATCCGGTATAAAATTTTATTTAATTATTTGAGGCATTAAATTAATAATTTATTAACTTGTGAGCTCGCATCAAAAATTTTTTTGGCCTGAATGAGACTTTTCAATTTTTTTTTCGTTACAATTGTACCATCAAATATTTTAACCAAATTCATCTTAAACTTTTAACACTAAAAACCTAACGTTATGGCAGAATCTAATACAACTGCAACCTCTACTGTTAAAGCCACCACTTCGGTTCAGGCAAAAAAATCAAGCAATATTATTTCCTTGCTTGCACCAATTATTTGTATTCTCGCTGGCTATATAATCTGGCGTTTCGTTATTGGTTCTCCAGGCAATTTTACGCAACCTGATCCGGCAGGAGGTTTCTGGCCTAACCATGAAGGACCCAAAACCAGTATTGCCAGAATGTACCAAGGTGGAATTATCGTTCCGGTATTAATTGGTTGTTTTTAATCGTTTTTACTTTCGTAATAGAAAGATGGCTAACTGTTGCCAAAGCAAATGGAAAAGGATCCAATGCAGAGTTCATCAGAAAAGTGCAATTTTATCTTGCTGATAGAAAAGTTGATGCTGCTATTGCTGAATGTGATAGACAAAAAGGTTCTGTAGGTAATGTAATGAAAGCAGGCCTTCGCAAATACAAAGCAATGATAACCGATAACGAACTTGATACTGAACAAAAAGTGCTTGCAATACAGAAGGAAGTAGAAGAAGCTACTGCTCTGGAATTACCGATGCTTGAAAAAAATCTTGTTTTTCTTTCTACAATTGCGTCAGTGGCCACATTGATAGGATTGCTCGGAACTGTGGTAGGTATGATACGTGCATTTAGCAATCTCGGCTCCTCAGGTGGTTCCGAAGCAACAAGACAGTTGTCAGTAGGTATTTCTGAAGCATTGTACAATACCGCTCTCGGTATTGGAACATCTGCTTTTGCTATTATTTCATATAATATTTTCACAACTAAAATTGATGGTATTACTTATGGTATAGATGAATCAGGCTTTACACTTACTCAAAGCTTCGCTTCTCTTTATAAATAAATAATTCAAATAATTTTTTGTGGAAATTACAGGAAACTGAATCTAATTATTATTAAAAAAATAAATAATGGGAAGAGCTAAAATAAAACGCGGAAGTACTAATGTTGATATGACTGCAATGTGTGATGTAGCGTTTCTCTTGTTATCTTTCTTTATACTGACCGGACAGTTTAAGCCTTCTGAAGCTGTTGAGGTATCACCACCCAGTTCTGTATCAAATGCACATGCTCCTCAAAAAGATGCATTTTTAGTTTCTATTGATAAAGACAACAGGGTTTTTTTAAGTCTTACTGATGACATTAAAGGAGATATTTGGGATGAATTGGTTTCCGAAAAGAACCTTAAAGTTACTCCCCAGGACAGAACTGATTTTATGGGTACTGACTTTATTGGTGTTCCTTTCAGTCAGCTACTGGAGTTTATTAAGATACCCTCCGATCAAAAAAAGAATGTAAAAATGCCTGGAATTCCTACTGATAGCACCAATAATGAATTGCAGGCGTGGATACAGGCAGCAGCAACAGCCGGCCAGGGTAAAAAACTAAATTTCCTTATAAAAGGAGATAACTCTTCAAAATTTCCTGCTTTTGGTAGTGTAATAAGCGCTTTCAAGAAAAATGATATTTATAAATATAATCTGGTAACAAATGCTGAGGATGCTCCTCCGGGAACTCCTTTGTATGAGAATAATTTGAAAGCGAAAGGGCAGAATGATATCTAAATAAAAAGGGCAGAATGATATCTAAATAAATTATTGGAGATAAGCAATAATTCAATTAATTAATTAAGAATAAAAATATTTTATCATGGCAGAAATGGAAGTAAAATCGGGTGGTGGGCATAAAAGGACCCGGTGTTAAAAAAGGCAAAAAACTTTCCACTCGTGTAGACCTTACGCCTATGGTGGATCTTGGGTTTTTATTGATTACTTTTTTCATTTTTACGACTACATTAGCGGAACCCACGGCTATGAATTTGAATATGCCAAAAGATACGGACAAGCCTGATGAGGTAAACAAAGTAAAAGAATCAGGTTCTTTAACCTTAATGCTCGGAAAGTCTAATGTAATATATTATTACTTTGGAAGCGATCCAACAAAAATGCAGACAACCGGCTATAAAGATTTAAGAAAAATTATTCTTGAAAAAAAGAAAAACACACCTGCAGACGATTTGTATATTATTATTAAGCCAGACAAGGACGCTACTTATAAAAACGCAGTTGACGTATTAGATGAAATGACAATTGATGATATTAAAAGATATTCTATGATTGATCCAACGCCTGAAGAATATAAATTAATACAACAAACAGAAGCTGCCGCCGGAGTGAAATAAAATTTTATGGAAATATGTAGTTTAGGAATCTAAATAAAAAAAATTATGGAAGCTAATAAAATATTAAAGTCTACTTATTTAGACATCCTCTTTGAAGGAAGAAATAAGGAATATGGCGCTTATGACCTCCGAAAAACTTATGATCGGCGTATTAAGATTGCATTATCAAGTACTGTTATTATTCTTGCAATAATTTTTGTCGGTTCAGTTATTGCAGATAAATTTTCTTCCTCTAATGATGTTAAAGAAGTTAAGACAAAAGAACTGGTTATGGAGGCTGCACCTAATGAACCACCGCCACCACCGCCGCCGCCGCCGCCCAAATTGCCGCCACCACCACCAATTGCTACCATTGCTTTTACACCGCCAAAGGTTGTAAAAGATGAGGAAGTAATTAAACCACCACCAGAAGTAAAACAAATTGAAGAAGCTAAGATTGATGTAAAGACAGAAGAAGGAACAAAAGATCTGGGTATAGTTGCGCCACCAACTGAAGATAAAGGAACACAGGTGGTTGCAGCGCCCGCGGCAAAGGAAGATGAAGATAAAGTCTTTACTAAAGTAGAAATTGAGGCACAATTTCCTGGAGGACCGGGTGCCTGGACAAAATATGTACAGAGAGCTATCCAGGCAGATATGGATGAATTTACAGAAACTGATTATGGTACGTGCGTCGTGAAATTTATAGTGGATAAAACCGGTAAGGTTAGTGATGTTGAAGCTACAACAATGAAAGGTTCTAAACTCGCAGAAATTGCTGTTAATGCAATTAGGAAAGGGCCAAACTGGACACCAGCCCAACAAAACGGAAGACAGGTAAATGCATATCGGTTACAGCCGGTAACACTTACAAATCCTGATCAATAAATTTTCTGATACTTAATTTTTTAAAGAGATGCAAAAGCATCTCTTTTTTTTATAAATAGAATGAAACTATTATGAAATGTTTTCATTTATGCATCTCATTTAAAAAACTATGGCACAGATTGAAGATAACAACCGCAATAAATCAAAAAGATATTCAGCAAATAAATCAATACGGGTTGATCTTACACCCATGGTTGATCTTGGATTTCTGCTGATAACTTTTTTTATATTAACCACAACGCTTTCCGAGCCTACAATTGCGAAACTTGTTTTGCCAAAAGATGTCAAAATTAATACCCCTGTAAAAAACAGCGCCGTACTAACGCTTAAGCTTATACGAAATGATTCAGTTGAATGTTTTGAGGGACCTCTTGAAAAAAATGCTATAGGTGATTATTGTAGTTTAAAAAACCTTCGTAGAGTTATTCAGCAAAAACAGAAAAAAGTAGCTTTGGTTTTGGGCGATAGAAAGGAAACTATTATTCTTATTTATGCTGAACCCGAATCAACTTATAAAAATTTTATGGACGTTATGGATGAAATACAAATTAATGATGTAAGCCATTATTATGTGATGAATTAATAAATTACGTCTGGTTTTAATTCCGTTTCTGCGTGTGCTGAAAAATTAGCTAAAACCGTTTCTTATCTTTACCGCATGCATCTTAATTTTTCTGAGTGGAATGATACCATTGCTGCCATAGCTACGCCGCCGGGCATTGGCGCAATTGGCGTAATACGTCTTAGCGGCAGCAAATCATTTGAGATTATAGATAGATTATTTCCTTCCAAAAAAATTTCAGAGCAGCCAACTCATACTTTGCATGTTGGCTATTTAAAAGATGAGGATGCCATTTTAGATGAAGTGGTAATCTCCGTTTTTAAAGCCCCTGCATCGTACACCGGTGAAGATATAATAGAAATTAGTTGCCATGGCTCACCTTACGTTCAGGAGCAGGTATTACATGCGCTTATTCGCCACGGCGCAAGGCTTGCAAAGGCAGGAGAATTTACGCAACGGGCTTTTCTTAATGGGAAGCTTGATCTTACGCAGGCTGAGGCTGTTGCTGATCTTATTGCCAGCAATACAACAGCTTCTCAAAATGCAGCATTAAAAAATATAAGAGGTGGCTTTTCTTTTATCCTGAAAGAAATGAGAGAACGCCTGATTCAATTTTCTGCTTTAATTGAATTGGAATTAGATTTTAGTGAGGAAGATGTTGAGTTTGCAGACAGAAAAAAATTTATGGAACTTTTGGACGAAATTGGTGAGACTATAGAAAATTTATTGCAGTCTTTCAAGCTTGGAAATGTTATTAAAAATGGTGTAAGTGTAGCAATAGTTGGAAGCCCGAACGCAGGTAAATCAACTTTATTAAATACACTTCTTAATGAGAACAGGGCTATTGTAAGTGAGATTGCGGGAACTACAAGGGATACAATAGAAGAAGTAATAAACATACATGGAATTTTGTTCAGGCTTATTGATACTGCTGGTATTCGTGAGCATTCCACCGATGTTATTGAAAATATGGGCGTTTCAAAAAGTAAGGAAAAAATTCAACTGGCAGATATTGTATTGTATCTGTTTGATATAAATACAACGAATGACAATGAGGTAATTTCTTTCACAAAGGAAATTAAAAAACAAAATAATAATGTACTCTTAGTTGCAAATAAAATTGATAGTAGCGATGAAAAAATGTTACAACGTTACAAAGTGACATTAGAAAAAGTTATTTTTATTTCTGCAAAAATGAATACAGGAATTGAATTGCTTAAAGGAAAGTTATTCAATACTGTAGCAGCGAATGCTAACCTATCAGAAAATTTAATAATTACAAATGCCCGCCACTACAGCGCACTTAAAGAAGTCAAGGCTTCTCTTGAAGAGATAAAAAAAGGAATTGAAAACAGAATATCGGGAGATTTATTATCGCCAGATATCAGAAGATGTCTCCATTATATCGGGGAAATTACAGGTGAGATATCAAATGAGGATATGCTTGATTATATCTTTAGTAAGTTTTGTATCGGAAAATGACTAGAGCTGAGTTAAAATGGAAGTTAAGCGGAGGCCAAAGAATTTTATAACAGAAGAGAAATAAGGGGTATACAGGCAAAACAAAATTTAACTTTGAAAGAAGATCTATTTTGCTTAATATTACTCCCCTAACCTCGCGCAGATGGACTTTAGCTAATAATTACATGATCTCTGAAAACTTAATTCATTTCTATAATAACTGGGCTGCGAAAGCTAATACAATTGTCGAAGCCCACCGATCTCTATAATTTGTTGGCGCAGGTATGATGCTTAGCCGTCGCGTTTTCTTACCATGTTTTCTCAAATAATTGCCTTAAATAAAATGAATTGTTTTAATTTGTTGTAAGCATTCAAATACTTTACCATCTAAAAAAATAATGAGGGACATCCGGGAAATATATAGGAAATTACTACTTCCTTCCGACGATTTAATTGCTGATATATCAAAATTGGATGGTGATATTATCATTCTTGGGGCCGGAGGTAAAATAGGTCCTGCTTTGTCTAAGCTTTCAAAAGAGGCTATTGATAAAACAGGGATAAAGAAAAAAATAATCGCGGTCTCCCGTTTTACGGATCGGGATAAAATAAATGAGTTAAATGAGTTAGGAATAGAAACATACAATGCTGATCTTTTGGAAGATGACCAGTTACAATCTTTGCCTGATGTTAAGAATGTACTTTATCTCGCTGGTACAAAATTTGGCACCAGTGGAAACGAATCTTTTACCTGGGCAATGAATAGTTATTTGCCCGGGCGTGTTGCTCAGAAATATAAAAATTCAAATATCGTTGCATTTTCAACCGGCAATGTTTACCATCTTACTTCTGTTGACTCGGGCGGTGCAACTGAAAATCGTGTAGCCCGTCCCGTTGGTGAATATGCGCAGTCTTGTCTTGGCAGGGAAAGACTTTTTGAATATTACGCTAAAAAAAATAATACGCCTGTTTTAATTTTTCGCTTAAATTATGCCAACGATGTTAGCTATGGCGTATTGTTGGAAATTGCTCAATCAGTAAAATCTGGCAAAGCTATTGATCTGAATATGGGCTATGTAAATGTGATCTGGCAGGGCGATGCAAATGAAATTGCATTAAGGTCATTACTACATTGTGAAGTACCAGCAAAAATTTTGAATGTTACAGGACCGGAAATAATTTCAGTCCGGTGGCTTGCAAATGAATTTGGAAAGATGTTTAAAACGGAACCGGTATTGATTAACGATGAACAACCAACGGCATTATTAAGCAATGCTTCGGAAGCATTTCGTCTTTTTGGTTATCCAAAAGTTTCTCTTAATAAGATGATGGAAGTGATAGCGGAGTGGATAAAACAGGATGGTAAAATATTAAATAAGCCAACACATTTCCAGGAAAGGGAAGGTCAATTTTAATAGCTATGAAGTCAAACGAGCTATCCGCGGAAATAAATAATTTACTACAACAGGGAACAGTGATTCCTGCACATCCATTGGCATTGCATGCCAATCTAAAGTTGGATGAAGAAAGACAGGGTATGCTTACTCGTTATTATATGGCTTCCGGTGCAGGAGGCGTTGCAGTAGGTGTTCATACTACACAATTTGAAATCAGGAATGAGGGAATAGATCTTTTAGAACCGGTGTTAAAAATTGCTGCCGAAGAAATTACTCATGCAAATTTGAAACATCCTTTTATAAAAGTGGCAGGTATAGTTGGTCCTACGGATGCGGCACTGAAAGAAGCTGAACTAGCAATAAAATACGGGTACCATCTTGGCCTCGTGAGCATGGGAGGTTTGTCATCATGGTCTGAATCGGATCTTATAAAGAGGATTGAAAGAGTTGCTGGCATCATTCCTGTTTTTGGTTTTTACCTGCAGCCTGCAGTGGGAGGAAGAATTTTGAGTTATGAATTTTGGAACGATTTTGCAGAGATTCCAAATGTTCATGCTATAAAAGTAGCAGCCTTCAACCGCTATCAAACATTAGATGTTGTAAGAGCCGTCTGTGATTCTTCGAGAAAAAATGAAATCGCTTTATATACTGGAAATGATGATAATATTATCGCCGATCTCTTAACTCCATACCGGTTTTTTATTGATGGAGAAATCATTGAAAAAAGATTTGTGGGAGGATTGTTGGGCCATTGGGCTGTATGGACAAAAAAGGCAGTTGATCTTTTTCACGAAATAAAACAATGTGTAAAGGATGGTAAAGATTGTACGGAAAAACTTTTGTCTGATGGAATAATTGTTACAGATATGAATGCTGTTATTTTCGATGCAAAAAATTCTTTCAGAGGATGTATCGCAGGCATTCATGAAGTTTTGAGAAGGCAGGGGTTGTTGGAAGGAATATGGTGTTTGAATCCTTCGGAAAAACTTTCTCCCGGGCAAATGGAAGAGATTGATAGAGTCTGTAAGCAATATTCTCAATTCACAGATGATGATTTTGTAAAACAGTTTCTCTCCGGGCAACCTAAGTTAATTGGAATGAATGATAATAATATCTAACGGATAATGTTACACGACGAAATAAAACAATTAGCAAAACAAGTTCATAACAAGGTAATAGATGCCCGCAGGCATTTACACAAACATCCTGAATTATCATTTAAGGAATTTGAAACATCTGCATTCATTAAAAACCGGTTAGACGAAATTGGTATTTCATGGCAGGCAATGGCCAACACTGGTATTGTGGCGATGATAAAGGGAGATCATCCTTCTGAACAGGTTGTTGCGCTACGAGCTGATATAGATGCACTTCCGATTAAAGAAACAAATGATGTTAGCATATATCTCTTCTAATAATGGCATTATGCATGCCTGTGGTCATGATGTGCATACTTCCTCACTGTTAGGCACAGCCGAAATATTGCAGACTGTAAAAAATAAATTCGGAGGAACGGTGAAATTGATATTTCAACCGGGAGAGGAAAAGCTTCCCGGTGGTGCCAGTCTCATGATCAAAGAAGGTGTTTTAGAAAATCCGGTACCCGCTGCAATATTTGGTCAGCATGTTTCCCCGGTTATCGAAGCCGGTAAAATTGGAATCTGCAAAGGAAAGTTCATGGCATCTATGGATGATATATTTGTAACCGTTCGGGGTAAAGGTGGACATGGTGCACAGCCACATCAGAATATAGATCCTGTTATAATTTCAGCTCACATTCTTACAGCATTGCAACAGGTTGTTAGCCGAATGGCTAATCCGGATATTCCCTCTGTTTTATCTTTTGGAAAAGTAATTGCAGATGGCACTATAAATATTATCCCTGACGAAGTTTATATGGAAGGTACTTTCCGCACCATAGATGAAAATTGGCGAACGGAAGCGCATATACGAATGAAGAAAGTGGCAACAGGAATTGCCGAAAGCATGGGTGCAAGCTGTGAATTCAATATTGTTCGCGGATACCCTTGTTTAATAAATGATGAAAAACTTACAGAAAAGGTCAGAACATTTGCGGAAGAATATCTTGGTAAAGAGAATGTAATTGATATTCCAATCTGGATGGCTTCAGAAGATTTTGCTTCCTATTCACAATTGATCAGCGCTTGTTTTTACCTGTTGGGGATAGCGAATAAACAAAAAGGAATTCCCTCGTCTCTTCATACCTCCACGTTTAATATTGATGAGGAAGCGCTTGTATGGAGCACCGGGCTTATGGCTTATTTGGCTGTTAAGCAATTGGGTAATTAAAGCAAATCATTTCTTTATTTCCCCTTAAATAATCTTTATCGTTACATTTGAACATGGTTGTTTTTATCCTGACAATAGAAAATAATCAATTCATCCAATCGTTAAATATTTTCAATTAATGATAGAAATAAATACGGGCTTAAAGCCTTCTGATCTATCCGGCAAACTGGAAAAATTCTGGCAACTCTCCGCCGAAAAAATTCAATTAATTGAAAGGAATTATGATACATCAAAAGGTTCACCAGTATTTACCATTAAAGGACGTTATACAACAAGAGGATGGACAGAATGGACGCAGGGATTTCAATATGGCTCTGCTATTTTGCAATATGATGCAACAGGGGATCATTCATTTTTAGAGTCAGGAAAAAGGAAAACTATTAATCTGATGGCGCCTCACATTAGCCATATTGGTGTGCATGATCATGGTTTTAATAATGTGAGCACTTATGGAAATCTCCTCCGTTTAATGCATGAGGAAAAAATTCCTTTCAACGAATGGGAAAAAAACTTTTATGAATTGGCGCTTAAAGTTTCAGGAGCTATCCAGGCCAGCAGGTGGACAAAAATTAAAGATGGAGGTTTTATTCATTCTTTCAATGGCGCTCATTCACTTTTTGTAGATACCATTCGTTCGTGTCGTGTCCTTGCTGCTCAGCCATTCGCTCGGTCATGTTCTCCAGGGTGAAGGCGATGAAAAAATAAATTTGTTAGATCGTGCAATTCAACATTTACAATCGACTGCAAAATATTCTGTATTCTATGGTGAAGGTCGTGATGTATATGATACATGGGGACGAACAGCGCATGAAAGTATCTTCAATGTAAAGGATGGAAATTTTCGTTGTCCTAATTCACAACAGGGATATTCAGGTTTCACTACCTGGACAAGAGGTCTCGCCTGGGCGATGTGTGGATTTGCTGAAGAACTTGAATATTTTGATTCAATGGAAAATAAAACTCCGGAAGTTGCATCTCATAAAAATATTTTACCCATTATATTAAAGGCGGCAAAAGCTACCTGCGATTTTTACATTGAAAATACGCCTGCTAACGGTGTACCGTACTGGGATACTGGCGCACCCGGTCTTTATAAGTTGGGAGATTATTTAAATAAACCTGCCGACCCTTATAATGATTATGAACCTGTCGACAGTTCTGCCGCAGCTATTGCAGCACAGGGATTATTGCGGCTTGGTCATTATCTTCAGAGCAAAGGCGAAACACAGGATGGTAATCGCTATTGGCAGGTAGGCCTTACCGTTATGAATACAATTTTAGATGAACCATATCTCAGTTCAGATCCAAATCATGAGGGATTATTATTACATTCAATTTATCACCGGCCTAACGGTTGGGATTATATTCCGGAAGGAAGTAAGATTCCAAATGGAGAATCCAGCATGTGGGGCGATTATCATGTACGTGAAGCAAGTCTTTATTTGCAGCGGATAATTAATAACGAAACTTACTATACTTTTTACAACATCCAATAAATGGAAGAACATAAAGACCTGTCAAAACTTTGCATCCATACGATTACTACAAAGCCCTGGACTATAGAAGAGTCAGCACGAAATTTTTCTAAAGCTGGTGTAAAAGGTATTACCGTTTGGCGTGATGCTCTTGATGGCAGAAATATAAAACAAACCGGACAACTGTTGCGTGAACATGATCTCACTATCGTTTCGCTTTGCCGCGGAGGTTTTTTTGCACATAAAGATTTAAATAAAAGAAAAGCTGCTATTGATGATAATAAAAGAGCCATTGAAGAAGCCGCTGAATTAGGAACTTCAATGATAGTGCTTGTATGTGGCGCCGATCCTACGCAACCTTTAGAAGAATCAAGGAAACAAATTCATGATGGTATTGCAGCTGTATTACCCGATGCATCCACAGCAGGAGTAAAGCTCACAATAGAACCACTCCATCCGATGTACGCAGATACCCGTTCGGCGATTAACACATTATCTCAGGCTAATGATATGGCTGAAGCTTTACATTCTCCCTGGGTAGGGGTTGCGGTGGATGTGTACCATCTCTGGTGGGATCCTTCTTTAGAGATAGAAATAAAACGTTGTGGAGAAAACGGAAACCTTGCTGCCTTTCATATTTGTGATTGGAAAGTTCCAACTACAGACTTATTGCTTGACCGCGGATTAATGGGTGATGGATGTATTCCTGTTAAGAAAATAAGATCATGGGTAGAAGCTGCAGGTTTCAATGGATTTAATGAAGTGGAAATTTTTTCCAATACCTATTGGAACATGGACCAATCAGAATTTCTTAATAAAATTATAAAGGCATATAAAGAAAATTCCTGATGATGTCTTTAAATAAAAATTGAAATGCAGCGAAGGTTTAGACTATAGTTGATTGTTCTTAACTTCATCTCACAATGTATTTTTATGGTTTATAATTATTGTCCGCAAAAAAATATCTTAATTCGCTAAAACTCTTTGCCTGAAAGAGTTTGGGCCCTCTCCCTCGGGAGAGGGGTTGGGGTGAGGCTAATCAGGCTGGCAAAAGCTTTGACACATTTACCCGGGACAATAATATTTTAATAATATTATTTCGGCAAAAAAACATTCTAATGAAAGAACACAAAGTAGGAATTATAATGAACGGTGTTACCGGGCGGATGGGTACGAACCAACACCTGATGCGGTCCATTGTTGAAATAATAAAACAAGGTGGCGTGAATATTGGTTCCGGCGAAACGATAATGCCGGATCCTGTATTGGTGGGCCGTGATGAACACAAACTTAAAAAGCTGTGTGAAACATCCGGTATAAAAAAGATGAGCACAAATCTTGATGAAGTTCTTACTGATGCTAATAATATTATTTATTTCGATGCACAAACTACCGGAAGGCGTGCCGATGGAATAAGAAAAGCCGTTGCAGCCGGAAAGCATATTTATTGTGAAAAGCCTATAGCAGTTGATACAAAACAGGCGATGGAATTGTATGAGCTTTGTAAAAATGCAGGCGTAAAGCATGGTGTTGTGCAGGATAAACTCTGGCTTCCGGGAATTATAAAATTAAAAAGGCTGATACAGCAAGATTTTTTTGGAAGGATACTTTCAGTAAGAGGCGAGTTTGGATATTGGGTATTTGAAGGTGATTCTATTCCCGCTCAACGGCCTTCATGGAACTATCGCAAAGAAGATGATGGTGGAATAATTGTAGATATGCTTTGCCACTGGCGCTATGTTCTTGATAATGTTTTTGGAAATGTAAAATCAGTTTCCTGTTTGGGTGCAACTCACATTCCTCAAAGGATAGACGAAAAGGGCAATGCTTATAAATGTACTGCCGATGATGCCGCTTATGCAACCTTCGAATTGGAAGATGGTATTATTGCGCATTTTAATTCTTCATGGACGGTGAGGGTACGTCGTGATGATCTGCTGACGCTCCAGGTTGATGGTACTAAAGGATCTGTAGTTGCGGGTCTGCGTGACTGTTATATTCAACATTATGGAAATACTCCAAAGCCTGTTTGGAACCCTGATATTGCACAGCCTATCAATTTCTTTGAAGGCTGGGCAAAAGTACCGGACCAGGAAAATTATGATAATGCCTTTAAAGCAGAGTGGGAATTATTTTTAAAACATGTGGTTAAAAATGATCCTTTTCCATGGAATCTTTTAGAAGGAGTTAAAGGTGTGCAACTCGCTGAGAAAGGAATGGAAAGCTGGAGTAAAAGGTGTTGGGTAAATATTCCTGAAATTTAAATTTGTCGGAGCATGAAAAGAGTAGCATTAATTACGGGAGGCAGCAGGGGCATTGGTTTTGGCATTGCGACAAAACTTGCCGCAATTGGCTTTGACCTGGCGATTAACGGAGTTCGGGCAGAAAGTGAAGTTGAAGAAGCACTTAAGAAATTGAAAGAATTTGGTAATGATGTTATCTATTGCCGCGGCGATACTTCTTCATCAAATGACAGGGAGAATATTATTTCTAAAGTGAAAGAATATTATGGAAGACTTCATGTGCTGGTAAACAATGCAGGCATACCGTCAAAAGAAAGAAAAGATATTCTTGAGGCAACCGAAGAAAGTTTTGATGAAGTGATTTCCGTTAATTTAAAAGGAAGTTATTTCCTTACGCAAAAAGTTGCTAACTGGATGATTGATGAAAAGAAAAATGATAAAGAATTTAATGGTTGCATTATCAACATTTCTTCAATCTCTGCAACGGTTGTATCTGTAAACCGGGGTGAATACTGTATTTCAAAAGCGGGACTGAGTATGGCTACGCAGTTGTTTGCTGTAAGATTGGGTGAATTTAATATCCCGGTTTATGAAGTAAGGCCCGGAGTTATTTACACAGATATGACGGCAGGAGTGAAGGAGAAATACGATAAGCTGATTGAAGAAGGTTTATGTGTGCAACAACGGTGGGGCTTACCCGAAGATGTAGGAAAAGCTGTTGCTTCATTAACAAATGGCGATTTTCCATACTCAACAGGACAAGTGATTATGGTAGATGGAGGACTTACGATTCCGAGATTATAAGATTAAAAAAATTTCATAACAATTATAGATCAATGAAAGAAAGAATACGCTTCTTTGCTACTTGCTCCCTGGTTGCCATGTATTTCGCAAACTGCAATTCCGGCGTGAACGCCACTAAAAATCCTATTTCTACTGATCCCGTTGTTATTAAGAAAGGGCAAGATATTTTCGGTGAAAGATGTTCCGGTTGTCACAATTTCAAACTGGATGGCATTGGGCCTGACCTAGGAGGAATTACATCTGTTCATTCTGCTGAATGGATAAAAAATTTTATCAGCAATCCAAAGCAAGTATTGGAATCAGGAGACACCACGGCACAGAAACTTATAAAACAATATAAGCTGGTGATGCCTTCGTTTGAAAATTCGCCTGACTCTGATATCAATGCTGTAATAGCCTATATAAATACTCAGAGATTACGTGAGCGACCTCCGGTTGCCATAGATACCAATGACATAAAGAATCCAATCCCTGATTCAATTACAACATCAGGCCTTATGGTGAGTCTGGATTCGGTAACGCAAATACCTGCATCTTCGGACGTGGCGCCGCTTACAAGAATTACCAAACTTGATTACCAGCCAAATACCGGCGATATTTTTATTCTTGATCTGCGGGGTAAATTGTATAAACTTCAAGATGGCAAGCCGAAAGTTTATATGGATATGGCTGCATTAAAATCAAAGTTTATTAACCAGCCGGGCCTGGCCACAGGCTTTGGAAGTTTTGCTTTCCATCCCGAATTTGCTAAGAACGGTCTTCTTTATACAACGCATACGGAGCCACCCGGATCCGGTAAAGCTGATTTCAGTTATGCTGATTCTATTCCGGTTGTGCTGCAATGGGTATTAACTGAATGGAAAACAGATTCGGGAAAATTTCCTTTCTCCGGAACGGGCCGTGAAATATTGCGCATCGATATGCCCAGTGGCATTCATGGAATGCAGGAAATTACTTTTGACAGGCTTGCTAAACCGGGTAATGACGATTACGGCCTGTTGTATGCGGGAATAGGAGATGGGGGCAGTTCCGAAATCGGGTATCCATTGACGTCAGAAAACTCTAACGGACTTTGGGGAAGTATTATTCGAATCGATCCGTCAGGGCATAATAGTAATAACGGCCAGTATGGTATTCCTCCCGGCAACCCATTTGCTCAAAAGGATCCTGGCAAATACGCCAGGGAAATTTATGCGTATGGTTTTAGAAATCCTCACCGGCTCAGTTGGAGCCCATCGGGCCAGATGTTAGCTGTGAATATCGGGCAAACGAATATCGAGTCTGTGAACCTGGTTTTGCCTGGCCATTTTTATGGATGGCCTTTGAGAGAGGGCACTTTTGTCGAACGTTTTTTTAATGAAACCGGCAAGATATACCCGCTGCCTCCCAATGATTCTATATACCACGTAACCTATCCTGTTGCTCAATTCGATCACGACGAAGGAACTGCAATATGCGGTGGATTTGCGTATAGCGGAAATGCTATACCGGCACTTAAAGGGAAATTTCTTTTTGGAGATATCGCTTCAGGAACATTGTTCTTCGTAAACTTGAAAGATCTGAAAATCGGTAAGCAGGCCACCATAAAAAAATGGAATATTTCCTATAAAGGTCAACCAACAACGCTTGTGAAGCTCAGTAGAAATCATCGTGTGGAAATGCGATTTGGTATGGATAGCAAAGGTGAATTGTATATTCTTACAAAGGCGGATGGTAAAGTTTATAAGATGGTGAGTGCAACAATGAAGTCATAATTTTTTTTTATCTGGAATATCAATTGATTCTTCTTAAAATCTGAAAATAATTTTTAATGAATGAACGCTCTTCTGCATTGCCCGACTCATCTTCCAATTCTATCATAAGCCAGCTTTTAAAAATTCCCGTGTTAGTCGCTGCATTAGGCTACATGGTTGATATGTACGATCTTTTTCTTTTCAGCATCGTACGTGTTCCAAGTCTTAAGTCATTAAATCTTACTGGTGATAGTATTTTGAAAGATGGTCTTATGCTGCTTAACCTGCAAATGGCGGGTTTGCTTATTGGTGGGATAGTCTGGGGAATTTTGGGCGATAAAAAAGGAAGGCTTTCGGTTTTGTTTGGATCAATTTTAATTTATTCATTAGCAAATATTGCCAATGGCTTCGTTACTAACGTTAACCAATATGCGATATTGCGATTCATTGCAGGATTTGGCCTTGCCGGCGAATTAGGTGCAGGCATTACGCTGGTTACAGAAATTTTAAATAAGAAAATTCGTGGCTACGGAACCACGCTGGTAGCAACTATGGGGGTTTTCGGAGCTTTGCTTGCCTATGTTATTGCCAATTTGTTTGACTGGCGGGCATCTTATATTATTGGCGGATGTTTAGGATTGGTTCTTATGATTTCAAGAATAAAAGTCTTTGAATCCGGCATCTTTATAAAGCTAAAAGAGAAACATGTGAAACGCGGCCGGATTGTGATGTTGTTCAATAATAAAAGAAGGCTACTTAAATATGTGACGAGTATTATTATTGGTACACCTATCTGGTTTGTGACCGGCATTCTTATTACATTCTCTCCCGAATTCGGACATGCTATGGGATTGGATCAGCCCGTTGATGCAGGTAAGGCCGTACTTTTCACATTCGGTGCACAGGTGGCCGGTAATATTGTTAGCGGTTCACTGAGTCAATATCTTCAGAGCAGGAAAAAAGTAGTTCTTTTATTTATGCTGCTCTCTTTTGTGTTCGTCCTGGTTATGTTACTTTTTCCCGTTCGTCATATCACCTTGTTTTATGTATTGTGTGCCTGCCTTGGTTTTTGCAGTGGTTACTGGACACTTTTTATTACAGTAACAGCGGAACTCTTTGGCTCCAACCTCAGGGCTACCGTGGCTACCACCGTCCCGAATTTTGTAAGAGGAACTATCATTCCTTTAACTGCTCTTTTTGTATTGATGAAAAATTATACGGGCGTGTTACAGAGTGCTTTGGTTGTTGCAATTATAACTTATATAATTGCTCTCGTGGCTCTTTTTTATTTGGAAGAAACATTTTCAAAGGATCTGAATTACACAGAAAGCAGCTGAATGAAAAAGGTAGCATTTATAGTACGCGAAATGCATCCGGAAGATATTACCGGGGCAATGAAATTGTCAACGGCTGAAGGATGGAACCAAACAGAAAAAGACTGGAAGTTTTTAATAGAAAATCCCCGAAACACATGCGTAGTTGCTGAACACTCAAATACAATTATCGGAACGACTACTGTAATGAATTATTCAGACAAGATAGCCTGGATTGGAATGGTGCTGGTGGATAAAGTATTTCGCGGACAGGGAATAAGCACATTTCTTCTTACAGATGTTTTAAAAAAATTAGCACCTTTCAAATCTGTTAAGCTTGATGCCACTCCGGCAGGGCGGAACGTGTATAAAAAATTTGGCTTTAGGGATGAATTTGAAATTCTTAGAATGACAAATTTATCTGTCGCAAATATTTCGTTACAAAATGATGAGAAGATTTTCGGCGAATGCATTGAGCCAAAACTTTTACGTGTGATCATTGATTTTGACGAAAATATTTTTGGTGTAAACAGATCATTACTTATCAAATATCTGCTATCGGAATATCCACAAAAAGCATGGATGATTAAAAGAAATAATTTAATTGCAGGGATTGTATTGGGAAGAGCGGGGAACAAATATCATCACATTGGACCTGTGTTTGCAGCAAATATTATCGACGCAAAAAACCTTATTAATTCAGTGCTGAATGAACTAAAAAATAAATCTGTAGTTGTGGATGTAATGTGTGAGAAGAAGAATCTCATAGGTTGGTTGAAATTGAATGGCTTTAGCACACAAAGAAAATTTGTAAGGATGTACAAAGAACAAAATTTATTTCCCGGCAATGTCAGAAACCAATATTTAATTTGCGGACCCGAGTTTGGATAAATTCTTTTGGAAGTAACTGGCCGTTGGTGATAGGTTTCCAGTTGTTAACATTGACTCCAACTTCGCAGTCTCTCCAAATCCTGTTCAGAGTGATCTGTTACAAATTCTTCTGCGATCTGCCGGAATCGGTTAATTTCGCTTTCTGTATCGGAAAGTAACCTCCACGCAATTACTATAGATTATTTCAACGCCTCATACAAAACTTCAATCGTATGCAAAGCTTTTCTTCCGGTGCCATCTTTTATCTGGTGACGACAACTTGTGCCCGGCGCAGCAATAATTGTATCTACTGATTGATTACGTACCGCAGGAAATAAAACCAGTTCACCAATTTTCATTGATAAATCATAATGTTCTTTTTCATAACCAAAAGAACCGGCCATGCCGCAACAACCTGAGGGAATTAGTTTGCACAGAATAATTTTCAGGAAACGATAAAATCTTTACAGTAGGTGCAACAGATGATAATGCTTTTTGCTGGCAATGCCCATGCAGTTTTATATTTCTTTTTTCTGTGGTAAATAATGTTGCATGTAATATTTCCTTTATCAATTTCTCTGTGCAATAAATTCATCAATTAGTAAAAACATTTTTTGCAAAGTTTCTTTGCTGCTTCAAATAATTTCATCATCAGCAAGATCAATATATTCATCACGGAAAGTAAGAATAGGCTGAAGGTTCAATACCAATCAAAGGTGTGTCTTCGTTTAATGAATTCATTTAATAAGGTAATATTTTTATTGATGATCTTTTTTGCATCACGTAATAATCCTTTTGAAAGCCATGTTCTGCCGCTTTCTTCATGTTTTGGAATGATCACTTCATAACCTAATTTCTCCAATAACAAAATTGCTTTAATGCCAATTTCCGTATCGTTATAATTCGTAAATTCATCACAAAAAAAATACACCTTACGCGATAACCGTTAGTTTACCTTAACCCAGGAGTTTTACTTTGCTTTTTTCATACCATTCTTCGCAACGTTGTTTTATACACTGTTGGCATGGAACGTTCTTCAGCAAAGCCTGATAATTCTTTTTATGATGCTTACTTGTTGCAGTTAGTTCTTCATCATAAAATTATACATAGCCCGGCATTAACGGCTGCAAGCTTTGCCGAATTAGTAAAGTTGGCAATCAGCTTACTTCTGAAATGGCACACCATTCGCATCATAATATTGCTGCAAAAATTCTGCTTTCAATTTTGCCACATCAACATTGGAAGGGCATTCGGATTTACAACCTTTACAACTCAAACACAGATCCATCACTTCATAAATTTCTTTATGATCAAAACGGTTTAGTCTTATTTGAATTGGTAAGAAATTCACGCAGAATATTTGCTCTTGCCCTTGTTGTATCTTTTTCATTGCGTGTGGCCATAAACGAAGGACACATTGTTCCGCCTGATAAATGTGTTTTCCTGCAATCACCGCTGCCATTGCATTGTTCTGCATGTTGCAAAACATCCTGGTTATAAAAACGGAAAATAGTTTTGAATGCAGGTGTTTGTTGTCCCGGCTGTATAACGCAGCATCGTGTTCATGGAAGGCGTATCAACAATCTTGTTCGGATTGAAAATATTTTCCGGATCCCAGGTATATTTAATTGTTTTAAATAACTGATAATTTTTTTCACCCACCATTTGCTTAATAAATTCTCCACGCAATCTTCCATCACCATGTTCACCGCTTAATGAACCATTATATTTTTTTACAAGCGTTGCAATTTCTTCAGCAATGGTTCTGAATAAATGATTTCCTTCTTCTGTTTTTAAATTGATGATTGGACGCAAATGAATTTCACCGCTTCCTGCATGTGCATAATGCACAGAATACAATCCATATTTTTTCAGGATGATGTTGAACTCGCAATATAAGCCGGGAAGATCATTTACATCAACAGCAGTGTCTTCAATAACCGGCACTGCTTTATCATCGCCGGGCAAATTGCTCAATAAACCCAAGCCTGCTTTACGCAAGTGTCCATATCTTATTTGTATCTCTCTCCAAACAATAAAGGAAAATGATAGCCCAATCCTGCAGCACGCATTTCAGCTTCACACCTCTTTTGCTATTGCTGTAATTTCTTCACGTGTAATCTTGCATTAAATTCAATAACCAGTATTGCACCCGGATCGCCCTTGAACAAAAAAACGGTTCTTTTCTTTGTTCAATATTATCTTTTGTACATTCTAAAATAAAATGATCAATCAGTTCGCTTGCCTTGGATGATATTTTAAAGCAATAAGATTTGCACGCAATGATTCATCAATAGTATTAAAATGTACACAAACAAACCGGTTTCTTTGGTAGGCAGCGGAACAACATTCAGTTTTATTTCAGTAATAAAAGCAAGTGTTCCTTCTGAACCTGCAATGAGTTTGCAAAAATTAAAATCATTTTCACCGGCAGTAAATGGCGCTGTATCTAATAACACATCAACAGCATAACCTGTATTTCTTCTTTCAACACTTTTCTTCGGAAATTCTTTTCTTATCTCCTGTCTGGTTATCATAATTGCTTAATAAGCTGCGTATAGTTTTTATAGATGTTTGCTTCAAGTGTTATCGCCTTCACATTTTGCATGAAATTCATCAATGTTCAATGCTTTAAATTCTGCTTCGCTGCCATCGCTTAATAATGCTTTTACTTCCAAGCAAATGTTCTCGTGTGCTTCGATATACAATTGAATTGGAGCCGCAGGAATTATTACCTACCATGCCACCGATCATCGCACGGTTGGCTGTTGATGTTTCAGGACCAAACAATAAACCATGCGGTTTTAAAAACATATTCAGTTCATCACGTATAACACCGGGTTGTACACGCACCCATTTTTCTTCTTTATTTAATTCGAGTATCTGTGTAAAATTTTTTGATACATCAACAATAATTCCGTTGCCTACAACCTGTCCTGCCAGCGATGTTCCTGCAGTTCTTGGTATCAATGAAGTTTTATTTGCTGTGCAAATGCAATCAGTTTTTTTATATCATCTTTTGATTTTGGAATAGCAACAGCCAATGGCATTTCACGGTAAGCCGATGCATCGGTAGCATACAAAAGTCTCATGGTATCATCAAGATAAAGATCTCCTTCTAACTGTGCGGATAACTCTTTTAACCTTTCGTTCATAGTTATTTACTTCTTTAAAAGAATGCAAAACTAAAACGTTTTAAAATAGTTTGAATTGATTTTATTTGTAGAATCATTTTTTTTATTTTTCATTCCATATCATTCAAAATTACTTTTACAATTTCATCTGTATCGCCATCAAAATGATGGCCCCCGGGAAGCACTTCATGCGTGTACCTGTTTAAAGTAATTTTATTTAGCTCAAGATGGCCGTCATCGCTGGCGCTTATTATTACAATCTTATCATCAGTAAGCTTATTTAACTCTGTAACTACATCCATACTCCTTTTTGTATTACCTCCAAAGATATCAGACATGTGAATTTCAAAATCAGTATTTCCCGAAGAAGCCAGGAGAAATGATACCAATATTTTATCATTCAATTCTTTTGGCAGCCTGTTTAAAATAAACGGTAACACGTCGGCGCCAAAAGAATAACCAATCATCACAACCTGCTGATTTTTTCTGCCGACCAATTTTTTTGATAAATAATTATTGACATCAATAGTTGTTTGCTCTGGTGTCTTCTTATCCCAGAAATACGATTTTGAATTAAGAGCAACAACATCAAATCCTTTTTTATTCAGAGCATCACACAAAGAACTGGAAAATTTATTAATACCGCCATCGCCCGATAAATAAAAAATAATTGGCTTATTCTGTAAAGATGTTGCCCATTCTTTTACAGCAAAATCCTGTGCAACAACTTTAGAGGAGTATAAAAAAGGAATTGATAAAAGAATGAGTAAAATAATTTTTTTCATAAATATAAATCAGGGTTGCATAATTTTATTTAAAGCTGCGGGTAGTTGTAACAAATCGTAGTCTGTTTCATATACAAGAAATTTATCTTCCCAAATGGTTGCATATTTTTCTTTAAAATCGCGTAAGCCATGATAGTGTTTAAAGCGCTTAAACTTTTCTCCTGCATATTTAATCAGTTGCTCTGCAGGGCTGTTAGGTTCTGTAATTCCGGTCATTGGGGTCAACCCTAGATTTATATATTGCAGTTTATTTTCTTTAGCATATTCAATCAGTTTAATAATAAGTGCATCCATGCATCCTCCGGGCGCTTCAGAAGTTTTCCTGATGAGATCGTACGTGCATTCTTCTGGCGAATAGTCTGGTATAATATTCAGGAACGCAACAATATTTCCTTCTGCATCCGCAACGGTTATTACATCCTGCTGTATTATTTCTTTCACATCAAACATGCCTTGCGAAAAAACCTGTTCTTCTTTATCAAAGGCTTCGAGCCATTCATCGGAAATGTTTTTAAGCTTTACTATCAAATCATTTTGGAGCGGTGCTTTATAAACAGAAGTTGTATATCCTTTTTTCTGCAAACTGTTTAATGCATTGCGCAATGATTTTTTATCCTTCCCTTCCAGCTTAAAACTTTTTGTATCTACTATGGCTTCCTGCCCGATAATCATTTTTTGTTTTCTTAACTGGTTAAACCATACCATGCTGTTTTCGTCTACACGGTAAAAAGCCGTGTGTAATCCCATACGGCTACATTGCTTATAAAATTCTTCCAGCACATCCAGTTTATTTTCTTCAGCGCATACAGGTTCTTCCAATACAATTGCAAAGCCATTCGCAATTCTATAAGAAACAAAAGCATCATGTAATTCTGAAAAGAAAAAAAGTTTATCCCTGTATATTTTAAAATAATCTACGGAAGAGTTGCCATATTGTGCAAGCAAAAACTTCGCCCTTTCCCGGCCAGACTCATTTGAGATTTCTATTTTTAAAAAAGGTTTAATTAAAGTAAATAAAAGAAATCCCCATGCAACAAAGCCAAGTACACGAATAACCCAAATGAATTCATGTCCAAAAAGAGTCAGGGGATGTAAATCATTTTCTGCTCCCAATAAAAAAATCTGCATGGTGTAGGTGAGGGATTGTTTCCATGTAAAATCAATTCCAAAATGTTTAACATCTATATAATAAAAGCCTACATAGCCAAAAATTAAAACAGATAGAAACACAATCGTAACAGACAATAAACCGAGACGAATCCATTTAATGCTGCTACGAATTTTATATTGACTGCGGCTTAATAATAAAAAGATTATGATGATACCTGCAAAGGTGGCTTCTTCATAATCGAAGGCTTTGGTAAGATTGCCAATTAAAGAAAGAACCGCAAGCAACAAGGCCAGGCGCCATGCATTTTTTAGACCTTTAAACATAAATGCTGAAGTAATCAACAATGCAAGTCCAATAAATAATACCAGGATATTTGACGCATTGATTGCTTCCAAAGGCAGAAACTCCCGGATTAGCTTAAGGCGTATACGCAATGGTGGGGTTACAACGGAAACAATGTTAATAAGCCCAAGCATAAAAATCAACAATGCCGGAACAATTCTTATAAATAAATTTCGTCCCCTCCATGCAAATGCAATTATTCCAAAAATCATTGGCAGCCAGAATTCGAATACACGATATAATACTGTTACTGATAATGCCTGTACAGTTGAATATCCATACATTTCTAAAATATAAACTATTGAGATTTCTACGGCGCCAAGCCCGCGTAAAAAAGGTGAGCTAACCATTAATATAACAGAAACCATGTAAGCAATGGCAGCAATGGAAAAAGATGCAGGCAAGCCTAATGCGAGCATAGCAATAAGAAGATGAAACATGCCACTTATTTCAACACCGGTAGAAAATAAAATGGTTCCTATATATTTTTTATTATTTACATTAGCTGCAAAAAGTTCGTCTATAACAGGAGTAAATTTTGGAAATTTCGTTTCTATAAATTGATATAATTTCCCTTTTTCTTTCAGTGATCTTGCAATAAAAATTATGCCCGCCAATACAAATACAACCAGTATTAAACCAATCCATGCACTTGCCAAATGCTTATTTGCTGATAATGCAAAAAGAATTACCACCGGAAAGCCAACAAGGAAAACTGTGAACAATCCTGCAAATGCATATAAGCCGCTGGCCTGGTGAATTTGCGTTTTATTGAAGCCTCTTTTTCTTAATTGGGACGGGGTATAAGCCAAGGCGCTTACTCCCCCCGCAGGTAAAAAAATGCTTAAAAAATTTCTCTTTAAAAAAAGCTCAATAGCATCAACCCATTTTAAAGAAAGGCTGATAGAAGAAAAGCTGCTTACATACATTCCGCTTTGAAGAAGTATGTATAAAAAAGTTACTATTAAACCGGTTATTAACCAACGCCCATCGGCATTTTCAATATTTGGAATAATTCGCAGCAGTTCTTTTCTTTCGCTTCTGAAGAAAATAAATGCAAGTAATATCATTAACACTGCGATGATTTCTTTCCAGTAAAGCTTGGCAGAAAAGGATTGAATTTTCTTATATAACGGTGCGGAACTCAGATGTTTTTTTGTAAAGATATGCAAACAAAAAATTGGGATTATTAAGCTTATGATAATAGTTTTTATATATCAGACTAAAATTATTAATGAATCATTAATTTTATAAACACAAAAGTGACATGTATATTTAAATAAAACTTAAAAAAAATTAACATGACAGAAAGTAAAAAATCCATCACGGTACTTCATACAGACATTACTGAGTGGAAAAGCAATGTAGAGTTAGTAAGATCGGAAATTACAACTTTTCAAAAGCAATTGAGTGAGATAGTTACAAAAAATAATCATGAGGAAGTTTTAAAAGGAGTGGAGCATTTCCAAAACCTGTTCATCAGGCAACTGGAAGTATCTGACGAATTTTTCCATGATCTTAAAGCCTCAGATAAGGAACTTGCGCGAAAGGCCAATACCGGAACAGATAGCGAATCTGTTTTTGCAGAGGATGATAAAGCGCTTAAAGACAGAGCTGATACTTATAATAAATTGTTTCTTGAATTAAAAAATGAATATCATCTATTTCTTGAAAAATGGATGTAGGATCAACTGTAAAAATCTCTACTTTTAAAATTATTTGCCAGAGGCTGAAGTAGTAACTGTAAAACTTCCCATTGCGTATCCTGCAATTCCTGAATCAGAAATTCCCTGTACCAATACAGTATAAGTTCCCGGAATATCCGATGTGTAAAACGAAATATATTTTTTTCCGGCGGTTTTCGTTTGTATATCAGGCGCCCAATATAAAACATTTCTGTAATCAGGTTTGCGGCTTAGCAATTGCTGGTCGGTTTCATATTGAGGTGAATAAAATTCCCTTTGCAATTGCAATCCATCGTATTCAACAACCAATGAATTTGGATCGAGCTGGTAACTATCAAGGTCGCCATTATAAGTGGCATAACTTACAATACCGTCGTACTGTTGCCGTCCTTGGAAAAACTTTGCCGTTACCACATCAATTTTTTGAAGTTTTAAAGGATCCATATCAATTATTTTATTCACATTAAAAACAGGAACGCCATCAATTAATACTAATGGTTCATCATCAAAATAAGTTATGTAGGGCTCATTAAAAACTTCATATTGAAAGTTTTTATCTTTCTTTTTTAAATGAACTTCTTTTACGTATTCCCTCATAACTTCTTCCATGGTAGGAAATCTCGTGTAGGCATCAAGGTAATATTGCCTGGAAGGTTTTCCATAGAAAGCAGTTGTATCAAAAGACACAGGTAAGGTGAAATTATTTTCCTTCTCAGGCTGATAAATATTTAATGCCTGAGGTTCAATACTGCGCAATAAAATCTTATCGGTCAGGTTAGTTGTTAAACTAACAGCTGCTATAGCAGTCTCATCGTATTGCTCGGAAAAAGGATTGTCTATAAATATTCTGTAATTACTATCTGCAAAATTTGTCTGGGCAATTAGTTGCCGGCTTCCATAAAATTTATCAACATTAAATCGTAGTAATCCATTTACAGAAGAAGTATTGGTTGAAAATTTAAAATTTTTTCCTGGTACAGAAAGAAAAACATTAATGCCAGTATCAGGGAAGTTGGCAATTTTTGGCGATAACTTTCCAGTAATAATATGACCTTCATATTCCGGCAAATAGGTAAATGAAGGCTTTGTGTTTTTAAGAACTTCTTCCCATTTAAACCTGCGCCAGCCCTGCGTAAGCATAAGATTATCGGTTGCTTTGTCAACTGCTGCACCCGAATTTTCAAAATAATAATCCGGGGATTCAATAATGCCTTTTAAATCTGAAGTAAGCCAGAGGTAGTTTAATATATTTGTTTTTTGTACTGGTTGCAAAGAATCAGTAAGAAAAATGGCTACAGACATATCTGCGTTTGTGGTACTTCCGTTAGTTTCTGTTGCTAGTACATTAATATCAACTTTATTTCTCGGCTGGTATTGCCGCTGAATGCTATCTAATTTTATTTGCAACACATTTGCCGGCTTCTTAAAATAGAGTCTTTCACAAACAGGTTGCTTTTCTTCGTTAAAAATTGTTAGTTGCGAAATGCCTTCGCCAAGTTCTGATTTATTGATTGTGAAGACTGTATTGCCATTATTGAGTGATTGTATTTTTGCAATCTTCATTTTATCTTTTGTTTGAACAAACAAAAAAACATTGTGTTCTGTTTCAATAGTGCATGCTACGTTTACAGCGAGTGTATTGTCGTCATTTGTTGCATGCAAAACCCATCCGGTGCTATATATTTCAGGAAGTTCTTTTATAATTATCTTATTATTCAAATCAATTGTTGCATGATATTTATTTTCTTTGGCAGGGCTAAACGAAAAAGTCCCCATACCAAAATTCTCCGTTTCAAACCTGGCAACTGTATCATTTTTTTCAGTAACAATAAATCCTTTTGCCTGCAATCCTTTTCCATAAGCATCTGTAATTTTATAAGCAATCGTATTATTTAAACCATATACCAGGTTACCCCCTTCAGGAAAGAATTGTATGTATTCACTTAGAGCACTATCAGCTTTGTTACTTTCCGGTTTTTTATTAGGATTAATGATACTGATGCTTTGTTCAAAATAAAATTGAGGGTCAAAGTTTTTCATCCAGTTAGTATAAGCCCTTATTAAATAATTACCTGTTCTGATGGTTGAAGGAAGTTGAAAAGAACCGTTTCCTTTTCCTGAATCAATATCAATTTTACCCTGTAATAAAGGCTTTTTATCTCCGCCTAAAATTTCTACATAACAAATTTTACTTAACGAAGAAAGTTGATTGGAATTAGCATTTGTTATGTAAGCCTTGAACCACAAAACTTCTCCTGTTGCATAAACGCTTTTATCTGTATGAAGAAAAACCTTTTCCTGGTAATTATTTTTATTATAATTTTCAAAATTCATTTGTATAGCAGATGTAACATCCTGGGCATGAACATAACCGGGATATATAAATAACAACAGAAGACTAAAGCTTCCTTTACTGATTTCAGAAAATATTTTATTTATTTTTTTCATGGGTGCTCTTTACCAATATGAAGGTTTTTGATTTGTGCCACCCTGTAATGTGCAATCTAAACAGGAGGCTCTGTTTAATATCAGCGCACCGCCACTTGCGAAATAATACGCTGAATATTCCGTATCAGGATAATCATAAATTAAGTAGTTATCCGGATTCTGACCTATAGTTATCTTAACACATTCTCTGTCGGGATAAACATAATTCCAGTTCGTTACTTCATCCTTACCAATAAATATTCTTTTTTGCTGAACTGATGAGGCAGTAAAATAGCCTATCACAATTTCATGCAGGATTTTTAACTGAATGAATATTTCCAATAAGTTGTGTGGGTTGTGCATCGAAAATAGAGCCCAGGCTTTCTGTATTCTTTTTTAATATGCTAAAGTATTGATATGCAGCAGACGTAATTGCATATTGCTTTACGAGTATGCTATACCGTAAGTTTATCTTAACTGAGTTTTGTGGTACAATAGCAATGGGCGCCTTATTTATTACGTCATCACTAAGCGCTATTGAAGTTCCAATAATATTTCCGTTGAATTAGCAGTTCTCCAGCAGTGAAAGTTTGATTGGGTGTATCTATGACATAAAATGAATCCGTTTTCTGCTCCAGTTCACTGTAAGAGGAGCCTATATTGCCAGGTTTCGTAAAATCCCAGCGATAGTATTTTGTATTATTTAATGGATCATGTGCATCTAAAGAAATCGTTACATCATTTTGCTGTTGCCAGGTAATGCTGTCTATTGGCGGTGTCTTGTTTTACCTCAACAAAATCTGATGCATAGTCTTCTCCTGAAGCAGTAGTAATTTTTAAACGATACTTAGAAGAAGTATTTAATAACAAAGGATTTGATTTATAAATACCTCCCGGCAGTTCCGAGAAATTATAAGTATCACCGTTCTCTCCTTCAACAGATACATTGGCACCCGTTTCCTGGGAAGAAGTAGAAGTTGTATCTGTAAGTTTTATTGTTCTGCTCAAAGTAAAAACGCTTGACGAATCAGTGCTGTTAACTAACGAGCCATCTATTACCAGGAATTTATTATCAACCTGTGTTGCAGGAGGATTGTATGGCTTTTTACAACTAACATGTGTTAGAAGTATGCAGCTTTCTAATGATAATATGTATAATAATTGCTTCATTTAAATTTAGAAGTTCTATTTCGCAGTATCAATATTTTTATCATGAATTTTACCAATAGGATGGTTTTGATGTAGTTCCACCTCTTACCGTGCAGTCCACGCATGATACTTTACAATTGCAAGGCCGGGTGGCACTTCGAAAAATAGTAAGCTGAATAAGTCGGGTCAGGATAAGTAATAATAAATAATTAGTGGCATTCTGATCAATCTTAATAAATTGCATTCTGTCCCTGATAAACAGCTAATCCAGTCGGTTACTGGTTCTTGTTAATAAATATTCTTTGTTGGTGAACCGATGAGGCAGTTAAATATCCGATTACAACTTCATCCGGATTCTTTAGCGGAATGAATATTTCCAGGAGTTGTGTTGGCTGTGCATCGAATATAGAACCCAGGCTTTCTGTATTCTTTTTTAATATGCTAAAGTATTGGTATGCATCTTCAGTAATTGCATATTGTTTTACGAGTATGCTATACCGTAGTTCCTATCTTTACTGAGTTTTGCGGAACTGTTGCAATAGGTGCTTATTAATTACATCTTACTAAGCGCTATTGAAGTTCCAATTAATATTTCCGTTGAATTTGCGGTGCTCCAGCAATTAGTACTGTTTGATCAGTAGGACGATCTTCAACATAAAAGATTAGCCCGTTTGCTTCGCCAAGTTCACGTTTCAAGAGGAGCCCGATATTGCCATGTTTCCGTAAAATCCCAACGATAATATTTTGCATTATTTGATGGATCATGCGTATTTAAAGTAATTTTACATCATTTTGTTGTTGCCAGGTAATGCTGTCAATTGGCGGCGTTTGTTTTACCTCAACAAAATCTGATATGGTATTGCTGCCAAACAGTAGTAATTTTTAAACGATACTTAGAAGAAGTATTTAACTACAAAGGATTTGATTTATAAATACCTCCAGGCTGTTCAGAAAAAAAATAAGTCTCCCCGTTTTCTCCTTCAACAGATACATTAGCGCCCGTTTCCTGTGAAGAAGCAGAAGTTGAATCAGTAAGTTTTATTGTTCTGCTTAATGTGAAAATACTTGGCGAGTCAGGACTGTTAATTAATGAGCCATCTATTGCAAGAAATTTATTATCTACTCTGTGGCAGGAGGATTGTATGGTTTTTTACAACTAACGTACATGCACATACTAAAAATAAAAATTATATATAGTATCTTATTCATTTTAAAACCTGAAATTGTATGATATAAAAGGTATCGCTGTTCCGAATATAGATAACTGGTATCCTTTTACAGCGCCATTTTCCGATACAAAGAAAGCCGAATAGACGTTTTGCCTTGCCGTGACATTGTACACGCCAAACGACCAGGAATTATGAAACGTTTGTTTTATTTTATGATTGCCATCCAGGTTTACCGAGATATCCGTTCTGAAATAATCAGGTATTCTATAGGCGTTCCTGTCAGAGTACACCAATCGTTGTGCACCGTTAGAATAAAAAACACCTATTGGCAAAGTGATCGGCCTGCCGGTGCTATACACGATGTTAACGGACATGCTTACCCGATGTGAAAATCTGTAATTGCCAATAAAATTTACATTATTAGGTTTATCGTAACTGGTAGGATAATAAGCTCCTTTATTAATCGTTTCGCCGGCAAGGGAATCAGCTGATTTAATGAGTGTGCGTGAATAGGTGTAACTCAGCCACCCGTTTAATTTACCTGTAACTTTTTTAACTAATAATTCTGCTCCATAAGCTTTCCCTTTTGAATTAATTATGTCTGTTTCTATATGAGGATTCAAAAGCACAGAAGCGCCGCTTTTATAGTCTATCAAATTATTAAGGTCTTTATAATAAACCTCAAGTGATGTTTCAATATTATTTGAATTAAAATTTTTATAAAAGCCAAATGAATATTGGCTGCCCGTTTCGGGCTTAATGTAAGGGTCACTTAATTTCCAGATGTCTGTTGGAGATATAGTAATGGTATTGGAAAGCTGGTGTATATATTGACGTAAAGTGTTGTAACCAATTTTAATTGATGCATCGCCGGGCAACGCATATCGCAATGAAATGCGGTATTCAGGCCCCTGGTAAGTTTTTATAATTTTTCCCTTATCATAAGAAACCGTATCAGTAATAGTTGCAGTTTCTCTTGGCAAGCCCGAAACGTAATTATAAACATCATGCGGGCCGAGGTAATTAAACATAGAATAACGTAAACCGACATTCAGTGAAAAGTTTGAAGAAATATTATATTCATAGCCGAGATAAGCAGCGCTTTCAAGTCCTTGCTCTGGTTGCAAAACATCAGGCTTCACTAACGACTGATCACCATAAGGTAAAAAACTACCAGGATGAAGCTTGTAATAAATTGAATTCAAACCAAAATTGAATGACTGCTTATTATTAATCCTGTAACTAAAATCGGCTCTGAAATTAGTTTGATTAATATCATACTTAAGTTGAAAACTATTCACCGGATTTGAATTACTGCTTACGTTATAATCATAATGATCAAGCCCTGCCGATATAAGGCTATAAAATTTATTATTAAATATATGCTTCCACTTTACAATAGCATTTTTATTACCATATTTATAAGTGGTGTCCATATCGAACCTGAAATTATCACTGCTTATATATCCTGTGAGGTACAAACTATTTTTTGCATTAATTGTACTGCTTATATGAAGATTTGCATCATAGAAAGATGCCTTGCTGTTGCTGTAGGCGGTGTTGGGAATTGCCTTCAATATCCAGTTTGAATAAGTAGTTCTTGCTCCCAGTATAAAAGAAGTTTTATCTTTTTTAATTGGCCCTTCAAGCGTGAATTTGCTGGTGAGCAGACCTATTCCGCCTGTGCCACTTAGCTTTTTATCGTTGCCATCTTTGGTGTCTACATCAAGAACCGATGAAAGCCTTCCGCCATATTTTACAGGAATCACACTTTTATACAATTCCACTCCTTTTATTGCATCCGGGTTAAACGCGGAAAAAAAGCCTAACATATGAGATGGATTGTACACCGTAGCGCCATCGAATAAGATAAGATTCTGATCTGCAGCGCCACCGCGAACATTAAAACCGGTGCTGGCTTCACCAACAGAGGTAACTCCCGGCAGCGTAAGCACTACACGCAAAATATCTGCTTCTCCAAATACAACAGGAACATCCCGTATTGCTTTTACCGAAAGCCTGTCTATACCCATTTGTGTACTCCTGATGTTGGACCTTTTTTCTGCAGTAATGATTACGTTTTTAAGTCTTGGTATTTCATCTTTCATGTCAATATTTAATTTACCATCGCTATAAACTACTATATGACGCAATGCTTCTTTCATGCCTATGCTGTTAACTTCCAGCGTGTGTAAGCCCGGCTTAACAGTTACGGAATAGTAACCGAACTGGTCCGTTACAATGCCTGTAAATGCACTGTCTATATATACTGATGCGCCTGGTAATGCTTCTCCGTTTTTAATGTCTCTTACAAAACCACTAACTATTGAATTACTTTTCTTAGCAGAAGATTTAGAACCAATTTCAAATAATTTATTTTCGGTAAAGGCAGTTTTTGTTTTATCTTTTTTTACATCTTCATTTTGTACTACTTCCTCAGGAGGCCCGGTATTTTTATCAGGATTAAAAAAATCTGCTTCAAGAGTTGTTTGCAGACTTTTGTCTTTTGCAATAAAAACATGGCTTAATGCATCTATAGAAAATTGAAAATCAGTATTACTAAATATTTGTTTTAATGCATCCGGTAAGGGTTGATCAACTAATTTAATATTAACCGTAAATGAATCAAGCGCCGCTTCATCATAATAAAAATGATATGCAGTATTTGCTTCTACCTGCTTTACAAATTGTGGAAATTTTATATTATAAAAGTCTCCGTTAATGCGTGTTTCCTGGGCAGTGGTAACAGCAGCAATAGCAAAACAGCAAAGGCACGTAATAAAATAACGATTGATCCTCCACATGTTATTTGTTTAATGTTGAATAATATTCAGCCGTCATTATTAAATCTTTCTCTATATTTTTTTTAAACTTCAATTTATTTTTTCTGATGAAAGTTTTTATGAGATCTTTCCTGTCACTAAAGGCTTGTAATATTGAATTTTTGCCGTCAATAGCGTATAAATTTTTGCCGTTTCTTACATACAGTTCATCTTCTTCTACAAACGAAGTTGGGTCTTCAGCTTTAATACCATTCTTAATATGTTTAATGCGTTTTACCAATATACTTGCTTTCCCGCTATACAGTATATCAAAAAATGTATTGGTGATATTTTCATCTTTCCCTTCAACAGAAAAAATATTTTCAAACCTGTGTCCGTCAAAGGTGAAGTATTTTATTTTTTCATTAAGCAATCGTATTTTTTCATCCTGTTTGTAGCGGTGGATAATAACTTCCTGCGCTACGATATCGTACAGCATTGGAATATTTTCATATAACGTACCATCGTAAAATATATCTCCGTTCTGCATTTGATCCGTCTCAAAAAAAGGATGTCCTTTTATATTAACAGAGTAGTTAATAAATTCTTTGCCTGTATATAAATGAGCATCTTCTCCTGTTTCATTTTGGAAATATGCTTTTGCAGCTAGGAAAGAATCGGGCTGGCTTTGATTCCCTGAAGTCTGTGCGACTGTTTTTTTTAAAGGAAATAAAATAGTTAGCAATATAAAAGAAGGTACGAAGCGAAAACTCATTAGCAAGAGTATTATACACGAATATAAATTTTATTTCATTATTTTTTGTGAGTAATCATTAATAGTAAAAGCCGGCTGCATGTAATTTTACTAAAAAAGAAATAATACATCTTTTTGTTGGTAGCAATATCGCCAGTGTATGAACTGTGCAAAACTTATTTTAGCAAGGTTACTGTGCCTCTCATTGTTTGCGTAACATTATCCAGCGAAGTCAATTGTACCATCCATACATAAACACCTAGTGGCTGCTTAGTTCGTTTCCATGTGCCGTCCCATCCTATAGCCATATCGGAAGTCTCAAATATCTTTTCGCCGAACCGGTTATAAATTGCGAGACTGAATGCTTTAACTGCAAAAGGATATTTTATTCTGAAAATATCATTGAGCCCATCATTGTTGGGAGAAAATGCATTGGGCAACAAGAGATCACATCCATCGGGAACTATCCAAACGGTGTCCGTAGCTATGCATCCGTTAGCATCTTTTACATGCGCAATATATTTTCCAGAATCAAGATTTTCGAATACCCCGGAACTTTGATAGGTAATATCGTTAATGTTATATTGCAGCGGCGCAGTTCCGCCGGTTCCGTTTAATTGAATACTTCCGTTTGTATTACCGCAGGATGCCTGCGTTAATTTTACATTTATCTGTGGGCCAGGTGTATCTTTTATCGTAATAGTAGAATCCGCCATAACATTGGCAGCATCTTTTACAGAAATAGTATAACGGCCTCCACTGAGTCCATTGAAGATTGCGCTTTCCTGGAAATTATTTCCATTTAATGAATATTGATAAGGAGGAGTTCCATAAGATGCTGATACGATAATGCTTCCGTTAGCGTTGCTACAGACTTCGTCGGTGATGTTAATATTTAGGAGAAAACAATTATTGTTGATAACAACAGAAGTTGTACCAGTGGAACCATTTTCATCTTTAATGGTAACTGTATAATTACCTGCCGAAAGGCCATTGAAAATATTACCCATCTGAAAATTCATTGCGTCGATGGAGAACTGGTATGGTGGCTTTCCGTTATATCCCATTACAGTAATAGCGCCATTGCGCTGGTTACACGTTTCATCAGTTTGTGATGCAAACACTACAGGGCAATTACTTTTTATTGTTGCGTTTTCCGAGTATGATACACCGTTAGCATCTTTAATTGTGAAAGTATAATTTCCTTCATCCAGTGCGCTAAATGTATTATTAGCCTGGTAGTTGATACCATCTATTGTGTACGTGTAGGGTGCAGTTCCATAGGCAGGTGATATCGTTAACGAGGCATCGTTATGGTTGCACGATGCATCTGTTGCCAGGTAGGTAGCACTTACAGGGCACAACGGTGATGTTGTTACGGTGTATATACTCACAACTCCGTTTGCATCTTTAGTGTACATGTGATGTACACCGGCTCCGATATTATAAAAATTATTGCCAGTCTGGTAAGTAATACCATCCAGTGAATACACAAAAGGAGGTACACCATCAAGTATAGTACCTATTGTAATAGTTCCATTATTATTGCATTCGAAATTGGAATAGTAAAAACCAATCCCAAAACAGGGAGTGTCGGGGTAGAGGTAATAAGTATAGTTCTCGTTGATACAACCATTAGCGTCCTTCACAAATATACTATACAAGCCTTGTGCAAGATTTGTAAAAACATTTTTAGGTTGATAATTAACATTGTCAAAACTATACAGGTACGGCGGTGTTCCGTTGCCGGCGGTAACCGTAAGGCTACCATCAAAAGTGGAGCAGCTTGAAGGATTTGTGTAAGAACTAACGGTGGCAGAAGGAGCCGGAAAATTATTAGAAAGATTTACGACAGAAGTATCTGCCTGTCCGCTGGCATCCGTAGCAATAATTTTGTAAGAGCCTGCAACAAGGTTTCGAAAATTGCCTGTATTTTGAGAATAGGTATTTCCTGAAATAATATAGGAGTAAGTATAAGGTGGCACTCCACCTGAAGCTACAGCAATAATACTGCCGTTGCTTTTGCCGCATGTTGTTGAAATCGTATCTATAGTAAGAGTAATAACTCCATTGGGTAAATCAAATTTAAGTTTCCGGGCATATAACCGGTATTCAGAAAAAATAACTGAAAAGGAAGTTAAAGCTAAATAGATTAAGATGTTTTTTTTTCTGAACATAACAGGGACGTTCAAAATTATCTATAACTTGTTAAAGAGCAATGTTGGCCAACTCATTATCATTTTTTCTTTCATTTATAAAAGCAATCTTTCATACCGAAGAGAAGTTTGTAGCGCCTTAAAATTTCAAAGACTGCAACCACTATCAAAAATATCAGCGTGAAAATATAGTCAAATATATAATTATGAGATAGCTTCTGTAATTTTTTATTACCACAGCGGATGCCATACATATCCCTTCAACTGGTAAGAGGATAAAACAGTTTGGGCAGTAAGGGAAACTTTTATTTCGGGTAACAATTCATCTGCTGTAACATCAAAGAATGCCATCGCCTGGCCACATGCTATAAATTTGGCGCCTATTTTTTCCAAATCATTTATCAGTTTAATATTGGGATTGTCCATCTTATATTTCTTTCGATAAGCCTCATTATTCTTTATAGCATTTAAAACGCTTCCATGCATCACAATTACAGGTTTTATTCTTTTAAGCGGAATACCTGAAGCAATATGTAGGTTAATCACCCTTGCAATTTCGTCAAGGCCTGCATTTATATCTTTAGCTGTTGAATCAGGATAACTGCCTGCAAGTTCAAACAGAATTTTATAATCAATATTTGAGTCTGGGATTTCTGTTGGGTTCTTTACAGGAATTACTCCGCTGTTCTTACTTCCTTTGAGTAGCGGATAAACAGCCAGGCTATCCATTTTTCCCCATTTTGCTTTATCTACAAACTCTTTATCAATCTTAAGGGAATCGGCTTTAAACATGGCTCGATAGGTACTATCTTTTACACGAAGCGTACTGTCTTTTACATGTTGTAAACTGTCGCTCATGGCAACCTGGGCAATAGCGAAATGAAATGATGTGAAAATAAACAGCAGGATGCAGAATGTTTTTTTGAGCATATTAATTTTGGAATTTAAACTAAAAGATACATCATATTTCAATTTACGCTTTTATTTATTTTCTCCTGGTTATTGTGAATACGCATGACCGTTATATAACGGATTTGAAATGAAAGCCCGCAAATTAATGCCTCAATATGATCAGTAACAAAATTTGGTTTACCAGGTTAGTCTGTATCGACATAATCAAATGGAAGTGTTTCAGCAACTCTTTGTTCAGCCCAGTGCCCGGATGTTAAGAGATTGGTTGGAATAACATATAGACCATTCTCTTCGATAATTAAAGGTTCATCTGTTAACAATGTTATTTCAGATTTATAAGGAGGTTCTTTATACTTTATATCGAAATAGTTTTCAAAGTAAAATGTTTTTTGTTTTTTTACCGCATCAAAAGTAGTTACCTTTTGCAAAGGAAATGCAGTGGTGTCAATAAGGTCAACATATTGGGCTGTCGTCATAGTGCTGTCATATCCAATACTCACCGCATATACGCGGTCGTGAATTTTCGCAAATTGCGCCATATTACCATACCTGTAAATGCTATCAAATACGCTGTCTTTGGCATCTATTTTTATCTTGTCTCTCACATCGAAACCTTGCTCCTGCACACTGTCACTGTAAAGTGCCCGCATAAAATGAAGAATAGAACCCCTATAAACATAATGGCGGTTTCTCGTCCATCTTTTTATTTTGTTTTTATTTCTGCTACTCAAATCTTCAAAGGAACTATACCCCAGGTAATACATACTTTCTGTTGCAGAGTCATACCGGAAATCTTCCAGCAGGAAAGTAATATTATATCCCAAAGCCTTATTGAGGACAGTGATAGCGCCGTCTGAATAAGCATGCAACACCCGCGTTTTTTTATTTTGATAAAATTGAATAACTCGGGGATTCTCTATGATGCAATCTGATGCAAAGCCAGATGTTCCTATAAAAAGCCGCGTAAACAATGCTCCCCATTTTTGCCAGCCTTTCTTATCTATTGGCATTATGGAAATGTCATCAAGAGATCGCCGTCGTGGAAATAATTTAATAATTTGAAACTGATTGATATTTTCAGCATTAATATTTATAGAGACAGTTTTAAACCCAACATAAGAAATGATAAGTTGAAAATTGATTTGGGTTATTCCGGAGATAACAAATTTACCGTCTTCACCTGTGGTAGTCCCCTTTGTAGAATAATTTATGAAAACGCTTGCAGCAATTAATTTCGTAGTATCAGCGCCGTTTAGTACAATGCCCTTTACCTCTTGCTGCGCAAAGGTTTGCTGGCATATGAATAAAAATAATATTAACGAATGTTTCATGTTAAATATAATCTCTTACAACACACTACATAAGAACCTTTATTGGTGAAGGGATAAGTTTCAGGGCTGTGCGCTTTCATATGACGGTCACACATTACACCTGCCTGCTGGCAGGCAAGTTGTTATTAGTACAATCTCATCTTTTATAACTTGCATTCCCAATGATAACATTGTTTACCGGCTAACGGTAAAGAACACCTGAAATATCCAAAGCCATTTTAATTTAATTCTTCAAATACACCCGTCTGTTTATTCTTCCACACATTGTTCCAGTTGAAATAACGGCCATTCATTGCCACATACACTCCTGCAGGAAGTGTTTGTGCAAAGGCAAGTGCACTACCAAGGTTAAACAATCCGTCTGAACTGCCGAACTTAATGGGTATCATTGCGCCGGTGAGTATAATGGTTTTATCAGGTACTTTCCGGGCCAATGCTTTTGCGGTATCAGCCATTGTATCCGTGCCATGTGTAATTACAATTTGTGATTCATCACAATTATTGCACTGGTGTATGATAAGTTCCCGGTCTCCGTCTGTCATTTCAAGGCTGTCCACCATCATGAGGGTGCGTATTTCCACCGGTACTTTACTGCGACCCATTTCCAGGAGGTCGCTAAGGTGGCTGTCTTTAAAATACAATTGGCCATTCAGCTCATTGTATTCTTTATCGAAAGTGCCGCCTGTAATAAAAATGCGGATTGCCATCTGTAAATTTTGAAAGTGAAGTTAAACGAATTTGTGAATTAAATTTTTCTTCGGTATTGGGTTTGAGAGTGATAGTGAAGGCTAATAATGATTAATAATTGTTTGCTAAAGCATACACATTAACAGCAGAAAAAAACTCCCGGTTGCACATTGAAGCAGATGTCCAAAAATTTTAAAGAGCAAATACAATACACATCTTTCCAATATCGTTTTAAAAGTGATTCTGTCTGAATTTCAGGAACACCTTTTCATAAAGAGAACTAACATACTGCACTATGATATTTAAAAGCCTGCCAATAATTCTATCATTGCCATTGGTTACAATGTCATTTACTCCGGGCAAAAATGTATTTAATGAAAGTAAATACACAACAACTGTCACTGGTTTATTAAATGGCAATACTCATACAAGCCATAGTGATAGCATTCTTCCACGGGCACGTACTGTTGATGTCGGCAATTATTATATTTCAAAGGTTGAAGCAATGCCGCCAGCTATGCGGCTGGATATGCCGGTTCCGGGCGATCAGGGAAGGCAACCCTCCTGCAGCGCATGGGCGATTGTGTATGGAGCCGGTAATTACTACATGCACCTTGCAACCGGCAAATCCTATAATGACAGTGAAAATTTAAGTCCTGCTTTTATTTTTAATCAACTGCCTAAGGGAACTGGCGGCGCTACCGCCTTTATTGATAATTTAGAATTATTTAAGGCCGAGGGAGCTTGTTCATTAAAGAGTATGCCTTATCATGCTGATGATTACTCAATTCAACCTGATAGCGCTCAACGCCTTAATGCTGCGAAAAATAAAATAAATGGTTGGCGAAAGATAGATCCTCATGATTTTGCGCTGTTGAAAAAAACAATATTTCAGAGGAAGCCTGTTATCATTTTTATAGCAACAGACGAGGGCTTCAATAAAATAACCACTCCCTTTATATGGAAAGACAGGTGTGGTAATTTGGGGCCGGTACATGCAATGGTAATTGCCGGCTACGATGATAGCAGGAATGCTTTTTTGGTTATGAATTCATGGGGTACTTCCTGGGGAGATAAAGGTTTCGTATGGATCGATTATCAATTCTTTTTGAAGAATACTTCACCTAATGGATATATATTGATTTAAATTATTTTTCAAAGTGATAAGGTTCAACTGCCTTGCTGCTATTGATTAAGTCTCTCGTTTATCAGGTACCTGGGCATGGAATAATCAAAAACAGTACATATAAAAAATCATATTTCATTATTATAAAAATCATGCTGCACCAATTATCGCATAACATTATTTACTACCTTTCATTTCTGAATATTCATGCTTAATAATTGAATTTTTGTATGGGATCTTCATCAATGATTGTTTTAATTATCGCGGCACTTGCTTTCTCATCTATAGCTATTCTTGTTTCTAAAATAGTTACAAAAGCTACGACCAATCCGCAAAAAGGTGAACCTTACGAATGTGGTATTCCTACTCATGGCAAAACATGGCAACAATTAAACGTAGGTTATTATTTATTTGCATTAATATTTTTAATATTTGATGTGGAGCTTGTGTTCCTTTATCCATGGGCTGTCGTTGCAAAACAGGTAGGATGGATAGCATTGATTGAGATTATTATTTTCTTTTTTATATTATTTATGGGATTTTTATATGCTCATAAAAAAGGCGCTCTGAAATGGAAATAAAACCAAACACTGATAAAAAAAATTTCCCCGGAGAAATACATGAAACACCCGGAGGCGGTGTTGTGTTAAGTAAGCTGGATGATATCATAAACTGGGCACGCTCTAATTCTTTATGGCCATTAACTTTCGCAACGAGTTGTTGCGGAATTGAAATGATGGCGGTTGCTTCTGCAAAATATGATTTCTCCCGTTTTGGTTTTGAAGTGGCAAGAGCCTCACCAAGGCAGGCAGATGTTATTATTATTGCCGGAACGATTGTAAATAAAATGGCGCCGGTTTTAAAAAGATTGTACGACCAGATGGCTGATCCGAAATATGTAATTGCTATGGGCGCTTGCGCAATAAGCGGCGGTCCTTTTTTTTATAATACTTATTCAGTTGTAAAAGGCGCTGATCATGTGATACCTGTAGATGTATATGTGGCTGGTTGTCCGCCAAGGCCGGAAGCCTTGTTGCACGCATTGATAAGCTTACAGGAAAAAATAAAAAGCGGTTTAACAAGAGAGCAAATAAAGACAAGTAAGGATTAATTATGGGGAACGAAGAACTAAAAACCACAATAACACAAATGCTTCCTTCAATAATATTTGAAGAAGGAGGTGACTGGATTAATATTATTATTGAACCTAAAGACTGGTTACCCTTTGCCTTGCAATTACGTAATGAAGAATCCTTATTTTTCAATTATCTTTTTTGCCTTACCTGCATTGACTGGAAGACACATCTTACCATGGTGTATCACCTTTCGTCTACCCGGTACCGTCATACAATTGTGGTTAAATCAAAACTTGACAGAAACAATCCTGAAATAGAATCAGTAAGTAAAATATGGAAGACGGCAGAATTTCATGAACGAGAAGTTTATGAAATGTTTGGAGTCAAATTTTTAAATCATCCTGATTTAAGATTATTGATCTTGCCGGATGGATGGGAAGGAAAAAAACCGATGCTAAAAGATTTTGAAGACCCAATAAATATGATTAAACTATAAAGCCCCTCTGACTCTCCGAAGAGGAGAAAAGCAGGAGCATTGAACTATGTATAGACAAACTGAAATAATAAGTGAAGGCTCTGAAAGCCCCTCCTTTGGAGGAGTTGGGGAGGCCGGCGATTTAATTATTAATGTGGGACCTCAGCATCCTGCAACACATGGCGTGTTGCATTTGGTAATTACATTAAATGGAGAAACGATTAAGAAAGTTGAACCACATCTTGGTTACATTCATCGTTCTATTGAAAAGATGTGTGAGAGCTTAACCTATCGCCAGTTTATTTATGTTACCAGCCGGATGGATTATCTCTCTTCTCACATCAATAATCATGCATGTGCGTTATGCGTTGAAAAAGGATTGCAGGTTGAAATTCCCCCAAGGGCGCAGGTAGTAAGAGTATTGACTGGATGAACTCACAAGAATTGCTTCGCATGAACTATGGTGGGGCGCAATGGCAATGGATGTAGGTGCTTTTACTCCTTTCTTTTATGCATTCAGGGAAAGAGAAACCATCAACGATATAATGGAAGAAACTTGTGGTGCAAGATTAACCATGAACTATATTGTGCCCGGTGGTTTAATGGCAGATATTCATCCCAACTTTCAAAAAAGAACAAAAGATTTTATCAGCTTATATAAGCAGAAGATTAATGAATATGATGAATTGGTAACGGGCAATATTATTTTTCAAAACCGGATGAAAGGAGTTGGTTATCTTTCTACAGAAGATGCCATTTCTTATGGCTGTACAGGGCCGACAGCAAGAGGCAGCGGCGTGAGTTGTGATATAAGAAAGTTATATCCTTATGAAGTGTACGATAAGGTTGAGTTTGATGAAATACTGGAAACAGGCGGAGATTCATTTGCACGTTATATGGTTCGCATAAGAGAAATGAATCAATCAATAAAAATTATAGAACAGTTAATTGATAATATTCCCGAAGGTGATTTCCAGGCAAAAACAAAAGCGGTTTTGAAATTACCGAAAGGAGAATTTTATTCAAGAGTGGAAACAGCAAGAGGTGAGTTAGGAGTTTATATTGTGAGTGAAGGCGGAACAACACCGTACCGGATTAAATTTCGTTCACCGGGATTTTCAAATCTTTCTGCATTAGATCACATGGCAAGAGGAGGTAAGCTGGGCGATTTGATTGCAATGATGGGAACACTGGATTTAGTGATACCTGATATTGACAGGTAATGTTGGATAATTAAAAATTATAAACTTCGGTATTGTGTATTCTTTGTTCGATATTCATTATTAATAAATTTATGAATATCGAATAATGAACAAGGAATAATGAATATTGCAGTAAAAGAAAAGTAAGGAGCATTAAATAAAGAATGACTTATACATGCAAAATATTTTGAAACTATAAATTAATAAGTTACCCCGGATATTGGCCCTCTCCTCTGGAGAGGGGTTAGGGGTGAGGCCAATGTGGAGCTTTAGCAACATAGCAAATTCAATTCATAAATGGTTAAACCTAACGTTTAGCCCTACACTAAGTACTGTTATTGAAATGGTGCTTGTTGGTATTTGTGTTATTAGCTTGTTTGCCATACTGGGTTTGGTTTTGGTATTGATGGAAAGAAAAGTTTCTGCCTGGATGCAAATAAGGTTGGGGCCAAATCAGGGTAGGGCCAAAAGGAATTTTTCAATCATTGGCCGATACGGTGAAATTATTAGTGAAGGAAGGAATGACGCCATCAGGTGCTGATAAATTTTTATTTAACCTTGCTCCGTTTATTGCATTGATCGTTGCAATGTTATTAATGGCCCCCATTAGCTTTTGCAAAAGATTTCCAGATGTGGGACTTAAATATTGGAGTATTGTATGTGTCTGCAATTTCATCTGTTTCGGTTATTAGTATTTTAATAGCAGGTTGGTCGAGTAATAATAAATATTCTTTAATGGGCGCTATGCGAAGTGGTGCGCAGATTGTGAGTTATGAATTGTCCGCAGGATTTTCTGTTCTTTCTATAGTAGTACTTGCCGGAAGTTTAAATTTAAATACTATCATTCAATCGCAGGCTGATGGCTGGTGGATCTTTAAAGGGCATATCCCTGTAATAATTTCTTTTATCATTTTTATAATTGCGGTTACTGCAGAAACCAATCGTGCTCCATTTGATCTTGCAGAAGCTGAATCGGAATTAACAGCAGGCTTTCATACAGAATATTCAGGAATGAAATTCGCCTTGTTTTTTTTAGCAGAATATGTGAATGTTTTTATTGTATGCGCAATCGGTGCCACTTTATTTTTTGGCGGATGGATGCCTTTTCATATTGGTAACTGGGAGGGATTTAATCATGTAATGGATTATATTCCTTCAAGCGTTTGGTTTTTTGGAAAAACATTTTTTTTAATATTCCTGATCATGTGGTTTAGGTGGACATTTCCAAGATTGCGCATCGACCAGTTATTAAATCTTGAATGGAAATATTTATTACCGATAAGTTTGTTTAATATTTTATTGGTGACAGCAATGGCAATAGCAGGATGGTATTTTTAATCGTAATTAAATAATGAATAAAGAACAAAGAATATTGAATAAAGAAGAGGGAAATGTATTTATTTCATCATTCATTATTTCTTGTTCATTATTCGATATTAATCAGGGATGTTTATAACCAAATATATAAAAGAAGTTTACAATGCTGTAAAATCATTGTTTGTTGGCATGAGGCGGACAGGATATTATTTTACGCATCACAAAGAAATTATCACTCAACAATATCCTGATAATAAAGATACCTTGAATCTGCCTGAAAGATTTAAAGGAGAAGTAGTGATGCCGCACAATGAAAATAACGAGCATCGTTGCACGGGGTGTACTGCGTGCGAATTGGCTTGTCCCAATGGAACTATTAAAGTAATCACCCAGTTTGATATTACGCCTGACGGCAAAAAGAAAAAAGCAATTGATAAATTAGTGTATCATCTGGAATTATGTACGATGTGTAATTTATGTATCATCGCCTGTCCGTCAGACGCAATTATAATGGCGCAGAATTTCGAGCACAGTGTTTTTGATCGCAGCCAGTTAACAAAAATTTTAAATAATCCTGGTTCTAAAATAATGGATGGAGTAGAATAATGAGCGGATCAACTATTATATTTTATTTGCTTGCTGCCCTTACTTTAGTGAGTGGAGTACTTGCAGTTATAACGCGGCAAATATTCAGAGCCGCTATCTTTTTATTATTTTCTTTAATTGGTGTCGCAGGACTTTTTTTCTGGATGCAGTATGAATTTATTGCAGCAGTACAGGTTGTAGTGTATGTAGGTGGTATAACGGTATTAATTATCTTTTCAATTTTCCTGACACAACAGGCTGGAGACAAAATGCCTAAGCAGAAATTGGGAAGACAAATCTTTTCGGCATTAGCAGCTTTTTGCGGATTTGGTCTGATTATGTTGCAGGTATTTCAACACACATTTATTGGAACGCTGAATCAACCTGTAGCTCCAAATGTTACTAATATCGGCAATCAAATGCTGGGAGTTAATAAAAGCGGGTATGCATTACCGTTTGAAATGGTAAGTATGTTATTGCTGGCTGCATTGGTTGGATGTATTGTTATTGCGATGAAACCGGGTAGTGAAATAGCGAATATTAAAAGGACATGAAAAATGATGAATAACGAACAAGGAATATGGAATAATTAAGTAAAAAAAAATATGAATGAATGCTGAAAGAAAATATGATCTTGAAGACAGGCTTATTGATTTTGCTGTTTTAATAATTCGCATTACAGAGAACTTGTTTAATACAAAACCTGGAAATTATATTGGAGGGCAATTAGTGCGATCCGGAACTTCTCCCGCTTTGCATTATGGAGAAGCTCAAAGTGCGGAATCAAGAACTGATTTTATTCATAAGCTCAAAATATTACTAAAGGAATTAAGAGAATCACGAAGTGCAATGAAAATTATAAAGAATGCTCCTTTGTCTGATAAATTAGATATGGTAAATAAAGGATTGATAGAATGCAATGAATTGATTTCAATTTTTGTGAAAAGCATTGAGACTGCTAAGAAGAATTTGGAAAATGAAAAAAGCAAAAAGTAGCATTTAATGAAAGAGCTTAAAAAAAATTGAAGATTTCAAAACTTCTAAATTTATTATTCCTTGTTCAATATTCGATATTATACTTAAGCATCAAGTTAAAAATAAACAATGAATAACGATCAAAGAATATCTAATAACGAAGTAAATAAAAGAAGGTAAATTTTATGATGACACCAGGACTATATCATATTTTATTTATCAGTACAGCGCTGTTCTTTATTGGTGTTTTTGGCTTTCTTACAAGAAGAAATTTAATAACCATGCTGATGAGTGTGGAATTGATATTGAATAGTGTGAATCTAAATTTTATTGCATTTAATAAATATCTGTGGGCTGATAAACTGGATGGATTATTTTTTACCATTTTTATAATTGCTATTGCTGCTGCCGAGGCCGCTGTGGCTATCGCAATCATTATTAATTTATATAGAAGTCATCATTCAATAGATGTAAACAGTGCGGAAGAAATGAAATATTAAAAATATGTCCCACAAACCTGCCTGGCGGCAGACAGGTACACAAGATCACAAAACGATTTCTTAGTGTACTTAGTGACTTAGTGGGAGAAAAAAATCTTAATGTAAAAACTAAATGCTTAATGCAACTTACATAGTTCTCATTCCTTTGCTGCCTCTTGCTGGATTTCTATTATTTGGATTATTTGGAAGAAAATATTTTAAAAACTCATCTGGTATTATTGCAACGATATTATTGTTGGTTGCAACAATTTTGGCTATCTATGTTGCTTATGGTTATTTTTTTGAATATGGTAAAGTGAATGGTGTTTATGAAAAATTAATTCCATTAAAATATACATGGCTTGAGTTTTCCCAAGGCGTTTCTATCGATATGGGTGTAATGCTGGATCCGATCACCTGCATGATGCTGGTGGTAATAACTTTTGTTTCCTTAATGGTGCACATTTATAGCTTGTCATACATGAAAGGAGAAGAACGATTTGCTACATACTATTCTTTTTTAGGATTATTTACTTTTTCTATGCTGGCGTTAGTAATCTCCTCTAACATATTTCAGATATATTTTTTCTGGGAGTTGGTTGGTGTTTCTTCTTTTTTATTAATTGGTTTTTATTATGATAAACCCAGCGCCGTTGCGGCTTGCAAGAAAGCTTTTATTGTAACACGGTTTGCTGATTTGGGGTTTTTAATCGGCATTTTAATGCTTTCGTTTTATTCCGGTACTTTAGATTTTAATACACTTATAGAGAGATTAACAACACCCGGCTCTGCAGAATTAACTGATGCATTGTCTTCTTCATTCATGGGCGTCTCTGCTTTAGCATGGGCAATGGTATTGGTTTTTGTTGGCGCAGCGGGAAAGAGCGCTATGTTCCCATTACAGATATGGTTGCCTGATGCAATGGAAGGTCCTACTCCTGTATCTGCATTAATACATGCTGCAACAATGGTGGTTGCCGGTGTTTTTTTAATAGCGAGATTATTTCCTGTCTTTGCATTGTCTGCACCTATGGCATTACAGTTAGTAGCTTATATTGGAGCTGTCTCTGCATTGCTTGCGGCAATAATTGCGTGCACGCAAACAGATATAAAAAGAGTACTGGCATTTTCAACCATATCGCAAATAGGTTATATGATGTTTGCATTAGGTGTTTCAAAATATGGCGGTGAAGATGGTTTAGGTTATACTGCTTCCATGTTCCATTTGTTTACACATGCTATGTTTAAAGCATTATTATTTTTAGGTGCAGGCTCAGTTATTCATTTTATTCATAGCAACGAAATGAAAGACATGGGAGATTTAAGAAAATATTTACCCATTACGCATATTACTTTTTTAATTGCCTGTCTCGCAATTGCAGGCATACCGCCATTTGCAGGTTTTTTTAGCAAAGAAGAAATATTATTAGCTGCTTATAAAAATAACGCAATTATTTATTGGATCGGGTTATTTATTTCAGGCCTTACGGCTTTTTATATGTTTCGCTTATACTTCAATATTTTCTGGAGTAAGGCTCCCTCTCTGAAGGAGAGGGTGGGGGGTGAGGCTCATGCTCATGGAGAAGGCGGATTCGAAATGATGCTGCCTTTAATTTTATTAGCCATTGGGGCTGCAACCGCTGGGTTTATTCCCTTTGGAAATTTCATTAGCTCTGATGGAAAAGCTTTGTGCAGGCGAATTTAATTGGCAATTTTCTATTACTCCAGTTGTATTTGGGTTGGTTGGAATTTTTATAGCAATGTGGTTGTACAAAAAACAAAATGACAAGCCCGATAAAATTGCAGCATCCATAAATGGTTTATACAAGGCAGCATGGAATAAATTTTATTTTGATGAACTGTATTTGTTTGTTACAAAAAAAATAATATTCAATTTAATTGCCAGGCCTGCAGCATGGTTCGATAAAAATGTGGTTGATGGATTAATCAATGCAACAGGCAATACCATGCAATTCATTTCAAAAAAAATAAAAGAAATACAATCCGGTAAAGTGCAACAATATGCTGCTTACTTCCTGGTTGCTGCAATTGCGATGGCAGTGTTGTTTATTTATTGGTGGAAATAAAAATTATGTAAGAATAAAAAAAGAATGAATCTAACGTTGCTGATATTAGTTCCATTAATTACCGCGGTTGCTATATTATTCATACGCCGTAAGCAACACGTAAAATGGATTGCTTTAACCGGCGCTGCAACTCAATTTGTATTAGCTTTTGTACTATTATTTACCTACAGAAATGAAATTGCATCAGGTAATACTGACCAGTTTTTATTTCAGCAAATGTATGAATGGTTTCCTTCATGGCACATCAGTTTTCATGTAGGCGTTGACGGTATATCTGTAGCAATGATTTTGTTAACCGCTTTTGTTGTAATAGCAGGCGTATTGGTTTCGTGGAATATAGAAAAAATGACAAAGGAATTTTATTTCCTGTTAATTCTTTTAAGCTTCGGTGCTTATGGTTTTTTTATTTCTTTAGATCTTTTCATTCTCTTTTTCTTTTTGGAGATTGCTGTTATTCCAAAATATCTGTTAATCGGCATTTGGGGAAGTGGCAAAAAAGAATACAGCGCTAATAAGCTTGCGTTAATGCTAATGGGAGGCTCTGCGCTAGTTTTGGTTGGTTTGCTGGGATTATATTTTAGTAATTCAGAAAGAACTTTTGACTTAGTAAAGCTATCTCATACAGATATTCCGGTTTATATACAAAAGATTTGTTTCCCTTTATTGTTTGTTGGCTTTGGTGTCTTCACTGCATTATTTCCATTTCATACATGGGTACCTGATGGTCATTCTTCAGCACCCACAGCGGGCTCTATGTTTTTGGCGGGTATTTCCATGAAACTGGGAGGCTATGGATGTTTGCGTGTAGCCGCTTACGTTATGCCCGAAGGCGTAAAGGAATATGCCAATATTATTATCGTACTTTCTACCATTGCTATTTTATACGGAGCCTTTGCTACGATGATGCAAAAGGATTTGAAATACATGAATGCTTACTCGTCCGTTAGTCATGTTGGGTTTGTTTTATTGGGAATTGGGATGCTGACAAAAACAGCATTAACCGGTGCTGTTATCCAAATGATCAGCCATGGCGTTATGACGGCTCTTTTTTTTGCAGTAATCGGAATGATCTATGAACGAATACACACGAGGCAAATAAATGAAATGGGTGGCCTACTAAAAGTGATGCCATTTATTATGACTGTTTTATTTATAGTAGGATTGTGTTCATTAGGGTTGCCTGGGTTAAGTGGCTTCGTTGCTGAAATGACCATATTCATGGGCGCCTGGCAACACCCGGATTCTTTTCATCGCATTGCCACCATATTAGCATGCATGAGTATTGTAGTAACGGCGGTTTACATTTTAAGAGCCATTAGTAAAGTTGCTATGGGACCAATTAATGAAAATTATTCAGGTTTGAAAGATGCGAAGTGGAATGAAAAGTTAGCGGCAATTATTTTGATAACAGCAATTTTAGCAATTGGTATTGCACCATTTTGGCTCAACGATTTAATAAATCCTGCAACAGAAATTATTATGCAGAAATTATCAATGCCTCATTAAATAAAAATTTTGAATGAATGAATTTTTTACATTGATGAAATCTGAGTTGATACTAACAGTTATCATCTTCGTGCTGTTGTTTATAAAATTAGGCAGTGGAATGAAGAATGATTTATTGTTGTTAATCATTCAGAATTTATTATTGCTGAATCTTGTGGCAGGATTTTTTTTCAATGCAACTGGAAGCCTGTTTGATGGCATGTATCATACTGATAAGCTAATGTCATTCGAGAAAAGCATTTTGAATTTTGGTGTTTATTTAATTTCTTTATTATTCTCTGACTGGTTTAAGAAAACTGAGCATTTACCTGAATTTTTTATTTTGATGTTATCGGCGTTATTGGGGTTAGACTTTTTAATCTCAAGTGGCAACTTTTTAATATTCTTTTTATCGCTGGAGCTATCAACCATACCGGTTGCGGCTATGGCCAACTTTGACCTGGAGAAAAAAATTTCATCTGAAGCTGCGATGAAGATGATTTTATCGTCTGCTTTTTCTTCGGGTATATTATTATTTGGAATCTCATTAATATACGGAGCCACCGGCACTATTAGTTTTACAGAATTGCCTTCGCATCTTGATGGCAGTTCTTTACAAATACTTGCGTTTGTTTTTTTAATTACTGCATTTGGTTTTAAATTATCTATTGTTCCATTTCATCTCTGGACTGCAGATGTGTATGAGGGTTCACCGATTGCAACAACGTCTTTTTTATCTGTGATATCAAAAGGTGCTATTGCATTTGTTCTCGCTTCAACATTGTACAAAGTGTTTCAGCCTATGCACGAAATCTGGTATAATATGATAATGCTTTTGTCAATTATCACTATGATCATTGGTAACCTTTTTGCATTGCGCCAGCAAAATATAAAACGCTTCCTTGCTTTCTCTTCAATTGCACAGGTTGGTTTTATCTTGTTTGCTATTACCGGTAATTCTCATGAAGGAACTTCTTCTGTTGTTTATTTTGTTTCGATTTATACGGTTTCTAATCTTGCAGCATTTGGTGTGGCATCAGCTATTTCGTCACAAACAGGCAAAGAAAAAATTGATGACTATAAAGGATTGTATCAAACAAATCGATCACTAAGTTGGGTAATGGCACTTGCATTATTTTCGTTGGCGGGCATTCCGCCAACTGCAGGTTTTTTTGGTAAATTATTTTTATTAACTGCCGGCGCTGCCAATGCCAATTATGGATTTTTGCTTATTGCTGTTTTAAATATGATTGTTTCATTGTATTATTATTTAAGATTGATACGATCTATGTTTATGGACAAAAATGAACAGCCCATTGAAAAAATAAATAATCATCCATCAACTAAATTTGCATTAATTATTTGCTCAGCGGGAATTGTATTAATAGGATTACTGAGCTGGATTTACGATTACATACAATCATTAAATCAGTAAGTAATGGCGATAAATAAAAATCATTTATTTGAAGAATTGAATGGCGTAAAATGTGGCATTGTTGAAAAAGATGTCCCTGTAAATCGAGTTGCTTTTTTAAAACAATTACTAGAGTACAATGGTTATACTGTTATTGTAGTTCCCTCTCCTCCGCCAAAGACAGCGCCAGTCCCGATAGCTATCGGGATTGTTAAAGCAGAAGACGGTAGAGTAATTCCTCCTGCACCATCACCGGTGCCTATACCCGAAACTTTTACTGTGGGAGTAACTGATTATACTTTCAATACGATCAATGCAATTTTTGGAAGGCTCTTAAAAACTCCGGACGGCCATGTAGTTACGCTGGCTTATTGGGAGCAGAAAGAAAAAGTAAGCCACGATGAGATTCCTTATTTTGATGAAGATAAATGAACTTCTCTATTTTATTTTCGTTAGAACAAACGCTTTCATTGGTGAATCATTCACTGCAGATAATAAAATCCTTTGTTTGCCAACAGTAATTAACTTAAGGTCTTTTACATCGCCGTCTAATTATTAAACCACTTAATGCAGGTGGTACAACATTAAATTCTCCTTTAACACTACCCGTTAGAAGCAGCCCATAAGACGCGTCATAACGGCCTGGCATTACATTAGCCTGGTATTCATTTCCGGCAAGAATAATATCATTTATTCCATCGCCATTTACGTCCGTACAAACTATTGCATTAACCGGCGCTTCTTGCGCTATCATTGGAAAAGGATGAAAAGTAAATTGTCCTTTTCCGTTATTTTCAAAATACCCACTTCTTGCTTCGCTGCATTTAAGCACCATGGCGCTATCCATCATTTCTTTGGTGAATATCTCATCCATAGTTGCTTTCGCATAAGAACTGTTTTGTTCAAATCTCTTTTTAATAGAAGGTACCTGCATGGCCCATTCATCTCTTGATATACCAGATGATAATTGGTACTTGCCATTATTATCTTTGATGTAGTAACATAAGATATCATCAATAACTCCATTGCCATCAAAATCTTTTGCAATCAGCTCTGCGGGTTGTTGTGCATTTATGTGATAAGGATTATTTAGACCAATATTTCCTGCAATAATATCCAGGTCGCCATCATGATCAATATCTGTAATAACCATGCTTCTCCATAATCCGGTGCATTTTGTAATCCGGTTTGATTAGTAATTTCAGTTAATGTTTTACCATTATTTTTAAAAATTCGTATAGGCATCCAATCACCTGCAATGATAAGATCAGGTTTTTTATCACTATCAATATCAACCCAGACTGCAGAATTAATAAGGCCAATATCTTCCAGTGCCGGGCAAACAGAAGAGGTGACATCTGTAAACTTTCCATGGTTATTTCTCAGTATATAACTTCTTGGTGGTATTGGGTAAGTTCCTAAAGCAACTCTTCCACCAATAAAAATGTCCATGTCACCATCTCCATCTATATCAGCAACGGCAATAGCTTTGGATGGTGTGCGTATAATTGGCGAAAAAGCTGAATCATCTAATTTAAAATTTCCTTTACCATCATTAAGATATAAACGTGGCCTGTAGAATGAAGAAGTAAGGTCAAACTCACTGCTACCGCCGGCAATAAGTAAATCAGGATATCCGTCACCGTTAGCATCAAAGAAAATGCTTTGCATATCTTCTTCGTTTTTTGTTCCTGTTACAAGATCTTTACCGTTGAAAGTTCCATCCTTTTGTTGCAAAAATATTTTTCCGGATTGTTTAAAGGCGCCGCCTATAAAGAAATCTTCGAGGCCGTCTCCATTTACATCTGCGGTGCTTATAAAAGGGCCTTCCTGTGAATACTTTTGCTGAATCAATGGTTGAAAACCATAATCGAAGAAGAAGGTTTCTTTATGCTGAAAATTTGTTTTTACTTTTTCTGTGACATCAGTAAAAAACGAATCACTAACAGGCCTGGTTTCTTTAAACAGTTCATCAGCATCTTTATAATTTACCTGTACAATTCTATTTGCTAAAGGATGATTGATTACTTGCGTTTTGCCATCGGGCCAAATAATCTTTAATGAATCGGGAGAACTATTTCCAAAACCAAAATGAAGCCTGTTATCCACGGTTGATAAATATCCTCTTACGGGATATTGTTCTGTCATTTGAGTAAGGCTTTTAGTGTATGCATAAGCGATAGTACCAATGCCGTCTTTGTTCAAAGAATCCCCATTTAATTTAATTGTGAGGTAATTATTTTTTTTAGCGGAATCAGTTTGTTTATTAATGTTTGTATTAATATCGTTACGCATAATGAAAGCATTGCCATTGATATTGTTGATAATTATATCCAGGTTACCATCATTATCAAGATCAGCGTACGCAGCGCCATTGGAAATGGAAGTTTGATCTATCCCTGCCTTTGCAGAAATATCTTCAAAAGTTAATCCTCCTTTATTTAAGTATAAATAATTATGTAGTGATACATTTCCCAGTTCAGCAAGATGTTCCATAAATATTTTTCTTTGCCCGGGATCATTATCCGGAATACCACTTTGCATAACTGTTTGATGCCTGTATTCAAGAAAATCTATATTGGTGGGATCTCTTCCCAACCCATTTGTGATGTGTACGTCTTTCCAGCCATCATTATTAAGATCCGCTATTAGTACGCTCCAACTCCAATCTGTTTCTGCAATTCCTGCCATTTCACCTATTTCACTAAAAAATGGTTCATTGCGATTATTGATTTGCCTTGTACCATTATTCAGCTGCAGCATATTATGAATGTATTCCGGCTGATAACCTTTGTCCATTTCCAGCTGATGGCGTTGATCGTTTAAAAATGAATACATCATTTTTTTACGTTCATTCGTTTCGGGCTGCATATCAAGAGTGATAATATCAGGTTGCTCATCATTATTAATATCAGCAGCATCTGTTCCCATGCTGGAATAACTTTGGTGCTTTATTGCAGAAGCGATACAATTAGTGAAGGTTCCGTTTTTATTATTGAGCCATAAAACGTCATTACGAATGTAATCATTAGAAACATAAATGTCAGGGTAGCCGTCACCGTTAAAATCACTTACTACAACTCCCAGCCCGTTACCATCTTCTATTATACCTGCCTGTTTGGAAACCTCTTTAAACACAGGATGATTCATGCCCGGAGGGATACCTTCGTTGTGGTATAATTTATCACCTGCTATTGCATTACTATCTATTATATTATTACGGATATCATTAGGCCTGTTATCGTTTAAGGTATGGTTGAGAAGGTACATGTCCATTCTCTCATCCTTATCATAATCTAAAAAAACTGCCTGCGTAGAGTAGGAGGTATCTGCAAGCCCATATTCAGTGGCTTCTTCTTTAAACGTAAGATTGTGTTGGTTGATGAATAAGAGGTTCTTTCTTTTTGTACCGGGAGCTTTGCCTGATACAGAAACATAAATATCCGGCCAGCCATCATTATTAATATCAACAACACTTACTCCTGTGCACCATGAAGATGTTGATACACCTGCTGTTTTAGTAATGTCTTCAAAATGAAAATTGCCTTTGTTAAGATATAATTTGGAACTCACCTGGTTTCCTGCAAAAAAAATATCAGGCAGGCCATCATTATTAAAATCGCCAATACCAACGCCGCCGCCCATGTAAGTATATTCATTAACAAACATGTTGGTAGAATCATCTTCTATTATTTTATTATTAAAATCAATACTTGTTTCTGACGATGGAAGAATCGTAAAAGATAAACCTGCCTTTTTTTTAGGTGAGGAGCAGGAAGCTATTATTAAAAGCAATATTGATGGTATGAAAAGATTTTTCACAAAAAGTTTTTATGCAAACTGAAAGTAAATATAAGAAGTGAAACTATTGAATTGTAAAAGCAATTCAATAGTTTCACTTCCTGTTAGTTTATTAAAAGTTATTCTATTTTTTATCAGCCACTAAGTAAATAACGCTCAAAGGAGGCACACTAATTTTTATAGTACCATTAAGAGTTGCTGAATATGCTTTTAGAGTAGCATAAGTGAGCGGACCACCTGTAGCAGTAGAAGGCCCTGTGCCGTTTACATAAACCTGTGCTGAAAATGGAGCATTATCTGTTCCTCCGGTTAAGATATACCAATAATATTTACTACCTGCAGGAAAGTGCTGAAAGTCAATTGCTACAACATGACTTAATGCGCCCGAATTAATAAGAACTGTACCAGCCTGGCCGGAATTAAATGTTGAGGAATAAGTAGTAATATCAGCATTGGCTCCTTTAAGAGTATCATACACCATTCTATCGCCAAAGAATTTTTGAAAATAATAAAGATAATAAAACGAAGGCCGTGGATTCCATAAAGGAGCACCAGGCTCATCGCCATTATTAAACATTCCCTGGTCATCTCCATTACTGTAGCCATTAGCAAGATCCCACCGGCTGGCTTCGCCAAATTGATTCTTTATGATAGAACCAATTGTTTTAGCTGCATGTATACCGGAGATGTAAGACACATTTTGCTTGGAACCGGTAGCCTGTATATTCCATTCGGTAAATGCTATGGGTTTTAGGCCTACACCAGAAGCCGTTAACTGCTGGGTAACATAAGACATTACAGAAGTGGGTACAGTATTCGCTGTGTTTAAAATATCGGATACAGTTGAATTGGATGCATAGCCCGTAAAATAATCGTGTACAATAAAGTAATCAGCTGTGCTGCCGGCATTTTGAAGAACACCAAGATTCCAGGTTTTTATGGAGTTATAATCGTAGGTCTGTGGCGGATCCTGGTAAATAAGAGCGCCAATATAAATAGTTGCACCGGTTTCCTGGGCTGCCGCTCTCATAGAATCCGCAAAAACTTTGAAATGAGTTCCATATAATGCGCCGGTAATTAAGGCAGGCTGTCCATCTTTATTTTGGCTTTGGTCTATATTATAGCCTGCTTCCCAGCTTCCGAAATTCTCGTTGCCTATTTCCCAAAATTTTGTACGGCCATTATCATAGCGAACCCAGTCTGCAGCCAGATGGGCTGCCGCAGCAACGGGATTAGCGCTGGTGCCATATCTTGCATAACCATAATTTATAGTAATGATACCGGTACTATTTGTTTGAGCTAGTAAAGTGTAATAATTACTCAGGCTAAACGTCCATGAAGCATTGTTACCACCATGCCACCACCAATTAGTACCACTTGAACTACCGTCTGCATTAAGTAAGTTAGCGGGAACATCAGCAGGGGCAGGATTTGCATCAGTGCCATTCCAAAAATAAACGTCACTGATGCTGCCGCCCGGACCACGAATAATGTTGGGTGAAAGATCTGTAAGATATTGCATTAAAGCGGGCTGAGTCACTATTTGTCCACTCCAGAGATTTGAATTATTGCCATACACATATGGCGGAACTTTTACAAGTACCTTGTTAACGTTAATTGTTAATGAATCTGTCGGAGCACCAGACGGTAAAGTACCTGCGATAATATCAGGCGCCGTAAAAGTCTTTGCTTTCCATCCGGCCCCAAAGAAACCAATACTTGCTGCTACAGATGGATCTGTCGGATTGTAAACAGAATCTACTCCTGTCGGAGGTGTGCCACCCCCACCACCTCCGGGATTGTTTGTATCAGATGAATTTTTTTTACAACGCACATGATAACGATACAAAACATAATACCCCTACAAGTACATTCTTCCCATTTAGTTTTCATAGATAATATTTAATCTTATTGCCCTTTTACAATTCTTACATTATCAATTGCAATATTTATAGTGTTTGCAGGAACAGCCTTTGGCTGGTCGTTTGCAATCAGGAAACCCACATCAGTTGCGGGATAATCAGAAAATTTAGTTGCCGGCGATCCAGCAGGATTCCAGGCTGTTTGCCAAGATTCATTTCCCGTTATAAATTGCGTAAGCGGTATAGTAACTGTTACCCAACCTGATGGTTGGTATTTGCCATTAGGTGCTGTTTCCCATGGCGCATATCTTGCGGTATAAGAATTCCATCCATACCAACCCCCAACTGCTATCCATATTTGTCCGGCAGTCCATGGAGTTTTAACATATACTTCAAATTTTAATGAATAGTCGCTGATAGAAAGGCTTGTATTGGAAACCCATGGGAAAGGGTTTAACTGGAGGAATCCCGTGTTACCCTGTGAATTATGTTAGCACCAGCATTTGCAGACATTGCGGCTAGATTGTAATAAGACAGCAGAACCACCATTTCCACCCGGATAATTAGCCGAAGTTGTTGGTTCATCCGCATAGCCCCCGGTCCAACCCACAAATCCTGTATTATCTGCATTCCATTGGTTATCAAAATTACACAAATAACCAGGTGAAGGATGAGTAATATATGTTGCATAAAGCTGGGGAGAAGCCGCTTTTCCCAATACTCCGCTTATTCTCAAAGAATCGGTGGCGAAGTTATACCTGATGGTACTGTTACCGTTAGTTGATTTACACTGGTAACACTCAAATTGGTGCCGGGAATATTTCCAGGAAATATTACCTCATCAATACCAACAAAGTTAGTTCCGTTTATTGTTATGGTAGTTCCTGCCGCACCATTTTCATTGGAGACAGAAGTAATACTCATTGGAGGAGGGTAAGCAAATGCCCCTGTTCCCCAGGTACAATAAACACGCAGCGAATCATTAAATGGAGTACCGGGTGGTATGGCCGCAACTATTTGTGTATAATGCTTTATTTACGGTATAGGAAAGAGCAGTATCAACACCGGGAACAGGGAACGTAATTTTCTGAATGCCCTGAAAATTAACGCCATTAATATACACTACAGTGCCACTATTATCAAAGGTTAGAGAATATATGTACGGAGGCGGTAGGTACAATGTGAAAGAGTATAGGTTGCCGTTCCATGGCTGGTAACAACTTTTATTACACTGGGTACATTTGGATCTGTCGCTGCAGTTTGAGCAGTAGCAGGAATGGTAATAATGATGTTGGTACTGGTAGCATAAGCCGGATTAAAATATGCAGATGTATCGTTGAAATACACTGCCTGCAATCCGTCAAAATTACTACCCTGTATTACGATTAAGCGAGCCAGGTACCGCTTGTATAAAAGAGCTGTCACGCTTTGTTGTATCTACGCTTCTTACATTGGTAATTACCGGCTGACCCGAACTGAATCATTTTTCTTACAGGAGAATAATAACGCCCGCCGCTATAATTATAAATAATGCTATTTTTTTCATATCAATTTTATTTAGAATGGATTTTAATATTTCAATTTGCTAAAATCAAAGGGTACCGGCGCTAATGCCAAAGAAGGTGATATCAGAAAGGATGTCTCCGGGTAAGGAACATCTACTGTATTTACCGTAATAGGATAATTTACAGTTCCCGGTGTCATATTATCTTTTCCAAAGAAAGTAATAAAAGGGTCTCCATTATTATAGGAAATATTATAATTCCCTCTGTTTTGTGTACTGAAATATTGTAAGGCATTTGTTGGGTCAAAATAATACCATTGTTTCCAATCGTACCACTCATTTCCTTCAAAAGCAAATTCAACTTTCTTTTCCTGGAAAATATCGGCGTAAGTAATAGATGTTTTTGGAGCTACTCCGGCACGTGTTCTTACGGCATTAAAATATTTCAGATGCCTCAGGATCGGAGGTGGAAGCATTATTACCCAAAATTGCATTTGCATATATCAGGTAGACTTCTGCAAGCCTAAACATATAGGTATTCAGGTTTATATTCTGCTGACCCACCCTGTCCGCCATTGTCCGCGGGAGAACCTATTACATATTTTTTTGGGTAAGCCCGATCGTTAGTACTTGCCGTTTCCGGATTGGCCGGGATTATAAATTTTAGCGTTATTGAATAAAGTAGTATCTACTTTCCATCCACCATCAGCCTGATCAATGTCGGGATAATAATCATTAGGCATAAAAAAGGTTGCTCTTCTGCGAACAGAATCTGCTTTGTTTGCAGGATCAAAATAATATTCCAATAAACTTGGAGATGCACCAAAAGAACTGCCCCATCCATCACCCGTTTGTGTGATTTTTGATGAATAGGCCAGGTTAGCCTGCATATGATTATGAGAAAAATAATCATTACTATTAGGAACCCACAGTAAAGAAAACAGGCTTTCTGAAGGTACATTACTACCACTGAAATTTTTGCTGGTGAATAGGTCATAATAATTTGGCATTAATGTTAAGCCGCTATTGTTGCACACATCTCCGGCAAAAAATTTGGCACTGTCAAGATCACTTTGATTTCGTGTGCCACCGGATTGTCCTAAACCAGATCTTACAAGGTAAGCTCTTGCCAACATACCTTCAGCGCTCCATTTAGTAATACGGGCAGGCTGTAATGGGAAGCAGCTAAATGATCTTTTGCCCAGATTAAGATCAGAAATAATAAATTTCCATACATCATCCAGGTTATTTCTGCGAATAGCTGTATCAGATGATCTGGCTTATATTATCGTAAATGATGGGAACAGGGCCCCAGTTTAAAGCCAGGTAATAGTATGCTGCTGCACGCATAAATCTGCATTCTGCCAAACCTGAATTTTTACCAGATTCAGATGCACCCGGAGCAGCGTTTTGTATGTTATAAGCAATAACATTTGCATTCGCAATTTCAGACCAGAATGCATTATAAGTGGCTTGCAGGGCTCCGCTTTCATCTGTTGCTGAAATCGAGAAATTGATATATGCCCCCCTGTTTTGATAATTATCCCATATAAGATTACCGCCTAAAACATCTCCGAAAGCATTCATGGGTGTTCCATTATAAGAACTCCAGGAGACGCTATAAAGAGCGCCTGTGCCTGATAAGCACATCTGCATCAGTTGCGTAGAAAACTCCTGATGTAAGTGAGGATTGTGGAGGTCGGTTTAAAAAATCTTTGCTACAGCCCTGCATAATAAATATTCCCAGGAGTGAAAGTGTTGTTATAATATTCTTTGTCTCATAATATATATTTTTTTCTTGATTGAATTCAGTTTTTAAAAATCTAATGCAAGGCTAATTGAATATGACCTGGTAACAGGATATCTTCCTTCATCCAATCCTACAATATTTGTAACACCCTTATAATTATACATCCCCACTTCCGGATCAAAACCTGTATACTTGGTTATGGTAAATACATTTTGTACCTGCGCAACTAATTGTAGCGCCTCTTATAACATGTGTGGAAGACAGGTACTTTGAAGGTACGCGATAACTTAAGCGTGCATTTTTTAACTTGAGATATGAACCATCTTCAACATTCCATTGAGAAAGCCTTACATTACCATTTGCGTCGGTTGCCGTGGGCCTGAAAATTTTTGTACCGGGATTGGTTAATGTTGCGGTAAGAGCATCAGCAGCATCTATACTGCTTGGTACTGCAAAATTTGCAGCTGCTTTATAGTAATTGCTATAAACTCCTGAACCCAGTCGGCATTTCATTTTGATAACGGGTAAGATTTAGTATTTGGTTGCCTCGATACTCCTGTGAAAAATAAATTTAAATCAAATCCTTTATAACTGAAAGAGGTATTAAAATTATAAGTGAATTTTGGCCATGGATTTCCAATTATGGTTCGGTCATTATTCATCAATAATTCCATCAGGTTTTCCATTCATGGGCCACTGAATATCTTTAAACTTAACATCACCAACCCATGATCCCTGATTTGGATCAATTGTTAGTACTCCATTAGAAGTTTGTATAGCGTGACTTGCGATATCCTTATAGTCAGTAAAAAGTCCTTCAGCAATATAGCCGGTGATCATCCCGATTGGCTGGCCAACTTCTGTAAGAAATTGGGCCTGGGTGCTATTGGTTTAAGATTGATATGTTGTAAGAAGCGGAGCCACCAGTTTGGTTACTTTGTTCTTATCAACTGAAAAATTAAAGCCTGTTTTCCATTGAAAATCTTTGGTTGATATATCAACAGTATTAACAGTAATACCATACCCTTTGTTTTGCATGCCGCCATAATTTTCGGTGGGCCAGCTAATAAGCCCTCCATAACCACCACTAAGAGAGCCACCTAAAACATCCGATCCTGAGGCAATAAGTATCAGGTTAGAAATATCTTTTACATACGCATCTGCAATTACTTCCACCCTGTTGTTGAACATGTGAAGATCGAGGCCTATGTTTGTGGATTTATCCTGTTCCCATTTTAGATCAGGATTTGGGAAATTTGCAGGTAAAAGACCACCTCCCCATACTGTAGACGCAGGATATAAATTAGAATATATAGCGCTACCGTTATTACCCGAATTTCCAGATATACCATATTCAGCCCTCAGTTTTAAATCACTTATAAAAGTCAGGCTTTTCATGAAATTTTCATCTGATATTTTCCAGGCAACTGATACTGCCGGGAAATGTTCCAAATCTGTTGTTTGCCCCAAAGTTGGAACTTCCATCTCTTCTTACTACAAACTGTGCAATGTACTTATTATTATATGCATAATTCAAGACGGCCAAAATAAGATTCAGTAGCACCATCTCCTCTATAACTGGTTCCCGGAGGAGATAGTGGATCAGCAACGTTTAATTCCTGAATTGAGGTTGTAGAATATCTAATACCAGAAGCACTTAAACCCTGGTAGGCATAGTGAGTTGCTTCATGGCCAACCATTGCAGTGATGTTGTTTTTGTTAATAGCAAAATCGTATTGAACTCTTGTATTAAGCGATGTCCAATAATTATTACCGCTTCCCCGGCTGCCAGAAGTAGGATTTCCCTGATAAGCCCCAAGAGAATAATAAGGATTAAAAGTATAGTTATTTGTAAAAGTATAATTTCCATTAACTTCTGTATGCCATAATAAACCCTTTATTGGAGTTATATCCATATATAAGTTTCCAATGCCACCAAATGATGTGTTATAGTTATTATTAATCTCTGCTAACGCAACCGGGTTGGTTTGGGCATATTGCGTTTGGGATGGTGTCAGGGCCGCCATATGAACCATCAGGATTTTTTACAGGTATAGTAGGATTTTGAGTTATTGCAATATTAATAAGGTTTCCATTTAGTGTATTTACTTGTTCTTTAGTAGTAAATGCGTTTAGACTTGTGCCGAATTTCAACCACTTGTTGGCCTGGTTATCGAGATTTAGCCTTATAGATCCCCTGTTAAATCCTGATCCCAAGTGCAACACCATCCTGGGTTAAATAATCTGCCGAAAAATAAAAAGTTGTTTTATCGGAACCACCGCTTATTGCTAATGAGTACTTTTGTAAAATGGTATTACGAAATAATGCATCCTGCCAGTTTGTTCCTTCTCCAAGTATGCTAGGATCTTCTAATTCCGGTGACACAACACCTACTAAGCCTAATGCCTGTAATTTCTGCAAATAGATTGCATATTCCTGTAAATTCATTACTGGTCTTTCAGTAGGTCTTTCTTGAGAAGATAACAAGCCACTTGCGCTTACTTTTGTTTGTCCTGACTTTACCATGTTTGGTTGTAATCATTAAGACTCCGTTTGCACCGGCAGCACCATATATAGAGGTTGCGGCAGGTCCTTCCAACACACTAATGTTCTCAATATCATCCGGATTTATACCCGCCAATTCATTTGTGTATCCTGCTGGCTGGTTATAAGCTCCCCCGGTTGGCGCGCTAGGCCTTATCTGAACACCGTCAATTACATATAGTGGCTGGTAATTTCCGGTAATAGTACTTACACCCCTGATAATTACAGAAGATCCTGCACCGGGCTGCCCACTGGTTTGAGAAACATATACATTAGCCGCTTTTCCTTGCAAAGCCTCGTCCAATGTAACATTTATCGTTTTTGTAAGTTCTGCATTTGAAATTGTACCAACAGCACTGCTGAGATCCGATTTTTTTGTTTTACCATAGCCTACTACTACAACATCCTGCAGGTTGCTGTAGTCTTGAGTTAAGCCAACATTAATTGTGCCTGACCCATCAGTTATTTTTACTTCTTTGGAATCATATCCTACATAAGATATAACAAGCACATCACCTGTTTGAGCATAAATACTAAATTCGCCGGCTTCTCCGGCGCTAACCGAATTTTGTGTGCCTTTAACGGAAACGGTAGCTCCTGGTACAGAAGCCTCGGAAACACTTGCAGTAATTTTTCCTTTTATAACCCTCGTTGAGCCGTTTTGAGCTGATAATTGATTAAAGGAAAAAAGGATGGATAGAATAGCCACTAGAAAGGCTTTCATAGTTCCATGGGTTTTGATTTGTCTCATACAAGAGCAATTTTTGTTTTAGTAATAGAATAAATAGAGTAATTAAATGATGTAAACTTAATAAGTTCAGATTGGGAATGGTAATTTTAGCATAGCAATCGTTTTTTGGAATTATTAATTAATGGTACGAGCGTTATTTGCTCTGGAATTCAAAAATGAAGGTAAGGAATTATTTCTAAGAATAGGGTATTAAATGTTTATCTATAGGTATCTAAATGTTAACTTGTCATATTAAGTCATAATTGAATTACAACTATGTTATTGAATTAGGCTTTTTTATCTCAATAAATATAAATTTTTTGGAATTGATCTAAAATAGAAGCTAATAATGTATAGAAAAGTATAAGTGTTCTTCACAAAAGTGTGAACATTCTTCATAAAAGTATGAGCATTCTTCATAAGGGTGTGGGCATTCTTCATAAAAGTGTAAGCATTCTTCATAAGAGTGTGGGCATTCTTCATAAAACTGCAAGAACATTTTACAAAAGTGGGTCTATTGGGTCTGTTCCAGTCTGTTCATTAAACTGGGTCAAAATCCTAAATGAACTACAAAGATTTTTCTGCTCTAACAATATTTTTCAAAGTCTCTTCTTCCTTCCTTTTCTTGGCCTGATAAGCAGATGGCAATATATTGTAAAAGGCTTTGAAAAATCTTGAAAAATATTTAGGATCGTTAAAGCCTACTTCGTAAGCTATTTCAGCAATAGTAAGCCTGCTTTTTTCAAGTAACTGTGTTGCCCTTTGCAAACGTACAGAACGGATAAATTCAAGAGGGCTTTTACCTGTGAGCAAAAGCATTTTCTTGTACAATCCAACACGACTTATATATAATTCACGACTCAACTCCTCTACAGAAAAGTCAGGATTAGCAATATTTTTTTCTATTATTTTGAGCGCATGATGCATGAATTTTTCATCAGGCGAATCAATATGAATATCGGATGGGATTGACTTAACCAGTTTTTGGTATGCCCGTTTCGCAGATTCTTGTTGTGCGAGCAGATTCCTTACCTTAGAAAGTAATATATCGAAATTGAATGGTTTTGTCATATAGTCACTTGCTCCCGTTTCAAGGCCTTTTAATTGTTGTTCTTCACCCGTTAGTGCAGTTAATAAAATTACAGGCACAAAAGAAGTACGCTTATCGTTTTTTATTTTCCGGCACAAATCTATACCATTCATTTCCGGCATACTTACATCGCTCACTATAATATCCGGATGCAATGCCAGAGTCTTTTGCCAGCCAGCTTTTCCGTTTGTGGCTTCAATGATATTAAAATATTGCTCAAGATTCTCTTTTAAATAAAGTCGCAGATCGTCATTGTCCTCAACAATTAAAATGGTTTGTTTTTGAATGGTTTTACCCACTGAAAGTTTACCTTCCATTTCATTACTACCAGTTTCCTCGACCAGGGAATACATATTTGTTTCAATTTCAGTTTCCTTCCAATTGTTTTCAACAATTTCTTCTTCTATTTCTTTTACTGGGAGCAAAATTGTAAAACAACTTCCCTTGTTTACTTCGCTTTCAACTGTTATTGAGCCATTATGTAGTCTTACAAACTCTTTGGTAATAGAGAGTCCAATACCGCTACCCTGGTTTACTATGTTTGCCGGTATATTGTTTTGAAAGAAACGCTCAAATATTTTTTCCTTCTTTTCCGATGGTATGCCAATGCCAGTATCGCGAACTTTTATTTCGAGTATTGTCTCTTCTTCCTGTTTTATTGCATTTAACTCAACACTTACAGAGCCATTATCGGGAGTAAACTTGAATGCATTGGATAACAGATTGAAAAGAATGCGTTCTATCTTATCATGGTCAAATTGAATAAAAAGCTTATTTACAGGGGAAGTGAAAGAAAAACTAATATGATTTTTTGCCGCCAGGTCGGTAAAGGAATAAGAGACCTCCCGGATAAATTGAACAATATTTCCGCCAGACGGATACAGTTTCAATTCACGCATTTCCATTTTTCTGAAATCTAATAATTGATTTACCAGGTTAAGCAATCGCCTGGCATTACGTTGAATCATTTGAAATTGGCGTTTTTGGAAAGGTTCACCCTCATTTTTGATAATTTTATCCATTGGGGTTAATATCAGCGACAAAGGTGTTCTCAACTCGTGACTCACATTAGTAAAGAACCTTATTTTCATCATATCCAGGTCATGCAGTCTATGCGCCTCCTGTCGTTCCTGCTCAATAGCAAACCGCACCCGGGCTCTTTGCAAAACGATTTTTCTCGCGATATAAAGAATGATCGCAAAAAGCAAAACGTATAATGTGAATGCAAACGGGGTGCGCCATAATGGGGGCAAAATATTTATTTTCAGGGAAGCACTTTCTTTACTTAAGGTGCCATTGCTATTGATCGTTTTTACCTTAAACGTATAGCTGCCGGGATCAAGATTAGTGTACGTGGCTTTATGTGTTTTATCATCTGCAATAAACCATTCGTTATTAAAACCCTCAAGTATGTAAGCATACCTGAACTTAGATGTGTTGAAAAAATTTAGTGCAGCAAACTCAATTGAGAAAATGTTTTCATTGTATTTAAGTGTTATCTCTTTTGTTACGGAAATAGACTGTGGCAGAATAATCTGGCCATTCAAATGTTCCCCTACAGTCACACTTTTATTAAACATCTGTAAATCTGTAAGTACCAATGGTGGATCGTAAGATTCATTATTTACCTGTTGAGGCGTAAAGAGATTGAAACCATTTGGGCCACCAAAAAGCAGCTCTCCGTCGCTGGTAGAATAAGCTGCATATTCATTAAATTCTTTTCCCTGCAGGCCATCTGATTCATTATAGTTTCTGAATTGAAAGGATAAATTGCCCGTTTGAATGTCCTGGCTGATGACCACATTTGATAGCCCGTTAGGAGTGGCTGCCCAAATATTATGTTGTTTGTCTTCGGCAATAGATAAAATTATATTATCAGGAAGTCCGTTTTCCTTTTTGAGTGTTGTAAATAATCCTGTGACAGGGTTATAAAAATCCAGCCCTTCCCGGGTGGCTATCCATATTAGTCCGCGATTATCCTGAAGAAGTGCAATTGTGTTATCATTGCTCAAACTTGATGAAGGATTTGCAATATCATGGTGATAGTATTTTGAAAAATTGCCGGTTTTATTTTCAATAACATCTATTCCATTGGAAGTGGCAATCCAAATATCACCGTTTTTTACCTGCAACAAATCGCATACGTATTTGCAATGAACGGAATGATAGCCGGTTGCTTTAAAGTGAGTGAATTTATTGCTGGCCCTGTCAAATTGATCCAGGCCTGAAGTGAAAGTACCAATCCACATACGATTCTGCCTATCTTCCATAATTGACCAAATAGCATTGTCTGAAATACTCCAGGGGTCAGCATCATTATGCCGGTAATGTGTGAAATTCTTTCCATCGAAATGGTCAAGGCCGCCAAAGTAAGTGCCTATCCACAGTGTTTGGTCGTGATCCATGCAAAGGCTCACAACCACATCGCTGGAAAGACTGTTTATATTAGATGGATCATGAACAAATTTTGTGAACTTACCTGTTTTACGATCAAAATAAATCAAGCCTCCGCCATTGGTTCCAATCCAGATGTTACCTTTCTTATCTTCAAGAAATCTGTTTACGTCATTATAAGATAAGCTATTAGGATCTGAAAGTTTATGATGGTATAAAGGGAATTTGATTATATTCTTATTATAATAACAAATGCCTTTTTTAAAAGTACCTATCCAGATAATGCCGTTTTTATCCTTATACATAGAATTGATACTATTTTGGGCAATGCTATAATTATCATCTTCATAGTTTACCAGGTAATTTATCGTAAAGTCTCTTTTATCTAAAACGTTGATGCCTCCATGGTCTGTTGCTAACCATATCAAACCACTCTCATCCTGGGCTACACTTCTTATAACATCATTGTTTAAATTATTACGGTTATTACCTTTAGATATATGAGTCAATTTTTGTTGTAAAACATTGAAATAAAAAATCCCCTGTGGAGTGCCCGGAGTATATATCCACAGATCAGATTGCGCATCTGTAAATATCTTGTAATTGGATATTTCATTGATCGAATTATGAAGTAACAGATCAGCGCTTTTGATAAATTTCCCCGTACGTGCATCCAACTCTGTAAGTAAACCATTGCTGTTTACTAACCACAAATGCCCGCTATCACTTATTGAAAAGCCGGTAATGTTAACAGGGGCGGGAGAGGCAGCATATTTAGCTTCATTTAAAAAATGAATTGTTTTTTTTGTTGCCTCGTTATATTTATAAAGACCTGCCGTAGCGGTAAGAAACCAAAAATTTCCATCTTTATCTTTTTTCAAATCAAGTAAAGTAGAATCTGCAATGCCAATGGCTTTTAAAAAGGATCGTGGGTGATGGTCAAATTTTTCGGTTAGCAAATCATAAACATCAAGACTGCTTTTTGTGTTAATCCACAATGTATGGTTTGGCCCTTCAAATAATTGATCAACTTCTTCATCACTAACAGAGGATGTGTCATATTGATCATGTTTGAAAATTTTGAACTTATAACCATCAAAGCGGTCGAGGCCGGAGCGTGTTCCAAACCACAAAAATCCCTTCTCATCTTTAAGAATACAATTTACCTCATTGTTAGAAAGGCCTTGTGATATATCAATTCTTGAAAAACGATACTGGCCCGGTTGCGCTATTACAGATGAAGAAAATAATAAATAGAAAAGATAAGTTATAATAGAAGCAATTCGCATCGGTAAACAAGTAGGTGTTAGTTTAGACCTTTTTCCTGATTTAAAGGATTGATCAATTATTTTCAAAAAAATTTATTCTTAAAATTAGCTTATTTTGGCAACATCACTACTTCATTGAATTTCTTTGTGCATATTTAATTTATGCAATTCAAGTATAGTTGTTTTACCATCATCACTTTCACGATACATAGGGATAAACTTGCGGTTGAAAAGTATTTCATTAAAAGTATATGATGTTCGTTGCTGTACATAATTAGAAAACACATCATCAAAACCACGCAACATTACATACAACTCAACGTCTGCAGTTTTCATATCTTCTTCCGAGAATCCGTAGAAAGGGCTGTCCTCATTAATAGGATGTACAACTGTCCAACTCATGGGCATGCTTTCCACCTTTGTTCTTTCGAGTGATAAAGTAAAATATTTGTAGACAGGTTTTTCATTTTCTAAAAGAAGTAAGCCTGTGTTTACTTTTATTTCAAGATCGGTGAGTGCATGCTTGTCTTTAAAAGCTGCAAAACGAAACATCAGTCCTTTTCCTTCTTTGTAGGGGCTTATTAACGCATGATCGCTGAAAGCGAGGTAGCTTCTCGGTTTCGAAAAACGACCGTAAATTAAACCAGTCGCAATTGCCAGCGAAAGAAACCCTGTTAATGCTTCTACGGCTGCAACAATGTTAGCTGCATCTCCTACCGGATATACGTGGCCATAGCCTACTGTAGTAAAAGTTTGCGTACTGAAATAAAAGACTTCCCTGGCAATTTTCCAATAGCTTCCATTAATCATTCCATCTAATTGCTGTGGTCCAACGATTAGATAAATGAAAGTAAAAATGACATTAATAGCAAGATAAAAAAGAAAAATCACGCTAATAAATTTCCATGACGGCAGGTTAAGCATATCCTGGAACAGGCTAAAGCGCTTAAAAAAAGGCATCCCTTCTTTTACAAGATTATAGCTCCCATCTTTATTAATAAAACGACCGCCTGTGTCATTGGTATTGCCTGCAAAACCAGTATCATTATTTTGTTTTGAAAAAGGATTTATTTTTTTCGGAGAAGACATTGTATAAATGTAATAAACAAATTTATTAATCATTATTCTTAAAAAATAATCAGCTTATTTTTTCAGTGTATTCAAAATTGATAATTTGATAAACACAAAGTTGGTGTGATTATTTAATGTACATTTCAAAAGTTTACAGATAAATTAATTAAGCATATTATTAACTGGTTTTAAAAATAATTATAATTGATTTTAAAAACTTTATATGACCATTCCTTATCTGATGCAGCAGAAACAGATAAAGCAATAACAAAGCAGGAAGCAGAAAAACTTTTTACTTTTTTTAAAAACTGTAAGCCATTCAGATGGACTGACGCCAACAATAATTGTGAAGACAGGGCAAATGCAGTTTGTATTTTATTGGATGAATGGAACATTCAAAATGGGAAAGGATGGACATTCAGCGGTTATGTTTTCAAAAAGATAGGTTATCTCAAAAACCTGTGGAAGTATCATGTGGCAGCATTACTTCCGGTAAAAGAAGAGGGAAAAATAAATTATTATATTATTGATCCGGCTACATCGGATAAACTGATAGCCATTGCAGATTGGGCAGCAAATATTACGGATAACCCACACAGTTACTACGTAATAAAAAATAGTAATTATTATATTTTTAATGCAAAGAAAATTGAAAAAAATAACTGGTATAAAAGAAACAGGCGTAATTACAATTGGACCATGCAAGGGTTAAGTGGCATAAATGGTTTGTCTGCCAAAGGTAAAGCACAATTGGCTTTTAATAAAAACAGAGTTGTAAAAACAAAAAAATTATTCGAAGAATTGAAAAACTTACAAGCTGTTATTTAGCCGCGGTAAAGTTTTATTTTTCCCCTCTTACCACCAATGCGCAATATTCTAATTCAAAAATATTTTCATGTGTGCGCTGCTCAACAAAAGCAACAACTTCATTTTTTATTTTATTTTTCATGTTATCGTCAGCTTTGCTTAGTGCACCCACAACAGGTGGCGCTACTTCATTCATCATAGTCCAGAAATGGTCGAAATTTTCAAATTTTACTTTACCCGTTACTTCCTTTTCCCTTATGTTTTTAAAACCGGCTTGTTGAAATAATGATGTTACTAATCCCGGGCTGGCACAACGAAACATAGAAGGCGCAGTAGGAGGTGGCGGAGGTATTTGCATATTTTTATTAACGATTTGCATAATACCTGTAATCCACAAATTCTTTTCAGGTTGATACCATACAGAAGCAGCTAAGCGTCCGTTTGTTTTTAGAACTCTGAACATTTCATTAGCGGCTTGCTGCATATCTGGAAAAAACATAAAGCCCAGGCGGCAGCTTATTTTATCGAAGCTGTTTTCTGCAAAAGGAAGTTCGCCTGCATCAACTACTTTCGTTTCAAAATTTGAAAGTTTTTTGTTTAAAGCATTTTGTTTCGCGATATCCAGCATTTGCTCGGATAGATCTGTGGCCATAACTTTTCCTTGAGTGGCAATACCTGCAATGCTTAATGCAGGTTCACCGGTTCCGCTTGCTATGTCAAGTACTGTATCATTTTTTTGAATCTGCAATTCATCTATAATAATATCTCCCATCGGCTTAAGAAAGTTCATATTAAAATCATCCCATTTCTTCCATCCTGTTGAAAATTTATTCCAGGTTGCTTTTTGGTTGTCAAGTATTTCCTGTAATTGAGCTTGCATAAAAATTATTTAATAGCTAAATTTATAATTTTTTTATTGTAGATTTTTTTTAATGATTCAATTTTATTCTAAAGAGTGATAATAATTTTTATCAAATGAATTTGCTATTATTTACAGAAAGCCTTTCTGGAAAAGAACCTCCGGAAAATATATCAGAATATTTAAAAGCTTTATGGTACGATGCAAAGGGAGATTGGGAGAATGCCCATAAGCTGATACAGGATATGGAAGATAAAAATGCATCATGGATTCACGCCTATCTTCATCGCAAGGAAGGAGATACAGCAAATGCAGATTACTGGTATACTCGTGCAGGTAAAAAAAGGCCTTCTCTTTCTTTGGAAAATGAGTGGAAAGAATTAGTGACAGCCCTTCATTTAATTTGTTTTTAAATTAACTGACTTTATAAATTCTTCCAGGAGTATATTATTAATTTCTTTCACTATAGAAAAGGAGAATGGTACATTTACGAATGACCCGACTTTTTAAATTGTATAATTTTCAAAGAAAGAAAATTTGGGCTGCATTATTATTATCCTTATTATTAATGGTTGTTTCCTGTTCACAAAAAAATGAAACAGGTATAAATATCAATAGCTTTTATAAGCCAAAAGAAAATCCTGTTTTAAAAGCCGATTCCTCTTTTACATTTGTAGATCCTATAACCAAACACGCAGTAAAATGGCAAAAAGCAGATGTATTTAACCCGGCGGCAATAGTAAAAGATAATAAAATTTATCTTTTGTATCGTTGTGAAGATAATCCTGCTGCCGCGATTGGAGGAAGAACCTCACGGTTAGGGTTAGCCGAAAGCGAAGACGGGATTCATTTTAAAAAATTTCCGGAACCTGTTTTATATCCGGACAGCAGCGAATATATGCAGTATGATTATCCCGGAGGATGCGAAGATCCACGACTGGCGCAGACTGAAGAAGGTTTATATGTTGTAGCGTACACAGCATGGAATAATAAAACGGCCAGGTTGTCAATCGCATTTTCAAAAGACCTTTTTCATTGGGAAAAGAAGAGGGCCGGCTTTTACCAAAAATTATGAAAAAAAATTTCAGGATGGGTGGAGTAAGTCGGGATCTATAATTACCGAAATAAAAAACGGGGAACAGGTAGTTGCAAAAATAAATGGTAAATATTGGATGTATTGGGGAGAGCATTTAATTAATCTTGCATGGTCTGATAATCTTTATAACTGGAATCCCTTATTAAATGAAAAAGGAGAATTAAAATCGCTGGCTGCACCCCGGCCGAAAAAGTTTGACAGCGATCTTACGGAATGCGGCCCACCGGCAATTATTACACATAAAGGAATTGTCTTATTGTATAATGGAAAAAATGCAACTAATGAAAATGCAGATCCTTCATTGCCGAAAGGAACTTACTCAACCGGCGAGATCGTATTTGATAAAAGCGATCCTGAAAAAGTTATTGATCGCTCCGAAGAAAGTTTCTTAAGGCCATCTCTTCCTCATGAGCTAACTGGCCAATACGAGGCGGGAACTACATTTGCAGAAGGTTTAGTTTTTTTTAAAAACAGATGGTTTTTATATTATGGCACTGCAGATTCTTTTGTTGGGTTAGCTATTTCTCAATAGGTTGTTGAGCAGGAACACCACTTCTATAAAGGACTTCTTGCTTAGGCCGCTGCCTGCGAGATAAAATAAATATTTATAATAACGTATAAAAAAAGAACTACCTGCGCAACGATCATATCAAATCTTCTTGCCTGTTTTTCTTTTCTTTCCTTTACAAGTTTTAAAGAAATTGCAGTGGCCGTAACAATCAGGAAAATAAAAAATAATGTAATACCATGAAGCGTATCGACAAGGGTGAACGAGGTTGATTCAGGTAAAGAGGAATCAATAATATATTTGTTACCTATCACCGCGAATAAAGAACCAACACTTAGCCCAAATCGCGAATCAATGCCATCGGGGTGAATGTAAAAACATACATAAGCTATCATGAAAGCTATATACATGCCTATAAACATTTTCCAAAACAATCCTCCGGCATTTCTTTTAATACTTAGCCTGACTCTATATGCACTATATTCTGAGTGTGGTTTAGAAAGGCTTTCATCACCAAATCCTGTTTCATAGGCTTTTATTCCTGTTGAGATAGTACAACTGTCGATATTCCATCCGTTTAATGTAAAACGTGGATCATAATTTTTGCCAAGTGTGTCCGAGACAAACAGTAAAGAGTGAGAGTCATATTGGGAATTTTCAATAGAAAGCCTGAGCTTTTGTTGATCAAAAGGAAAGTTTCCAATCTTCCAGGAATCTTTCATCTGGCATTGTATTTTCATCAGGATATATATCCTGTTGTTTGAGCTATCTACCGTTGCGAAAGACCTGGAAACATTTTTTGCTAATGGTATTTCAAGGTTTTGTAAAAAGTCAAAGTCTTTATTTTTATACTTCAACCATAGCCAAAATGTAATGGTGTATTCTTTTTGCTTAAAATCAATATCGTGTATGCTGGTAATGTAAATGCCTGTTTTTACGGTATCGGGTTTTGTATCTTGTGCAGTACCACTGAATGTTGTAAATACCAAATTAACAAAACTAAAAACAACGACATATACAGTTTTTTTCATTTCTCATTTTTTATTAAAACGAAAATTAGATAATAGAAAGTATACTAAAAATAATTTCTCTTCTTTTGTATTTGCTTAAAATTTTCAACAGCAGGATTCTTTTGTTATTTTGTTCTTTTCAATTTTACTTTACACCCGAAAACTTTCTATGATAAAAGAAAAAATATTGGTGATAGGCGCCTGCGGGCAAATTGGAGTAGAACTAACGCTGGAGCTTAGACGAATTTATGGAGGTGCCCAGGTAGTTGCTTCTGATCTTCGTGAAGAGAATGATTTATTGAAAGGTACCGGCCCTTATGTAAGCCTCGATGTGATGAATAAAGAAATGTTGCACGTGCAGATAATCAGGCAAAATATTACACAGATTTATCTGTTGGCTGCTATTTTATCTGCAACAGGAGAAAAAAATCCGAATCTTGCGTGGAGCCTTAATATGCAAAGCCTGCTGAATGTACTGGATATCGCTAAAGATGAGCAGATAAAAAAAGTATATTGGCCCAGCAGCATTGCAGTTTTTGGACCCACATCTCCTAAAATAAATTGTCCGCAACAAACCATTATTGAACCGATAACTGTTTATGGAATTAGTAAATATGCAGGTGAATTTTGGTGTAATTATTATAACCACCGTTATGGACTCGATGTAAGAAGCCTGCGATACCCGGGACTTATTAGCTATAAAAGTGAACCCGGTGGCGGAACAACTGATTATGCAGTGGAAATATTTTATGATGCATTGGAAGAAAAAAAATATAAATGCTTCCTAAAAGAAGATACTTATTTACCTATGATGTATATGCCCGATGCAATTAGAGCTACTATTGAATTGATGGAAGCGGATGCACGTAATATAACTATCCGTACTTCTTACAACATTTCCGGAATGAGTTTTTCTCCGAAAGAAATTGCCGAAGAAATTAAAAATCATATTCCTGAATTTAAAATTACTTATAAACCTGACTACAGGCAAACGATTGCTGAAAGCTGGCCACAGAGCATTGATGATAGTGTTTCAAAAAAAGATTGGAGTTGGAAACCTGCTTATGATCTTGCTAAAATGACTACAGAAATGCTTGATAATATGAATAATATTTGCTGAAAATCGAATCAGGAAAGATAAAAGGAGTCTTAAAAATCTAAAACATCTTTCATACCAAAAATACCTTTTTTATTAATTATGAATTCAGCTGCAAGAACAGCTCCCGCGGCAAAGCCTTTCCTGTTGTGTGCGGTATGAATAATTTCAATATCATCAACATCCGAACTATATTTTATTGAGTGTGTTCCTGCCGCAGGATCAATTCTTTTACTTATAATTGAAAGTTCGTTAGCAGCGTCTGAAATTTTATTTATCCATTTATTTTTTTGTTGAGAAATATTAATTATTCCTTCAGCAAGAGTTATGGCAGTTCCGCTGGGTGCATCTTTCTTTTCTGTGTGATGTATTTCCTCCATGCTCACTTCATAATTCAATTGCTGTTTCATTAGTTCAGCAAGTTTTTTATTCAATTCAAAAAAAATATTTACGCCAATGCTGAAATTGCTTGCGTATAAAAAAGTTCCATTAAGTTCCTTGCATTTTTGTTGAACTATATTCATTTGATCCAGCCAGCCTGTTGTACCACAAACCACCGGAACTTCTGCATCAAAACATAGTAAAATATTATGAACAGCGCTTTGCGGACTTGTAAATTCTATAGCCACATCGGCTTTTTGAACATTCTGTTTGTTAAGTTCATCAAGGTTTTGATCATCTATTTTTAAAACAATATGATGTCCTTTTTGTAAAGCAATTTCTTCAATGGCTTTGCCCATTTTACCATAACCTAATAAAGCAATATTCATAAATTAGAAATAAATAATAAAAAATAACAATTCAAAATTCGTGTAATTAGTTGCAATTCCTGTAACAAAATTAAATTTTATGGAAGAGGCAATAAGGCTTTGGAATGTTTGTCCTTAAAAGAGAATACAAATGAAATTCCAGGCCCGTTATTAATTGAGTTAAATCCGGGACGGATTCTCATACTAAGATCGGAACTTACATCAAATGCTTTCAAATGTGCGTCAACAGTAGCATCTACAACGTTCAATCCCCAGAAGAGCAGAAAAACCAAAACAGAGTAATCAATATTTTGCCTGTATTCATTTCTATAGGATCGTATCGATTCTGTGGAAAGATTTATAAAATCAGGGTCTACCTGGTTATCGTTGGTGGGGTCATCATCCGAACGAAGTATAACCGCTTCCCGTAATGATTTGTATGTTTTTAAATTGTAAACAAATATAGCAGCTGTGGTTCCCAACGCAGCATAAATAATTGGAATTTTCCAATACTTTCTATTGTATGCCTGCCCCCACCCAGGTAATACTGCCGAGCGAAAAGTAGCTATTCTTGGATCATGTTTTTTTGTTTTTGTAGTATCTATAACCAATGCTTTTCCTCCACTGGTATCAACTTTAGCACTATCTCCTTTCAAAAGTAAAGTGTCTTCTTTTTGCTGCGCAAATATTTTTGTATCATGTAAAATGAAGAGAAAAAAAAATGTACTGAAAAGTAAGAATAGTTTTAGCATAGCTTAATCCACAGGAACCTGCATCTTTTCTAAAATGGAATTTAATTCTTCAGTTGAATAGTAATCAAAAGTAATGGTTCCCGTTCCTTTTTTATTTTGTGTCATTTTCACCTTAGTGCTGAAATGAGATGCTAAATTATCTTCAATTTTCTTTAAAGATGGTGGCAGCGTGGCTTTTACTGAATTTTTAACAGCTTCCTTTCAGGAATATATAGTTTTCTTACAAGTTCTTCTGTTTGCCTTACAGAAAGTTCTTTGCTTTTTATTTCATTAAAAATATATAATTGTTTATCAATTATATCAACATTTATCAGCGCTCTTGCATGGCCCATACTTATAATTCCATTGCGCACTGCAACCTGTATATCAGGCGGTAGTTTTAGCAGTCGAATATAATTGGTAACTGTACTTCTTTCTTTTCCCATTCGTTCTGCAAGTTGTTCCTGCGTGTAATCAATTCATCCATTAATTGTTTATAGCTTAGCGCAATTTCAATTGCATTCAGATCTTCACGCTGTAAGTTTTCGAGCAATGCAAGCTCAAGCAATTCCCTGAATCGTTTGCTTCTCGTACATAAACAGGCACATCTTTGAGGCCTGCTATTTTTGCAGCACGCTATCTTCTTTCTCCTGCTATAATTCTGTATTTGCCATTGCGAAGTTTTGAAACCGTAAGCGGTTGAATAATATCATGCATTTTTACTGAAGCGGCCAGTTCCTCAAAGAAGTTTCATCAAAATCGTGGCGTGGGTTGATTCAGGATTTGCTTCAATAAGATGAAGCGGAATACGTGTATTAACAACAGGATTTAATTTTTCCGGTGTTTCCTTTTTTAAATTGTATGCTGTTGCAGAAAGATCTGCATCTATATTTTGCAATAAAGATCGGATGCCTTTTCCTAAAGCATCTTTTTTATTGGGAAGTACTCATGGTTCAAATTTTTTTGACTAAAATTTTGACAGATTGACTTAAGTGATGTTCCATCACTCTTTCTCTCTGGTTAATCTTCGTCATATTATTTTTCTGAAGTACTTCTTTTGCAAGATTTAAATAATTAATGGCGCCTTTGCTTTCTGCATCATATAAAATAACAGGTTTTCCAAAACTTGGCGCTTCACTTAATTTTGTGTTGCGATGAATGATACTCTGTAAATACCATGATCTTCAAAATGCCGGCGCACTTCATTTACAACCTGGTTACACAAACGAAGCCTTCCATCGTACATCGTCATTAAAAGGCCTTCAATCTGCAAATCAGTATTCAAGCGGCTTTGAACAATTTTTATTGTATTCAGTAATTTGCCCAAACCTTCCAATGCAAAAAATTCAGCCTGAACAGGAACCACTACACTGTCTGCAGCAACAAGCGCATTCACCGTTATTAAACCTAACGATGGTGAACAATCAATAATAATAAAATCATACTCGTTCTTTAATATCATCAAAATATTTTTTAATACGCTTTCCCTGTCAGGATAATTGATCATTTCAATTTCTGCGCCTACCAAGATCAATATGCGATGGAATTAAATCAAGATAAGGAATTTCTGTTTTTAAAATAACTTCTTTTGCAGGTGTATCATTTACCATGCAATCGTACACGCCTTTTGGTAATGTTGTGAAGATCAAAACCAACACCGGTTGTACTGTTTGCCTGCGGATCTGCATCAACCAACAATGTTTTAAATTCAAGCACAGCAAGGCTTGCAGCAAGATTTATCGCTGTGGTTGTTTTACCTACGCCTCCTTTTTGATTTGCTATCCCTATAATTTTACCCATATATCTGTAAGCAATAATTTTTACTGTGAATTTTTATAAGCCCTGTCAACAAAATTTTTTCTTTTGAAAGGGCGCTAAAGTAAACATAAATTTAAAGAGAGCGCCCTAATAATGTCCCAAAAAAAATATTATCGTTTTAAATAAAAGAAACTATTCAAACGATTTAATGCCAGATTGGCAAATTTAAATATTAGGCTTAATATTAGAGAACATTGTGTGTGCAAAAAGGGCTTATTTAATCAACCAACTTCTAACAATTTTATTTTTGTTGAAATTTAACATGAACCGGAGTAAATTTATATAATGTTCACAATTATAAGCGGAACAAACCGTATTGGCAGCCATACAGAGAAAGTTGCAGAAGAGTATAAACGATTGTTGAAAGAAAAAAATATTAATGCAACAATTTTTTCATTAAAAAATCTTGATGTCTTAAAGAGAACTCCGGAATTTTTAAAAATTGAAAATGAAATTTTGATACCAACTCAAAAGTTTATTTTTATTTTACCGGAATACAACGGAACATTTCCGGGAGTTTTAAAAGCAATGATAGATAATAGTGATATTAGAAAAGCCTGGTATCATAAAAAAGCATTGCTTACAGGTATTTCTACCGGCAGGGCGGGAAATTTAAGAGGGATGGATCATCTTTCTGCTTCTTTAAATTATCTTAAAATGGATGTTCATCATAACAAATTGCCGATATCTGTTATTGATAAGGTGATGGACGAAAATGGCCAATTGAATGAGGAAACTGTGAAAGCAATTAATGAGCAATTAAATGAATTTATAAATTATTAATCTTTAGACCACGAATAAAAAACACTATTAATGCGTACACCTCTAGGGGCTTTTATTTTTATAATAATCATGTTGCTGCTGGATGCTTATGTTTTCCAGGCAGTAAAAGCAGTAAGTTATTCCGCCACTCCCAAAACAAAATCAATTATTATTTTCATTTATTGGGCTATTTCAATTATTGTCGTTGTTGGATTTATGCTTTTTGTTTTTACAGGCCCTGATTTCTTGCCTAAGAAAGTAAGGACGTATCTTTTTGCAACAGTGATTGGGTTATTTCTTGCAAAATTTCTTGCTATTGTTTTCTTTTTGGTTGATGATATACGAAGATTAATACAACTAATTGCAGGAAAACTTTTTTTTAAAAATACAGAAGGTGAAATAATTAGTGAAGGTGGTATTAGTCGCTCTGTGTTCCTTAGCTGGCTTGGGCTTGCAGCAGGAAGTACTTTATTTGGAAGTTTAATATATGGCTTTAGCAACAAATATAATTATCAGGTTAAAAGAATCTCATTACAGTTTGATAATCTCCCTTCAGCTTTTAAGGGATTAAAAATTATTCATTTTAGCGATGTGCATTCAGGAAGCTTTACCAACAAAGAAGCCGTTAAACATGGTGTTGAAAAAATTATTGCAGAAAAAGCTGATCTTATTATTTTTAGCGGTGATCTTGTAAACGACAGAGCAACTGAAATGGAAGATTACATGGATGTGTTTAACAGGATAAATGCGCCGATGGGAGTGTATTCTACTTTTGGAAATCATGATTACGGTGATTATATAAGCTGGCCTCAAAATGGAATTACGCAAGAACAAAATTTAAAAAATCTTGCAAAGATCCACGCAGAACTTGGATGGCGTTTACTAATGGATGAACATGTAGAACTTGAAAAAAATGGTGATGCCATTGCTTTGATAGGTATTCAAAACTGGAGCGCCAAAGCACGATTTCCGAAATATGGTAACATGGCAAAGGCTTATGCAGGCACTGAAAAATATCCTTTCAAAATTTTAATAAGCCATGATCCGAGTCATTGGGATGCGCAGGTACGTCCGAAATATAGCGATGTTGATCTTACTTTAAGCGGCCACACACATGGAATGCAGTTTGGCGTTGAAATCCCCGGTTTCAAATGGAGCCCTGTTCAATATGTTTATAAAGAATGGGATGGGCTTTATGAAGAAGGAAAACAAAAATTGTACGTAAATCCCGGATATGGATTTATTGGTTATCCCGGCCGGGTAGGAATATTGCCTGAAATAACAGTGATTGAACTCGTATAAAGTTTTGAAAATGATTTTTGAAACTGGTTATAATAAACTTATAATAAGTGAAATATTTTTTACGTTTAAAAATTGTGCAGGCGAAAATAATTTTATGAAAAATAAGTATTTTCGCCATCTATCCATAAAATAGTATTTTATTTACGATTAGCTAAAATTAACAATTGAATATCCCTACTTCAAATCCGGTAAATTCCCTGAATTCAAATTATAGTTCCGTGAGGAAACGCTCTAAACATCCCGTTAAACGTTATAAGCTGAAATACTTTTTTCGGTGGCTGAAAAAAAACCCAACGAAATTTGCTGCTTATATATCCGTCATTATTTTAATATATGTAACTATCCTGTTTATTGAATATGCTAATGGCCAGGATAAAAATCATCAAAATCTCAATATGAACACAGAATCAGATATTAATGGTAGTAAATAAATCGGTTTTTTATAGAGATTACTTTGTTGATTCTTAAAACTTATTCTTCCACATCATACTTTCAACAGGCTTATTAATTTGCCCGCTGTATTTGGCATCTTTTTTCTGGTTGTATTTTATTTCAATTTCTCCATCAACAGGAAAATAAATCAGCTGGCCTATCGGCATATTTTTATAAATTTTTACCGGCTGCTTTACTGAAATTTCAAGTGTCCAGTTTCCGCAAAAACCTACATCACCTTTTCCGGCTGTGGCATGAATGTCAATTCCAAGGCGGCCTGTAGAAGATTTACCTTCCAGGAAAGGTACATGGGCATGTGTTTCAGTATATTCTTCGGTAACGCCCAGGTAAAAAATGTGCGGATATAAAACAAAGCCTTCCTCTGGTATTTCAAAGTAGTCAATTGTGTTATGTTTTTTTGAGTCAAGAATATGCTCTGTATAAGTTGCGAGCCATTTTCCTAAATGAACATCATAAGAATTGCTTCCCAAACATTCTCTGTTGTAGGGCTTAATAACGATTGTATTTTTTTCAATTTCTTCAAGTATTCGTTTATCACTAAGAATCATTGTTTAGTTGTTTATTTGTAAAAATAAAATTTTCAATTTTCAATTTTCAATTTTCAATTTAAGGATGCCTTTGTTTTATCAACATAATATCAACGAAACAGCTAAGCTGGCCGTATGGCATATCACAGAACAGGAAAGTTTTTTTCTTGAGAAAGTTCATTTACAAAAAGAGATTAATCATCCCCATAAAAGGCTGCAACATTTGGCAGGTAGATATTTACTTCAACTATTGCATCCTGAGTTTCCTTTGCATTTAATTGAAATTGCCCAATCAAATAAGCCTTTATTGCCAGCCGGCTTGTTTCATTTTTCAATTTCTCATTGCGGCAATTTTGCCGCAGCAATTGTCAGCGAATATGAAAGCGCAGGAATTGACGTTGAATTAATAACGCCAAAGATTGATCTAATAAAAAATAAATTTTTGTCAGGTGATGAACTGCGTTTATCACCAAACGTTAGTAGTGCCTTTCTTACGCTTTTATGGAGCTGTAAAGAGGCGGTTTACAAGTGGTATGGGCAAGGTGGCGTTAGTTTTAAAAATCATATTGTAATCAAAAATATTTCCGCAAAAGATGCTGATGGACTTATTGAATGTTTATTTATGAAAGATGCTGAAAAGAAATTAGATATCTATTTTCATTTGTTTGAAAAGCTTTGCCTGGCTTGGGTTATCGGGTAAGGTTGATCTTTATTTTAAAAGGTATAAACTTTTTGCCATTTCACGTGAGAAATTTCCCTGATTATTCCTCCAATAAATTGGTTTCAGTTTCATCAATCAGGCTAAGATCGATTGAATCCTGACCTGCAATACCTTCAATAGAACCCTTTACATGCGCCGAGTTCAGTAAAACTTTTTCTAATTGTTTCTCTCTTGCTTTCCATAAACGCTCCATTGAATCTCTTTCTTTTTGAATGCCAATTTTCATAGCAAAAAATCCTTCACGTATCGCTTTCCATTGTTCACTGAATTCGTTGCTGGTTAAATAATCATACAATAAATGCATTTTATCGCCCTTATTTTCCTGGCTTTTTGCTGAATTATAAATCCGGATTATTCCATCTCTTAAAACATTTGCCAGCGCTTTTACTTCAGAAAAAGTACAAACCCAAATTCCGTCTTTCAGCCCAAAGCAATCCATTTCTTTAGGCATTGTTCTTTGTAACCAACACGGCGATATCAGCGCCTGTGCTGCGCATATCTTTTTTAAATTTTTCTATCCAGTCGGCGCCAAAGCTTTCGGTTCGTTTGCTTTCATAGATTATTTTACCACATTCCTGCCCAAAATTATTTCTTACCAGTTGAACACAATCGGCGCCACGGGCGCCTTTGTTAACTTCGGCTATTACATCAAAAGGAAAAGCATTACGAAGCATTTCTTCAAGCGCAGTTTCCTGAACTTCGCCCTGCAATTGCATAGAACCCTGGTCAGCCTTGCGTTTCATTTCATCGGCTAACTTTTTCTGATCTTCCAGTTGCTTTTCAAGTTCTCTTAGTTTTAAGTGATGTTCATTTTCTTTTATAGCATTTTTTTCTATCTCTTGTTTTCTTATCAGTTCACTTAATGTTGCTCTTTCCTGCGATAATTTTTTTTGAAGAATAATTTCCATTTCCTCTTCCTTGTTTTTTAAGTCCTGAACTTTCTTCAAAAACTCCAACTCTTTCTGCCGGGCTGATTTTAATTTTTCTTCATTGTCAAGATTAGATTGCTGTAAAATTTTTAACTGATTTTCATAGTCATTGCCGATAGACTTCCTAAGTTTGTCCTGTACCTCATTCTCAATTTTTAATTTTTCCTTTTGCATTCTTTCGGCAAATAATTCATTTTCTTTTTCTTTCTTTTTTTCAAAATCTTTTTGCTGCTCTTCAAAAATCTTTTGTTGCTCAGAAAATTGGCTTAATAATTTTTGCCGGTCATTATTAAATTTTTCTTCATATTCTTTTTCCAATGATTTTGCAATGGCATCTTCCGGAGCAAATTCATGTTTGCAATTGGGACAAGTAATTGTTGTGGGCATAATTTCTTTACTTTAAATAAATATCATTTAGATGATGATTATTAAATGGTTAAGCAATTTCCAGTAAATAATTTGCATCAATTTTTAATACCTTATGTAACCCTTTCAGAAATGCTACATCTGCTTTTCGTTTACCCGACAGTATCTCAGATATTTTTGATTTGCCCAGACCAAGTTCATCAGCGAGTTTTGCCTGGGTCATTTTATTTTCAAATAATTTTCGTTCTACAAGTTCTCCGATATTTTTTGGTGGCTTTGCTGGTTTTAATCCTAACACTTCATCTTCATATTTTTCAGCAGCAACGGCCATCGCAGAGAGTTTTTTGAGTTCTGAGGAGCTCAAATTAGCTTCTCCTTTATTCATAAGATTATAAACAGCAACCATAGTTTCATGATACGATTTCTTAGAATTTATCAGATATTTCATATTCTTATTTTTTAAAATTTACCTTTTCTGCTTCTATTTTATCATACTCTTTGTGATCACCTATAAATAAAATAAAAAGAGTTCTTTTTTTAAAAATGATCAGTGCTATTAGACGATAATGGTTGCCTTTTATATTAAAAACATACCTGTCATTTCCTGCGTAGTCTGTTTTATTAAATGTCTTCTTAAGTTCGGTAAAATTTTTCCAGTTTGCTGCCTTTGTTTCATCATACCACTTTTGCAAAGCTATTTCTGCATCTTTCTGCTTTTTAGTAAAATCCCTGATTATTGATTTTGATATAATAACCATTCCTTTGTAAAAATAGAATTTTATTCTAAAAAATAGAACTTGAAAAGATGATAGGCTATAAAAAAACCCGGATTCAGTCCGGGCTTTTGTGCGGCAAAGGAGATTCGAACTCCCACACCCTTTCGGGCGCTACCACCTCAAAGTAGTGCGTCTACCAATTTCGCCATCGCCGCATTTCTTTTCATAATTCAGAATGCAAATTTAATAAAACACTTCAATTAAAAATCTATGTATTTAATACTATTCTGAAAGTAGTTCCCTTATTAAGTTCAGAAGATTTTACATATAGTTGTCCTTTATGATATTGTTCAATTATCCTTTTTGAAAGTGATAAACCCAATCCCCATCCGCGTTTCTTTGTCGTAAAACCCGGTTTAAAAACTTTGGTAATATTCTGGCTGCTGATGCCTCTTCCGTTATCTTTTACATCTATAACGATATACTTATTTTGTTCTTTAATGCTAACATTAATAATTCCTTTTCCATCCATGGCATCTAATGCATTCTTTAAAAGATTTTCAATGACCCAATCAAATAACGGTCCTGAAATTTTTGCAATAACTGCTTCCGGCGGAGCTTCTACCTTAAAGGTTACTTTATCAGTTGCTCTACGTTTTATGTAAGCAACCATTTTTTGTACCTGCTCAGTAATATTGCAATCTTCTAATTTGGGAGCGCTTCCGATCTTCCCAAACCTGTCGCTGATCAGCTTTAAGCGGTTTACATCTTTTTCCATTTCAAAAGAAATAGATTTAGCGTTTTCATTTTCTTTCAGCATTTCCACCCAACCTTCCAATGATGAAATAGGCGTTCCCAATTGATGCGCCGTTTCTTTCGCCATGCCGGCCCAAACCTGGTTTTGAGTAGATTTGTTTCTCGTGGAAATTGCATATAAAGTAATAATAATAAAAAGCGCTACAATCAATAATTGTATCATGGGATAATATCGTACCTGCTTTAACAGGTCGGAATCCCCATAATAATATTTATTTATAATCAGGGGATCTTTGCTTATTTCAACTGTAATGGGTTCATGTTGTTTTTTAAACTCGGCCAGTTTTGTATAAACATAATTACTGTCTCTTTTTATAAGAGATAAATCAAGATTTAAGACTTCTCCGGATGGTTTATCATTTTCATCTGTTTCAATAATAGGTATATCCTTATTTTCTGAAGTGATGATGTTAGTAAGATCAAGAGCTGGTTTTTCTGTAGTTTCTGCACGTGTTTTTAAAGACTGTACCCATATATTAACTTTCTGTCGCTCTTCAATTGCAATTTTTTTTGCCAGGAAATTTGAATAGAAAATAGTTCCGGTAACAATTGCAACTGCTATCACCGCAAGCCATGTTCTAAAGTTAAAAAGTTGTCCAAGCATTAAGAAATGATTATAATCAAATCTAAAAGCTATTTCCGATAATTATCGGAATTGAAATCTAAAATTTTTATGTTTGTACTGTATTAATATCTGAATAATTGATCTCTTTACCTTCAGTCGCTATTGTAATTCTCAACTGGAATGGAAAATCTTTTCTTGAAAAATTTCTTCCTTCGGTTGTGGCATCTTCCTATAATAATCTCAGTATTAATGTTGCAGACAATGCTTCTGATGATGATTCGATTGATTTTTTAAGAAGAAATTATCCCGGGATAAGGATTTTGTTAAGCGATGACAATGAAGGATTTTCCAAAGGCTACAATGCAGCATTAAAGAAGATTACAGCCGATTATTATATTTTGCTTAACAGCGATGTACAGGTTACAAAAGATTGGATTGAACCCATTATTTCTTTGATGGAATCTGATGAAAAAATTGCTGCCTGCCAACCCAAGATTTTATCTTTCAGGAAAAGAAAACAATTTGAATATGCCGGAGCTTGTGGCGGCTTTATTGATAAATTGGGGTATCCATTTGCACGCGGTAGAATTTTTGAAACATGTGAAAGAGATACCGGTCAATATGATAGTTTAATTCAAATTTTTTGGGCTACAGGTGCTGCCTTATTTGTGAGAGCCAAAATATTTCACGAATTAAATGGGTTTGATGAAGTTTTTTTTGCACACCAGGAAGAAATTGATTTATGCTGGAGAATGCAACGTAAAGGGTATTCAATTTATGTAGTTCCTTCTTCAGTAGTATATCATGTGGGCGGAGGCACATTGCCAATGGGTGATAGGAAAAAAGTATATCTCAATTTCAGGAACAACCTGATAATGATGACTAAAAATTTACCTGCACTGGAAAAAGTATGGAAAATTCCTGTAAGAATTTTTATGGATATAATAGCAGCATACCGTTCTTTAATAGACGGTAATTTTAGTACATTTATTTCAATTGCATCGGCACACATGGATTATGTGAAGTGGATCGTCACGGGTAAGAAAGGAAATAAATTTTCAAAAATAAAAATGAAAGATATAATGCCTGTTTATGACGGCAGCATAGTTTGGCAATATTTTATAAAGCGGAAGAAAACATTTTCAGAAATTATTCCTTTTAAAAAATGATTTTTAAGCTCAAACGGTTATTTTTGCTGAGCAAAATTTAATATATGGACCACGAAGAAATTCTTGATAATCCTGGCAATGCTGATAAGGATATTGCCCACAATTGGGTTTCCTCTTCACGTTTTCTTTTTTATTGCCAGGTAATAATATTTGCTGCATTGGTTTTAGGTGGATGTTATACCATGTATGCGCACAGATATAAGGGTAAACCGAATGTAGAAGTTCCTGGTAATACCTTGTACAATCCGCAATACAAATAAATTTTGCGTACGAGTCTGTAATTATTACTTTTGCAATCCATTTTTTTAGTTCTTATCATTTACGGAGGCAGCGCTCCCGATAGCTATCGGGATTGTAACGCACGATAGTTCTTTACATGCGGAAGTAGCTCATTTGGTAGAGCACGACCTTGCCAAGGTCGGGGTGGCCAGTTCGAGCCTGGTCTTCCGCTCAACAATTCCACGATTAAGTCGGGATTTTTTTTGAAATAAATAAATGTGTTTACCCGGGTGGTGGAACTGGTAGACACGCAGGACTTAAAATCCTGTTCGCAGCAAAGCGAGTGTGGGTTCAACTCCCATCCCGGGTACGAAGCCTTAGCAGTATTTGCTAAGGCTTTTTTATTATATTTATTTGGCACTATAATTTTTAACGCTTCATACGAAAAATCTTTCTTATGAAATAAATAATTGCCAATAATAAAATTGTAATTACAATCAATTTAATCCATGGTAAACCTTTATCACTTTTAATTATATCAACCTTACCGGTTAAAATACAACCTGCCCAGAAGTAAGGCAATTTTTTTTCTTGAGAAGATGTGGTAGCTATAAACTCCAGTTTTGCTTTTTGTAAAGCCATATCTGTAGGTAAACCTTGTGATAAATATTTATAAAAAAGCTCGGTGATTTTATAAGTTGATTCATTATCTACCGACCACAAATTACTTATGGCCGCAGGTATGCCCAATGCAGCAAAGCCCCTGTTAAAACTAAAAATTCCTTCCCCGCTGTATAACTTTCCATTAGCAGTTTCGCATGCTGATAAAACTACCAATTGTGTAACCGGCTTGCGGTCAGGAATGAGGCTGGATAAGTATAATGCCGAATCTGAAAAATAAATTACAGGATCATTATTAATGCTGCTGTCAGATGCATGTGTATATAATTGAATAATATTATAACCGGGGAAATTTTGAAGAAAACTATTTCTTGTTGCTTTCTCTAAAACATAGTTTGTTGCATTGCTGAAATATTTATTTATAATTTTTAAAGATTTATCACTACCTGCTAATTCTGCTAAATTTTGATAATTATTGTATTGTACAGGCGCTATTCCCAAAACACTATTATTGTTGCTGGTGTTAGCTGCAAACTGGTTGGTTAAATACTTTACAGAATAGGTATAGCTCGTAGCATAGTGATTCAAAAAATAATCGGGATTACGATAATTATCATTCACTACAAGCGCTTCAAATGGAAAGTTTATGCCATCGGGTGAAATAATTATACTGCCATCAGGAGATTTAATATTTTGAAATAATAAATTGTAAAGCTGATGGGATGTGTTTATAAAGTCTTTAAAATGTTCATTCAGTACATAACGGTTTGCAATAAACGAAGTAAATGAATTGGTTAGGCTATCATATAGCTGTTTATTAAGTTTTATTAATGTTTGATCATTGTTCGTGATATTTAAAACATACACTGCGCTATCTCCCGAAAATATTTCTACCAGCGTTTTGGTATTACTCAGTATATTTTTTCTTAATTGGCTAAGAGTTATAAAAGAAGTATCTAAGTAGCTTTTGTAGTATAAAGGGTTTTTGTTTTTAATGCTATTGGTCAAAATATCAAACTGTTGATTTTTTATATAAAGCTCTTTCTGAATTTTCAAATATTCATCAGAAGATGCCGGTGTTGTATTAAGTGTATTATCAAGTTCAATAATAGCTTTTTTTAGTATTGCTTGTTTTGCAATATCTGTATCAGCCATCCATCGTTGTTCGTTGATCTGGTCATTTAATAAAATGGCGCGGCTTTTTTCAAAAAAATAAAATGCGTCGTCAATGTTATTATCTGCATAACATGCTTCAATAGCATGTTCGTATAAATTACGTGCAGTGGTTCTCCATACGAGGTTTGAAGAAAGATCTAATTGTTGTTCTGTTTTAACTTTTGCTAAAAACAAATCGGTTTTTTTATAAATACTTAATGCCTCTTTAAGAAAACTATTGTTTTTTGTATCATAATATTCTTTTACGAAAGCATCTCCTTTATCTGTAGTAAGATCAGATAAATTTTGCAGCAGGTTGAAACTTGGAAATTGAAACGTATTCTCAAAAGCATATCTTCATTCATTCCTTGCCGAATAGTATTATATGATTGCTGAAAAAAATATTGAGCCGATTCATACATTCTCTGTAAAGCATAAATATTTGCTATTTGCTGAAAAATAAATTGAGAATCATTTGAATCACCAATTCTTAAAGCGTCCTTACAATATTTTAATCCTTTTTCTTTCTCATCAAAATTTTTTGCATATAATGTTCCGATTTCTGCCAAATCCTGGACGCCTCCCTTTTTATCCCCTATAGCAGTATCTAATCGAAATCCTTGTTGGAGATATATAAGTGCTTTTATATAATTTTGATTATCTCTGTTAATTAACCCTAACAAACTATAAAAAGGGCCAAGAAATTTGTTATTGCCGGTTTGTATAAATTGTATTATCCTATTTTGTAAAAACTTTTCAGTTGCAAGTCTGTTTTTTGAAAGATATAAAGCATCTGCCTGCGTTATAACAAAAGAAACTATTCCTTTAATACTATCTTTTCCATGAGAATATTTAATTGTAATATCTTCTCCAAGTTTAGCATACTTAGTGCATAAACTATATTCTCCTTTATTAAGCAGATATTCAGTTTTATCGTATAATGGGCCAATTGTCATATCAAAGCCCTTCCCGCATTTAAAGGCGTATGCAATACAACTATCAATCGCTTCGTATTTTTTTTTAATTGATTGTCGCTGTTATAGTAATAATATAGGTTAGAATAATTTTGTACTAATGGTAATGCATTTCTAAGAAAATTTTTTGCAATTTGAATGGACTCGTTTGTTGAATTTATTGCCTGGTTGTAACTTGATTGCTTAAAGTATAGTACTCCAATCTTTTGCAATAGTAACATATAAGAAGAATCTGTTTCCAGGTGAAATATTTTCATTTCCTGCTGCAGTCGCAACAGTTCTTTTAACTGTTCATCAGTTTTTTTTTCTGAAGAATTATAAATAGAAAGTATTTTATCCCTGGATAATGTATGGTTAAGATTTTGACATAATGTATTGTTCTCAAGTGATAAAACTGCATAAGCTATAATAAGCAAAGCTTTACTTTCTTTTATTAATGAAAAGATTTTCGCAAATACAATCATTATAAAATGATTTAGTCTATCTGTTATATCTGAAACTCGGCATAGCTGATAGTTGTTAAATCTTTTATGTTTTTTTGAAATGTATGGGGAACTCCTGCACGTATTTCCTTATGAGGGCCTCCGCCGGGAGGTGGTGGTGGAACTAGTGAAGTACTTGCATAACCTAAAGTAGAATTAGCAGTAACAACTGCAAAGTCTTCATTCTTTAGGTCAGCAATTTTAGAAGAAAAATTAATACTGTGTATTACCAAGGGACCAGATAAAGTCAGGTAATTCAAAATAGATTTATAAACTGCCATAAGAGTTTTCACTTGCTGGTCTTTAGTGATTTCCTTCTTGAATTCTACTTTCAATTTCATCTCCTTTTTTCTTTTTACAATCTTGTAGTTATATTCCTCATTTTTAGGAGTTTTGTTATCTAAGGCGGATGCAGAAAGAGATCCTTGTAATGCTGTTTTTTTTAAAGCCTTGTTCATTGTGTAAAATTTAAATTATTATAAAAATTGTTTAATACTAAAATTTCTTCAACCATTCCACCGCCTCATTCTTTCCTTCGAGATTTTCATCTCTTACATTTTCCAATAATAACCTGGCTGCTGCTTTGTCATCGTCTTTATTTCTTTCGAGTAATGTTATTGCTTTATAAAATTTGCCCGGGTTACTATATAAGCCTGTCTCCGCTTCCAGCTTAGTAAAATATTCTAAAGCTTTGTCGTAATTATGAAGCCGCAGGGAAACGATGCCCGCATATTTTTTTGCATCGTCATTTGAAGGATCATTACTTGCCAATTTTTCAAACATCATCATTGCTTCCGCAAGTTGCTGGTTGTTAAATAACTTTAAACCTTTTTGAAGGCTGTCCATGTTTCCCATGGTTACAGGTAATGTTGTAAAATTTTGTTGTATATAAGTATCCGCTAATTGTTGTGGTGATTTTTTATTGCCACTCAAAAACCATGTAATAAGAATAACTGCTATAATCACGCTGGCTGCTGCCATATACTTCCACAAACTTCTTACTCCTGGTTTCATAGAAATTACTTTTCCCTGAGCATACATCTCCTTAAATCTTTGTTTCTTTTCTTCGTACAGTTGCTCCTGTAGTAAACCGTTAGCGGAAATATAAAAAGCTACATCATCTGCAAACGACGCATCTTCCATAATCTTTTTTTCAAAGTCTTGTTTTTGTGCTGGATCGTTATTGCCTTTAAAATAGTTTTCTATAAATTCCAAATTATCCATTTCAATCTTTTTTTGTTTTATATAATTGGCGCAATTTATCAAGGCAACGCAACCGGCTTGTTTTTACAACATCGGCCGATTTATAATCCATAGACGCAGCTATTTCTTTATCATTGTATCCTTCTGCAAACATGGCTAATAATTGTCTGCAGTTTTCACCGGTTTCACTCAGCCTCAAGTTCAAAAGCGCTGCATCATTTTTTTCAACCAATTTTTGAACTATAGTTTTCGCAGGGTCAGAAATCATTTCAAGCATATCCGAAACAGGTGCCGTTTGATGAACACTGCTTTTATTGGTCGTTTTTTTCCTGATAAGGTCAACACATTTATTATTAAATATTTTGTAGAGATATGTTTTAAGAGAAGAGCGGTTTTCAAACTTATTGGACGATACATTATCTATTGCCTGTAAGATGGTGTCGGAATAAGCATTGAAAGAATCTTCGGGGTCAATTGAATATTTATGTATTCCTTCTTTAATAAAATAAGAATAACTGTTGAACAATTGTTCTTCGGCTTTTCTTTTTACCATCATACTTTCCTTAAGGTGCCGTATTATTTCTTCATCATGAGAAATTACGGTTGGGAAGCCTGGCATATATTTAAATGTATGATATTAAGATAACACAATTTTGTAATATTAAAAATGTTTCTGCTCTTTTTTTGTACTGCGATCACTAACTAACTGTAAATGTTACGGGGTAATTTATTAATTATTCCCATTACTCCAGATGCAAACGGTTATTACCTGCTAAAATTTACCATTCACTCAATCAGGCAAAAAAAAAATAATTTTTTGTTTCCTTCCTTATAAATTCTGCGACAAATTAATCAACAAACAAAACAATTAATTAAGTCAGTTAAAATTAAAAAAAATGAAAAATTTACTTATCGCCTTCGTAGCAGGAAGCATTCTTGCACTGGCAACAACAAATGGAGCTAATGCTCAAACCCCGAATAATTTTGCTTCAGTTGACAAACGGGATAATCCGTTTAAATTTGATAAATCCGTTTTTCCAGAAGCAAGCAATACTAGTACTATCAGCGCAAGTACGGTAAATACTAAAGCGTTGAAAAATTTTAAAAAATCTTATAAAAATGCAGCTGATGAAAAATGGGAAAAAAATGACGAAGGTTTTACAGCCGAGTTTACTTTGAATAATATTGCTAACATGGTATTCTATGATAAAAAAGGAAATTGGGAAGCTTCAATAAAAAATTATCATGAAGACAAATTTGACAGGAATGTAAGAGCTATTGTTAAGGAAAAATATTATGATTATAAAATCACTTATGTGCAGGAAATTGAAACTGCTGCTACATTAGGAACACCAACTTATATGGTACATATAGAAGGTGACAATGATTTTAAAATCATAAGGGTTAGTGACGATGCCATGGATGTTTACGAAGAATTTGGAAAACAAAAATGATTCAATTTGTGTTAATTCGGGTGTAGTAAAGCCATCTTATAATTAAGGTGGCTTTTTTAGTATAAGTATATCAATCTTAAAATTACAATCAATCTTAATTTTTTGTACTATGTTTATTTAAGAATTATAACAACTGCTACAATCAATTTAGATGTCCCTACTACCTTCGTCTGCTCCTAACGAATTAAAGCGTACACTCACTCCCGTTATGTTGTGGGGCTTAGGTGTAGGATATGTTATTTCCGGAATGTATTTCGGCTGGAACCTAGGGCTTGCTGAAGGCGGCACATTGGGTTTAGCCATTGCTACGTTTTTTATCATAATTATGTATGTAACATTCACGTTCAGTTATGCTGAACTGGCAAGTGCTATACCCAAAGCCGGCGGAGCTTTTGATTATGCCAACCGGTCACTTGGAAAAGACTTAGGTTTTATAGCAGGCATGGCACAAAACATAGAATTTATTTTTGCTCCTCCTGCAATCGCTTTTGCAATCGGCGCTTATTTTAATTTATTCTTTCCTCAAATACCTATTATAGCCATAGCCATTTTTGCTTACATTGTTTTTACAGCTTTAAATATTTATGGTGTAAAAGCGGCAGCTATGTTTGAACTCGTCATAACAATTTTAGCCGTGGGTGAATTATTATTATTTGCAGGGATAACAGTTCCTCATTTTGATTTTAAAAATTTGCAACATAATGCATTGCCTCATGGATGGCAGGGAATTTTTGCAGCAATTCCTTTTGCCATTTGGTTTTTCCTGGCCATAGAAGGCGTTGCCAATGTTGCTGAGGAAGCCATCAATCCACAGCGGACTATTTTAATTGGATTTGGCTCTGCTATTCTTACATTGGTTATTTTATGTGTATTTACTTTTTCATCATCAGTAGGTGTTGCGGGTTGGGAAGCCATTGTTTACAAATTGGATGGTACCACTTCGGATTCGCCTCTGCCATTGGCTTTGAGCCATATTGTTGGAAGTAACAATTTCTTATATCATTTATTAATTACTATTGGTTTGTTTGGCCTGATGGCATCTTTTCATGGCATTATTCTAGCAGCAGGAAGATCAGTATTTGAATTTGGAAGAGTAAAATTTGCACCAGCTTTCATTGGCAAAATTCATTCAAAATTTAAAACACCTTCCAATGCATTGATTATAAATATGCTGATAGGAATTATAGCGTTGCTTACGGGTAAAACTGCAGAAATAATAACCATTTCAGTATTTGGGGCACTTACATTATATATTATATCGATGTTTTCCCTTTTACAATTAAGAAAAAAAGAAACACAGTTATTTCGTCCTTTTAAAGTACCAATGTATCCTTTCTTTCCTGATTACTGCTTTAATCATTGCAATTATATCTTTTGTTGCCATGACGATTTTTAATTTGCAACTTGCAATTATTTATTTTGTAATAATGGGTATTTGTTATGGAGCTTTTAAAGCATTCAAAAAGTAAAAAGGTTTATTATTTTTTTTGAATAATTAATTTATATGAATACAAATGAAATTCTTCATTATATAAAAGACCATCCTTCAGGAAAAGTAAAGATTGCAGTAACTGATATTGATGGAATATTACGTGGGAAATATATTTCTACAGAAAAATTTTTGTCTGTCATAAGTTCTCATACAGGTTTTTGTGATGTAATTTTTGGATGGGATTCAAATGATGTTGCGTATGATAATGTTACCTATACCGGCTGGCACACAGGTTATCCGGATGCAGCTGCAAAATTAGACCTATCAACTTTTAGAAAAATTCCCTGGGAAAAGGATGTTCCTTTTTTTCTTGGTGAAATGACAGATAACAATGGAAAATCATCATCTGTTTGCCCGAGACAATTATTAAAAAAGATTTTATATGAAGCTAACGGCATGGGTTACCTGCCATATTTTTCACAGGAATTTGAGTGGTACAATTTTGCAGAAACACCTCAGAGTATTAATGAAAAACAATTCAAAAATCTTTCGCCATTAACTACTGGAATGTTTGGGTATTCTATTTTAAGAAGCACATTACAAAATCCTTATTTTACCGATCTTTTTGATTTGCTTAAAAGATTTAATGTGCCTTTAGAGGGCTTACATACAGAAACAGGCCCCGGCACTTATGAAGCGGCCATAACATATTCGGAAATTATTGAAGCGGCAGACAGGGCAGTATTATTCAAAACGTCTGTAAAAGAAATTGCGTATAGGCATAACTGTATGGCCACATTTATGGCGAAGATCAGTGAAAACCTTCCGGGTTGCGGAGGACATGTGCATCAAAGTCTCTGGGATAAAAATGGCAAGAAAAATCTTTTTTATAACGAAAAGGATTCTTTGAAAATGAGCAGCCTGATGAAAAATTATATCGCAGGACAGTTGTATTGTCTTCCTCATATTCTGCCCATGTTTGCCCCGGTAATCAATAGCTATAAACGATTGGTAGAAGGAGCATGGGCGCCCACCACGCTTACGTGGGGAGTTGATAACAGAACTGTTGCATTACGGGTTTTATCAGGAAGTAATAAATCGTGCAGGCTAGAAACCAGGAGTAATTGGGTCAGATGTAAATCCTTATTTGGCAATGGCCGCTTCACTTGCTTCGGGTTTATATGGAATAAAAAATAAATTAAAATTAAAACAGCCGGCTACTATTGGAAATGGTTACAAAGATTATTCAAACGGAACACTTCCCAAAACATTGGATGAAGCAACACAAATGATGAAGCAATCTGCTGTGGCAAAAGAAATATTAGGAGAAAAATTTGTTGAGCATTTTGTGCAAACACGCGAATGGGAATGGAGACAACATCTTAAAGCTGTTACTGACTGGGAATACAAAAGGTATTTTGAAATAATATAACCAGGATATTAGTTCTTGCCGAAGACACTAAGATAAAAAGTCTTAATGGACTTTTTGCAGCTTTGCTTCTTATGTATCTTTGCATAAAATTATTTATAAACAATCTAAATGACATTTAATAAAATTTATCAATATAATTTTCCTACAACTATTCGCTTTGGCGCCGGGTCAAGTAAAGAACTCGGGGATTATCTAATAAAAAATAATTTATTAAAACCACTTATTGTTACTGATCCAAATGTTGCGCAATTAGATTTTTTCAAAGGAATTATTAATGATCTTAAAAAGAAAAATATTTCGGTCTGAAGTATTTCATGATATTCACAAAAATCCAGTAAAGCCGGATGTATATAACGGAACTGATGTGTATGATGAAACGAAATCGTGATTCAATTATCGGAATTGGCGGTGGCGCAGCATTGGATGTAGCAAGAGCAATTGTGTTGCGGGTAAATCATCGGGAAGATCTTTTTAAATATGATGATCTTATTGGTGGAGATGTTTATGTAACCAATGATGTTCCTCATTTTATTACGATCCCAACAACTGCAGGAACCGGAAGTGAAGTGGGAAGAAGCGCTATCATTTCTGATGATGTAACGCATCAAAAGAAAATTCTTTTCTCTCCAAAGTTGTTGGCTAAAATTGTTTTTGCAGATCCGTTACTAACCATGGAATTGCCGCCATTTATTACAGCAGCAACCGGTATGGATGCATTAACGCATAACATGGAAGCCTTTCTTGCAAAGATGCCACATCCTATGTGTGACGGAATTGCACTGGAAGGAATTTCATTGATTCATCAATCATTGGAAAAAGCAGTGAACAATCCTGATCTTGAATCACGAAGTAAAATGCTGATAGCTTCGTTGATGGGAGCAGTTGCTTTTCAAAAGGGATTGGGTGTGGTGCATTCATTGGCGCATCCGTTTTCTTCTTTGCTGGATACGCATCATGGCTTGGCCAATGCTGTAAATATTCCTTATGGAATGGAATTTAATATTGAAGGCTTTGAACATAAATTTAGACGCATAGCAAGAACACTGGAATTGAAAGAAGAAACTGGCGAAGGCGTTATTGAATATTTGCACCAGTTAAATTCATAAAATAAATATTCCGCATAACCTGAAAGATATTGGAGTTAAAGAAGAACATATTGAAACACTGGCTGATCTTGCCATTGCAGATTTTGCTCATCCTAATAATCCCAAAACCTGTTACCAGGGAAGACTTTAAACAATTATATTTAAACGCTTTCTAAAAATAATTGTCGTCCATAAATAAATACTAAAATGAAAAATATTGTTATTGGAATAAGTGAAGGTTCTAAATATTTTAATTATGAAAACTGGATCAGGAGCGAACCGGGAGTGGAAATTATTAAAGCTCAGTTACCACTGAGAATAATTTTAATGAGATTGAAAAATGTGATGGAATTATATTATCTGGTGGAAATGATATCAATCCAAGATTATATAATCAACCCGACTTTCTTGTTTATGTAGATCCAAAAGATATTGATGAAAAGAGAGATGAATTTGAATGGAAAATAATGCAACATACCGAAGAAAATCAAAAACCTTTATTGGGTATATGCAGAGGGTTACAATTTGTGAATGTTTACTTTGGCGGAACATTGGTTCCTGATATACCTGCATTTGGAAAATTTAATCATGGAAAATTTAAAGAAGGAAATGACAGGGAGCATTTAATTAATATAGATCCCAATTCAACTTTATATAAAATTATAGGCGAAGAAAAAGGAAAAATAAATAGTGCTCATCATCAAAGTGTTGATATGCCTGGGTATGGGCTTGTAGTAAATGCATTGTCACCGGATGGAATTGTTGAAGGAATGGAAAGAAGAGAGCCTGAAGGAAAATCATACCTCATGCTGGTACAATGGCATCCGGAAAGAATGACAAACCAGGAAAGCATATTTGCAAAAAATATCAGACATAGTTTTTTAGATGCAGTTCGAGAAACTATTTAATGAATAATTTATGAAAATCATTAATCCTGCAACCGAAGAAATTATCAGGGAAATAGAAGAAGATTCAAAAGAAAGTATAGATAAAAAATTTAAGTTATTACAAGTTGCACAACCAGGCTGGCAAAAAGTTTCACTTGGCAGAACGAATTAAAAGTATTACAACAATTTTCTCTTCTTCTAAAAGAAAATATAGAACATCTTGCACTTACGCTTACCAACGAAGTAGGAAAACCTTTGCAGCAATCCCGTAATGAAATTAATGGCGCTATAAACCGAATAAAATGGCTTACAGAAAATGCTGACAAATATTTATCAGATGAAACAATGCATGTTGAAGAAGGGCTGGAAGAAAAAATTTCTTATGAACCATTAGGAGTTATTTGTAATATATCTGCATGGAATTATCCTTATCTCGTTGGCGTAAATGTTTTTGTTCCGGCGCTGCTTGCAGGGAATGCTGTGATGTATAAACCTTCTGAATATGCAACATTAACTGGATTTGAAATTGAAAAATTATTGCAACGGTCAGGGTTACACGAGAATATTTTTCATATTGCAATTGGGGCAAAAGAGGTTGGAGAGATTTTGCTTGAACTTCCTTTCGATGGATATTTTTTTACCGGCTCTTATAAAACAGGGAAATATATTTATGAAAAAGTTGCTGCTAAAATGGTTCCCTGCCAGTGCGAACTTGGCGGTAAAGACCCGTTATATGTTGCCGATGATATAGCAGATATTAAATCAGTTGCGGCAGGAACTGCTGATGGAGCTTTTTATAACAACGGACAGAGTTGTTGTTCCGTTGAAAGAATTTATGTTCATGAAAAAATTTATGATGAATATGTTGACGAATTTGTGAAAGAAGTAGAATCTTGTAAGATAGGATTGCCAACAGAAGAAGGAATTTATTTCGGACCGTTGACAAGAAAAGATCAATTAGATATTTTGGAGCAACAGGTAAATGATGCTGTCAATAAAGGTGCAATAATTATAACAGGCGGAAAGCGTATTAATGGGAAAGGATATTATTTTGATCCAACAATTCTTTCAAACGTTAATCATGATATGCTTGTTATGAAAGAAGAATCCTTCGGCCCAATCATTGGAATTATGAAAGTTAAAAATGATGAGGAAGCAATTCAATTAATGCAGGATACAGAATATGGATTGACTGCATCTGTTTATAGCAGTGATAAAACAAGAGCTGAAAAAATATTGCAGCAAATAAATGCAGGTAGTGGTTATTGGAATTGTTGCGACCGGGTAAGTGCTGCTCTTCCGTGGAGCGGAAGAAAACATTCCGGCTTTGGTGTAACCCTTTCCCACGCTGGCTTACGGGCTTTTGTGAAACCTAAGGCGTGGCATTTGAGAAAATGAAAATGCTATTGTATACCCATGGCATTTATATTCCTATATTTAATTGCGGAATGTTATTACGATCTAAATTCACGTCATAATTTTATTTATTTCGGATCCTGCCTAATCGTTTATAAAGCTGTCGTTTACTTTTTTCATTAAGGAAAAGTGATAACAAAATGATGGCAATTAATAACCCTGAAATTGTAGTTATAATGATGTCTTCATTTTGATAATCTCTTAGAATAAAATCTAAGTAGAGCCTGATATTTACTACCATGAAAGTGATTAACAATACAAGCAGCCAAAAATTAAGACTGTTATCTTGTATGGTATTTTGCCCCTCGGGAAATTTGAATATATAAACCAGAATAATCATTCCACCAACAGCAGAAGATATGTATTGTAAAGCGGTAGCTCCTGTTATTTGTTGATTCAAAATATCAATTTTATTTTTTAAAACAGGTATGGTTTCTGCAAAATACCCACCATCATGAGTAAAGCTATCCCAAAACAAATGAGATGCAATACCAGCAAACAAAGAAATCAGTACAACAATCATATTTTTTCGGAAGTATAGGTTCCAGTTAAATTTTTCACAAACAGAAAATCTTACATTAAAACTGAAAGGTAGATGTGCAATAAGTGTATTTCTTACTACGTTATGAAAAGTAAAAATCAGGATCAACCCTAAAGGAATATCAAACCAAAACATTCCTGTAAGCGTATGGCTATATTTACTATAATCTCTCATCCTGATAAAATATTCAAAATCAGGTGTCATACTTCCAACTATTAATCCCGATAAAGAATAGTATTTTTTTGGCAAGTGTGTGGCCGGTAAAACTATCGCCGGATGAGAGAAAGTGAAGGGCATTATAATTCTAAATAAATGTTTTAATAAATATTACGGTTCCTTTATTTGTAAAATGGATTTTACGAAAAATTGAATTTGTTTAATTATATTATTTTATTAGAATTAGTAAATTTATTAATTCTGATGCATTTTTTGGAGTTTTTAAAAGAAGATATTGTTAAGAATAAAATCCTTGGGTGTTTGATAAATTGGATAGCATGTAAAATCTAATATGCTGCGAATGAATTAAATATTTTTTATCAGTTATTTAAAATTTTAAAAAAAACTTCTATATTAGATTTTTGATTTACTGTTTTACCAAAACTATCTGTATGTATAATAAATTCTTATTAGCAATTGCACTATTGTTTGTGTATTCTGTTTCTTTTTCACAAAAAAATATTGAACATTATTATAATTTTTATGGCAGGGAGTGTATCCTTGAAGATGCGAGATATTATTCATTAGAAGTAAAGACAGATTCAGGCTGGTATAAAAATGATTATTATATCAATATAAAAAAACTTAAATCTGTTGGATTGTACGAAGACCAGGATGATAAAATTCCAAACGGCACCTTTTATTCGTTTTATCCTACCGGCGCCTTAGAATCGGTAGGCAAATATGTTCATGGCAAAAAATCAGGAATGTGGATGTATTATTATCCTGATAAGGCGCCGAAGGAAGCACAAAACTATTCAGATGGCCATCGAATGGGTGTTTCATTGGGATGGTATAATGATGGTAGTTTAAGAGATTCATTAAATATGGACACGAATGGAAATGGTGTATATGTTTCATGGTTTGATAATGGAAATCCATCCTCAGCCGGAAGATATGTGGACTTTAATAAGCAGCAGGCTAAGTGGCAATATTTTCATAAAAACGGAAATATGAGTTCTTTAGAAATGTACAAACTTGACACATTGATTGATAAAAATTATTTTGATGAAGATGGAAATCCGATGGGTGATACAACTTCTACTGATAGAGAAGCACAATTCGTTGGAGGAGAGGATGCATGGCAAAAATATTTTCAGAAAAATGTATATTATCCATCAGGATACGAATTTAAAAGTGGCTATCATGCTGAAGTTAGCGTAACAGCAACTATTAATGAAGAAGGAAAAGTTATTGACTATCGTGTTAGTCTTCCTTTAAATCCCGCATTTGATAAGGCAGCCCTGGGTCTTTTTGATCAATCACCTAAATGGGAGCCTGCCGTGTCACATAACAGGAAAGTGTATGGTACTGTTACAAAAACGATAGATTTTACGGAGTAGTAATGATTAAATTAAAATAAAGATATTTCTGTAAACTTCCCGATTAATTGATTGCTATTAAAAATTTTATCCAAATAAATCACTGCTTAGATACCTGTCTCCCCGATCGCAGACAATAAAAACAATAACGCCTGAAGATAATTCCTGCGATAACCTGATTGCTGCAGAAGCTGCACCACCACTGCTCATTCCCGCAAAGATGCCTTCTTCCTTTGCAAGTCTTCTTGTCATTGCTGTTGCTTCTTCTTCAGAAACATCCATTATCCTGTCAACTCTTGAAGGATCAAAAATTTTAGGGAGATATTCAACAGGCCATCTTCTTATGCCAGGAATAGAAGACTCTTCAGTTGGCTGGCAGCCTATAATTTGAATATTTTTATTTTGTTCTTTAAAATACATACTGCATCCCATAATAGTGCCAGTTGTACCCATTGAACTTACAAAATGAGTAATCTCTTTATTCGTATCCTTCCATATTTCAGGGCCGGTAGTTTTATAATGTGCTTTATAATTATCGGGGTTTGCAAACTGGTTTAATAAATAAAATTCTCCCGAAGCTGATTTTTCGTCAGCATAATCTCTGCATGCTTCTATACTTTCCAATAAAGTAACTTGCGCTCCAAAAGCTTCCATGGTTACCACACGCTCACGGGTAGACGAAGATGGCATCACCAGTTCTATTTCTATTCCATACAACTTTGCAATTAGGGCAAGGGCAATTCCTGTATTACCACTGGTAGCTTCAATAAGTTTTGTGCTTTTATTAATCTCACCTCGTTCAAGAGCGCTTCTTATCATATTTAATGCAGGCCTGTCTTTCACACTTCCTCCGGGATTGTTGCCTTCCAGTTTGGCAAAGATTTTTACATTTTTGTTGGTATTTAAATGTTGCAGTTCAACTAACGGAGTGTTGCCAACAGTATCTAAAATTGTTGCCATTATTTTTTAGCATTTAACGATCTTTCCTTCTACAACAGTTATCTCAGGATTGTGATAAACCAACGAACCGGGTGCAATACTTTTAGTGAGCCATACATTCCCGCCAATAACGCTGTGATGGCCAATAATCGTTTCTCCTCCTAAAATAGTTGCACCGGAATAAATGATTACATGATCTTGTACGGTAGGGTGACGCTTTTTAAACACCATGCTTTTATCTACGCTAAGAGCTCCTAAAGTTACGCCCTGGTATAATTTTACATGATTGCCAATTTCAGCAGTCTCCCCTATAACTATGCCGGTACCATGATCAATAAAAAAATGATCGCCAATTAATGCACCCGGATGAATATCAATTCCCGTTTTCGAATGAGCATATTCAGTAAGTATGCGTGGGAGAAGAGGAACTTCAAGTTGTAATAACTCATGCGCCATTCTATAAAAACACAATGCAAAGAAACCGGGATATGCACGAATTACTTCGAATTCAACTCTCGCTGCGGGATCGCCTGTATGTAAAGAATAAATATCAGTATTTAATACGCGGTATATATCCGGAACCTTCTTAAAAAAAGATTTTGCTATTTCTTCATTATTGCAATTTTTGCAGGCACGTGTAGCATTTAAAATATTAACAAGATCTGTTTCCTGTTTTTTAAATTCTTCTTCAATTTCTGTTGTTGAAGAATAGGAAGACATAGATAATTCCGGGTAAAGCAAGCCAATAAGATTCAATGCCCATGCAGCGATAATTTCATTGCCTGGTACGATTTCTTTTTGTTGTTGCCTGTTTAAAAGCTGGTTAAAGAAGTTTGTATACATTCTAAATTATTCTGGTTGTGAAATTATCATGCCAATACTTTTTCTTTATTAATAACTTTTACATTCCACGTAATTTGTGTGCCTCCTCTTCTAAGTGTTTCAGCAACTGAACAGTGTTTTTCCATTGATAATGCAGCAGCTTTTTTTGCTTTCTCCGCATCAATATTTCCATATAATTCGAAGGTAACTTCTACAGATTCCCATAAAGAAGGCACTTTATCTTTCTCTCTTTCGCCAACTATTTTAATTTTAAAATCATCAACTGTTTGTTTTTGCTTTTTTAAAATGGATACCATATCGATGGCACTGCAACTTCCCAGGCCAGAAAGTATAAGTTGCATTGGCCGAAATCCGTAATTGCTTCCACCGTTTTCAATGCTGCTGTCAGTATGTAATGTATTTCCATTTTCATCTTTTGCCTCGAAACCAAAGTCACCGGTTTTTCTTTCCATTTCTATAATATTCATAATCTTTTTATTTGCAAAATTAATGAAAGAGATGTTTTGTTTTAAATAAAACAAAACAGTGAGTTAATACAATGTTGCGATTAAATTGTTTGGAAAAATAAATTAATTATTTATTATTTTTTTGCGGCTTCTATGGGTTTGAAAGGGCCATATTTATGTTGCTGTTCTGGAAAAGTATCGCTGTAAGGCCCCAGCGGGTTATCAATTTCTTTTTTTGAAATATCGGGGTAATCGATCTTATTTTTTATTAAAGGCCGGGGACGACTGTTTACAAATGCAGCAACATCCCACGCTTCTTCATTGGTAAGTTTCGGATGCTCATAACTGGCTTCATCAAAGGGCATATTATTTTTTACAAAGCCTGCAAACGCTGATAAACGATACAGACCTGCGCCCGTATTATAACTATTAGCACCCCACAAAGGAGGATAAATAAACCCCGATGCAGTTTTATTTAACTGGCCCTCCCCGTTTTTACCATGACATCGCTGGCAGTTATTTATGAAAACAATTTTTCCTTTTAAAGAATCCGCCGGTCTGTCTAAGTATGGAAGTTTCATTGTGCCTGAGCCTAAAGGCTTTTTACCGCGGGGAATATCATCACCAATCCAATGCATATAAGCAATGATAGCCTGCATTTCACGGCTGTTAGTATCAATGGCAATTCCGTTTAAACTGCGTTCAAAACAATCATTTACGCGACGTGAAATGGACATCATTTTTCCGCTCCGGTTACTGAATCTTGGATAGGTGGAAATTACGGCACTAAAATTATTTCCATAAGGAATGATGCCAGCCTGCATGTGACAGTTTTGGCAATTCATTCCATTTGATATTGCCGCTACTTTTCCTTTTGGCCCAAAATAATAAGATGTATTTTCTATAACGTCATGGCCTAAACGCACTAAAGTATCTTCCGGTTTTATCTCGTATTTATTCCATCCATGCCATGGCGCTTCGGTTACTGAATCCGTTTCTGTTTCTTTATCAGAATTGATGTTGCAGGAAGGCAACAAAATACCAGCAGCAATTATAATAATTGCAATATTGAATGCAGCCAATGATTTATTGTAAACACGTCATAAAAATTTAATGTGGCAGCTTTTCTCTCACTAAGCCATACACCCATGTTCCTGCAATTGCACTTAATAAAATAATTGTCACTACTAACGCACCTGTTCCTATTAATGCAAATAATGGCCCGGGACATGCGCCTGTTAATGCCCATCCAAAGCCAAAAATTAATCCTCCATAAATTTGACCTTTATTAAATTTCTTTGGATATAATTTTATCGTTTCACCATAAATAGTTTTTATGTTGAATTTTTTTATAATTAAAATAGAAATAATTCCTGTTACAACAGCAGAGCCAATTACACCATACATGTGAAAACTTTCGCAGACGAAACATTTCCTGTATTCTGAACCATGAAATCACTTCAGACTTTACCAATATAATTCCAAACAAAATTCCGGTAATAAAATATTTTATATTAAACCACCATGGATGTCGTAAAGACGATTCATTGATGCACATAGTATCTAATGAACGAACTTCAAAGTCAGTATTGGTTTCTATTTCTATTGTTGTTGTATTCATCTTTTAAAGTTTTAAAATAAGAGGTAAAATAAGATTGGCCATTATAAATCCTCCAGTCATGAAACAAGCCGTTGCAATTAATGAAGGAAGTTGCAAATTTGAAAGACCCATTATTGCATGACCTGATGTACAACCGCCGGCGTAGCGGGTTCCAAAGCCAACAAAAAAGCCACCGCAAATCATTATAATAAATCCTTTGAAGGTTATTAATTGTTGCCAGTTAAACAGTTGAACGGGTATTAATGAATGATAATCCGTGATTCCATACTTTGAAAATTCTGTTATCAATTTTGGATTTACATCAACAGGTTTCCCATTCATCAGGAATAAACCGGCAATAATTCCTCCCGTTAAAATTCCACTAACAAAAAATAAATTCCACAATTCTTTTTTCCAATCATAATTAAAAAATGGAATTTTTACCGGCATACACATAGCGCATATATGGCGAAGCGATGATGAAACGCCGAATGCTTTATTGCCAAGTATTAATAACAAAGGAACCATCAACCCAATTAAAGGACCGGCTACATACCATGGCCAGGGTTGTTTTAAAATTTCCAGCATAGTTCTATTTATTCTTTCTCACAAAATTGAGAAATTAATTTTTTACATAAGATAAGAATTTTATAGGGATTAAAAACAAAAAGCGGCTATTGCCGCTTTATATTTTGTCTTTATTGAGAACTTAATTTTGCTTTAATTTTTTCCTGTATTATTTTTTTTCTTCCTGTTGAGGCTCTTGATGCATGGGTTGCAGCACCATTTTTGAATGATCATTTTTTGGTTCAGGTGGCCGATTATTTACCGGAGAAGTCTTGTTTATGGGTTGAGTCTTTTGTTGCGTTTGTGGATTCATCTTTGGTTGATTAGGCTGAGGTTTTACCACCGGTCTTAATACCGGAGTACTGTTAGGTTGATTCAAATTCTGAACCTTTGGCTGAGGCTCATTCTGGTTTAGTTGCGGATTCTCAACTGGTGGCTTTTTATCTTGCCCAATGCGCTGTTGAATTTCTTTTTCGCGAATCACTCTTTCCGGGAGGCTGTTATTTTCTTTTTTAATACTTTCAGAATTAGGTTGCAGTTTTTGTTCATTGACTGGTTTTTGTGGAAGTGGTACTTCTCTTTGATGCATATCTTCTGCAGAAGTATTAGTTTTTTCGGTATTTGCAGGTGGTTGAACTCTGTCTGCAGGATTTAAAGTATTTCTTGAATCATTTACTACAGGATTTTCATTCCCCCATTCCCCGTTTCTTTCATGACGGTTTCTAACGTCGTTTAAATTTCCGATTCTCGCAGGTTTAAAATTTTGAGACTGCTGTGGAACATCTTTTACTCCGGGCCGGTACATCGTTACTTTATCGCCTGATACCTGCGCATCTCCTGGTTTGTCTCTTTGTACTACCCTTACGGCATTTATTTTTTCATGAGTATTTCTTTCTACCTCACTTGCCGAAGGTCCTGTGATATAAACATTCCGGGTATAATTATTATTAACAACACGTGTGTTGTTTATAATAGTTGTATTGTTTATTATGGTAACATTTTGTTGCCTGTTAATATAGTAATTATTTACGTGGGGACTTGTAATATAACGGTTGGGGACAAACGACCAATTATCGTATGGTATATTTGAGCCATAATTTGTATTAACGTCCATTCCCGGGCCAAGTGGTGCCCATCCATAATAATCGCCGCCACTTCTCCATGACACCCATGCGGGAGCCCATTGATATCCTGGAATCCACATCCACCCATAAGCGTTATTATAAGTCCAGCGGCCATAATGGAAAGGCGCCCAACCCCAATTATAACCTGACATCCATGTCCATCCATAATCTGTATAAATCCAATGGCCATTATTATAATATGGTCTGAATCCCTGTTCAGCTGGAATCCATACATATCCATAATTCTGATAATTTACCCAATCACCATAAGGGCTTAAGATCATCATAAAATTGTTGGTAAGTAATATTTGGGGCTGTGGTAGTATAACTTTGTGTATTATCCCTGTGAAGTGAGACAGGAACTAAACATAATGATAATAAACAAAGAAAATAATTTGTATATAAGTTTCATGTTTAAATATTTTATTAATAATTAGACTTGCATAAAGCCTGCCGGATAATTATTGATTTCAAAAAAACTATATGATTAACGAAGTATTAACTGAATGATTCTTAAAGAAATTAAAAATATTGTTCGTTGTTTAACGAAAAATTATTTGTAATCGTATTCAATAGTTCCTAATAATCTTCTTTCTTTTGAGAAACATTTTTCTGTTTCCCGAAGATTTTTATCGTTATAGGTATACTTCCATATAAAATAATTACTGTCGCCTTCTTCGGTTGAAATCATTTGTTTTGGCAGATTGAGTGAATTATATTCATACATATAATTCGGCAAAAGGCGTTTCGCTCTTTCATTATAGTGAACCACATCTGTAAGCCTGTTTTTACTATCGTAATAATAAAAATATTTTTTATCAGCAGTATTATTGCCGTCAACATTTTCTTCGGTAATATTTCCGTTAGTGTCGCTAACAAAATTAATAGTTGAAACAAATTCATTATTTTTTTTGCGAATCATTTTTAAAGGACTTCCTTTTTCATCATAAAAATATTCATGAGTTTCTGTAATATTTTCCGAATCATCGTCCGCTTTTGTTGCAATTCGTATCTTTTTTAATTGGCCATTTTGTTCATATTCATACTCGGTGATGCTTGTTGTTGTGGGAGTATTATCTGTTGTTTTAATCGGCTGCCCGCCGGTATTATAATCGGAAACAAATAACGACTGGCCGGTAACATTTGATTTTGAAATCATCTGTGACTGCGTATAATTTTTATTAAATTTCTTTTCGCAAAGAAAACCTTCACTTGGTTGACCATCATCTTCAAAACTTTTAATTTTTATTGCTTTTAAATTATCACTTTTTAAAATATTAAATTCCTTTAGCAATTGCTGGTTGTTCCAGATGTCTTTATAATAATATTGTGCATTGACATGAAATTGAAAACATACATGTTGACAGAAAAAAAGCAAGGCAAAAAATAGAAGATTTTTTTATCATTCTGTAGGAAAATTTGGATTGTTTTAATTGGCTGTTATTCATCCCTGTAAAATAACAGAATAATTTCGCAAGCAAATTTAGTTTGTTATTTTTAACCATAATTTAAACGCTGAATATACTGTGTCGCATCTTCTTCAAAGAAAAGAAAAAAACTGCCTTAATTGTGGAACGACAGTTATCGGAAAATATTGTCATGTGTGCGGACAGGAAAATATTGAGCCAAAAGAAAGTGTATGGCATTTGGTCTCACATTTTTTTAATGATATTACTCATTTTGATGGAAAGTTTTTTACTTCTTTAAAAGACCTGGTATTCAAGCCCGGTTTTCTTTCCAAAGAATATATGAATGGGAAGAAGAGTTAGTTATCTCAATCCGATACGAATGTATCTCTTTACTTCATTTGTATTTTTTCTTATATTTTTTTCTGCTGTAAATGTAAATGAGAATGGAATTATTGCGGATACTTCTGTAAACGGTAAAACCTTTAAACAGATAAATGAATTATCGCCGGAAGATTTTAATTCATTTACTAAATTATTAAATCATGGTTCCCCAATGACCAGGGATGGGTTAAAACATTATATGGATAGTGTCAGCCGATCGCCTGTTATTTTTTTTGGTACTACTTATAAAACCAGGGGAGAATATGATTCCCTGTTAAAGTCGGGTGCAAGAAAAGATAATTGGATTGTGCGGCAATTTATATATAAAGGAATAGAAATTAATCAAAAATATCGTGGCAGGCAGAAAGATGCTTCCGGCGCTATTATGGAAGGTTTAATGCATCATTTTCCCCAAATGCTTTTCATTTCCTTGCCCTTTGCCGCCTTATTCCTTAAATTATTATATGCCCGTAGAAAGAAGTTTTATTATGTAAGTCACGTAATTTTCACAGTACATTTTTATGTTTTTGTATTTATAATAATGTTGCTAAGTCTTACTGTTTCTAAAATAGAAGCATTTGCTAACTTGAAATGGTTGAGTGTCGTTAATGCATTATTATCTTTAATTGTGCTGTTTTATCTGTATAAGGCCATGCGCAATTTTTATGAACAAAAAAGAGCTAAAACTATTGTGAAATATTTTATTTTACTACTATCTTTTTTTGTGTTGAGTATTGTTTTGTTTTTACTTTTCTTTTTTGTATCAATATTTCAAGTCTAAACTTTACTAATGAATTCACAAACTGATATTACCCGTTTGATAAATATAATGAATGAACTTCGTGAAAAATGCCCGTGGGATAAAAAGCAAACTATTCATACACTTCGGCAGCAAACTATTGAAGAAACCTTTGAACTTGCGGATGCGATAACTGATAAAGACTGGGGTGGTATTAAAGAAGAATTAGGTGACTTATTATTGCATATAATTTTTTATTCAAAAATTGCGGAAGAACAAAATCAGTTTTCCCTGCAGGAAGTTATTAATACTATATGCGAAAAATTAGTCAAACGCCATCCGCATATTTATGGAAACGTAACAGTTAAAGATGAGGAAGAAGTTAAAAAAAACTGGGAGCAAATAAAATTGAGCGAAGGGAAAAAATCAGTTTTAAGTGGCATTCCCAAGTCTTTGCCTGCAATGGTTAAAGCAATGCGCCTGCAGGAAAAAGCAAAACAGGTAGGTTTTGAATGGGAAACAAAAGAACAGGTTTGGGAAAAAATTGAAGAAGAAAAAAGTGAATTACTGGAAGCCGTGAATGCCGGTGACAATAATCATATTGAAGAAGAAGCAGGAGATCTTTTTTTTACTGTAATTAACTATGTAAAATTCTTAAACGTGGATGCAGAGAATGCGTTGGAGCTTACCAATAAAAAATTTATTAAACGTTTTACAAAGATGGAAGAAACTGCAGCAAAAAACGGGCACAATCTAAGCAACATGACATTAAAAGAAATGGACGATATGTGGAATGAAATAAAGAAACAAAAATTGTGAAGTTTACCTTTAACAGAAACACCAATACTTTTTTTGGAAGAAACGGTTATCTTCTTCTTGCATCCGCATGGCTGTTTACGTTATCGTTTATTATAGACAATTACTGGAGTGGTACTTCTACTATTAATGCCGTTCAAAAAGGAATTCAAAGGAATATTATAACAAACCAAAAGAAAAGCAAAGCGTTTTTTAATAATACTGCGTTGATAAATAAGATTATCAATCGTTCTTACGATGATAAAGATCTTAACGATTTTGTCAGTAAAGATTATTTCGTTTTTATTTACAGGATTACTCCATTTGCCCAGCCACAGCCTATATTTTGGAATACGCAGGTTATTCTGCCCGACTCTACTGTACTTGATAAACCAGATGGAAATTATTTTCAACAGCTTATAAATGGCTGGTATGTTATCAATAAAAAATCTTATGAAAATTCAAGTGGTTTGCTTTATGAAATGGTTTCGCTTATACCTGTAAAGTGGCGCTATTATGTTGAAAATAAATACCTGAAAAATTCATTTGTTGCCGTTAACAACATCCAGGATGAATATGATGTAAGCCTGAAATCAACTAACACGGTTGTTAAAGATATAAATGGTGAAAAACTTTTTTATCTCAAACATATAAAATTTGATGTGGTTAGCAGGGATAATATAATTTCAATATGGCTTAGAATTCTGGCAGGTGTATTAGTACTTTTTTTCATTCACAAGCTTGCCAGGTTTTACTTTGAAAAAAAGGGATTTTGGCCATCGCTTTTGGTATTACTTATTCCTGTTCTTTTTTTAAGAACATTAAGTTATTTTTTACCTATTCCTTTAAACTTTAAACAACTCGAATTATTTAATTCGGATATATATGGTTCTGATTTTATTTTTAATTCATTAGGAGATTTGCTTATAAATTCTCTATTATTTATTTGGATTGTTCTTTTTATACGCTCCCATTACCGGTTTAAATATATTGATTTCAATTTCAACACTAAAGCAAAAAAATATACAGTTGTTGGCTTTATCTCTTTGTTAATGATTGTTTTTACAATTTTATGTGGAAATATTGTAAGAAGTCTCGTTTCTGATTCACAAATTTCATTTGATGTAATAAATTTTTTCACTTTAAATATTTACAGCGTTGTAGGTTTTATAGTATTAAGCTGTGTTGCTACCGGGTATTTTTTTCTTATCCAGATTCTGTTAAATCCTGTAAAAATTATTATAGGGTCTAATGGGTTTATACTTTATATATTTATTGCAGTGTTAAGTTTGGTTATTTTAACATTGGGGTTTCGTTTGCCTCATGTTACTTTTAACTTATGCCTGCTTACCTGGTTGTTATTTTTTGTTTATCTTCTTAATAAAGTATCTCTTGCAATAGATGCCTACAATCTTGTTTCTACCCGCTTTATTTTCTGGCTTTTTTTCTTTTCTGTTTCTATTACAACAGCAATAGTTGTACAAAACAAGAAGAAAGAAATGCAACAGAGAAAGACATTTGCTGAAAATATTGCGAACAGGGCCGATCCTGCAGGAGAAAGATTTTTAAGTGTTATTCTTAGTGATTTTAACAATGCATCTTTGAATGGTATTTTTTACAGGTTTAAAAATCCGTTTGAAAATAAAATTTTAAAAGACAGCCTGATCAATGAGAATTTTTCGGGTTATCTTAATAAATACGATACCCGCATTTATACTTTCGATTCCAACGAAGCGCCACTTTATAATGAGGATTCTACAAATTTTAACTCCCTCAATGCCATCATACAAACACAGGGAAAAGCAACAGCAATCCAGGGCCTTTATTATTATGATATTTCTTATGACCGTTTTAATTATATCAGTAAAAAAGAAATTGCTGATTCTGCCGGCAATAAGAAAGGATACATTTTCATAGTTTCAACGCCCAAAAAATATAAAAGCGATGCGTTATACCCGGAGCTTTTTTCAAAAGGAAATATAAATTCGATAGAAAGTTCATCTGTGTATGCTTTTGCTATTTATAACGACAATCAACTTAGCAGCAGTAATAACGATTATCCTTTTCCCACGATGATTGATCCCGGATCTTTTACCTATAACGAGTTTAGGACAGTAGATAGAAATGGATATGAAGAGCTTTGGTATAAAGCTAATGAGGACAAAGTAATTGTGATAGCCCGGCGGGATGATTTTTTTATTGAATCAATAACATTGTTTGCATATTTATTTTGTTCGTTTTTAGTTATAACAGTCGTTTTTAATTTTTTAAGTAAAATACTCAGCAGTAGAATTAAATCAGAAAATTTCAGAACCTTCTGGCAATTTACCATTCGTAACCAGGTGCATGGCACTATTATTATGATAAGTATTTTTTCATTTTTAGTGATAGGTATTACAACTATACTTTTTTTTATAAGCCGCTATCACAACAACAATCGCGAAAAGCTTAGCCGCACTATTCATGTTATGGAAAATGAAATTCGAAATTCCATTGATACAATGTCTGCCGCAAATACACAATTGATGGATTTTGATTCAGTGTCGAATGAAAAATTGGATGAAACTATTAACAGGGTTGCCAGTATTCATGCCGCAGATATTAATCTTTATGATATTTATGGAGATCTTAAAGTTTCGTCATTACCATTGCCCTATAAAAAAGGAATCGTAAGTGAGAAGATGGATCCGGTTGCTTTTTTTCATTTAAATAAATTAAAAGATGTTCAGTTTTCGCAGGAGCAACTGATAGGCAGCCTTGAATATCTCAGTAACTATGTACCTGTACGGGATGAAACCGGGAAAGAATATGCTTACCTGAATATTCCTTACTTCGAATCGCAAAGCAACCTGCAGGATGAAATTTCAAATTTCCTTGTTACCATTATAAACTTAAATGCTTTTATTTTTCTTATTGCCGGCATTATTGCATTGTTTATTACAAATAGAATTACAAGGTCATTCTCTCTCATAAGTAACCGAATGAAAGAAATAAATCTTGAAAAAACAAATGAAGAAATTGTATGGACCCGCAATGATGAAATTGGTGAATTGGTAAATGAATACAATAAGATGGTTAAAAAATTAGATGTAAGTGCCCAGCTTTTAGCTAAAAGTGAAAGGGAAGGAGCATGGCGTGAAATGGCAAGGCAGGTAGCTCACGAAATTAAAAATCCACTTACTCCGATGAAGCTTAATTTGCAATACCTGCAAATGGCAATTGATAATAATTCGCCTGGAGTAAAAAAAATCTCTTTGTATGTTGCTAATATTTTGCTGGAGCAGATAGAACATTTGTCGAAAATTGCAGGTGACTTCGCACATTTTGCAAACCTCGGTAATTCTAAAAATCAGCTTTTTGATATTAATAATACGCTTGTTAATGTTGCATCGCTTTATTCAGCAAATGAAAAACTTGAAGTTGAGAGTGATTTGTATCCTGAGGAAGTATTAATCGAAGCTGATAAAACACAAATCAACAGGCTGTTTACAAACCTTCTTCAAAATGCGGTACAATCTGTTCCTGAAACAAGAAAAGCAATAATCGAAATAAAAAGTCAGCTTACCGGGAGGAAAGTAATTGTATCAATAAAAGATAATGGAAATGGTATTCCCGCCGCAATGTTTAGTAAGATTTTTATTCCCAACTTCACTACAAAAACATCAGGTACCGGCCTCGGCCTTGCAATGTGTAAAGGAATTGTTGAAAAATTGAATGGAAAAATATGGTTTGAAACTAATGAAGGAAAATGGACTATATTTTTTGTAGAATTGCCCGTTGTAGATTCATAACTTAATTATTTTTTTGTATTCTCTTGAGATAGTTTTCAAACTCATTTAAAGTAAAACTGCTAAGATTGTTTTGAGCAGTAACCATTCCTTTTTGCGCCACTACTACTCCACATAGCGTATTAGAAAATTCCTCAAAAGCATGAGCACCCGGATCTATAGAAAATAATATATTTTTAGATTGGTACAATGCCTTTAATCTTCATCATTTCAAGAATTCCTTCAGGAGTTTTTAAAAGTAATTCATCAAGAGTTTTCATTTTTACGTTCTCTGTTAACTCTAAAATTTTTTTCCAATTGCTTTGCCAATACCATTAATTGAAAAAATTTTATTTGTAGACAACGTTTGTAGGTCTACCGTTAGTTGCTCAATTTTGTACGCTGACAATGGAATAAGTTTTTGATTTAAAACTATTTTCTCAATGTATCTCCATCAATTTTGAAGCAATGAAAATTGCTTTGCTATCTCATAATTATTCATAATTCAATGTGAAAAACACGGAGGGAATATTAAATATTTATTTTAAAATAATTGCATAGATGGGCGGGAACAATTACTGGTAGCAGCTTTCAGAGTATAAATAAAAAGTCCCGGCCATCGCCAGGACTTTATATAAGCTTTACTTAAAGAAAATTTTACTACTTGCCAGCAGCTTTTTTAACAGCAGATTTAACTACAGCTCTTTTGATAGCTTTTTTAACGATAGCTCTTTTGATAGCTTTTTTAACGATAGCCTTTTTGATAGCTTTTTTAGCTACAGCTCTTTTTGAGCAGCTTTTTTAGCTAGCAGCTTTTTTTGCGTTTGCCATGTTTTTAGAATTTAATTGTTAGTAAATAAAAACTAAAAGTAAAAACATTTTTTTAACTGCCAAAAATTATTTATAAAAATTTATGCGGATGCTTCAACAGCATTTACTGAAACAAATGTTTTATCTCCCTTTGTTTTTCTGAATTCAACAACTCCATCAGCAGTTGCAAAGATGGTAAAGTCTTTTCCAAGACCAACATTTTTACCAGGATGATAAACTGTTCCGCGTTGACGAACAATAATATTTCCGGAAATTGCTGCCTGACCACCAAAAATTTTTACACCTAATCTTTTGCTTTGCGAATCACGGCCGTTTTTTACCGAGCCTTCACCTTTTTTATGAGCCATAATTTTATGAATTAAAAATTATTATCTTTTTAAAATGATGTTAGATTTAACCAACATCATTATTATATACATACATTTTTATTATGCAATGTCTGTAACTTTTATTTGCGTGTATTGTGTACGATGACCATGTTTTTTTCTAAAACCTTTTCTTCTTTTCATTTTAAAGGCGATTACTTTTTCACCTTTAATAAGATCATTTACTATTTCAGCTTTTACGGTCACTTTTGCATCTTTGCCCACAGAAACTTTTCCTTCGTTGTCATGCAAAAGAACATCGGAGAATTCAACTTTATCTCCGGATTTACCTGTTAAATGAGGTACGTATAAGCTTTGGCCTGGCTGAACTTTAAATTGCTGACCGGCGATTTTTACTAACTGCAAACATAAATTCCAAATTTTTGGAGTGCAAATGTAAGGGATTTATGGATAAAATTTCCTATTAAATCGTATATGACACTAATTTTTACGATTTTAAGTTAAATTTCAGCTTTCTGTATTTAAAATTTGTGGTTTAATACTTGTTTTAAGGTTAATTTATTTACTGTGAATGGTTTCAAAAAGATAATACGTTTTTTCTTTAGTTTATACGGCTTCCTGGTTTTTCTCTTATTAATGTTTATACTAATGCCCTTTTTTTTATACAGCTTTTTATTAGACGACATAAAAGGAGGCAATATTTTATATAAGATTTGCAGGTTTTGGGCTGATACATTTTTTTTTGCAACAGGTATACAATCATAAAAATATTTACGAAGAAAAACATGATACTAACCAACAATACATTTTTGTAAGTAACCATATTTCTTACCTTGATATTCCTGTGATGATGAAAGCAATCAGGCATCAGCATGTTCGTATTTTGGGAAAGGCCGAAATGACAAAAATTCCCATCTTCGGGTCTATTTATAAAAAGGGCGCCGTGTTAGTTGACCGGGAAAATAAAAAAGAAAGATCAAGGAGCATAAAGAATCTTATTTATTTTCTCGATAAAAAGATTTCAGTTTTCATTTGCCCTGAAGGAACTTTTAATATGACGCATCAACCTTTAAAGGATTTTTATGACGGAGCTTTTAGAATTGCAATACAAACACAAATGCCTATAAAGCCTATTTTATTTTTAGATACCTATGATCGTCTTAATTATAACAGTATCTTTTCTTTGAACCCGGGCAAATGCCGTGCAGTATATCTTTCAGAAACTTCTACAAAAGATCTCACTGTTAATGATGTAGCGATGCTAAAAGAAAAAATTTTCATGCAGATGAAAGATGGATTGAAACGGTACCATGCGAGTTGGATTAAATAAATAGAATGCAGTTAGTTTTTAAATTTGTGTAAATGATAAATGAAAATTTGCAGGAGCAAAATTTGTTCGAAAATGATCGTGCATCCGATATGTGGATTGAAGTAATTCTCCCACTCGCCATTCCAAAAACTTATACTTATTCTGTTCCGTCATCTCTGCGAAAAAAAATAAAAGCAGGTTGCCGTGCAGAAGTGGTTTTTGGAAAGAATAAAAAATATGCAGGAATAATAAAATTGATAAGCCATGTAAAACCTGCGTATGAAACAAAAGACATTCTAAACATAATAGATGATGAACCTGTTGTTTATCCGCAGCAACTTGAACTTTGGAAATGGATAAGCGATTATTATATGTGCAGCGAGGGTGAAGTTATGGCAGCGGCTTTACCAACGCATCTTAAATTAAGCAGTGAAACCATTTTAATTTATAATGAAGAATATGGCGACGATTTTTCTGAACTTGATAATGAAGAATATCTTGTAGCGGAAGCATTGCTTATAAAAAAGGAATTAAAATTAACTGAGGTACAATTAGTAACAGATATCATTCATGTTTATCCGCTGATAAAAAGGCTGATTGATAAAAAGGTTTGTTTTGTTTGGGAAGCATTTAATGACAAGTATAAAGAGAAGAAAGAGAATTATATTTTTTTAAATCCCGAATATAATAATGATGAAAAACTCAATGAATTACTAAACAATTCACGGGCGCCAAAGCAAATGGAACTGTTGCTAAGTTTTCTACATTTTATAAAAACGCAAGGCGAGGTTTCTCAAGCAGACCTTCTAAAAAAATCAGGAGCTTCGGTTGCCCAGTTAAAAGGGTTGATAGATAAAAATATTTTATTCGCAGAAAGGAGAAGTATTGACCGGATAAAAAGCCTGCCAAAAAAAAGCGATATAAGTTTTGAATTAAATGATTCGCAAAAAAAGGCGTTGGTGGAAATCGACAGTGCTTTTGAAATGAAAGATGTTTGTCTTTTGCATGGAATAACCAGCAGCGGCAAAACTCAATTGTATATTAAGCAAATTGAAAAATTTATCAATGAAGGAAAACAGGTGTTGTACCTGCTTCCTGAAATAACACTAACGGCCCAGATTATACGAAGATTACAAATAAACTTTGGAGGTAATATTGCTATTTATCATTCAAAGTTTAATAATAATGAAAGAGTAGAGCTTTGGAATAAAATAAAAACAGGCGAATTAAAAATAATTCTTGGCGCAAGGAGTGCATTGTTTTTACCTTTTAAAAATCTTGGATTGATTATTATTGATGAAGAACATGATCCTTCTTTTAAACAACAGGAACCTGCCCCAAGGTACAATGCCAGAGATACAGCCGTTTTTTATGCATCGCTTTTTAAATCAAAAGTTTTAATGGGAAGCGCCACACCTTCCGTTGAAAGTTATTACAATGCCTTAAAAAATAAATATGCTTTAGTACATCTTTACGAAAGATATGGAGGTATAAAATTGCCGGAGATAAAAATTATAGATACGAGAACAGTTGCTGCTTCTAAAAAAGGTAAAGTGATGATTTCCCCACAACTAAAGGCCGCCATTGAAAATGCTGTGAATAATGACAGGCAGGTAATTCTTTTTCAAAACAGGAGAGGATATGCACCATTTTTAATTTGCGGTACTTGCGGCTTTATTCCACGGTGTGAGAATTGTGATGTTACACTAACTCTTCATAAATTTTCGCATAAACTGCATTGTCATTATTGTGGAAATACTTATCCAAAACTTGCTGCTTGCCCTGCATGTGGAAGTGTAAATTGGATTGAAAAAAATTTCGGTACTGAAAAAATAGAAGAAGAGCTTATAGAAGATTTCCCAAATAACAGGATTGCACGCATGGACGTAGACGCAGTTAAAGGAAAAAATGCACATGATACTTTAATTAAATTGTTTGAACAACATCGAATTGATATTCTTGCGGGCACACAAATGGTTGTTAAGGGACTTGATTTTGAAAAGGTGAGCCTTGTTGGTATTTTAGATGCTGACGGCCTATTGAGCTTTGCTGACTTCAGAGTGAATGAACGTGCTTTTCAATTAATGGAGCAGGTGAGCGGGAGAGCCGGCCGCAAAACGGAACAGGGCCTTGTTTTAATACAGGCGTCAAAAATCAATCATCCTGTTTTATTGTTTTTGCAGGAACATGATTATGAAAAATTTTATGAAAATGAAATTGCTATGCGAAAACAATTTTTTTATCCACCTTTCAGCAGGTTAATCCGATTAACATTGAAACATAAAATGAAGGAAACAGTTTTTGATGCAGCTGAAGTTTTGAATAGTTCATTAAAAAAACATTTTGATTATATTGTCGGTCCGGCTGCGCCTGTGATTAACAGAATCCGAAGTTTATATTTAATGGAAATTTTAATTAAACTGCCGAAAGATGCGGCACATATCCAGGTTCAAAAAAAAGTAATCAATAATAGTATCGATCTTCTAAAAACTGATAAAAGATTTAGAAGTGTGATTATAATTCCTGATGTTGACCCTGTTTAGGAATCTTTTAATTTAATATTTTACACCAATTTTAACCAATGCAAATTTTTAAAAATCATTCTCTTAAAAATTATAACACGTTTGGCATTGAATCGTATGCAAAATTTTTTGCGGTATTTAACTCTTTTGGTGACTTGCAAAATATTATTAATGATGATAAATATAAAAATGATCCAAAATTTATTTTAGGAGGAGGAAGCAATATACTTTTTACAAAAAATTTTGATGGTCTTGTTTTAAAAAATGAAATAGGTGGAATTGAAACAATTCATGAAGAAGAAAAATATGTTTATGTGAAAGCCGGAGCCGGAGTAAACTGGCACCAATTCGTATTGCATTGTATTCATAAAAATTTTGCAGGCGTAGAAAACCTTTCATTGATTCCTGGTAACGTAGGCGCATCGCCTATGCAAAATATCGGAGCTTATGGTGCAGAAATAAAGGATGTTTTTTATTCATTGGAAGCTTATCATTATATAGAAAATAAAATAGTAAATTTTACTTTGAATGATTGCGAATTTGGTTATAGAGAAAGTGTTTTTAAAAAGAAATTTAAAAATCAATTTGTTATTTTAAATGTTGTTTTCAGGTTAAATAAAATTCCTCACTTCAATATTTCTTATGGTGCTATCGAAAATGAATTAAAGAAAATGCACATTGAACAATTGAGCATCAAAGCTATATCTGACGCGGTTATCAATATCCGCACTTCAAAATTGCCGGATCCTGGATTAATTGGTAATGCAGGAAGCTTTTTTAAAAATCCTGAAATTAATAGCGACGAATGGCACGAATTAGCCAAAATTCATGCTGATGTTCCCTCCTATAAAACTAATAATGACAAATTTAAAATTCCGGCAGCTTGGCTAATAGAACAATGCGGCTGGAAAGGTTATCGTAAAGGAGATGCAGGCTGCTATGATAAGCAAGCGTTGGTGTTAGTAAATTATGGGCATGCAACAGGAAATGAAATTTATCGTTTAAGTGAAGAAATAAAAATTTCTGTAAAAGAAAAATTCGGCATTACGCTGGAAACTGAAGTAAATATTAACTAATCCGGCGCAGCGTTATTAACTTTTTATCAGTCATATCTAAAAACTGTAATATGAGAAAACTTTTAGTCCTCCTATTTATTACTACAATCACTTCACAACTTTTTGCCCAGGATAAAATTTATAAATTAAAAGGCCCCGTTATTAATGCTAAAGTAATTGAAGTGGGTGTTGATGAAATTAAGTACAAGCTTTATGATAACGCTGATGGACCGGTTTATGTAGTAGAGAAATCATCTTTAAACAGGATTGAATTTGCCAATGGCAGCGTGGAAAAATATAAGGTTAGTTTTAAAGATCCTGCTAATTATGAAGGACAGTTAACCAAAGGAATTAAGATAAACTTTTTGTCCCCTTTGCTCGGATACACACAGGTATATTTCGAAAAATCAATATCTCCTTTAAAAGCTTACGAATTATCTGCTGGCATCATAGGCGCTGGTAAAAATTACCAGATAGATGAGTACTATTTCAATGGCACAACTGAAGTTTATAAGAGAGATGCTTTCGGGGGTTTCCTGGAAGCGGGATATAAATTCAATAAGCTCCCCGATTTTATGCGAAGGGACACCAGGATGACACATATTATGCAAGGTACCTACGTGAAGCCTACCGTCACCTTTGGCGTGTATGGCGATAATGCTCTGAATTATAAAACAGGCACTCCCGTCCTGGAAAGAAGAACCAATGTCTTTGGCGCCATTATAATAAACTTCGGCCACCAATGGGTGTTTGGCGATAAGTTTTTGGTGGATATATTTTATGGGTTAGGCTATGCTTTTGATAATACCAAACCACCTGATGATAATTATTATTATAATGAAATATACAACCACTTTGTTATTCAAAAAGCAGGCCCTGGAGCGAATCTTGGAATGAGTGGTGGCATAAAGGTGGGACTATTAATAAAATAACGATTGCTGTACAAATTACTTGTTTATGAAAAATTAATACCCCGGATTTTGATCATATGCCGGTGCAACATTCAATCGGGTTTGTGGTTACAGGATAAAAGTGCCCAGCTTTTCCAATTGTCTTGCAAGGTGCAAGGCCGTATCTGCGACTACAGGTCCCGTTAGTGGTGTTGTTAATTGGGATAATGCATAACTGCTGAAATGCTCTCTTGCTCTATTATGCCAGCCTAGTAGATCCGCAACATAAGGACCACGCCAGGCAGGCAGTCGCATACGCCAGGCTATAGCTCCATGTAAATACGAAGGACTTTCCCAAATTGCATCTGCTGCAATGCTCAATGCGCCACCTAATGTATTAATGTATGGGTCCGGTGTGGAAAGCTTTATGCGGTTGGCTATTTTTTTCTTGCTGCTTCTGCTTTATTAAAGACTTCGGATAAATCATTATAATTAATTTTTAAAGAATTTGTATTCTCAATTAAAACATAATTTACACTATCTGAGGTAGCTATTTTTCCTGTAATCACAGGCTCTGCAGAAGAATCTGATTGGTAGAGTTGAAGAGGATTTTGTTGTTGATTGGCATCAGCAATACGAATAAAAGAGGATGGCGGAAAAACTCCCGATAGGAATTTTAAGGAATATTTTTTATCTGCAACGCTGTCTTTTCTCGTTTGCTCTAAATGATTTACTTCATAACGTTCTTCTTCGCTTAAAACTTTGCCGGCGCCGTAAGACAAAAGAAATTTATTTTTTGAAAGCTGGTAGTTGTTGTCTTTGCAATAACCTGGTTGCAAATAAAAAGATGATTCCGGATCTGCTCCAATATCTCCGTCACGAGAAAACTTTTTGCCTGATGCACCACCAAATACCCAAATTAATTCAGTTTGCTTATCTACATCGATAATATTTGTTTTTATAATCATCCCTTCAGCATCTGCTAACGCAAGTATTGAAATATGTATAACACCATTACCTAATAACGGATCTTTAATTTCATATAACATGCTTCCGGGGCGATAAACAGCTTTGATATTTTTAGCGTCTGTAAGCCATTTGCTTTCCATTCCTTTTACAATTCCAAATTTAAAGTTACCGCCCATACCCGGCATATACATCGCAAATTCAGGCAGGTCACCGGCTTCCACCCTAAAGGCTGTGTTGGTTCCATAGAGCGCCCGGTTGAATCTTCTTGTAGGATTCACACAAACAAAATCTGTTCCTTCGGGTTTGTAATGAATCGTTCTTACTTCATTGTGCCACCAGGCTACAGAATCACTTTGTGCGTTTGACGAATAATAAGTAAGAGAAAAAAGAAAAATAAAAAAAGCAAAACGCATGATATATGTTTTCAGCCTCCAACCAACCCCTCTCCCGGGGAAGAGGGCCAGTGCCTGGTGTTAAAAATTAATTATCTGTTTTAATTTTGTTATTCTATTCTATCGCAGCTATGGTAACAGGACCTTTAAGACCGGAAACCCTTGGCTCCCACTTTGATGCATCAAATAGTCCATCCGGCCCGCGATCCTGTGGGAGCTTTGCCGGAAAATTTGTGTTGTTGAATTTTTTCCAAAAAACATGATTTCTGTCAAATCAATGATTCTGTTGGCCATGCTGTTGGATACTTTTATCTCAAGAAGATTATCAGCTTTTAAATCATAACTGATAAGCTTACACGAAAACACCGGACCAATTAAAGTAGCTATTTTTTTACCATTAATGAAAAACCTGTGCACTTTCATCAACCTCGCCAAGATTCAATATGAAACTTAGAAGCTTTTGAAACCGGTTTTTTGAAATGAATTGCTATAAGAAGCTGTGCCGGAAAAGAATTGATAAGAACTATCTTTCAAATCAGTCCAGGGCTTGTAACTGATTCATTGAAACTATTTGCCGGCATTGCAGGACCGCCATTTATAAAATGCAACATCCAGTTGCCTTCAATTTTAATTGGTGGTGCTTTAGTTTCCATATACGGATAGCCAGTTCCTATAATTGCATTTCCGGAAGTTTCAACGATGATGCTTTCGTCAGGATTTAACTGCAATAACACTTCGATAAAACCCTTTGCATTTTTTTTGAATTGTGCAACACCCGCTTCACCGGTCATTGGATTATATAAAGAAACGCCGTTGGCTTTTGTTTGCAGCATTACCCATTCATTAATTTTATGATCACTTCTGTTGGCAATAAAATAAAATTCAGAGCCATCACCATTTTTTCTTCTTGCGAATTGTAATTCTTTATCTGTCATATCTTCTCTCCGGATGGCCGCAGCATTCAGCAGTTCTTTTAAATCATTACTCATTAAAAATCGTCCTTTTCCAATAATTGCAGACTGTACTCCCCGATAGTCAGTTGAAACGAAATTCAACTGCTGCATTAATTTTTGAAATGTCTCGCGATGTTGTTGCAACTGTCCGTAACCGGGAACTTCTGTTGGTAGATTTTTGTAAACAAGAACCGTAACACCTTTATTAGCCAGGTCAAATAACTTTTGAAGTGTCTCTGCCTTCATGAATTTGGATGCGGGTAACATAATAGTTTGATAGGAAGAGCCACCTGTTTCAATTTTATTACCGGATGCTTCCAGGTTGAGTATTTGCCGGTCGGAAATATAATCGAAGGCATAACCTTTTCGTTGCATAGAGTCTGCTGCTAATTCGAACGGCGTTCCGTTAAAACCGGGCTTCATTCCGTCAAAATGTAATAACAAATCTCTTCCAGGTTCGGAATATTTATCATAAATAGGAAAGTAAAGAAGCACATCATTATCTGCTTTTCCCTGCTGCAAAAATGATTGCGTTCTTGTCACGTATTTATTTAATGCAGAAAAATTATTCCAGAAAGGATTAACCTGCGTAAATTCAACAGAAGCGTAGAACAGCCTGCCGGGCCATGGTTCGGAAGGCGGCGAATAGGCGGTACCGTGATAGACAATATGATTTACTCCGCCAATAAAGTACACGTCCAAAGCTTTTTTAACATCGCTTAACGTAGAAAGAAAATGTTCCTTCAGCCAGGTTGCCGATTCTGAAGAAGCCAGTTGCTTACCCATTACATGCGCAGTTGATGGCGCAAATTTGATTCGCAGAATTTCCGTTCCTTCCGTTTCGGGTATATCAACTACTCCATATAAATCCAATGTATTGGCTGGCGAACCATGCGATTGGTTGCGTACTATTTTACCTTTGCTATGCGCCCATTTGTACCATTCTTTTGTGAAGTTTTCCAGGATAAGTTCGTCTATGGTCATCCGGTAGTCACAAAGAATCCGGTTGCTTTTTTCGGTTGGGGTATTCGTAAATAATTCAGGTAAGAAATTTTTCAAATCATAACCTCTTCTCTTTTTAAATTCTTCAAAAAGCAATGGCGTATAATTGGATTGGCCAACCGCATCATCTACTTCGTAAGAATCATTAAAAAATCCGCGGAGCCCGCTGATATCATGGCCTTTAAACGCTTCGTCAAATCTGTGCAGGTAATGCTCTAATGCCGTAGACGAAAAATGATCAATTACATTTCCTTCTCCGCCCGGAGCTGCCCGTTCTACCTGCTTTCCATGCCATCCCATAAATAAAGCATATAATTTCCAGTTACCGTTAGGCGCTGTCCAGTTTAGTTTGCCATCTGTACTTACTTTATTGGTTAAATCAATTGTATCCCCCGCATCTGAATAAGCCATCAATACCTGCAATGGTAATGGCCTTTTGAATTTGATCTGATCGATCGAGAGACTCTGTAAATTTTTATTTGCAGAGATAGGTTGTAATACTTCATCAATATTTATTTTATTACGATGTTCTGTTCTTATTAAGGGAGGCTGTATAAACTGAATCGTATCTTTTAAAATTTCTCCCCCCTGCAATGTATATATCTTATAAACCATATCCTTGCTGGCATCTTCGTCACCAATCCATGGACCGCCAAAAGGCCAGCCTGTTGCGTTTGCAAGGTCAATGCCCAAATGTAATTGCTTTGCTTGTTGCAAAGTATAGTCGAACATTTCCATCCATTTCGGCGAAAGAAAATTGATATATTGATCTTCCTCTCCCTGTACACCATAGATAGCAGTTAATTCAAGTCCGCCAAGGCCGGCTTGTTGGTATTGCTTCATTACAGTTGCCAAATCTTTTTTATTTACTTCGCTGCCAAGCCACCACCAGCGGGTCCAGGGTTTTGTTTGTTCTGTTATGGCGGGCCATTTTATTTGAGCGGAAGCATGTTGGAATATTCCTGTAAGGAATAAACAAAGGAGAATTTTTTTTGATTGTTGTATAATCCTCACCCCAACCCCTCTCCCAAGGGAGATGGAACTAAACACTTTGAAAGTCCAGGTTATGCGGGAAATAATTTTTAGTGGTACAAAGATTCCTATTTTCATACTCGTTTTTCAAAAAATTACAGTTTACTCTTATTTATTTCTACAGCATAAATATTTTCAAGCCCTTCAAAGTTCGCACGAAATATTATCCATTTGCCGTCAGATGAGAAATGAACATTTGGTTCCAGCTTGTATTGATGATGTTTCATGTTCACCAATTTTTCTGACATGAATTTATTTCCATTTGGTGTAAACAAATATATCCATTTGCCATCCGGTGCTTTCGCTACCGCATTTGGATCGCCGCCATCGCCTGCAAATAATTTTTCATCAGGTGATGAATTATAATGTACACTCCATTCGTTTCGCTCCACCTGGTATTTTATTTCTTTCCCTGTCTTTACGTTTGCCCCTGCAACAAAAAAAGTTTCGCCTTTTGGTTGCTGCAGATCAAACCAAATTGTTTTGCCACTTGCACCAATCCATTCATGTCCCGCAATTTCCATATCCATTGTTCGTATATGCATCAACGTTACCTTTTTTGTATTGATATCAATTGTCCAAATCCTATCTACTTTATGCCATGGGCCTTCATGGCAAAACATCAGCAATGATGGATCGGTCGGAGAAAACTGCACATGATTTAGCCAGGCACTATCTGTAAAAATTTTGTTGAGCTCGCCCGTTTTAATGTTAACGGTAAATAATGTCCTCGGCAATTTCGCTTCGTAAATGATATTGAAAAAATCTTTTTTCTCCGGATGATCTTTGAACAATTCTTTTTCTTCATCCCCTGACCAGGCGCCTGCAAGCAGTGTGCCGTCGGCATTTACGGTAGTAATGCCTGCTTTAAAATCTGCCGGGAATACATATACCAATCTTTCTTTTTTTGTATCAATATTTACTGCAAATACACTGTCTTTTATTTGATAAAAAGCTTCGTCCAATACGGGAGAAACAATTTCCCCGCCCATGGTTATGGGATGATCGGTAAGTTGCGTTGCCTGGAATGTAGCAAGGTTAAGTTTATACAATTGCTTGTCTCTTATATTCTGGTTATTGACATCGAACTTTTTATTTTCATCTTCTGCTCCCTTTGGATTGCTGCTGTTATAAAATATCATCTCATTGCCAACAAAAGGATTGTTGTGAAAATAAAAGCTCATGTTGCTGCCCGGTATGCGGGATAGTTTTATTATTTTATGATGTGTGTCCTTATCAATCCATACGTTAGGCATCGGTTTACCACCCGTTTCTAATACCGGTTGTGCAGAAATGATAGCGTAAATAATTAAAAAGAAGAAATGGAATACAAGAGATTTTTTAGTGAGCATTGCAATCGTTTAAAAAATGATATCGGGGTATAAAAGTATTGAAAACAACATATAACATCATCATGTACTATCATGCGGAGTTTTGCTTTTGTTACATTATAATAAAATGGCGCTCCTGTACAGCCTGCATTTTTTAAATAACCCTGCATTCTTTATTAGTATAAATAAACTTTATAATTTTTTTTAGAAATGTTTAATCAAAAAAGTTAGCTGATATTATTGCTTTTGTAATAAGTAAGCTTTACCATGTCGGACGGTATTGGAAGCAGGTTCCAGGAAGTATGAATGGCAAGTGCAGCTCCCATTGCTGTGGCTTGCGCAACAGTTGCCGCAAATACTTCAAGTTGTGGAAAAGCGGAGGCAAGTAGATGCATGTAGATAGAATTATTACTAAATCCGCCATCAACAAATATCCGTTTAACAGCGGAGTTGTTTATTACTAACTGTGTAGAAATAATTTGTTGCTCAATGATATCGTGTATAAGACAATGATACGCTTCCTGATAGTTGTTGAATTTTTTTAATTGTCTTTTTTCAAAAATAAAATTATCTGAAGGGTAATGAATGTCTTCAAATTTATCAGTTACTATTTTCAAATCTTTTAATTGTTCAATAACAGAAGTATCATATTGAATATTTTTGTAAAAATCGCCGGGCTTTTGAAAATGTTTTGCCAGTCGTTTAATTTGTTGTTCATGCAGGTAACCTGCAAATAACCTTGATGCTTTTACAGGTTCTCCATTATAATCGAGATAGCATAAACAATCTTTTTTGAGTTCTTCAACAGACAGCTGTGTTTTATTAAAAGGATTTAATGAAATACACCAAGTCCCGGTAGAAATTAACAGGAAAGGCTCTTTAGAGACAGCAAGATAAGGAATAAGTGCAGCGGAACTGTCATGCAGGCCGGCACCGGCTTTCAACTTTTTATTTTCAACTGTGATATTAAATGCTTTGGCTGATGACCTGATTGGAGGCAGCTTTTTTTCTACCCCTTCTTCTTTTATCCAACGATGATAATTATTTTTTTGAAAGTCCCATAAAAGTGTATGGCAACCAATGCTTGTGATGTCAGAAAACATTTTTCCGGTAATAAGATAACTTATGTATTGCGGAAGATGCAAGGCATACTTTATCTTTTTATATACTGCTGGTTTTTCAATCATTAACCGATACAATTGCAAACCCGAATTTAAACTTCCCAAATCGGGTGAAGCTGTTTCGCAGGATAGCTTTTCCTGGCCGCCATATTTTTTATAAAAGTCATTCTTTAATTTAACTGGAAATTTTTTTAGATAGTTATATAAAGGCGATACAATTTTTCCATGACTGTTAACATAAACAAAGCTTGCACCATAAGCAGAAAAATTAATGGCTTTTACGTTATACATTTTTTCCTTTAAAATATCTCTAAATATTTTTTTTATCCAATTTGTGAGCACGGTAATATCTTCACAGGCATCGCCATCTTCATCTTTTATTTCAGGAATGGTGATAGACTTTTCAAGCAGAATATGATAAGATGTGTCTATAAGAAAAAACTTTTTATTGGTTTTACCAATATCAAATATTGCTATAACAGGTTGTAAATTCATAAGCCTGTTGCCAGCGTTTTATTGCCACGAACTTTGAGGAGTTCGTTGCGTACCTTCAAAGTCCTGAAAACTTCTAACGGGCGTAATGCGCCACCAGAAAGGATCCTGGCTTCGGCAACTATGGGACGAACATCTGTGAGATATGCTGATTGTAAAATTTCCTGTGCGCTTACTACATCGTTTTGTTGTTGCGCATTTTGCAAAGCTGAAGCATCAACCATTAAAGCACGTGCATATGCAATCATGATGGCTTCTATTGATTGCAATAAATCTTCCAGCGGATCTTTTACATTATGCGATGCATCAATCATCCAGGCAAGATCTGTTGCATGATTTAATTTTTTTGCATCCATACCTTCCACCAGTTCTTTAAAAATGAGAAACAACTGGTACGGTTTTATGCTTCCTACCGTTAGGTCATCATCACCATATTTCGAATCATTAAAATGAAAGCCGGCCAATTTATTTTCCATCATTAATAAAGAAACAATCTGTTCAATATTTGCATTCGGCAAATGATGGCCAAGATCGACCAATGAATAGGCCTTACTGCCAAGCTTAGACGAAAATAAATATGATTGTCCCCAGTCACCAACCGTCATGCTATAAAAATTAGGTTCGAATGCTTTGTATTCTATAAATATTTTCCAATCGTCAGGCAATGCTTTATAAATTTCCTGGAGACTTTCTAAAGTTCTTTGAAAAGCGGTACGAAAATTCAACTGTCCCGGGAAACAGGAGCCATCCGAAAGCCACACCGTCAATGCTTTGGATCCAAGCGCCTCACCTTGCTTAATTACTTCAATGTTGTGTTCAATTGCCTGGCGTCTTACATTTTCGTCTACGTGTTGCAGTGAGCCATATTTATAACTGTATGTTTGGCCAGGCTGGTCCTGGAATGTATTGGAATTTACTGCATCAAACTTTAAATTGTATTCAGCCGCTAATTTTTTTATGGCATTTGTATCTTTAGGAATATCCCAGGGAATATGAAGAGAGATAGCGCCGCTTGATTGATTCAGTGCATGCAATAAACCAACGTCTTCAATTTTCTCTTCAAGGCTTGCAGGCTCGCCGCCACCGGGAAAACGGCCAAACCTTGTTCCGCCTGTGCCCAATGCCCAGCTTGGAATTGCAATTTGAAAAGCCATTAATTTTTCAATAATATTTTTGACGCCTGGTATTTGTCCGGCAACAAAATCAAATTGTCTTTTGTGCTCTTTGAGGTGTGTTTGATTAAGTTCATCTATTGTTTCTTTTTTTATTTGCATGGCATGTTTATTTATTGCAAATGAAAAACTTCTTTTAAGGGTATGCTTATGGGCGAATTATCGTCGTTGCATTCCATGATATCTTTCATGTAAGCCCACCATTTCTGCATTACGGTATTTGCAGGCTAATGTATTTAAGGTATCCATATTTTCAACTTTCAATACGCCAAACAAATTGTTCGTTGATTCGTCTAAAAAGATGGAGTAATCATGAACACCTGCAGATTTTAAAAGTTCTTTTAATTCCGGCCATATCTCATCGTGTCTTTTTTTATACTCATTTTCAGCGCCGGGATATATTTTCATTTTAAAAGCAACTCGTTCCATTTTTGTTATTTGAATTTTTCTGAAGCTTACTATGAAATTAAAATCTCTTAAAATTATGCATAGAATAGCATTAAAAAAAGGGTCGACAGATTAGAAAATCACCAAACCCTTTATTGATTGCTCGAAAAAAACTGATTTTATTATCTTACAAATGCAGATGCAACTCCACCATCTACATTCAATACATTTCCTGTTGATTTATTTAAAAGGCCACCTACAAATGCAAAACATGCATCAGCAATATCTTCAGGATTTATTATTTCATTAAGCAATGTTCTTTTTGCGTAAAATGATGGCAACTCTTCTACTTTTACCCCATAGGCTTTTGCACGTGCCTTCTGCCCAGCGCACCTTTCCATATTTTACTATCTGATATTACCGCATCCGGATTAACAACATTCACTCTTATCCCATCTTTGCCCAATTCAGCAGCAGTGAGTCGGCTTAGGTGTAGCTGGGCAGCTTTGGCAGAACCGTAACCTGTATTGTTGGGACCGCTTACCAATGCATTCTTGCTAACAATGTTTATTATATCGCCGCCTAAATTTTGTTTCCGCATAATGCTCAAACCAGCCTGCGTTACAAGGAACTGACCTTTTACCAAAACATCATATAATAAATCCCAATCTTTTTCCGTGTGCTCCTCAATTGGTTTTGAAATAGACAAACCGGCATTGTTTACAACGATATCTATTCCACCAAATGCCAAAGCTGCGCTGTCATAAGCTTTACGTATCGTATCGCCATCAGTTACATCAAGCAATTCTGCTATGAAAACATCTTTGCCATACAATTTTTTAAATTCTTTTTTAGCAACTTCCAAACGAGCCGCATCATTATCATTTACAACTACGCAAGCTCCTTCATCGGCAAATTTTCTGGCGATGGCTTTCCCTATACCACCGGCACTTCCGGTTATTAATGCAATTTTTCCTGACAAAGCCCTGGGCTTCGGCATTCGCTGCAATTTAGCTTCTTCCAATAACCAGTATTCTATATTAAAAGCTTCCTGGCGAGGTAGTGATGTATATGTTGAAATCGCTTCTGCACCTTTCATTACATTTATGGCATTGATATAAAATTCTGCAGCAACTCTTGCGGTTTGTTTATTTTTTGCAAAGGTGAACATACCAATACCAGGATAAAGAATTACAACAGGATTTGCATCACGCATCGGAGGACTATCAGGATGTTTGCAGTTTTCATAATAATCTGTATACATTTTCCGATAGTCTTCAAACTGTGGATGCAAGTTTTGCTTTTAGGCATCAATATCCGTTAGATCTTCATCGGATCGCAAGATTAAGTACCATCGGACTTATTTTAGTACGCAAAAAATGATCAGGACAACTGGTACCCATAGACGCTAATCTTTCCAGATCTTTTGAATTGATGAATTCCAATACTCTTTCATCATCTGTAAAATGACCAATCATACTTTGTTTGCAGAAGAACAAAAACCACGCAACACCGGGGCAAGTGCTGCTGCTTTTTTTAGTCTTTCTTCTTCGGTAAAGATTTAATTTTCTCACCACCAAACATTGGCTTCTTTACTCCGCCTTTATTGGCTGGCTTTCAATGTATTCCGCACATCGTTCTATAACTTCAAGTGTATTAATATAACTTTCATAAGATGTATCGCCCCATGTAAACAGTCCATGAGAGCCAAGCATAATGCCACGTATACCCGGGTTTTCGTCGAGGCATTTTTTCAATTTCAATCCGAGGTCGAAACCAGGGCGTTGCCATTCTACCCATCCAATAGAACCGTTAAATAATTCTTTGGTTATTTGTTCACCATCTTTTGATGCGGCAATAGCTATCGCTGCGTCAGGGTGTAAATGATCAATATGCTTAAAAGGAAGGAAGCCATGCAACGGCGTATCAATAGAAGGCGCTTTGGAATTTAAATCATAAATGCAATGGTTAAACAATTCCACCATTTCATCTTCGTGTTCAATACCACGGTATACATTCTTTAAACTCCTGAGCCTGTCAACATATAAAGCAGCCAAACCGCTTTTTGTTAACGTTCCAATATCTCCACCCGAACCTTTCACCCACATCACTTCTGTTTGTTCGCCCGTTAGCGGATCTTTAGCCATTGCCTTACACGAAGTGTTGCCGCCGCCGTAATTTGTTAACCGAAGATCAGCACCCAATAAATTAGACCGGTAAATCAATAACGCAACTTCGTCTCCATCAAGAGCCGCTGCCTCTTTAGTATTCCATAAGTAACTCACGTGCTTAAATTTTCTTGCCTCAACTATTTCCATGTCAAAATATTTTAGTTTTCGCTTAATTTAATTTAAGAGAATTACCATAACCTACCAGTATTACAGAAAGTATGATTGTGATAACTCCTATTATGATTGTTGTCCTGGTTTTTTTACTGACTCCTTTCCACTCTTTGAGCGCAAAACCCCACATATTGGCCACTAAAATTATAAAAGACATGTGAAGTATCCACGAACTTGCACCGTTACCCAATTTACTTTCTCCCATCCCATAAAAGAAAAATTGTAAGAACCAAAGTGTTCCTGCCAATGCACAAAAAATATAATTCCGGAGAAGCGGCGTTTTTTTATTAGTGTAATCTCCGAAAGTTTTATTACGAAAATTTAAAAACATAGTCCAGATAAAGTTGGTAGTAAGACCACCCCATAATAACACAATGTAGATAACATTGTTGCGGTATAAAAAGTTACCGGTTTCTGCCGGGTTAGCTGATTTCCACATTGAATTGGCGACCTCAGCCATTTTAGAACCTGCTTCAATTCCATAATTGAAACATGCACTCAGAATTCCGGCAACAATGCAAACGATCAATCCCTTTACAAGGTTGAATTCCTTGACACTTTCCCGCTTTTTTTCTTCCGGTAATTCCCGCTCCTTTAAAACCCCTGCTTTGCCACAAATAAAAATACCGAGTAAACAAAGTATAATACCGATGAGCACTATCTGCCCCCAGGAATTGGTAAGCAAATCATGAAATGTCGTCTTACCCGCTTGTGGATGAAAGTTATAATAAATCGATGGCGCCAATGCTCCAAATGCAGAAGTAAAGCCAAGCAGCACAGAATTACCCAGCGACATTCCAAGATAGCGCATGCCAAGCCCATACATTAATCCGCCGATGCCCCAAAGAACTCCCCAGAAATACGTCCAGCCAAAAGTAGAAGCAGGCGTTTGTGAAATGATCTCAGCAAAATGAGGTACCGTGAGCCATGCAGCTATTGGAGGAATAATAAGCCAGGAGAAAAGTCCGCCAACAATCCAGAAACTTTCCCAGTGCCAGCCTTTCACTTTATTGTAAGGCACATAAAAACTTCCGGAGGCAGCGCCGCCAATAAAGTGAAATATTATTCCTAAGATTATTTGCATTTTGAAAGTTATTATTTTAATTCAATGTTATTCATTGGCAGCATAAAAGTCTCATGCACGGTTGCCTGAAACGCAATGACCCAAACTTATACATATTATTGTTATGCCGCTGAAGAACAGCGGAAGAAATATTGTGAATAATACCAGCAAATGAAGGAATGGTTGAGCAGGCTGCTAATGAAGTAGAAATGAGCAACCGGGAAAACAAACCAACTCTGAGCGGGAAATTTCTCCAATGCAATCCCTTTACTTTTTTGTTAAGACATGTAAAAACTTCCAGAAGCAAAACCACCTATAAAGTGAAAGATAACGCCGATGAAGACTCCCATTTAAAATATTTTCATATAAGCAATAGAATGCTAAAGATAAAAATATATAAAATATTTCCTATCATGTACTGTCATGGTAAGTTTATGTAATTAGATTTCGAAACAAAAATCTTATTGAATAATTACGGTAAGTTTGATAAATAATTTTATGATTGCAGTATGAAACACGATGATATCTTCAAATATCTTCTTATCGATTATTTTTCGGCTACACCTAAATATCTGCAATTAGCCAATTGTATTACTAAAGCAATAGGCGAAGGAATACTGAAAGAAAATGATTTGCTGCCATCGATAAATGAATTGAGTTTTGAATTTGAAATTTCCCGTGACACGGCAGAAAAGGGATACAAGCATCTTAAGAAAAATGGCATCCTCGGTTCCGTTCCGGGCAAAGGTTACTTCGTTAAAAACGCTGAAGTAAATCAGAAACTAAAAATATTTTTGTTATTCAATAAACTCAGCGCCCATAAAAAAATCATTTATGACGCTTTCGTTGCATCGCTTGGAGATCTTGCTGCTATTGATTTTTATATCTACAATAATGATTTTCCTTTTTTTAAAAAATTAATTAGCGGGCAAAAAGACGACTATACCCATTATGTGATTATTCCGCATTTTACAGATGTGTCGGGAAGTGTTTCTGAGATAATTAATACAATACCTAAAGACAAATTAATTTTATTAGACAAGTTGGTTGAAGGCGTTACCGGCGAGTATGCAGCCGTATACGAAAATTTTGAAAAGGATATTTACAATGCCCTAGTTCAGGCTACCGAACATCTAAGCAAATACCACACAATTAAAATAATCTTCCCGAATTATACCTATCATCCCAAAGAAATATTGGAAGGATTTTATCGCTATTGCCAGGAATATGCATTTAATTATAAAGTAGTTCAAAATCTGCAAAAAGAACCGGTTAAGGAAGGAGAAGTGTATATTAATCTTATGGAAAATGACCTGGTTTTTCTTATTGAAAAAATACTTACCACCAAAATGAAGGTGGGAAAACACGTAGGTGTTATTTCTTATAACGAAACACCTTTAAAGAAAATAATACTTAATGGTATTACAACTATTTCAACCGATTTTCAAATGATGGGAGAAAAAGCTGCTGAGTTGGTTTTAAAGCGATCTAACGAACATGTGGAAATACCGTTTTATCTGAGACTGAGAACTTCTTTGTAAATGTCTTTATTGTTTTGAGGCGTTTAAAACACATCTTTTTATTTTGCTTTTTTTTGACTTTTGTATTAGTTGTTTTTGCTGGTAAGTATTATAACCGCTGTTGCTCTATTATTAAATTATTAATTTTTTGAATCTAAAAATAAACTTAGCGTCAAATCTTTAATTTGAATTAATCAACAACATTTAATCATGAAAAAGATTATTGTTATTTTTAATGCAATAAAGACTCCCTGGCATATAGCCACTTTTGCTATCAATATTGCGAAGCAAAATGATGCAGAAGTAAATGTTTTATTCTTAAAAGATGAAACGCCTGGTTATCCTTACCCCAGCGATATAGCTTCTGTGCAAAAGGACCTTTTGCCGAAAAAGGAAAAAGCTGATAATGAAATTTTGGAAGAAAAAAATATACAATTATTTAAAACTTTTTGTAATGATGAAAAAGTAAAATTTTCTTTTGAAAAGAATGTTTCTTTAAAGAAATTAGTTGATTTAAGTTCCGACGCAGATTGCATAGTTACGGATTCGCAAGACGATTTCCGAAAATATTCTCTTAAGGATATCCTTGCGCAGGTGAAATGCCCTATATCCCTTATCTCAGTTAATGCTACTAAAATAAAAGCTGCAATACTCTTATATGACGGAAGTGATGATGCAATGCTCGCAATAGAAACTTATAGCAATCTTTTTCCAAAATTAGCTAAGAAAAAGACCTACCTGGTAACTATTAACGAAAACGAAAAATTAAAAAAGAAAGAGATGGGATCCTTTGCTCAAAAATTTGAAAAAAGATTTTCTAATCTTGAAATAGTGTTACTTAAAGGAGATCTGCAGAAAAAGCTAATTGAATTTCTCGACGATCATGCTGAAAACTCTATAGTTGTAATGGGAGCTTATGGGAGGAATGCACTATCACTTCTTTTTAAACCCAGTCTTGCAAACGTTGTTCTCGATCAATCCAGGGCATCTTTATTTATAGCGCATTTAGAATAAATGCCGAAAGCAGAAGGTTTTACCGATGCATAATTAGAGATAATTAATCTTTCCCGGCATTAGCTTTAATATCTTTCATATCTATGCCCGAGTGGCTTTCATCATAAATACATTGACCGTCGTTTATGATAAGCACTTGTGGTGATTCATGTCTCACATTAAAGTCGTGAGCTATTTTATTTGAGATATTTCTATGATTGATAATGTCCAGAAAATAAAAATCAATTCCTTCCGGAGATTCATTTCTGTCCAGCCGGCTTCTTGCCATGCTGCTTATTGCGCATCGGCTGCTGTGTTTAAAAATTACCTGTGGTGTATGGGAAGAATTTAGTTTTATCTCTTCGAGTTGTTCCTCATAGAGTAAAGGAATCCATTTCATGTGTTACTATCAGGCGCAATATTTAAGATCAGTGAATGATATTTTGTGTCATAGGACAACCGGTTCTTCTGGAACTGCTGCATGACGTGAAGGTTATCACAACTGAACAAGCCAAAGCAAAAATAATAATCAATTTTTTCATAATGATGTTTTAAGTTAAAACTTTATTTTGCACCTGTTTGCAAATTTATATCATACTTTGTTAATGTGCTATTCAAAAACGAATTAAATTCCGATCTATTGTTAAAAATCATTTCTAAATTTATTTTTTTATAATTTATGCGTATTCATTTTATAGCCATTGGCGGTAGCGTAATGCATCAACTTGCCATTGCACTTCATCGCAAAGGCTGCCAGGTAACCGGTAGTGATGATGAAATTTTTGAACCTGCGTCCTCAAATCTTAAAAAAGAAGGGATACTGCCTTCCGGGGCAGGATGGTATCCTGGAAATATTACTACCGATATTGATGCCATAATATTGGGGATGCATGCAAAGGGGGATAATCCCGAATTAATCAAGGCAAAAGAAATTGGTTTAAAAATATTTTCATTTCCGGAATACATTTTCAAAGAAAGCGAAACTAAAAAAAGAGTGGCGGTAGGCGGAAGCCATGGCAAAACCACTACTACCGCTATGATTATGCACGTACTGAAATATTCGAACCTTGATTTTGATTATCTTGTCGGTGCCAGGCTTGAGGGATTTGATCAAAGTGTGCGAATTACCGGTGCCCCGATAATTGTGTGCGAAGCTGATGAATATCCAGCAAGCGTTATAGAAAAGCGTCCGAAATTTCATTTTCTTTTTCCACATATAGCGGTAATAACCGGAATTGCCTGGGATCACATTAATGTATTTCCAACATTTGATTTTTACCTGGAGCAGTTTCAGATTTTTATTGAAATGATTGAAAAAAATGGTGTTTTAATTTATAACGAAACAGATGAAATATTAAAAAAACTTATTGCAGATAATAAAAGAAACGACATAAAATATATTCCATATAGCCTTCCGTCTTATTTTATAGAAGAAGGTATAACAAGCGTCACGATTGGAAGAGAAAAGACTGAATTAAAAATTTTTGGGAACCATAATCTTTTAAATTTGCAGGCAGCTTATTATGTTTGTAAGCAACTTGGTGTAACTGATAAAGATTTTGCAGCAGCAATAGCCGGTTTTACCGGGGCAGCAAAAAGGCTCGAAATACTTGTTCAAAATAAAGAGTATAACATTTACAGAGATTTTGCACACGCACCCAGTAAAGTAACGGCAAGTATAAACGCAGTTAAGCAACAATTCCCCCAAAGAAAACTGGTAGCCATCCTGGAATTACATACTTTCAGCAGCCTCAACGAAAAATTTATGCATGAATATAAAGATGCTATGGAAAATGCTGATGAGGCAATTGTTTTTTATAGCAAACATGCGCTTGAGCTCAAACGCATGCCGATGCTTGAGCCTAAAAGTGTAATAGATGGATTTAATAAAACCGATCTTGAAGTAATTACTGTAAAAGAGAAGCTTGAGACAAAATTAAAAAGTGTAGAAACATATAATACCAATTTCCTTTTTATGAGTAGTGGTAACTATGATGGAATTGATATTCTAAAGGTAATAAGTAACAAGTAGCGGGTTGTTTTTAATTTTGTAATTTGCGCCCCTTTTTATAACTTATATTTTGTAACTTAAAATTCAATAATGTCCTTACAACTAACACGTCCTTTGGTTTTTATTGATCTTGAAACAACAGGCACTAATCTTTCAACAGACAGAATTGTAGAAATAGCAATTATAAAAATTTTTCCGGATGGAACCAGGGCTGTTAAACAAAAACTTATCAATCCCCAAATGCCTGTTCCTAAAAGCAGCAGCGATATCCATGGCATTACTGATGATAAAATAAAAGATGCGCCCACTTTTAAGCAGGTTGCAAATGAACTTAAGCAGTTTATTGACGATTCAGATTTTTCAGGATATAATTCCAATCGGTTTGATATTCCTTTACTTATGGAAGAATTTTTAAGAGCCGGACTTGATATTGACATGACCAGCCGCAGAATGCTTGATGTGCAGCATATTTTCCACATGATGGAAAAAAGAACTCTTGGCGCTGCTTATAAATTTTATTGTGAAAAGGAATTAAATGATGCTCATTCAGCCGAGGCAGATGCTACAGCCACCTGGGAAATATTAGAAGCACAACTTAATCGTTACCAACATTTGGGAAATACTTTAGATACTATTTTGCAATTTACAGGCGAAGAAAAATTTGTGGATTTTGCGAGGCGGTTTATTATGGATAATAATATAGAAGTGTTTAACTTTGGAAAACATAAGGGTCGCCCCGTTTCTGAGGTGTTGAAAGCTGAACCCCAGTATTATGACTGGATGATGAAAGGCGATTTTCCTTTGCATACAAAGCAAAAGCTTACCGAAATACTGAATCGTACCTTACTTAAAAGATAAACCGCTAAACCTTTTTAGGCATTTTTTTTAAAGATTAATTGTAATTTCATTATAAATACTAAAATCCATTTTGGAAAAACTTCTTATTATACCAACGTACAATGAAAGAGATAATGTTGCTGCTATCCTTGAAACAGTATTTTCACTTCAAGAGAATTTTCACGTACTGATTATTGATGATGGATCCCCGGATGGCACTGCATTAATTGTAAAAAGTCTTTTTTCCAAATATGAAGGGATGTTATTTTTGGAAGAACGGCATAATAAGATGGGTTTAGGTACGGCCTACATCTTTGGGTTCCGGTGGGCTTTAGCGAGAGGATATGAATATATTTTTGAAATGGATTGCGATTTTTCTCATAATCCCGCTGATCTTGATAAATTATACAAAGCCTGTAAAACAGGAGGCGCCGATGTAGCAGTTGGCTCACGTTATGTAAGAGGCGGAAATGTAGAAAACTGGCCATGGACAAGGGTTAGCCTGTCAAAGGGAGCTTCTGTGTACACACGCATTATTACTTTTATGCCTGTAAAAGATCCTACTGCCGGTTTTATATGTTATACAAGTAATGTGCTTGAGGCAATTAATTTAGACGAGATAAGTTTTGTAGGATATGCATTCCAGATTGAAATGAAATTTGCTGCATGGAAACTTGGATTTACCATAAAAGAAGTGCCCATAACATTTATTGATAGAAAATATGGCGTTTCTAAAATGAACAAAGGCATCGTAAAGGAAGGCATTTTTGGCGTGCTGAAACTTAAATGGATGAGCATGTTTAAAAATTACAGGAGCCGGGTTAAAAACATCGGCGATAGCTCTTCCTACCAAAGTCGTAAGGTACTGGTAGAAGGAAAATAATTTTTCTGGTATAATCTCAGTACCTTTTTATTTCTCATTATTTTATAAAAATAATTATAACATAACTGCCTCAAATCTTAAATAGGGTAATGCATCTCGTAATTATTTAAATGAAGGATGAAACCGCTGCAAGGTATCCCTGAGATATTCTCTGTCAAGATGTGTATAAATTTCAGTTGTGGTAATGCTTTCATGGCCCAGCATTTCCTGCACTGCCCTCAAATCTGCACCGCCTTCAACGAGATGTGTTGCAAAAGAATGCCTGAAAGTATGTGGCGAAATATTTTTTGTAACGCCTGCCTGTTTTGCCAAATCTTTTATAATTATAAAAATCATTATCCGGGATAATTTTCTTCCTCTCCTGTTAAGAAAAAGAATATCCTCGTTGCCCGGCATAACGGCTAAGTGTACACGAATATTTTGCCGGTAAATATTAATATATTTTATAGCAGGTGCTCCAACAGGAACTAATCTTTCTTTATCTCCCTTTCCGATAATACGAATATAACCTACATCAAAATAGAGACACGATAAGCGAAGATTTACAAGTTCACTTACACGCAAACCGCAACTATAGAGCGTTTCAATTATGGCTTTATTCCTGGCGCCTTCGCTTGTGCTTACATCAATGCAATTAATTATAGCTTCTATTTCGCTTAAGCTTAATACATCCGGCAGGTGTTTTATAAGTTTGGGAGTTTCTAATAAAGCGGTCGGGTCTGTCCTTGAAATTTGTTCCTGCTGACAATATTTGTAAAAGTTCCTAAGCCCCGAAATAATCCGGGATTGGGATGAAGGCGTCATTCCCAATTCGCTGATCCACCGCAGAAAGCTTTCAAGGTGTTGCAATGTAACATCACCGGGTTTTATTTCAGAATTACCGATTGAAAGAAATTGTGTGAGCTTATCAATATCATGAAGATATGCATCAACAGAATTTTCTGATAAAGATTTCTCCAGTTGGAGATACGCTTTAAATCCTTTTTTATAAATATGCCACATTATAAATCGACGTCTGATTATTAATGCTAAATTAAAATAAATTATTGCGCTACTTTTATATTTTAAACAATCATCATTAATACATTCGTAACCTCATTCAAGCTAATTTTTCATGCCGACCGTTAATCTTAGGAAACTCAAAAAAAATTTTGAGAAGAACAAAAAATCTTTAAGATATTTTATTACCCGAACGGAAAATAATCCTCCAAAAAATTTGGAAGTTCTTGCAGAACAAAAAGATAAAGAAGTCTGGAAAGAGATTAACTGTCTTAGCTGTGCCCATTGTTGTAAAGTAATGACACCTACGTATAGCTTTACTGATATTAAAAGAATTGCTTCTCATCTTGGAATGAGACCAAAAGATTTTAAAGAGAAGTGGTTGTATTTTGATAAAAAAGGAAACGATTGGATGAATAAATCACGCCCATGTCAGTTTCTTGATATGAAAACTAATATGTGTACTATCTATGACGTGAGGCCTTCAGACTGTGCAGGATTTCCATATTTATTAAAAAAGCCCTTTAAAGATTATATGCATGTACATAAGCAAAATATTGAGTATTGCCCGGCAACCATGTTATTTGTTGAAAAACTATATGAGGCAATTAAAGGCTAATGTTTTTGTTTATTATTTAATTTCTTTAGTGCACCGAAAGAAATATTTAATAGTTCATAATTATTTGCATCAGCAAGACTAAAATGCCACCATTCGGTATCAAGACTTACAAAGCCACACTTTTCCATAATTGTTTTCAGTAATAATCTGTTTTGCAAAATATTTTCGTGTAGCCCGGTAAAATCCTGGTGGGCCGTATCACTGAAATTGTCAAAATCAGTTCCCATACTAAGTTCTTTTTTTGTTTGCAGATTTACTAATGTAACATCAACAGCTATTCCGCGATTATGTCCGCTGCCTTTTGCAGGATCCGCTGCATAGCGACTATCTTTTACGACATCCCACATTTCTTCTGTAATGGAATAAGGACGATAGGCGTCAAATATTTTTACAGTTAGATTTTGGTCACGAAGTGCAATAACTACTTTTTTTAAAGCGTTTATTGCTGCAAGCCGCAGGTAAGTGGTTTGCAGAATCGGATATAATTTTCGGTGCATGAAATTATTTGTAGTTGAATATCTGAGGTCAAACATTAAAGAAGGTATCGCCTTTTTAACATCTTTCATTTGCTTATTGGAATCAATAGCAATTTCACTTTGCAGTAATTTTATATTATCAACAACATTTAATCCATACTTATTACCGACATTTGATTGTGCCAGAATATTGCTATAAGCAAAATGAAAAATTATTTCAAACACTAACATTATCTTCAAAGAGTTATTTATTTTACCAATCATAATTTAATTTTAAATCAAAGGATATTTTTTATAAAATTTTTGCCAACACATGCTTCTGAAAACAAATTTAATTTACGTTTTTTTTCCCCTTATTATAATGTGCTTTGTGTTTAGTTGCAGAAGCAAGCACCCCGCAATAAAAAAAGAGATTGTAAAAAAGCCTGAAGAAATGGATGACCAGATCAGTGATAACCTTAAAGCGGTATTGCAATTTGCAAAAGATAACAATGGCAAAATAAACGATTCCAATAAATTATATCTTACTGACGTAGTGGTAGCTTTTTATGATAAAAATGATTACCGGAATGTCTGGAGTAAAAAAGAAAAATGGATGCCTCTCGCAGATTCAATGATCGATTTCATTCAGAGCTCCAAATATTATGGCCTTTATCCTGAAGACTATCATTTTAACGAATTGACAGCGATTCGAAAAAAATTGATCGATGACTCTTTAGCAAAAGCCGATGCGATAATATGGACAAAGGCAGACCTGATGCTGAGTGATGCTTTTATGAAAACCGCAAAAGACCTTAAAGAAGGAAGATTGCTTCCGGACAGTGTTTCAATAGTTAAAAAGGAAAAATACATTGATTCTTTTTTTATTGAAAGTTTAGATGAAGCCGTTAGAAATAATTCTATAGTCAATCTTTTCAATTCAATAGAACCTGCCAATGAAAGATACCAATCACTTAAAGGACTTGTAAAGAATTTTGTTAATAGTATGGATAATGTGCATTACCAGTTTATCGATTATCCCGAAAAAGATTCACAACTTCTTATTAAAAATCTTCAGACAAGATTTCTGCAGGCCGGGATAACCGAATCAGATAACGCAGATCCTGATTCAATAATGTTTAGTGAAGAAATAAAAAAATACCAGGCATCTCATAAAATTAAAAAAGATGGGAAAATAAGTTCGAAGCTGATTAATTCGCTCAATAATTTTGACGTTGAAAAATTTAAAAGAATTGCGATTACACTTGACCGTTATAAGCTACTGCCTGATACACTTCCTGTGAGATACGTCTGGGTAAATCTTCCAGGTTATTATCTCGAACTGTGGGATCATGATACTATTGTTATACATTCCAAAGTAATTGTTGGTAAGCCAGCCACTCCCACGCCGGTTTTGTCTTCAATGATATCTGATATGGTTACTTATCCGCAGTGGACGATTCCTGAAAGTATTATTAAAAAAGATATATTGCCGGGTTTAAAAAAAGATCCCGGTTACCTTGCACGCAAGGGATTTAACCTTGTTGATTCTAAAGGCGATGTGGTAGATCCTTTTACAATTACCTGGTCAAAATATTCCAACGGTATTCCATGGAAAATAATGCAGGGAAGCGGCGATGACAATGCATTGGGTGTTTTGAAATTTAATTTTAATAATCCCTACAGTGTCTACCTGCATGATACCAATGAGCGCTATCTTTTTCAAAATTCTGTAAGAGACTTAAGCCATGGCTGCGTTCGGGTTCAAAAATGGGAGGAACTCGCTTTTTATATTGCACGAAACGATAGTTTAAATAAAACGAAAGAACAACAGCTTGCTTATAATGTTGATTCCATCAAAACCTGGCTTGCCAATAAAGACAGGAAGCGAATTATTATAAAGAACAGGTTGCCTCTTTACATAGAATACTTTTCATGCGAGGCAAAAGGTGATAAAATTATTTTCTATGAAGATATGTACAGTGATGACCGGGCGCTTGCTGATAAATATTTTGCAAATAAATAACAGGCAAATTCGTTATAGTTATTAATAGGTATTCATTAATATATTACCTGATAGTACTTATATGAAAAAATTAATTCCTGTTTTTTTATTAATGATTTTTTTTTCTGATGGCTTGTGCGCTCAAAAGAAAACTCACGGGACGCAGGAAGATTGTCTACATCATAATGCCCATAAAAAACCTGTTATCAAATATGGCACGGCCAGTTTTTATGCAAAAAAATTTAACGGCCGCCAAACTGCGAACGGAGAAATTTATAATTCTGAAAAATATACTGCAGCTTGTAACGTGTTGCCTTTGGGCACCTGGATAAAAGTTACTAATCTGCATAATGATAAATCTGTTATTGTAAAAATAAATGATCGGATGAACGCGAAAAATAAGCGTCTTGTCGACGTATCGAAAATTGCAGCGCATGACCTGGCTTTTTCAGGAGCAGGATTAACCCATGTAAAAATAGAAGTGCTCGACAACTTTCATTTTTGATTTTTTTCGTCCATTGTTTTCTATTCCTGTTTTAAAAATTACCACTTTAATTAATTTTATCCTTTGCCTGTAACAGTTTATTTTTGTTTGATAAGCAAATTAAATTGGTTATGAAAAATTTTTATTTTTTATTTATCAGCATTTCTTTTTTCGCAACATCATTTGGCCAGGAAACTACTCATAAGAAAGAAGCCCTTGGAGTTAGTTTTTTTCTGAGCGATTTCAAAACTGCTGCTGACATCAGGAATAATGGTTTGGTACATACGCTCAATGAAAAGAGCTTCTTCAAGCCCTCAACTATGAATCCCGGGATTGCCATAAATTATCTTTCCGGCATAAGTAAACATATAGATTTTATTGCCACGTTAGCTGGCTCTTTCGTTGATTACCCTATCGGGGATCAACCTGCCTTTAATGCAAATTATTTTTTATTAGAAACAAATGCAAGCGTTAACCTGAAATTATTAAGCGATAAATATTGGGTGGTGCCTTTTATTGATATAGGCGCAGGTGCAAGCAAATATCAAAAATATTACGCTGCCTATATTCCTACGGGTATTGGTTTGCAAATAAACTTTGTGGATGAGGCTTTTTTAATAATTAATTCCCAATACAGAATACCGGTTACTGAAAATGCAAGTTATCATTTTTATCATAGCATTGGTATATCGGGTAACATTGCTCCAAAAAAAGTAGTTGCACCTAAAGCTGTTGTAATTCCGGTTGTGCTTGACCGTGATGGAGATGGTATAGTTGATAGCTTAGATGCCTGCCCTGATGAACCTGGTAAAGTTGCATTACAAGGATGTCCAGACCGTGATGGAGATGGTATTGCAGATAAAGACGATAAATGCCCTGATGTTGCGGGCCTTGCAAAATACAATGGCTGCCCCATACCCGATACAGATGGAGATGGTATTAATGATGAAGAAGATAAATGCCCGACTGTGCCGGGAGTTGCACGTTACCAGGGTTGTCCTGTTCCTGATACTGACGGTGATGGTGTAAACGATGAAGAAGATAAATGCCCTAATGAACCTGGTCCAAAAGACAATTCGGGATGTCCTGTGATTGGTATAAAATCGTACCAGATTTCATTTAAGAGTGGTAGTGCCCGATTGCTTCCTGAAGGAAAATCTGTATTAGAAATCGTAGTAGCTTATCTAAACCTGCGTCCAAACGTGAATGTATCAATTAGTGGTTACACTGATAATACAGGCAACGATAAAATCAATCAGCCACTTTCAGAAAAAAGAGCAAAATCAGTTAAAGCCTACCTGGTAAGCAAGGGAATTGCTGATAGCAGAATGACAACTGCAGGATATGGATCAGCCGATCCTGTAGCGGATAATAAAACAACTGAGGGACGAACTAAGAACCGTCGTATCGAAATCAGGATACAGTAGTTATTTTTATAAATAAGAAGCCGGCTTAAAAAACTTAAGCCGGCTTCTTTATTTGTTGGTAGAGTAATAATTTATACGACTGCTTTTCTTATTGCTATTAATTTTTTAAGTAGCTCTTCAAGCAAGTCGAGTTTCAACATATTAGCGCCATCACTTAATGCACAGGAAGGATCAGGATGTGTTTCTATAAATAATCCATCAGCACCCGTTGCAATGGCAGCTTTGGCAATCGTTTCAATCATTTGCGGGTTGCCACCTGTGACTCCACTGTTTTGATTTGGTTGTTGTAAACTATGCGTACAATCCATTACTACAGGCACTCCATGATTTTTCATAATAGGAATATTCCGGTAATCAACTACAAGATCAGTATAACCAAAAGAATTCCCTCTTTCAGTTAAGATTACTTTATTGTTACCGGCTTTTATTATTTTATCCGAAGCAAATTTCATGGCTTCACCACTTACAAATTGCCCTTTTTTTACGTTTACAATTTTGCCAGTTTTAGCTGCAGCAATCAACAAATCTGTTTGCCTGCAAAGAAAAGCCGGTATCTGTAAAACATCAACATATTGTGCAGCAATACCGGCTTCTTCTGCAGTATGTATGTCGGTTGTTACAGGAATAGAAAATTTTTCTTTTACTTTTTTTAATAAATTCATCGCTTCTTCATCACCAATACCTGTAAATGAACCGGCGCTTGTGCGATTGGCTTTACGATAAGAAGCTTTAAATGTATAAGGAATATTAAGTCTTTTGCATATATCAAAAACTTTTTCAGCAACCTCCATTATCAAGTCTTCGCTTTCAACAACACATGGCCCGGCGATTAAAAAGAAATTTTTTTCATCATACTGCTGGCCGGCAAAAAGTTCTTTAAGGAAATCCTGCATAATGTTATTTTATTGAACAAAGTTATTTTAAAGTATTGATGTAAAATAAAAGGAGGAGATTAGCAGTAATGATTTTTAAATTATTTGTTTACGGGGATAATGTTGTGTCATTCTTATATTGCTTGTTATTCCTAAAAACGGAGAGAGAAATAGGTTGAATTCTTAATTTTAAATTAATATAATAATTACGATAGTTATGTTTATTGCAAGACAATAATTATTTTTATCTCTATGCATTTTGAATAAAACCTTTTAGGCAAAAATTAATCCCCATTATTTTTAATAGCGCCAATGCCAAATTCTGTTCTCAACTATTATTTGAAAATCGCAAGCGCCGCCGACCGGGTTCTCTGGAGCGAAAGCGCTGTGCAAAGAAGACCGGCTTTTATCAAATACGGGTTCGCCATTCTCCTTTTGATTGGAGCTACTTTTTTTAAATTATTTTTTTACCAATTTTATTGGCAGCCAAACACCATTCATGTTATATTTTGCAGTGGTTATTCTTTCAACCGCTTTTGGTGGGGTTGGCCCGGGTGTATTTGCAACTTTATTTTCTTCATTAATCACATGTTATTTTTTTCTTCGACCATACCATCAATTTAGGCTTAACAAGTCGGAGACAGTACAGCTTATGGGTTTTATTGCCGAGAGCTTATTTTTAATTGCGTTGAGCGGCGCTGTTACCCGGGCCAACAGAAACGTAAAAAGATCTGCTGAGCGTTTTAGGGCTCTTATTGAAAATATTCATGATGCCATCATGGTAATAGACGCGGACGGAAAGATTTTGTATGTAAGCCCCACTATCGAACCGGTTTTAGGATATCCTAAAGGAGAATTTAAAACCATTGATTATCGGAAGCATTATTCACGAAAATGATTTGGAAGAACTGCAAAAAAGATATTTGAGAATGTTAGAAGACTAATAGACCAATCGTTTAGCATTCAATGCAGGGTACTTCACAAAAATGGCAATTGGGAATGGATAGAAGGTACTTTTGCAAACTTGCTTGACCATCCTTCGGTTAAAGGGATGGTTTGTAATTTCAGAAATATAACCGAAAGGGTTTTCCTGGAAAAACAAAAGGATGATTTTATTAGTATAGCCACACATGAACTAAAAACACCTGTTACCAGTATAAAGGCTTATGCACAAATCTTATTAAAACGTTTTAATAAAGATAGGAATGAACCTGCTGTGAGCATGATAGAAAAAATGGATGGACAACTGAATAAATTAATCGTATTAATAAGCGACCTTTTGGATGTTACTAAAATAGAAGGGGGTAGATTGCAACTTCATGAAGAATTCTATGAATTTAATGAGCTTGTGAAAGAACTTGTGGAAGAACTACAGCGGACAACAGACGAACACAAAATTATTGTAAATCTTAGCCATGATATAAAAATATATGGCGACAAGGAAAGGATAGGGCAGGTGTTTACCAATCTTATTACTAATGCAATTAAGTATTCACCTTCGCCCGAAGATATTATCGTTTCTACATTTGCAGACAACGACGGAGTTACAGTTCGCGTGGAAGACAAGGGAGTTGGCATTTCAAAAGAAAACCTGGAAAAAATCTTTGAAAGATTTTATAGGGTTAGCGGGCCGGAAAACCAAACTTTTCCCGGCCTGGGATTAGGGCTTTATATTTCATATGAAATTGTTCAACGACAGGGAGGTAAGATATGGGTGGACAGCGAAAATGGCAAAGGCTCAACTTTTTGTTTTTCGTTACCAACTGATTATCGCATAAAAACCAGAAGCTTGCAACAAACAGAACAAAACACTTCTCATGTCTATTAAAAAAATTTTAGTTGCCGATGATGATGCAGGTATCGTTGATGTAATGCAGATTGTATTGGAAGAGGAAGGCTTTGAAGTAATTGCAACTATGAACGGCTCAAATATTTTTAAGCTTTGTGAGCAAAAGCCAGACTTAATATTTCTTGATATATGGATGTCGGGTATTGATGGCAATATCATTTGTAAGCAACTAAAAGCAGATGAAAAACTAAAACATATACCCGTAATTATGTTTTCGGCTAACAGGGATATCAAACAAATTGCTCTTGAATGTGGTGCAGATGACTTTTTAGCAAAGCCTTTCGAAATAGAGGAACTGACAAGGCTGGCTTACAAATATACAGCGCAGGAATGGCTGCCTTACGGCGTCCAGTAATTACCTGATAAAATAATCATGCTGATCATTTTTATAGTGTTCTCATAATAATTATATTGATCTACATCGAAACCTACAATATAATCCCACAAATTATTCAACCATATTTGGTTTGAGGCATCCACCATAGCACTTACTGCAAATGGAGCTATAAAGCTCATTGCCTCAGAATCATGTTTGCTAATATTATTTCCTGCCAGTGTATAACCGGCAGAAATATTCTGTGGATTATCCTTCGTGCTATTCCGGATCCAATTATTTATTTTTTCAACAAATGTTCTTGCACGACTATCACCATTTATAATAAAATCGGTAGCAATGCGCCATGGAACACGGCATGCATTATAACTATAATAACCATCATATTTTGATTCAAGATAAAAAGGCTTTGATGGAATTGCGTTGGCATTTATATGCTGTATAAAATCTGGTACAAGCCCGGCATCTTTGCTGTATTTATTTTGCATAATATTGAAAAGTGCATAGTTGGTATCAACTACTTTATTCCATTCGTTATTATTTGTCTTTTTGCTAAATGCTTTAAAATGAGCAGGCATAAAATCTGATGAGCGCATATCAAAATAATCCTTACTATCATATTCTACAGCATTGCTTAATAAAACAGAAAATGTTTGTGCATTTATTTCCTGGTTCATTATGGCTTCAATCATTAACTGCGCTTCCTGCAGGTAATTGATTTTTCCCTTGCTTCCCCATTGCGCATCTGCCAGTAATAAAGACCAGGCAATGTCCATATCGCCATCTGTAGCAGAGCTAACTTCAAAATCTTTAAATGTTTTTGTTTGCGCCCATGCCATAAGATACTTGCTGCGCCTGCTTGGATGTAGTGTATAATATTTATACAATCCATCGTAAATTTTTTGTGCAGTGATATCATAGCCGGCTATTAATGCTACTATCATCATTCCATATCCCTGGGCTTCGGAAACACATTTATTATTTCCAACAGAACCTTCTACCCACACATAATATTGCCCCTCTCCAGCATCATCGTTTATGTAACGTTCTTTCCAGTAATTATAAAACGAACGGACACTATCATCTAATTGCTGCTGCGAAACATGATTCGGTTTAATAACTCCGCCGGCATATTTTACATGTTGGGGGAAGGGCTTAGATACCTGTTGTGCAGTCGATAATTTATTAGTCAAAATAAATCCGGTAAAGAAGAAGAAAAATTTTAAAAGAGTAGACATGCTGGCTTTGCTAAAGCCAATTTAGTGATTATATAAATCTCACCTTGTTAATATTAAATCTCACTAAAAATTTTACTAAAAATAGGCAATCAAAATGAGCGGCAAAAGGGGTTCGAACCCTCGACCCTTAGCTTGGGAAGCTAATGCTCTGCCAACTGAGCTACTGCCGCTTGTGATATTAAAATTAAAAAAGAATTTTCATTGTTTAGCCAGGCAAAATTTTGTTTTGAATTTTTTTTCTTTCCTATCTTGTACCTGCGATATACATTCCCGGAAATTCATAAAGCTATTTTTCTGTTGATGAAATTTTGCCTGCTAACTGCCATTTTTTATCTGAAAAGTAACCGATATTTTAACCACAGATATTTAGCCTGGAAAGCAAGGACCCGTGAAGGTTATTACATAGTAAATCTAAACGGTAAATTATTTTATTAATCAGTTGGAGAGCTTAAAAAGTACAAAAACTCTAATATGGAAGTACATCATCACCCCAAAGTAGAAAAGAAAAACTTCAAAGAATATTTTTTGGAATTCTTAATGATATTTCTTGCTGTAACACTTGGCTTTTTTGCAGAGAATATAAGAGAACGTATTAAAGATAGTGAACAGGGAGAACAATACATTCAATCCCTTGTTGAAGACCTTGAGGCTGATACAATGAGAATGGGTGACATTATTCGATTTGATGAAGTCAAAATAACTGCTTTAAACAGCATGTATCAATGCTATGATACAGTTACCAATAACCTTAAAGCAACATCCTGTATGGGTGTATTGATTAAATATTCAAAAGTAGACAGGCCTTTTCACATAAATGACCGTACCATAACACAGCTTGGCAATGCAGGTGGTTTCAGGTTATTGGAGAAGGGAGATGCCGACAGCATTCTGGCTTATAAAAGAATGTACACAGACGATTATGATTTTGAAATCACTATTTACCAGGAAGCACAGGATAATGTACGGAATACGTTGAATGAATTGGCTAACTTTAAAGTTGTTGCGCCACTTCAAAATGTTTCGTCTCTTTCAGGCAGTCAAACGGGCAGCAGCATTCTAAATGGACCGTTATTGTTTTCTAATGACAGAGCGTTACTAAACAAATGGTTTAACCAGTTACAATTATATTTAAGAGTTACAAAAGGACAAAGCTTGTTACTTACCCAATTACAAAACAGGGCAACTAATCTTATTAATTTCTACAAAAGCAAACATCATATTAAATAACATGGAAGTTTATCATCATTCAATAAAAAAATTTCAATATGAAATTGCTTTTTATTTTTTTGTTTATGATGTTTTTTCATTTTGCTCATTGCTCAAAACATGCACAAAAAAATGAAATATCAATTAACAAATAGGGAGATACATCAGCTCATAAACAAAATCGTTTGAGTGATTGACAATAAAAAAACTATAGCAATGTATTCCACATCATTTTTATTACGCCTGGTAAAAGCAATTTCAGTGGCAGCTATTGGGTTAATGGCTTTGCTGATTACCTTTGGGAACATCACCGATTATTATAGTAATTATCAATTTGTGATGCATGTGCTCAAAATGGATACTACTTTTCCGGACAGCCATGTTCATTACCGGAGCATCAACAATATTTTTATCTTTCATGCCTCCTATATTTTTATTATAACAATGGAGGCTTTAATGGCCTTCTGCTGTATTAAGGGTGCATGGTTACTTTTTAAAAATTTAAAAAGTGAAGCAATAATATTTCATGCTTCAAAAAATTGGGCAGTAGCCGGGATTATAATAGGTATTGCTATTTGGTTTTTTGGCTTTGAAGTTATTGGCGGCGAATGGTTCGGTATGTGGCAAAGTATGATATGGAATGGATTGGCCGCTGCTGAAAGAATTTTGGGTTTTCTTGTTTTGGTGCTGATTTTATTAAATCTCAGAGACGAATAGAACCATAAAATAAATTAAGTAAAACATGGAAGTACATCATCATCCTAAAGTTGAAAAGAAAAATTTTAGAGAATATTTTTTGGAGTTCTTAATGATTTTTCTTGCAGTAACGTTGGGATTCTTTGCGGAAAGTGTAAGGGAATATATCACTGAACATAAGCATGCCAAAGAATATGCGGAAGCTATGATCAACGACCTTTCACGGGATACCACTGATTTAAAAAAATATCTTGACTATTTCAATTACGCTGCTTCAAATGTTGATACACTTATGCAATTGGTATCTGCCAATGATATAAAAATAATTCCCTCCGGCAAATTATATTGGTATGGCTTATTTGCTGCAGCTCATGGCAACTTTGTGCCGCATGATGCAACCATTCATCAAATGGAAAGTTCAGGTGCGTTACGTTATTTTACTAACTTGTCTCTAAATCGTGAAGTAGGTGAATATGATCAGCTTTGCCGCAAATGGCAAGCAACGGCGCAAACCGATCGCGAAATCTATCTTGAAATAAGAAAAGCGAGGCCAAAAATTTTTGAATTCAAATACAACGATGCTGCCAATAATATTTATTTAGCAAATAAAATCTCTTTCAGCCAGGCAAGAATTGATTCGTTTTTGCAAACGACCCCCGAATTATTAACCTACGATAAAACAACATTTAATGAATATATAGAAATGGTTCGTTCAAGATTTCTTCATTATCAGCTAATGGATGCTGATACGTTATTGAAACATGCTACTGACTTAATTATTAAATTAAAAAAAGGATATCATTTAAAAGATGAATAACAAAACCAAAGAGCGAATTATTAAACTGGTCATTTACGCAATCATTGGCTTTGCAATAGCCTTTTTCCGGCATCAGTATAAAAATAAATAACAAAATTTACCTATAGATTTATCATTTAAATATAGCAGTATGAAAAAATGGTTCCGGAAATTTCCTGTTTTCTTTTTTGCAATCACCTGCAATGGATTAATGGCACAAAATAAAGCTATTGATGTTCAGCATTACCGTTATGAAATTTCTTTGAACGACAGCAATAATATTATTCAGGGGAAAGCAGGAATTGATTTTATTGCAAAACAATCTGCAAGCAATGTGTATTTTGACCTGGTAGCTTTGAATGATTCTAACGGGAAAGGAATGAAAGTATTACATGTTTCAGAAAACGATAAAGAATTAAAATTTAACCAGGAGAATGAGCATGTAAATATTTTCTTCGATTCACCATTGCCGTTAGATGTACAAAAAAATATTACAATAAGCTATGAGGGCATTCCTGCCGATGGACTTATCATTGATAAAAATAAATTCCATCACCGCACTTTTTTTGGTGATAACTGGCCAAACCGTGCACATAACTGGATTCCCTGCAACGATCATCCGGCAGATAAGGCTTCGGTTGAATTTATTGTAACAGCGCCGGATCATTACCAGGTTATTGCCAACGGAACACTTGTTGAAGAAAGCAATCTTGCTGATCATTTAAAACTTACGCATTGGAAGGAAGACCTTGTATTACCAACTAAAGTGATGGTGATTGGCGTTGCAGATTTTGCAGTGCAGCTTGATTCTACCATTAACTGCGTTCCTGTAAGCGAGTTGGGTATTTCCTGAGAACAAGGATAGTGGCTTTGCCGAATATGCTATTTCCAAAAAAATTCTCCCTTTTTACGAAAATTATATTGGACCTTATCCTTATAAAAAACTTGCTAATGTACAATCCAGGACAAGATTTGGCGGAATGGAAAATGCGGGTAATATTTTTTATTACGAAAATTCAGTAGCGATAGATTCTTTCCAATCAAAAAAGAACAGATCAATTGAAGAACTCTTTGCCCATGAAACAGCGCATCAATGGTTTGGTGATGAAGCATCTGAAAGCGACTGGCCACACTTATGGCTAAGCGAAGGCTTTGCAACCTATATGACTCATTTGTATATGGAGTATAGTTATGGCACAGATACTTTAAAAAAAAGTATGAAGCACGACAGGGATGAAGTAATTGCTTTTTATAAAAAACGTAAAACCCCTGTTGTTGATACGTCTGCCGGCAATAATCTTATGCAATTGTTAAATAATAATTCTTATCAAAAGGGAAGTTGGGTATTGCACATGCTTCGCAGAAAACTGGGTGATAAAATTTTTCAAAAAGGAATACAAACTTATTATGCTTCTTACATGGGTAAAAATGCATCAACAGATGATTTTATGCACATAATGGAAAATGTGAGCAAACAAAACCTGGAGGTATTTTTTAAACAATGGTTGTATACTGCCGGTCATCCAATATTAGAGATAAAATGGAAGTATGATGAAAATAAAAAAAGAGTAGAGATCGTTGTTAATCAAACACAGGATTTTATTTTTCAATTTCCATTGCAGTTAGCCATACAGGCAGGTCATCATTCTATTTTTAAAACGATTGATATTAGTAGAAAAACCACTGATGTGACCGTTCCACTTGATTTTAAGCCGGAATCAATTCTTCCTGATCCGGATATTAATTTATTATTTGAAGGTAAAATAATAAATGAATGATGCACATTTCATAACTGTTATGCTTACATGCAATTTTGTACGAGTGTATAAAACCCCAAATGGGTATAGGGAAAGCAAATGAAAAAAAATATTTTTAGTTATAGTTTTTTCGGATAATTTTTTTACTTTTAGCTAAATATACAATTTATGGAAACAAAATCTTCTGCTAAGTACATTGCGGAATTTATTGGCACATTTTGCCTTGTATTATTTGGGTGCGGCGCTGCGGTTATAGCCGGAGCAACTACTGAGGGAATTGCACCATCGGGAATCGGATTGCTGGGTATTGCTCTTGCCTTTGGATTGAGTGTTGTTGTAATGGCTTATGCAATTGGACCTATTTCAGGATGCCATATAAATCCTGCTATTTCTGTTGCTATGCTTACTGCCGGTCAATTGTCTGTAAAAGATACTATCGGGTATGTTGTTTCGCAATGCCTCGGTGCTATTGCCGCTTCCGCAGTATTATACCTGATAGTCTCAGGAAATCCTGGTTTTAAAATGGGAGAATATGCATTGGGGGCGAATGGTTGGGGAGAAGCGTTTCTTGGAAAATATTCTACAGCCTCAGCATTCATTACTGAAGCGGTACTTACTTTTATTTTCTTAATTGTGATTTTTGGTACGACTGCTAAAAGGGCAAATCCTTCATTGGCTGGTTTGGCCATCGGCCTCACGCTCGTTTTAATACATTTGTTTTCAATACCAATTACAGGTACTTCCGTAAATCCTGCACGCAGCCTGGCTCCGGCTATTTTTGCAGGTGGCCTTGCTTTGAAACAACTTTGGCTATTTATAGTTGCGCCACTTGTAGGTGGCATTGCAGCGGCTATCTTTTGGAAAAATGTAATGCCAAAGGATGACGTGATTACTGAAAAAGTGGTGGATGTTCATGAAGATATTTCTATTAACAGATTGTAAATTTATTAGTTCCGCTTTGAGAATTCAAGGCGGAATTTTTCTATCTTCTAAAATAGCCTGGGAGTTATAAATGTCTCTTCAGTTTGTAATATTGAAAAGGGTAATAGAAGGGTAATAGATAGATAATAGGTTGGGCTGCAATTGAGCATCATCTAAGAGGTTAATTAATCTCTTTTATCTAGACTGCTTCGGTTAATTTAATACCTGTTTCAGAACTCTGAAATTTTTCATCTTTTTTGGGTTTGTGAATTTCATTTGTTACAAAATACATATCAATATCTCCAACGTTCTTCGCGTATATTTTGCCGCGGTATTCACACTCGTAATCATTTTTAATATGATCATAAGTAGCTTTTGAAATATTTACTCTTCCGGGAATACCGTTACTTTCCATCCTGCTGGCTATGTTTACCGTGCTACCCCAAATATCATAGGCATATTTTTTCTTTCCCACAACTCCTGCTACTACCGGGCCAACGTGTATGCCCACTCTTATGTTCCATACATCAAGGCCTTTCTCGATTCTTTTACTATTATATTCTTCAATAAAACTCAGCATTTCAAGGCTTGCCCCAACGGTATCGCATACATGATTTTCGTGGTAAGTAGGAATACCGCCGGCACACATATATGAATCTCCGATAGTTTTTATCTTTTCAAGCTTAAATTTTTCCACTATATTATCAAAGGCCATAAAACAGGTATTTAGTTCATTTACTACTTCCGACGGAGTCATTTTTTCAGCTATTGCAGTAAATCCCTTAAAATCTGTAAATAAAACTGAAACCGATTCAAAATTCATAGGAGTTGCATGCCCTTTGGTTTGTAATTCTTTTGCCACTTCTGAAGGAAGAATGTTTAGTAGTAAGCTTTCAATTTCAACTTTCTGCCGATCGAGTATTCTATTGATTTTTGCTTTTGTCCTGTAACTTTTATAAATAAAAAAGGCCAGTATAAAAGCCAATATTAATCCGACAATAAGTACATTTCTTGCAAACTTTTGTTTGTTTAATTCAAGGTCTGCTAACTCATTATCTTTTTTAAGTAAACCAATTTGTCCTTCTTTTTTCTGCAGATCAAATCCAAATTGAAGCTGCGCAATTTTTTTATCTTTTTCATTATTATATAAAGTGTCCTTGTAAGCTGCATAGTTTACTTCATATAAATGTGCGTTTTTATAATCTTTCACTTGTGAATAAGATGCTGCTATAGCGCTATCAATCAGCATCAATTCCAAGGGTGCATTTATATCTTTTGCAATTACTTCACCTTGTCTTAAATAATCTAAAGCGGTGGAATAATCTTTGAGTTCCATATAAGTTTTCCCTATGCCCTTAAGAGAATATACTATATCAAGCTTTCCATTCAAATTCTTAGCAATGATGTAAGCTCGTTGGTGAGCCTGCAAAGCAAGGTCATATTTCTTTTGATTTCGATATACTTTGCCAATAGCATTGTAAGATGCAGGACTATTTTCAGAATTATCAAAAAACTGAAGTGACTTTTTCAGATAATACAAAGCAAGAGAATCCTTATTTCTGGTTGCATAAATTTCACCGATATTTACTGATATAGTTCCTATTGCATTACTATCTTTTAATGCTGTAGCCATTGGCAATGCCTTCAAATAGTAAGACAATGCCAGGTCTAAAGTAGAGTCGTTACGGGAATAAATTGCGCCTATATTAGAAGTGGGTGTAACTATTCTAAGTTTGTCTCCGGTTTTTTCAGCTACCTGTAACGATTTTAAAAAATATTCCAGCGCTTTCGTATCATCACCCTGGTTCATATAAATAGCGCCGATATTATTTTCTATATTAGATATTCCATTATCATCGCCAATGGATTGAAATACCAACAATGACTTTTGATAATAACTAAGCGCTTCTATATTATTGCCCTGGTAATACTTAGCAATTCCTATATTTTTTAATGCGAATGCTTCACCTTTCTTAAAATGAATCTTCCTGGAAAGTTCTTCAGCCTGTAAACTATACTCTATTGCTTTTTCCAGATCACTGCCAAAATTATTCTTGCTTTGCAAAAGCAAAGAATTTACTCTAATAGTATCAACAGCAGGAGATGGGCTGATTGTATCACTTTGGGTGAAAGCGAAAAAAGAATTACTTATTAAAATAATTAAAAAAAGTATTTTCTTCAAGATCATAAATATACAACTTTTATAAACTTGATTTATCAGATAACTAAGCTGTAATTACTACAGCTTAGTTATAAGTCTCAAAATAAGATATTCTATAATTAAAAATATTTAGAGTTTAATAAATGATAATGTTTTAATTCCTCCTTTTTGTATGATTCTTATAAAGTAAGTGCCTTTTAATAATCCCGAAATGTTTAACTCAATTGTCTGCGCTGACTTTAATACAGCCTGAACATTCATGACACTGCCTTTTACATCAACAACAGAAACATCTTTTTCATTTGCAAATGCACTGCTTGAAGTTACCATTAATTTATCGGTAGCGGGGTTAGGATATATTTCTGTTTTAGTCGGTAAATCCTTTTCATTAAAAATTTCAGTGTTGTTTGAAAGGGAATATTTACCCGTTGAACATTTGCACAACGAAGTAGCAACAGCTAACTGAAAACATTTAACTTTCCCCTGATACGTATTTAATCCCCATGTAATAATGGTACCATCAAAATAAATATCAAAGTTAGTAGTACCAGGAGGGAATAATACAGGCGGAGTTCCCGAATATTTGCAAATTCCTAAGAGAAAATTATCAGCCCCAAGCGGTACATAGTATGGGGTTGCATTACTATTCTGAGCTACAAAGTGTGCAACATATCCTAATCCGGATGGTCCATTTTTTACTTTTTCAACACACCGTACTGAGATTAATATTTTTTTACCGGTATTATATGGATTAACATACAACGTTCCATTAATGTAGTTTTTTAAATAATTAGAATCTCCGGCAAATGAAAGTGCGGAAGGTTTTATTGTGTAAACACCTGCCTTACCCGTATATGTTGGTGATAGAGTATAAGCAGGGCCTGTTACCGGAGGTTTAGGATCCTGAAATTGATAGCCACTTTTTGTAGATGTAAATGTAGGCAACACGCCATTATTTGTGTATTGGTTATTTGCAGTTATAGTTAATGGTGCCCTGTTGATTGTTAATGTTCCAAGCCCATAGGATATTTCAAAATTTCCTGAAATAAATGCGGCTGGCACAATGGTATGAACTCCCTCAGCAATGCCGTTTGTAACCATATTAACCGGTTTTTCCGTTATGATATTATTTGTGGCAGCAGGCACATCGCTATTGCTTATAACTACAGCAACATTAGTGTTACTTGTTCCACCCGTAGTGTTGCTGTTAAGTAATGTAGGATCACCATTAACCAATGCACGGCTGGTAGCTCCCGATCCATTTGACACAACACTGGCAGTGCCATTAATCAATGGGCCAGTGTTAACCAATGCACGGCTGGTGGCTCCTGAGCCATTTACAAGAGGCGATGAAGCAGGATTCGCCAGGTAATTAAAAATTGAAGTAACATCTATATCAACAAAATAACTGGTTTCGGCGGCGCCCGAGCCGTTGTTAACCAAAGCCCTTGATGTTGCTCCTGACCCGCTACTTATCATGATACTTAAGTTGGTAAGATCACTGTTTACCAAAGCCCGGCTTGTAGCTCCTGAACCGTTTACTAATGCTATTATAGAATCAATTACGGATGATGAATAAGTCAGGTTTATTGAACGTAAAAGGCTATCAGGATTTTGTAAATTAGCAGAAGGCCCTACTATATAATTATAATGTATTCCGCGTATTCTTTGCCCGTAAGTAAGTGTTGTATCTCTGGGCGTTATCTTTAAAGGAAGTTTAGCCACTGTTAATAAGCCATCAACAAATTGATAATTATATTGAGTTAATAAAGCCGCATCGGCAGGGATAGCCGGATTTAATGGATTAACGGGGTGGATAAAATAATTAGCTACATTACTTGAACTTGTTGCCGGGGTTGTATAAGTAAGATTATTTAATTTAAGGTCTGCGGGTGTTAAAGATGTATTGGCTATCGGTACGCCATCTACCGTAATTGAAGCCGTAAATACCGGAAGCTTCTCTCCATATTTTTTGGTTTTATTATCCGCTGTTACTATTATTTGCTTTATAGTTGGAAAGAAAAATGTACTATCAGAGAATCCGCCATCAATAGAATCGGTTCTGTTAGCAACCGGAATTATCGAAGGATTATATAATTTAACTGATGGGTTGTCATTAAAGGCCGGTATATCTGCAGTAATAGTTTGATTGTCTACAAACCTTGTTGTTATTGGAACTCCACGTAAATAGACTTGTGTTACAGGGGTTAATCCCTTTCCTTTAACAGTAACTGTAAAATTAGTGGTCACTGGTCGAACTATCGGAGTCGTAGTTACCAATGAATCAATTTTGGGAATAGGACTTGCAAAGGTTTCCATTGCTGCTAAGGGTTGTATAAATCCATACCCTGTAGCATCATCATAGCCAGGAGTACCCATATCAATTGTTGTAGTAAGTAATAATGTTCGAAGGTTAGCAGGAGTAATTGTTTCTCCCAAAAATTTCTTTTTACCCTCTATTAAAAGAGCGGCACTTGCAGCTGCATGTGGCGCAGCAGCAGAAGTTCCAAAGAAATTAGGGAAGTGATCATCCTCTAAATTAACACTACCAAAATCTACTGTTGTATTTACTCCATTAGGGGCTGTTAATTCTGGTTTGTTTCTTACGATTCCATCGACAGATGTTCCGCCAATGGAAGAAAAAGAAGCAATCGTTGGAACAGGTAAGCCGTAAGGCGGAGTATTGGTGTACAAAACTGCCCCTACTGCAATGGCGCCGGCAGCATTTGCCTGCCCAACTAATGTTGAAGATCCGGCATAATCGGCAATAGTAAGATTTCCCCGAAAGACAATATATTTGAATTTAACATCAGGGCCTGAAGCCTTGCTGATAATTAAATTGGCGGAAGTATTTGCTGTTACCGTAAAAGGTAAAACTTCCACCGGTTCATTTCCTATATTGTTTCTGTTAAATCCAAAAAGAGTTGCACCAAGGTTGTCCGTTAAAAATATATCAAGATCAGTTTGGGCGCCATCTGTTTGAATTCCGCCACTGGTTGGAAGGGAATAAAAATTATCATCCCATTGCAATACAATTGTATAATTGCCAGGGGTTAAATTGAGTGCTTGGAAAGGATTGTTTCCTCCAAAATCATGCACGGTACCGGTAATACCGCTTATACTCGCAGGAGCAGGTATTCCGGTAAATGTTCCTTCATAAGATTTTTTACCAAAATTACCCGCGGCGGAGAAATAACTAACTCCGCTGGAGGTTGCATCGTCAACAGCTCTGGCTATAATACCATCTTTAAAATAAGGTTCTGTAATGTATGTTATATCATCAACTATCACATTACAGCCATCTGATTGTAAATTATAAATTCCATGGGCGAAATCCGATGCATTTAAAAAACCTGTCGTGAAGGCAAGTGCTGCCTTTGGCGCTATATCATGTACAATCTGTAACATAGCCCTGCCTTCATCTATGCTTTGGCCCAGGGGATATTCTTCCAGCACATCAACGGGAGTAGTGTTACCATAGGGATTGCCAGCGCCCGGAAGATCACCATTTCTGACATCGATGCCGGCATAATCGCCCGGAATAGTATTGTAACTATCTGAAATAACTCCAACTTTAACACCCTTGCCTGTTAAGTTATACCCACTTCTTACAAAATTTGAGGTCATAGCAGTATCGCCCTGTGTTGTAGCAACACCGCTGTTTCTCAATGGAAAATAAAGGGGGCGTACATATTTAAATAGATCCGGCCTGCTATTTAACAGAGTCAGGTTGGCTATTGGAAAACTTCCGGAAATAATGGAGATTCCTTCCACAGAGGAGATGACGTTGGTTAAGCCATTTGCGGATAAAAAATCATAAGCGTTTCCATATTGTTCGCTCAAAGTAACTACTTCTATATATACATTATTACCATCAATCCTGTAAATAATGCTGTCATTGGTTATTGTACCTGGATTTTCAAAAAGAGAGGTGAGTTCCGAACCTATGATTGTATTTGTTTTTCCATTAGCCGGGGGTGTATAATAAGGAAGAATCAGGCTATTTGGAGAAGGGTCTGCAGAGGATGATAATGGAACAAAAGTAAAAGCGGTATTGATACCAATCGTTACTTTTTGAGCGCTCCAAACGCAGCCACTAAACGTATTAGCTGAACCCACATTTGTACTTCCAATTTTGACCGGTCCGTTAGGAGCAAATATTATTCCCTGCCAATGTGAATCAATAGAACTTGTAGAATTAATTAAAAAAGATGTTCCGTGATTTTCGATATATATTCGCGATGCGTCGCCTCCATTTTGTATAAATGTATTTATGCTGTTTAGGTCAACATTTCCATAAACGTAAATTTTTATACTGCCTGTTACATTGTTTTTGAAATCGAATATTAATGAATCGGCCAATCCATTTGCTATAGAGGTAAACACATAAACGCCCACTCCTGAAAATCTCAATGTTTGCTGGGCTGCAAGAGCCATGGCTCCATAACTGCCTGGTGTTATTGTTTGAGTAGTAGTAATAGGCGTTGTTCCGGCAGCCGGAAATGTAGTAAGCGGCGGCATTGAAGGTAACTGTGGAAAAACTATAGATACTGTTGAATCTGTATTAATCTCCCCGCCATCAGGAGAAGGTCCGCTGTAAGTGTAAGAATTAGGATGGGTTACTGACCCACTAATCGTACCGCCAAGCTGCGTGCTAATTACAGTATTTCCGTTAACGGTAATATTTCCTGGAGATAAATACTGGGGGGCATAACCTTCGTCTAAAACGGCATATTTAAGATTTTGCCTGTTATATATAAAGATACTACCCGGATTATCGGTAAAGGTATTTCCAATTCTTGCCGTATTGCCATACACATTTCCCGCAACGGTTACGAAATTATTAAACTGTAGAAAAGTGTTTGTTCCTACAGAACCTCCTCCTGCAATATTTATATTTGAGGCAAACTCGACACCGGATGTTGTTGAATCAATTGTGCTTGCCGTACCATCGCCGCCAAAAACGGCAAAGTTTTTTATACTTAATTGAGATTGTGCAAATAAGTTTTTATTACACAATAATAAACAGATCAGGAACAGGCTGATTAATGATAAAAATTTTCTCATAACTCTGAATTATTGATTAGTGTTAAAAATTAAACTGACAAAAAAAAGGGTATCTTAATTCATATTTTATTAAATAATAAAATTGATAATAAAACCTTCTTAGGTAAGCGGAGTGTGCGTAGAGTGTAGAGGAGGCTCAATGATTAAAATATCAGCGTCATATCATTAAGATTGCTAAAGCTAAATAATTTTATTAATAATTAATAATATTTTTTTTTGCTCATATATAATTGTATAAAAAAAAGCTACCAGAGGCAGCTTAGTTGTGGTGGTTTTTTCAAGAGTTCAGAGGTAAAACACGGCCGGGGTAGATTCAGGTAGTTATTCGCACCGGTTATTTCAATAACGTTGCTCATGTATGTTTATTATGTCAGCATGAATGTTTATTGATTGTTATTGTAAAAAAATAATTGTGCGTTTAAAAACTAAACATCTGGCAGTTGTTTAGTAACTGCTGATGGGAATAATTCATCGCTGAGAATGCTGCGTTGGCAAATCCTGTAACTTTGCTGAGATCTGAGTAAACAAAAAATTATTACTTCCAATAAAACAAACAAAAGACCTTTAATAAATAAATCAAAAAATATTCTCCTAATTAATATTAAAAATAAAATATGCGTCAGTTAAAATTTTATACCACCCTTGTGATACTTTTTTTTTGCCAGGCACTCCTGGCACAAACAACAACTTTGGTAAAACCTTTTGAAAAAGTTATTATAAGCCCGAATATCCAGGTAACTTTTGTGGAAGGAAACGAAGAAAGTGTAACAATTGAAAATAGTACCGTTAGTAATGACAAAATAAAAATTGAAGTGAATGATAAAACACTTCGCATTTACCTGGACGGAGCTAAAGAAGTTCCTAAAAACGAAACTGTATATGAGAATGGAAATAAAGAAAAACATCCGTTATATAACGGAACTGTCGTAACCGCCACGGTAACTTATAAAACTTTAAATAACCTTTCCTTACGCGGTGAAGAAACTATCGTTTGTAAAAGTGTTTTAAAGGGGGAGAAATTTAAGTTGAAAATTTATGGAGAAGAAAAAGTGTATTTAAATGAAGTGAATCTCGGCGAACTTCAAACAACTATCTATGGTGAAAGCTATTTGGAAATTAAGTCAGGCACTATAGACGAACAGAAATATACGGCGTATGGTGAGAGTAAAATCAATAGCCTTGCTATTAGCGGTAGTTCAACAAGAATAACAGCCTACGGCGAAGCAGATTTTAGTTTGAATGTTTCCGATACAATCAGAATAACCGCATATGGTGATGCGAAGCTGCAATACAAAGGGAATCCTGTTATCAGTAAAGGACTAAATATTGGTGATGTTAAGATTGACAAGATTGATTGAGATATTTATGAATAGGTTATGCCATCCAAAAATTTTTAAACTACCAATGAATTACTGTCATGTTTAAAAATTATTTAAAAACAACGCTTCGTAATCTCTGGAAAAATAAAACATACAGTTTTATAAATATTATTGGCCTGGCTATCGGAACATTGTGTTGCCTGTATATATTATTATATGTAGAAGATCAATATAGTTATGATAAGCATCATAAAGACGCACAGGATATTTATCGCATTACCACTTCTTTAAGTCTTCCGGGAGATAAGCATACCAATGCTACTTCATCGCCACCAATTGCTCCGGCAATGAAAAATGATTTCCCGGAAGTAAAACAATTTGCACGGGTAATTACTACCGGCGGCCTGGGAGCCAAACAACACCTGCTTCGCTATAAAGAAAAATCTTTTTATGAAAAAGATGCTGTCTTTGTAGATTCTACTTTCTTTGATGTATTTACTTATCATTTTACTAACGGTAAGGCTGTAAACGCATTAAAAGAACCTTATTCAATCGTATTATTTAAACCTGTTGCCGATAAGCTTTTTGGAAATGAAGATCCTGTTGGCAAGGTGATTGAAATTAATAATGAATATGAAAAACATGATTTTAAAGTAACGGCTGTAGTAGATGAAAGCCTTGGTAAATCTCACATTCATGCCAATATGTTTATTACGATGAACAGCGGTGGCATTGGTGAATATGTTTTACAGAACCAGGCATGGGCAGGAAATAATTTTGCAAATGAATATATAAAGTTAAACCCCGGAACTGATGTTGCCGCTTTGGAAAAGAAGCTTCCGGCATTTTTAAATAAATATGGCGCAGATCAGTTAAAAGAACTTGGGAATGCAGAAACAATTGCATTTGCAACCACTTGCTTCAATACATACTACATCAGGATATGAAAATGAAATGGGAAAAACAGTGAGCGCTTCTTTCCTGTATCTTTTATTGTTGATTGCGGCATTAATTCAAATTATTGCCTGCATTAATTTTATGAATCTATCCACAGCACGTGCATCAAAGCGGGCAAAAGAAGTGGGTGTAAGAAAAGTAATTGGTGCAGGAAAAAAAGATTTGATAAAACAATTTTTGGGAGAGTCTTTTTTATTATCATTTATAGGAGTAATCATTGCACTGCCTTTATTAATACTTGCGCTTCCTTATTTAAATCAAATTACACAGGCTAATATACATTTATCTTTTCTTACAGATTACAGGCTGTGGTTAATACTTGGTTCTCTTATAATTGTTACCGGCATCGTTGCAGGCAGCTATCCTGCTTTTTATCTTTCTGCATTCCAGGCAATAAAAGTTATAAAAGGAAATTTTACGAGCCATGTTTCTGCGGCTACTATACGAAGATCGCTCGTTGTTTTCCAGTTTGTATTATCGATAGTTTTAATTGCAGGCATTATTATTATTTATAGTCAACTACATTATATCAATAACAAAGATTTGGGTTTTGAAAAAGATCAGCGTTTAATTTTTAGTTTTTATACCCAGGATTCAAAAAGTAAAATGCCAACATTTATAAATGACCTTCGCCAGATGGCAGACATAAATTCCGTAAGCAAATCAAATAATTATCTCAGCCAGTTTGTTCCGCAGGATCATGGTGTTTACCTTGCCGGTGGGAGTGAAGCAACTGCAACGGATGCGCAAAACATAACGACTGATGAATATTTTGTAAAAGCAAATGGTATTAAAATAATAAGCGGAAGAGATTTCAGGTTATACGATTCAGGAAGAGTATTAATAAATGAAACACTTATGAAGCGGTTGGGTTTGCATCCTGAAAATGCACCGGGTACCAGGTTGTATTCTCAATATAAACCCGATCCGGAAACATTCGTGGAAGTAGCCGGTGTAATGAAAGATTTTAATTATAATTCATTGCATAATGATGTAAAGCCTTTTATGCTGGTGTATGATCCTGCAAGAAATGGTATTTCCAATATCACCGTTGCGGCAAACAGTAAAAATTATAAAGAATTGCTTGGTAAAATAAAAACTATATGGCATAAAAACCTTCCCGAAACACCATTTGAATATGCGTTTCTTGATGATGAAGTACAGAAGCAATACGAAACAGAAATCACCTTAGCTAACATTATTAATTCATTCACTTTAATGGCTATTCTTATTTCATGTCTCGGCTTGTTTGGCCTTGCTGCATTTAGCGCTGAGCAAAGAAATAAAGAAATAGGAATACGCAAAGTGTTGGGTGCAAGCGTGCCTGGTATTGTGCAATTATTATCAAAAGACTTTTTAAAGTTAGTGTTGATAGCAATTGTAATCGCAACCCCAATTGCATGGTATGCAATGGACAAATGGTTGCAGGCTTTTTCTTACCGGATATCTATAAGCTGGTGGATGTTTGCATTGGCAGGTTGCATTGCGGTAATCATTGCATTGTTCACCATTAGTTTCCAGGCTATAAAGGCTGCTATTGCCAACCCGGTAAAAAGTTTACGAAGCGAATAGCTTGTCATTCTTTAAAGTAAATTTGTTTGCGAAATATTGAATTATGTCAATTTCCGAATTTATATCTAAGCAGGCATCAGAGCGGCAGGAATTATTAAAACAACTCCATGCAATCATAGTTGAAAAAGATAAAACTGTTACACCGGTAATTGCGTCTATGATGGGCAAAGAAATGATTATGTATAATGCTCCGGGAACTTTTAAATATGGACTTTCCAGTGTGAAAAATTATATGTCTTTACATCTGATGCCGATGTATGTTTCCGGTACGCTTTACGTTAAATATAAATCACTTTTGAAAGATGCAAATTTCCAAAAAGGGTGCATCAATTTTAAGAGCAAAGAAGAAATGCCATTAAAAGTTGTAAAAGAGCTGATTGCTGATTGTTCAAAAATTGATCTTCTTGCAATAAGAGAGAACTATCTAAAATCTAAATCTAAAAAAGCTTAAAAAGTATTTCGGGTTAGCCTGATGTATAAAATAGTATAAGCTGTTAATGTGACAAACGGTATTAGCAACCTATTTCTTATTTGTAATTTCCTATTCTAAACAATCAGAATATGAAACTGCAGTACTTAATCATACCGGCAATCTTAGTTTTTCTGTCGTTCTCATCATTTTCACAAGAGCCATTGGCAATTGATCTTCACCACCTGGCAAAAAACAAAGGCATTGAGGTTTTCAACAGGAAGCTTAGTCTTATTAATGAAAAATCTCACCAGGGAATCAGGCTGAGCAAAGATTTTGGGGAAGGAGTTGCCTGGTTAAAAGATATTGAGTTTTCAAATGGAATTTTAGAATTTGATGTAAGGGGAGAGAATGTAAAACAACACAGTTTTGTAGGAATTGCTTTTCATGGTAAAGACGATTCTACATTTGATGCTATATATCTTCGTCCATTTCAGTTTGAAGAGGCAGAGGAAGTTTTGAAAAACAGAGCCATACAATACATATCATTACCCAATTTTACCTGGAGAACGTTACGTGAGAAATTTCCGGGTAAATATGAACATTCGATCATCGAACCGGTACCCGATCCAAATTCGTGGATAAGGGTACGTGTTGTAATCAATGATGATACTATCACAACATATATTAATGGAAATAAAGAGCCAAGCCTTGTTGTGCAAAAGGTAACCCAGGTTAAAAGTGGTGCTGTGGGATTCTATGTTGCAGATACTTCCGGAGGAGACTTCGCCAATATAAAAATTACAAAAGCTAATTAAGGGAAGAAGAACAACAGCTCATAATTTAAAAAGTTAATCCAGCCATTAATTCAGTCGTAGTTTATTCTCACCAAAAGAGAGAAAAGACTAATTAATTCGCTATGTATTTTCAATTAGGTTTAATCCTGTTCGGCGACTAATAACAAGTAAAATCTTTAACTTCATAATGGCTAACAAGGCAACTGTAATTTTTTAAAGCCGTTATAAGTTTGATATGCGGACTTACCATTTTCAATTGCGATTAGTATTGTTGGGACTAATTTTCTGTGCAGGCTATTTTGTGACAAGCGCACAAACTTGCCCTTTTAATATTGATTTTGAAACAGGCACTTTTACCGGATGGCAATGTTACATCGGTACAGCAGATACAGTGAATGGCGTTAATGTTCTTGATCTGCAGCCTTCAGCAGGACCTGTCTTTGACCGCCAGACAATGTACACTGCAAATTCGGGAGCAGGGGTAGACCCTTATGGGGGTTTCCCTGTAAATTGCCCTAACGGCAGCAAGCACTCTATAAGATTAGGAAACAATTCTGCAGGTACGGAAGCAGAAGGGATATCTTATGAATTTACAATTCCGGCCGACCGGGATATTTATTCACTTATCTATCATTATGCAGTGGTATTCCAGGATCCCAATCATGCACAATACCAGCAACCAAGATTGGTAATTGAGATTACTAATGTCACCGATAATAGAACAATATCCTGTTCTTCATTTACTTTTATTCCGTATGGCACCCTGCTGCCGGGATTTTTCCAATCTCCAAACCCTGGTGGCGAGACACCGGTTTGGTGTAAAGACTGGTCTGCAGTTTCTGTTAATCTCGATGGTAATGCAGGGAAAACCATCCGGCTTTTTTTTAAAACGGCAGATTGTACTTTCAAAAGACATTTTGGATATGCTTACCTCGATGTTAATTCCGAATGCTCCAGCGAATTTGTAGGAAGCACTTATTGCAAAGACGATACTGCGGTAAATCTAACTGCGCCTTTCGGCTATCAGAATTACACATGGTATGATAATACATTTACAAAAGTACTTGGCACTCAACAAACCATTACATTTCAGCCGCCGCCGCCACCATCTTCAATGTTCGCTGTTACGGTAGTGCCTTATAACGGTTACGGGTGTGTGGATACGCTATATGCAACGCTGGAAGATTCTTTAACCGTAAGATCAAGAGCAGGAAGAGATACGCTTTCCTGCAATCATAACCCGGTTCCGATAGGCGATAATGCCATACCCGGCCTTGTATATTCCTGGAGCCCTGCCACAGGATTATCAGATCCGGAAATTGCCGATCCACTGGCGGCGCCGGATAAAACAACCAGTTATATTCTTACCACAAACCATGATGGCGGCGGATGCATAAATAATGATACGGTAGTAGTAACCGCTTCTATAATTGACAGTTCGTTGCGATTAACAGGAAGCGCTGCATTTTGTTCAACAAGTAATGATAGTGCCATCTTGCATGTTCCACCAACAAAAAGTGTTCAATGGTATAAAGATGATGGTGAATTAATTGCAGGCGCCACCGGGTCAAGTTACAGGGTTACTGAAAGCGGCTTGTACTATGCATTGCTTATAAATAACGAAGGGTGCAATATATCTACCATCACACAAAATATTGTTATTGACGACCCGATACCGGCGATAAAGTATCCTGATATATATGCCGTTATTAACTTGCCGTTTCCACTGAAGGCAAGGCAAATTGGTAATACAGTTTTATGGAATCCCGGCACATCGTTGGATAACCGAACCAGCTATGCACCGGTCTTCACTGGCTCATTTGATCAGTTGTATACTATTGAATTCAGAACCACAGGCGGATGTGTAACGGTTGATACGCAACAGGTGAAAATTGTTCAGAAAGCTGACATATTAGTTCCAAATGCGTTTACTCCTAACGGTGATGGACTAAACGATATTTTACGCCCCATACTATTTGGCATCACCCAACTTCATTACTTTAAAATATTTAACAGGCTGGGCCAGCAATTGTTTGAAACAACAAAAGCAAATACAGGCTGGGACGGAACATTTAAAGGTGTTCTGCTGACTACACAGGTGATTGTTTGGATAGCGGAAGGGATCGGTGTAGACAATAAAATTTACATCCGGAAGGGAAGCAGCATATTGGTACGATGAGATTTTTTTCGAATGGACTTCTAGTTAGGTTATGTATTTAAATTTGTGTTTGCTTTAGTTAGGAGAACAAAATTTAGGTATGACATATTACAACAGGCAGGTATTATCAACACGCATTAGATGCTGAGAAATTACCGACAATATTGTTGAATGTAATTTTGATTTTTCTCCCTAATAAGAAATTGAGGGTTAGGTACAGATTTTTCATTTATCATTTTTAAAGTAATTGCTTATTCCACTCAAAAAATGATTAATAATCATTTAAACTTCACATTGCGGCGAAGTTTGATAATACTGCCGCCTTTTATTGTAATCGGTCAATTCTTTATAAGAACAGCCGATGTATAGGGAGCCAGGGTTATTGTACGATTGTAGGGCATTCCTCTTACATCAATATAATTATAAGGCAATGATATAGTAAGCGGAGAAGATGTGGGATTATACTCAAATCTTATATCGTTAACATCCGAAATTGTTAGCGGTGATTTATGTGAATGTACGTCCAATCCTGACAATGTTTTCCAAGTAGCTAAATTTATGGCTGTTGTTGTATTAACGTACTTGAATATTAATAGTAAGATTATCGTTTATCGGCCTCGCATAATAATTACTGTCCAATGTCAGCCCGGATGAAATGCCTACCGTATGCAGTATCTTCTTTATAGAAGAGAAGTTAACTTGTGTTGAAGGTTTTGCAAAGAATACATTTTTATTGACATAAATATCCTATTTATAGTCATGTCATTTGCGCCATAATAAGCATGCATGAAATCAGTTGATTCCCGTTATTGTAAACCTGTATTATTTAATATCGAATCTTTACTGAAAGGTATATACGGATTCCTGTGGTATAACTATTTTGAAATTGTATTATTCGTAATACTTATCATCTTACTACTTACCGTCTATATAAATCCCAAACAATGAAGGACTGTCCGTTCCTATGCCATCACTTGTCTGCTTACTATTTAGAATAATATTATGATCTATTACTCTGTTTGTTGAAATCGTAGAATCCTGATTCCAGGAATAAACACCACCTGCATCGTATCTTGTCATCCCAAAATTTGAAATGTAATTGTAACTTGCTGTAATCCCGTCACTATTACTTACTACAATGGCATGATGCCCCGTATTCGTTATGCGATTGTATTGAGCTATGCTTCCTGTGCCAAACAATCTGAGGGCATCTCCACTATTTTGGTCTGTTTCAAACCATCCTCCTATGACCATGCCAGTACTATCAATATTATTATATGATATATTATCTCTTGCTCCATAATCACCATTGTAGAAGGCATGATTGTTACAATTACTAAATGTATTCCCAATTATATTTACTATTGTTCCATAATAAGCTCCCGAAGTCGATATGCCATTCAGGGTATATCTAAAGCTACAGTTTTGGATGGTAATATATTTGCCTTGCCTGTCCTCAATTAGGTTCGTATTGGCTCCAATAAAATCAATATGGTCAAACGTAATGTAATCTTTATGATTCGGTATAATCACCAACTGATCAAGGGTTGGGATTTGCACAGATGTTGGAATTGAAGTGCTGTAAATTCTTATCTTCTTTGTGGAAGGGTTGTAATACCATGCGTTTTGATAAGTGAGTGTTCTTACATCATTTTGAATAAAGAAACCGTAACCATTAGTTCCTGCACTGCTTCCACCTGTATAAGTTAGAGTACCACCCGATTGGGCTGTTATTGGATTGACCTCTACCATCCATTGGATTGAACGCATTACTAACTGTGCCCCTGTCCAGTTGGGATTTCCGGATAAGGGACGAACTTGTTATTGAAGTGACACCCGAATGGCTTTGATATGTTAACCATCCTGTATTGGGATAGCGCCCGATTGGCGTATTGGCTCCGTCTATCACTACTAAATTGCAGGTAGATAAAGAAGAAATTGCCGATAATGCTTTCCCATATATTACTTCCGAGATTTGTCCATGCAGTCACGTTTGTAAACCCCGTAATAACTGGATTTGCACCAGTTCCATAAGCTCCGAAAGTGATCGGTCTAACCCGATGCTCCGCTTTTATTTACAGTAAGAGTGCCATAAAATATATCGCCACGTTTCAATAGCACGTTATCTCCGGGGCTCAGTCTGCTGAAAGCAGAATTTAATTTAGCCAGGGTCCAGGTAGTTGAAGCCGAGGTACCATTATTCGTTTCATTACCGGCAACACTAACATAGTACGTTGTTGCTGACAGGCATTGCGATAAAAATAATGAGAGAATTATTAACAGTTTTTTCATTATTGAATAATTGAAGTGGTTACAGCAGTCATACCCGTGGCCCTTAGTGACTGAGAACCGCTGCCACAAGTGTCTGAACCTTCAAATACAACTTATGGGAGATTTTCGCCAAATACTTTTAAAAAATCATTTACAAAGAAAAGCAATTTTGAAGAGGTATTACTTTAAGCTATTTCAAATATTTCAGTTACTTTAAAGAGATTTTTTACGTCGTTGGTATTTCATAAAAAAAATTCTAAGGTAGTTCTCATAACAATGGATGACTATTAAACAAACATAAACATACATCACATAATGACACAAACAGATTGGACGGGATTTATTGGAGTTACCATTTTACTAATTGCCTATTTCTTAAATCTTCGCGACATTCTAAAGAAAGGCAGCCTTACTTATCTTGTTTTAAATTTTGCCGGTGCAGGAACAGCTTGTTTTGCGTCGGTACTTTTAAAATATGTACCTTTTATTATACTTGAAGGTTGCTGGACACTTGTTTCTGCGGCAGGACTTCTAAATTATTTTAATAAGTAGCTCGAAAACTTCAATAAAAATCTGTTATCTTTTTATGAGGAAAGGTCTTACATCACCATGCAAGTCTTATTCAGCTAACGATAATAGCACCGTTCAACAAAGGCTATTAAAAAAAATTTCTTTCCGGTTGATAATGGTTCTCCTTGTGCAGGCCTTGCCAAAGTAAAATGGAATTCATTCAGACATTCAGATTGGACTATGCCTTTTAAAAAAATTTGATAAGACAGAACTTTATAAAACCGAACAGATTCTGTATCAAAACCGAACAGTACCCGGGTATATAATTCATTCTTAGCAGTTGATTATCACATTAATATCATAACGGCATCAGCATTGTAATTTATTAGCAACTATTCATATAATTCTTTATGATAAAAAACTTTTTTAAAACTACCATCCGTGCTCTTTGGAAAAACAAGGGATATAGCTTCCTCAACATCTTTGGATTAGCGATTGGTATTACCTGCGCAGGATTAATTTTTTTGTGGGTAGAAGATGAAGTGAATTTTGATGGCAATAATTTAAAAAAAGACAGGTTATTTATTGTTAAAACAAATAATAAAGTTGATAACGGTGTGTACACACATTCTTCAACTCCGGGTCCTCTGGCTGCTTCATTGCAGGCAACTATACCCGGTGTAGTAAATACTTGCCGTACTACAGAAGATGTTACTTCAATGTTGTTTAGCATAGGTAATAAATCAGTGTATGCATTAGGAAATTATACTGAGCCTTCTCTGTTCAGCATGTTTACATTGCCCTTCGTGGAAGGCGATGCCGCTAATGCTTTCACTCAATTGCACTCTCTTGTAATAACAGAGAAAACCGCAAAAAAATTTTTTGGTGGCGAAAAAAATATCCTGGGAAAAACAGTTCGCATGGATAACCAACAGGATTATGTAGTAACCGGTGTATTAAAAGATCTGCCTGAAAATTCTTCTTTACAATTTGAGTGGCTGGTACCTTTTAAAGTTTGGTATGATGAAAATGAGGAATGGGCTCATAAATGGGATAATTTTGGTGTTACCACTTATGTCGAATTAAAACCTGCAGCAGATGCGGTTGCTGTCAACAGGCAATTATTAAATCCTTTGTATGATTTCACCACTCAAAAAAATGAATCATCGGTATCTACAGTGCATGAGTTTTTGTTTAGTATGAACGACTGGCATTTACGTGACGATTTTGACAACGGCAAGGAAACCGGTAATGGAAGAATTCAATATGTTCATTTGTTTAGCATTATTGCATGGATCATTTTATTTATTGCGTGCATCAACTTTATGAACCTCGCAACGGCAGGTAGCGAAAAGCGCTCAAAGGAAATTGGTGTAAGAAAAGTACTGGGTGCAGGAAAGGGAACTTTGGTTTTTCAATTTATTGGTGAAGCAATATGTATGGCTTTGCTTGCTGCAGTTGTTGCAATTTTTATTATGACTTTATTATTGCCGGCATTTAATTTATTGGTTCAAAAAAATCTGTCATTAAGTTTAACTAATCCGTCTCACTTTATTGCTTTGTTATTGCTTTCATTAATTTGTGGTTTGGTTGCGGGAAGCTATCCATCCCTTTATCTTTCATCGTTCAACCCTGTATTTGTTTTAAAAGGAATAAAGTTAAAAACGGGAAGCGCTGCGGTTATAAGAAAAGGTTTGGTAGTAATGCAGTTTGCTGTTTCAATTATACTCATCATTGGCACCATTATTATTTATCAGCAAATACAGCATGTAAAAAACAGGGACATTGGCTATAATAAAAACAACTTAATTCAAATTGATGCACAGGAAGATTTGGTAAAAAATTTTTCTTCTATTAGGCAAGACCTTCTAAACACGGGTATTGCAGAGAATGCAGCATTGGCAGATCATGAAACCATTTCAGGTGGAAATAATACTACCAGTATGGATTGGCAGGGTAAGGATCCCAACAGTAATATTGTTATTTCACAACGATTAGTAAGTCCGGAATTTATGTCAGCTATAGGCATGCATATTACAGAAGGCAGGGACTTCAGGCCCGATGATGCAATTGAGTTTGGAGATAAGCGGATGCCGAAAGATTCCAATCAAATATTTAATGTTATCGTTACTCAATCAATGGAAAAATTATTGGGTAAGGGAAGCGCTATTGGCAAAACTATTCAGCACCCGGGTAACAATGGAACTTTCCACATGGTAGTAACGGGAGTTGTAAAAGATTATGTGTATGGTGATATGTACGGACAATCCGCGCCGGTTATTTTTTATTATATACCGCAGGCAGCAAGATTATTATATATAAGAGTTAAGCCGCAAAGCAACCTTGAAACTGCTTTGGCAAAGATTGGTGCGGTATTAAAAAAAGATAATCCTGCTTATCCATTTGAATATAAGTTTGTAGACGAACAGTTTAATGCACAATTTTTAAGTGAGATGCTCATAAGCAAATTATCAAGAGTGTTTGCTGCATTGGCAATTATCATTTCATGTTTGGGTTTATTTGGCCTTGCAGCATATACTGCCGAACGCAGAACGAAAGAGATAGGTGTTCGAAAAGTGCTTGGAGCAAGTGTTTCGGGAATTGCTACATTACTTTCAAAAGATTTTTTAAAGCTGGTCTCACTATCATGCATAATCGCATTTCCGGTTGCGTGGTGGATGATGCATAGCTGGTTACAAAACTATCAATACCGGATTGAAATTAGCTGGTGGATATTTTTAATTGCAGGGTTGCTTGCCATTTTAATTGCACTAACAACAGTCAGCTTCCAGGCAGTAAAAGCGGCAGTTGCAAATCCTGTAAAAAGCCTGAGAACGGAATAATCATATAAATAAAATACTAATTCGATTACTAACGGATATGATTAAACGATATAAATAAATTTTCCTGTAATGATAAAAAATTATTTTAAAATTGCCTGGCGAAACATAAAAAAGAATAAAGGTTTTTTTGCGCTTAATTTTATTGGCTTATACATAAGCGTTGTAGCCTGCATCCTGATAGCTTTAATTATTTTATACGAAACAAGTTTTGATAAGCCGGCAAAAAATGATCTAAGCATTTATCGTGTAGTAAATAATTCCACTTCATCAACAGGTAAAGAATTTAGCGCAGTAACGCCTTATCCTCTTGCATCAGCCATGCGGGTGGCAATGCCCGGCGAACAATCAATTTCACAAATTCATTTTGAAAAAGAAAACCAGGTTTCTGTTGGCGATAAAAAATTTAAGGAGAAGAATATTATTTTTGCCGACTCTGTTTTTCCTAAACTCTTTCCTCTAACTGTTAAAAGCGGAAGTCTCCAAAGAGCCCTGGCAGAACCGGGTTTCGCGATTCTTACTGAGAAAACAGCCGAACGCTATTTCGGTAAAGAGAATGCCATAGGCAAGCGGATAAAACTTGCCAATCTCGTAGATCTTGAAGTGGCAGCAGTAATTGCCGATGCTCCTGCGAACACTCATTTGCCCTATAACATGCTGCGTATCTTATCTTTCATTTGAACCGCAGTTTATTGGTGGTATTCCTATTGACCAATGGGGAGTGCATGCTTCGGGATTTGTTTATATTGGTTTACCCGGAGATAATAAAGTAAGGAATACACAAACGGTTCTTGCTTCCATTGTAGCAAAGTATGTTCGAACGGAAAATATTGGAGTTAAAACAGAATACAAGCTGCAATCATTACGTGATATTCATTACAATCAATTATATGCCAGTAATAATCCATCATATACCGTTAACTACAGCTATTTGTATTTGATTAGCGCCATTGGCTTGTTTCTTATGCTGGCAGCTTGTATTAATTATACCAATCTTTCTACTGCACTTGCCATAAAAAAATCCAAAGAAGTTGGCGTGAGGAAAACCATGGGCGCAACACGGTATCATCTTATGAAACAATTTTTAGCAGAAACTTTTTTTACTACCGGCCTCGTTATTATCGCTGCAACTTTATCGGTTAATCTTTTTCTTCCACCCCTGAATCATTTTCTTGATAAGAACATTCCATTGGATTGGATCAATATTCAAAGTATTGGTTTTGTAATAATTCTCTGGATAGCAGTTTCCCTGTTATCAGGTTTATATCCTTCATTTGTTTTATCGGGCTTTAATGCAATCAATGCTTTAAAGAGTAAAATGTCTTCCCCAAAAAAATCGGTAGTAGTAATGAGAAAGGGACTGGTGATCTTCCAGTTTTTAACAGCGCAGATTTTAATAATTGGCGCTATAGTGGTTGCAAAGCAAATGGATTTTATAAGGTCATCGCCTTTAGGTTTTAATAAGGACCAGGTGATAGACATTTCACTTCCTGAAAATAAACCTGAGCAATTAGAATCGTTACATAACCAGTTGTCATCAATTTCCGGAATCAGCAGCTTTAGTATTTCTCTGGATGCGCCAATAGGAGACAATCATGTGAATACAGAATTTAATCTGAAAGAAAAATATTCAACTGAGCAACTTCATGTATCAGTGAAGGCTACAGATAAAGGTTACTTAAAAACGTATGGTTTGCAATTGACTGCCGGCAGGTGGTTTAATGAAGATGACGAAAGCAAAATCGCTAATTCCATTCCCGATTCTCTTAAACATTATTCATTTGTATTGAACGAAACAGCGGTGAAAGCGCTTGGCTTTTCGAACCCCCAAGATGCCATCGGTAAATATGTAACTTTTGGTATGAATGATATTTCAGCGCCCGTTATAGGTGTGGTTAAAGACTATCACATAGCCTCTTTGCGTGAGGCAGTTTCACCCGTGCTGATGGTGGAATTTCCTTTCTTTTATTATAATGCCGGCATTAAATTATCCGGTGGTTACAAGGCATCAACTCTCGCTGCGATTGAGAAAGCATGGACATCTGTATATCCACACCAAATATTCGAAAATAATTTTTTGGATGAGCGTGTAGCAGGTTTATATAAAGATGAAAAAAGGACACAGCAATTGTTCAATATTTTTACTTCACTTTCCATTGCAATAAATGTTCTTGGATTAATTGGGTTGCTTTCTTTCATAATTGAGCAAAAGACAAAAGAGATTGGCATTCGTAAAGTGCTTGGCGCATCAGTAAAAGACATTTCAATAATATTATCAAAAGATTTTTTGCGCCTTATTATTATTGCATTTTTAATTGCAGCTCCTGTTGCATGGCTGTTAATGAACAGATGGCTGCAGGATTTTGCTTACCGGACCGAAATAAGCTGGTGGGTTTTTGCGGTAGCTATTTTGGGAGCGCTTGTAGTTACCTGCATTGCAGTTAGTCTTCAGACAATAAAAGCGGCCGTTGCTAACCCGGTGAAAAGTTTAAGAAGCGAGTGAATTTAAATTTGAGACTAACTAATAAGGTTAATCGAAAATAACAACTGAAATTTTATGATAAAAAATTATTTCAAAATTGCCTGGCGGAATATGAGACGCCACAAAGCTTATTCAGCTATTAATATTCTTGGATTGGCAATTGGTATCGCTGCATGCCTGCTGATTCTTCAATATGTATCATACGAATTAAGTTATGAAAATTTCCAGGTTAATAAAGACCGAATTTACCGTGTACAGCAAGACCGGTATGATAATGGGAAACTAAGCACACAATGGGCTGCCGGCGCTTTTGGCGTTGGTAATGCATTTAAAGATGCTATACCTGAAATAGAGGATTATGTAAAGGTTGTTGGTAATGGTAAAGTTACAACAGAAGTAAAAAATCAGCCTTTGAAAATTGAAAAAGTATTTTTTGCCAGCGGTTCTTTCTTCAACATTTTTACTTATCCATTGATCAGCCGGAGATAAAAACACTGCATTAAAAGAACCGATATACAGCAGCGCTTTCTGAAACAACTGCCAAAAAAATTTTTGGTACTACAAATGTTATTGGAAAAAGACTTGAATTAAACCGGAATAGTAATTATACTATTACTGCTGTATATAAAGATGCGCCGGCGAATACACAACTTAAACCGGATATGCTTCTTTCGTACGCAACCTTTGTAAAAATGACTACTGATTCATCAGGAAACGGCCCTGAAACAGCCTGGGAATGGGATGGATGCCTTACTTATTTATTGTTGCATAAAGATGCGAACCCTCAGGCGGTAGAAAAGAAATTTGTTCCTATAGCTCGAAAAGTTTGTTGGTGCTGATATGAAGAAATATAATTCAGCTGTTGTTTATCATCTGCAGCCTTTAAAAGATATTCATTTGTATTCTCATTACATGATGGAGCCTGGCGAAAACGGCGATGGAAAAACAGTTTATCTTTTATTAGGTATTGCATTTTTTATAGTAATAATTGCATGGGTGAATTATATTAACCTTGCTACCGCACGTGCTATAACAAGAGCCAGGGAAGTGGGCGTACGTAAAGCAGTTGGCTCTCAACGAAGACAGCTTATCATTCAGTTCCTTTCTGAATCTGCATTACTGAATGGTTTTGCATTGGTGCTTGCTTTATTGATTGTTATGATTGCTATTCCGGGTTTCAATGCACTTTCCGGACAGCAACTTTCTTTTTCATTATTTGGTCAAAACCAGTTTCTGGATTTCGCTTGCCATCATTATTTTTAATTGGTGTTTTCTTTTCTGGTTTATATCCTGCATTTGTATTGTCAGGCTTTAAACCCATTGAAGTATTGAAAGGCAATATGGGCACTACAAACCAAAGCTCAATGTTAAGAAAATCATTGGTTGTATTTCAATTTGCTGCTTCATTGTTTTTATTGATCGGCACGGTAACTGTTTACAGGCAAATACAATACATGCGCAAACAATCATTGGGAATTAATATAGATCAAACATTAGTTGTATCAGCCGCCAATTGTTGGAATTGATTCTACTTTTTTACAAAAGATGACAGCATTTAAACAGGAACTGCATCAAAATGCATCTGTTAAAAATATAACGGTTTCTACAAGTATTCCCGGTGAAGCTGTTGGCTGGAATGCAGGCGGAATAAAGCTTGTAGGCGCTGATGAAAATACTCAAAAACAATATCGTGTTATTGGAGTTGATTATGATTATATAAAAACTTATGGACTGAAATTAATTGCAGGGCGTGCTTTTTCAAAAAGCTTTGGCAGTGATGATAGCATCTGTAATATTTAACAGGAAAGCCATTGAGCAATTAGGATTTAATAAACCGGAAGAAGCATTAAATAAAAGAATTGATTTCTGGGGAAGACGATATACGATTGAAGGTGTGACAGAAAATTTTCATCAGCAATCTTTGCGTGAAGCTTATGAACCATTGATTCTTCGTTTAATTCCTGATGTAAATGGATACTTATCTGTAAAAACAGATGCGGCGAATGCAGGCAAAACTATTGATCAGTGTAAAAGCTGAATGGAGTAAATTTTTCCCCGGAAATACGTTTGATTATTTTTTTCTTGACGATCATTTTGATGATCAGTATAAAGCAGATCAGCGTTTCGGGCAAGTGTTTGGATTGTTTACAAGCCTTGCCATTCTGGTTGCATGCCTGGGATTGTTTGGCCTTGCATCATTTACAACGCTTCAGCGTACAAAAGAAATAGGTATACGAAAAGTGTTAGGCGCATCGGTAGGCAGCATTTTAAAATTATTCTATCGCGAGTTTGCAATTGCTGCTATTGATGGCATTTGTAATTGCCACACCACTTGCATGGTTTACATCATCAAACTGGTTGCAGAATTATGCTTTCCGCATCAACCTGCAATGGACTATATTTTGTATTACCTTTTATTATCATTGTTACCATTGCATTGATAACTGTGAGTTTTCAATCAATAAAAGCAGCAGTTGCAAACCCGGTGAAATCATTACGAAGTGAATAAATTATGGTAACTTAATTTAATAAAACTAACGGTAAATATTAAACGAAAATAAAACAGGTAAAATGTTTAGGAATTATTTTAAAACCGCCTGGCGCAACTTAAAACGAAATAAAGTATATGCTGCCATTAATATTGGAGGTATTGCAATTGGTCTTGCAGCTTTCTGGCTTATTGCTTTATATGTTGGTGATGAATTAAGTTATGACCGTTCATTTAGCAAATGCAGATAGAATTTACCGCATAGCGCAACATGCAAACTGGGAAGGCGGAAGTATGAATATTGTTCCAACACCGGCACTGCTTTGCACCGGCTTTAAAAGCTGAATTTTCCTGAAGTGGAAGATGCTGCAAGAATTGATTTGAAGGCGGCGGCGTAATAAAATTGGCTAATAAAATCATTAAGCAAAATGATATTTGCTTTGCTGATAATTCATTCTTTAAATTATTTGATTATACATTTTTTATATGGCAGATCGCTCAACTGCTTTAACGCAGCCGCAATCAATTGTTATTACAGAAAGCCTTGCAACGAAAATTTTTGGTGATGCATCTGCGGCATTAAATCAAACAATATATTTTGAGTGAGAATTATGCTAATAAAATTACCGGCGTTATAAAAGATATGCCACAGAATTCTCATCTACAGTTCAGCGGCATTCGTTCATTTGAGCAATGCCTTGGATAAAGATAGCTGGCAGAATTTTTATCTCTATACTTATTTGCTGTTAAAAAAAGGAACAGATATAAAAGCATTTGAAAAAAAGCTGACCGCTTTTGGCATAAAGACCATTGCAAAAGAAATGGGTGTAAAAGATTATCACATGGAGTTGCAGCCGCTTACTTCTATTCACCTGCATTCCAATTTAGATTATGAGTTAAGTACTAACAGCAGCATCAGCCGTGTATATATTTTTATTGCAATTGGTATTTTGATATTACTGATTGCATTGATAAATTATATGAATCTTATCTACTGCACGTTCAGCAATGCGTGTAAAAGAAATTGGTATAAGAAAAGTGATTGGTTCATCACGCAGCAATCTTGTTGGCCTGTTTATTTCAGAAGCATTGCTGATAACTTTTATTGCAGCAGCTATTGCATGTTGTTTTGGTAAAATTAAGTTTGCCTTTCTTCAATCAGATTTCAGGGAAAGACCTTGACATCTGGCGTTTTGGAGCATTAAATACAATTGGCTATTTATTATTGTTATTTGCATTACTAATCAGGCTTTATCAGCGGAAGTTATCCTGCATTATTTCTTATCCCGTTTTAAAATGATACCATCATTAAAAGGACAGTTGGGCAATATGCAGGCAGGAGTGTTAGTTTCGTAAATCGCTTGTAGTATTCCAGTTTGTAATTGCTGTATTTCTTATCAGCGGTTCATTTATTATTTATAAACAAATGCAGTATGTAAATAATAAAGATCTTGGTTTTAATAAAGAACAGGTGCTTACTTTTCATATTGATGATATGAAAGTGCGCGGCGAAATTCCTGCATTAAAAAATGCATTACTGCAAAGCTCGTTGATACAAGGTGTTGCCATTGCCGGTAATCCTATCGGTAATAATGATTTGGGTGGCATATGGTTTCATGTTTGAAAAAAATGGTGTTATGCAGCAATCATCACAAATGGCAAAACAATTATATGTTGATGAAGATTTTTTAAAAACAACGGATATTCATTTGCTGCAGGGAAGAAATTTTTCAAAAGATATGCAGACAGATAAATATGGCGCAATCATCATTAATGAAACATTAATGAAAACGCTTGGTTATACAAATGCAGTTGGAAAAAAATGGAATACCGCACATCAATAATACAGACATCTAAGCTAAGAACAATTATTGGCGTGGTAAAAGATTTTCATGCTTTCTTCATTACAACATAAAATAGAACCGATGGTAATGATGATGCCGCCGAACGATAAAGAACAGGATAATTTATATGTGAAAATTGCAAAAGGAAAACGCAGCGCAGGGACTTGCTTTATTTAAAAAACACTTACGCAAAATTTGATAGCAAATAACACTGCTGACTTTAATTTCCTTGATGAAAATTTTGCAAAGCAATATGCTGCAGAACAAAAGCAGGAACAGTTATCACTTGTATTTACAATACTTGCTTTTATTATTGCATGTCTTGGTTTATTCGGTCTTGTAATGTTTACAACCGCTCAACGTACAAAAGAAATAGGCATAAGAAAAGTATTAGGCGCATCGGTTGGTTCTGTAACAGTTTTACTCGGTAAAGATTTTATACAGCTGGTGGCCATCGCAACTATTATTGCAATTCCTATTGCATGGCTGGTCATGAATAAATGGTTGCAGGATTTTGCATACCGCATACAACATTCGAATGGTGGATGTTTTTATTGTCAGGTTGCATGGCAATACTAATAGCATTGATAACCGTTATCTTCCAGGCAATAAAAGCTGCAATAGCCAACCCGGTTAATAGTTTGAGAAGTGAATGATAAAAAATCCTTAATGTACTCAACCCCGTTCACTATCGAACACAAAACTGTTCGTTATCGCACACCCCCTTTAGCATTGCCTTTATAAACCTTTGCCGCTAAAGGTTTTTTAAAATGGCATACAGGTTGGTAATTAGTTAAAGCTTCAACAACAACCTGGTTTTAATTTCTATTTTTTACAAACAAGAACCGATGAATAATAAGTGTAAAGTCTCATCTTTATAATTCCGGTTCATAAAAAAAAATTATCATGATCAGGCACTATCTCAAAATTGCTTTCAGGAATATGTCGAAGCAGAAAATGTATGCAGCTATAAACATCGGCGGCTTTGCGATTGGCATTGCAGCGTGTTTATTAATTGCGTTATACATTAAGAACGAATTGAGTTATGATCGTGATAATCCAAACAAAGAAAATGTATTCAGGATAATCGGCGAGGCTAAACAAAACGGCGAGGTGCACAGTGGCGTGAGTTTTCCGCCACCTATGGCAAGGGCATTGTTGAATGATTTTCCAGAAATGGTAAAAGCGGGCCGCACCATGAGCAGTGAATTATTTGGCGGTGCTAATAACCAGGTTAGAAAAGCTGATGAAACAAACGATAACTATGAACAAGGCTTTTGTTTCGCTGATACTTCCATACTTGATATATTAAATGTACACATGGTTTATGGAGATCGAACTCATGCCCTTTCTGAACCCAATTCGATTGTGATATGCAAAAGCATGGCTGATAAATATTTCCCTAATCAAAACCCTGTTGGCAAAACGTTGGTGTTTAATGACAATACCAAAAATCTTATAAAGATTGGTGGCGTAATGGAAGACTTTCCTGTTAATTCTCATCTTCAGTATAAAGGTTTTATTTCCTTAGCTGGTATTAACTTTTGGGACGGCGAACAGGAAAAATGGACATCGAGCAATTACCAGGTCTATCTACAAATAAGACCGGGCGTAAACATCCAGACATTCAACAAAAAAATTACTGCAGATGTTTTGAATAAGTATATGATACCGGCGCTGAAAGCACAGGGAAGAAAAAATGTTGAAGAAAATTTTAAAGGAGCCAGGCTTTACCTGCAACCACTTACTGATATTCATTTGCATTCCTACAACATACAGGAAGATAATGTGAAGCATGGTGATATACGTTTCATCTGGATGTTTGCGGCAATTGCCATTTTTATTTTGGTATTAGCATGTATCAATTTTTTAAATCTGTCAACTGCACGTTCTGCTAACCGGGCAAAAGAAGTTGGCCTGCGTAAAGTGGTTGGTTCAAGCCGTGGCAATCTCATCAGGCAATTTCTTACTGAATCAATGTTGTATAGTTTTCTTTCTTTTATTATCGGTATCCTGATAGCTATACTTGTGTTGCCTGTTTTTAATAAGATTTCGGGTACGCAACTTTCTTTACCATGGAATCAATGGTGGTTGCTTCCATTAATTATTGCGGCTGCTTTTATAATCGGATTAATTGCGGGTTTGTATCCAGCATTTTATTTATCCTATTTTAAACCCATCAACACATTAAAAGGCAATCTTAGTTTAGGCAGTAAGAATGCAGGTCTTGCGCAGCACATTAGTTGTATTGCAGTTTACTATTTCAATTATATTGCTGATCAGCACATCGGTTATTTATAAGCAAATGCAATACATACTTAATTCTACCATTGGGTTTGATAAAGATGAAGTGGTAATGATACAAGGCGCTAATGCATTGCGGGATCAAACAGCATCTTTTAAAAATGAATTATTGCGTTTACCTGTAGTAAAGAATGTAAGTGTAAGTGATTTTCTCCCTGTTGACGGAACCAAAAGAAACGGTAATACATTTTGGAAAGAAGGTGAACTGCTAACCGGCAACGGCATTCAAACACAGCATTGGGTTGTAGACGAAAATTATATTCCTACACTGGGCATGAAGTTGATAGCCGGAAGAAATTTTACGCAGGAAATGCATACGGATTCTGCAGCCACAATTATCAACAAGGCCCTGGCTGACAAGTTTGGATTTAAAAATCCCGTCGGACAAATCGTTACTAACGGTGACGAACACCTGACAATTATTGGCGTGGTTGATAATTTTTATTTTGAAAGTATAAAACAACAGGTGAATCCTTTGCTCATGGTGTTGGGAAACAGTAATAGTATTATTTCAATAAAAGTAAACGCTGCTAATATGAAAGCGGCGCTTGCATCCATCAGCGGTGTTTGGAAAAACTTTTTGCCTAACCAAACAATGCGCTATAATTTTCTTGACCAGAGTTATGCGTCTATGTATGCTGATGTGCAACGCATGCAATATATTTTTACCGGTTTTGCCATACTTGCTATTATTATTGCCTGTTTGGGTTTGTTTGCGCTTGCAGCATTCATGGCAGAGCAACGCAGTAAAGAAGTAAGCATACGAAAAGTTTTGGGCGCATCTGTTGCCAATGTGTTTGCATTGCTTACCAAAAATTTTTTAAAGCTCGTGTGTATATCATTGATTATTGCCGTACCGTTAGGCTGGTTATTAATGAAGCAATGGTTGCAGGATTATGCTTATAGAATCAATATTTCCTGGGATATATTTGTGACCGCCGGCGGCGCCGTTATATTGATTGCACTGGTAACCATTTGCTGGCAGGCTTTAAAGGCGGCAGTGGCAAACCCTGTGAAGAGTTTGAGAAGTGAGTAGGAATAATAAGAACGTTTAAATATTGAATATGAATATTGATCTCAAATTATTTCGATTAATATTCAATGTAAAAACTTAGTGTATGCTTAAAAGTTATTTTAAAATTGCAGTTAGAACATTATCAAAAAACAAGCTTACTTCATTCATTAATATTTTTGGTCTTGGGCTAAGCATATCCGTTGGGCTGATGATAATGATTCGCGTGCAGGACCAACTGAGTTATGATAATTTTCATCCCCATCCGGATAGAACTTACCGGGTTACCAGCGGTTATTCAAAGAAAAACGCAGCGCCATGGAAAATGGCGAGTACACCTTTACCTTTATATGATGCGCTGGCAAAGGATACAGGCTTTGTTGAAAACACCGTAAACATATATCCTGCTTTTAATGGTAAAGCAACCGTGGCAGGAAAAGAAATATATATCAACGGAGCATTTACTGAGCCTTCATTTTTCAAAGTTTTCGGATTTCACTTATCATCGGGTAATGAGCAAACCGGCATTGCAAATGCCCAATACGGTTGTAGTTAATAAAGCAACTGCTGAGAAATTTTTCGGCGCGGTTAACCCTGTTGGAAAAGTTATCAGCATGGAAAAAGGGGGTGACTTTATTATTACGGGTGTACTGATTGACATGCCTGGTAAATCTCACATCAATTTTGATGCTTTCGCTTCTTACGGCAGCGTGGCAAATTTGGAAAAGAATAAAGTGCTTGCAGCCAATTCATCTGACTGGTTTGCTTTTAATTCGGCATATACTTATGTACTCTTAAAGGAAAACACGCGTCTCTCAAGTCTTTCACAAAATTTGCATTCCGTCGCGAATGATTTAAATAAAATAAACAAAGATGGAATTACCTCGTTTGGCACCCAGCGTATCGATAAAATTACGCCTGGTACGGATGAGCTTAGTAACGATATCGGCCGCGGCAGTTCGTGGACTAAATTATATTTTGAAATGGGCGTGGCGTTGTTGATTTTATTGGCCGCATGTTTTAACTATACCAATCTTACTATCGCAAGAGCTTTAACAAGAGCCAAGGAAGTTGGCATACGAAAAATTGTTGGAGCCCGCCGTCACCAGGTGTTTACACAATACATTATTGAATCTGTTTTGCTGGCATTTGCAGCACTTTCATTTGCATGGATCATTCTTTCGTTTATAATTCATTATGCGCCCTTTAACGACGATTACGAGTTTATTCCTTCTGCATTTCATTATAATTTGACGTTAGTATATTGGTCTGCAGGATTTGCATTATTTACTGGCCTTATTGCGGGTGCATCTCCTGCCTGGATATTATCTTCGTTTAAGCCTTTACGTGTGTTGAAGAATTTGTCAACTGCAAAAATATTAGGTAAGGTCAGTTTACAAAAAGCGTTGATTGTTTTTCAATACAGCCTATCATTAATCATCATCATTTTTCTTTTTGCGTTTTACCGGCAGTTTTCGTTTATGGCTAAGGCAGGTCCTGGTTTCAGAAAAGATAACGTAATGGTAATTCCACTTAATGGAATAGATGAAAAAATTGCGGCCCAAAAAATAAGAAGTGTAACGGGCGTAGAATCGGTGTCCGCAATGTCATCTGAGTTTGGCAAGCATTTTCAGGGTATGAGCATGCCTGTATGGATAAGCAATAAAAAAGATGCTATGCCAATAAATTATTATTACGCGGATGATCAATTTATTCCTTCAATGAAAATTCGCTTTGTTGCGGGTCAAAATTTTCAACCAGCTTCCAATGTGAATAACGAACAGTATGTCATCCTGAATGAAAAGGCGGTTCAAGCCCTCGGGATCAGTAAAATCGAAAACGCCCCGGGTCAAAAGCTCTGGATCAATGATTCAACTAACCTGGAAATTGCCGGTGTGGTAAAGGATTTTAACTATGAAGGTGCAGGTATGTCTGTTGCTCCACTGGCCTTTAGAAATAAGAAAGATGCTTATAGTTACTTATATGTGTTAACTGCAAATACTAACAAAAATATTATTGAAACCCGTATCAAAAGTGAATGGCAATCATTTGCATCCTCATCTTCCTTCACTTATTCATGGCTTAATGAAGATATTGATAAAAGTAATTCTCAAACGGCTACCGTGTCACTATTGGGCTACCTGGCATTTATCGCAGTAGCTATCGCCACACTGGGCCTGCTAGGCCTCGTTGTTTATTCTATAGAAGTAAAACAAAAAGAAGTGAGCATTAGAAAAATAATAGGTGCAAGCGAAAAACAATTAGTGAAAATGTTATCCGGAAGATTTATTAAATTATTATTTATTGCCGGATTTATCGCAATGCCTATAGGTTACACTGCGGGATTTTTGTTCTTACAGAATTTTTCCTTGCGGGTGAATTTCGGCCTTTTCAGTGTACTTATGTGTTTTGCGTTACTATTATCGATTGGCCTTTTTACGATTATATCCCAAACTTACAAGGCAGCGATAGCTAATCCTGTAAAAAATTTGAGAACAGAATAATAGTATATTATGATAAAAAATTATTTCAAAACTGCATTTAGAAATCTTTGGCGCAATAAAATTTTTTCAACTATAAATATTTTTGGATTAGCTATTGGCATCAGTGCATCATTGGTTATTTACTTGCTGGTAAATTATCATTTCACTTTTGATAAGTTTGAAAGAGATAATGATCGTATCTATCGTGTTGTTTCCAATTTTACATTTTCAGGAGAAGTATATCGTAATTCCGGTGTAACATCTCCAATGGGGCCTGCGGTAAAAAAACAATTGACTGGCCTTGATGCTGTAGTTCCTTTTCGAACGGCTGATGACGTTAAGGTCAGTATTCCTACGGCAAAAGATCCGATTATTTTTAAGCATCAGCAAAATATTGTTTTTGTTAATGAAGATTTTATGAATCTGATCGGTTACCAATGGGTGGTAGGTTCTGCAAAAACTTCTTTAAAAAAACCTTATCAAACGGTACTTACCGAAACATCTGCACAACTTTTTTTTCCAAAACTTTCCGCCCAGGAAATTGTTGGGAAACAAATTTATTTTAATGATACGGTTCCTGCAACCATTGCAGGTATTGTAAAAGATATATTGCAAAATACCGACTTTAATTTTTCAACTTTTATTTCAAGAGCCACTTTAGAGAATACTAATTTGAAGCCCGATGACTGGACAGAATGGGACAATACAAATTCGGCTTCGCAATTACTGGTAAAACTTTCACGGAGCACTGACATTAAAAAAATTGAGGCAGGCATATATAGCTTGTATGAAAAAAATCATAAACCCAATCCGGAAGATAATAGTAAGTCATCGTATAAGTTGCAGCCGTTAAGCGATCTTCACTTTAACTCAGACTATGGTGGATACAATTTGCCGCTAGCAAATAAGCCAACATTATATGGTTTGCTGGCTGTTGCGGTATTTTTATTATTACTAGGCTGCATCAATTTTATAAATCTTACTACGGCACAATCAGCACAAAGAGCAAAAGAAATTGGTATCCGGAAAACATTAGGCAGCTCAAAAAAGCAATTGATTGTTCAGTTTTTAAGTGAAACATTTTTGCTTACGTTTATAGCAACCGTTATATCTGTTGTTTTAACGCCATTAATTTTAAAAGCATTTTCCGGTTTTATTCCTGAAGGACTGCATTTCAGTTTAATGGCACATCCCGGCATTATACTTTTTTTATTCATATTAATAATTGTTGTTACAGTTTTATCAGGTTTTTATCCTGCAATGATTCTTTCAGCGTATAAGCCTGTATTGGTTTTAAAGAACCAGGCATATACAAACACCGGTAAAACACGCCATGCATGGCTGCGTAAATCATTAACTATTTCACAGTTTGTAATTGCCCAGGTTTTTATTATGGCAACCATTCTTGTAAGTAAGCAAATTACTTATTCATTAAATAAAGACATGGGTTTTAAAAAAGATGCTATCATACATCTTAGTACAAATTATTATGATACTGTACAATCGCACAAATATGTTTTTATGGATAAGCTTAATGCTATTCCCGGTATTGCAATGATAAGTTTAAGCAATAATCCTCCTTCATCAAACAGTACATGGAGCAATACAATGAAATATAAAGATGGGAAAAAAGAAATACAGACAGATGTGCAAATGAAAACAGCGGATAGTAATTATATCAGGCTGTACCAACTCAAATTGCTTGCCGGCAAAGACGTTACGAATAGTGATACAACTAATCAGTATATCATTAATAAAACTTATGCGAACATCCTGGGATTTCAACAACCTGAAAAAGCTATGGGTAAATATTTAGATAAAATTCCAATAATAGGGGTAGTGGCAGATTTTAATCCAAGGTCTCTTCATGAACCAATGAAACCTCTTATAATTTCGAATGGAAATAATAGTTCGCGAACGATCAATATTTTACTGAAGCCTCAAAATCCAGAAGGCACTGCATGGAAATCTACCATCTCACAAATTGAAAAAGCATGGAAGGGAATTTTTCCTGGCGATGATTTTGATTGTAAATTTTTTGATGAAGACATCGCAAAATATTATGATAATGAGCAGCATATTGCAAGCCTGCTGATGTGGGCAACCGGCCTTGCTGTTTTCATAAGTTGTCTCGGATTGCTTGGCCTGGTAATTTATACAACTACGCAACGGACCAAAGAAATTGGTGTAAGAAAAGTATTAGGTGCTTCTGTTCCGCAAATTGTTACAATGATTTCAAAAGACTTCATTCTGCTCATTATAATTGCATTTGTAATTGCAACACCTCTTGCGTGGCTGGGTATGAATAAGTGGCTCGATAATTTTGCATATCGCACTAATATAAGTTGGTGGATATTTGTACTTGGAGTTGCTGTAATGATTCTTATAGCATTACTTACGTTAAGCTTTCAAACTATTAGAGCGGCGACTGCTAATCCTGTAAAATCGTTACGGACTGAATGAAAGGTATAAGGGGAATCCAAAACGCAAATACCTTTATAATTTTCCGGTGAGCAACATACTAATCGATTAGTGTGCCCGACAAAAGTCTACCAATCGTCGAAAAAATGCGTTCTTTTAGCGAAAAGAATAAAATAATGCCTGCGTCTTTTTCATCTTTGTCTTTGTTAGAGCGATAAAAATTCAAAACCAAAGATAACTGAAGCCACAACTTCTACACAAGCGACACTCAGAGAATTCAATTTACAAAATTACCTGGCATCTATAGCAACTACATTTGTAAAGCCACAAAATTAAGAAAACAAAAATCCTTTAAAAGCTAAAAAACAGAACACATTATCCTAAACAAAAATTATGAAACTATGAAATCTGTATCTACTTTAACTGATCAACAATTGATTGACCTTTACCTTGGCGGGGATGTTGAAGCCATGGCCTGTCTTGTAAATCGTTACAAAGACAAAGTTTACACATCAATTTATTTGCTGGTAAAAGACAAATATCTCGCTGAAGATATTTTTCAGGATTCTTTTATCAAAGTAATTGAGAATATTAACGCAGGCCGTTATAATGATGAAGGGAAGCTTTCGGCATGGGTAATGCGCATAGCCCATAATTTATGCCTTGACCATTTCAGAAAAATTAAACGTCGCCCAACTATTAAAACAAGTGATGACCGCAATATTTTTGAAGTAATTAATTTTAATGAACCATGGGCAGACGAAAAAATAATTGAGCTTCAAAGACATGAAAGAGTACAGAAATTATTGGAAATGCTGCCTGAAGATCAAAGGGAAGTTATTGTGATGAGACATTACGCAGATCTTAGTTTTAAAGAGATTGCGAAGTTAACGAACTGTAGCATTAATACGGCCCTCGGACGCATGCGTTATGGCCTCAATAATTTAAGAAAAGTGATGACAGAAAAGCAGCTTGCCTTATAGATAATTTGGAAAGCTCGTCATCGTAGAGTGTATGCAAAACTTCAATTTACCCCAAAGAATAAATTCCCGGCTTAGGCCGGGTTTTTTACATGGAATTGAGGTATGAAGCAGCATATAACCCGGTCGAAATGTATCGACTGTAAACATTTATTAATCGTCGAAAAATAGCGCTCACTCACCGAAAATAGCGAAATTAAGGTGTATTGTTTTACATCTTTGTAAACGCAAATAACTATAAGATTTTGAAATCAAAATCCTGAAAAAGTTGAAAGTTGATTAGAACCAGGGTTAAAAAAATTGATTCAAACCCTAAGAAAATCAATAAACCTCTAATCCTAAAGGAAATACCATGAAATTTAATTCATTGGAAATTGCAATATTTATCGTTGGACTCGTATCACTCATTTTTTCTGTCGTACTCTGGTTCGCTAAAGTGGAAATTAAGATTGTTCCGCGGGGTCTCCAAAAAAAACAAAAAAAAAGCAGAAGATCGGTTAAAGGATAAATCGTAATTCCTTAAAAAGTTCTAAGTTTTTTTTACATTTTGATTTTATCAAACAGCAGATTATAATAGTATATTCAATCTTCGCGAAATCCAGGTAACTCAGAATTATTTAATCATATAAAAGCTCGTTCGCTAATTCGAAGAATTCAATAAGCAGCCTCGAAATCCAAAGACTTGATATGATGTTCGATTCCTTCCAACACGCCCTTTGCAAGAGAATGTTTTGCAAAATAGATAAACTTGTTTTTCTTTAATTCTTCCAGTTCATGCTGTGTGCTTACAACAATAATATTCGCATTCAGAAGTAAGTTTTCTTCCTCTGCGTTCCTGCGTTCCATGCTGAATTTTTAATGTATTTATTTTTCGGGTATGCCTTCCTGTAATAAAATGTTTTTTTTGTTTCGGCCCAGTGAATGCCCGGTTGCAATAAAAGGAATTCCAAATACTTCACTGATTTGCCCTGCCAGGTAGTTGCCATCGGCATAGTGGCCGTGCACCACATGCCGCCACCTAAACAACTGGATTCAGATGATAAAGGCAGGTTGCTGCTGAAAAGCTATTATCGTTGGGAACTAATGGTGAAAAAAACAATTCAGCAAAGCGAAATAGGAGACATGGAACACTTGCTTTCGAACCCTACCGCTACTTCAACCATCGAACCCTATAAATAGACCTGTGGATCCAGAAGTGGCTATGAAATAGTTTGTTTTCAAAAACCTTCGGCAAGTTTTATATGGGAAAGGTCACTAACGGTGGAGGGTATGGGTAAACTTGGCCTTGTTAGCGATATTAATGAAGAAGGAAATGGTTACTTTATTTCATTTGATATGTCCAATGGCTTGCTGCAGATAAGGGCATTGGGGTTTAATCCGTTGAATAACCGTCAGAATTTTATTTTCAATGATATTCAGTCCGGGGTTTTTAATATAGATGGAAAAAATACTTTTCATTTCAGGCTTATACGTTATGGACGTTATATTGAATTGTCCATCGACGGTGTGGTGAAACTTACCTTAATGGATTATGTGTATTCGGGTAATGGAATTGGGTTATACTCTTCTTCCTCGGTTATTTCATTGCAAAATTCAATTGTGAGGGTATTGCCGGAACCTGAAGAGGAATATGCCAGCCAGGAAGAAGCCGGAAAAGTAGGTGGGTGAATGCAATCATGAAACAATCAGGCAATAGCTTGTTTATAATCTTTGAAATTTTCTTAAGAAAAATGTATTAGACATAAAAAACCCCTGACATGTTTTGCAGGGGTTGGTAAAGAATGAGGGACATTTCGCTTATACCAAAACAATATCAGTACTTCTACCTTAAGATAATTTTTTGAACAAACTCCTGGTTAGTATTGGAATCAAATATTCTCAGTATATATATACCATTGCTCATAGCTTTGTTTCTGTGTATTTCTAATTTTTTGCCTGTACTGCCACTAAATGTTTGTTCACTTACTACCTGGTTATTCAAATTCATAAGTTTAATTTTATACAAGTGGTTGAAAAGATTACCAAAATCAATGGTAAAGAAATCTGTTACTGGATTAGGAAAGACAAGTATGCCATTTAATCCATTCGCTTTATTAATGGTTATTATATTACTATAGATAAAAGTATTATCCTTCTTAATTAATCTTAGCCTGTAAAAATTATTTCCGATCTCGGGTCTTGTATCTGTAAAGTAATAGTTTTCCAGGTTTGATGGAGTTACTCTGCCAATGTCACCAAATGTATTGTCGCTGCTTTTGCGTTCAACAACATATTCTTTGAGATTATTTTTTTGCTCAATTGCCTTCCATCTCAATAATATCTCATCATTCACAAGATTTCCTGAAAAATCTAAGGAAGCAGCCGGCAGCACACTGTAGCAACTTCCATCTAAATGATACAAATAGGTACGATTTACACATGCCCCGATTGATACATGACAAATGTAAACACCGGTATCTGCCGGTAGCACAGTGGGTATAGATGTTGAATAAGACCCGGTTGAAATAAGTACACTATCCGTACTGTTGGTGCTATCCTTTTTGTACCACTCATAAGTTGCATTATCGAATGGGTCAACGGTTAATGTAGTAGGCTGAAGAAAGCAATTTTCGGTGCTCACAATTTTATTATTTGCCAATGGTAAAATGCTTGCGTCCCCAAGTGTTGCATTGCCGCAGGCATCCAATGCCCGCAACCTTATCAAACTATAACTGGTTCCGTTGTTAATGTTAAAGAGAGGGTTGATCTGCGGCCCGGCTATAATTGAAGGTGTGTCGGGTGAACTCCCGATAATTGAATAACTAAACGGCCCTACTCCATTAGTAGCAACCGCTCCTACAGTAAAACCATCTACATCACATTGGTAAGCAGTCGATTTTTGTAAATTGGGAAATATGTATGGATTCACGACTACAGTATCATAAATATATCTGTTACAGGCATCATTTGCTTTATAACTTAATATATAAGTTGCCGGGCCAAGATCATCAAAAGTGTAAAGTGATCCTGCAACAGAACTCGGAATTATTTGGGGAGATAATAATACATTGTCTTTTTTTGTAATCGCTACTGTAAGAGAACCCATATTAGTTGAAACATCTGCTACGATTTTACCTGAGCCATTCGGCCATATACTTCCCGGGCATTTAAGAAATGAGGTAGCAGAATGAGTGAATGAACTATTGGTAGGATTCACATTAACGGAATCTTTTCTTCCACAACTATCTGTTGCAATAAACTTATAGGTTTGTCCCGTAATTATCCCTGGCATGCTATCAATGTTTATAACAGAAGTATTATAATAATTATTATAGAGTAAATTTCCAACCGCATTATAAACCTTTACATTAATAGGCAATAGTGCATTGCTTATTGTTACATCAAATTTAGAAAAGCCATACACACAGGATTTATTTGCTGCTACTGCAAGGGTGATAGGCGTATAAGTTGCCGTAAAATTTCTGATCATAGTGGTATCATAGCAACTGTTTATAATTTTGATGGTATAGGAACCGTAGTTTAAATTAGGGAATACACCGGTTGTATTACAAGTTAGCAATACATCACTGGTATCATATACGCAATATTGAGGCGTAGTTAAATTTACCGGGTTGGTTATTGTTGCCCGAAATGTTGCACATGTATAATTATCTAATTGTACGTTTGCATTAACCGAAGGAATAAGCGGTAAAATATTGAAAAATACTGTTATAGTTGTATCCGGGCAGGGATTTTTGCAACTTACATGATATAAATCAGGTACCAGGTTCAGAAAAATTCCGGTATTGTTACTTCCTACAAGTGCATTTGCACTGTTATACAGTGAATAAAATGCATTTTTAAGTTGATTGCTGTTTCACAGTGGCGGTAAAAAGATTACATCCTGTATTTACCACTGAAACGGATGATGTCATTATTTATTGTTCCTGCTTTACCTGCGAAACAAGTTGTGTAAGTACTGTCTAAACATGCATCGTAAACTTTTACGCAGTAATTTCCAAAAGCAAGACTATCAAATTTACCCGTTGTATTACAGATTATAAGGTTACCAACCGAATCATATAAGCAAAAGCTTGGTGAGGTAAGACTATCACCTTTTACAAGAACTCCAAAATTGTTACAGGTAGTGTATGAGGGTGTAGTTACAGGATAAAATTTCGGAATTGGCCTGCTTGCACTGAAGAACCTTGTTATCGTTGTATCCCTGCACCCATCTTTTGTTTGTATACTATAATTGCCATAGGCAAGATTATTAAATACACCGGTGCTATTGCAGGTTATTAAAGTGTTTGACGAATTGTACAAACAGTAGCTTGGATTAGTAAGGCCAACTTGTCCGGTAATGGAAGCTGTAAAATCCACACAGGTTTTTTTACTTATTGAAACACTGTTACCGATACTAAGTGTCGGAGGGGTAACTGTGAAGCATCTTGTAAATGAAGCATTGGTACAACCGTCTATGGCTATTATACAATAATAGCCATAGGGTACATTGTTAAAAACACCTGTTGTATTACATGCTATTGAAACACTGTCCTTATATAGACAAAAAGAGGGGTTAAAAAAATTCTTCATACCTGTTACTGATGCTGAAAATTTATCGCAGGTTTTATTACTAATAGTTACGGAGTTTCCAAGAGAAGGTGATGAATCTATAGATGCATTCCCGGTTTTAACTTTGCCGCAATTATCTTTAACTGCAACCTGGAAAGAACTAAGTCCTGTAATATCAGCGGTAATATTAGGAGAAGCAAACCATAATGTATCACCCGGTTGCCTGATTATGCCGTACATAAAACCAGGAATGCCTCCAACATTACTGATGTTGCCTTTGCTATCCACAGCCTTGATAAATCCCTGCGCCATTTGGCAGGATATCTTTGTAAAACTATAAGAATCAATCCACCAGGTGTAATCGTGTATTGTTACTACTCTTGTTTGAATTCCTCCGCAACTATCTGTCAGCCTTATGCTATAATCACCCGCAATTAGATTATTAAATGAGCCTGTTGTATTAGATGTTCCAACTCCCATGGGAGAAGGTGGGGCTATTGTATATAGGAAAGGGCCTCTTCCGTCCTGTTGATTATTAAGAGAAATAGTTCCATTAGCTACTCCCTCACAGGTAACATCGGTTCCTGATAGTGTAAACCTTGGGTCAAGGTAAGATCCTAAAACAACAATATTATTTACTTTAAAACTGCAGTTGGTAACGATGTCGTTAACATCAATTGTATAGGTACCTGCAGACAATCCCGTAATAGAATCTGTGGAAGTAAAATTCGTATTTACCGGCCCGGTAGCTTTATATTTATAAGATCCTGATCCACCCGTGGCTGTTACTTTTATTGAACCGGTAGAAGCGCACCGGGATTCATAACTCTTAAATGTTGCCGTTAAAAGAGAGCAGTTTTGTGCTTTTGTCTGCGAGCAAAAAAATGAGGAAACCCCGATTATAAGTATTGATAAAGTGATTTTAAGAAAGTAGAATTTTTTCATAATTCGGATGATTTATTTAGCAATATTTGAAAATCACCAGTCTTACTGAAATTTTCACTTGTTCTATTGGATAACATAGTGTATGATAAATTAATCTAACTATTAACGTATTTAAACGGTAAAAATTATAAAGTAAGAATACTATTTAATAAATTGTGTCATTGAAATACAACCAGTTAAATAGATAAGCATTTTATAATAAAATAGAAATTATAAGTTTGCTAAAATATTTAAGATCTGGAAAAAATTGAGGCCTATTTGCCGGAGCCAGGAGGAATGCAGTTAAGTATTGGTTATATAGGCAGAGTTTTCGTTTCTATCCGTTCATAATTGCTTGGTTATGAGTATGATGGAGAACAATAAAAAAAAGCTATCGACGTTAACCAATAGCTTTTTTTGGAAGGAAGGATGATGTTAATATTTCTGCACAATATTATAATAGAAAATTCTAGGAGAGCCTTCCACACCACCCTCCATCATTTTATCTTTCAGGGTTTTTGATTTTGAAAATTCATCGGCCTTCTTCCTGTCGTTTACCGCTAATACAATCGAAACCATGTGATCATCATCCACACTATAACCCAATCCCCTTTCAACTAAACCTGCATCCATTCTTGCCTGATTATCGCTGTCAAATACTTTTTTCCATGCATCGAAATCTTTCACTTTATGGCTCATCATTAGCCTGCCTTTTTGATCAATCTTCGTAGTATCATTCATAATTACCTTCACGAGACTTATCTCAGATTTTCCAATTACACCTGCTTTTTTCATCCGGTCCATCATTTCCTGAGATGATGTTAGCGCTTTAGCTTTACTCACATCATCCATTTTTAAAATTACAACCACCATGTTCGGATCATCCATACCTCTTCCAACTACATAACTATGTAATCCGCTTGCAACACGAATAGAATCATGAGAATCATAAGATGTCTTCCATTTATTATAATTTGCCACCTTGTGCTTAATAATTAATACATAGGCAGGGCTCACGGATGGTGCAGGCGGCGCAGTTGTAGGTGCCGCCATAGTTGCGGAAGTATCTGCATGTGTAGTATCAGCAGCAGTTTCATCTGCAGAACTTGTACTTCCGGAATTGCAGGAAGAAAATAAAAAAGACAAGCTAAGCCCATACAACAGGGTCTTTAAAAACCGTAATCGTTTCATTTTTGTTGATTTTTTTGTTAAGATAAAATTGAAAAGTGAAAGGGAAGTATTCAGAGAGGAAGGATTAGAGAATAAATTTACATTCTATTTTCAACAATTCAGGAGAAAAAAAGAATGTTTAGTTATTTTAGTCATTTTGTAGCCGATTGAATACTGAACTGTGTTTTATTACAACTTTGTACTTTTATTAAAACAAAAAAAAACTTTAATTAATGGAAAATAATGTTGAAATAAAAGCTTTAACAGAAAGAATTTTAAAACAGTTGAATGATTTTTACGATGGTAATTCGTGGGTAACTGATAATATGAAGAAAAAAATTTTTTCTCTTGAACCCTCTATCGCTTTTAAAAAAGCAGCCAATCACAGTCATTCCGTTGCGCAACAAATAGCCCATATTATTGCCTGGAGGAATTTTGTAGTTCAGAAACTTACAGGAAATGGAAATTTTGACATTGAAGATAACTCTCTTAATGACTGGCCTGAGCCCAGTGATTGGAATACCTTGATCAAAGAATTTGAGATCCGTCATAAAGAACTTACAACAGCCATTAATAATTTTCCGGTTGAACAATGGAATTCAAAAGTTCCGGGTCGAAACTATTCATTTATATATCTCATCAATGGAATTGTTGAGCATGATTATTATCATTACGGGCAGATAGGAGCAGTGCTTGCAGCGATTAGAAGGATGGAAGAATGAAAATTACTTTAATGTTAGTGAAGTTGTCCGTTTCCTGGTTACAAGTGTCCGTTTACGAACACTTCTCTGTCTTTCAATTATAATAAATTGCTCTTTATCAATAATCTGCATCATTGGTATGTTGATTGAAAAGTGTTTACTGTCATTTTTTTCAATCAGTTATTTATGATAAAAAATTATTTCAAAATCGCATGGCGTAACCTGATGAAGTATAAATTCATCTCGTTTATTAATTTATTCGGACTAACGGTTGGGCTTACCTGCTGTTTGCTTATTACAACATACATCATTAATGAATTAAGTTATGATAAGTACAATAAAAATGCTGAAAATACTTATCGGGTTACCAGGAGCTTTAATAATCAGGATGGTGTAGTGTCGCTTAATCTCAGCACGGTTTCTGCTCCTTTTGGTTATTATTTTCCAAGCGAGTTTCCCGAGATAAAAAAAATGACGAGGTTGTTAAATACGGGTACTACTCCGCTAAAGTATAAAGACAAACTCATTAATGAACCCGACGTATATTTTGCTGATGAAAATTTATTTGATGTATTTACTTTACAAGTTTTAAAAGGTGATCCTAAAACTGCGTTGAAAGATCCTTTTAGCATTATGATGAGCGAAGATGTGGCCAAAAAATATTTTGGCAATGAGGATCCGATGAATAAAGTTTTAAGATCCAATAACCAGTTTGACGTAAAGGTAACGGGCATCTATAAAGGATTTCCGGTAAATTCTCACATGCATCCCGGTGTGTTGATTTCTTTTAATACGTTAAAAGATTCAGCTGTGTATGGTGCCGAAAACCTTAGAACCGAATGGGGTAATAATTCGTTCTTTACTTTTCTTGTGCTGCCTGATCACTACAATCCTAAAAAATTGATTGCAAAGTTCCCTGCATTTCTTGATAAGCACATGAGCATGCAATATGGCGGAAAGCAGGCGTCAAAATTTACGTCGCTTGATTTGCAAAGACTTACTGATATTCACTTGTATTCTCATACAGATTATGAAGCGGAGCCTAATGGAGATATTAAGCGGGTGTATATTTTTTCAATCATTGCATTCTTTATATTATTAATTGCATGCATTAATTACATGAATTTGTCCACAGCACGTTCTGCATTAAGAGCCAAAGAAATAGGTATACGGAAAGTGATTGGCGCAAGAAAAAAAGAATTAATATTTCAATTTCTCAGCGAATCTGTGTTAATATCATGGACCGCCATTTTAATTGCTTTTGTTCTTTTATATTTTACGCTGCCGTGGCTCAATAAGATTTCAGGGCAGGCACTTTCTGTTAGTATATTAATAAAATGGCAGGTGCTGCTTCCTCTCTTTATTACCCCATTTGCTGTTGGCATTTTATCAGGTATATATCCCGCATTATTTATGTCTTCTTTTCAGCCTGTAAAGACGTTGAAGGGATTGGTGAAAGTTGGAGGAGGCGGTATTTCATTTCGAAAAGTATTAGTAGTTGCGCAGTTTACTATTTCTATAGTTCTTATTATCACTACAGTTATTGTTTTTCAACAGTTGAGGTATATGCAAGAAACTTCTTTGGGTTATGATAAAGAACATATCATAACACTTCCTTATTATAATTCGGTTAACCAGCAATATGAAGCATTCAGAAATGATTTGTTGCGGAACTCCGGCATTCAAAATGTTGCCCGTTCATCGCGTATTCCTACCGGCAGGCTGTTAGACTCCCAGGGGGCTTCTGTTTTTCTGGGTGATTCAATGAAACCTGTTACTACTGACATAAAAATGGTATCGGCCGATTATGATTTTATACCCACCTATGGAATACATGTAGTTGCAGGCAGAAATTTTTCACGGGCTTATAGTATGGATACTTCTAATTTTATTTTAAATGAATCGGCGATTAAAGCTATCGGATGGAAATCGCCACAGGATGCTGTTGGCAAAGACTTTGCCTATGCTGGCACAAAGGGAAAGGTTGTAGGTGTTATTGAGGATTTTCATTTTGAATCGTTACGGCAAAAAATTGTTCCAATAGTTTTATTAAATCCTCCAGTGTCGCCAACTGACTCATATTTCCACGAGCTTTCAATAAAATTGACCGGAAATAATATTTCAGGTGCCTTAGCTGCTGTGGAAAATACCTGGAAGAAATATCTTCCTGAAATACCTTATCAATATACTTTTCTTGATGAGAATTTTACAAAGCTATATGAATCGGAGCAACGGCAGGGAACCATCTTTACTGTATTTGCGTGTATAGCAATTTTTATTGCCTGCCTTGGATTATTTGGTTTGTCAGCATTTGCCATTACGCAAAGGTTTAAAGAGATCGGTGTAAGAAAAGTATTGGGCGCCAATATAAGTTCCATTGTTGCATTGCTATCAAAAGATTTTTTAAAATTAGTTTTAATCGCAGCGATTATTGCTTTTCCTGTTGCGTGGTATACAATGTCGCATTGGTTACAGGATTTCGCCTATCGCATCCATATTCATTGGTGGGTATTTGTTTTATCTGCGATACTTGCACTACTTGTTGCATTGGCAACCGTTAGTTTCCAGGCAATAAAAGCAGCGGTGGCAAACCCGGTAAACAGCTTGAGAACAGAATAAAGAAATAATCATATAAATAAAATTAAGTTCCTAAAAAACCTAAAGCAATTTCAGCCAACGAAGTGCCACGAAACTTAATATCGAATTAAATTTTAAAACTTGCAAGTAATTAATTTAAAAGACATCTTTACGGGTGTCTTTTGTTTTAAGTAAATTTTTTTTATCGAAACAAAAAATCCTTAATGTAATTTTAAATTTCTAACCGGATAAATATTTAACTACCGCGGCTTATAAAAGAGAGAAGTTTTTCAAATTATTATGACCCGGTGTAGCCGGTAAAAAGCCTGGTTCGGTGAACGAGGTTGCCAAAAAAAATTGCGCTATTTAAATTATAAAGAAATAGATTGCATTTACAACTGTTTGCAATCCCAACCCACCCAATCAGTAACCATAAAACAAAAAAATGGGGAAATTATGTTCACTAACGGCAGGCGTATTCGCAGCTTCATTATTATTCATTGCCTGCAACAGTGCCGATACAACCAAAGCCACCACGGGCATTGAAATGAAACCTGCGGCAACAGACACACCTGAGTACTTTAACCTGCGGCCAAAACTCGAACATGATTATGGATATACCCACGCCGTAAAAATTGGTGATGACCTTAAAATTTCCGGAGCTGTAAGTATGAACGATTCGGGAATCATTGTGGCTCCGGGAAACATGGAGCAACAGATGAAAAATTGTTATAGTGATTTAGAAAAAATTCTGCAACACTACGGTTATACTTTTGACGATGTATTTGCAGAAAACATTTATACAACCGATATGAAGGAATTTGAAAAAGTATTGGGCTACCGTAACTCAATTTATAAAAAGCAGTTTCCTACAGGTACCTGGCTCGAAGTAAAAGGACTTGCCGTGAAAGGCCAGCTTATTGAGATTGATATGGAGGCACATAAAGCGAAATAGAAAACTGCAATATTAAAAGGGATAACCAAAGCGGGCGTTTAGAAGAGAATTATCATTGCTGATGTGGCCTAAAGGTCAATTAAAACCAGATGAAATTTCACCTATCGGCGATGTTTTGCCTACACTAACGGTGGCATATACACTAAATTTTTTTTTAAGAGGAGATCAAAAAATAAATATCTTCAGGTATGAAGATATGAACTACTCCAATTGACTTTATAGATATCAATTTATTTTTTGGAAAATAGAAACACACGTATTTGAATAGAAAATAAAAAGCTGTAATAAAAAATGAAAAGTAAAAGCCTGGTTCCAATCATTGCTGCTTCTTCTGTAGGAACACTTATTGAATGGTATGACTTTTATATTTTCGGAACCTTAGCTACCATTATCTCAACACAATTTTTTCCAAGAGAAAATGCCACCGCTGCCTTCCTTGCTACATTAGCAACTTTTGCAGCAGGACTGGTAGTGCGACCGTTTGGTGCTCTGTTCTTTGGACGCTTAGGCGATCTGATTGGCAGAAAATACACCTTTATGGTCACGTTGGTGCTTATGGGTGGTTCCACATTTGCCATCGGTTTAATACCAAATTATGAAAGTATTGGTTTTGTTGCGCCGGTTCTTATTCTTATTCTGAGAATCTTACAAGGATTAGCTATTGGAGGTGAATATGGTGGCGCCGCTACATTTGTGGCCGAACATTCGCCGGCAAATAAACGCGGCTTTTGGACTTCATGGATTCAAACATCTTCATCAGTAGCGTTCATATTTTCAATAGGAGTTATTTTGATTGTTAAAAGTTTTATGCAAACTGCCGCATGGGAAAGTTGGGGCTGGCGCATTCCATTTTTAGTATCCGTTTTTTTAGTGATTATATCGGTTTATATCAGGAGAAATATGTCGGAGTCACCACTGTTTTCGCGGGCTAAAGCGGAAGGTAAAACTTCCACCAATCCGTTAACGGAATCATTTGGAAATAAGGCAAATTTTAAAATTGTGCTATTAGCGTTATTTGGATTAACGATTGGCGTAGGCGTTATCAGCTGGGGCTCTATTTTTTATGCACAAAGTTTTTTAATCAGAACCATGTCAGTTGATTACGACCAGTCGAATTCTATTGTTGTAATAGGAACAGTAATGGGCCTTCCTTTTTGTGTATTATTTGGTTGGCTATCGGACAAGGTTGGCCGAAAATATTTGTTACTCCTGAGCATGTTGTTGGGGATCGTCTGTTTTCGCCCGGTTTTTCAACAAATGTACCAGGTTACGAATCTTCAACATAAAACAGAAAATAAAACTGCGCTCCACATTGTTGTAACAGACCAAATATTGCAGGACAATGAATCGCTTATCACTACCACTGCCGAACATTCTTATACTGATGGTACCGTGCTAAGGGAAATAAAGAAAGAAACAGCATCGGCTGGCAAAATAATAAAGAGCGGGATATCAAAAATTATTATGATCAATGGTTCCGATAAATGGACGTTGATTTTAATGGTCTCTGTACTGGCAATCATTTCCGTATTGTCTTATGGGCCATTGGCCGCCTTCCTCGTAGAAATGTTTCCTTTAAAAATAAGATATTCTTCCCTGTCTTTACCCTATCATATCGGCTTCGGTATTTTCGGAGGTATGGCGCCTCTTATAGCAACCTACTTAATACAAAAAGCAAGCGATGCCCATAAACCAAACTACTATTTAGCAGGATTAACTTATCCCATTGTGGTTATGAGCGTATGTCTTGTTATTGGGTTGTTATATCTTCAGGAAAACAAAAAACAACTTCCGTTGGTGATGACCGTGTTTTCTTCAAAACTAAATAAACTGAAAAGAGGATTGGGTATCGTGTGGATATTGCTCGGATTAATTGCTGCTTTCTTTGGGGTTTTTGAATTGGGGTTGCCCAACATCATGTCAGGCAAACAGGATGATTTAATTTTTGGTTTAATTATGATGCTGATCATTACGCCGGTGGCTTCTATTGGTTTATTAATGTTTGGGAGGTATGCCTTGCAGGGAGCGTATGATGATGAAATCGTTACCGACCTGGCGCCGGTTGAAAATACCTTAGTCGAATTAAATGAGGATCATTAGAAACTCAGTCATGGCAACCGAAATTTAATTTTTCACCTAAAAAATAAAAAAATGCTCCAATTAATGGTACTTTACCCGCAGCCTGCAGACGTGCAGCAGTTTGAGACCGATTATGCAAAACATATTGTATTACTACATGAGAAAACGGGAATACCCGCGACGGAAAAACCTTACACAGTAACTAAATTTTTATCAGGCCCGGAAGGGGCGCCTCCATTTTATCAGATGTTTACATTGCCCTTCGAATCGCAGGAAGCATTGCAGGCAACAATGGCGTCGCCGGAAATGCAGGAAATCGGAGCAGATGCCAACCGTATTTCAACAGGCGGCCCAATTACTGTTTTAATTGGAAATAGCGATTAACCATCAGCGTTAGGTGAATTGTTTTTTTATGCATTTAATATCATAATACATTTAACTGGCGAATTTTTAAAGAAAAAATACTTAAAATAACTATGCCGACACAAGAGCTGATTGAAAATAATCTTGGAGAAATTATTTCGGGAAATGCAAAAGCCATTCAAAGTGAAGGATTAAAAAGAGAGATTGGCGTTTGGGGCATTTTCATAAATGTTGTAAATAACACCATTGGAAGTGGAATATTTTTATTGCCGGCAATCGTTGCAGGCGTGCTGGGTAATGCGAGCATAGTTGCCTACATCACTTGCGGATTTCTGTTTTTGCTGGTAATGCTATGTTATGCAGAAATCAGTAGCCAGGTAACGTGTTCAGGTGGCTCATACGCATATATCGAAAAGGCTTTCGGACCTTACGCCGGTTTCATCTCCAATACGCTGTTCTGGGTTGGTGTAGGCGTATTTGTAACCGCTGCTTTGGTGAATGGTTTTGCGGATATCTTATCGGTAGCGTTTCCTATTTTCAAAATTCCTTTTTACAGGGCATTGCTTTTTCTGGTGCTCATCGGCTTTTCTGCATATATAAATATCCGTGGTGTAAAACAGGGAATGAAGCTCATAAAACTCGTTACCCTCATAAAAATGGCACCACTTTTTCTATTGGTTATACTGGGCTTCTGGGGATCGAAATTATCGAACCTTCGCATGGATCATCTACCATCATTTCAAAATTTAGGTGAAGTTTCGCTGATATTATTTTTTGCATTTGCCGGCGGCGAGACCGCATTGAATATAGGCGGTGAAATGAAAAATCCCAGCCGTACGGCACCTCTCGGAATCCTCTATGGCATGCTGGCAACTATCTGTTATCTTTTGTTCTATTCAGTTAGCCGCCCAGGGAGTATTAGGTACCGGACTCGAGAATTATAAAGAAGCGCCACTAGCTGTCGTAGCAAATAAACTTATAGGACCCGTTGGTCACACTATCGTTATTGCAGCCTCATTGATAGCCATTTTCGGAATACTAAACTCTCTGCCGTTGGCGTTCCCGAGGGTAATGCTTGCAGGCGCTGTGGACAATTTACTGCCCCGGTATCTTGCAAAAATTCATCCACGGTTTGCAACTCCTGCTAATGCAATCATTACCTTTTCAGCAATTGCTTTTTTAGTGGCTGTATCAGGAGGGTTCAGGCAATTAGCGGTTATCGTATCTGCGTCTTTACTTCTATTATATGCAGGCGTTGTGCTGGCAACTATAAAATTCAGATTCAAAAAGAATGTTGATAAAACAGGAACATTTAAAATTCCCGGAGGCCTTGCTGTTCCGATCGCCGCGTTGGTGGCGCTTAGTCTTTTCATTGTTCAGTTACAGTTGAAAGAGATAATAGGTATTGTGATATTTATAAGCGCCCTGTCAATAATTTATTTATTTAAAACCTTCAGCACAAAACGGATGGATAAAATAACGGTACCTGAAGTATAATATATTTCTTGTTCTAAAATTTATCAAAATGAAAAAACTAATTGCCCTTTTACAAGAGCATTTCAAAAGAGTTCCATTGTCTGTCATCATCCTGGTGTTCTCGTTTATGATTAGCAATCGTGCGCAGGCGCAGTCATCAAAATCATTTAACCCCGCCGATGCTGAAAAAGAAATTGCCATGCAACTGCGTGCTTATGAAAATGCATTAAAAAATGGTGACACCGCAGCCCTTGGCAATTTGTATTGTACGGACGCAGAATTGATGCAACATGGCAGTCCATCCATTTTCGGCAGGGCTGATATTGTAAAAGAATTTGTGGCAATGATTCATGATAGTATTACAGTATCGGCTTTTAAAACCGTCGGTTTATGGGGCGATGCCGACATTTTGGTAGAAGAAGGTACCGGTTATTTTGCGCATACTAACGGTAAGGTGGTATCGCGTGGTAAATATCTGTTGGTATGGAAAAAGGAAAATGATGAATGGAAAATTTTCAAGGATACTTTTTTCTCCGATGGCTCATTAAAGAAATGACCTGTTAAATTAACTTTTAGAATATTTAAATTATAATAAACCTTCTTCAAATTAACTCCGCAATGAAAAAAATATCATTACTCTGCATTCAATTTTTGTGCATTTGCTTTTTATATGCTCAAAATGTAAGCGACTCCATAGCTAATAATCCGCATGATTTTTTTACAGAAAATTTTAATCCACCAGCCGGCAATGAATTCCGTTCGGCAAAGGGAATACCCGGGCCCTTATATTGGCAAAACAGCGCCAGTTATGTCATACATGCTACGTTGAGTGAAAAGGACACTTCTGTAACAGGTGATGTAACGATTACTTACACCAACAACAGCCCTGATCAGTTAGATTATTTATGGCTTCAATTAGATCAGAATATTTTTAAGCCTTCCTCGAGATCGGTTGCGGCTACACGTTATCCTGGCGATTATTTTAGTGTACTGGGAAAAACTAACGGTGGTTATCAAATAACCGATGTAACTATAACGCAAGGCGGCAAAACGTATACTGTACAACCCATCATAACGGACACAAGAATGCAGCTTCGTTTACAAGCGCCGATGTTGCCAAAGGGAGATAAAGTAACTATAAAAATGAATTTCAGTTTTATAATACCCCTTGATGGCGCAGGCCGCTTTGGAAGACAGTACACGAAAAATGGCGTTGTATATCAAATAGGGCAATGGTATCCGCGCATGTGCGTGTATGATGATGTGGAAGGCTGGAACACCTTGCCCTATATGGGCCTTGGTGAATTTTATTGCGATTATGGCAATTATGATTATTACATTACAGCTCCCGCAGAAATGATCGTTTATGGTTCAGGCGATTTGCAAAATCCAACAGACGTATTAACAGCAAGCAGAAATAAAAAGATTAACACAAGCAGCAAGCAGCGACAAAACGGTTACCATCATTGGTGCTGATGAAGCGATGAAGCCGCTTCTATGCGACCAACTTCAAAAGGAAATCTTACCTGGCATTTTACAATGAAAAATACAAGAGATGTTGGCTGGGCTGCAGGCAAGGCAATGATATGGGATGCTGCAAGAATAAATTTACCATCAGGTCGCAAAGCACTGGCGATGTCATGTTATCCTGTTGAAAGCATGGGCGATACAGCATGGACAAGATCAACAGAATATTTAAAAGCAAGTATAGAAATTTATTCAAAAAACTTTTTCGAATATCCCTGGAACAATGCCGTTAGCAATGCCGGTATAACGGGTGGAATGGAATATCCCGGAATAATTTTTAATAACTATAAAGAAACCAAAGCACGCCTGTGGTTTTTGATAGCTCATGAAATTGGCCATAACTGGTATCCGATGATTGTGGGCAACAATGAAAGAAAATATATGTGGCAGGATGAAGGCTTCAACACTTATATAAATTATATAGCAACCGATCTTTTTAATAAAGGAGAATATGTAAATGATCCAGGCATATTTTGATAAGGCATTCTTTGCTTCCCGTGATTATGATCAGTTCATGCAATACAAAGATCCGCTGATGACGGTATCTGATGCGATGGACGAGCAGCAACATTATCAATTCTACGGCAAAACGGCTTATGGTCTCAACTTACTTCGTACAGTTGTCGTTGGCAAAGAACGGTTTGATTATGCGTTCAGAAAATATACTGAGGCGTGGGCATTTAAACATCCTACTCCTTACGATTTTTTTCATTGTATCAACAGTGCAGCCGGTGAAGACCTCAACTGGTTTTGGAAAGAATGGTTTTTTACAACATGGAAACTTGACCAGGCGGTAAACAATGTAACCTATGTTGACAATGATCCGGCTAAAGGTGCATTAATCACAATTGAAAATAAAGGCAAAATGATTTTGCCCGTTATTGTAAAAATCATTCAAACTAACGGTGAAGCAGACACGATGCAACTACCTGTTGAAATATGGCAACGGGGAAGTACATGGACTTTTAAATATCCTTCAAAAAATAAAATTGATAAAGTAATACTTGATCCGGAAAATGTATTACCTGATGTGGAAAGGAAAAATAACGAATGGAATTCCGGCAAATAAACAAAGCAATAACAAAGCCTTTTTCAAATCAATAAACAAATAATGACTTCATTAACAAAAAACAGGATTGAATCAGTTGATCTTTTAAAGGGATTGGTGATGGTAATCATGGCGCTGGATCATGTCAGAGATTATTTTCATTTTTCGGCAAACTATTTTGATCCTGCAGACCCACTGCATACAACGTTGCCCATTTTCTTTACAAGGTGGATCACCCATTTTTGTGCGCCTGCATTTAGTTTCCTGGCGGGGCTTTCAGCTTTTTTTGTGGGGAGAAGAAAAACAAAAAATGAGCTGTCGGTTTTTTTAATCAAGCGTGGCTTTTGGTTAATTTTTGTTGAGCTGTTTATTGTAGGCTTTGCATGGTATTTCGATATTCAATTCAGAACTTTTGGATTGGTGGTTATATGGGCGCTTGGTGCAAGTATGATTGTTCTGGCGGCACTCATTCATCTTCCGTTAAAATATATTTTGTTATTTAGCTGCCTGTTGATTTTTGGCCATAACCTGTTTGATACTACCCATTTTTCAGGTAGTGTTTTTTGGTCTCTACTTCACGAGCAAACCATGTTTAATCCATCTGGCAATCCGCATCTCCTTGTTGGTTACCCTTTAATTCCATGGATAGCTGTGATGTCGCTGGGGTATTGCTTCGGAACTTTTTACAACCAATCATTCGATGCTAAAAAACGAAGGAAAATATTTAACATCATAGGGTTTTCTTCCATAGCGCTGTTTATCATTTTAAGATTTACAAATTTGTATGGTAATCCAACTCCATGGATACACTATGATACATTTTCAAAAGAGCTTATTTCTTTTTTAAATCCGGCCAAATATCCACCCTCGCTTTTATATTTATTAATGACATTGGGCGCCAGCTTAATATTTCTTGCAAATAGCGAAAATCTAAAAGGTAAGGTAGTTAACTTCTTTTGCACCTTCGGCAGGGTTCCATTCTATTATTATATCCTGCATCTTTATCTTATTCATATTGTGGCAATGTTATTTGCACAACTTTCAGGCTTTGGCTGGAGGATATTTATTTTGCCCAATTGGATAGGCTTTGTTCCATCAATGAAAGGCTATGGTTTCTCACTTTGGGTTGTTTATCTTGTATGGATCGGACTGATCGCAGTGCTTTATCCGATCTGCAAACAATTTGATAGAGTATAAACAAACGCATAAAGAAAAACGGTGGTTGAGTTATTTGTAAAAAGGAAATGAAAATATTTAATGATTAAAACCAAAACAGATAAATGAAAATAACATCCTTCATCCTTTGCATTATTTTATCACAACAAATACATGCACAATCTTATAAAAAAATTCATACCAAAGCCATTGTTGTAGATACACATAACGATATCTTAATGAAGGCTGCGGACGAAGGAGTGGTATTCGACCAGGACCTCACCGGCAAAACACATAGTGATTTAGCCCGGTGGAAAAAAGGTGGGTTTGATGTACAAATTTTTTCTGTGTTTTGTGAGGGTGATACAAAAAATCCCTTCGCCTATGCCAACCGGGAAATGGATACCCTCGATGCTGTGGTGGCACGCAACCCTGATAAAATTGTAAAAGTTGCCAACTATACCGAACTGATAAAAGCAGTAAAGCAACATAAGATTGCGGCTATGTTTGGCGTGGAAGGCGGCCACATGATAGAAGATGATCTGAACAAATTAGATTCACTCTATAAGCGTGGTGCAAGATATCTAACCCTGACGCATAACATATCACCGTCATGGGCTACGAGCGCTGCAGATGAAACGGCCTCCCTAAATCCCTCCAAAGGAGGGACTTGAAAGACTCTGCCAGGAAGAAAGGACTAACAGATTTTGGAAAGCAAGTAGTACAGCGCATGAATCAACTTGGGATAATCGTTGACGTTAGTCATGCAGGCGATCAGACTTTTTGGGATGTTATCAGTACTACCACAAAGCCCATTATTGCATCTCACAGTTCTGTGTATAGTCTTGTGCCGCATAGACGCAATTTAAAAGATGACCAGATAAAAGCGATCGCCAAAAACGGCGGTGTTATCCAGGTTAATTTTAATCCCGGCTTTATTGACAGCAGTTTTGGAAAAAAAGAAATTGCTTTTCTAAAAGAACATGCAGCAGAAAATGATTCCCTTTTAAAAAGTGGAATGGTCGATTTTTATGCGATGGATTACCTCTATCACAAATATGCAGCAGAAGCAAACAGCAATGCGGCCACCACTGTCTATGCTTATCGATCATATTGAATATATTATCAAGTTAGTAGGGGTTGATTATGTTGGGTTGGGCTCAGACTTTGATGGCATTAATCTTACACCCCAGCAATTGGATGATGTAACTGCTTACCCGTTAATTACAAAAGCATTGGTTGAAAAAGGATATAGTAAAAAAGATATTGATAAAATTTTAGGAGGAAATTTTTTAAGAGTTTTAAAAGCTAATGAAGTAAAGTAATTATCAAAATAATAATATAACATCTCACCAACCAAACTAATAAAAAATTGGCTACTACTAAAACAGATGAAGGCTTAAAACGTGTAATTGGTGTGCCCGGACTTGCCCTGGCCATTGTTAACAATGTAATTGGCGCAGGTATCTTTGCCTTGCCTGCAATTGTTAGTATTGCAATGGGAGCCTTTGGTGTAATCGGCTATATTTTTTGCAGCATTATGCTGGCTGCTATTATGTTGTGTTATGCCGAAATAGGAAGCCGACATTACAACCAGCGGAGGCTCGTATGCCTATGTAGAAGCCGCATTCGGCGCTTTTCCCGGTTATATTATTAACTGGTTATACTTTTTTGGATGGAGTATTTTAAGCAGCGCAGCATTAATTAATATTGTTGCAGATTCGCTGGCAGTAATATTTCCTGCGTTTGCAAATCCGCTGATACGTGCTGTTTTCTTTTTTGTATTAATTGGTTGTATGATCCTGGTAAATGTACGTGGCGCAAAACAAGGAATCGGTTTTATAAAAGTGATCACCATAATAAAATTGTTTCCCTTACTCTGTATTATCATCTTTGGCTTTAGCAAAGTAAAAGCAACTAATCTTCATTGGGAGCATATTCCTTCTCTAAAAACATTTGGCGACACAGCCCTCATTTTATTTTTCGCCTTTGCCGGTTTTGAAACCTCTCTTGGTGTGAGCGGCGAATTTAAAAATCCAAAACGTACCGTTCCTATGGGTATTTTCCTGGGAGGTATCACGGTGCTTATTGTATATATGTTATTGCAAACCGTAACACAAGGTGTACTTGGTGCAGACATGGCGACATTTAAAAATGCACCACTTGCGGCTGTTGCTGAAAAAATTGTTGGACCCATCGGGGCAACTATCCTCTTAATCACCGCTGCCATCTCCTGTTTTGGAACCGTAAGCGCTGATATAATGGCCACGCCACGTTCATTATTTGCGGGCGCTAATGATGGGTTGTTTCCAAGGTTTCTTGGCAAAGTTCATCCCCGGTTTGCAACACCACACCTGGCAGTAGCTACTTACGGCTTATTAATTTTTATTTTTTCTGTTTCAGGCGGTTTTAAACAATTGGCAATACTGGCAAGCGCCGCCATATTGCTCATTTACCTTGCTATTATCTTAGCTACAATTAAGTTAAGAAGTAAGAAACAGAATACTGCTGAAAAAACATTTAAAGCGCCCGGCGGATTGATTACTCCTTTTATTGGCATTGCATCAATTATATGGTTGCTTACAAGTTTAAGTAAATGGGAAATACTTTCAGTAATAATTTTTATAGCAGTAGTATGTGTTATGTATTTTGTTACGAAGAAATTTAAAAAGGAAAAAGTTGGTTTTGAAATGGCCGGAGAAATATTATAAAACAAAAACTATTAAACCGAAATTAATCTCTGCAATGGCTTACGGATAGTACTCATTGCTTCCTTAGTGTACCGTTTGCAACATTATCGTTTATAAAGAATATTTTTGTGGGCAAGAAGGCATATATTTTGGACTAGCCTTCATATGGAACACCCTAACAATGCTGCCCTTCTCTGGTCTGTCTATTCCTTTTTGTAATGTAGTGCAATAACTCCACAAGGAAATATTTTGTTTGCTTCAAGTTTAAGTTTAGTTGTTGTTGAGATGCCTTTGAATAAAGGCATGCCTTGTCCTAAGATTATTGGATTTACAAATAGCCAAAACTCATCAATTAATCCTTCGTTTAAAAGGGATTGGGAAGCTCCCGGGCTTCCAAAAATCAAAATATTTTTCCCGTCTTGTCCTTTCAGTTGGTTGATGTGTTCTGAAAGATGGTTGCTAATTACTATGGTGTTGTCAAGCTCAGTTTCACTTATCGTTTTTGATAAAACTACTTTTGAGACCTTGTTGTACCAGGCTGAATGTTCTATGTCGTGCTTTGTAGCGTTAGGTTGTTGCCCTGCCGTTGGCCAATAACTTTGCATCATTTCATAAGTCACTCTACCATACAATGCAGTGTCTGCCTGTGCTGTCATTGTTGCAACGAAGTCAAACATTTCGTCATCTAATTTAATCCATTCCATCTCTCCGTTTTGCCCCGCAACAAAACCGTCAAGCGAGGTATGCATAAAGAAAATTAAGTTTCTCATTTTTTTGTGTATTTTGATGTTGTCATATTTTAAAAATTCATTGTGTCTACGAAATGCTTTTATGCGTCTATATAGGCTTGTAGGCAACGGAAATGTATTGCCTAAGTGCAAGGCATCGAAGCTCATCACGCTTGGCAACAGATGCCAAATTTATATTTAAAAGTTGATGATTTGCACTTAGCTAAATTAATAACGTTGAGCTGAAACTATAGCTAAATTGAAAAACAAAAGTTGAAAGACATGTTCCGTCAGCTTGCAATTTGGATATACATGTTGCCGTTAATTATAAATGCAAGTCCACGAAACATTTTTTTTTCTTCAATTTCAAGTCTAGGAAACTTACCCAATATTTTCTTACTCTGTCGGCAAGATGTGTGTCGTAAGCCATTTTACCTTTTTGTGTTATTGGCAAACGTTAATGTGTCAAAGTAAATTGTCAACGATTGTAGTTTACCGTTTTTGGCTGACCAAAGTTCAGCTACGTTGCCGTTTATCTCCTGTCCGTTTGGAAATCTTAAATCGTAGTTCCCGATAACGCAGGCATTGTCGCCCTGAATTATCATCTCTTTCACTCGCATTGCTGTAAAAATCTGTGAAAAGCGTTTGATAACCTCAACGTAAGCCTGTTTTCCAATAAGGGGTTCTGTCTTTGTCATATCACCGCCAATGTATTGAAAGTCGTCAGCAATTACGCTTTCCCAATTTACCTTTTCACCAAATCCCTTGTAATAAGTTTCAAGAAGTTGTCTTGTTGTCGCCTGGTTAGCCATTTTATTAAATTTTTGTTTGTAAATTTGTTGTTGCAAATTGCAAGAGCAAATATAAAAAGATATTGCAAAACGAAACAACTTTATTTATGGATAAAAAAAGGTCTGATTGCCCAATAAGTTGTTCTCTTGATGTTTTCGGCGACAAATGGTCGCTTTTAATAATTAGAGATATAATGTTGAGGGGCAAAGTGTCGTACAGCGAATTTTTAAATTCTGAAGAAAAAATTGCTTCAAACATTCTTGTCAACAGATTAGGTATTCTTGAGGCAGAAAATATTGTCGTCAGGGAAGTCTCTCCTGCAAATAAGTCAAAGTTTGTTTATAGCCTTACCCAAAAAGGCGCTGATTTATTACCGATTATCATTGAGATTATGGATTGGGGTGCAAAGTATAATGCTAACTGTCCACGAAAAGAACTTGGCAAAAAAATTAAAAAAGATAAGGTTCGTGTCATTAAGGAATTAAGGCAGTCGTTAAAAGTAAAGGGCAAATAGTTTTTCTGTCTGGGGCAAGTTGTAGGGTGTCGCTGTAGCATTACCGCTAACGATAGGTATTGCCGATGGTGGGGAATTTCAAATTCGTCCGCCCGGAACCACTGCTTGGCTTTTTGATAAAGTTAAATATTAAGAACTAAAGCTGGGCTTTATTCGTCGAGCCCCGAACCACTGTACAACAGAATTACCGCTGCTCATTGCTGCAATGCCAAGCCCCACTATTGGCAATACCAATGTTAGCTGTAGTTTTTTTACTTATGCAGCTTAATTGACAATATGTCCTTGGGGTCTATTACTTCATTTTCTTCTTCAAGCATTAAATAAGTTGAGTCTATAACTATTAATTTTTCAAAACGCTGTCCATTATTAAGTTCAATATCTACAATTTGATATCCCATACCTTGTTCAGACAATATTACCAATTCTTGACTTTGGGTGTCTAATAATTTAATCTTATGCTTCATTGACCATATGGCTTTTTCTGATAGTAAGTATCACCACTTATCCATTCGCTTTTTTGTATTGTCGGGTTCGTCAATGCAGATTACCACTCTATTCCTTCTTTTTGCCACAGGTCGTCTAAGGGGCTTATTATACTTATCAGTTTTTCTCTTTTTACATGTAAGTATCTTTCTGTTGTGTGAATATCAAAATGGCCAAGCAGATCTTTTATATATTTAATATCTATTCCTTTTTCAAGTAAATGAGTTGCAAAACTATGCCTGAGGCTGTGAAATCCAATCTCCTTGTTTATCCCAGCTTTTTCTTTTGCCATTTGAAAGACCTTTTGAGCACTTCTTGCATGGTAAGCAATACCTTTTTGCTGGCCTTCAAATAAATATTTTACAGGCTTTGGTTTTGCTTCTTTATAATAATTTTCCAGTATGTCCAGCAATACTACACTCAGGCCTACATACCGGTCTTTTTTCCCTTTGCTTTTTTCTATAAATAATTGCATTCGGCTCCGGTCTATATGTTTTAATTGGAGGTTTACTACTTCGCTTACACGCAGACCGGCGCTATAGGCTGTAAATAAAATAGCTTTATGTTTTTTAAAAGTTATGGCATTAAATAATTTCCTTAATTCATCCTCGCCCAATACTTTGGGCAGTATCAATGGTTTCTTTGGCCTTGGTATTTCCCAAAAAAACTTTTCCCTTTTTAATACCTGCTCATAATAAAACTTCATCGCGTTTATACGACTGTGAAGTGTGTTCTCACTTAAATGTAACGTTGTATGGCAATATTGTAAATAATCTTTCAACCGTGAAGCACTAAACTCATTTACCGATCTATCTTTTATCGTTTGCAAAAACTGCATAAACTCGTTTGTATAGGTGCGTATCGTAGAAGGGCTATAACTTTTTAATATAAGTGTCTGCCTGAATTTTTGCAACGCTTTAGTATTTTCATTGCTTAATTTAAATGCCGTTGTTTTTTGTGCCGGCATTCTTTTTATTTCCTGTTTGGCATCGGGTATAACTGGTAAGGATACATGAACTTTTCCGACATAACCGTTTTTCTTCCTTTCCAAAAGATATTTTTTAAGTTCAGCAGTCTCTAACACAGCTTTACCCTGTAATGCCTTTGCCAGTTGCTGGTAATTTCTTTCAGTGCACTCCACATACCAACACCGGTGGGTCTGGCTCCATTTGCCCTTTGCCTCTTTTTGAATTATGGATTGCAGCCCGTTGTTTATCGTAAAGTATATGCCTATGCATTCCGCGTTGCGATGTTGTAATGGCCCGAGTTCAACTGATTCCATTTTTAAATATAAAGAACGGTTTAATTGAATGCAAGTTTGCAACCGCAGATAATACATTGATAATTTCCTTTTTACCTTTTATGGAAGTACCAATTCAATAATAGGTGGGCACACTTATCAACCTGCAAGAATATCATCTATCTTCTTTAATTCATCTGTAGTGAAAGAAATATTTTTTATTGCCCCTGTTACATCCGTTACCTGTTTTGGTTTGCTTGCTCCAAGAACTACGGAGGTAATTCTTTCATCTTTTAAAACCCATGCAATGGCCATTTGTGCCAATGATTGATTTCTTTCAAGTGCAATCGCATTTAATTTTTTCGCTTTCTCTACAATGGCTTTGGTAACCTGTGATTCGCTGATAGCGCCATTTTCAAGATGCCTGCCCACTCTTGAATCTTTGGGAATTCCTTTTAAGTATTTATTGGTGAGTATTCCCTGGGCTAATGATGAGAAGGTGATGCAGCCTACTTTCTCTTTTCCTAACACATCTAACAAACCATCTTCTACCCAGCGATCGAGCATGGAATATCTTGGTTGATGTATGAGGCAGGGTGTTCCCAACTCCCTCAACATTTTAATTGCTTTCTCTGCTTCTGCAGGCTTGTAGTTCGATATGCCAACATACAAAGCTTTGCCCTGGCGAACAATAAGATCAAGCGCAGTCATTGTTTCTTCCAGCGGAGTTTCAGGATCAGGGCGATGATGATAAAATATATCCACATAATCTAATCCCATTCTTTGTAAGCTTTGGTTGAGGCTGGCAACTAAATATTTTTTTGATCCCCATTCACCATAAGGGCCGTCCCACATTTTATATCCTGCTTTTGATGAAATAATCATTTCATCGCGGTAGGGTTTAAAATCTTTTTTAAATATTTTTCCAAAGGTAATTTCAGCAGCGCCCGGCGGTGGCCCGTAGTTATTAGCCAGGTCAAAATGGGTAATGCCATTATCGAATGCTGTATGCAGTATCTTCCGGCAATTTTCAAAATCATCAATTTCTCCAAAATTGTGCCACAAGCCAAGAGAAATTAACGGGAGTTTCAGCCCGCTGTTTCCGCACCGGCGATATTGCATTTGCTCATACCTGTTGTTTTTTGCATTGTAACTCATAATTATTTATTTTAATTATAATAGCGTTTAACCTTAATAGTTATATAGAGATTTTATTGCTGCTGCTGTTGCTGTTGTTTCTGTTGCATGTCCAGGTAATAGCGGTAAGAGTTTACCGGTTCACCGGGATTTTTTGCCTGGTAACTGAATTTTGGCGCTTCTTGTTTCTCCGGCGTTTTTCTTATTGTTCCATTCGTTATTTCTACAGACACTTCAAGCGTATGCTCACCAGAGCCTTTGTAGGTGCCTTTTACAGGGGTGCAATCTGCAAAGTTTCGCCCGGTTGCCAATCTTACATGCCGGTCATTCACAATACAGTTATTGGTCGGGTCAAGGCCGGCCCAGCCATAGTTGGGAATGTAAGCTTCCACCCACGCATGCGTGGCGCCTTCTCCACGCATCTCTTTATCCTTAGGGCAAATGTAGCCGCTTACATAACGCGAAGGAATTTCAAACATCCTTAAAAATATCAGCAATATATGTGCAAAATCCTGGCATACGCCGGCTTTCAATCGCCATACTTCTTCGGTTTTGGTTTCTATGTTGGTGATTCCTTTTTTATAAGTGAAATTATTATATAAATATTCTGAAAGCACAATAGCATTTTGCAAAGGAGTTCTTTCTTCAGTGATAATTTCGCTCAAAATATTTCTTACCTCTTCTGCAGATGCAAAAATTTCAGGCTTTAAAAAATCCATATACAAAGTATGATATTTTAGATTTTTTAAAAACTCCCATTGCATCGGTGCACTTGTATCATCCGCAGGAAGAGTAACAGGCTTTGTAATAACATTTGCTTCAGATTCTATTAAGAGGCCGTTGTGAGGTTTTATTATGGAAAAAACACCAACATGATTTCCAAAATAATCTGTAAAGGATTCTACCGCAGGATCGAATGAAATTTTTATTTCATGGTTTCTAACTTCAAGAAGCGAATCAATAATAGGGTAGAGCATAATCTGGTTGGTACAGTCTATTACCGGCGACGGGTAAGTGTAGCGGGTGATATGTTTTATTTTATAAGAGGGCATTTTTTTTAATTAAGATAGAATTTGAATTGTTTATTTGCCACAGATTACGCAGGTACTTCGCTAACAAAGTACCGGATTTTATCCGTGAAGCGCGATAGTTATCGGGTCTGTGTAATCTGGGGCAATAATATTTAATGGAACGTATGATCATTTTATTTTAATTCATCCAAATAGCTTTATGTGTTACCAAAATAGTATTTACCAAATGCCGCAGAAATTTCAAACAGGTCTTGCCTTGTTTGAAAAAGAAATGCATCCAAAGCAAGAATGTCATTTTCGTTTAAGTTGCTGTACTTGATATTGTTCATTGTTTTACCAATTAAAAACTCAAGCCGGTCATAGTTTTCCGGAAGACTTTCTGCCTGCAATCTCCCGAAATATTTATACAATCTTTCAAGGCTGTATAAAATTGAATGAGGAAAATCAGGATTGTATACAATAAGATCCAAAACATTTTTTGGCGTAAAATTACCTTTATAAGTTTTAAGGTACATTTCAAAACCAAAAAGCGAAAACAACAAATATCGCAGGCTTAACGGATGATATGAATCTTTCTTTGTAACATATAATTCATTCATTTTTATCCTCGTAATATCTGATGAATGAATGGCACGCTCCAAAAATTTTCCAATGTTAAGATAAGTAAATCCTTCGCCCCGCGTCATAGTGTTATCAACAGTTCCGGTAAATAACAAACCGTTTTTCAATATCAGGTCAATAGCTGAAATGGGATCAGAAGTGCTTACTTCCTTTCTTAAATCATCCTTGCGAATGAAATGATAATAATCATTCAGGCATTGCCATACTTCTTTGGTGATGTGATCCTGGATGCCTCTTGCATTTTCGCGGGAGAACATCACGTTGTTATAGGCTGAACCGCTATTCTCCTGGCTAAAGATCATGTACTCCAAAGCTTTTGATGAGCTTGTTTCTACTTCTTTTATTTCTTCATCTGACAGCTCGCCATAAATTTTTAGCAGTGGCCTCCACATAAAAGCGCTGGCTTCATCCTGGGAGGATATGTATTGGGTTAAAATAACCTGCAGCATTCCGTTAGTTCTTTCCATATACCTGCCCAGCCAGTAAATTGTATCTGCAACACGACTTAACATCTTTAATTAAAAATTAAAAATTAGAAATTAATAACCAACAACCCCGTAACGAGCAATTCGTAATTTATAATTTTTTCATGCCAGTACCCATGTATCCTTACTTCCGCCGCCTTGCGATGAATTTACAATCATCGATCCTTCTTTCAAAGCTACTCTTGTTAAACCACCGGGAACAATATTTATTCCATCAGGGCCGTATAGTGCAAAGGGCCTCAAATCTACGCGGCGTGGCTGTAATTTTCCATTTATATAACATGGTGTTGATGATAAACTAATAATAGGCTGTGCTATAAAATTTCTTGGCTCTGCATTGATGGCATCTTTAAAGTTTTGCATTTCTTCATCGCTGGCGCTGTTGCCCATCAGCATTCCATATCCGCCCGATTCATTGGTACGTTTGATTACCATTTTATTCATATTTTCAAAAACATGCTTTTTACTATCTTCATCTGCGAGCTGGTAAGTAGGAACGCTTTTTAAAATAGGTTCTTCATTTAAATAATAGCGAATCATATCGGGCACATAAGAGTAAATGGCCTTATCATCCGCAACCCCATTGCCCATTGCATTTACAATAGCAACATTGCCTTTGCGGTATGCCCAATAAATTCCGGGAACACCCAAAATACTATCCGGTTTGAAAACCAGCGGATCAATAAATTCGTCGTCAACCCTGCGATAAATAACATCCACCTGCTGAATACCTTTTGTTGTTTTCATGTACACATGATTGTTATTCACAATTAAATCTCTTCCTTCCACCAGCTCTATACCCATTAATCTTGCTAAAGTAGTATGCTCAAAATAAGCCGAGTTATAAATGCCGGGCGATAAAAGAACAACAGTAGGATTACTGATTTGCCTGTTACCCAACGCCAGTAAATTTTGATATAAGAGATCAGGATATTCTTTTACTGAACGTACGTTATTTTTGGGAATAAGATCAGGAAAAATCCGGTAAGTGATCGTTCGGTTTTCCAGCATGTAAGAAACACCGGATGGCGTGCGCAGGTTGTCTTCCAATACATAAAAATCTCCGTCATCACTTCGTATAAGATCCACGCCGGATACATGTGTGTAAATGTCGAAGGGAACATCTACATTCATCATTTCCCTTAAAAAATTAGGACATGAATAAATAAGTTGCGTTGGAATAATTCCATCGTTTAATATAAACTGGCTGTGATAAATATCTTTCAAAAAAACATTCAGTGCCTTTAACCGTTGCTTTAGTCCTGCTTCTATAGAAGCCCATTCGCTGCTGGTAATAATGCGTGGAATAATATCAAAAGGAAATATTTTTTCTATGCCTTCGCCACTGCTGTACACCGTGAATGTAATGCCCTGGCTCATGAACAGTTTTTTTGCCATCTCATCCTTATGAGTCATTTCGGCAGCCGGTAAATTATCTATTACAGAAACAAAATTTTTGTAAGGCGAACGGATACCATCTGTGCTGATCATTTCATCCCATACATTGGGTTGTTCCCGGTAGGATTGTAAAAGTGAATTTTGACTCATGTAGAATGAAAATACAAAAATTCAAAATATAAAATTCAAATAAGAGATAATTAGTATTCTTTTTACGAACAGGAAATATGTGATTTTGCCGGCGTTTGATTTAATATTTTAACTTTGCCCCGAAAAGAAAAAGGAAATAACAAAGACAACACATTTTATTTTTGTTATTTCCTTTTTATATTACATTTTCCCTGGTAATATAACGCCGGTTAATATTAATATGAGAATAATGAAACTGCTTTTAAAAATCCTGGTTGTTTTATTATTATTCTCCTTCATTTTTACTGCTAAAACATTTGCACAGCTATGCCAGGGAAGTCTTGGTGATCCTGTTGTAAATATTACGTTTGGCGCAGGCAATAATCCCGGGCCGCCATTGGATTTTGGATTAACTAATTATACTTACTTTAATACTGATTGCCCCGGCGATGGATTTTATACAATTGCCAATTCTACTAATAGTTGTTTCGGCGGTACATGGCATACGCTTGTGGAAGATCATACTCCGGGTGATATCAACGGGTATATGATGGTGGTGAATGCTTCCTTTAATCCAGGCGATTTTTTTGTAAAAACTGTGGATGGCCTTTGTCCGAATACAACTTATGAATTTGCCGCCTGGATATATAATGTATTGCAGCCATTTGCGTGCGGCGGGCAGGGAATTAAGCCAAATATTACATTTAGTATTGAAACTACATCAGGCCAGGTTTTGCAATCTTATCAAACGGGTGATATAACTGAAAACCCTGACTGGAAGCAATATGGGTTCTTTTTTTCAACAGCTACCGCAACAAATTCGGTCGTATTACGAATGACCAATAACGCTCCCGGCGGATGTGGAAATGATATTTTATTAGATGATATTACTTTTCGTGCATGCGGACCGTTAGTTACAGCAAATATTAATGGCAATGCGGATTCTGTTGATGTTTGTACTGGCGATAATTCTGTTTTTACTTTGCGGGCAAATGTTTCCGCAGGATATATTGATCCTGTTTATCAATGGCAGCTTAGTACCAACAATGGCGCTTCGTGGGCGAATATCGCAGGCGCCACCAGCATTACTTATGTTAGGCCGGCTACATCAGCAACCGGTATTTATCTTTACAGGTTAGCGGTTTCGCAGCGTGCTAATATGGGTATTTCTTCCTGTTCTGTTTTTTCTAATGTAGTATCTGTGGGCGTGAATCAATATCCTGTTCCTGCTGCGTCTAGCCGTGGTAGTTGTACAGGCGATACACTCTTTTTAAATGCTGTTGATGGTGTACTGTTTTCATGGAGCGGGCCAAATAGTTTTTTAAGTAATGAACAATCCCCCTTTATCCCTTTGGCAGATGTTGTTAATAGCGGAACGTACCGGGTAACAGTAACTTCTGCCAAAGCTTGTACAAGCATTGATTCAACAGTTGTGCAAATGACAACTAAACCCTCTGTAAATGCAGGCCCTGATGAAGAAATTTGTGAAGGAACATCTGTTCAACTCAATAGCCGCGGAAGCAATAATATAACATCTTATAATTGGATGCCTGCAGAAGGAATTTCAGATCCTCTTATATTGGCTCCGATAGCTTCGCCCACGGAAACAACATTATATATACTTACTGTTGCGAATATAGAATTGTAAGGTATCAGATTCTGTTTTGATTACGGTAGATAAAAATCCGACTGCAAATGCAGGCCCTGATAAAGTTATTATTAAAGGGCAGTCTGCTACTTTAAACGGAGTTGCCGGAGGAACTGAGGTAACTTATCTATGGACGCCCGATGAAAATATAATGGGCACATCAACTCTTACCCCGGTTGTAAATCCATCGGTCAATCAAATGTATGCATTGAATGTATTTTCAAATAAAGGATGCGGAACAGCTGTTGATAGTGTGTTGGTAAAAGTTTATCAGCAATTATATGTCCCCAATGTATTTACTCCTAACGGTGATGGCATAAACGATACCTGGTTTATAGAAACCCTGCAGGCTTACCCCGGCGCAGAAGTAAAAGTTTATAACCGTTATGGACAAATTGTTTTTGATAATCATGGAAAAAATATTTCATGGGATGGAAAATTTAAAGGATTGCAACTCACCTCAGGAACTTATGTATACTTAATAGACTTAAAGAACAACACGCCTGTTATTAAAGGAGTCGTAACTATTTTATTGTAGCTATTTTAAAATGGGTTGATTTATACTATTCCTCATTAACTTTTTCCTTTGCCTCCGCAGAGGTTATTACCGGGATAACCTTAAAATCTGCAAAATCAATCCACTGCCGAATCCATTGGTAAATTTTTTCTTCCTTATCACTTTCCATTACCTGGTAGCATATTGTTACATCTTCAGTAACCCAACTGTTTATATAACGGACACCTTCCGGTAATTGCCTCCCTTTTTCTTCAAATTTTTTATATAATTGTTTTACTTTATCACTGTGAAATTCTTCGATTATCATGTATAACATAAACCATTTTTTTGGTTAAGAAAGTCAGGATTAAATTGACAAGAAATATTCAACCGGCTTTAAAACTATTAAGTATTTTTAATATTTTATTACTTATTACTATTTGATATGAATTCATCCCGCCGGATATTTATTAAACAAAGCAGCATGGCTGTGGCTGGCGCTGCATTACTTCCAACAAATATTTTGGGTAAGTAACCTTTGGATTGCGCAGCCGAAGATTTAAAAACAATGAAAGGCTGGGGGTTTTAATCTTTACGCGATATAACAGTTAAGGTTAATCGAATTTATCTGTTTAAAGAATATTATTTTTCATACAACTCAATTGGCAAATCATCCGGATCGGGAAAAAATGTAAAGCGTTTGTGGGTCGTTTCATCTACGCGGATCGGCTCACACGTAATTTTATGCTGATTTAATTTTTCAATCACAATTTCAAGATTATCTACTTCAAAAGCAATATGTCGTAATCCTGTTCCTTCCGGCCTTGACGGTCTTGGAGGCGGCTCAGGAAATGAAAATAATTCAATAACATACACTCCATTTAAAGCAAGGTCTAATTTATAAGATTGTCTTTCTTTTCTATAAATTTCTCTCATAATTTCAAAGCCTAAAATCTCCGTATAAAAAGCTTTTGATTTTTCATAATCAGAGCAAATAATTGAAATATGATGTACACGGTTTAGCATCGCTGCAAAATAGCAATTAAATGAATTTCTTTTGAAGGAGATATTGTCGCGTGGAGTTTTTCATCCGAGCTTAAGTTATTCTTATTTTCCTGCGCCACAAATAATAAGAAAGAAATAAAAATACTATCGGGAACAACATCACTAATACTGAAGGTTGAAAACCATCTGTGGCAATAATGGAATAAGTGGCTCCTGCTAAATCAAAAAATAAGCCTGCATAAGCCCATTCTTTTATTCGTGTGAAACCTGGAATAAGTATCGCAATTATTCCCAAAATTTTCGCAAAGCCGAGAAATGGAACTATGTAGTTTGGATAGCCCAAATGATTCATGAACTTTATTGCATCAACAGTGCTTATCAAATCCGGAACGGCAGAAAATAGCATAAACGCAGAAAACAGACCGGTGATAATCCAATAAAATAATTTTGAGTTTTTCATTTTTTTTTATTGTCAAATTTAAAAATGATTTTTTATTAGTTTCCTTTTTCTGTATAATTAAACATCCAGTTAATGCCATATTTATCTGTGCAACTTCCAAAGTAGGCACCCCAAAACATATCCTGTAATTCCATGGTTACTTTTCCATCTTTTGAAAGTGAATCATATAATCGCTTTGTTTCTTCTCTTGTTTCCGGTTCAAGATTAATATGAATATTGTTGCCAGGTTCTACTTTAAAACCCATGCTTTCCGCTGCATCAGTTGCCATTAAAATGTGACCGCCAATAATGGGCAATTCAACATGAATAATCAATTTTTTATCCGCCTCACTTAATGGTGGCATTCCTTCGGGAACGGGAATATCTCCAAACCTTTGAATTCCGCCCCCGGTAAATTCACTCTTAAATACCGTCTTATAAAAGTTAAATGCTTCTTCGGTATTACCGGGAAAATTTAAATAAGTGCTTACTCTTGCCATATTATTTTTTTTTAGTTGTTTGCGGATATTTATTTGTGTTTGTAAATAATGACCAAGTTTGTCAATATTTTGTTTTAGGCCTTCATCCGCTTTAAATGTTTTTACGGTTTGTATAAATTCTTCTTTTGATTGAAAAAGCATGTGCCATTTTAAGAATGTTTTTTCTCCCTGCGGTTCAAATTCTATAGTTGCCAAAAACCTTGGACCGCTTACATGTTCATAAACTATTTTCTTATGTTTTACAATTTCTTTGAAGACGCTTTTGTTTTTATAATCGGTTCCATCAGGTCCGTGCATAACTAAATTCCATTCACCATCTTTTTTTAAATCCATCGTGTGGATAGTATTGGTAAATCCGTTTGGCCCCCACCAGTTTTTGATGTGTTCCGCATTTGTCCATACTTCCCATACCAAATTGATGGGTGCATTAAGTATTCGTGATATAATCAATTCACGATCTGCTGTGTTATTTTTTTCTTCCATGTTTTTTATTTTTTTGGAGTTTATCTAAATATAATTCGAGGTTATCGAGTTTACTTTCCCAACTCTTACGGTATTGTTCAACCCAAATGGCGACTTCATTTAGCTTATCTAATTTTGCTTCGCAATACCGTTGCCTTCCCTGTTGAGTTATAATAATGAGTCCGCACTCGGTAAGTATTTTAATATGCAGCGATATCGCCTGCCGGCTCACATCAAAATTGCCGGCAATAGCATTCAGGTTTAAAGATTTATCGGCAATCATCCCGATAATTTGCCTTCTTGTGGGGTCTGCTATTGCCTGGAATACATCTCTTCTTATTTCCATATTTATTATTTACGCAAGTACTTGCTTGCACAAATATATATGCAAGTATTTACTTGCGCAATTTTTTTTTGGATGTGTTAAGGAATGGAACTATGATAGAGGGATTTCCCAAAAAGTCATTTAGGCCACTCTCAATTTCTTTTTAGGAAGCTCAACTTTAAAATTCACTTTAGCATGTAAAGCATTAAAAACTTTAATTACCGTATCAAATCTTGCGTTGGTAAAATTATTTTCAAGCTTTGAAATTTGCGCTTTTTGAACACCAACTAACTTTCCTAATTGTTCCTGCGTTAAATTATGATGAAGTCTCGCTTCTTTAATAGCGGTTCCTAATAAGTCAAGTTTGAGTTCAAGTTCAAATGCATTTCTTGAAGCGGTACCGGTTTTACCAATGTGTTTGTTAATCATCGCTTCCAGGGAAACAGTTTTTATTTTTTTATTTGTTTGCATAGAAATTATTTTTTCTGATTAAAATATTGTTGTCGGATACGTTCAGCTTTTCAATATCTGTTGCTGGTGTTTTAGCAGTTTTTTTAATTAGTCCGTGAGTCGCTAAAACTATCGTTTGTTTTCCATCAATTTTATCCCAAAAAGCAAAAAGCCTATAGTAAAACTTGTTATACAGTGTTCTGAATTCCCAGATGTTAGTCGTAAGCTTTTTGAAAAGTTCCGGATCATTAGTTACTTGGCTTTACGAATGTTGTAATAAATTTTTTCTCTTGATTTATTATCAATGTTATCCATAAATTCAACAGCTTCGGGAAGGAACTCAACCTTAAACTTTTCTGTCATTTGAAAAATTTATGCAAAGATATTGTTTCCTCATAAAGAAACAATAGTTAAGATGGAATTCAAACTTTTTAATGTTACGTCTTGCAGCAACTGGGTTTCGGGTAAAGTTATTTTCAATTCAAAAGTTTAAACACGGAAAATCCCCAAGACAGAAAAGAAATTTTTTTGTCAATCGGCCCAGCAGAATTTCTTTTATATTATCCGTTTGTATGGGTTTACTTTTTAGAAGGGCATTTTTTCCTTTGGTAATACCAAAATTGTGTGGGATAATTATATTTTTTACTTATCACTTTCATCTTTATCTATCTCATTTACACCTTTGCCTGCAATATTATGCAGATAAATATCCTGTTGTGGAAAAGGAATTATAATTCCATTTTCTTTGAAAGCATTATTAATGGCAGCTATTAAATCACTTTTGGTTTTTAAACGCTCACTAAAATGAAAAACCCAATAAAACAGTTTAATATCAATAGAGCTGTTATTGAAGCTATCAAATAATATCATAGGTTGAGGATTTTTTAAAATCCGTTCATCTGCGCTTAGTAATTCATTTAGTATTTGTTTAGTTTTTTCCAGGTTGCTTCCATAAGCTACTCCTACATTTATCTCAACCCTGCGTGAAGTTGTTCCTAACGTCCAGTTTATAAGATGGGCATTTAGTAAATCACCATTAGGAATTATTACGTTAGCTCCTTCCCAGTTTGAGATTACACTGCTGCGAAATCCTATAGACTTCATTATTCCAGCCTGCCCGCTAATCTCCACAATGTCACCAACATTTACTGGTTTTTCAAATGCAATAACCAGTCCACTTACAAGATTGTTGACCAGTGTTTGAAGACCAAAGCCAATGCCAACACCTAAGGCTCCCAATATAAGAGTTACTCTATCCATTGGGATTCCTGCGGCTGCCACTGCAATGAACAAGCCAATACTGACAATTAAAATCCGTATCAACAAAAGCCAGCTACCCAGCCCCGCTTTCTCCTGTACATTGCCGGCGCTTTGCCTGTAATTATCCGATGCAAAAAAGGAGACGATTTTTGATATAATAACCGACAATGCCATGATAAGAAAAAACAACAGTAGGTTGCTTATGGTAAATGTGTAGTCGCCTATGGTTCTTTCAACAAATAAAAAATTCTTAAGTGGTTCGGATATTAACCTGAAAATATAAAAATTACGGGCAAACAAAACAAACCAACCAATAATAAATAAAAAATTAATGAAGCGGGGAACTCTTTTACCTATGCGGTCAAAATCGATATATAATATTTTTTTTCCGTTTTTATTGTAAAGATGAGAGGCGAGCGCAAGAACTTCATTTAGTAAACGTATTGTCCAAAGAAACAAAATTCCAATAATAATATTAATAAAACCGCTGGTAAGTGATATTTTTGAAATATTAAATCTCCCGTAAATATTAGCAATTGATGCTGCCAGCTCAATTAGTACTGCTAAGCCGATAAAATAAAATATTGCCTTTTCTTTAAGCTGTTTTTTAGGGCCTCTTAATAAAAGATAAGAGCCCGATATGGTACCCGATAAGGAAAGAAACAGCATACACCACCTTTCTGTACGTGATGCCTGTAGTATTAAATTATCAAAGCAGGTAAGAATGAACAAGGTCAGCATGATAAGCCAAAAACCCATCCAGAATTTTGTAATAAATTTTCTGAAAATAAGGGTTAAGCAAACGGCTGATATAATCCAGAATATTGCATTAAATATAAAAGGTGGATTAAAAAAAATAAACTGGGAAATATTTAGTACAATCATTGTTGCAGATAACACGGGATAACGAAATACCAATTGGCCAGTAAAATCATCCCTTAAAAGTTTTCTTGTTTTCAGGTTGTTTTTGAGTGTTCTTAAAAACAATGCGAATGCAAGAACAACACCGATTACCAAAAAAATTTTTTCAATATTTCCCTGTACATAATATTTAAGTGCGAGTGTATTTTTTACTTTTGAATACTTTATTATTTCGTTCAACGGTCTTGAATAGGCCGGAGGAGCCCAAATATTCGCAAACTCCCTGTTTGATGCTTTATCGGAAAGTTCCTCTTCATAAGATTCAATTTGGTCAAGTGCCGAAATAAGTTTGTTTGCAGTACGATCTATCGTGGTTTCAAGTGCGTCAGCATTAATTAAAGACTGTTCTAAACTGCTGTCAGTTGGCTTGACGATGCCTGAAACAGCTATAAGTTTTTTAAGATATTGTACCACAACTACAGAGTCTTCAGGGAAGGTATATAGCGCACTGTCACTGGAAAGTGAATCTATTTTATCCCGAAAATCCTGAAGTTTTTTTTGAAATAAATCCAGCACTTCTTTGCGCTCATTTGTTTTATTAAGTAATTGTTGTAGTAAAACTTTTGAGGTTGTAAGATTTCTATATGTCTGCGCTGTACCCCTATTAGTGAATATACCGTCGCCTGCTATGGCATATATGCTGTCTGTATATGCCAGGTCTTTATTTAACCCGGATGTATCAATTATTTTCTTAAGAAAATCTTTTGCTTTTTGAGTTGTTTTTTTAATTTCTTCCAGCACATGGTCTTGCCTTATAGCTATTCTCCCTGCTTTAAACTGTTCAACACTTTTATGTGCTTCCACTGCACCAACAGTCTGAACAGAAGTAACGAAATCATTTTTTAGGGTATCAGAAGGTTTGGGAGATTTTAACGTGTCCTTTTGCGCTGCAGCCATAACAGTTATTAACAGGCAGCCGGCAACACGAAGACATTTTTCCAGGCATCGAAATATTATTTGTGTATAGCCGCTGTTTTTTTTTAACAGGAACCGAAGAAAAGATGATGGATAAAAATCAGTTGAAATACTTTCAGCCATAGTAGTCTCTAGCTTTAGTGGTTTGTAAATTGATAAAATAAATTCGTATTGAAATTTGATATTATTAATGATGCACTCTTCTTTTTTCATCCAGATATTTTCCTCTTATTATTTCGTATACCGGCTTATTATACACTTTGCTTTCCAACCACGAGATAACATCGAGATAAGCAAAGGCCCTTGTTTCAAACCTGCTTTTTTCAAGATACTTAATTCTGTCGAGCAGTTTTTCAAATTCAGGTTGCAGTTTTCTTGGAGAAAGATAAAATGAGCTCTTTAAAAACTTAAACATCTCTTCTTCCACAAGACTCATGTTTTGCATCTTCGCCATAAAACGATAAACAGATTTTATTAAATATTCCAGCAATTGAAAATTGCCCAGCTCGTAATGTGAAATCAAATGGAGCAATCTGGCATAGCATTGCAAATCGTTGCGCAGATCAACTTTCCAGTTAATGATTTTGTTTAAATAATCTATAGCCTTACCGTAATCGCCAGCTCCAAAATATAGAGAGGCAATCTTGTAATAAAAAACAAGCACCCGGTGATGATCCATGTAAAGGGTAAACTCCTTAAGCTGTTGCTCAATTTCCGGAACAATTTCTATTCCTTCTGTAAAGGTACCTTCTAAAAAGTGCTGGTTAATCTTTGAGGTGTATAAATAAATAAAAACCTGCACCTGGTTATTGTTGCTTTGTTTCACAATATCGGAATCACGAAATGTTTCCAGCAAATGAATCGTTGTATTAAAGCCGTTGTAATTTCTCAGTGTAAAATGTGCATTCAATAAATTGTGTAATCCTTTTATATAATTGGCAGTTTCTATTTCTTTCATTAAAGGCTGCTCAGTAAAAAGGTTAACCCATTTTTGTGTGTAGCGGTAATACAATAAAAAGTCCTGTCTTATAAATGCATACCAGCAATAACTTTGATTGTAATATAATTTTTCATAAAAACCTTCGGGGCTTTTAATATCATCGCTAAGATGCGCAATAAAATAATTTTCAATTTCAATTTCATCCTTCTTATTTCTTGCATGACCATTCTTGATATACCAGCTATATAATTGTAAAGCAAGATTAGAAAGTTTAGTAACTCTTTCTAATTGCACATTGGTTTTATTCGATTGCTCCGTTAGTGCATCGGCCCTGTCCTGCATGCTGCGGGTAATGTGTAACGATTCAATTTTCTTTTCAAGAAATAACACTTCTATAAGAAAGCTGACCTGGTTATGTTTTATTGCATTTTCTTTTACACGGTCTAATATTTTAAGGCTTTGGAGGTACAGGCCTTTATTGTATAAAATTCTTGCATAATCTAATTGCTCATGTAATTGTATATCTATATTTTCATTGCCTTCGAGTAAGCGGAGACTTGCCAATATCTGGCGATATAAATGAGCTTTCATATTAGAAAGCTGTTCTTTTTTCAGAGAGACGGTTTTATTAATAAGTTCTTTTTCGTCGTAGTCTTTCATTTTATCCAAAGCATCGAATAACTGAACAATTTTAAGATCATTATTGGATGTGTTTCTTTGTATGTAAAGCTTAAAATTCCTCTTTTCGCTCTTTTGAAGTGATTGAATCAATTGAAATAGGGAATCGGTTGATCTGTTGGGCATCGTAATAATTTTATCCTGAAGGGCAGTGGTAACAGGTGTTTCATGAAATTACCATTCCTTTCGGCAATGTAAATTTCTGCTTTTTTGTTTAAAATTGTTGTGTTATAAATTCTACTTTCATATCTCTAAAACCGGGTTATCATTAGTAACCTTATTTTTCTCCGGGCCGATTGCATGAATAAAGTAATATATTATGGACAAAATAATAATATTTGATACTACACTTCGTGATGGCGAACAGGTGCCCGGTTGTAAATTGAATACCAAAGAAAAAATTGAACTGGCTCTTGATCTTGAGCGTTTAGGCGTTGACGTTATTGAAGCAGGTTTCCCCATATCAAGCCCTGGAGATTTTACTTCGGTAAATGAAATTTCTAAAAACATCACTGAGGCCACAGTTTGCGCCTTGACACGTGCCGTACAAAAAGATATTGAGGTGGCGGGGGAAGCGCTGAAGTATGCAAAACGCCCACGCATTCATACAGGCATCGGCACATCAGATTTACACATTAAAAGTAAATTCAACTCAACACGGGAAGATATTTTGCAAAGGGCAATACAATGCGTAAAGTGGGCAGGAAAATTTACTGACAATATAGAATTTTACGCAGAAGATGCAGGAAGAACCGATAATGATTATTTAGCAACAGTTGTGGAAGCAGTTATTAAAGCAGGAGCCACTACAGTAAATATTCCTGATACTACCGGTTACTGTTTGCCACATCAATATGGCGAAAAAATTGCTTACTTAATTAATAATGTTTCCAACATTGGCAAAGCGGTTATTTCATGCCATTGCCATAATGACCTTGGTTTAGCAACAGCCAATTCTATCTGCCGGAATCATACATGGTGCAAGGCAGATAGAATGTACTATTAATGGGCTGGGCGAAAGAGCCGGCAACACTTCACTCGAAGAAGTGGTGATGATAATAAAACAGCATAAAGATTTAAATTTTTATACAGGCATTGATTCAAAACAACTCAATCCAATGAGTAGAAAGGTTTCCGATGTAATGCGCATGCCTGTTCAATCAAATAAAGCAATTGTGGGCAGCAATGCTTTTTCGCATTCATCCGGTATTCACCAGGATGGATTTTTAAAGAATTCAGAAACGTATGAAATTATTAACCCCCTTGATGTGGGAGCCGATGATTCCAAGATTGTGCTAACGGCAAGGAGTGGACGCAGTGCGCTGGCGCACCGTTTTAAAAAACTGGGTTACGAGTTTAACCGGAATGATATAGATATGTTATATAATAATTTTTTGCAGGTAGCAGACAATAAAAAAGAAATTCAGGATGCCGACCTTGCTTTGCTTGCAAAAAATTATAAAGAAAGAAATTTTGTTGCAACTTAGTTTCATGCAGTTTTAGTTTTATGATAAGTGGGGGATTGTCCCCCACTTTTTTAACAGTTGAAAAATGGGAAAAACATTATTTGAAAAAATATGGGAGAAGCACCTTGTAAAATCAATACCAGATGGCCCTGATGTAATTTATATTGATAAGCATTTTATTCATGAAGTAACCAGCCCGCAGGCATTCGCAGGTATTGAGAAAAGAGGTTTAAAAATATTCAGGCCTCACCAGGTGGTGGCTACTGCTGACCACAATGTTCCAACAATAGACCAACATCTTCCTATAAGAGATCGTCTTTCAAGATTACAGGTTGACCAGTTGATAGAAAATTGTAAAAAGCATGGCATTGAATTATATGGTCTTGGCCATCCTTACCAGGGAATTGTTCATGTTATCGGCCCTGAATTGGGAATTACACAACCAGGTATGACCATTGTTTGCGGCGATAGTCATACCTCCACTCATGGTGCATTCGGAGCGATTGCGTTTGGCATTGGCACCAGCGAAGTTGAAATGGTTTTTGCATCACAATGTATTTTGCAAAGCAGGCCAAAAGTTATGCGCATTAATGTGGAAGGAAAATTGAATAAAGGAGTTGTTTCAAAAGATATTATTTTATACATACTTTCAAAAATATCTGCAAGTGGTGCAACAGGCCACTTTGTTGAGTTTGCTGGGTCTGCCATTCGTTCTCTTTCCATGGAAGCGCGAATGACCATTTGCAATATGAGCATTGAAATGGGGGCCAGGGGCGGAATGATTGCTCCTGACGAAACTACTTTCAAATATATTGAACACCGGCGCTTTGCACCAATTGGCGAGCATTGGAAAATAAAACTGGAAGAATGGGAAAAATTATATACCGACAAAGATGCGGTATTTGATAAGGAAATCAATGTTGATGCAAATGATATTGAACCCATGATAACTTATGGAACCAACCCCGGTCTTGGAATTTCTATTAACGGCAGTGTTCCTGTAGTTGAGAATATAACGGATGAGGGTGAACGAAAAAATCTCGGTAAAGCGCTCGAATATATGGGACTGCATTCCGGCCAGCAATTAAAAGGTATGCCGGTTCAAAATGTTTTTATAGGAAGTTGTACCAATTCAAGAATTGAAGATTTGCGTTTAGTAGCTTCCGTTATAAAGGGTAAAAAGAAAAATAAAAATGTGAAAGTGATGATCGTGCCGGGCTCACACCAGGTAGCAGCGCAAATTGTTGCAGAAGGGTTAGATACCATATTTAATGAAGCCGGTTTTCAAATACGCCAGGCAGGTTGCAGCGCTTGTCTTGGCATGAATGAAGATAAAATTCCTGCGGGTGAGTATTGCGTCTCTACAAGTAACAGGAATTTCGAAGGCAGACAGGGAGCAGGCGCAAGAACCTTGTTGGCAAGCCCTTTAACGGCGGCTGCCTCTGCACTAACGGGAACAGTAACCGACGTAAGAGAGCTAATCTGATGATCCTGGAAGTTGCCATACTAAATATAGTCAAAGGAAGACAGGATGAATTTGAGTCCGCCTTTCAAAAGGCAAAAGAAATATTAAAGCTGAGCCGCGGCTATATTGGCCACCAACTGCAAAAATGTATAGAAGTGAATAATAAATATATTTTATTGGTGACCTGGCAAACATTGGAAGATCATACAGAAGGATTTAGAAAAGGCATATCATATCAGGAATGGAAAGCGTTGCTTCACCATTTTTATGATCCCTTTCCAACTGTTGAACATTATTATTAAACTACAAAAATGCAGCCTTTAAAAGAAATACTTAACAAATTTGTTCCCCTTCCGTTGGAGAATATTGATACCGACCAGATCATTCCTGCAAGATTCTTGAAAGCAACAACCAAAGAAGGTTTTGGTAAAAATCTTTTCCGCGACTGGCGTTATTTTAATGATGATATAAACCAGCCAAAAAAAGATTTTGTTTTGAATCAGCCTGAATTCAGCGGAAGTATTTTAGTTGCCGGAAAAAATTTTGGTTGTGGATCTTCACGGGAACATGCGGCATGGTCTATTGTTGATTATGGTTTTAATGTAGTAGTGTCCAGTTTTTTTGCGGATATATTTAAGAACAATGCATTGAACAATGGATTATTGCCGGTGCAGGTTACTGATGAGTTTCTTCAAAAAATATTTGCCCTTGGCCATAAATCGACGCTTACTGTTAATGTTGATAAACAAACAATAATAATAGATGCAAACGGCGAACAGGAAAAATTTGATATCAACTCCTATAAGAAAACATGCCTCTTAAATGGCTATGATGATATTGATTATTTAATAAGTAATAAAAAAGATATAGAAGCATTTGAAGCTACCTTAGCAGAATCTGTGCTCCTATAAAAAAATGAAACAGCAATGTCTTTTACGGGTAGAAAATTTAACAGTTCAACTGTCAGGAAGACCGGTACTGGACAATGTTTCGTTTGAGGTACGCCAGGGAGAGTGTCTGGCTATCGTTGGCCCGTCTGGCAGCGGCAAATCAACTTTAATAAAAACTATTGCAGGAAATTATTTTAGCAATGGAACTGTAACGTTTGCTAAAAAAAATGATGAAGATCCTTATATCGTAACCATTGCACAGCAGCATCATTTTAAAAACCTTTCCAATACAAATACATTTTATTATCAGCAGCGTTTTAATTCAAACGATTCAGAAGATGCCTTAATGATTAATGATGTTCTGAAAAATTTAAATAATAATGAAAAAAAGATCTGGGATACTTTAGATTTGTTAGGCATCAAACATATCCGTTATACAAGGCTTATTCAATTATCTAACGGCGAGCATAAACGTTTTCAACTGGCTAAAGCAATTCTGCAAAATGCAGATTGGCTTTTATTGGATAGTCCCTACACTGGACTTGATGTTGCAGCGAGAAAGTTGCTAAATACGATTATAGATAAGCTTATTGCCAAAGGTATTTATATTTTATTGGTTACTTCTTACGCTGATATACCTGCATCTGTTACTCACGTGGCTTTATTGGGAAATGGCGTATTAAAACCAAAAATATCGCGTAAAGAATTTGGAGCATATCACTATCCGGTTACAAGGGAAAAGAATTTGAGTTTATGGGAATCAAAATCACTGGAATCAATGACTCCGGTGTATTCCTATGACGAATTTACTGTTGCGATAAAAATGGTTGATACCAATGTTACTTATAATAACAGGAAGATACTTGACAGTATTAACTGGAAAGTAAATAAAGGTGAATGTTGGAGCGTTTCAGGGCATAACGGTTCTGGTAAATCAACTTTATTAAGTCTTATAACCGGTGATAATCCGCAGGCATTTGCCAATGAAATTTATTTATTTGATCGAAAAAAAGGAAGTGGTGAATCTATATGGGATATCAAACAAAAGATTGGTTATGTATCTCCCGAGCTGCATCACTATTTCGATTCAGGTTGTTCCTGCTTTGAAGTTGTTGCATCTGGTTTGTTTGATACTATTGGTTTGTTTAAACAATTAAATGAGAAACAAAAAGCTGTTGTAACCGAATGGATGTCTCTGTTGCAAATGAATAATTTTGAAAAAAGATTATTTAAACAACTATCTAACGGTGAGCAAAGATTGGTTTTGCTGGCTCGTGCTTTAGTAAAAAATCCGCCATTATTAATTTTAGATGAACCTTGCCAGGGATTGGATAGGGAAGTAAGTGCCTGGTTTATTTCATTGATAAATGATATATGTGTTCGTTTGAAAAAAACTTTAGTATATGTAAGTCATTACGAGGAAGAGATTCCACCTTGTGTTACTTATACTTTAAAACTTAAAGAGGGAAAAATTGCAGCATAATAAAAAATAAAATATTTATAAAGAATGGAAAAGAAGATTGCGGTTATATTAGGTGATGGAATAGGGCCGGAAGTAACCCACCAGTCAATAAAAGTATTGAATGCGATTGCCACAAAGTACCGTCATAATTTTACCTATACTTATGGTTTAATGGGTGCAATTGCTATTGATAAAACCGGTGAAGCCTTGCCTCAACATACTATTGATATCTGCCACGCAAGTGATGCCATTTTGTTTGGCGCCATCGGTCATCCCAAATATGATAATGATCCATCGGCAAAAGTTCGTCCTGAACAAGGACTTCTTAAACTCAGGAAAGAATTACAATTGTTTGCCAATATTCGTCCTGTTACAACATATCCGTCTTTGCATCATTTGTCGCCTTTAAAAGAAAAACAATTGCAGGATGTTGATTTTGTGATGTACCGAGAATTAACGGGTGGCATTTATTTTGGTAAAAAAGAAAAAAGTGAAGATGGTACAGAAGCATCTGATTTATGCATTTACAATATAAATGAGATTGAACGTATTGCACGCCTGGCTTTTGTTTCAGCGCAGCAACGAAGAAAAAAACTTACACTCGTTGATAAAGCAAATGTTTTGGAAACGTCACGTCTTTGGAGAAAAACAGTACAGGAAGTTTCAAAAGATTACCCTGATGTGCAGGTAGATTATATGTTTGTTGACAATGCTGCGATGCAGATTATTGTGAACCCAAAACAATTTGATGTAGTGCTTACAGAAAATATGTTTGGGGATATTTTGAGTGATGAATCGAGCGTTATCAGTGGCTCGTTAGGTTTATTGCCATCTGCGTCTATAGGAGTAAAATCAGCGTTATTCGAGCCAATTCACGGTTCCTATCCGCAGGCTGCCGGAAAAGATATTGCCAATCCTGTTGGTTCTATTTTATCTGCCGCAATGATGTTGGATCATTTTGGTTTGCACGATGAAGCCAATGACGTAAAAGACGCCGTAGCATGGACTTTGGAGAATGGATTTGTGTCGCAGGATATTGATCCGGAAAATCCGCATTACACTTCTACGATCGGAGAGTTTGCAAGTGATTACATCAGCAATGATATTCCGCCAAACATCAATGCAAAAAATATTGCATTTGGTAAGGCAACCATCATTTAGTTTTTAAAAAAGCATCATTAAAATCAAAAATGATTTTGATAAATAGATAAAGGTTTAATAAAAAGTTCTTTGTTTTTCAAAAAGGGTTAGTTAAGTTTGCTAAATATTATTCTCAATGTTTACAGGCAAACTACATAATGGCATTCTAAATATAGCAGTGATTATTATCGCTGTCATCGTCATTATTCCCTTTAACATTGGAGAAGGAATTATTACTTAAAAAATTAAAACAAAGTATATAACCCCGCTCCAAAAAAGCGGGGTTTTTTTATTAACTATAAGAAACAAAAATTATGTATTACAACGCAAACACTTTTATTTATCTAAATGGAGAATTTGTAAAAGCTGCTGAAGCAAAAATTGATTTATACAGTCAGACGCTTCACTATGGTTATGGTGTATTCGAAGGTATTCGTTCTTATAAAACCGCATCAGGCGAAACGAAAATTTTTAAAGAGGATGAACACTTTGAAAGATTAAAGAATTCTGCTGAAGCGATGAATATTCCTTATTCGTGGACAGCTCAGGAATTAATAAATGCTGCATACGAAGTATTAAAGAAAAATAGTCAGCAAGATGCATATATAAGGCCGTTAGTGTATGCGCCTGCCAATATGAGTTTTAATTTAAACAAAGAATCTTTTATTGTAATTGAAACATGGGAAATGCAGCCATTTCTTGGTGAGAAGTTATTACGTGTAATGACTTCATCATTTGAAAGGCCCAATCCAAAAGGATTTAAGATTGAAGCTAAAGCAACAGGACACTATGTAAATTCTATACTGGCAAGCCAGGAAGCAAAAGCAAAAGGCTTTGATGAAGCATTGCTGAATGATATGAATGGTTTTGTTGCAGAAGGCCCGGGAGCAAATATTTTTGTGGAAACTAACGGTTTACTGTACACGCCGCAATTGGGAAATATCTTACCGGGAATTACAAGGGCTACTATTATTGAGCTTTGCGAAACATTAGATATTCCTGTGGTTGAAAAACAAATTTCGCCGGAAGAAATTCATGAAGCAGATAGTGCATTTTTTTGCGGAACTGCCGCAGAAGTAATTGGCATAGAATCGCTGGATAATATTTCATTTAAGAAGCAATGGAAAGACACTTTAGGAATACAAATTCAAAATGCTTATAAAAACCTTGTAACAGAAAATATATCTTCAGAAATTTTAGCATGAACGGATTAAATAAATACTCGAAAACTTTAACGCAGGATGAAACACAACCCGGCAGCGCAGGCAATGTATTATGCGATCGGTTTTAAAGAAGAAGATTTTAAAAAGGCACAGGTTGGTGTTGTAAGTATGGGTTGGGATGGTAATCCCTGCAATATGCATTTGAATGATCTGGCAACATCAGTAAGGAAAAGTATTAATGATGTTGATGGATTGCTGGGCTTGCGTTTTTATACGATTGGTGTAAGTGATGGTATCAGCATGGGCACTGATGGTATGCGTTATAGTTTGGTAAGCCGTGATGTAATTGCTGATAGCATTGAAACCAATGCAGGTGCGCAATATTATGATGGTATTGTTGCGATTCCAGGTTGCGATAAAAATATGCCGGGTTGTATTATGGCAATGGGAAGATTGAACCGCCCTTCCATTATGTTGTATGGTGGCACAATTGCCCCTGGACATTATAAAGGTGAAGATTTAAATATTGTTTCAGCATTTGAAGCATTGGGACAAAAGATTACGGGCAATCTTGATGAAACAGATTTTAAAGGAATTGTTCGCAATGCATGTCCGGGTGCAGGTGCATGCGGTGGCATGTACACTGCAAACACAATGGCAAGTGCTATTGAAGCATTGGGAATGAGTTTGCCGAATTCATCAAGCAATCCTGCATTAAGTGAAGAAAAACAAAAAGAATGTGCAGCAATTGGTGATGCAATAAAATTATTATTGGAAAAAGATATCAAGCCAAAAGATATCATGACACGTAAGGCATTTGAAAATGCAATTACCGTTGTAATGGTTTTGGGCGGAAGCACCAATGCTGTTTTGCATTTGATTGCAATGGCAAAAAGTGTTGATGTACAACTTAACGCATTGATGATTTTCAAAACATCAGCAATAAAATTCCGATGCTTGCAGATTTTAAACCAAGCGGAAAATATTTGATGGAAGATTTGCATCAATATGGTGGTGTGCCTGCAGTGATGAAATATTTATTGAGTAAAGGAATGTTGCATGGTGATTGTTTAACGGTAACAGGAAAAACAGTTGCAGAAAATTTAAAAGATGCACCTGATCTTGGATTTTGAAAAACAGGATATTTTCATCCGTTGGAAAAACCAATTAAAGCAACAGGCCATTTGCAAATTTTATATGGCAATCTTGCTGAAGGTGGAAGTGTTGCAAAAATAACCGGTAAAGAAGGTGAACGTTTTGAAGGAACTGCAAGAGTGTTTGATGGCGAAACACATTTTCTGGAAGCCATTCAAAATAAAAAAGTTCATGCAGGTGATGTTGCGGTGATAAGAAATATTGGTCCGAAAGGTGCGCCGGGCATGCCTGAAATGCTGAAGCCAACAGGAGCTTTAATTGGCGCAGGTTTAGGTAAGAACTGTTGCGTTAATAACGGATGGAAGATTCAGTGGCGGCACACATGGTTTTGTGGTTGGTCATATAACTCCTGAAGCGCATGAAGGTGGCTTGATTGGTTTGGTGAAGGATAATGATATTATTGAAATTGATGCAATCAACAATACACTTACTTTTAAAAGTAAGTGATGAAGAAATTGCAAAACGAAAAGCTGCATGGAAGCAACCTGCATTAAAAGCAACAAAAGGTATTTTATATAAATATGCAAAGGTTGTAAAAAATGCAAGTGAAGGTTGTGTAACAGATGAAGATTAAATTATACTATGCAAATAATACAAAGTATACAGAACAGAATTTATCGAAATAAGAGGTGAGCGAGTAATGTTAGACAAGGATTTGGCGGCTTTATATGATACAGAAACGAAATCATTAAACCTTGCAGTAAAGCGAAATATAAAACGGTTTCCTAAAGATTTTATGTTTCAGCTTACTAGAGAAGAGTGGAATGCTTTGAGGTTTCAAATTGAAACCTTAGAAAAACAGCAGTATACTTTGAGGTTGCAAAATGAAACCTCAAAAAGAGGTGGCACACGCTATCTTCCTTACGCATTCACCGAACAAGGTGTTGCCATGCTTAGCGGAGTTTTGAATAGCGATAAAGCCATCAATATGAATATTGCCATTATGAGGGCTTTTGTTGAAATAAGAAAAATTGTATTGCAAGCAAAACGATTTAAAGGAACAACTTAGAGAAATAAAAGAAAGATTGGGCGAACATGATGCGCAATTGAATCAAATTTATGACGCCATGGAAAATTTATTAGATGAAAAAGCGGCTCAAAGAAAATGGAATGAAAGAGAAACGAATTGGTATTTAAAATTTAATAAATGACAAAACAATATTTCATAGAATTAGCAGAATATCAATTTTTGGGCGAACACAATTGTTTGCGGCTGGCTTGAACAGATCTCTGATGAGCAATGGAAACAAAGAAATCATAAGCAGCTTTAACAGCATTCAGGAAACCAGTATTACACATTCTAGCTGCTGAAAATGCATGGCTGCAACGATTGAAAAAATATAACCATTTGAAGTGGTTGCAATCAACGTATAATGGATCAAAAGAAGAGCATATAAAACTTTGGAAGAAAACATCTTAAGTTTTAAAACATTTATTGAAGGAATGTCATGAGAATAATTTGAAGAAAATTCTTGATTTTAAAAGATTAAATGGCATTGAACTTATTCAATGCCTTATTACCAATTGTTTGCACATGTCGTCAATCATGCAACTTATCATCGCGGACAGTTGGTGACAATGTTGAGACAGGCTGGTTTTACAAATTTAAGTTCAACTGATATGACCCTTATTTCAGAAAAATAAACTGAAGATTCTGTTGAATATGATTAGCAATTAAAGATTAGATTAATTCTAAAATAATTATTATGAGTACATGGATACACTGGAAATAGAAAAGAAAAGAAAAGCATCTGTCTAGCAAACATCAGAAAATATTAGCGGCAGTGAAGCAGTGTTAAAAACATTAATTGCAGAAGATGTAGAAACGATTTTTGGTTATCCGGGCGGTGCTATTATGCCTATTTATGATGCATTGTATGATTATCATGATAAGCTCGAACATATATTGGTTCGTCATGAACAAGGTGCTATACATGCTGCGCAAGGTTATGCAAGAACATCGGGCAAAACAGGTGTTGTGTTTGCAACAAGCGGGCCGGGTGCAACAAATTTGGTTACAGGTTTGGCTGATGCAATGATTGATTCAACACCGGTTGTTTGTATAACGGGACAGGTGTTTGCGCATTTGCTGGGTACTGATGCTTTCCAGGAAACAGATGTTATTAATATTACAACACCTGTTACAAAATGGAATTACCAGGTTACTGATGCAACAGAAATTCCTCATGCATTGGCGAAAGCATTTTATATCGCATCAAGCGGAAGGCCAGGACCTGTATTAATTGACATTACAAAGAATGCGCAGATTACAAAAGTTTGATTATAACGGTTATGACAAAATGTGATCATATACAGCAGTTATCGTCCAAAACCAATTGTACGCAAAGAATATATTGAAGCAGGCTGCGAAGCTTATTAATGAAGCGAAAAAGCCATTTGTAATTTTTGGACAGGGTGTTATTCTTGGCAGAGCAGAAAAAGAATTTAAAACATTTTATTGAGAAAGGAGGATTTCCTGCTGCATGGACAATACTTGGGTTAAGTGCATTGCCAACTGATCATCCTTTGAATGTTGGAATGCTTGGCATGCATGGCAATTATGGCCCGAATGTATTGACGAATGAATGTGATGTGTTGATTGCAGTTGGTATGCGCTTCGATGATCGTGTTACCGGCCGGCTTGATAAATATGCAAAACAGGCAAAGGTTATTCATCTGGATATTGATCCTGCAGAAATTGATAAGAATGTAAAAACAACTGTTCCTGTTTGGGGCGATTGTAAAGAAACATTGCCGTTGCTTACAACATTGATTGAAAAGAAAGAACATACAGAATGGCTAGAAGAAATTTAATGAGTATACAAAAGAAGAAATAGAAATCTGTTATTAGATAAAGAAATGCATCCTAACAGTCGGAGAAATGAGCATGGCTGAAGTGATTGATGCATTGAATGAATTAACCAATGGCGATGCAGTTATTGTTACAGATGTTGGCCAGCACCAGATGGTAGCTTGCCGTTATGCAAAATTCAATCAAATCAAAAAGCAATGTTACTTCAGGTGGTTTAGGTACGATGGGCTTTGCATTGCCTGCTGCAATCGGTGCAAAATATGGTGCACCTGAAAGAACTGTTGTTGCTATTGCATTGGTGATGGTGGTATTCAAATGACGATACAGGAATTAGGCACCATTATGCAGTATGAATATTAATGTAAAAATCATGATTCTTAATAACCAGTTTTTAGGAATGGTTCGCCAATGGCAGGAACTGTTTAATGAAAAACGATATTCATTCGTGAACATTACAAGCCCCGATTTTGTGCAGGTAGCAAAAGGTTATTATATAGATGGGCAAAGAGTTTCAGACAGAGAAAGATTTAAAGAGTGCATTACAAGACAATGCTGGATCATAAAGGCTCTTATTTACTGGAAGTAATGGTTGGAAAAGAAAATAATGTATTTCCAATGGTGCCGCAGGGATGCAGTGTTGCAGAAATAAGATTTAAATAATTTTATAAAAAGATTTGGATTGCGGCAGAATGATTTAAAATAGAGCTAATTTAAAATGAAAACACCGATGAGTTTTACGGATTGGAATGCTAATCTATATGATGATAAACATTCTTTTGTTTTTAAATATGGCGAAGATTTGTTGGATCTTTTAAAGCCTAAGACCAACGAAAGAATCCTTGATCTTGGGTGTGGCACAGGATATTTAACAAGCCTGATTGATTCAAAAGGCGCAAATGTAACTGGGATTGATAATTCAATTGAAATGATTACGAAAGCGAAAACGGAATATCCTCAATTGAATTTCCAGGTACAATCTGCTACATCGTTTCAATTTGATGAACAATTTGATGCAATCTTCTCAAATGCAGTTTTGCATTGGATTAGTGAAAAAGAAAAAGTGGTAGAGTTAATAAACAGGCATTTAAAAAAAAATGGAAGATTTGTTTTCGAAATGGGCGGCAGGCATAATGTAGAAAAAATAATACATGCATTGCAAAAAAGCCTGTTGAAGCACGGTTATTGGGAAAATGCGGAAATTTCTTTGTGGTATTTTCCTTCACTTGGCGAATATGCCTCACTGTTAGAGTCAAAAGGGTTTAGGGTTATTTATGCGATACTTTACGACAGGGAAACAAAATTAAATGATAACCAGGAAGGTATTAAAGATTGGATAAAGATGTTTTGCAGTTCATATCTAAATGGCATCAGAGAGGAAACAGTTACTGAAATTCTGGATGAAGTTCAGAAAGTACTGAAACCTACCAATTTTAGAGATGGAAGTTGGTATGCTGATTATAAAAGATTAAGAATGGTTGCTCTTAAACAAAGGTATTGAATCAACAAAATGAGTAAGGAAAATATCAAACAATAAAAATTATTCAGATGAAACAGGAATTTACATTAACGGTATACACAGAAGACCAGATTGGCTTGCTGAACCGTATCACTATTATTTTTTCAAGAAGAAAAATTAATATACATACACTCAATACTTCTCCTTCCGAAGTTCCGGGCATTCACCGCTTTAATATTGTAATTGATGAAACTGAAGAAGTCGTTAAAAAATTGGTACGCCAAATTGAAAAGCAGGTAGATGTTTTAAAAGCGTATTATAATACAAACGATGAAATTATCTGGCAGGAGATGGGTTTATATAAAATACCGACAGATGTAATTACCGAAAAAGTGAAAGTTGAAAGGTTGCTTCGCGAGTTTGGAGCAAGAGCAGTTGCGATACGAAAAGATTATACTGTATTTGAAACAACCGGTCATCGGGAAGAAACTGAAAAGTTAATTAAGTTCCTGGAGCCGTTTGGATTAATAGAATTTGTAAGAAGCGCCAGGATAGCAATTATAAAAGATAGTAAAGGCTTTCATGATAAAGTGAAAGAGTTTGAGCAAAGAGAACCGGGAGAAGAAGTAATTGAAAATGAATATTTGGATAAACAGGAAGAGGTATTTAGTATGTAAATAAAATAATCCGGTTATGCAGGATGTAATTCCGATGTTATCTTATGAAAATGGTTTAGCCGCATTGGAATGGCTGAAGACCGCATTTGGATTTAATGAAAACACAGAAATGCGTTTTGTTGAAGATGGGCGCCTGACACATGCGGAATTAAAGGCCGGAGAAAATATCATTATGATAGCAACTCCACGGCTCGGATTATGAAAGTATAAATAAACAAAGAAGCCGGGATAAGCAAATGAATCAATGGCTTTCAGTTCCATGGGTGGTAAATGGATGCCTTGTTTATGTAGAAAATATTGATGAACATTTTAAAAGAGCAAAAGAAAATGGTGCTGAAATATTATCTGAAATTGAAGATGGTTTTCCCGGTAAAAGATATCGATGTGCCGATATTGAAGGTCATCGCTGGATGTTTATGCAAAGAAAAATTAAATGATTGTTGAAAAACACAGATTCTTTCGGAAACCTGTTATCGTTCAGCCGAAAAAAAATAGGATATAACGTTAAGGCTTATTCGAAAAATAAATTAAATAATTTTTTTAAAATAAAACAGAATTTCATAAAATAAAAACAAATAAAATGGCAAAGTTAAATTTTGGTGGCACCGTTGAAAATGTTGTTACCCGTGATGAATTTCCACTGGCAAAGGCACAGGAAGTATTGAAAAATGAAGTAGTAGCTGTAATTGGTTATGGCGTACAGGGCCCGGGGCAGGCGCTTAATCAAAAAGAAAATGGTATCAATGTAATCGTTGGCCAGCGCAAAAATTCAAAAAGCTGGGATAAAGCAGTACGGGATGGTTTTGTAGAAGGTAAAACTTTATTTGATATTGAAGAAGCTTTGGAAAAAGGAACTATTATTTGTTATTTATTAAGCGACGCAGCTCAAATTGCCATGTGGCCAACAGTAAAAAAACATTTAACACCCGGTAAGGCTTTATATTTTTCTCATGGCTTTGGTATTACTTATTTGGATCAAACGGGTATTGTTCCTCCAAAAGATGTTGATGTATTTTTAGTTGCTCCTAAAGGTTCGGGTACCTCATTAAGAAGAATGTTTTTGCAGGGAAGAGGCTTGAACAGCAGCTATGCTATCTTCCAGGATGCAACAGGTAAAGCATTTGACAGGGTAGTGGCTTTGGGCATTGCAATCGGTTCAGGATATTTGTTTGAAACAACTTTTAAGAAAGAAGTGTTTAGCGATCTTACGGGCGAACGCGGAACTTTAATGGGAGCTATCCAGGGAATTTTTGCTGCACAATTTGAAGTATTAAGAAAAAATGGCCACTCACCTTCAGAAGCATTTAATGAAACTGTGGAGGAATTAACACAATCATTGATGCCGTTAGTTGCTGAAAATGGAATGGACTGGATGTATGCGAATTGCTCTACTACTGCACAGCGGGGCGCATTAGACTGGTGGAAAAAATTTCGCGATGCAACACTTCCTGTATTCAATGATTTATATAACGAAGTGGCTGAAGGCAGAGAAGCCGGCCGTTCAATAGCAAGTAACAGCAAACCTGATTATAGAGAGAAACTCGAGGTGGAATTAAAAGAACTGGCAGACAGTGAAATGTGGCAGGCAGGTAAAACAGTGAGAAGCCTCCGACCCGAAAATCAGCCTGCAGAAAAGGAAGAAAAAAAAGCATCTAAAATGGCAGCCACTAATTAATTTTATTTCAATGACTGAATCAGTTTCAAATCGAAAAAAAATCCGGGAGCCTTTATATAAAAAATGGAACCTTGATTTTCCTGCGGCCGCAGAGCGTCTTAAAAAAATAGTATATCGTACACCGTTAGTTTACAACCATCATCTTTCTAAAAAATATGAATGCAATGTTTTTTTGAAAAGAGAAGATCTGCAGATTGTTCGCTCTTACAAACTTCGTGGTGCCTATAATATGATGAGCACTTTACCTGAAGAAAAATTAAAGAGGGGAGTTGTATGTGCAAGCGCCGGCAATCACGCCCAGGGATTCGCTTATTCATGTAAACAACTTGCATGTAAAGGCGTAGTGTTCATGCCGGTTATTACGCCTAATCAAAAAGTTAAGCAGACTAAAATGTTTGGTGAAGATTTTATTGAAATAAAATTAATTGGCGATACTTATGATGAATGTGCGGTAGCTGCAAAAAAATTCACAGAGGAAAATGAGATGGTTTTTATACCTCCATTTGATGATTATAAAATTATAGAAGGCCAGGGTACCGTAGGAGTTGAAATTCTGGAGGAGCTATCTAAAGTAGATTATCTTTTTGTGCCTGTGGGCGGTGGCGGTCTGAGTGCAGGTGTGGGGGCATTTTTTAAATCATTTTCACCCGGTACAAAAATTATCGGGACCGAACCTGAAGGCGCGCCTTCTATGTTTCGGGCCAGGGAAGCAGGTCACCCGGTATATCTTGATAGCATTGAACAATTTGTGGATGGCGCTTCAGTAAAGCGTGTCGGCGATATTACATTTTCAATCTGCAAGGAAGTATTGGATGATATGCATTTGGTTCCTGAAGGAAAAGTTTGTTCTACTATCTTAAAATTATATAATGAAGATGCAATAGTTGCGGAGCCGGCCGGTGCACTGGCTATTGCCGCACTGGATGATTATGCTGAGCAAATAAAAGGGAGGAATGTTGTTTGTGTTTTAAGCGGTGGAAATAATGATATTGACAGGATGCAGGAAATAAAAGAACGTTCTTTACAATATGAAGGATTAAAACATTATTTTTTAATTCGCTTTGCGCAACGGCCGGGAGCCTTAAAAGAATTTGTAAACCAGGTATTGGGTCCCACAGATGATATCGCCAGGTTTGAATACATTCAAAAACATAATAAAGAATCGGGGCCAGCTTTGGTAGGCATTGAATTGCAGTCTAAAAAAGATTATGAAGTTTTATTGCAAAATCTTGACCGGTATAATGTAAAATTCACTGAACTTAAAAGTGGTGATGATGCATTTGGATATTTAGTATAACTGCTATACAACATACATTGTAGATGAAAATAATAATACGAAAAGCATTTGAACAGGATTTTCCAACAATTATTTCTTTGCTAAATGAATTTGCAGTGTTTCAAAAAACACCAGAGAAGGTTAGTATTACTTTAGAACAAATGATGCAGGAAAAAGATTTTTTTAATTGCATAGTTGCAGAAACTGAGCATAAAGAAATTGCGGGCTTTGCCACCTTCTTTTTTACTTATCATTCGTGGAGCGGCAAAGGTCTTTATCTCGATGATCTCTATGTTAAGTCTTCTTTCAGGAACCAGTTAACTGGTAAAAAACTTTTGGATGAAATTATTATGCTGGCAAAAAACGAAAAATGTAAAGATGTTCGCTGGCGGGTATCAGGCTGGAATACAAACGCAATAGATTTTTACAAAAAGATAGGTGCTGAAATTGATAACATTGATTTTAATTGCACGCTTTCTCTAAGTAAAAATTCAATCTAAATCAGAATAAAAAAATTACCATCAGCATTTTTCCAGTGCCTGCAAAATGTCATTTAAGATATCATCAGCATATTCCAGGCCGACAGAAATGCGTATAAGCCCGGGCGTTATATTCACTTTTAATCGTTCTTCTTCAGTAAGTTTTCCATGGGTTGTACTTGCAGGATGAGATGCTATGCTTCTTGAATCTCCGAGGTTTGCAGTTAGAGAAAGCATTTCTAAACTGTTCAGAAATTTCCTTCCGGCTTCAATTCCACCGTTGAGTTCAAAACAAATTATACCACCACCATTTTTCATTTGCTTAACTGCAATTTTATGTTGGGGATGAGTTAATAAAAATGGATATTTCAGCCACGATAATTTTGGATGATTTTCTAAAGATGTTGCAATTTGCAATGCATTATTTGCATGACGTTCCATACGCACATCTAATGTTTCCAGACTTTTACTTAATACCCATGCATTAAATGGAGATAAGGACGGGCCTGTGTTTCGACAAAATAAATAAATAGTTTGAATCAATTCTTTATCTCCAACAATTACACCACCCAAAACTCTTCCCTGTCCATCGATCCATTTGGTTGCAGAATGTACTACAAGGTGAGCTCCAAAATCTATCGGTCTTTGATTCACCGGAGTTGCAAAGCAATTATCAACATTTAAAATGAGGTTATGTTTTTTTGCAAGAGCAGCTACAAATTCAAGATCGATAATTTCAAGTCCGGGATTTGTTGGCGTTTCCAGGTAGATCATTTTTGTATTTGGCTGAATCGCCGCTTCCCATTCTTCAGGATTATTTGAGCTTACATAAGTGCATTCAATTCCATAATTGGGCAAATATTTTTTTACAATATTATGTGTACTTCCAAAAACAGCATCACATGATATAAGATGATCGCCTTTTTTTAATAATGCCATAAAGCTTGCAAATACAGCGCTCATGCCTGTTGCAGTTGCAACACCTGCTTCTGCACCTTCCAGCAAGACCATTTTATCAATAAATTCCTGTACAGTAGGATTACTGAAACGGCTGTAAATGTTATCATCATTTTCATCTGCAAAAGCAGCTCTCATTTCTTCAGCATCTTCAAAGCAAAAACTGCTTGTTAAAAATAATGGGGTGGAATGTTCCATTTCTTTAGTGCGTTCTGTTTGTATGCGAACGGCTTCGGTGATTGGGTGTAACTTCATTTTATAATTACTCTTTTTTAATTGGATTGCAAATGTACTTCATGAAAGTGTTTGGAACAAAGAGAGTATAATTTTATAACAGTATTGGTAATAACTAAGAGGCATATGCATTTAAAAATTGTAGCTCATGCTAGTCATAAAACCTGCAGGAGCACCTGGCCATTTATTAACTGTATTGTATGCACCGATCCAATATTTTTTATTGGTGATATTATTGAAATTACCGGCAATGTTAAAGCGTTTATATCCATATCTTAATCCTGCATTGATAATAACGTAACCGGGTAATGTAAAGCCTTGTTGCAAGGTATTTCTTACACTTACCTGCGAATGCCCTGCTGCAATACCAAAGCCCTTAAGGAAACCTTTATTGAATGTATATTTTAACCATGTATTACTGGTATTCTTAGGCGCATTTTCTGTCAATGTTCCTATTTCAGAAATAATTTTACTTTTTATAACTTTCGTTACATTATATGAATAAGAAGCGGCTATACTAATATTAGGAAATATATTCCCATTTGCTTCAACTTCAATACCTCTTGATCTGTCTTCACCTTGTTGAATAAATAAATCAGGATTTGAAATATCATTTGCATTTACTGCAACATTTTGCAGCTTCAATTGATAAAGTGAAAGAGATGCACTTAATCTATTATTAAAAAAATTGGCTTTTGTCCCAACCTCAAATAATTCGCTGATAATAGGTTTAAATGGCGCATCAAATACCTGTGTGCTTGTGGATGCCTCAAAAGGATCGAAGCCTTTGTTATATGTTGCATACAAGCTTACATCAGACATTGCCTCGTATACTAATCCTATGCGTGGAAGAAAAATATTTTCTTCCATTTCTGTATCTGCGCTGTCATCGCCGCCTTCGCCCCTGTAAAATTCTTCTCTTGCGCCAATTAATAATTTCCATTTATCAACGCTCAGTTGTTCCTGTACATAAATTCCATGGGTATGATAAACAGTAGCATCCACTGCACTTGCATCTGAATCATAATCAGATTTATTATAAGTATTAATTTGTCTTTTTATATATTTTGGATTTCTTAAACTCATTGTTGCTACAATACCGCTCCCTGCGCCGAACTGATCTGCATCTTCATAATAATTTTGATTAAGGTCTACTTTGCTTTTTATGTAATCATAACCTGCTAAAAACTGGTGATTAAATTTTCCTGTATTAAAATGAAAAGCAAAATAGTTAGTAAAAGTATTCGTAATGGTATGATAGTTCCAACTTGTAAAATACAAGTTAACAGAATCCGGGGTTATATAACTATGAAGGCCATGCTCATTTGTATTTTGTTGTGTTATATAATTTAAATAGCCACTGTTAAAACTTATAGACTTATTTATTTTATAAGAAAATAAAGCATTAGTTGCAAAATCAGTTTCATGTAAATAATCACCAGGTTGTGAAATGATAAAGCTTATGGGTGTTGATTTTAATGAGAAATCATTTTCAAATCCCGGCTGTCCCCGATCAAGAATTGTATTAATATGCGACAAGGAAAAATCAATATTTACATGAATTTTTTCATTAGGAATAAAAGACAAAGAGGGAGATAACTGGTAGGATTTTGAATAAAACTGGTTACGAAACGAATGTGTATTATCATAGCCTGCATTAAACCGGTACAATAAAGTGTTATTGCGATTAAGCGGCCCCGTTATATCTCCCTGCACACGGTAATGATCCCATGTTCCTCCTGATAATTCTATTTCACTTTTTTTTTGTGCTAAAGGTTTTTTGGTAACAAGGTTAATGGTACCTCCAGGATCAGAATTGCCGTAAAGTGTTGCTGCAGGCCCTTTCACAATTTCAATTCTTTCAATATTTAAGAGCATAGGGCTTGTGTAGGTGGTAGTATATCCCCGAAGTCCATTAATTAATTTTGCATTTTCAGCTTTAAAACCTCTTATCGTATATTCATCATAACCTGAATAACCATTAACACCGGCTGCTTCAGTCGCCACATCTTTAAGTGTAAAATCCATTCTATCGTTAATAAATTCTTTTGTGATGGAAGAAATAGATTGTGGTATATCAATAGATGAAGTTTGTGTTTTGGTTCCTAAGAAAGAATAATCACTTTTATAAGAATGTGAAGTAACGCCTTTCACTTCTATATCCTGAAGTTGCGCCATATTAAAAACAAGTTGAATATTGCCAAGATTTATCGCATCATTTTTTTTTACTGTAACAACAATGGAACGCACTTGAGATTCAGCCGAAGTTATAAGAAGCGTATCTTCTAATGGAGGCAGGTTGTGAAGTTTAAAAGAACCTTCATTGTCCGTGACAGTTTGTCTTTTTAATTTTTTTAATTCCACTGTAACATAAGCCGGGCTTCCATCTGAAGAAATGATCCTTCCCTTTATGCTACCGGTATTTTTTTGCCCAAAAATATTTGGCGAGAAAAATACCAATATCATGACTAAAACAAAGAAAATAATTTTTTTCATGAGAAATTAAAAACGGATACAGTTTGAAGAAAGTATTTTTCGGGGTTTATATTTTAAAAATACAAAATATACCTCAGCATGAAAAGAGCTTGATTAATACTTTTTTTAATAAAAGATAAAGGAAGCGCTGGGTAAATTATAATCTCAAAATTATAATAGGGAACTTTATGCTTTTTTGGACTGAAGTAATAGATAAAAAGGCAGCGTAAAAACACCGCCTTACTCAAACTATTGCTTGTATTTTGAAAAACCTGCAGAGGTCATGGGTGGATTCGAACCACCGTGAAAGGTTTTGCAGACCTGCACCTTACCACTCGGTCACATGACCTTATTATATCCGTATTACACATATTTAAAAGCTATTTAAATAGATTATCTATAGTCCATGTTACATAATATAATGCACTGATGGTGGGGCCACCAATGTATTGGTAATATTTATGATTTAAAATATCAGTACCACCTAATTTAAATGTGCTATTAATCTTTGGCGCATTATATGTAATCTGTGCATCTATTGTATTATATGCAGCAATAGTTCCATTGCCAAAAAGATTTTGCCAGTAGAAACTATTTTGCCAATGCCATACTATATTAAATCCTATGTGTTCTGTTACGGCACGGTTCCCGAAACTAAGGTTAGTTGCCCAGTCAGGTGTGTTAAAGCCGGGGATTAATGGATCGTTAGGATTTGTTTGTGATAGTTTATTATAATTAGCATTGAAACTTGCGGAAAATGTTTTATAAATATTGTAAGTAACGCCTGCTGCAAAGCCATAATTTTTTACAGGAGATTGGCTATTGGCCTGCACACGATAACGTGTGGCATTGCTGTTATTGTATAAACTTTTTAAAACAATGGTATCACTAAAATCATTTACACTTCCACTTTTAGGTACAGCATTTTCAAGCTGCCCGATGAAATATTTATAGCTGTTGAAATATGCCTCAGCATCAATAAATAATTTATTATCAAACAAAGATGCCCTGTATCCCACTTCAAGAGAATTAATTTGTTCAGGCTTTAATGGTGCTGCATTTCCAATCTTTAAAAGGTTACTTGCCTGTAAGGCAGCATCATTAAAACTAATCCCCGGAGTGGCATTTTTTAAAGCGTTTACTTTATTGGTAAAAGCAGTTACGGATGAGCTCAATGCAGCATTAGAATAATAACCAAGTCCTTGCTCTACAATTGGTAATCCACCTACACGTCTAACCCCACCGTTATTAACAAAGGAAAATGCTTCAAACAATGATGGAAAACGAAATCCATTTTGCCATGATGCCCGAAAAGTATGTATTTTATTTAAAGTATATACTGCAGAAAAACGGGGATTAAATTTTGCATCATACTCAGTATTTTTATCAATTCTTAGTGATGCTGTAAGATTTAATTTATTTTCCAATAATGGCTTTGCAACCTGAACAAAACCACCAACTTTTCCATAATGAATATTTTTACCACCAGGCGTGTTGCGTTCCTTAAGAGGCTTGCTAAAGTCAACAAAATTATTACCATCAGGTATCAGGTCATATAACCTGTAATCAGCTCCAACCAACACATTAGCGAAGCTTATATACTTATGTAAGTTCCATGTTCCTTCTGCCTGGTAAAATCTGCTGCTTGTTGCGAAAGCTGCTCCACCTGTTGTGTTTAAAGGATTTGAACTTGTAGGATAAATATCCCAATCATTTATAGATTTTATTTTAGCTACCTGCTCATTGAAAGCTGCTGTTCCCGGAGTAAAACGGCCATTATCTGCTGCTGCCCTTGCGGCATTAGACGCAGCTACAATATCATCACCACCAGTTAAAGCATCATTTAATGCAGTGGTATAATCAGAAGCCCATTTTTTATTTGGTTTAAAAGATAATTCAAGATTATCAGCAAGAGGTTTCATTGCATAAGAATTTCCTGAATTTTCTATTGAAACGTATGCACGAATTAAAAAATCAGGATTAGAAATTTCAATTTTGTGATTTTGAACATTTGCGCCTTGTAACCTGATACGATTACCTCGTTGAAAAACCCCATTCATTGTTCCATAACGGTAAGTATAAGACGCTTCCGTTTGCGGTGTTATTTTATAGTATAATCCAGCGTCGAGTTTTACATTTTGCACATCGTAATTAGTTAAGTCTTTTTCAAGATAGCCTGTGCGGCGTACGTTATATGTTTTACTATTTTTATCTATAATAACAATGTTGGTTTCATTGCCATAAGAATTTACTCCATCATAAGCAACATTATTACTTCCTGATAATTCTGGAAATGAAGGATTGGCAATTGGTTGAGGATTAAAATCTGCAGTATTATTGGCAATCCAATCAGAACCTTTTAAATAACTGGCATTTATTTTAAAAGCAAATTTATTATTAAATGCTTTTGCATAACGGATAGCTGTAGTTGTAAGAGGGCTTGCAGATTTTTCAACATCATTAATATGATTAAAGCCTAACTGCTGGTATATACTTAATCCCTGAGAATTAAAAGCACTTTTAGTTGTGAGGTTACTCATTCCATTTATTGCATTCATTCCATACAATGCAGAAGAAGCACCTGGCGTGATTTCTACACTTTGTATATCGAGTTCTGTGGGTCCAATTGCATTTCCCAATGGCACACCTAATGTTGCAGACTGCACATCAACACCATCAACAACCTGCATAAAGCGAAAATTATTCGGAGCATTAAAACCTCGCGTATTGGGCACTTTAAAAGTAAGAGATGATGTCGTTAACTGAACTCCTTTTACATTTCCTAATGCATCATAAAAAGATGCAGATGGGGTTTCCTTTAAAGCTCTTATATCAAGTTTTTCAATCGTTACCGGTGACTGTAATATCTTCTCGCTTTTACGACTTGCAGTTACAACAATTTCATTCGCAAGATAAGTTTGTGATGATAACTGTACTGATAATTTTGAATCAGGATTTTTTACTTCTATTTCCTGTTGCTGAAAACCTATAGAAGAAACTAAAAGCCGAAATGGAAATTTTTGATTGACTACTAGTGAAAAATATCCCAAAGAATCTGTAATAGTTCCATGCTTTGTACCTTTTGTTGTAACACTTGCAGCAACGAGTGGTTCGCCATGGTCATCTAGGATCTTACCACTTACAATTACTGAACCATTTAATTGCGCAAATGCAAATACGGGGAACAAAAAGATAGCTAGTATAATTATTTTCTTTATGCTTAGTTTGATATTCATAAAAGTTAAAGTCGGTGTTAGGTAAATATTAGTCTACTATTTTTATAGACTATTATGATAAAAAAAGTTAGAGAGTTTAAATCTGTTATTTGTAAAGAATGAAAAGAAATGGATTACAACATCGCATCGATAAAAAAGTGTAGAGCCGGATTAATGTAAAATATTGTTTCATTTAATAAGTTATTTGCAAATATAAAATCTTTTTTATTAGTCTACCAAATTTATAGAGTAATTATTTTAATTATTTTTAAATTATGTTTTATTTGTTTTAAAATAATGGCTGAATTACTTTCCAGAGAGTAGCTAAGCTGGTGATAATAACGAATAATCCTACAATAATAAACATTGTTTTGAGAGGCAGTTTACCCACCAGTCGTGCAGCAATTGGGGCTGCGATTAATCCTCCAATTATAAGACCTGCCACGTCAACTAATGGAATACTCTTAAGCAGTATAAAAAATGTTATTGAGCTTATCAACACCACAAAAAATTCTGCAAGGCATACTGAGCCTATTACATAACGTGGGCTTCTTCTTTTTGAAAGTAAAGTACTTGTAACTAATGTTCCCCATCCACCTCCGGCAAAAGCATCCATGAAACCACCTGCTGCTGCAAGCCATCCTGCACGTTTAACTTTTGATTTGTTATTATTTTTGGTGAAAGCTTTTTTCATGATATAATAACCAAGATATACTGTATAGATAGAAAGTGGTATACGTACCCAGGATGAATATTTTTGACCATAAAAAGATAATGAAGCTCCGATAATTGCACCGACAATTCCCGGGATGATAAGTACTCTAAATAATTTCTTATTTATGTTGCCGAACCGATGGTGACTATACCCTGAAACACCACTGGAAAAAACGCGGGCAGTGTGAACCCGACTACTTACAATAGCCGGATTTACTCCCAGTGCTAATAGGAGTGTGGTTGATATAGTTCCATATCCCATACCCAATGAGCCATCAACCATTTGCGCCAAAAAACCAGTAAATAGCATCAATAAAAAAGAACCTGTATCAATATAATGCGAGATACTTTTAAATTCGGTAACTATATTACCAAAAGGAATGTAAGAAAGAATTCCATGACCAAGCAGCATAAATACAAAAGCAAATAAAATCCATCTTACAATTAGCTGCCATTTTTTTGCACCTGGTTTATTTACTTCGTCTAATGTGATTTGTTTTGCTGCAAGCACCTTTGTTACTTCATTCAGTTGTTTTACTTTTTCAGCGAAGTCGCCATTGATATCTTTCCTGATGATGTGCATATTTTGAAGAACGCTATCTATTTCATCAGGAATCATGCTGTTTATCTGTTCCTTTAATCGCTTGGCAACTGTGGGAGATTTTCCATTTGTCGAAATAGCAATCTTAAGATCACCTTTTTGTACAATTGAACCTAAATAAAAGTCGCACAGTTCAGGGGTATCGGCAACGTTTACTAATAACTTTTTTTGCCTTGCAAGTACGCTCACATAGGTACTTACATTAGAATCATTCACCGCAACAACAACTATATCTTTTTCATTTAAATCATCAGGCTCAAACTTGCGTTGTATCAATAAAATATTTGAATTTTCGTCAGCAATTTTTTTTACATCTTCATTAATTTCATCAGCGACAATAGTAATAGAAGTAGCAGGTGCATTGTTAAGGACTGCCTGTAGTTTTTCCAAACCAACTTTGCCGGCACCAACAAGCAATACATGCATTTGCTCAAGCTTAAGGAAAACAGGAAATAACTTATTTCCTTCTTCAATAGTGGTATATATTTTATTAGTTTCCAGTTGTTACTATTTTTGTGCGGTATGAATAATCGCCAAACTTTTCATTCACTTTTCTTTCTATTTTAAATTCAGCAAATAAACTATCCAGTTCATTTAAGATTTGTTCTTCATCCAAATTTTCTTTATAAATTTTATTTAAGCGAAGACCTTCATAATCACCTCCGAGGTGCAGATTATATTTACCCATTGAAGTCCCAACAAATCCTATCTCTGCTATATAAGATCTTGCACATCCATTGGGGCAGCCGGTCATTCTTATGATGATATCTTCATTGCTTAAATTGTTTTTTGCCAGCAACAATTCAATTTTAGTAAGAAGAGAAGGCATATAACGTTGGGCTTCTGCAAGCGCTAAAGGGCAAGTAGGCAAAGCAACACAGGCCATTGAGTTTTTTCGTATAGCCGATGCTCCGTTAGTGTGTTCAATTATTTTATATTGCTCCAGTATTGTATTGATGGCGTCTTTGTCAATGGCTGCAACATCACTTATTATAATATTCTGGTTGCCTGTAAAACGAAAATTTACTTTACCTGTTTTAGCAACTTCCAGCAAAGCAGATTTTAAGGCAACCTGTTCGTCATCTAATATTCTTCCATTTTCAACAAATACAGTATAATACCATTTTCCTTCATCATTTTTATACCAACCATAATAATCACTGCGATCATTAAAGGTATAAGGCCTTTCTTTTTCCAATTTAAAATCTAATCTCTTTTCAACTTCTTCTTTAAATTTTTCCACACCTAACCTGTCAACTGTATATTTAAGCCTGGCAAGCTTGCGATCACTACGGTTACCAAAATCTCTTTGAACGGTCAGGATTTCATAAATAGTTTTCAAAGTTTTTTCTTCACTATCTGCAAAGCCAATTACAGTTCCTATTCTTGCATACGTTTGTGCATTACCGTGAGTAGTAGATAAGCCGCCGCCAATTGCAATATTGAAACCTGACAATTTATTATTTTCTATAATTGCGATCAGTCCAATATCATTTGTGAAAACATCTATGTCGTTATTGGGAGGAATTGCAATGGCTATTTTAAACTTACGTGGCATATATCTATCCTGGTATAAAGGATCTTCTTCATCTTTTTTGTCTGCTATTTTTTCTTCACCAAGCCATATTTCATAGTAGGCTCTTGTTTTTGGCATGAGCAGTTCACTTATCTTATCCGCATAAGCAAATATTTCTTCGTGTATGGGTGACTGTTTGGGATGTGCACTGCACATAACATTGCGGTTAATGTCACCGCAGGTAGCTATGGAATCTAACTTTGATTTATTAAATTCCTGTATGGTTGGTTTTATTTTTGATTTTAAAATTCCATGTAGCTGAATGGTTTGTCGCGTAGTAATTTTTATTACTCCGGTAGAATTCTTTCCGGCAATTTCATGAGCTGCCACCCATTGATCCGATGTTAAAAATCCTCCCGGTAAACGAAGCCTTATCATGAACGAAAATAACCGTTCCAGTTTTTTCTCTGCACGCTCTTCACGCCTGTCACGATCATCCTGCTGGTACATGCCATGAAATTTTATTAACGACTGATCGTCCTCCCGGATGGCTCCCGTTAGTTCATCATGCAGGCTTTCTACAATGGTACCACGAAGGCCATCGCTTTCAGTTTTAATTTTTTCTATCGGTGATAAATTTTCGGCCATCACTTGTTTTTTATTGCAGTAATTATTTTCTACTTGTGATTAATTATTCTAATCAAATTCTAATTCTTGTAATTAGAAAAAATTAGTGTCCTTATTTATTAATAAACATCCGTTACATATCTTCCATATTCTTTCATATCATCGAGATATTTTACCGCATCAGTTTTTGATCTTTCGCCAAATTTTTCAATAATACCTGTTATCGTTTGTTCCACGTCAATACTCATTGGATCTTTGGTACCGCACACATATATATATGCACCGGTTTGCAACCATTCAAAAAATTCATTTCCATGTTGCATCATCTTATGTTGCACATAAATTTTTTCATGCTGATCTCTTGAAAATGCTGTGGATACTTTCGTAAGCACGCCTGTTTCAAACCAGTTTTGTATTTCGCTTTGATATAAAAAATCTGTAACAAAATGCTGTTCTCCAAAGAACAGCCAATTCTTTCCGGAAGCGCCGGTAGCATCTCTTTCAGCAATAAAAGAGCGAAACGGAGCAATACCTGTCCCCGGCCCGATCATAATTATATTTTTATCTTCTTCAGGTAAACGGAACCTGTTATTTGGATGAATATAAAATGGCAACTTTTGCTCTTTATCAAATCTTGACAAAAATTTGGATGCTAAGCCATATTTAATTGTATTATTTACTTTGAAAGAATTTTTGGCAACAGTAATATGTATTTCACCCGGGTGCGCTTCCGGTGATGAAGCGATAGAATACAATCTCGGCACCGTAGGTTCTAAAATTTTTACAATCTCGGTAAACTGATCGGCGTTCTTTACCGGGTATGTTGTAAGCAGGTCTAGTAAATCGCATCTTCTTATAACCACATCTTTTTCGATAACTGCAGCATACTGTTTCACCACGCGTTCGGGGAGATAAGTGATGTTTAATTTTTTGTGCAACAAATTATACACAGAGACCAGTTCATCTTTATAGTCAATGTTCGTGGTGTCATCAACGTTAGTTACTGAAATAATTTCTTCCACAAGCGCTTTATCATTTTCGGGAATAATACCTATTGAATCACCGGGAAGATAGCTTATGTCTTCAGCCTCAATTTCTATATGATACGTTTCTTTATTACTTCCCCTGTCATTTAAATTAATGTGCGCAAGCAACTGACCATTATATATTTTTTTGCCAGATGATCTTTTTGTTGTGATTTTCGGAGCTATAGCGGGCGCTTCTGCATCATTGTTTAATGTTTTACATATTTCCTCAAACCATTGCTCTGCTTCATTATTATAGTCAACGTCACATTTATGAATGGGATAAAAACGCTTACCTCCAAGTTTGGTCAATTGCTCATCTACATCTTCGCCTGCTTTGCAAAAGAGGGGATAAGATGTATCGCCTAATGCAAGGACACTATATTTTAATTTATCAAGTTTGAATCCATTATTATGTACATGATCATAAAATTTCTTTGCTGCCGCCGGCGGCTCACCATCACCGTGAGTACTAATTACTGCAAGAAAATATTCTTCTTTCGTAAGATCATTTAATCTATATTGATCCATGCTTTGCACCTTTGCATGAATACCTTGTTTCTTCGCTCTTGCTGCAAATTCTGTGGCTAATTTTTTTGAATTACCAGTCTCGGTTCCATAAGCAATCGTAATTTTATTTACGCCATTTTTAGTAACCGGTTTTTCATCAGATGATTTTGATGATACAATACCATTCAAATAACCATTCATCCAAATCAATTCTTCGTTTGTGGATTGCTTAATAAGATCCAGTAAAGCCTTTAATTTATTTTCAGCTAGCATACTTCTGCAAATTTTCCGGTTTATTAATTTCGATTAAATGACTTGTCATTGGCTTGAAATAATTTTGGCTGCTTTCGCTATTCTTTAGCCATGCAAACTGCTCATGAAGTGAAACCACTTTACCTATAATTACTAATGAAGGTGAAATAAATGATTTCCCTTTTAACCGGTTTTTATAGTCATATAAATTAGTGATGTGTACATTTTGTAAGGGTGTTGTTGCCTGCTCAACTACAGCCAGTAATTTATCTTCATGAATATTATTAACAGTTAATTTTTCTACAACTTTATCTAAAGTTTCAGAAGACATGTAGAAAACCAAGGTATCCTCTGTATTGGCTAATTCTTTCCAATAAGCATCTGTAACAATATCAGATTTATAATAAGTAAGAAAGCGAACGGACGTTGCATAACCTCTTGCAGTAAGCGGAATACCTGCATAAGCTGCTGCACCAAGAGCAGCAGTAACTCCGGGAATTATTTCATAAGGAATGTTATTGGCAACGGCTGTTTCCAGTTCATCCAAAATATTAGAAAAAATAGAAACATCACCGCCTTTTAAACGTACGACAAGCTTACCTGACAAACAATAGTAAACGATTAAATTATTTATAGTTTGTTGTGCCGTTGAAATGCCACGTCTGCATTGCTTACCTACATAAATTATTTCGGCATTATGATTTACATAAGTATTTAAAATTTCTTCACTCACCAATCGGTCAGTAAGAACAATATCTGCCTGCTGCAAATATCGTACAGATTTAACAGTTAGTAGATCCGGATCTCCGGGACCAGCGCCAGCGATAATCAGTTTGCCGTTTTTAATTTGGTTCATTTTAACAGTCTACTTATTTAGTAGGTTATATATTAAAAAAAATTTAGAAGAGCTATTGAATCATACAGGCACCTACAGTTACACAACTTGTTTCGTCAATTAATATAGCGCCTCCATTTTGTCTTAAATCTTTATAAGAGTCAAATGCAACGGGAGAAGCTGTTTTAATGGTTACTTTAATAATATCATTTAACAGAGCTTTCTCCGGCAATTCATTTTTCTGTAATGTGTTTACGTCTAATTTATATTGAATGTCTTTTACGATACATCGTACTAAGCGGCTGTTAATTTGAAGGAAATATTTATTGCCAGGCTTTAATGGTTTATTATCCATCCAACATAGCATTGCTTCAAATTCCTGCGAAATTTCCGGTGGCTTATTTGCAGAAACGATCATATCGCCGCGGCTGACATCTACATCATCTTCCAAATGCAAGACAACACTTTGCAAAGCGAACGCTTCATCAATTTCTGCGCCGCCAATTTCAATTGTTTTAACAGTACTTTCAATACCGGAAGGAAGTATAGTTACCTTATCGCCTTTTTTATAAATGCCACTGATAACTTTACCAGCATAACCACGATAATCATGAAGTTCTTCTGATTGCGGACGAATAACATATTGCACGGAGAACCGTGCATCAGTTAGATTAACATCAGAATCCAACTGAATATTTTCCAGGTGATGCAATAAAGATTCACCCTCATACCAAGGGAAATTTTCAGACTTCTCAACAATATTGTCACCATTCAATGCACTGATAGGAATGTATTTTACGTCTTTTAATCCAAGTGATTTTGCAACTTCCTGGTAGTCTATAACAATGTTGTTATAAACATCCTGTGAGTTAGCAACCAAGTCCATTTTATTAATTGCAACAACCACATGTGGGATATTTAATAAGGATGTAATAACTGAATGGCGGCGGGTTTGCTCAACAACACCATTTCTTGCATCAACCAAAATTATTGCCAACTCTGAATTAGAAGCACCTGTAACCATGTTACGCGTATACTGTATATGCCCCGGTGCATCAGCAATAATAAATTTTCGCTTAGGCGTTGAAAAATATTTATAAGCAACATCGATGGTAATACCTTGCTCACGTTCTGCACGCAGGCCATCCGTTAATAACGCCAAATCAATTTCACCATTACTTTTATTCTTACTTTGCTTTTCAATTGCAGCAAGTTGATCAATTAAAATTGATTTGCTGTCATACAATAATCTGCCAATCAAAGTGCTCTTGCCATCGTCGACACTACCCGCTGTTATAAATCTTAGTATATCCATCTACGTTATGTGTTTGTATTTTTGACTTTTAATTGTCAATTAGCCATTCTCAATTTTCAATTAAAAATACCCTGTCTTTTTTCTGTCTTCCATTGCCGCTTCAGAAACTTTATCATCTATTCTTGTTTCACCACGCTCACTTGTTTTTGTAGCAATAATTTCTTTAATGATATCGTCAATGCTTGTTGCGTTTGATTCAACCGCTGCTGTACACGTCATATCTCCGACAGTGCGGTACCGAACTTTCTTTGTTGATACAATATCATTTTCATCTGCTTTAATAAATTCTGAAAGAGATACTAACTGTCCTTCATACTCGAGAACTTCTCTTTCATGAGCAAAGTAAATAGATGGTAAATTAATTGCTTCTCTCTTTATATAATTCCATATATCTAATTCAGTCCAGTTGCTGATTGGAAAAGCACGAACGTTTTCCCCTTTATGAATTTTACCATTATAAATATTCCATAACTCGGGCCTTTGCAGCTTTGGATCCCATTGCCCAAACTCATCTCTTACAGAAAATATTCTTTCTTTGGCTCTCGCTTTTTCTTCATCTCTTCTTGCACCTCCAATCAATGCATCAAATTTAAATTCCTCAATAATATCAAGCAGAGTATAGGTTTGCAGAGCATTCCTGCTTGCAAATTTTCCTTTTTGTTCTGTAAGATTTTTTTCTCTTATAGTATCTTCTACTTTTCTTACAATTAATTTTTCACCAATTGTATTGACCAATGCATCTCTAAAATCCAGTGCTTCCGGAAAGTTGTGGCCGGTATCAATATGAACCAAAGGAAAGGGAAACTTACCTGGGCGAAAAGCTTTCAATGCAAGATGTACCAACGTTATAGAATCTTTACCTCCTGAAAATAACAATGCAGGACGTTCAAACTGTCCTGCTACTTCACGCATAATATGTATCGCCTCCGATTCTAATTGTGCCAAATAATCCAAATGATATTTACTCATTTTGTTTTTTTATACTTCATTATTTATTGTTGCTTCAGCATGAACGTGAAGCCCACATTCTTTCTTACTATTCTCTTCCCACCACCAGCGGCCTGCACGAAAATCTTCGCCAGGCTTTATTGCCCTAGTACAGGGAGCACATCCAATGCTAACAAAACCTTTATCATGTAATATGTTATAAGGAATGTTATTTTCATTGATGTATCTTTTTACTTCTTCCGTTGTCCAGTGAAGTATTGGGTGATATTTTATAATGGTATTGCTTTCATCCCATTCAACTTGTGGCATATCACTCCGGTCTACAGAATGCTCTGCACGAAGTCCTGTAATCCAGATTGAATTATCTTTTAAAGCTCTTTTTAAAGGCTCTACTTTACGAATGTAACAGCATCCTTTTCTATTTTCTACAGATTCATAAAAGGAGTTTGGCCCTTTTTCTGACACAAAATTTTCCAATGAAATTGCATCTGGATAATAAGCCTTTATATGTGTGTTATACTTTTCATTAGTAGAACGCCAAACAGAATATGTTTCGGGAAATAATCTACCCGTATCCAAGGTGAAAATTTTTATCGGAAGATTAGTGCTTAAAATTTTATGAGTAATAACCTGGTCTTCATAACTAAAGCTTGTTGAAAAAATTACCTTTCCGGGAAATTGATTTGCCAGCGCTAACAGAAGTTCATCGGTGCTTGCAACAGACGCCGCATCTGCTATGGATGATACTTGTTCTTTTAGCGTTTGAAACATTTTTGTTAATATTTGATTGTCGTTTTATAAAAAAGAAATATTTTGAAAATTTTAATTGTTGCTTCATGAATTTAATATTAGCAACAGCAGCGCATGGAGTAGCAGTGAGTAAGCATATATATTTTAAAAGAAAATCGCTTCATGTTTATATTAATTCTAATAGTCTACCACAAAAGTAGGGTATAGATTTTAAAAAAGCGAAAATAATTTTAAACAATTTTATTTTTTGAAGAAAAAAAATAAAAAATACTCTGCAAAGAGATGATACTTATATACTAAAAGATCAGTCTTTTGCATTGAGGAGTCTAAAACTTTTAATACGCTGCTTAAAAAAATTTGTAAGAAAATGGATTTAAAAAAAATCTAACCAGGAAATATTTTATTTATTAAAAAATTTTTTATTGATCCATATCAATAGAATTTCTTATCTCACCTCAATGGACTGCAATATGCATCTCATGTAATTTTGTGTGTAAAAATTAAATAAAATGCAATTATTAAATGCATTAGAATGGCGTTACGCTTCAAAAAAAATGAATGGTAAAAAAGTACCTGAAGAAAAGATAGAAAAAATATTGGAAGCTATAAGGCTTGCTCCATCATCAATAGGTTTACAACCTTATTCTGTCATTGTTATTTCCGATCCTGAACTAAAACAACAAATACTACCTATTGCCCATAACCAGCAACAAGTTGTTGATTCCTCACACTTATTAGTTTTTGCTGCATGGGATAAAATAAAAATAGAACGTGTCGAAGATTTTATTCAGCTTAATGCAACAACAAGAAATGTTTCCACTGAATCTCTTGATGGCTTGAGAAACAAACTGATTCATATTTCCAAACGTTTGGATAAAGAAAATTTTGAATGGGCAGCAAGGCAAACATATATTGCTTTTGCAACAGGAATTGCTGCTGCAGCTGAATTAAAAATAGATGCAACTCCAATGGAAGGCTTTAATAGTGCCTCTTTAGACAAATTATTAGGATTAAAAGAAAAAGGCCTCAGAAGTCTTACACTTCTTCCTGTTGGCTATAGAGAAAAGGAAAATGATTGGTTAGTAAATCTTCCTAAGGTGAGGAGAGAAAAAGAAAAGCTTTTTATTATTCAGAAAGGGTAATTTATAAAACAAAAAACAATTACAAAGTTAAAAATTTGAAATGAAAAAATTATTGGCGACAAATCCAAACAATTGGCAGGCGCTTATTGCAAGGCTTGCATTAGGAATTACAATATTTCCACACGGTGCGCAAAAATTATTAGGTTGGTTTGGTGGTTATGGTTTTAATGGTACCATGGGATTTTTAACAGGGCAGATACATCTTCCTTGGATAATAGCTTTGCTTGTGATTCTGATTGAATTTTTCGGTTCACTTTTGTTATTTTTCGGTTTCTTTACGCGCATTGCGGCTTTTGCAACCATGGTAAGTTTTCTGGGAGTTCTATTTACGGTTCATATTGGTAACGGATTTTTTATGAATTGGGGAATGCAGCCTAATCATGGTGAAGGCTACGAATATTTCATTTTGTTGTTTGGCTTAGTGATTATCCCTTTAATTGGCGGAGGTGGTAAAGCAAGTGTGGATTCAGTATTACAAAAAATAAATAATTGAATAAGCGGGTATTTAGATTTTTTAATTAAAAAAATATTTATAAGGATTAATTAAAATGACAACGTTGTTGGACTTTAAAAATTTTGCAGGCAGTTTAAAAAAACAAGATTCTGTTATGCCAGTTTTGTTTATTGGTCATGGTTCTCCTATGAACGGAATTGAGCATAACCGGTTTAGCGAAAGCTGGGCCCGGCTTGCTAAAGAGATACCCGTTCCGAAAGCGATATTGGTAGTTTCAGCGCACTGGCTAAGCCGCGGCACCAAAATAACTGCGATGGATTTTCCTGAAACAATTCACGACTTTGGTGGTTTTCCAAAAGAGTTGTTTGAGGTGCAATATCCTGCACCTGGCAATCCTGAACTTGCCAAAGAAACTGCTTCTGTAATTCAATCTGCTGATGTGGAATTAGTTCACGACTGGGGTCTCGATCATGGCGCCTGGACTGTTGTAAGAAACATGTATCCTGACGCAAAAATTCCTGTGTTGCAGTTAAGCATTGATTATACTAAAGGCCCGCAGTTTCATTATGATCTGGCAAAAGAATTATCATTTTTAAGAAATAAAGGAGTGCTGATAATGGGCAGCGGTAACATGGTGCATAATCTCAGGATGGTTTCATTCGATAAGATTGACGAAAATTTTGGTTTCGATTGGGCAATTGAAATGAATGAGGTTTTTAAAAAGCATATAAACAACCACAACCATAATGCACTCATAAATTATGAAGGCCTTGGAAGTGCAGCAAAATTAGCCGTTCCTACTCCCGATCATTATTATCCGTTATTGTATTCTTTGGGGTTACAGGATAAAAGTGAAAATGTTTTTATTTTCAATGATCAATTAATGGCCGGCTCACTTACAATGACATCCCTGGTGATTAATTAGCCCGCTGAATAAATTAGTATTAAAATCATAACTATACTTTTTTTTTGCTCAGGATTTATCCGGTTTTATTGTAAAGAGATAATCAACAATTTATTCACATTTATTGCCGGGTTTAAAGTTCGGACGTCGTTCCGGTCTTTCAATTTGGGCGTTGTAGATTTTTTCAAATGAATCCTTTTACCAGACTACATTTCAGGAGGGATAAATACATTTGCCCACTGTAAAATGGGTCATTTTTTGTTTTTCTTTCATGATTGAATAACAATAATTTGAGACAAATCCTTTTTCCAATTTTTCTATAGAATCAACCATTTTTACAATTGCTTCACATATCAGAATAATTAGCCCGTCATCAGGTATAGAAGACTGCTGTTTAATTTATTTTTAAATATTTAATGTAAATATGGCCAATAGAGGTTTATACGCTGCTGAATTTGAACATGACTCATGTGGAATTGGATTTGTTGCCAATATTAAAAGCAACAAAAGCCACCAGATAATTTCTGATGCTCTTACCATATTAGAGAACATGGAACATCGCGGAGCGTGCGGATGCGAACCCAATACAGGGGATGGCGCAGGCATTCTTATTCAAACACCACACGAATTTTTCTTTGATGAATGTATAAAGCTTGGTATTCATTTACCCGCCTACAGTAAATATGGCGTAGGTGTTTTATTTTTTCCAAAAGACATAAGGCTTAGAGAAGAATGTCGTGACATATTCAATCGTTCTGCAGAAACCCTTGGTCTTGAAATTATGGGATATCGCCGCGTGCCTGTAAACACGGATGGTATAGGGTTAACCGCGTTATCAGTTGAACCTGAAATGGAACAGGTTTTTGTTGCTTGTCCAGATCATATTAATAATCCGGATGATTTTGAGAGAAAATTATTTGTATTAAGAAATTATGCTGCACAAACTATCAATAATACAGTAAGAAAAGATGCAATTGGATTTTATGTGGCTTCGCTTTCTTATAAAACAGTTATTTATAAAGGCCAGCTTACGAGTCTGCAGCTTCGCAATTATTTTCCAGATCTTAGTAATAAAAAAATTGTATCTGCATTTGGGTTAATCCATTCGCGTTTTGCTACCAATACCTTTCCATCCTGGAAATTGGCACAGCCATTTCGATATATTGCACACAATGGCGAAATCAATACATTACAGGGAAATTTAAACTGGCTTCGTACGAGTGAAAAAGGATTTTTGTCTCAATATTTTACTAAAGAAGAAATGGAAATGCTGTTACCTGTGGTAGAACAGGGCCAATCTGATTCTGCAAGCCTCGATAATATGATTGAATTACTCACATTATGTGGACGCTCTCTTCCTCATGTAATGATGATGTTGATTCCAGAAGCATGGGATGGCAATGAACACATGGATCCAGTGAAAAAAGCTTTTTACGAATTTCATGCTTCATTCATGGAACCCTGGGATGGTCCGGCATCTATTTCATTCACCGATGGAAAATTGATTGGCGCAACCTTAGACAGAAACGGACTTCGTCCTTCAAGATATTGTGTTACCACTGATGACCGGGTAATCATGGCTTCTGAAACAGGTGTGTTGCCGATAGATCCGAAACTTATAAAAGAGAAAGGAAGATTGCAACCAGGTAAAATGTTTGTTGTAGATCTCGAGGAAGGAAGAATTATAAGTGATGATGAAATAAAGCAAAAGATTTGTTCGCAAAAACCTTACGGGGAATGGCTGAATAAATATAAAATCCGTTTGGAAGAATTGCCTGAACCGCGGGTAATGTTTACACACCTGGAGCCACAACAGGTTTTTAAATATCAAAAAGCATTTGGTTATACAACAGAAGACCTGGATATGTTGATTGCACCAATGGCCCTTACGGGAAAAGAACCAATTGGCTCAATGGGCAGTGATGTTCCATTAGCAGTTTTAAGCGATGAGCCGCAGCATTTCAGCAGTTATTTTAAACAATTTTTTGCACAGGTTACCAATCCTCCAATTGATCCTATCCGGGAGAGGTTGGTAATGTCTCTTGCAACTTTTGTTGGTAACAATGGAAATCTTTTAGAAGAAGATCCTCTATCGTGCCACAGTGTTGCATTAAAACATCCGGTGTTATCTAATCATGAATTAGAAAAAATAAGAAGTATTGATACAGGAATTTTCCAGGCAAAAACACTACAGACGTATTTCAGGGCTGATGGAAAACCAGGCTCCTTACAAAGAGGCATTGAGCGTTTTGCCGGTATGCAGTAGACGCAGTTACGATGGTTTTGAAGTATTGATTTTACCGGACAGGGCAATTGATTCGGAACATGCTCCTATCCCGTCATTACTTGCAACATCAGCTGTGCATCATCATCTAATAAAAAAGGGATTGCGCGGACAGGTTGGTATGATTGTAGAAGCAGGCGATGTATGGGAAGTTCATCATTTCGCCTGCCTGATTGGTTTTGGTGCCACTGCTATCAATCCTTATCTCGCTTTATCAACTATACGTGATATGAAGCTTTCAGGAAGATTGCAAACTGAGTTGGATGCAAGCAACTGAAAAAAAATTATATAAAGGCAGTTAATGATGGTTTGCTGAAAGTGTTTTCAAAAATGGGAATTTCTACATTGCAATCTTACCAGGGAGCACAGATTTTTGAGATTATTGGTTTAAATAAATCAGTTGTTGATAAATATTTTACAGGCGCTACTTCACGAATTGAAGGTATGGGACTGGATGAAATTGCTAATGAAGCTTTAATAAAGCATTTCTTTTGCATTTAGCAAAAAAGATATTCCTGTTGAACGGCTTACCTGTTGGCGGATTATATCAATGGAAACGAAAGGGAGAATTCCATTTATTCAATCCTCAAACCATTCACTTGTTGCAATATTCAACAAGAATGAATGATTATAATATTTTCAAAAAATATTCAAAACTTGTAAACGATCAGAGCGAAAAAGCATGCACCTTACGAAGTCTTGTTTCAATTCAAAAATAACCGGCCATCTATTTCAATTGATGAAGTAGAACCTGCCGAAAATATTTATAAAAGATTTGCAACCGGTGCTATGACTTTTGGTTCCATTTCATGGGAAGCACATACAACGCTGGCAATCGCAATGAATCGGCTCGGAGGTAAAAGCAATACCGGCGAAGGTGGAGAAGATGAAATACGTTATAAAAGATTACCTAATGGAGATTCAATGCGCAGCGCCATCAAACAAGTTGCTTCTGCACGATTTGGTGTTACCAGTTATTATTTAACTGAAGCAGATGAATTGCAGATTAAAATGGCGCAGGGTGCAAAGCCGGGTGAAGGCGGCCAGTTACCCGGACATAAAGTAGATGATTGGATTGGAAGAGTTCGGCATGCAACACCAGGAGTTGGATTAATTTCACCACCGCCTCATCATGATATTTATTCTATTGAAGATCTGGCGCAATTAATATTTGATCTGAAAAATGCAAACCGAAATGCAAGAATAAATGTAAAGCTGGTTTCTAAAGCAGGTGTTGGAACTATAGCAGCCGGCGTTACAAAAGCAAAAGCAGATGTGGTTTTGATTTCAGGGCATGATGGCGGAACAGGTGCATCACCGATAAGTTCTATAAAACATGCAGGTTTACCCTGGGAATTGGGTCTGGCAGAAACACATCAAACATTAGTAAAAAATAAATTACGCAGCCGTGTTGTTGTGCAGACAGATGGACAATTGAAAACAGGCCGCGATATTGCTATTGCTACTTTACTTGGCGCTGAAGAATGGGGCGTTGCAACTGCAGCACTTGGTTGTTGAAGGTTGTATCATGATGCGTAAATGCCATTTAAATACCTGCCCTGTTGGTGTTGCTACACAAGATCCTGAATTACGCAAACGCTTTACAGGCGATGCTGATCATGTAGTTAATTTCTTCAAATTTTTAACACAGGAATTAAGGGAAATAATGGCTGAACTTGGTTTCAGAACCATAAATGAAATGGTTGGCCAGGTTGATTATCTTGAAATGAGAGAAAAATTTCACATCACTGGAAATTTTCTAAACTTGACTTATCGCCAATTTTATATAAAGAACCAGCATCAAAGTTTACCGGTTTATTTAAATCAGAAGAACAGGATCATGGATTGGCAGATGTGCTTGACTGGAAATTATTAAAAGCTGCACAACCTGCAATTGACCATCATCAGAAAGTAAATGCAATCTTTTAAAATTCAGAATACTGATAGAACAACAGGAACAATTTTATCAAATGAAATTTCAAAAAAATATAAAGCTAAAGGATTGCCTGAAGATACAATTCATTTCAAATTTACAGGAACAGCCGGTCAAAGCTTTGGTGCATTCAATACAAAAGGTGTAACGCTTGAACTGGAAGGAGATGCAAATGATTATTTTGGTAAAGGATTAAGTGGAGCAAAATTAATTGTTTATCCGTCACAAGATGCGGCTTTTGTTCCGGAAGAAAATATTATTATCGGCAATGTTGCCTTTTATGGCGCTACTTCCGGTGAAGCTTACATACGCGGTAAAGCAGGTGAACGTTTTTGTGTTCGTAATTCGGGCGCAAATGTAGTTGTTGAAGGTGTAGGAGATCATGGTTGCGAATACATGACTGGCGGTAATGCTGTTATATTGGGAGATACGGGAAGAAATTTTGCTGCAGGAATGAGTGGTGGAATTGCTTACGTGTATGATGTCAAGGGATAATTTTGATTCCTTATGTAATACAGAAATGATTGACCTTGACGGCATCGATAGTGAAGATGAAAAATTATTACATGAAATGATCAGTAAACATTATTAAATATACAAACAGCACTGTTGCAAAATTTATTTTGAATGATTTTGAAAATCAGTTAAAAAATTTTGTAAAAGTATTTCCGAAAGATTATAAAAAAATATTGGTCGAAAAAAGGCAGGCGATCGGGGTAAAATAATCTTAAAACTATACATCGTTCTGATAAATTTATAAAAAATTAAATTATTTAATTATCATATTGAATGGGAAAACCAACAGGATTTTTAGAATTTACGAGAGAGCTTCCTCAAAAGCGTTCACCAAATGAAAGGCTTAATGATTACAGTGAATTTGTGGAAAGGTATACAGATGAAAAATTAAATCAGCAGGCGGCCAGGTGTATGGATTGTGGTATTCCTTTTTGTCATCATGGATGTCCGCTTGGAAATGTTATTCCCGAATTTAATGATGCAGTGTATCGTAAGAGTTGGAAGGAAGCTTATGATATACTTACTTCTACCAACAATTTTCCGGAATTTACGGGACGTATTTGTCCGGCTCCCTGCGAAACTTCCTGCGTATTAGGTATCAATCAACCGGCCATCACCATTGAAGAAATAGAAAAACATATTATTGAAATTGCATTTGATAATGGCTTTGTTCAACCTAAAAAACCAAATATCAGAACCGGTAAAAAAGTGGCAGTAGTCGGTTCCGGCCCGGCTGGAATGGCTGCTGCAGCGCAATTGAATTATGCAGGCCATACCGTTACTGTTTTTGAAAGAGATGATGAGCCGGGAGGGTTATTACGGTATGGAATACCCGATTTTAAACTGGAAAAATGGGTAGTTGAAAGAAGAATAAAACTAATGGAGGAAGAAGGTATAATCTTTCACTGCAATGCAAATGTGGGAGTGGATATAAGTATAAATGACTTGCTCAGGGAATACAATGCAATAGTATTGGCGGGAGGTTCTACTATTCCCAGAGATTTAAACATTTCGGGTCGGGAATTAAAAGGAATTCATTTTGCTATGGATTTTTTAAAACAACAAAATAAAAGAGTTTCCAAAAAGAAAGTAACTGAAGAAAATATTTTTGCAACACACAAAAATGTTGTAATCATTGGCGGCGGTGATACTGGCAGTGATTGTGTCGGTACTTCAAACAGGCATAAAGCGACATCTGTAACGCAATTTGAATTATTACCAAAGCCGCCTGATAACCGTACCTCTTTTATGCCCTGGCCTACTTACCCGATGTTAATGAAAACAACGAGTTCTCACGAAGAAGGTGTTCAGCGTCATTGGGCAATAGCTACAAAAGAATTTATTGGAGATGAAAAAGGGAATCTTAAAGCATTGAAAATTGTTGATCTTGAATGGAAATTTACAGATGATAACAGACCTGCTAAATTTGTAGAAGTGGAAGGAAGCGAAACTGAAATTCCCTGTGAGCTTGTCTTGTTGGCAATGGGATTTTTACATCCACAACATGAAGGTTTGCTGGAGCAGCTTGAAATAGAATTGGATGAAAGAGGTAATGTAAGAGCACCAGAAAAAAGTTACCACACTAATATTTCAAAAATATTTACCGCTGGTGATATGCGTCGAGGTCAGTCATTGGTTGTTTGGGCAATTTCTGAAGGAAGAGAATGCGCCAGGAAAGTAGATGAGTATCTTATGGGACACTCTTTATTGGAGGCCAAAGATCAAAACATTCTACATGAAATATAACTTACTTTTTGTTTGCAAAAAATATCCGCAAGAGTGCGGTTTTTTTTATTTTTTAAAATTTATATTAAAAAAGAAAATATATAATAAATATTTATTAACAGTTGAATCTATAAAATGTGGAATATTTTTATAAATATATTATAATCAATAAATTATCAATATAATATAACATATTATAATTATAAATATATAAATTATTTTATGAATAAATCAAAAAATTAAATATGTTTGAAAAATAAAAGTAACAATAATGGAATAAATCCTGAATTGATTATTTTTAATATTATAATAATATTATGTTTTGTATCCTATTAGATAACAAACACAATGATCCAATACTATTCCGGGGTTTAACCAAAACTACCCGGAGAGTAAATATATATCCTTTCTTACAATATGAAAAACATTCACAAATTACGATGCTGGTAGAAATTAATGGTGCTTTACCAAAACAAGGAAAGGAGCTTAGCGGACTTTATAACTTCTGAGAAAAGTTATTCAGCTAAACCCCTTTCATTATTAATCTTTAAATCTAAAACAATGTTAAGAAAATTTTTCTTAGGAGCAATCGTATGTTTAAGTTTTATTTCAGGTTTCTCACAAACTGATTCCACAAGTGCTGCTGTTCCGGCAGATTCCACAAAACCGGAACCAACTTCCCCTGCACCAACTATTACAGGATCCGTTGATGCTTATTTCCGGTATAATTTTAATGATCCAAAAGATGGATCCACTAATAATTATACCAGCTTTACCAACTCTCAGAATTCTTTTCAACTGGGTATGGCCAGCATAAGAGCCGATCACAGTTTTGGCAAGGCCAGTGCCACTATTGATTTGGGCTTTGGCCCAAGGGCAGAAGAATTTTCTTACGGAGATCCTGATCATTCCACTTTATTCGCCGTAAAACAAGCGTACATCAGCTATGCCATTTCTGATAAATTCAAATTAACCATTGGTAAATGGGCAACCCACATTGGTTATGAAGTAACAGATGCTTATTTGAACCGAAATTACAGCATGGATTATATGTTTTCTTATGGTCCATTCTCACACACAGGATTGAAAGCTGATATAGGACTTGGCAAAAAGAGCGCTTTAATGTTTGGAGTAGCCAATACTACCGATGTAGTTGCGGAGGCTGGTTCCAGAAAATACGCGTTAGGCCAGTTTAGCACAGGTAGTGCTAATGACAAAATAAAATTATATTTAAATTACCAGGGATCTTATGGTGGTTCCTTTAGTACTACTCAATTTGATGCCGTTCTAACCGCAGCGGTTACTGATAAATTCAGCATTGGGTATAATGGCACGGTTCAAACTACAAAGCCTGAGGGCGGATCAAGCGCAAGTTGGTGGGGTTCTGCAATTTACCTTACTACAGATCCTTCTACTGTATTTGGCATTACATTACGGGCCGAATATTTTGATAATAAAAAAGCGGTTGTCGCAGCTCCTGCAACCAGTATTTTTGATGTAACACTATCCCCTAATTTCAGAATCGGGAATCTTACAATAATTCCTGAGCTAAGATTAGATGCTGGTAAAGATGAAATTTTTAAAACCAGCGATAATGATCCAACAAAATCTACCGTCACAGGACTTCTGGCAGCAACGTATCATTTTTAACTTTTAAGATTTAAACAATTTTACACACCAACAAAAACCTTAACAATGAGATTATCTGATTTTTCCAAAAGCTTTTACTTTTCGCGGAAAGGATTTTTCAAAATCTTTGTCCCTTTAATGCTGATATTATTTATAACTATCGCATTACCTGCCGTAGCGCAGGATGCCGGAGGCACGAAAACCGGAACAATTAACGATGTTACAGCTGCCGCTGCAGGAAAACCAACACTAACGGAAATTGGCGACCAGGCTGGCCATAACAAAATAGCTATTAACATTATGTGGACCCTCATTACTGGATTTCTTGTAATGTTTATGCAAGCTGGTTTTGCAATGGTTGAAACAGGCTTTACTCAAAAGAAAAATGTAGCCCATACAATGACTATGAATTTTATGGTGTACGCAATTGGTATGCTTGGTTTCTGGATATGTGGTTTCGCCTTTATGTTCGGAGGCGCGCTCAACCCGGCTACGCTTGGGGGCGGGGTTGCATCAAGTCACGAAGTAACTGTGCATCTGTTTGGAAAGGATTTCGGGCTTATAGGAGCTGCCGGGTATTTTCTTAATAGCAAAGTTTATGACGTAGGTGTTTTCACCTTATTCCTTTTCCAGATGGTATTTATGGATACAACAGCCACAATACCTACCGGTGCTATGGCTGAAAGATGGCAATTTAAATCATTTATTGTTTTTGCCTTCTTCATATCCATGTTCGTATATCCAATTTTTGGTAATTGGGTATGGGGCGGAGGATGGCTATCTCAATTAGGAGCTAACTTTGGTTTAGGGCATGGACACGTTGATTTCGCAGGTTCATCAGTAGTACATGAAGTAGGTGGAGTGGCTGCGTTGGCAGGCGCTATTGTTATTGGTCCACGCATCGGGAAATATGGGAAAGATGGATCTGTAAATACTATTCCTGCTCATAATATTCCAATGGCGATTATAGGGACTTTTATTCTTGCATTTGGCTGGTTCGGTTTCAATCCTGGGTCTACACTTGCCGGGGGAGATCTTCGCATAAGTGTGGTAGCTGTAAATACAATGCTTGCGAGTGCCGGCGGAGCTTTTGCAGCGGCTTTATATATGAAGGCCAAGACTAAAAAGTGGGATCCTGGAATGATGGCTAACGGTATGCTGGCTGGTCTTGTTGCTATTACTGCTCCATGTGCGTTTGTAAATGCCATGTCAGCTGTAATTATAGGCGTAATTGCAGGTATATTAGTAATAGTTGTTGCAATATTTGTAGATACAAAATTAAAGATTGATGATCCTGTAGGTGCATTTGCTGTACATGGAGCTAATGGTATCTGGGGTGTATTATCTCTGGGATTATTTGCAGACGGCAGTTATGGAGATGGATGGAATGGAGTTCCTGGCACTGTTAAAGGTTTGTTCTATGGAGACGGCAAACAATTTTTAGCTGAGTTTATTGGCGCTCTCACCTGTTTTGTATTTGTTTTTGCGGTGATGTATATATTCTTTAAAATATGCAAAGGTACCACAATTGGCCTTAGGTCAAGTGCTGCAGATGAAATGGCAGGATTTGATATTCCTGAAATGGGAGTTCATGGTTATGTAGATTAATTAATCTCTATTAAACTTCCGGGAGCGCAGCTCCCGGAAGTTTTTAAATAAACCTGGTTTGACAAAATTTTTCAGAAAAGCAATTAACCCAATAAAGCTCTTTATTGGCGATAGCAGGTTCACAGGTGTTTTATTGCTTACTTGTACCGCTATTTCATTAATACTTTCCAATACATCTAATGGTGCAGCTTATCGTGGCATCTGGAATAGTGAAATACCCTACGGCCTTCCTTTTGACTTGCCTCAATCGGGCTTGAAATGGATCAACGATTTTCTCATGGCGATTTTCTTCCTGTTTGCGGGAATGGAGATAAAGCGGGAGCTTTTGGTTGGCGAATTATCAAGTTTTAAAACGGCGGTTATGCCTTTCGGTGCTGCTTTGGGTGGAATGATTGTTCCCGGGCTCATCTACTCATCCTTTAATATCACTACACCTTTTGCTCATGGCTGGGGCATTCCTACAGCAACTGACATTGCTTTTTCCATAGGAATAGCATCCCTGTTTGGAAAAAGAGTACCACAAAGCCTAAAGATATTTTTGATGGCGCTCGCTATTATTGATGATCTTGGAGCTATTGTGGTTATTGCTCTTTTTTATGGAAACCATATAAAATGGATGTTCCTGCTGGCTGGAGCAATTATATATGGTGCTATCTGGGCAGTAAATTATTTCAGGGTAAGGCAGGGAATCATTCAACTGATTTTGTCTTTAGCATTGTGGTATATGATTTTTAATTCTGGCATTGAAGCGAGTATCAGTGGTGTAATGATTGCATTTACCATACCGGTAAATTCGTTACCTAAGTTTGAAATTGCCATAAGCCGTTTCGTGAACTTTATCATTCTGCCACTTTTCGCACTTGCGAATACAGCCATCTCTCTACCGCCAGACATTGGAAGTGCTTTGCAAAGTTCAGTAGGTACTGGTATTATGTTTGGTCTCGTTATAGGGAAACCAATTGGTATTTTTGTTTTCAGCAGAGCTATGATTGCATTTAAGGTTGCAAAACTACCTACCAATACAAATTTAAAGCAATTGCTTGGAGTAGGCTCTTTGGCCGGTATCGGTTTTACGATGTCCATTTTTACAACGGCTCTTGCTTTTCAGCAGGAGATATACAGGGACATCGCAAAAATTTCAATTTTGTTAAGCCTCGTATTATCTATGATATTGAGTTTTACCTATTTTAAGATAATAGATAAGAAAATAGTAAGGCCATCAAATAAAAGAATACCATTAGCTAAAACGCCATCGCTGGCTATTGGCTGATAGTAACTATAAATATAAATTTGAAATAATTTCCCTTTTGGAAACTAAAAGCCTTTTCGTATCTATGGAAGGCTTTTTTAAATAGCGACAGCTGTGCATTCAATTTGTGCTTTGTTGATGGTAATTGAGATAATTTATATAAATTGAATTGGAAGATTTAAAAATTTAAAACCTTTATGTCGACGATACTGATTATTGCATTCATACTCGTAATTGTGATTGCCTGCATTTTTCTTGCATGGCGGGATGATAAAATAAATGATCTTGAAAAACGTGTGGAAATGCTCGAACTTCAGGGCAAGAAAAAAATAGTAAGCCGCCTGTTTTTTGTAGAATTAAAATCTATTAACAGTGTGTTGGATACGTTAAATAATTGTTTTTATGAAATAGATAAAAATGGCGATTATGATATAGATACTGAATACAGGCTGGATGATGTATCTGACGAATGGTGGGAATCTTTATCGATCAACGATCTCGAAGTAGTAAATAAGATGAAAAATGCCAAATCATAGATTTAAATTCCCAGTCAATAACTGGTTTTAAAAAATATTTGAACTTTACTTTTGAGCTTTTGCAAACCGATAACTAAAAGGCTAACCTGAATAATTTGCGTTTAGGCCTGTATGTTAGATTTGTAGTATACCAGATTAATACTTGTAATAATTTTTAACGGGAATGCTTGATTCAATATTTTAATTATTAATAATTATATGAACAAGCATAAACTGCACCCTACACATTTAAGACGCTTTTGGAAGGCTCTTGGCCCAAGGCTTATTTCAGCCGCATTAAGGCATTACAATTACTCTTTATAACAATAATTTAAATCAATTCTACAACTCTTCCCCGTGTTGAGATATATCAAGTCCTGCAATTTCATCTTCTACAGATACACGAAGCGGGCTTATAAGATCAGTAATCTTTAATAATATAAATGAGCCGAAAAAAGCAAATGCCGATACACCAACGAGTGCCAGTAAATGGATAAAAAATAAATGCGTTTCTCCATAAAAAAGGCCGTTACCTGTAGTATTGCCGGCATTTACATTTTGATGGGCAAATACACCGGTAAGTAACATGCCCACCATGCCGCCTACACCGTGGCAGGGGAAAACATCTAGTGTATCATCAATTGAAGTTGTGGATCTCCAGATAACTACCAGGTTACTTACTACTGCGGCAACAATGCCTATAGCAAGAGAATGCGGTATGGTTACAAAACCAGCTGCAGGTGTAATGGCTACTAAACCCACCACTGCTCCTATACAAGCACCCATCAATGAAGGTTTTTTGCCCCTAAGAATATCAAAAAATATCCAGGATATAGCTGCCGCTGCAGAAGCAGTGGTTGTAGTTGCTAAAGCTGTAGCAGCCAGTTCGCCGGAGCCTAATGCCGAACCGGCGTTAAACCCAAACCAGCCAAACCAAAGCAGGCCTGTGCCTAACATGACATAGCTTATTCTTGCAGGCTGGTGTAATTGTGCTTGGCGCTGTTTAAGGTATAAAGCCGATGCCAGCGCAGCCCATCCGGCAGACATATGTACTACGGTGCCCCCGGCAAAGTCAACACGCCAAACTTAAACATTAATCCATCAGGATGCCAGGTGGAGTGGGCCAGTGGCGCATAAATAAATATCGTAAATAGGCACAGAAAAATAATATAGGAATTGAACCGGATCCGCTCGGCAAAAGCCCCGGTAATTAAAGCAGGTGTTATAACTGCAAATTTTAACTGGAACATGGCAAACAGTACCAGGGGTATAGTGGGGGCCAGTTTCCAGGTAGCATTGCCCAGCATTCCCTTCATCATAAAAAAAGTAGCGGGGTTGCCAATAACACCATGAATATCATCTCCAAAAGCAAGGCTAAATCCAAAAATTACCCATATAATGGTAATAACTCCCATACACACAAAACTTTGCAGCATGGTTGAGAGTACATTTTTTTTGCGCACCATTCCGCCATAAAAAAAAGCCAGGCCCGGTGTCATAAGCAGTACAAGAGCAGTTGCTGTTAAAAGCCATGCAGTATCTCCCGAATCAATTTTGTTGCCTTCAATATGTACAATTGAATGAGAAGGAAAAATAAAAGTTAATATAAGTATGATGATAAGTATGCCAAAAGGCAGAATTTTTTTCATGGTGTGGTATATTTTTTTAGTAATAAATAAATCCCTGTGAAGGCAACAGCCTTCATATAAAAGCTGTCGTTAAAAACATAAGCATTTTAGCCAGGCCTCTAAGAAGGCAAATTGATGAAAGAAATTACCAGAAAGCATGAAACGGAAAAAGAATAAGCATTGATAAAACCGGGCGGTGCGGAATGCTTTTAAAAATTGTATGGAAGGAATGGTGGCTGCTAACCACCGGGATTCCATAAACTATATTAAAGCGTTTCCCAAACTGAAACTTTTTCCTTGTTCCTGCAAAAAAATGCGATGAGTTGGTTATATTATAAAATTCTTTTCCGGGTAGATTACATTTTCTTACCTGGGTGGCTGAGCAATCATGTTTGCTATGCAGAACTGAATGATTTGCATAACTATTGTTACACGCCGTATGCGCCCATCCTGTTTGTAAAAAAAACAGGAATACCAGCAAAAAAAGTATTGCTATCGGGCTATGTTTTCTCAAATTAGTTTAGGGAAATTATATTAATAATATTTATATGTATTATTTTTCTGGCAAATTATCCTCATTAATGGAAGTTAACCAAAAAAAATACACTTTTTTATACTGTTAAGACGAAAATATGGGATTTTGCCAAATAAATATTCTTATTTATAGGCTATGTGTAAAAATTAATAATGGGAAATACTTTTACAAATTGAATATATGCCTTTCAGAAAATTATCTATCAACAAAAATCGGAAACAAACAGGAGAAGTTTAAAACCCTCAATAACACGCGAATTTCCAATACGAAATTCAGCAAAATTATAAAGTTCCAGCAGAAACATGCCTCACTTTTCCTGCTACCTTTTACCTGTTTCCTCCTGACTAAGTCCGGTCCGAACCGGACTTAGTAGCCTCCAAACTATAACCTTTCATATACCAAACTACTCCAAATTCACGTTCTTATCATTAAATAAAACTCTTTATGGGCAGGCAAACCAATATTAAAATATGCGGTACGCATGGCAACACTATTTATTATAAAATGTATAATGATTTCTACATGCGCTCAAGGCCTAAAAAGAATAAGCAAACCCTTAAAACAAAACAGGCAGCGGCTTGTTTCGGGCTGGCGCAGGCGGCGGCAGGTGATCTGCGAAATGCTTTTGCAGGGCTAATGGCTCACTATACTATTTTTGATAACAAAAATAATCTTGCCCAACCAATTAACGCATGGATACTTGATGATGGTTTAAATACAGGTGCTCAAATAAACGCAATTCCCAAACTCACCGGTTATGAGTTTAACAGCCGCTCACCTCTTTCGGCAAGATTAAAAGTAAATTTGGTTGTGATGAGAACTCCTGATGGTTCTTTGCAATTAACAATACCTGCTTTTAACCCTGTGGAACAAACAGCAGCGCCTGCTGATACCAGTCTGCTCACTTTACATATAGCCGCCGCAGGGTGTAATGTAAAAGATAAGCAGCTTACAGGTATGTATAAAACAAAACTAACTTTCGGTTACGCTAATGAATTAATTCCTGCGCAGCAAATATCGTTACCTGTATACACAACCGGCGGCAACCTCACAGTTGTTTATGTAACCATGCGCTATACTGTTCGTAAAAGAAACCTGGAAAAAGCAGTGGAAGAAAAAGCATGGATGCCCGGAGCGATTGTAAGCGCTATGTATAATTAAGTTATGGCATGAGAGGCTTCAGACTAACGATCTTCCCTGTTCGAAGTTATTTCATGCATCAGGGTTTCACAGTAGCTCTTTATAATTTATAGTTTATACTGTGAAAACTCTGTCGGGACGCTCCTTATTTACATTGAATAAATTATGCGGCAGCTCTATAAAATATTAAAATTGAAACCTACGTACGCCTGCCTGTTATACCATTTGTAGCGTTCGTCAATATTATTTACATTAGTAACTCCCAGGGCATAATCTGCAAAAACCCGTACACCAGTTAAATTTATTTCCGCCCCCGCCGTTACGCTTAAATCAGCGGGCTTAAAAGCCTTCTTATTATCCTGTAACAGGTCTTCATTATCATAGGCAAGAATATTACATTGAGGCCCTGCATCAATAGTTATTAATTTACTCACTTTGTAACCAACCAGCACGGGTATACTTACATAAGTCAATTTAATTGACTCATCTGAATTCGCATAGCCGTTATAGTTATATAGCTCCAGGAAATTATCGGCTTTTTTTGTATGGGCGAAATTAACGAAAACCTCAGGCTCAAGCTGCCATTTTTCACTTAAGGGAATTCTTGCAAAGCCGCCGCCTATAAAGCCGGGGTAATAAGAATTTTTAATACCGTTGCCATCTACTTTGGTAAAGTTGGCGCCCAGGGTTAATCCATATTTAACCGATTGGGCGTTGGAGATTATTGTAAAAAGAATACCTGCGCATAATAAAATGTACTTTTTCATAAAGAGAATTTTTTTGAGTAATGTTTTGGATTAAAATGTAGAGACAAAAGTGATTGAAGAAATTGTAAATAAAATCCTAAAATGAATTTATTCTGTCACAGGAATGTTTTTATAAATGCTATCTGGCTGCTCTGGTTCATCTAGTAATAACATATAGTTTGGTGTTAGTGGACCATTGGCGGATGCAGACAGCAGACGGAAATTTGAACTAAAAATTACAGCTCTGGAATTTATTATTCAGTAAATTTGGGAAAAAGAAAACTTAATTTAAACAGATTAATTAATCAGTAATTTCTTCTTATGATTTAATTAATCCATTCATCTTTTAATTATCCTCTGAATTAAAAGCCATGAATAAGATTCTTTTCACCTCTCCGCATGAACCACTGGTATAACAGCTATTGCCTATGATCTTGTTGAAGCATACAAGAACCATTTCTTAATCTGTACATAATTTTTAAAACCTTTAAAAAATAATGTTATGTCAAAAAACGTAAAAGATTTAGATGCCGCAGTAATTGAAGCATTCACTGCTCAAATAAGGGGGAAAATTATTCTTCCAAAGGACCCCCAATATAATGAAACACGCAAAGTATATAATGGCATGATCAATAAACATCCTGGTATGTTTGTAATGTGCGTGGATGTTGCAGATGTAATACATGCTGTAAATTTTGGCAAGGAAAACAATTTGTTAGTTGCGGTAAGAGGTGGCGGGCATAATGCCGGTGGCCTTGGCATATGTGATGATGGTTTGGTTATTGATTTGTCCGGAATCAAATTTGTGCTGGTTAATCCGAAGGATAACACAGTAAAAGTTGGAGGTGGAAATGTATGGGGAGAAGTTGATCATGCCACCCATGCTTTTGGGCTTGCAGTTCCGGCAGGAATAGTCTCTACAACAGGTGTAGGAGGTTTGACGCTTGGCGGGGGCATTGGTTATTTAGCAAGAAAATATGGACTTACTATTGATAATTTGTTAGAAGCAGATATGGTTTTGGCCGATGGTACATTTGTAACTGTGAATGCGAATCAAAATACTGACCTTTATTGGGCGATACGCGGTGGAGGCGGAAACTTTGGAATAGTAACCTCATTCAAATTCCAGGCTCATCCTGTTAAAAATGTTTTTGGCGGCCCAACTTTATGGCCCATTGAAAAAGCAAAGGAAATAATGAAATGGTATCATGAATTTCTTAATAATGCGCCGGACGAATTAAATGGTTTTATCGCTACACTTGTTATACCCGGGCCACCATTTCCTGAAGAACTTCACAACAAACAGTTTTGCGGAATTGTATGGTGCTATGTAGGTGATCCGGATAAAGCAGACGAAGTATTTAAGCCAATACTTGCCATGAATCCTGTATTTGCGCATGTTGGCCCTATGCCTTATCCCGCTATACAAACATTGTTTGATGGCATGTTGCCTTCGGGTATGCAATGGTATTGGAGGGCTGACTTTTTTAATGAATTAGGCGCTGAGGCAAGTGCCAGGCATTTAGAATTTGGTTCAAAGATTCCGACACCACTTTCTCAAATGCATTTATATCCGATAAATGGTGTTGCCGGCAGGGTTGCGAAAGATGCAACTCCCTGGGCTTATAGAGATGCCACATATGCCGGCGTAATTATTGGCGTTGACCCTGATCCTGCAAACGCAGATAAAATTACAAAATGGGCCAAAGATTATTGGGATGCGCTTCATCCGTATTCAGCAGGCGGTGCATACTTAAACTTTATAATGAACGAAGGCCAGGACCGGATAAAAGCAAGTTACAAAGGCAATTACGATCGTTTAACAAAAATAAAAAAGCAATATGATCCGGATAACTTCTTTAAAGTAAACCAGAATATTTTGCCTGCGGGGAGTAATTAAGAATATTATTTTAAATGAGAAATGGGAATCGAATAATCATAATCTATAGTTTAAAGTATGGAGTATGATGTATATTATGTAAGAATGAACTATGGAATAATAATTATGGCAGCATTATTGGGATTAATAATAAATAAAAAAATCAATATATTTTTTAAACGTGATAAAGATGCAATTCTTTTACATCTGTCAGTTGCTCTCGCTACTTTTACTAAAACTTAATTTATCAATTATGAAATCTATATTTCTTGCTTTATTATTTGCTGCAGGCATGTATACAACGAATGCTCAATTCAGCGCTCCCGACAATATACAAACAACAATGGGCCCGCTTACTATACAACCTATAGTGCACGCCAGCCTTATACTTACGGTACATGGTGTAACCATTTATGCCGATCCTAACGGAGCGGATAATTATAAAGGAATGGCTCCCCCCGATATTATTCTTATCACAGATATACACGGAGACCATTTTGATGTGAAGACTATTGAGGCTGTTAAAAAAGCAACCACTATACTTGTAGTACCACAAGTGGTAGCAGATAAATTACCTGCTGCTGATAAAGACCATTTGGTTGTGCTTAAGAATGGGGATAATAGTATGCAAATGGGCATATCTATTTTGGCTATTCCTATGTATAACCTTCCTGAAAGCCCTACGGCTATGCATACCAAAGGCCGGGGAAATGGTTATGTACTGGGTATCGGTGGAAAGAATATTTATCTTTCCGGGGATACTCAGGGTATTCCTGAAATGCGCTCCCTGAAAAATATTGATGTAGCTTTTGTCTGCATGAATCTGCCTTATACTATGGATATAAAGGAAGCAGCGGATGCAGTATTGGCATTTAGCCCAAAAATTGTTTACCCTTATCACTATCGCGGGCAAAATGGTTTAAGTGATATAAACGCTTTTAAAGATCTTGTGGATGCAGGAAATAAAAATATAGAGGTGCGTTTGCGGAATTGGTATCCGGCTAAATAAAGTTGTATGGTTTTTTTTTGGTATGCATGCGCCGGCAGCGTAAAGGTTATCAATCATTCAACTATGTTGGCCACACAAAATTTTTAGGCTTTTCGGTATCTGTGTTTTTAACATGAGCCCACTCTTTATAGATACCAATATCTGCAATATCGTGGTCGCTTAACTGCTGTAGCACTTGTGCAGCATCTTTAGTTTTTGTATAGTATTCAAGAATATAAGTAAACTTGCAATTTTCATAATAAGCCTGGTAGATATTTAAGTCGCCGCCGGCAAATAATTTTTTATAAATATTCAAATCGACTTTCGGAGTAGTAAAAAAAACAAAGACTTTGCTTTCGTTACTTGCGGTGTCATGTGATCTTTTTGTTTGTAAAACCGAATAGCCGCCTGCCTGCGTTGTTCTTATCGGTATCTGCACAATCCGGGATGTTCTTCCTTCACTGGAAAATTTAAATTCTAATTCATCGCTTGCAAGCCGATGTTGGGCAATATACTTAAACACGCCATCTTTTTCGGATTGCTGCAGCGTAACATCAGTATTGCTGTTTAAAGAATGGCCAAATTGGCCCCACCGCTTTACAAATTCTTCTTTATTAAGCTTAGTTTCAAAGCATACAAACTGTACTCTCTTATCTGTTTCCATCGGTACAAGGTAAGCTAATTAACGGAGTAGCTCCGTAAAGCCATATAAATAGTTTCATTATAAATCTTATTTCACCCAAAGAGCAGATGAATATCCAATCTGAAGGGGGGTAAGCTTTTTGTTGACTTAGGGAAAGAAAATTTTATTTTAATTATTTTTTAGGGTAACCTTTGCCGTTATTATATTTAAAATGTAATATCGGCAGGAATTTAGCTCATGATCTACTACTCAATTTATTTAAATAGTTACGCTGTGATTGAGTGGTTTATACAATAGTAATATTTTACCGTGACGCCAAAACTAGTGCTGACCACATAATTTTTACCGGCGCAAAGGTTAATTTAATAAAATATTTGATGTAGAAAAAGCAAATAAAATTTGTATTTTCTGTAAAACATATCTACGTTTACAGTGTCAACAATTTTTTATTTATTCATTGCCAAAACCTATACGCAATTCTAAAGCCTTAAAAATCTTCTACTAACAAAAAAAATCAGTGGTTATAGTATGATTGTTTTTATCAACAAACATATTAAGCAGCGTTTACCCCCAAATTATAAAAGAAGGATTTATGGAGCACGAGAGAGAAGCGATATTGCCAGGGATGATAAGCATAAAAAGAATTGCTTGCCTTCTTTTACTGGGCATTATAGGTACCACCTCTTTTTCTCAGGTTAATATAAATGCAAAAAGAGGAGTTCTTGATCTGAGAAACTGGGACTGGACAAAAAATGGTATAACTGATTTAAATGGTGAATGGGAATTTTACTGGAAATCATTATACACTCCTTCATCATTTGACTCTGCGAAAACTGAACCTCCGCTATACAGTGAAATACCGGGTTTTTGGAATTATCAAATACGCAGGAAAGGGTTTTTTGATCCAGGATTTGGCTATGCTACTTACAGGCTGAAAATATTGTGCCCTCCCTCAAATGAAAAGCTTGCTCTCAAATTCTTAACTGTTGGTTCTGGATACAAATTATTTGTAAACGGAAAGCAAATTATACAGGTAGGAAATGTTGGAACCAGCAAAGCCACTGCAACAGCAGATTTAAAACCGGTAATACTTCCGGTTACACCCGAAAACAATGAGTTGGATATAGTCATCCAGGTTTCTAATTTTACATACCACATTGGTGGCCTTTGGAATTTTATAAAACTTGGAACAGAAGAACAAATACATGCCTTCTGGATACGAAATGTTTCATTGGACTTTTTTATTGCAGGTAGCTTTTTCCTGATGGGCATATTTTATTTTGTAGTCTACTTTTTTTATAGAAAAAGATTATCACCCCTATATTTCAGCGTGTTTTGTATGTTGCTTGCAATACGGCCGTTAGTAACAGATGAACTGGCAATTTATTATATTTTTAATTGGAGTTGGCATTTTACCAAGCATGTTGAATTTACATCTCTTTATTTAACAGTTCCTGTACTTTCACTCTTCTCTTATGAATTGTTCCCTAAGGAATTATCAAAAAAAATGCTTCGTTATATTTTAATGGTGAGTTTACCATTTGTATTAGTGGCTTTATTTGCATCACCGTTTATCTTCAGGTACGTTTTGAGGCCATACGAGATATTTATACTCCTCGTTGCATGCTACGGACTGTGGGTGTACATAAGCGCCGTAAAAAACAAGAGACCAGGAAGCGCTTATTTTTTAATTGGGTTCTTATTGCTTTTTATAACTGTTATAAATGATTTGCTTTATACCAGTCTTATTATAGAAAGTGTTCACCTGGTATATGTCGGGCTTTTTATTTTTATTGTTTCGCAGGCTATAACTCTTTCAAAACAATTTTTCTGGACATTTTCGAGACTTGAAATAGTAAATAAAAAATTGGAAATTATAAACGCTGAACTAAGTAGTAAGAATGATCAGCTCATTAAACTGAATGGTGAACTTGATAGTTTGGTATACAGGATATCACATGACCTTAGGTCTCCCATTACTTCTATTCTCACACTGGTAGAAATTATTAAAGACGAAAAAGATGATAATAAAAGAAGTGAATTTCTGAAGCTTCAAAAAAAATCATTGTTCAGGCTGGACTCTTTAATAACCGATACACTTGATTTTACAAAAAACAAAAGAATTGAAATCGGGTACGAGTCTGTTAATTTTGATGAGTTCATTCACAGTGCCCTGGAGCATCACCTTTTTTCCGAGAATTCAGAGAGAATACAAAGGATAGTAGAGATAAACCAGCAGGGAGTTTTTTTTACCGATACGACGAGACTGAATATGGTGATGAATAATTTAATATCCAATGCCTTAAGATATCACAACAAAAGCCAGGATAATCCTTACCTGAAAATAATTGTAAATGCAACAAGCGAACAGGCAGAAATACGCGTTGAGGATAATGGCCAGGGTATTGATGACAAACATCTTGAACATATTTTCACTATGTTTTACAGGGCAAATAAAACAACGACCGGTTCGGGTATTGGTCTTTACATTGTGAAAGACGCTATAGAAAAATTAGGTGGCACAATAGAAATAGAATCACAAATTAATGTGGGAACAAAATTTGTGATTGTTATACCAAATTATGACGGGGATTTAACCCTGTAATACTAGGCTGAATTCCTTCCCGCATTAATGATACCAAAAGAGCAGCGCATTGCCAGTTTTTCGTACGTGTCTTTTATATTGTCTGTAACTAATTCTTTTTCCATTTCCCGGATACTTGAAATAGCAAATTGCTGAATGGTTACTAACGGTAAAACTATTTTTTCCCGCATGCCGATAGATTGCTGCTCAATTGCATATTCAGCCATCAATTCATTGTTGCCACTTAGCTGAAACAAATATTTTTCGGTATTTACATATTCTTTGTAAATCATATTCCATATCTCGCCATATTTTTCATCCCTGGATAAATATTCAGTTAAGGGAAAAAAACATTTCTTCATTGCCATTTCGCAATTGTCAATAAGTGTTTTAAAGAATAATGAATTTTGATATAGCTTTTTTAGCTGATTCATTTTTCCTTCTTTTTCCATTTTTTGTAAGGCAGCACCAACGCCGTAATAGCCGGTTACATTTTGTTTAAGCTGGCTCCATGCGCCCACAAAAGGAATCGCACGAAGATCTTCAAGATTTATTTTATTTGATCCACCGCGTTTAGAAGGACGACTGCCAATATTCGTTTGCCCATAAAATTTTAAAGGGCTGATGTGGATTAAATAATCCATAAAATCCGGGTGATTTTTAAGAGCAGTATATGCATTAAAACTTTCATCTGCCAGTTCCTGCAACAGTGCTTCTTCTTCTGTCTCCAGGGTAATGTGTTTATTTGAAAAAAGATCGTTTGAAATACCTGCATGTATTAATTGCTCAATATTATATTGTGCGGCATCAATAGTTCCGAAGTTGGAACTAACGGTCTGTCCCTGTATGGTTAGTTGTATTTCTTTATTAGAAATATTTTTTCCCATCGAGGCATAAAACTTATGGGTTTTGCCACCACCTCTGCGCCGGAGGGCCGCCACGTCCATCGAAGAAAACAACATTTACATTATATTCTTTTGAAACAGCTGTAATATCTTCTTTGGTTTTATAAATGCTCCAGTTGCCCATTAAATAACCTCCATCTTTTGTGCCATCACTAAAGCCAAGCATAATGGTTTGTGTATTATTTCTTCGCTTTAAATGTTCCCGGTATACATCATTTTCATATAACGCTTTTACAATTTTTGATGCATTTCGTAAGTCGTCGATTGTTTCAATAAGCGGAACAATATCAACATTCAATTTTTCTTTTTCCCATCCGCATAAAATGAACAGGCCATATACCTCCAGCACATTCAAAGCGCTGCTGCTATGGCTGATGATATAACGGTTGCAACCCTCTTCTCCATTATATTCCTGAATTAATTTAATTGCTTTTATACTTTCAATGGTATCATTAATTACCGGGTCTTTGTATCCGATAGCTATCGGATCTTTTTCAGGAAGCATTTCATTGTTGTTGGTAAGAAACGCAATCTTTTTTTCTTCGCTTAATTTTGAATAATCTGCAGGCAAAATACTTCCTGAAGAAGCTAATACCTGGAAAACTTTTTTATGAACAGAGCTATCCTGACGGATATCGATAGACGCAAAGTGTAACCCAAATACATGTATCTTATTCAGAAGGCTATCCACAAGATGAAGGAATAACCCATTGTGATAGTAAATAATTTTTTCCTTTATCGTATTTAATACACCAATAATTTCTTTGCTGGTTAAACTGGTGCGGTTGCCCGGGATAAAAATATTATTGTATAATTGTTTTTCCAGTTCTGCCAACAAAACATCCACTCCTTTAAAAGTTAGTCGCCGCCTGAGTTTCCTTATTTCGAGGTAATAGCATTTTATAATGCCGCCTCGTAAAGCATCAGCAACTCTTAAAGTTGTTTCTGTATTTACGAAAGGATTGCCGTCTCTGTCGCCACCTGGCCAAAAACCCATTTTAATGATAGGATTATTTTCGTGAACCGCATCAGGAAATTGGTTTTTTAAAAAGGAAAGTATTCTTCCGGCGGCAGCAAAAAAAACATTTTCAAGATACCATATAAGACTCATTGCTTCATCGTATGGCGTAGGTTTTTCTTTTTTAAAAAAAGGTGTTTTGCCCAATTGCTGCAAATACATATTTATCTGCGCTGCATTATTTTCCGATAAAGATTTCGAAAGATCATTAATAATTCCCAAAACGGCACCCGGATAAAATTGTGTAGGATGTGCTGTAAGCACGAGCTCAATAGAAAAATCTTCCAGCTTTTTTGCAAGTTCAGTTTCCTTATTTTTTTGAATTACTTCCAGCTCTAATTGCTTGAGCGTGCCTGCCCCACCTATATCATGTACATGCACGAAAGCGGCGTCTTCCAAAGCATCAAATAATACAACCTGCCTTTCAACAAATTGAGTAAAGCGAAAAAGAAGATCAGTCTGATCTGCCTGTGAAGTAAATGAAGTATGTTTCTTGAAAAAATTCTTTAATAATTTCTGAAGGGCTTAATTTTTTTTTGAAGCCTTCTTCGCAAATGTTTACAAAAAGCGATAAAAGAATTCCTGTTTTCTCAATGCGATGAAAGGGCAAAGATGTAAACAAACTGTTGTACAGTTGAAATTTAATGCCAACGTAATTTTTAAAATGCTGCAATCCGCGTGAAGCCTGATTATCCATAAAATAATAAAAAATTAAAACCTGCCATCCGGCAGGCCGGTTAAAAATGCAGCAATCGTAATGAGGTATGAAAATACTTCAAAATTTTCGTTTAAATTTTCTCTTTACAATCAATTAATTTAATTTCGGCCTCCATCGTGGTAAATAATAACAATCATATCAACCCGTTTATTCCAGCAGCAGTGATATCCGCTTCTATTTCCACTATTACAACCCGCAAGGGTTAAACATTTCCATACAGTCCATGGGCATTTAGCTGTTTCAAAATTTATAATCCTTAATTTTCACTTCTTAATTCATAATTCTTAATTCACACATGCAAGTTTTAAAATTCGGTGGTACTTCGGTTGCAAATGCGAAAAATATAAACAATGTAGTTTCCATTATTCAGGAAAAATTGAAAGAGAATAATAAATCCGATAGTTATCGGATTATTGTTATTCTATCAGCGCTCGGCGGCATTACAGATGCTTTGCTGGAAGCGGCGACACTTGCATCTGTCGGCGATATTTCTTATAAAGAAAAATTACATTCAATTGAGCAACGTCATCTTAATACTGTAAAAGAATTAATTCCTTTAGATCAGCAAAGCGGTGTATTGAGCATGGTCAAAAAGCGTTGTAATGAAATTGAAGATACCTGTAACGGAGTTTTTTTGTTGAAAGAATTATCACTCCGTACAAAAGATTCTATTGTCAGTTATGGCGAGTTAATATCATCACAAATTTTTGCTGCTAAATTAAAATCGCTCCATATTAGCAATACATGGAAAGATGCAAGAGAACTAATTACTACCAATTCTGATTTTGGCAATGCTAATGTTGATTTTGCATGCAACCAATAAAAATATAAGCGACTTTCATAACAACAATTGATAGTTCTGTTATTGTAATTCCCGGCTTTACGGGTAAAGATAAAAACGGGTACACTACTACGTTAGGAAGAGGCGGTTCCGATTATACTGCTGCAATTATTGGCGCTGCAGTAAATGCTTCTGTTGTGGAAATATGGACAGATGTTTCCGGTATGATGACTGCTGACCCCAGGTTGGTTTCTAATGCAAAGATCATTCAGAATATTTCTTACCAGGAAGCGATGGAACTTTCTCATTTTGGCGCAAAAGTTATTTATCCGCCAACCATTCAGCCGTTGATGAATAAAGGATATTCCGGTAGTGGATTAAAAATACTTTTGCTCCAGACGATCCGGGCACATGGATACACAGTGATAATAAAAAAGAATGGTAACAGTATTCGTGGAATTTCAAGTATTAACAATCTTTCACTCATAAGCCTTGAAGGCAGCGGCATGATCGGCATTCCCGGTTTTTCAAAAAGATTATTTGAAGCATTGTCAAATGAAAAAATTAATGTGATTCTTATTACACAAAGTTCTTCGGAACATTCTATTTGTGTTGGTATTGAAGAAGCAAATGCTGACAGGGCAAAGCAGGTTGTTGATGAAGCATTTGCTTATGAAATTGAAATAAAAAAAGTAGAGCCTCTTGATGGTTGAAAAAGGCCTTGCCATAATTGCATTGGTTGGCGATAATATGAAAAGCCATCCCGGCATCAGCGGAAAAATGTTTGGCGCATTGGGAAGAAATGGTGTTAATGTAAGAGCCATTGCACAAGGTTCATCTGAAAGAAATATTTCTGCCGTAATTGCTGTTGCGGATGTAAAAAAAGCAATCAATGTTTTGCATGAAGAATTTTTTGAAACAACTTATAAGCAGGTCAATCTTTTTATTAGTGGAATTGGAAATGTTGGAAGCAAATTGTTGGCTCAATTGCAACAGCAACAAAAATATCTGCAGGAACATCTTCGCTTACAGGTAAACGTATAGCCGCATTGCCAACAGCAGAAAAATGTTGTTTAATGATGAAGGAATTGATCTTATCCAAATGGAAAGAATTGTTGCAGGACGCGGCAGCAATGGATATGAACGAATTTATTGCAACTATTCAAAAAAAGAATTTGCGTAACTCTGTTTTTGTTGATGTAACCGCCAATGATGATGTTGCAAAATCTTATCCCGGCTATTTGCAAAAAAGTATTTCAGTAGTTGCCTGTAATAAAATTGCCTGCTCTTCTTCATTACGAATATTACAAAAAATTAAAAGATCTTGCAAGAGAATTCAATGCATTGTTTTTATTTGAAACCAATGTTGGCGCAGGCTTACCGGTTATCGGCACATTGAATGATTTACTAAGAAGCGGCGATAAAGTAAACAGGATAGAAGCCGTATTAAGTGGCACACTAAATTTTGTTTTTAATAATTATAAAGGCAAAAAAAGTTTTGCAGAAGTAGTAAAGCAGGCGCAGGATGAAGGTTATACAGAACCTGATCCACGATTGGATTTAAGCGGTACAGATGTAATGCGAAAGATAATGATACTGGCACGAGAAGCCGGTGAAAAATTGAAATGGAAGATATCAGCAACAAATCATTTATGCCTGAATCATGCATGAAAGGAACTGTTGAAAATTTTTATCAGGAAATGGAAAAGCATGAAGATCATTTTTAAAAATTGTATCGAAAGCAAAAGAAGCAGGAAAGAAATTAAAATTTGTTGCCAGGTTTGAAAAGGGTAAAGCCGCTGTAGGATTACAACACATAGATCCGCAACATGATTTTTATCATTTGTATGGAAAAGATAATGTTGTTTTATTTTATACCAATCGTTATCCTGAACAACCATTGGTTATAAAAGGAGCAGGGGCCGGAGCTGATGTAACAGCCTCAGGTGTTTTTGCCGATATAATAAGGGCAGCGGTATCAAATTAAATTCCGTGAATAATATTTAAAAGAAAAGCGTTTATGCAGGAGGATGAGTTAAAAGAAAAATTGGCGAAACCATATATCGGTAAGTGCGTGGAGGTGCATGCTCCGGCTACTATTGCCAATCTTGTTTGCGGCTTTGATGTGTTGGGACTTGCATTAAATGAGCCTTGTGATGTAATGAAATTAAGTATTAGTGAACAACCGGGAATAAGGATACAGCATAATGACGTTTTTAATCTTCCTACCATCCCTGAGCAAAATGTTGCAGGTGTTTCTCTTTTGGAAATGATTGGAGGAGCTTGATAATAATTATGGTTTTGAGTTAATTATAGAGAAGCATATAAAACCCGGAAGTGGCCTCGGTTCCAGCGCCGCAAGTGCAGCTGGTGTAGTGGTAGCTGCTAATCATTTGTTGGGTAATATTTTTTCAAAGGAAGATTTAGTACGTTTTGCAATGTCTGGTGAAAAACTGGCGTCAGGAGTAAAACATGCTGATAATATTTCTCCGTGTATTTACGGAGGTGTTACCTTGATACGATCTATTTTTCCTTTAGATATCGTTTCATTAAATGCACCGCCTCTATATGTTACCGTTGTTCATCCACAGATAGAAGTAAAAACTTCTGATGCACGTGAAATTCTTCGTAAAGAAGTGTTACTTAAAGATGCAATAAAACAATGGGGAAATATTGCCGGACTTGTTGCAGGTTTTATGAAAAATGATTATGGACTGATAAGTCGTTCGCTGGAAGATGTAATTATTGAACCCGTTCGCAGCATGTTGATTCCCGGTTTTGATGAGGTAAAGAAAAAAAGCGTTGATGCGGGAGCGTTAGGCGGAGGAATTTCGGGTTCAGGACCTTCTATCTTTATGCTTATGTGAAGAAAAAAATACTGCAATAAAGGTTGAAAAAATCATGAAGGATATTTATGATAATATAGGATTACAATATCATACTTATGTTACAACAATAAATAAAGAAGGAATTAAAATAATTGAGAATAAATAATTTCAAAGCTGATATATCTAAGCTTAAAATTCAATATTTAAAATAACTAATGCTTTATTTCAGTACAAATAACAAATCTCCTAAAGCCGATTTTAAAGAAGCTACCATAAAAGGGCAAGCTCCCGATAAAGGATTATATTTTCCGGAAAAAATACCTGTATTGGATAAAAGCTTTATTGATAATCTTACTCAATATTCAAAAGAAGAAATTGCCTTTAAAGTTATTCAGCCTTATGTAGGAGACACAATACCAAACAACGAACTGGAAAAAATTGTAGCAGAAACAATCAACTTTGATTTTCCTTTAGTAAAAGTTGCAGATAATATTTTTTCTCTTGAATTATTTCATGGACCCACGTTGGCATTTAAAGATGTTGGTGCAAGATTTATGAGCCGTTGTCTTGGTTATTTTGTAAAAGATAATGGCAAAAAAGTAACCGTACTTGTTGCAACATCCGGAGATACCGGTGGTGCAGTTGCCAATGGTTTTTATAACGTGGAAGGAGTAGACGTAGTTATTTTGTATCCTTCGGGAAAAGTGAGCAGCGTGCAGGAATTGCAATTAACAACTTTAGGAAAAAATATTTCAGCTCTTGAAATTAACGGCACCTTTGATGATTGCCAGCAAATGGTAAAGCAGGCTTTTGCAGACGATGAATTAAATAAAAAGTTATTTCTTACTTCGGCTAATTCCATTAATGTAGCAAGATGGCTTCCGCAACAATTCTATTATTTTTTTGCATATACACAATGGGCTAATAAAAATAATCCACCTGTAATCAGCGTACCGAGCGGTAATTTTGGTAATATCTGTGCAGGTTTATTGGCACATCGCTCTGGCTTGCCCGTTAGACATTTTATAGCGGCGTGCAATAACAATGACGTAGTAACAGAATATCTGGAAACCGGAAATTATACTCCAAAAAAATCCATAGCAACAATCTCCAACGCAATGGACGTGGGTAATCCAAGCAACTTTGTGCGCATACTTGAATTGTTTCATAAAGAATTTAATTCGCTCAAAAATGTAATGAGCAGTTATTCTTTTTCTGATGAAGAAACAAAAGCAATACTTAAAGATGTTTTTGATAACAAGCATTATTTATTGGATCCTCATGGCGCCGTTGGCTATGGTGCATTAAAAAAATATTTGCAACAACATAGTGAATTGAAAGGAATTTTTTTAGAAACGGCGCATCCTGTAAAATTTTATGATGTGGTAGAACCAATTATAAATGAAAAAGTGCCAATGCCTGCGATAGTAAATGATTTGTTGCTCTTAAAAAAGGAGAGTGTAAAGATGAATGCAAACTATGAAGACTTGAAAGAATATTTGCTGGCTTAATATTTTTAAATGCGATTGGGTAAAAATATATCATGGAAATGCAATTAATTCCAATAAAAGAAACACTGGAAGAAAACAAAGAATTTCTTTCAAATCCTTTATGCCAGGAATCAATTTATATGACTATTGACTTTTATAAAAGGGGTTGGATTTAATCCGCCATGGATTTCTTATTGCGTGAAACCTGATGATGAATTTGTTGCTGTAGGAGCCTTCAAAGGTAAACCGGTTAATGAAACAATAGAAATTGCTTATGGTACATTCGATAAATATCGAAATAAAGGAATTGCCACATTAGTTTGTAAGCAATTGGTGGAGTTGTCTCTGCATACTGATCCTTCTGTAAAAATTACAGCACGAACCCTTCCTGAAGAAAATTTCTCAACAAAACTCCTCAGAAAAAATAATTTCATTTTTATTGGAACTGTGGATGATCCTGAAGATGGAGAAGTTTGGGAATGGGAATTTAAAAACGATAAAAATGAAATTAAATCATATTAATCTACAGGTAACAGATGTTGCGAAAGCAGTACTTTTTTTTGAAACTTATTTCAATTTTAAATGCATCGCGGTAAAAGGGGATAACATTATTGCTGTCTTAAAAGGAATTGATGATTTCGAGCTTGTTTTAATGCAGGCGCCAAAAAATAAACAGGAAAATATATATTATCCGGACGATTTTCACATTGGTTTTAAACAAATTAATAAACAGGAAGTAGATGAAATTTATCATAAGCTAAAAATTAATGGCATCGCGGGCGGGCGTGAACCGGGTAAGATAAGGGATAGCTACGGTTTTTATTTTCATTATGATGCAATAATGATTGAAGTGGGAACCTGCTAAGGGATTTTATTTTTTTACACCCTCTTAAATTTACTGTTGCACTTCCGTTAAGTCTTTTTTATTAATCCAGCCTTTGGATGTGATGCCTGTCTTGTTAGTGTAAACAATATATATAAAGCCATTGCTATCCCCCAAAGAAGTTAATACCGCTTTTTTATGAGGGTCGAGATAAGTATTTCGTGCAGTTTGTTTGTCGGGTTTATCATGAAAATAAGTAGTATCCAAAACCTTGTATTTGTGTTTTATAAAACCCGTACTTGCAGGAGTGAGCAAAAGATGCTTCTTGTTTTTTGGTGCAACGGTTTTATTTTTTAATACAGTACTTGCCAAAGATTCAGTTAACGAATCATCAGTATTGAATGCATAATTCTCAACATGAATTATTCCTGAAGTATCCTCCAGGATAGACTTTATTTGTTGTCGTGAAAGAATTTTAGTTTGTTTTTTCGCTGTATTTATTATTGCAGGAGTAGTATTTATTTTTGCTGTTTTTCCTGCTAAGGTTTTTGGTTTAGAATTAAAAAATAAAGCAGAAAAAGAAAAAGCTAAAGCGAATACAGTTACTGAAATGATAATAAGTGTTTCACGCCTAAGGCTTTTTCCTGCATTAAGTTTTTGCAATTCGCTATGAACAGTCAGAATGGTTTTATTTACTTTTTTTGAAAACAGCGTTGTAGTCTTTTGTAATTTTTCAATACCACTGTTTTTAAACTTGTTAATCTTTTCAACTAAAAGCTTTGTGGCAGTAATCGTTTCGGGATTAATTTTTTCCTGTTGTGCATTTACTTTTTGAACCGTTACCTCGTGTTGCGGCAAAAATATTTTTTGCTTGTATTGATTGATGTCGAGACTATAATTATTGTTTCTTACTTCTTCTACGGAAACGTGAAAGCTTTCGGTTAAGACAATTTTTCCATTTGCATGATTATCTTCAAGACTCTGGTAGACGGCAGTTTCAGAGTTTTCGCTTTTCATAATCCCGTTTAGATAGCCATTTACATTTACGATATTGTAATTCGACGTGTGCAAAGATGGTTTCATTTTATAAAACCATATTTTATCAGCACTTTTACTCAAATGAAAGATAAGAATACTGGCTCCGGAAAAAAATGATCCCTCTCTTCCAGGAAGACTTATTATTGCATCTACTTTGTAATTATCTATAAGTTGTTGTCTTAATGATTTGGCCTCGGGTAAAATGTTGCTGTCTAAAATATAATTCCTGACTATAACGGCGGCTCTACTTTCCCCGGTCAGGTTTTTCAGAATAATATTCAAAAGATTGATGTCTCTCTTTTTGCAATCCCTTTCAGATACTAAAAGATCATTATGCTGCTGTTCAATGTCAGTAAAATATAAATTTGAAAGGACTAGCACAGCTTTATTCCCGAAAACAAAATCAAAATTTTCCTCTGCATCTAAAACTGATAGACGCGGTTCTTCAATACCATGTAACATCAAATTCATGGCAGCTATTCGTAGTTGAATGGGGTCATTATCTAATCCGACTATAGTTTTTGATAATTGATCTGTGGTTAGCTTGTTATTTTTTTTTGAAAAATAAGACATGATGTTTACGAGTAAATCTCCGTTACCACATGAAGGATCGCATATCACTTCATCAGCAGAAGGATTGATGACAGAAACAATTGCATGTATTATATCCGGAGGAGCATATTCTTGTCCAAGTGAGGTTTGTATTTTTCCTTTGTGTATAAGGTATTCAAAAATGGCACCTTTGTTAAAGTCATTTTGCGATTCAATAATTTTAATTATTTCTACAATATTAAAAAGAAGAACTCCCGAAGGTTTTATAAGCAATGGGGCTTTTAAAAAAGTGCTGTAAGGAAGATTGGTATTGCTATAATTTTTTAAAAGATCGGCGATTCCATTTTCTTTATTAAAGAGGGTGTAAAGACTTTTTGAATCAAGATCTTTAATATGGTTCCATGATAATTCTTCAGAATCATTTAAGTAAAAAACTTTACTGCTATCGGGTTCGGTCTGACTGTGAGATATAAGTTTATCATCTTCTAATTTCTTAAAAAAAAGAATGTAAGAGATGCAGTCAATTAATACCAAAGGTCTTAAGGTATTAACGGGCCAGCATTCATCCCATTTATTATCAATATCCTTACTTAATTCTGCTAAAAGCATAATTTGGAGGTTAGAAAATTGATGACATCAGCAGGAGCTAAATTACGTGACTAATTCTTTTTTCGTCTTGTAAATTTCATATGTAATCTATCGGCTTTCACCAGGATAAAGCAAATTGAGTCTGGAAATATCCATCAGCAAAATTAAAATATAAAAACTTATATATGGTATAGGAGGCCTATTAATTATTTTAAATAAAATTTAATCTTCAAATTTAACGATTACTCTCCGTTAGTTCAAAGTTAAAAAATCTTATTAAATTATTCTGCTATAGCCGTGACAGTTTGTAAGAACCAGGCAGCATGCGGTATCCATTGCTCCGTCCGGTGCCATAAGATAAATAAAGTGTTTTCATCGAAGTTATGATCAACTCCAATAATTGCTATTGTGGGACTATTTGTATCAAAGCCAAATTGATTAACATAAATAACAGGTGCAATAAAACCTTTAAAGCAAAAAATAATAAATAATGAAACAAGATTAGTTTTTCTCATTTTTAATTTGAAGAAGCAGCCCAGAAAATTGCATTGCGAAAGATTGTTGTATAAGAAACGTTGTTAAATAATTCCGGTGAATGGCCCATGAATATATAAATATTCTTCGCTTTAAAATCAGGATTGGTCCATATAACAGGATGATCGCCCATTTTTATATCTGAATAAGGAGTATAACTATTTTCATCAACGGTTGCAATTACATGAGCATTTCGCCGCGGACTTTTATTATAAGTATACCATTCTTCTTTATTAATAATAAATGAAGCCGGAACATTTTTCATTACAGGATGATTCATATCTTCAACATTTACCTTTCCGGTAACAAATGTTGAGATATAATTTTCAAATCTAATGCCACCCATAAACGAAGAAAACCATTGCCACATGGGATAGTTATCAAAGTCACCAAGCAAGCTTGCGTGATGAAACCCGATCCATCCTCCTCTTCCTTCTTTTATATAACGTTCAAAAGCCTGCATTGCCTTATTTTTCCATCCATATGGCGGATAATCTAATTGTATGAATAAATTATATTTCGATAAAAACTGATCATTAATTGAATCAGTATTTTGGATGTAATCGATAGAAAAATTACTATCAGCCGCCAGTTTGTTGAGCCATATTTTTGCCTGCCTGGAATACAATACATGATGACCGCCATTTTCATATAACGCAATTACTTTAAACCTTGGCAGGTTTTCCTGGGCATTTGCTGTGAAGGCAAGACTAATACAAAAAATGCAGATGGATAATACAATTGCTTTCATTTAAAATGATATATGTTTTGCTAATCTAAATAAAAATCAATTAAGGGTGGAATAAAAAAATTTAAGGTTAAACGGAGAGAGAAAACGAAAAATTGAGGAAGCTATATGGTGCATGATCTTTTAAATTATTTGAAAAGTTTAATAAATAAAAGAAAGGTAGTATTTGACCTAATTATAAAAAGAGCGGCACGCTTACGGGATGTAAAACTGAAATAAGTAATTGAGAATTTTTGGGGGAGATGTATTGTATACAGGCTGGCATTAAGGATACTATCAAATTAGATTAAAAAAGTTTTTTCTAAATGATTAATAACTGGTAATTTCACTCTGTAAAAAAAACAGGCCCTCCTGTAGAAACAAGACGACCCTTACGATTGCTTGATATGAGAAACTTTAATTAGCTGGTTTTAGCTGATTCACAGCTTAATAACTTCTTAACAACCTCCTCTTTTCTCTTATCCTCTTTGCTAAAACAAATTTACGTACTGTTCCCATGTGATATTTATCAACTTTTAAGTATTTATATCATGGCTGACCGGAGTTTTTTTTTGGAAATCCTTTTCAGTATTGCATTTCAGGATAATTTTTTAATGATGCCCAACGCTTTACCGCCCTCTGTTTTTTGATACTCATTTATAAAAAAATACATAGGATAAATATTTCTTAATTGCGGTTAGCCTTGATTGTTATATAGTTTTTTAACCCGGCTGTTAAATTACTATTACAATATGCTCTTTCCGTAAGTGGTAATAAAAAAGCAATAAATTTGCTTTCGAATTTTGAAGTATATATGAAAAATATAAAATTATTAGTGTGTATTTTTTTGAGTCATTTAATTATTAGCTCCTGCAATAATCAAAAATCAAATGAAAATACAATTGTCAAAACTAATACTGTAGCTGATCAGGATTCAATAAAATTTACTTCGGCTATGGTTGATAATAAAAGAGACCCTTCCTGCGGAATGCCTGTTGTTGCGGGCATTGAAGATACTGTTCATTATAAAAATAAAGTATTAGGTTTTTGCTCAAAAGAATGTAAGGACGAATTTTTAAAAGACCCCGAAAAAAATATAGCTGCTGCGGATTTAAAAAAATAAGGCTGCAACGATTGCAGATAATTCAATTAAATAAAATTGAAATAACTTATCATTGCCCGGAATTATGCATTAAATAAAACGATTGCCATGACAACGAAAATTTCCCCGGTTGCGTTTATAATTATTTCAATTTTTTGTTCGGTAACATCCTGCAAATTTCAGGCAAAGGTTCAGCAACAAAGCAACTCAGATAGTATTGTTGATAAAGCCTGGTGGAAAGAAGCTGTGATTTATCAAATTTATCCACGCAGTTTTAAAGATAGTGACGGCGATGGTGTAGGTGATTTAAAAGGTATCATTTCAAAACTAGATTATATAAAAAGTCTTGGTGTTGATGTAATATGGCTGAATCCTATTTATCAATCTCCTAATGATGATAATGGTTATGATGTAAGTGATTATTATAAAATTCAGCCACAGTTTGGAACAATGGAAGATTTTGATAACCTCTTAAAAGGTTTGCATGAACGAGGAATTAAATTGGTAATGGATGTGGTAGTAAATCATAGCAGTTCGCAATTGGATTGGTTTAAACAATCACGCAGCTCCAGGAACAATCCGTATCGTAATTATTATCATTGGTGGAATGCAGAAAGAGGAAAGCCAACGTCACGCTGGAGTTTCTTTGATGTAAACAGCGATGCATGGAAATATGATACGCTTACCAATGCATATTACCTGCATTATTTTGCGCAACATCAACCGGATCTTAACTGGGAAAATCCTTCGGTACGTGAAGATATTTATAAGATGATGCGCTTCTGGTTTGATAAAGGAGTAGATGGTTTACGGATGGATGCCTTTCAATTTGTATCAAAAGACACAACCTGTCCTGCGTTTCCGGAAGGCTATGAAAAAAACATTGCAAAGTATTATGGCAATGGCCCTCACCTGCATGATTACTTACAGGAAATGAATAAAGAAGTTTTAAGTAAATACGATATAATGAGTGTTGCTGAAGGTATCGGCACTTCACCGGAAGATGCTATGAAATTTGTTGATGCTGTCACGCCATGAATTAAATATGGTCTATCATTTTGAAGGAATAGATTATGGGAAGTATAAGCCGGATTATGATCTGATAGGGTTTAAAAAAATATATTCTTACTGGGATAGCAGCTTTGAAGATAAAGGATGGCGGCAATTTTTTTAGCCAATCATGACCAGCCAAGGATGGTAAGCCATTGGGGAAATGATTCGGCCGCATTTAGGGATGTTTCTTCAAAGATGCTTACTACATTTTTAATGACGATGCGTGGCACTCCTTATTATTATTATGGGGATGAACTGGGAATGACCAATATAAAGTTTGACAGGATATCAGACTACCAGGATATTTCAACTATTAATGCTTACCAGCACGAAAAAAACAACGGCGGTGACTTGCATAAATTTATAGAAGATAACAAGAGAGTCTGCAAGAGATAATGGACGCACTCCATTTCAATGGGATAGCAGCATGAATGCAGGTTTTACTAACGGCAAGCCGTGGTTAAAAGTTAATCCCAATTATAAAACCGTAAATGAGGCAGCGGAAGAAAAGGATTCAAACAGTTGTATTGAATTATTTCAGAAAAATAGTGAGGCTGCATAAAGACAATCCCGTACTGGTTTACGGGAAATATACTTTGCTTGACCAAGATAACCCTAACGTATATGCGTACACGAGAGAACTAAAAGGGAAAAAAATGCTGATACTGTTAAACTTTAAAAGTAACATTGCAAATTTTAATACAGGAATTGATATGAGTAAAGCGAAACTGCTTTTGGATAATTATACAAAACCTTCCGTGGGCAATACTTTGCAGCCTTATGAAGCAGCGGTGTACGAGTTATAACGAACAATCATTATATTTCGTAATCAAATTATCAGCGAAATAATTATACCTGTTCAGAAAACTGAAATATGAGATTACTGTTACTTTCTTTTTTGTTGTTGATAACCTGCGGCTTATTTGCCCAAAAGCTTAGTTGCGATAATGCAGGTTTTGCAGATGCTTATAACCTTGCAATAAATACAATTGATATTAACACCCGAAGAGGCATCCTGGCTGCCGGCGGTGATTATGGGGGTGAATGGGCAAGGGACATTTCTATCAACTCATACAATGGTGTAAGCCGGCTTCGGCCTGATGTTGCAGAGCGTTCTTTATGGAGCTTTACAATACATAAAGATTCAATCGGTCATCAATATTGGGATCAGATGCTCTGGGCAATTGCTGCGCTCAACCAATATAAAAGGCAATAATGAAATAATGATTATACTTGGATAAAAAACTTTGTATTAATTTATAACATCTATGAAACAGTATAAAAATACTCTAAGCAAAATTTCTTATTTCAATTTTATTATAGCATCACTTATGATTGTACTGTTATCCTGTTCGCATAGCATGAATAAAAGTTACCAATCTTCTGAACGTTTTGCAGGCAACGATTCTTTAAAAATTACTTTGCCAAAAGAAGGCCGTTTGATTGATGATAAGCCTATTGGCAAAGGCTGGGTAAACCTGCTTGCTTCACTTGATGGCTGGAATGCAGATACAGTATACCATCTTAATAACGGCATATTGCATGGCGATTATTACGGCGGGAAATATCACGACTTTGCATGGACAAAAAAATCATACAAAAATTTTGAATTGCAGGCTATGGTTAAGATGAGCGGCAAGGATGCAAACTCCGGTGTATGCATAAGATTAAATCCGGTTAACAGTGACAATGCGCCCGGTTATCAAATTGATATGGGTGTTGGATATTGGGGTTCACTTTGGGAAGAAAAGCGCGCCGGTATGATTCAAAAATTTCCGGATGATTTAGCAGATAAACTGGTAAAGAAAGATGATTGGAATCATTATTATGTTATTGCGCAGGCACATCATATTCAGGCATGGCTTAATGGCGTAAAAACGATTGATACAATTCACAACGCGGGCTTTGCAGAAGGCGCTATTGGCTTCCAGCTTTGCCATGGCGATAAGCATACGGTGTTAGATATAAAGGATTTGTATGTGAAAGAGATAAAATGAAATTAAGCGCACCATCTATCTTTCAACCTATGACTTAAAATATTCTAACTCACTAATAAATGTTTGCAATAATTTCTTTACAAATTAATTACTCATAACTGTACACCGTGCATTTTTCAATACCCGTATTCCAGAATGCAAAGCGCTATGCACGCCCCTGGTCATTTTCATCACCATTCAAACGGCGGCCGCATGTAAGCAACGCTGGATGAAGTGGAGTTATTCAACTCGCCGCCAATAATTAAAAACGGTTTTCCGTCAACAACAAGTTGTGTGGCTTTTCCATTTTTTACCAACTGCGGAATGCCCGCTTCTTCTGATTGTGCATGACAAAATAAGCCCATTATCAAACAAAAGAAAAGTGCAATAAAACCATGTTTTAAATGCATACTTCAAATTAAAATACTAAGGTAATTTTATACTCATCATCTTACCACTATACAGCACAACTTTATCCGGGTGTGTTATTTCTCCTTCACCTGCTCCTCTATTTTCGTCCACAATCACAACATTGAAAATTCTCTTTTGCAGCATGCCGGGAAATGAACCTTTGCGGGGTGTAATGCTTAAGGCTCTTTGATGCATCATTCCAGTTAAAAGTGAATGTTGCATATTCGCCTTTTTCATAATTGTAAGTATCATTTGCATCTTCATATAACGTGAAGCTTGCATCTGCGCCGGGATAAATTCTTAGCTCGATTGTATCGGCAGGTTTTTGTGTAGCCCACTCCATCAGTTTACCCATAGGAACAATGGAACCTGCTTTTACATACAAAGGCATAATATCAACGGGTGCAGCAGCATCAATAGTTTGCCCGCCGGAAAGTTTTTTATTTGTCCAGAAATCATACCAGTCAGTTCCTTCAGGCAGATACACTTTTCTTGTTTTGATTGATGTATTTGTACTATCATTTGAATACAATTGCTCCGTTACAGGTTTCACTAAAAATGCCGGGCCAAACATATACTGATCAGGAATTGAATACACGTTTTTATCTTCCCTGAAATCAAAAGCAAGCGTTCGCATAATGGTATAATTATCCATTGTTACTTTGGCACCCAATGAATAATTATAAGGCAACAAGCGATAACGCAGTTTGTCATACTTTAACAAGAATACTTTTCGTTTGTGCATCCCAGTTAGACGAAAATAAAGCACGCTCACCTTTGCCATGTATGCGCATAATAGGACAGAAGGTTCCAAACTGAAACCATCTCGTAAATAACTCGCGTTTTTCAGGCTGCTTCCAATCGGGAACACCTTCAGGTGCGCTGTATAAAATGTAACCACCAATATCAGACGTCCAGTAAGGAATGCCCGATGTACATGCATTAAGACCTTGCGCCACCTGCGCTTTGAATGCAGAAAACGTTGCCTGTATATCAGATGACCATAAAGTTGCCGCGTTGCGTTGCTGGCCTGCGAACGCCTGCCGTACCAATAAAAAGATGCGCTTGCCATTAATATCTCTGCGCCATTTATGGTACAATCCTTCTGTATGCATTAATGAATAAGTGTTGAAGTAATCAATTCCTTTTCCGGTATAAATGTTGGCAGTTTTTCTATCGTTCGGATCTGAAACATCAGGCTCACATTGATCAACCCACCAGGCATCCCATCCATAACGTTTAATTAAGCTATCTCTCGCCTGGTCCCAATACATTTCTCGTCGCTTTCGGGTTGTGTGCATCATAATATGTATCCGGTGTATGTGTAATAATATTATTCCATACAAGAGATGGTAAAATTACCTGCAGCTTTTCAATGCATTAAAATTATTGGTGCCGCTTCCAAAACAAGGCCAGATGGATATCATCGCATGAAAATGTTCATTATGCAATTGATCAACCATGGCTTTTGGATTTGGATAAGCAGTTGGATACATTACATGCGAACCTATCGGTAACGGGTACCAGTAATACCAATCCTGCACAATGGCATCAACAGGAATATGTGCATTGCGATATGCTGCTGCAGGTGCTAAAACTTCTTCCTGTGTTTTATACCTGTCCTGCGATTGAAATAATCCAAAAGCCCATTTAGGATACATCGGCGCTTTGCCGGTTATGTGTTCTGTAGGAATTAATAATGTTATCGAATGATGGGCCATAGAAGAAATAATAATCAACCATCTTTCCGCTTTCAGATATATATGTGTATTGTGTATTATTTTCTTCTGCACCATAAAATTTTGATTCAGCATAATTATCCCACAACAAACCATAACCTTTTGTAGAAAGCATTACAGGTATTGCGCCGGTTAAATATTTAATTGCCATGTCCTGGTTTCTGCCTTTATAGTTGATAGATAAGGAATCGAGCGGATGACAACCTAAACCATACAAACCTTCATCAGCCGGCGATTGAAAAGAAGTAGCGCAACTATATGTTTGAATACCCGCAACGGTTGTGTCGCGCATTACTTTATTGTATGCATTTGCTTCAGCAAGAATGATGTTGTTTTGAAGATCAGTGTATGTAATTGCCTGCGTTGTTCTTGTTAATGCTAATTTTTATTTTGGCTGTTGTAATAATTATGTTGTTATCTTTTTCAGCAACACTGAAATTTTTCGCATAAGAAGTAACAGGCAATACAACCAATGATTGCTTTGGTGCCATATTGTTAAGGCTGGTGTATTTTACTTCAACAATATCATCTTTCAATAAATAAATATTCATGCTGCCCGTATTAAGACTGCAGCTAATACCAAAGCCTGTTTTTTTATAAGACTTTATTTGAGCAGTAATACAACAGGTTGTGAAAAGAAAAAATAAAATAAAAAGCGCAGAACATTTGATATGTATTTTCGGATGGCTCATAAAATGCAATTATTTAATATTATTAAAGATCAGTAATTACTGAAAGCGTAATTTATAAAAAAAAAGATTAACAGGCAGGTGTAATTTCCTTTGTAAGAAATATTGTAATAACGGCTAAAATAATATTATTCTTTTATAGAGAAATAGTTTAGTCGCTTAATTGATATTGTTTTTGTACAAATTCTGGGAATTGAAAAGTATTTGTAGAATGGCGTTTGTCCTATACCGTTATACGTTTCAGAATAGATCACACTTTTCTGCAGAAATTTCTCTGAATGTCTATTTATTCACTTCAATAAAGACTGGTGTTACTGAAATATCAATTGCCAATGTATCGTTTGAAACTACTGCAGGAACGATATTGCCAAAGACATCAATTGCCCTTGCCTTATTTCCGGGCAATGGCAAAACATAATGCGAGGCCGGCAGATCTTCACCTGAAAATGCATCTCGTTTTTCCCATGCTGTATAAAAAATGCTGTTGTCCGTTCTTGTTATTTCAAAAAGATACAGTAATTCTTTGCCAGGTACATCAATTCTTTTAATTGTCTTAATATGATTAAGGTACCCGGTCATGCGTTTAAACACATCAACCTCAGGATACTCCTTCACCACATTTCCTTTGCTATATTCTAACAATTTATTTTTTCCAAACATCAGCGTCATTAGGTCGTATTTATTGTCTGTATTGGTGAAGAGGCACCAGTACATCGTTTTTTGTATTCCTGCTGAAAATGCGAGAATGTTTCTCATAACAATATCCCGGCTTTGAAGCCGATCATACTTATCGTTCAGTTCTTTTGAGCATCCCATCATAAACATTTGTGTTTGCGGAGAGAGCGTGTGAATGCTATCGTACATATCGGCAATAGGACTTTTCATTTTTGCAAAAGCCACAGTATCGTGCGTGGCAACCACTCTTTGCCATTCCGTTATTTGCCCTACATATTTGAAGTTAACCGGGAATCCAAAAAATCCGGGGCCATTATATTCTGTGCAAATGATGGGTTGATTGTGGGCCGAATCAGCAAGTTCTTTTTTAAAATATTCCACTCTTGCAGGAATCGTATAAGGATTGGCATACAGTCGTATATCGAAAATATCAAAATAATCCGCAGCTTCTTTTATCGCTTTGCTAAAAAAAGCCAGCCCAATTTTTTGCCCGGGTATCTCCGGCATTCCGGGTGGATTGAAAAGCCCGTCGTACCCACCTATTACCACCTTTGCCTGCGGATCTGCAGCTTTTACCGCCTTGTAAAAAACTTTCAGCTCACTTACAAATTCTTCAGAAGTACCATTCCAATAAACGGGATTGTTTGGCTCCGAATCGTTTTGCCACAGTTTTATTTTACCCTTGCAATGTTTAACAAGTTCATAAATAAAATGATAATACTCGTCGGGCGATTTTGCAATAGATGCCGGAATCGGAAGATAAGCGGATTTTGTAGCCCAGGAAGAAGCTGAAAATATTGAGATTAATGCCTCATCACCAGGTGCAAGCTGATTGAGAAATGAATCAACAGTGCCCCAATGGAACTGCCCTTTAGATGGTTCAATCTGCTCCCAGAATAAATATAGCTTTGTCAGGTGAACATCCATTTTTCTTAATTGAGGCAGGAATATTTCGGGTTTGTTATCAACCCCGTATGAAAATCCCCAGGCCACTCCAACCTGTGGTCCCGGGATTGAAATAGTGGCAGGTACACTTTGCGTTTGTGCGTAACTGTTATTCATTAGTAATACATGAATGATACATAGCTGTAAAATAACTTTTAATAATTTCATCATGATGTCTTTTTTGATAAACGGTTTATTTGTTAAATACTTTTTCTGCATGCTTTTGAAAAATGGCTGTCAAGGCATCGGAGTGTTGCCTTAATAATTTTATTTTTGATTCACTGTAAATCGAAAAAAGTTCATACACGTCCTTTGCCATAGCTGCATAATATTGCTTTGCTTTCTCATGCTTTTTGGGAATAAAAGAGATGATAACTTTTCTTCTGTCGTTAGGATCGCTTTCTCTTTTCACGAAGCCTGCTTTTTGAAGACGGTCTATAACACTGGTAATAGCGCCGGTAGTAAGTCGCGTAACTTTTGCCAGGTCACCCGCTGTTGATGGTCCCATTTCCATAAGAAAATCTATGCACTCTGCATCGGTTGGGTTGAGGTTCATTTTTTCTGCTATTGCATACTGAAGCATCAGCGAAGAGCGGGTGAGTTTTCTTGTTGCCGTCATAAGTTCATATACATGAATATCTTTATTCTTTTCTGCGGCCATAATTTTATTTATCTTAATTATTAACTATCTTAATTATTAAGATAAAATTAGTGAAGAAAATTATACTGACAAAAAAATTGCATTTATAAAAATTGCGGGAATAAATTTATTAGCAGACTATGGAAATTTAGAATCCTGCCTAAATGCATTATCAGTAACTTTAATAGTCCAAAAAATTTGTTTAATATATGAAGCCATTACAGCGAACGATGCATATTTCGAAGTCATCAACTACTTTTTTTAGATATGTAAGCCTGTTTTTTATTATCTTCTGCCTGTTACTAATATTTAATGTTGCTCATTCACAAGCGGAAGTGGAGCCGTGGGGCAATATAACCGGAATTCGTACTAACGGTCAGTTAATTCCATTTGAAACCAGTCTTTCTTTAGTTGAAAATAACTGGTCTTCTATAAAATCAACCGGACAGGAGAAGCAGCGGCCAAAATATATGCGTGATGGAAGTAAACAAATTATTAATACAAAAATTGATAGTGTAAATTTTACTGAAACCATTGAAGATAGTAAGGATGGAAGCGCTGATGTATCAGTTGCCGTGTCTTCCAATACTGCACTAAAAATGCAGAATGTTTTTTTTAATATATCGTTGCCAGATGCAGATTACACCAGCGCTGTTACAGGTCTGAATAAAACGGATGCACCCAGGAAATATATTGAACTTAAAGGGCCTGAAGATTTTACAACCAGGGTAAGTGAGATAAGTTTTATTTCTACAAGCAATAATTTGAAATTAACTTTTGACAAGCCAACTTCAGTTACAATTAAAAAAAATCCGCTGAGCAATAATAATGCAGCGGAGGTTTATATTTCTTTGCTGGACAGTAATACAGAAGCAGGTACAACTGCTATTAAAAAGTTTACCATTAAAGCAGGAGGCTATATTGATAACCGTTCTGTTACATTTAAGCTAAATACATCAAAAGAAGGAAAAGCCTTTGATGGTTTTGGCGGCAATTTTCGTTTGCAAAATCCTAAGGCAGATCCACAGGTAATAGATTATTGTTTGCAAAATTTGAGAGTAGCCTGGGGCAGGGTAGAGTTTCCGTGGAGATTTTGGCAACCGGAAGATAGCATTGATCCTGTAGCTGCAGCTAAGGAAGGAAAGTTGAATCTCCATGTGCAACAATCAATGGAAATGGCTGCCAGGCTTGGTAAAATGGGAATCCCTGTTATTCTTTCAGGCTGGTTTCCTCCGCAATGGGCAGTAATTGGTAAACTGAATATGCGGCCTGTAGACGGCGTTTGGGGCAACCAGTTAGATTCATCTAAAACAAACAAAATATATAAATCTATTGCAGATTATATTTTGTATTTGAAAAATAATTACGGTGTGGAGGTGGCGCTATTTTCTTTTAATGAATCTGATCTTGGTATTAATGTAAGAATTACTCCCGCGGAGCATGATGCTTTAATTAAAGGACTGGGCGCTTACTTTAAATCGCAGGGACTGGCTACCAAAATGTTGCTGGGCGATAATTCGGATGCAACAACGTATGAGTTTATTTATCCTGCTTTGCATGATGCAGAAGCCAGGCCTTACATCGGTGCAATATCGTTTCACTCATGGAGGGGATGCGATAATGAAACACTAAAAAAATGGAAAGCTGCATCAGATGAATTAAAAGTGCCATTAATTGTGGGTGAAGGAAGCATTGATGCTGCGGCATGGAACTATCCGGCAATTTTCCAGGAGCAGATTTATATTTTGCAGGAAATTAGCTTGTACATCCGGTTGCTGTCTGTTTGCCAACCATTAACCATATTACAATGGCAATTTACTTCTGATTATTCTCCGCTCGCAGGCGGTGGAATTTTTGGTGATAACGGTCCACTCAGGCCAACTCAGCGCTTCTGGAATTTTAAGCAATTAGCGTCTACGCCTAAGGGTTTGTTTGCTTTGCCAATTACCTGCGACCGTTCAAACATAACTGTTGCCGCTCTTGGTGATAATAAGAGAAAAGAATATACGGTACATATTGTTAATAATGACGCGGACCGAAATGCAATATTGACCGGGACTTCCGGCTTCTGTGAAAACAATAAATATTTATACAACAGATAAAAATAGTGATGTAAAAAAAGGTGCATTATTAAAAGTAGTAAATGGTAAAGTAAGTTTTCATTTAGATGCGGTGAGTTTTGTAACGCTGATTGCGGATTAAGTTTTAGAACTATTTCAAATCTTATAAAATGCGTTTAACCTCTTTCGTTATGTTCTAAAAATCTACATAGATTGCTACTCACTACCCCTTATTTTAAACACCTTAAACAAATAAACAAATCCTGGTATAATAACAATTAGCCCAACCATCAATGCAATTAATAATTGTTCTAATGTTGCATAGGGCGCCTGTGTATTAAAAAAAGTAAGCTGCTCTCCATTTTTCATTTCTATTAAAACCGGAAACTGGATATAAAACCATCCAATTAAAATAAGCATAACCTGTACGCCAACTCCTACTCTTAGAAAAACAGTTTTATTTTTTTCTTTATTTAAAAAATGCCAGATAACCGGGCACAGAACACTTGCCAATAACAACATTACAATGCTTGGAATTGATTTTAAAAATTGTCTCAACAGATCATAGCCTTCCAATTCAGCAGTAAGAAAAACAACAAGCCCGGCAGACATGGTAAGTATCATTGATCGCTTTGAAAACCGGACATACATTTTTCGTTCTCTTTCAATCTTTGTTTCTCCAACAAGAAATGTAGCAGAGATATAGGCAAAAAGGCATGCAGAAAACACCCCCATTGAAATACAAAATACATTGAGCCACGGAGCCATAAAAACTTCATAAAAACTTTTAGAAGTATCAAACGTTATTCTGCCCAATATCATTGCACCGAGAACCATTCCCAGGAAAAGCGGTGTAATAAAACTAGATAGCCTGAACAGGAATGTATAATATTTATGTGCTTTGTCATGTACTACATCATAATGCCTGAAAGTAAAAGCAGAACCACGAAAAATAATACCCAATAACACAAGCATTAATGGAATGTGAAGTACCAATGATAATGAAGAATACACCAACGGAAAACCAGTGAACAATATAACCACTGCCAGTATCAGCCATACATGGTTGGCTTCCCATACCGGCGCTATTGCTTTTGAAATAGTTACTTCTTCCCTTTTTCCTGCGAACGTTTCAATAATACCTGCGCCAAAATCTGCGCCGCCTAATAAAGTGTATAGTAGAAATGATGCGCCTAAAATTATGATTATTAGTGTAAGCATTTACGTTAGGTTAGCGCTTGTGTAATATTGTGAAATAGATTTTATCTGTCTTTTCATAAGCCATACAATAATAAAAGAAAGCAAAATGTACACTACTGTTATTACATAAAAAGAGTAATGCAATCCGGGCATAGGTGATACAGCATCTTTGGTTCGCATAATGCGGTAAATAATCCAGGGTTGCCTGCCGGTTTCGGTTACCGTCCAGCCTGCTTCAACTGCAATGAAACCTAACGGCGTCGTAAACGCAATTAATCTCAGCCACCAGTTTTTCATTAAAACAGTTCTCCATTTTAAACTGAATAAAAGATATAGCAAAGAGATGAATGCCAGTAAAAAACCTATAGCCACCATTAGCTGAAAGCCAATGTGGGTAATAGTTACCGGTGGCCAGTCTTCCTTTGCAAATTTATCAAGCCCTGTTACTTCAGCATTAAAATCTCCTTTAGCCAAATAACTTAAAGCACCGGGTATACCTATTGCATAATTTACTTTTTCTTCTTTATCATTTGGTATGCCACCAATTAAAAGCTCAACATGTTTGCTTGTTTTATACAGACCTTCCAATGCAGCTAATTTTTCCGGTTGTCTTTTTGCAATATCTTTTGCAGAATGATCTCCGCTTAGTGGTTGTAGCAATGCAGCTACTGAACCAAATATTAATGCAGTCTTTACTGCCTGTGCATGAAACGCATTTTTTCCTTTTCTCAAAAGAAGGTAAGCATGCACACCGGCAACTGCAAACGAAGTTGAAATGAATGCGGCCAGTATCATGTGTATTGACTCCGAAAGCCATGCGGCATTGAACATAGCTTTTACAGGATTAATATTAATGGCTTTGCCGTTCACCCAATCAAAACCTGTCGGGCTGTTCATCCATGCATTGGCAGAAACCACAAAAATTCCTGATAACACTCCTGATATCCCGACAATAATTCCGGATATCCAATGCATCCATTTATTGAGCCTATTCCATCCGTATAGAAATATACCTAACGCTATCGCCTCCACGAAGAAGGCAGTTCCCTCCCATGAAAACGGCATACCAATAATTGCTCCTGCATGTTGCATAAAAGTTGGCCATAACAATCCAAGTTCAAATGAAAGAACCGTGCCTGATACAGCTCCTACGGCAAAAAAAATGGCAACACCTTTCGACCATGCTTTTGTTATATCAAGAAAAACTTCCTTACCTGTTTTCAGCCAGCGCCATTCACTAAAGGCCATCAGCACGGGCATCGTCATTCCAATACAAGCAAAAATGATATGAAACCCCAGTGAAAAAGCCATCTGCGTGCGTGCCGCCAAAAGATCATTCATATAATAATTTATGTTTGAATGAATGAATAATTCTTGTCTGCTTTACTATTTGCAAAGAAACATCGTATGTATGGTATAACAATAGCTATGAAGCTATTTATAAAATTTAGATATAATATGAATTAAGATAAAAATTATTCCTATAAAAGGCTCAATTCATTATTTGGAAAACAGTAATTTTTTTTTGATCTATCTATAAAATTATTTTATTAATAGTATTAAATTACATTCTTCTAAAACAATACTATGCATGAAATTTCAGATTTTTTCAGCCACCTTTTTAGTGCTGATAACTTCCCTGCACGATGGCATTGCGGAAGATGGACGTCCTTTCATGGATGGCTTTATATTATTTCAAGTATCTTAATTGCGCTTGCATACTTTTCTATTCCTTTAATACTTTATTCTTTAATAAAAAGAACAAAAAATAAACTTCCTTTTTTAAGAATTTTCTGGTTGTTCCTTCTTTTTATATTGGCCTGCGGCGTTACGCATGTCTTTGATGCAGTGATGTTTTGGTACCCGGTTTATCGCGTATCGGCAATTGCGTTATTTATTACAGCGATAGTTTCATGGCTGGCCGTTTTCGGATTATATAAAGTAGTTCCGCAGGCGCTTGCATTGAAATCTCCGCTGATGTTTGAAAAGATAATAAAAGAACGAACAGAGGAACTTAAGGAAACGAATGAAATTTTAAAAAACGCCAACAAACAATTAAAAGAATCGGAAGAAGTTACGCAGCAATTCGTAAAGCAAAAAGATGATTTTTTAAATATTGTCAGTCATGAATTAAAGACGCCTGTCACTTCTTTAAAGGCATACACGCAAATATTATCTATGGATGAAAGTGAAGTTGTCGCCGATAGAAAAATTATGTACGCTAAAATGGACATTCAGATAAATAAGCTTACTGTCTTAATAAATGATTTAATAGACACTACCAAACTGGATGAAGGTATTCTCGTCTATAAAAAAGAAAGAATGAATTTATCTGAAGTACTTATGGAGGCGACAGAAGAAATGCAACGAACTACGTCCACACATAGAATAGTGCTTAAAGAAAATGCACCGATGGAAGTTATTGGGGATAAAGAAAGAATTGAGCAGGTAGTCAATAATTTTCTTACGAATGCCGTTAAGTACTCTCCCGATAGTGAACTAATAATAGCAAAGCTTTATAAAGAAAATAATATAGCGATTTGTTCTGTCCGGGATTTCGGAATCGGGATACCCACGGATCAGCATGAGGAAATATTTAAAAAATTTTATAGAGGTACTGGTGAAAATTTATACACTTTTCCTGGCATGGGATTAGGACTTCATATCGTAAAAGATATTGTTACAAGGCACGATGGAAAAATATGGTTTGAAAGCGAAGAGGGTAAAGGTTCCACATTTTATTTTAGCCTTCCTGTTGCTGAATAAAGGTTTTAACTTCCAACTATTATATTACTTTAAGTCAAATAACTTTTCTGCGTCAAGCCAGTTGTTTAGTCTTTCATATTTTATTTCATTCATATTGTGCGAAGCGGTAAACATGATGGCTCTTCCATTAAAAACTGATAAATTAAAATCATGGTCATCAATTAATGCATCGCCCTTTAAAACACTTTTATCACCGCAAAATATTCTTCGTTTCCAGTGTATAAATGGAAAATGTTCATCAAGCCATTTGTTTTTATGAGGTAAAGAATAAGGAAACTCCATAGCCGCAGAAGCAATGTAAACTTCAAAACGGTTATGCAATTCTTCCACAATTTCTTTGCTGTTTTTAATTACGGGAAGATCTTTAAAAAAATCTTTTTGATGAGGATATTCCTTTACGATCTTCCGGTGTTCTTCGGGTACAATTAAATGAAGCTTGGTTCCTTTTGTATCTTCTTTTGTGTAGCGGACACCGAAATCTCTTTCATACCATTCGAGAAATCGTTCTTCTGCATCTGCAATTACATCGTCCATATCAATAAGGAGTCTCATAGATTTTTTTTATTACACTAATTTCAACTAACTACACGAATACGTCATTATAAAGTTTTTCATAATTCGTGTAATACCTTAACTAATTATTCTCTTTAAAAAAATGAAGAACTGTTGTAGAAAATTCTTTCGTTGCTGATGCATGATTATGATCGCCGGGAACAGTCACCACGGTGCTGTTTGGTAAAAGTTTTGCCAGTTCTGCTGCAGAGCCATTGTCGGAATCTTCACTGCCACTTATAACCAATACAGGTTGCGTTACTTTGCTTAATGCTTCTTTACTGGTTGATGGCTGCGACCTTTGCAAATAAGCTAAAGCAAGCTGGTCAAGCTTTTGCTGATGCACATAATCAATTAGACCTTTTAATTGCGGAACAGAATCTCCTTTCAATGCATGATAAAATAATATTCTTCTTGGCCAATCAGGATTGGTAAAGTCTGCGCCCATGCCTCCCAATACAGCATTCTTTATTCTTTTATCAAAAACCAATAACCTTGCAGTAATGATAGAACCTCTCGAGTAGCCTACAACGTTATATTGTTTTATTTTAAGCAAATTCATCAGCAGCAGGATATCTTTTGCTTCTGCATCATTATCGTAAGCTGTTGAATCATGTGGTTTATCTGACCTGCCATTGCCACGCATATCCAAAGTAATTACTTTATAGCCTTCCTTTAAAAGATCGGCATATAATGCCGTCCTTTTCCATGAACTGCCATCAACAATAAAACCATGAACCAATAAAACAGGTTGCCCCTCTCCGCAGACTTCATAATAAATTTTAGTTCCATCGAAGGAAGAAAAATAATTGGAATCAATTGGAAATTTTGATGAGAGAGTATCAGTTTGTGCTTTTGAGTTGCTTATAAAAAACGGAAAAAACAGTAAAAGTATCAAACGCATTTTTTAAAGATTATTTACATGAAGATATTTGAAAATTTGTAATCGTAATTTTCAGTTATTAAGAGATATAAATTTTATATCTCTTATATTTATTGTATTACTGAATTATTCTGAAAAATTTTTCTGTAATGAGAAGGAGTCATAAATTTCATTTTTTGAAACTGCCTGTTGAAATTTGCAATTGTATTAAAACCGCTGTTGCGGCATATATCATTTATACATTTTTCTGTGTCAATTAGCATTTTACAGGCATTATCAATTCTTACTTCATTCAAAAATTCTATGTAAGTTTTTTTAGTGCTTTTCTTAAAATAGTTACAGAAAGCAGGAATGCTCATTGCAGACATTCGTGCTACTTCTTCCAACATAATGGGTTCATAAAAATGAGTAAGTGTAAATTGATAAATTTTATCTATTCTTTCCTGGTTATAAGATTTAAACATCATTACTTTAAATGTTGAAAGGCTTGCATATTCTCTGCGCTCTTCTATTAATTGGAGGCATTCTGTTAAACGCATAATTCTGCTTAATCCCGAAAGATTCTCAAGATTGATCAACAGATCATAAAGTAAGATTCTTAATAGCCCAGTAATTTTGATGCCTTGTAAAGAAGCTTCAAATAAATCTGTCATCGGCTTGCATTCCGGAAGAGAGAGAAAGCGACTGCCCCAAAAATTTTTTCGGAATTGAATAACAACTGCACTTACAAATAAATCCTTATTAGCTTTTTGAAAAGTATGCGGCAAATTTTCTCCAAGAAAAAAAATATCTCCGGCTTTAAAATCGCCAACATAATTGCCGATAAAGGCGGTACCAAAGCCTTCTTGAATTAAAATTAATTCCAGTTCTATATGTTGATGCCACCCCACTTCAAACCATGGTGTAATATGTGTTTTCGCATAAAACGAATGTTGCTCAGTAAGGTTAAGTTTTTCAACAAAGGGTTTCATAATAATTATTTTAATGATTCGACCAATTAAAATGTTACTATTTACTTTTTTGAAATATGTAATTTATAAATCCGGTTATTAGTCTTGGTCGATAAAATTAAATCGTTATCGTAAGTTACAAAACACCCTGCAAATGAAAGTTATTTTAATTCCCTTCATAGATTATTTATTTTTTGATGTTTACATGCCGCCATTTTTGTGCCGGAAAATATTTGAGAAAAAAATAAAACGAATTTAGTGATATGAGTGTTGGAAAATGAAGATCGTAATACCTGGAATCGTGAGCGGAAATATATTTACTATTTATGCAACCACCGCTTCCCTGTTATACTTGCTCCTGTATTCAATCGGCGATAATCCTGTTATTCTTTTAAATATAGTTCTGAATGCCTTTGTATCATTATAACCAACTTCATACATCACTTCGTTTACATTTTTTCTTCCTCTTTCGAGGTTCTTTTTTGCTGCTTCAATTTTTACTCGCTGAATATATTCTGTAACAGTATTGGAAGTTGCTTTTTTAAATCGCCGTTCCATATTTCTTCTGCCTAATGCAAACATAGATGCCAACTGGTCAACCGTTATTTTATCTTCAAAATTATTTTCAATAAACTCCTGTGCTTTTTTTATCGGCTCATCATCATGTCCTTTCTGCCCATTGAAAATAATAAAAGGCGATTGGCTGATGCGGTCAATATCAATCATAAACATTTTCGCAATCAAAACAGCCACATCACGGCCTGCATATTTTTCAATAATGTATACCAGTAAATTAGTAAAGGAATAAGCGCCGCCGCTGGTATAAATGCCATCTTCTTCCGTCATGATTTTATCGTCTACAAGATTTACTTCCGGGAACGTGTTTCTGAAATCATTTGCCGATGCCCAGTGTGTTGCGCATTGTTTTCCATTCAATAAACCTGTTGCCGCAAGAAAAAACGAAGCAATGCAAAGGCTTGCTACTTCAGCGCCTGCATTGTAATGTTTTACTATCCACGGAATAAACGGTGCATTGTTTTGCATCATTGTTTTTGGATCGCCATGAATGGCAGGAATAATTATGAGATCTGTTTTTTTTACATCTTTAATTAATACGTCAGCATCAATTTTAAATAAACCATTTCTCTGGCTGGTTTCTTTTGAAATGCCCACCAATTCTACTTTAAACAACGGGGGCCTGTTCATATTTTTTAGAACAGAATTTACGTCGTTAAATATTTGGTGCGAGCCTTCAATATTCACAACACTTGTGTGGCCCTGGGGAACTAAAATTGAAACATGTTTCATAATAAGGAATTTTAAACTGGTATTATCTTATGTAAAATTAAAGAATGTTTTTGTCGCAATCAACCCATTATATTGCCGCATTTGCACCCTGCTTTTATTAAATGATGATTGTAGGTTTGTCTAACGATAAAAATATTTCTTTATGGAAAAATATAATTTCATGAATGATGTAAAAGCTTTTGGAATTACCGTTCTCACTTTTCCGGCAGGAATTGGCGAGGCATTTGATGAATTAATTAAAAAGACGGGCGATTGCGCAGGTTCCCGTAATTATTATGGCATTAGTGAGTTTAAAAATGGTAAAATGTTTTACTATGCAGTAGCGGAAGAAAAATCGCCCGGCGAGGCAGAAAAATATGAATATGAAAGATTCACCATTGAAAAAGGAGATTATTTGGCAACCACACTTAATGACTGGAAAAATAAAACAAATTGTATAAAAGATATTTTTTCTGAAATAATTAAAGATCCTGCGGTAAATAAAACAAAGCCTGCCATTGAATGGTATAAAGATGAAAATGAAATGATGTGCCTCGTTAAAATGAAAGAAGATAGCAAGTAAATTTCTAAACCTATAAATATAAACGCCATGTTAACACACTCAAAAGTATTTAGCAGTTTTTCTGTAAATGATCTTCAAAAAGCAAAAAAATTTTACAGTGAAACACTCGGCGTAACTGTAAAGGATAACCCGATGGGAATAATTGAATTACATTTTGATAACGAAGCTAACGTTATGGTGTACCCGAAACCAAATCATGAAGCGGCAACCTATACCGTTCTTAACTTTCCTGTTGATGATATTGATAAAGCTGTAGACGAATTAAACATAAAAGGAGTGACATTTGAGCAATACAAAGAATTGCAGACTGATGCAAAGGGAATCAGCCGTAATCCGGACGGGCCGAAGATTGCCTGGTTTAAAGATCCTGCTGGAAATATATTATCAGTACTTCAACAAAAATAAATATGACGGCAAGTACAGTAAATACAGGAAAATTATTTGCATCACTTGATGAAACCTGGAACGAATTAATAGGATTGATTGCATCAACTACCGATAAGTCAATAAACGCAATTCCGTTTAAAGATAGCTGGACAGCTGCACAATTGGCAACCCATGTTACCAAATCAAATAAGGCAATTGCACAGGGATTGCAGATGGAAGGTAAGCTTGCAGAAAGAGATCCTGAGCAGGGAGTCGTTCAAATTAGAAAAATGTTTTTGGACTTTGAGGCAAAGTATAAATCGCCGGAATTTATTGTTCCGGAAGAAAAGGAGTATGATAAAGATGAAGTGGTGAAAGCATTTGGGGCATCTATTAATAAATTAAGGTATGCCAGGAATGAAGTGAACCTTTCAGAGATCATTAACCTTCCAATATTTGGCGAAGTTACAAAGCTTGAGCTGTTGTATTTTGTTTTATATCATACTCAAAGGCATATACACCAGCTAAAGAAAATTATCAAAGGCTTTAAAGAAGATTGAATAAATAATTAATGAGCTAAAATTATTTTCTAACAACAAAACAAAATTAAAAATGAAATCGATTAATGTGTATTTAGGCTTTAACGGAAAATGCCGTGAAGCAATGACATTTTATAAAGAATGCCTTGGCGGTGGTGAACTTGAGCTGCAAAGTGTGGGTGAATCTCCCGTGGCGGATCAGATGCCTGCGGGTTTCAACAAAGACCAGATTCTTCATTCAACATTGATAAAGGATGGTATCACTATTATGGGCAGTGACATGAACAGGGGTAAACCCATAGATGGAAATACTTTAGGTATTTGTGTGAATTGCAGCAGTGCTGAAGAGATCCAATCCATGTTTACGAAATTGTCCGAAGGTGGAAAAGTTGATGATCCTTTAAGTGAAAAATTCTGGGGTGATACTTTTGGTGCACTTACCGACAAATATGGTAAACCATGGATGTTTAATTATAGTAAAAATCAATAAAAAAATTTAGTTATGGAAACAACCATTCAAAGAATCGATATTGATTCGTCTAATACGCAAACAGCAATTGGAAACAAAAGTTTAAAGTCAACAAAAATTATTTACTGGATAACTACAGGCCTTCTTTCATTGTTTATTTTGGCGGGTTCGCTTTTCATGAACAGTACTATTGCCATTGAAGGCATGCACCATCTTGGCTTGCCGGAATGGTTTCGCTGGGAATTAAATGTCGGTCATGTTATTGGAGGCTTGCTGCTGATACTTCCTGTGGGCATGCGATTAAAAGAATGGACGTATGCAGCGCTTGCTATTGATTATATTTCAGCCCTCATCGCACATATATCTACAGATGGCTTTATATTGTCTTCATTCGAGTCTTTAGTTACGCTGGCGTTATTAATTGTTTCTTACGTGTGCTACCATAAAATGAAAAAGGTATAATTTCAAAGTTTATCTGTAAAGTACCGACCATAAAAAAGTAAGAAGATGCTGAATGTTGATAACAGGAATAAGAGGCAAACATTTTTTTTAATTTATAATTTTATTAATTGGCAAACACGCATCAATAAAAATATACCTGCAGAAATAAATTTTTATAATGAAGAGAAATTAATCTACGGAGAATGACTTCCTGTAATACTTTAATAAATGATACGACAAAATTCTAATTTTAAAAAAAGTTAAAATATTGTTCTTTTTAAAACGTCTTACCAAACAGAGCCCTTGAGTTTTTATAACAAACCAACTAAAACAACATTAAAGATTTAATGTAATAAGTCCGTCTTAATTAAATACTAAAAGTTATGGTAGAAGTTTTCAAAACCAATGTGGAAGATTCTTGTCATGCTGATTTATTAATCGAACAGATTCATAAAACATTTGATAATTACAAAGCTAATTTTGATCTTGAAGATTGCGACAGGATTCTTCGGGTAGAATGTAAAGCAGGTAATATTGAACCATCTTACCTTATTGATATTTTGCAGGAATTTGGATATGACGCAGAAATTTTGCAGGATGAAATTATTCCGCAAAAAGATTTGAATATTGATAAGAAAAAAACTTATGATGGCTTATTGAAATCAGGGTTATTATACATTGATTTATTAAAAAGGTAATACTTGCCATCTTTATTATTGCGCCAGTACCTGTGGCCCATCATATCGTAATAAAGCCTGCCGTCAACACTTTTGCGGGCTGCACTGTCATTAACGACGATTACCTGGGGCAGTGGTGTTTTAGGTTTTGTTTTTGTTATTGGTTTTGTAGTTGCTGTTGTATCAGTACTTTTCACTACTGGTTCCGAAGATGTTTTGGAAGGATGCGTCTTCTTGCTGCAACTGTATATCAATATAGTCATTAAAATTGAAGCGATTAAAATTAGTCTCTTAGCCATTAATAAATATTTTCCCTCCTAATTTCAATAACTTTACCAAAAATTGTTAAAGTAGATATTTTGGGACGTTTAACGTAATGAATAGGTGTGTAAATTATAATTATTCTCGTGAATAAGTAGCGGCTGCGTTGCTTCTATACCGGAGCATTGAGCATCTTTAATATTAAATGTTTTGTGAAATTGCAATATAAAATCGAATTGAACATGGGCAAAAGATTTTTTGTATGATTACATTAAAATATCAAAGTAGGAACAGGTCGCGACCTGTTCCAGTATAAAAAAATTATGAAACAACGCAAACCAAACAGGTTGAAAGGATACGATTATTCGCAGGACAATTTGTATTTCGTAACGTCATGTGTACATAACATGATTTGTTGTTTTGGTGATGTGGTAGAATCTGAAATGATATTAGATGAGTATGGTAAAATTGCAGATCAGCAATGGTATTGGTTAGCCGAACAATATCCATATATTGTTTTACATGAATAATTATGATGAAACCGATTCACCTATATTAGCGTTAATTAATACATGTGAAGATTTACAAGTGATGTATGAAAATTTTTCAGAAATATCCTACCTGATTTTAATGCATCAATGATACGTTTAAAGATGACTTCAATTTTAATGCAAAGTGCAAAATCAACGAAGGAAACTGATGTTTTCAATCACTTTGTAGTCGATGAATCAAGGGCAGTAATGAGAAGCTATTAATAATAAGCAGGATTTTATACGAACCTTACTAAAACCAGTTAAATAATGCTGAAAAATTTAAAGATTGGCTTAATGATTTGCCCAACGAATCAAATTTAATGTATGAATATTTACAAAAAATTGAAGAGAATGTGTATTGGAAAGGCTGCCTTTTAATCCAATAAGATTTTATTTGACCAATGGACTTGAGGTTAATATTATCTCAACTGAATCCTGCTATCCGTGCCTATAATTGTTAAAACCCTTTTGATACTTTCTTTTATCTTCCTTCTCGGCTCCTGTAAAACTAATCGTGTTTGAAAACGAATTAAGTCCATTGGTGAAATCTAAAAGAGGTTAAATAAGTTGCAGGCAATCGGTTGAATTTCAAATTATCAAAGTACTGCGGTCCTGTAACTCAGCCCAAATAACTGTTTCTTATAAAATTGAATTTGAATTATAGATTTATGTTTGTAAGCTTTAGTTGCAAAAAGTGGGACAGCGAAATTAACGATTTGTTTAACTAGGATCGTGTTGATTATTAATACACTTTAATTTGCTTTTTATGTTCTCAGAGGTTCATCAATGCGATTATCTTCACGATGTTTACAGTATATTCTGGTTACTAAAAACCATTTCATCTCCTTTAAAAAGCATTTCACGCGATGCAAAAAGCATTTCATCTCCTTTAAAAAGCATTTCACGTGATGTAAAATGCATTTCATGTGATGTTAAAAGCAAATCACGTGATGTAAAATGCATTTCATCTGCTGCTAAAAGCAAATCACGTGCTGTAAAATGCATTTCATCTGCACGATGAAAGCAAATCTTCATGTGCGGATTGCAAATCTTCACATGCGGATTTCGAAAAAAAGACCTCGTTGGGGGTTTTTAGAGCATAAAACGGGTTTATTACACGGTTTTCCGTGAATTTTTCAAAAACGCTGTTTTACACTGTTAAAATGTTTTGCAATGCGGATCGCTAGTATTTACGTTACTGCGAAGCATTTAATGAATCGGCTAAGGGTTGCCAACCTTCAAAAGGTTGGCAACACTATACAAACTTAATTTTCTTTTTTTTCTAAATTTTTGGTCATATAAAAACCTGCAAATAAGCCAATGCCGGCCATAGTAAATATTATTGCAGGATAAATGGCATCCTGGTTCAATGAAGTATAGGTAGATAATAAAAGTGCAACAAAAACGCCAACGCCAATGCCTATAAGCAATAAGGCTAAGTTTAAAATAATTATCCTGCCAGTAGGGATGCCACTTTGCTTTCCTTTCATAAAAATACCTGCATCAACACCTTTCTCTATCAGTGCAAGACGTTCCTTGTTCCGCGTTGATATGAACAGGTAGACGATGCCAAAAATTGCAAGAAATAAACTCAGTGGTATTAAAATATCCGGTTCCATAATGATTTGTTTTTTATTAAATAATTTTATTAGTTCATGATATATGACGACACGAATTTTATTACCGGTTACAACATTAGAGAAAGTTTTTTGCTCATTGTAACCGGGATTAGATTATCATCGTCTTATAGTTAATAATATGGTTAAGGCAGACGATCAACATTATATCCACCTCGTAATAAAAGGTGATACCAGTGCATTTGCTGTATTGGTAGACCGGTATAAGGATATGGTATTTACTTTATCGTTGAAAATGCTAAAAGACAGGGAAGAAGCAGAGGAAGTGTCGCAGGATACGTTTGTGAAAATATATAAATCACTAAGTAAGTTTAATGGAGAATCTAAATTTTCGACCTGGATTTATAAGGTGACTTTTAATACATGTTTAGACAGGCTAAGAAAGAATAAAAGATTGCAACCTGTTGTTGACCTGGATGCGTTTGCCGGACAGGAGTCAATATCATTTATGAATGTATTGGATTCGATTGAACAGAAGGAGCGCCAACAGATGATACAGGATTGTTTACATTCGTTACCCGGTGAAGATGGTTTTTTATTAACCTTATATTATTTTGAGGAGCAATCTTTGGACGAGATTGCGAAAATTATCGGTATCAATCCGAACAATGTTAAGATACGATTGTACAGAAGCAGGAAGAAGTTAACCTGTCTTTTGAAAGAGCGTTTAGAACCCGAAATATTACAATATTATGAAAGAGATCGAGGATAAAAACACGAAACAATTTGTTGATAAAATAATGAAGGAAACTTCATTGGAATCGCCTTCCCGCGATTTTACGTCTAAAGTTATGGCCAATGTTTTGGCGATTGGCAAAAGTAATGTTACTGAATATAAACCGTTGATTTCAAAAACGGGCTGGATTTTAATTTTTGGCGGTATTATTGGCACGGTTGTTTACTTTTTGACAAATAACATTCCCCAAAGTGAAGGTCAACCCTGGTCGTCTGCTTTTAGTGGAAAGAGCTTAATTAAAGCATTAACTGACTTACATTTATTTCAATTCTCCGGCATAACTATCAACATAATTGTTTTATCAACGTTATTGATGTTTATACAAATAACCTTGCTTAAAAATCATCTGAATAAACGATTGGAAAAGTAAAAATTCCGGATAGTAAGTTCTTTTGTCGTTGAGCTACCACAATGAAGGGGTAAGGGTTGCAACCTTTTGCAGGTTGCCAACCCTATAGTTCAGTTGGTACTAAAACACAAAGTATAAAATTATGACCGGGAATAACGGGTAGGGACACCCGAAAGTAAAATCAGATAAAAGATATTCAAAAAACCCCGGATTCAATTTAAAAAAGCCTTTACGCCCACGCCTTATCGCCTTTCACATAGGGGACACATCCTTCAAATTTCCCCGGCGTTTCAACATAACGCCTAGCCTGCGTGCATCCAATTTCTGAAGTGAAATATCCAAGCAATGTAAGTTCTTTCATCATCTTAAAATAATAGTTCGGATCTTCACGCATCTTTTCGGCTTTGGGATCTATACCCTCTTTATCTTTTTGCAGGGCCATTTCACGTTTCTTTTCATCAACAAACGCATCGAAATAAGCATCCGTTTTCTTTCTGTAAGTGCTCGATTCTTTATCTAAATCTGATAATAAATCAAGCCGCTGCTGCGGAGAACTTTCCATAAAAGATTTTCCATTTTTTTTATTGGATGCTTCATCGAGCTTACTGATGCCTTCGTGAAATATTTTTTGATCGGCTGCTTCATAACAATCATTCACCATCACGGTCATAAACTGACCAACTTTGGCAGCTTTTGCTCCGGGAGTTTTAGTGGGCGGCAAAATAGTATCAGCAACTTCATCAAGAAAGGAAATATCTTCCGGTGTAAACTCCATTGATACACCTGTTTTACTTTTGCAGCCTTCTAAAAAATAATTGCTGCCTATAAGAGTGCCTCCTAAAAGGAGCGAAATATATTGCACTGCATCTCTTCTGTTCATAAAAATATTTTTAAAGTTTATACATTATAAGTTACGCCAAATCCTTCACGGTAATCGCGTTTGATAAACTGATTGGCATCATCAAAATTAGTTACCCGCATGTTATCATTATCCCATAAAAGCTCAAGGTAACGGCCAGGGTAGTCGAAACCGGTTTCTCCATTTGCTTTTGGTTTTCTTATATCGAATCCTCTTATGGCCAGGTTACTCATTAACAATGCTTCCGTTAAAGGACCGGCAACGTCGAAGGAAGAATCCATTTGTGTTTTCCCGTAACCGGCAATACAACCTTCTACCCATTGGGCATAGTGGCCTTCAGCTCCCAAAGGTATTCTTGGATATTTTTGTTTAACCTGTACTTCAGCAGTTCTTGAGGTTGGAAGCAATTTTGGATCGGCGCCGTAAGTTCCACACATCATTTTACCTTTTGTTCCTATGAAGAGTGTGCCATTGCCGCCATCGCCAAATAATTCATTTGGGCCAAGTTCTTCAGGTCTTTCGGGTTGTATTCCTCCATCCATCCAATGTACTTCAACAGGCCCTTTTGTTTTATTTGTTTTTGGAAATTTCATAATTACATGGCTCGAGGGAGGACAACTATCAGGAAAATATCCTCTCTGAAACTCACCCTACATAAACACTTCCTACACTTGCCTGCACAGAATTTATATATTTAAGATCAAGTACTCCAAAAGCAGGTTGAACAATATGGCATCCCATATCGCCCAATGCGCCTGTTCCATAATCCCACCAGCCACGCCAGTTGAATGGTATCAGGTTGTCAATATAATTTTTAGAAGGAGCAGTGCCCAGCCACAAATTCCAGTCTAATTCTTTTGGTATAGATGCTGAAGCAGAAGGCCATGGAATACCCTGCGGCCAAACCGGTCTGTCTGTCCAGCAATAAACGGTATGTACATCTCCAATAATTCCTGCGTCATACCATTCCATTAATTGCCTGATGCCATCACCAGAGGCGCCCTGGTTGCCCATTTGCGTAACCACTTTATAGCGTTTAGCCGCCTTCGTTAGCATGCGTGCTTCATATACATCGTGGGTTAAAGGCTTTTGAACATACACGTGCTTGCCGAGCTGCATGGCAGAGTAGGCTGCTACTGCATGTGTATGATCCGGAGTGGACACTGATACGGCATCAAAACTTTTATGTTCTTTATCGAGCATCTCTCTCCAGTCTTTATAATATTTTGCCTTTGGAAAATTGGTAACTGTTGTTTTAGCCTGCCTGTCATCAACGTCACATAAAAAAGCAATATCAGCTTTACCACTTTTATAAAAATTAGCAATATCACTTTCCCCCTTTCCGCCAACGCCAATGCTGGCAATAGTTAAGCGATCACTGGGAGCAATAAATCCCTTTCCACCTAAAACATGGCGCGGAACAATCATAAAGCCTGCTGCTGCCAATCCCGCATCTCTCAAAAATTTTCTTCTTGGATAATTGGATTTTAAAATTTCTTTTTCTTCACTCATTATTAATTTTTTTTTAGAGGTAATAAAATGAAATGGTATTAAATATTATGTTTTTTTAATTCGCTTACTGCATGGTCTGCCGCCCTTGCGGTCATAGCCATATAGGTCAATGATGGATTCACGCAATTAGCTGAAACCATAAAGGAACCATCTGTAACAAAAACATTTTGCGCATCCCATACCTGGTTCCATTTATTTAAAACAGATGTTTTCGGATCATTGCCCATTCGTGCTGTTCCCATTTCGTGTATACCTCTGCCGATAGTGCCATCTCCATCATAACCTTTCACATCTTTCACACCGGCAGCCTGGAGCATTTCTATTGCATCATTCTTCATGTCAATACGCATTTTTCTTTCATTCTCTTTCCATTCTGCATCAAAAGAAATTACATTCAGACCCCATTCATCTTTTTTAGTTTTATCCAGTGTCATTTTATTTTCATGATAGGGAAGTATTTCTCCAAAGCCGCCAATACCCATTGTCCACTGGCCTGGTTCAGCTAAGGCATCTTTAAAATCTCCGCCAATAGACATTTCAGCAATATTCGGGCTCCATCCTTCCCTGCCTGCGCTGCCCTGGTAGCCAAAGCCTCTTATATAATCTCTTTTATCACCAAAATATATTCCTGTACTGGGGAATATAAATTCCATTGGCACGCCTTCCATAATAATATTTATCTTCATAACCTTCAACCTTACCCGAAGCGCCAACACCCAAATGATGATCCATTATATTATGGCCCAATTCGCCACTGCTGCTTCCTAATCCATCAGGCCAGATATCAGTTGCTGAATTCATTAATATCCATGCACTGTTAAATGTGGATGCATTAAGGAAAATAATTTTTGCAAAATATTCGATAAGTCTTATTTGTTTCTGCGTCAAGAATTTCAACACCTGTTAGCTTTTTTTGTATCCTTATCATACAAAATTTTTGTAACAATTGACCAGGGACGCAACAGTTAAATTACCGGTTTCCATAGCTGCAGGAAATGTTGAAGATTGTGTGCTGAAATAGCCGCCAAACGGGCAACCCAGCCAGCATTTATTTCTGTATTGGCAATTGGTTCTTCCTGGTATTGGCTCAGTAATGTTAGCAGTGCGGCCAATGATCATGCACGGCTTACTTTTATAATGCTCTTAATCCGTGCTGCTACATCTTTTTCTACACAATTCATTTCCATTGCCGGTAAAAAATGACCATCGGGCAATTGTGGCAAACCTTCTTTTCCACCACTGATACCTGCAAACTTTTCCACATAATATACCAGGGCTCAATTTCTTTATAACGAATCGGCCAGTCAATTGCAATGCCATCTTTTGCATTGGCTTCAAAATCCAAATCGCTCCAGCGATAGCTTTGGCGTCCCCACAAAAGCGAACGACCACCTACATGATAACCTCTGAACCAATCCATCCGTTTTACTTCTGTATATGGAGATTTTTGATCATCTGCCCACCAGTCAAGATTCATTTCATTTAACGGATAATCTCTTCTTAAAACAGGATAATCCTTTATCATTTCCTGTGTTCGGCCGCCGCGATGCGGAAATTCCCAGGGACCTTTTGTTGCATTAACATAATCTTTTACATGTTCAATATTTTTGCCTCTTTCAAGCATGATTGTTTTAAGGCCTTTTTCGGTAAGCTCTTTTGCGGCCCAGCCACCGGAAATACCAGAGCCAATCACAATCGCATCGTAGGTATTGTCTGCCATAGGATTTTATTTATTTTAAATGTTTAAATAATTGTTTTAATCAGTTATAACGGTCATCATTAAACTGAAAATTATACATCACAAATCTTAATCGCTTCTCTTAATGAATCTAATTTATCAGGATAAGTTGGCATAAATTCCTGCGCAACATAACCTTTGATAACCAGTTTCTACAATTGCTTTCATAACTGCAGGATAATATAATTCCTGTGAATTATTTATTTCATGCCTTCCCGGAATGCCACCCGTATGATAATGTGCAATGTATTGATGATAATCCCTGATGTTTCTTATGATATCACCTTCCTGTATTTGCATGTGATAAATATCAAACAGCAATTTAAAATTTTCTGAACTAATGCGTTTGCAAAGTTCTGCTCCCCATTCCACATGATTGCACATATAATCTTTATGATCAATTTTGCTGTTCAGCAATTCCATTACCATTGTAACTCCATTCTTTTCAGCAAAAGGTAAAATTTTTTCCAAAGCATCCTTACAATTTTTCATCCCGGTTTCATCATCCATTCCTTCCCGTTTACCACTAAAGCAAATAAGATTTTTATAACCTGCTTTTGCCATAATTGGAATGGTTTCCAAATATTCTTTAATCAGTTGTTCATGATTTATTGGATTGTCCAAGCCATTGTACAAATCATTCTTGCCCGCAGTATAACACATAGAACTGTAAATGCCATGCTTCTGCAGGGTTGGCCATTCTTTGGGACCGGTTAAATCAATTGCACTAAAACCAATATCTTTTACAGCTTTGCATAAATCATCTAATGAAAGATAACCAAATGTCCATCGTGAAACAGAATGATTGATATTGCCTTTCAATGTGTATTGTTTTTTTTCTTCAAAATTTTTTGCAAAAGATATAGCAGGTGCGGCTATTATTGCAGATGTTCCTAATGCAATATTTTTAAGTACCGTTCTTCTGTTTTGTTTTGAATTCATTGTTTAAATATTGAGACTTTGATCAGTGATTGATTTTTCTTTTTTTTCATTGAATGCAATAGCAAATAAAAGAAATACCACCAGCGCTATAACAGAAGGAATTATCCAAATCATTTTCCAGTCAAAAATTGTTCCCGGGCTCGTATATGCGTCAGTGACCATTCCGGCGATTTTAAATCCAATCAGCATTCCCACGCCATAGGTCGCTAATGTAATCAATCCTTGTGCAGCACTTTTATATTTTATCCCTGCTTTACTATTAGTATAAATTTGTCCTGTTACAAAAAAGAAATCGTAGCAAACACCATGTAATGCAATTCCTAATATCAGCATGAAACTTAAATCACCTGCATTGCCATAAGCAAATAATGCGTAGCGTAAGGCCCATGCAAGCATACCTACCAAAATAGTTTTTTTAATTCCAAACTTTTTGAAGAACAAAGGTAAGGCTAATAAAAAAAGTACTTCGGATGCCTGGCCTATGGTCATTTTTCCTGTGGGATTGGCAACGCCTATATTAGAAAGAAATTGATTGGCAACCTGGTAATAAAACGCCAAGGGAATACAAATAAGAATTGAGGCAATAAAAAATACCAGGAAATTTTTATTCTTCAAAAGCTTTAATGCATCGAGGCCTAATATTTCTGAAACTTTTACTTTGGTATCTTTTGAAACTTTAGGAGGAGTTTTAGGCAAGGTGAAACTGAACAAGCCCATGATAAGAGAGGCAATAGAAGCCAGCAAGAATGTGTTTTTCATTAAACCAGCTTTCACATTTTTTTCTGCGTCCCATAAAAATATATAACTGATTAGCAGGCCAGCGGCAATCCATCCAAGTGTACCCCAAACCCGGATGCTTGAAAATTCTTTTTCGGGATCTTTCATTTGGTTAAATGAAATTGAATTTACCAATGCAAGTGTGGGCATATACAAAATCATATATGCTAATACATAAGGATAAAAAGTTGAAACTTCGCTTGCCTGGTACATTTGGTACATGAGAACTGCACCTGCAAGATGTAGTACGGCAAGAATTCTTTCTGCGTTAAAATACCTGTCTGCAATTAAACCTATAATAAAAGGAGCAATGATGGCGCCCCATGATTGTGTTGAAAAAACAGAGCCTGTTTGGGCGCCGGTGGCATGAAGATTACTTGATAAAAAAGTGCCTAAGGTAACAAACCATGCACCCCATATAAAGAACTCAACAAACATCATGAATGAAAGCTGCAATCGTGTGGTTGATTTCATTAACTAATTTTAATTGATTAGTAAAGCAGGGTTTAAATGTACTATATTTAAGAGAAGAAAAAATTTTATCGAAAATATTTTTTTCAAATAATTATGAAAAAAAATATTTCATGCGTGTATATTTATCTAAAATATTTTAAAAATAATTTGGTATGAGAAAATTAAGAATGGGGATGGTTGGAGGTGGTAAAGATGCTTTCATTGGCGCTATCCATCGTATTGCTGCAAACATGGACGGATTAATAGAATTAAGCTGCGGGGCATTAAGCATTAATCCTGAAATAGCAAAAGAATCCGGCAAAATATTATTTCTTCCTGAAGACAGAACCTATCTTACTTATGAAGAAATGATTGCGAAAGAAAGTAAAATGCCTGCTGATAAGCGGATTGATTTTATAACAATTGTTACTCCCAACTTTGCACACTTTGGTCCTGCTATAATGTCGTTGGATAACGGCTTTAATGTTGTTGTTGAAAAGCCAATGACATTTACATTAGATGAAGCAAAACAATTAAAAAATAAGGTTGATGAAACAGGCTTAGTATTATGCCTCACACATACTTATTCGGGATATCCGATGGTGAAGCAGGCAAGAGCTATGATGAAAGAGGGTGCTTTGGGAAAGATCAGAAAAATTTATGTTGAATATGCGCAAGGATGGTTAAGTAAATTATCAGAACGTGAAGGCAATGCACAGGCAGCATGGAGAACTGATCCAAAAAAATCAGGAAAGGCAGGTGCAATGGGCGATATAGGAACCCATGCTGCTCATCTTGCAGAATATATTTCAGGATTAAAAATTACAAAGCTTTGTGCAGATTTAAATATTGTTGTTGAAGGACGACATCTTGATGACGATGGACAAGTATTATTAAAATTTGATAATGGAGCATCAGGTGTTTTAGTTGCAACCCAGGTTGCAGCAGGTGAAGAAAATAATTTAAAGATTAGAATTTATGGCGAAAAAGGAGGAATTGAATGGGCGCAACAGGAGCCAAATACTTTATTGGTAAAATGGCTGGATAAGCCGGCAGAAATTTTAAGAGCAGGCGCTAATTACACAAATGTATTAAGCAGCTTTGCTACGCAAAATTGCAGAACACCCGGTGGCCATCCTGAGGGTTATCTCGAAGCCTTTGGAAATATTTACCACAACTTTGCACAAACATTATTAGCAAAGCATGAAGGCAAAGAACCCACAAAAGAAATGCTTGATTTCCCGGGGGCAGATGATGGAGTTCGTGGAATGGCGTTTATTGAAAATGTTGTGGCATCGGGAGAATCGAAAGAGAAGTGGACAGATTATGTGGTGTAGGAAAATATAAATATTATTTACCAGAAGGTTCCGTTGAAGCCGCATGTTTTGCAGGTATCCCGGGTTACAAAAAATGAGATATTTGTAGAAAAATAAAAATGTAAATTTGGATATGGAAACAATAATTATTCATCCGCAAAATGAGGATCAGCAGAAAGCTTTGCAAATCCTGCTGGACGGATTTCAAATACCATATGAACAAGAGCCGGCAACTGATGAGACTGAGCGCATAATTGCTAATCCCGCTATGACTAAGCGCCTTAATGAAAGTATTAAAAACATTGAAGAGGGAAATATCACCTCCATGAACCTGGAAGATTTATGGAAATAATCTTCTCACCTCAATCCCTGGAGGATTTAAATTTTTGGAAAAAATCCGGAAACACAAAAGTTCAACAAGAATTCAAAAACTTCTGGAATCAATTAAAGAAAATCCTTATGAAGGTATTGGTAAGCCAGAAGCACTCAAACATAATTGGACAGGGTATTGGTCAAGACGTATTAACAACGAGCACCGGATTATTTATAAATGGGAAAATGAAAAAGTAATTGTGGCTCAGCTTCGCAGTCATTATTAATTACAAAATGAAAAATTTGAGTATAATTTTTTTAAAGAATAAATAATTAAAATTCACACGACACTTCACGTTTCCTCTCCTGAGCTTGTCGAAGGGTGGAGAGGGGTTGTCCAAAGGACTCCTTTGGAGGGGTGAGGCTAAATAAAAATCATGAAAACAATTAAAGGCCCCGGAATTTTTCTAGCGCAGTTTCTGGGCGATGAACCGCCGTTCAATGATTTGAAATCTATTTGCCAATGGGCAAAAGATCTTGGCTTTACGGGCGTTCAAATTCCAACCTGGGATGCACGGTGCATTGATTTGCAAAAAGCTGCTGAAAGTAAAACCTATGCAGATGAATTAAAAGGATTAGTGAATGAATGTGGTTTACAGATTACAGAACTTTCAACTCATTTACAAGGACAGTTGGTTGCAGTTCATCCGGCTTATGATATTTTGTTTGATGGCTTTGCACCGGAGAAAGTTCGCAATGAATCCAAAAGCAAGAACAGAATGGGCGTTGCAGCAATTAAAGTATGCAGCAAAGGCTTCCAAAATCTTAGGATTGAATGCACATGCAACATTTAGCGGTGCTTTGCTGTGGCATACTGGTTTATCCCTGGCCGCAACGTCCGGAAGGTTTGGTTGAAAAAGGCTTTAAAGAACTTGGCCAAACGATGGTTGCCTATCTTAAATTATTTTGATGAATGCGGTGTTGATGTTTGTTATGAAATTCATCCCGGGGAAGATTTGCATGATGGTATTACTTATGAAATGTTTTTAGAAAAAGTAAATAATCATCCAAGAGCTTGTTTATTATTTGATCCTTCACATTTTGTGTTGCAATGTTTAAATTATCTTGAATACATAGATAATTATCATGAACGCATACGTGCTTTTCATGTAAAAGATGCAGAGTTTAATCCAACAGGAAAGCAAGGTGTTTATGGTGGCTATCAAAGCTGGATAGATCGCGCAGGACGCTTTCGTTCTTTGGGTGATGGGCAGGTAGATTTCAAATCAATATTCAGTAAACTGGCTGCTTATGATTATCAAGGATGGGCAGTGTTGGAATGGGAATGTTGTTTAAAAGATCTCAGAAGATGGTGCAACAGAAGGTGCAGAATTTATCAAAGATCATATCATACCTGTTACAGAAAAAGCATTTGATGATTTTGCAGGAACGGCGAAAGATGAAATTACTAAATCTTCTGTTTTGGGCTGCAATAATTTTCAATGTTTATTTATAAATTAATTGAATCTTCTCATCATCTTTTAAAATAAACATGTTTAAATTAATTTTTCTCGTTTACAATCACTCTCGGTGTTGGTTATTGTTTTTCGCAGGATAATCAGCTTACACTCAAAAGAAAAAACGTGATGGCTGGAAATTATTATTTGATGGAACATCAACTAACGGTTGGCATACTTATGGTCAACCAACTGCACTAAAGCATGGAGTGTAAGAGATGGTGCATTTTACTTAGACGCAGAAGCTGAAAAAAATATGGCCGATGAAGAGTGGGGATTTGTTACCAATGATGAATATGAAAATTTTGATTTAAAGCTTGATTGGAAAATCGGACTGAAAGGAAACAGTGGGATTATATTTTATATACATGAAGACACAGTCAAAATATGCTGCGACTTATGAAACAGGAATGGAAATGCAGGTGTTGGATAATGGTACACCTACACGGAAAGGGACATGATGATGGAAGATTATATACACATCGTGCCGGGGATTTATATGATCTGCTTGCTCCACAGGAAGCGGCAAACCCACAAGGTGAATGGAACCATGTCGAAATAAAATGCAGTAAATGGTCAAGCTGGATTTTTATATGAATGGAGTACATTCACTTTCCACCACTTTATGGAATGAGAACTGGAAAAAAATGATTGCTATTAGCAAGTTTAAAGACATGCCAGGTTTTGGAACTTTTAAAAAAGGAAAAATATCCTTGCAGGACCATGGTGAAGATGTATGGTTTAAAAATATCAGAATTAAAAGACTTTAATTTTCGTCTGCAATAATGTTCATTTTATATAATCATCTTCTTAAATTAATTCCGGTTAATTAATATGGTATGGTAAATCCCATGAAAGGTTTAATAGAAACTTTTTATACCAGCTTTCAAAATAAGGATGCTGAAACAATGATTTCCTGTTATCACAATGATGTTATTTTTAGTGATCCTGCGTTTGGTGAATTAAAAGCAGATGATGCAAAGGCAATGTGGCGAATGCTCTGCAGAAATTCTTCTGATCTGAAAATTGAATTTTCGAATATAACAGCGTCCTTTAAAAAAGGAGCTGCACATTGGGAGGCCTTGTACACTTTTAGTAAAACCGGCAGAAAAGTTCATAATATAGTAGACGCTGCATTCGAATTTAAAGATTCAAAAATCCTTACACATACTGATAATTTTAATTTACATCAATGGGCATCGCAGGCTATGGGTTGGAAGGGGGAATTATTTGGAGGAACTACTTTCTTCAAAAATAAATTGCATCAGCAAACCAGGAAATTGCTGGACGAATACAAACAAAAATAAAAACTAATCTGTTTGGCCGGAGTTTCAAAATGCATCATATATTATTATATGCACTTCTGCAACAAGGTGCAATAAAATGTGGAATTTGCCATGATGGGTTTAATAGCAATTCAGATAAATTAAAACAAGAAAATTTTTTTGTAAGGTGAATCAAATTGTTATATACACATTCTAATAAAGATAAAAATTGCTTGAAACTCTTTGTTTCAGGCTATTTTAAGCAACCAATGGTGTTAGAACTACGTTGTGATAATGGAAAGCCATTTAGCAAAAACGAAAGAAATGAAAATATTTTTACAAATTTTTTTGTCAAAATGATATTTATTTAACATTTGTGTGTAAATTACACGTTAAATAAACATTAACACTTATTTAATTACTTGATTATGAGAAAAAAACTCCTGCTTAGCGGCCTGTTTACGCTATTTTGTTTACTAACAATGGCTCAACAACGAACAGTAACCGGAACAGTATCTTCGACAGATGGTACACCATTAGCTGATGCATCTGTAATAGTTGTTGGACAAAAAACCGGTGTTAGGACCGGGGCTGATGGAACGTTCTCCATCAGTATTCCTGAAAAATCACATATTCTTCAAATTAGTTATGTCGGTTCTGAGACCCAAAAAGTAGATGTTGCGGATCTTTCGAGTGTAAAAGTTATACTTAAAAGTTCTACACAGGCTTTAACTGATGTTGTAGTCATCGGTTATGGTTCAGCACCGGAAAAAAGATTTAACCGGTGCAGTAACTTCTATTAAGGCCAAAGACTTTAACCAGGGTGTAATTAATTCACCTGATCAGTTGCTTACTAATAAAGTTCCAGGTTTGGAAGTTACCAGTACCAGCGGACAACCCGGTGTGGCGCAAACCATTCAAATCAGGGGTACAAACTCAATTCGTTCCGGGAATAATCCGTTATATGTAGTAGATGGTGTTCCATTAGATGGCGGAACTGCACGCCCGGATATTTCTAGTACATTTGGAACTTCACCATCTTCTAATCCATTATTATTTATTAATCCTTACGATATTGCACAGATTGATGTTTTAAAAGATGCATCGTCAACTGCAATTTATGGGTCAAGAGGCGCTAACGGGGTTATAATGATTACAACGAAAAAAGGCGGTTCCGGCCCAATGAGAGTTGACGTAGGTGTAAGTGCAGGCGTGTTTGCAGGTTATATGAAAAGGTTTGAGGTATTGGATGCGGGACAATTCCGGTCTGCCCTAAAGAAATATGTGCCAGATAGCGTTGCCAGAAAATTAGATGGTGGCCAATCTGTAGATGCATTAAATGCAATTACACAAAGCACCGTTACGCAAAATTATTCAGTAGGACTTAGTGGCGGTAATGAAAATGGAAAATTCAGGGCTTCCTTTCTCGCTTCGGATAACCAGGGATTCATTAAAAAATCAAACCTAAAAAAATATCTGGCCTCATTTAATGGGCAGTATAATTTTTTAGACAATAAACTTACACTTGAATTTGGTTTAGTAGCAGCAAATTATGGTGAGGGACTGGTACCAATTGGGAACACTTCAGGATCGACCGGAAGCCTTGTTGGGTCTGCTTTGAGCTGGAACCCAACTACGCCTTTTATAGTTAATGGCGTGTATAATTATCCTTCTACGGGGTCAGGTAACCCTCTCGCTGAAAGTGACGCAACTAATGATAAGAGTAACGTTTCTGAATTTTTGTCACATGGTTCAATTTCTTATAAAATTCTTCCTAATCTAACTTACAAATTTCTATATGGTATTAATTATGGAACAGGCGTAAGAAAGTTTAGTATTGATGGTTGGTTACAAGGCTTTCCGGGAGTTTCAGGACAGGGTTTTGCAGCTATTTTTAATCAACAGCTAAGGTCTTCTGTATTGGATCATACACTTAATTACCAGGCTAATTTATCTAAAAATCTTACCCTGGATGCGTTAGCCGGATTTGAGTATTATAAAACAGACATCGCCGGTGGCGGAATAACTGCTTCCGGGTTTAATACTAACCTGACTGAAGCTAACAGAATTGATATTCCTTACACCAGCCTGATGCAGAATGCAAAAACACAAAATCCATATTTTACCTTTGCTAATCCATCGTCGGAATTACAATCATATTTTGGCAGAGTAACTCTTAATTATCAGGACAAGATTCTGGTTACGGGAACAATCAGGTCAGATGGATCGAGCAAATTTGGAACAAATAACAAATATGGCACCTTCCCTTCCGCCGCTGCAAAATGGCAAATAATCAATGAAGGCTTTATGAAAAATAGTAAACTATTTTCAAATCTTGGGTTAAGAGCCTCTTATGGTATTACAGGAAACCAGGAGTTTCCTGCCGGATCATCTAAAGAACAATTTGCATTAACTTCTTATAATAACGCACCACAGGTAGTTAATGGTAATCCTGACCTAAAGTGGGAACAATCAGCGCAATTTGATGCAGGGGTGGATTTTGGATTTGCAAAAGGAAAAGTATATGGCTCCATAGATTATTATCATAGGAGTACTTCAGATATTCTTTTTTCAACCAATGCTATTCAACCGGCGCCGAACTCTACTTCTTTTTTAAACCTGCCTGATGCTAATTTGAATAATGAGGGCGTGGAACTTGGAATAGGAGCAACAATTATTGAAGGAAAAAAAATGACCTGGGATGTGACAGGAAATATTGCCTACAATAAGAATATAATTAAGAACTTTACAGACCCGAATACAGGCCTTCCATTGCTGATACAAACAGGTGAGATTGACGGCCAGGGTGTTTCCGGTACTTTAGCACAGGCAATAACCAATGAGCAACCTGTTAACGTATTTCATTTAAAACCTTTTATGGGATTTGATGCAAACGGCAACCAGATTATTGGGGCTAATCCTGAATTATTCGGTGATCCAAATCAGCATGTATTAGCTGGCTTCAGCACAAATTTGAGATACAATAAATTTACTTTGAGTTTAAATATGGGAGGAGCATTTGGATTTAAAATTTATAATAATACCGCAACATCCGTAACAAATATATCTGGTATTTCACAGGGTAGAAACATTGATCTTGCTGCTTATAATTCCCCTGAAAAGCCCAGCAGTGTTGTTGGAGCTTCTCAAAGGTTTTTAGAAGATGGCAATTACTTTAAAATGAGAAATGCTTCTATTAATTATAATCTTGGAAACTTAGGAAAATATGTAAAGAATGCAAGCGTTTATATTACCGGAACTAATTTATTTGTAATTACCAAGTTTACCGGTTTTGATCCTGAAGTGAATATTAATAAAAGCTCAAATGCATATCCTTCCAAGTCCATTGAGTACATTCCATATCCAACACCAAGGATAATTTCTGCAGGCATAAATTTTTCTTTATAAACTAATTTAATAAATTTAAGAGCATGATACATAATAAAAAAATAACAAAAATTGCCCTGCTATTTGCCTAGTAGGAGTAATATCAGGTTGTACCAAACTTGATGAAAAATTAAACAGCACCCTTACCAATGCACAGGTTTCCTCTTCATTAGGTGCGGCCGGTACCGGTTTGCTGCTTAGCGCTGCCTATACTGATCTAACTATTCTTGCAGGCCAGGACCAGGTTTTCTCACTAGAAGAAAATACCTCCGACGAATCATTTGTTCCTACCAGAGGTGGTGACTGGGACGATAATGGCGTATGGAGAGTATTGCACAATCATACATGGAATGCCGATCATGGACAGATTTTAAGTGTTTTTAATGGTTTAAATAAATTAAATTTTGATGCAACTAACGTTTTGGGCTTTAACCCTTCTAAAGGGCAGGCAGCAGAGGCAAGATTTTTAAGGGCATTTGCATTATTTTACCTTACTGATTTATATGGTCAGTTCCCAATAAGAAATCCGGGAGATAATTTGTTACTGGCTCCAGATGTAAAAGTAGGTGCAGATGCCATTGCTTTTGTTATTAGTGAGTTAACAGCTGTTATACCTGACTTGCCTGCCGGCAACGGCCCTGATAAAGCTAATGTTGATGCGGCAAATGTATTATTAATGCATTGCTACCTTCAAAAAGGAGTGTATTCTAATAGGGCAGCTCCCACATTTGATCCGGGAGATCTTGCCCAGGTTGTTTCAATTGGTTCTGCAATTATGGCTAGCAATAAATACGCCTATACGCCTAATTATTTTGATAATTTTACGCCCACTAATCATAGCACCAAGGAGGCAATTTTTCTTTATCCAAATACAAGCGGGGTTGGTACAAATCATGCTGGTGTTGAGGCACGCTGGAATATGACCTTGCATTATAATAGTTATACACCTAATAATCCTAATGCAGGCTGGAATGGATTTACCACCATCAGTGATTTTTATAACACGTTTGATGCCACCGGAGCTCCTATCACCTATGGTCCTAAAGACACTCTTTTTGATCCCAGGATTGGAGGAAGAATTATGAGTAATTATAATTCTACCTACACTTCAGGTATAAGGCCAGGATTTTTAGTGGGACAGCAGTATAATGAAAATGGAGTTGCAGAAAAAGATAGAAAAGGAAATCCTCTTGCTTTTACTCCAGCAATTTCGGCCGATATGAAAGAATCTGGAAGTAATCTGGAACTAACTGGTATAAGAGTTGTTAAATATACACCTGATTATGCTTACTACGGTGGTCCTGCAGGCAACGATCTTATGATTTTCAGATATCCTGACGTAGTTTTGATGGTAGCAGAAGCAAAACTAAGAATTAACCCTGCAGATGCAACTGCACTAACTTTGGTTAATGATTTGAGAACTGCAAGAGGTGCCGCACCACTGGCAACTATTTCGTTGGTAAATGCTTCAAATATTCATGATCCTAACACACTTTTATCAGAAAGAGGCAGAGAATTTTATTGGGAAAGCTATAGAAGAACAGATCTGGAACGTTTTGGAGTTTATAACACCATTTGGCAATATAAGCCAACTGATGATCCTAAAAACCTTATATTCCCGATACCGAGCCAGGCGTTAGCTGCTAATCCAAATTTGAAACAGAATCCTGGTTACTAATAGAATAATTTTCATTTTTTATTTTAATAAATTAAAAGGCCGTATACGGCCTTTTAATTTTATAGGAATCAATTGTTATTTTTTATTTAAAATCCAGATTTTTACCATACAATGTAAATAGAACAAGCATATTCAAGATATTGCGTATTCATTTCTTTACCTTTATCAAAAAAAATTACTTCGTAAATAAGCATTAATAATTAGTTTAAATAATGAGGCATTTACCAAAGCTCTTTTTAGGTTTCGTTCTTTTAAGTTTCTTTTCCTGCAATAAAAAATCTGCCCTTCCAATGTTTCAATTGATGGACAACACGGGCATCAATTTTATAAATAAAGTGACGGACGATAAAATTGAGAATAGTTTTCTTTTTCGTAATTTTTATAATGGTGGCGGCGTTGCAATTGGCGATATTAATAATGATGGTTTGCCCGATGTATTCTTTACATCAAACCTGGGCGAAAACAAATTGTATTTAAATAAAGGAAATTTTAAGTTTGAAGATATATCACAAAAAGCGGGATTAAAACAGGATAGTATGTGGAGTACCGGGGTATGTTTGTTGATATTAATGATGATGGATGGCTGGATATTTATGTCTGCAATTCCGGCCACATGAAAAGTGGAAACAGGAGAAATAAATTATATATCAATAATCACAACCATACATTTACCGAGTCTGCAAAAGTATGGTTTGGATATTTCTGCTTATACTACACAGGTTTCTTTTTTTGATTATGATATGGATGGCGATCTTGATTGTTTTATGATTAATAACAGCCCGATGCCCATAAATACATTAAATTATGCAAACAGGAGAGATCTTCCTGATACGCATTGGCCTGTAGCTCCTTTTTTAAAAGGCGGCGGAGATCATTTATACAGAAATGATAATGGCCATTTTACAGAAGTAACACAATCAGCCGGCATACATGGAAGCCTAATAAGTTTTGGATTGGGTGTAACTATTGGCGATATTAATAATGATGGGTATCCTGATATTTATGTTGCCAATGATTCTTATGAAAGAGATTATTTCTACATCAATCAAAAAAATGGAACTTTTAAAGATGAATTTGAAAATTGTATTGCACACATTAGTATTTCTTCAATGGGCACCGATATTGCAGATATAAATAATGATGGCTATCCTGAAATATTTACGACTGATATGTTGCCCGGTGATGATTATCGTTTAAAAACACTGGGTTCATTTGATAATATTGATTTCTATAACAGAAAGGTTAAATCAGGATTTTATTATCAGTTCATGAAAAACTGTCTTCAGTTAAATAATAAGAATGGAACCTTTTCTGAAATTGCAAATTACAGCGGTGTTTCTGCAACAGACTGGAGTTGGGGAGCATTAATGTTTGATGCAGACAATGATGGGTTAAATGATATTTATGTATGTAACGGTGTAAACAGGGATGTAACTAATCTTGATTTTATGGATTTTTTTGCAAACGATGTAATTCAAAAAATGGTGTTAACCGGTAAAAAAGAAAGTGTAGATGAGGTTTTGGAGCATATTCCTGTTAACCCATTGCCAAATAAAGCTTTTAAAAATAAAGGCAATTTGAAATTTGCAGATGTTGGTACAGCATGGGGATTTACACAACCATCTTTTTCAAATGGTGCTGCTTATGCAGACTTAGATAATGATGGCGATCTTGATCTAATTGTAAGCAATGAAAATGAAACAGGTTTTATCTATAAGAACAACAGCAGGCAAATAAATAAAAATAATTTTCTTGGTATTCTTTTAAAAGGTAAGGGCAAAAACACTTTTGCAATAGGAAGTAAAATAAAATTATATGTAGGCAACCAGATTTTTAGCCGTGAAGTAATTCCAGCCGTGGCTTTCAATCGTCAGTTGATTATAAACAAATTATTGGTTTAGGTTCTGCACTAAAATCGATTCAATGTTTGTTATTTGGCCTGATCAGATCTTATTCAAGATATACAAATCTTTCAATAGATACACGTATTTAATTCAGCAATCTGACGAGAATAAATTTATGCCGGATACTATTGCAAAAGCCTTACCACCATCTTTACTTTCTCCTGAAAAAAATAATTTTGAAAAGCATAACGAAGATGATTATATTGATTTTTATTACGAACGTAATTTGCCCGAAATGCTTTCACGAGAAGGCCCTAAAGCTGCAATTGGCGATGTAAATGGAGATGGCTTGCCTGATGTTTATATTGGCGGAACACCAGGCCAGGCAGGGCAATTATATCTTCAAACCAATTCGGAGATTTTGTAAAAAAAGATGAAAAGATATTTGATGAGTATGCAGATTTTGAAGATGAAGCTGTTTTATTTTTTGATGCAGATAGTGATGGCGATCTTGATTTGTTTGTGTGCCCGGTGGAAATAACAATCCACCCATCAGCAGGCAAATGCAGTTGCGTTTTTTCAAAAATGATGGCAAAGGAAATTTTACTTTAGATGCAGCAGCTTTCCCAAATAATAATTCAAATATTTCTGTTGCGATACCATATGATTTTGATGATGATGGAGATCTGGATCTATTTGTTGGAGGAAGAAGTGTTCCGCAAAATTATGGAGTAAATCCTCCCAGTTATATTTTTGTAAATGATGGTAAAGGCCATTTTACTGATATGGCTAAAACAAAAAATCCTGATATTGCAAATATTGGAATGGTTACGGGTGCTCAATGGGCAGATGTTATAGGAGATAAAAAGAAAGAATTAATTATTGCCGGAGAATGGATGACTCCAAGAATTTTCTCATACAACGGGGATCATTTTAAAGAAGTAAAAACGAATCTTGATAGTTTGTATGGTTGGTGGGAATCTTATCTGTTGGTGATGTTGATGGAGATGGCCAACAGGATATTGTACTGGGAAACATTGGTGAAAATTTTTATCTGAGACCAGACCAACAAAACCCGGTAAAACTATGGGTCAATGATTTTAATCACAATGGCAACATAGATAAGATTCTTACCCACACTGTAGATGGACAGGATAAAACTGTCTTTTTAAAACATGAACTGCAGGATCAGATTCCTGCAATTAAAAAACAAAATCTGCAACATTCAGAGTATGCAAAAAAATCAATGCAGGAATTATTTCCGGAAGATTTATTGAATAAAAGTATTGTAAAAGAATTTAATTACGGGTCTTCCATTATTGCGATCAATAAAGGAAATGGAAATTTTATAATTCAAAAATTACCTCCTTTAACACAAACCTCCTCAATAAATGCTATTTATCAAATGGATATAAATCATGATGGATATATGGATTTAATTCTGGGAGGAAATAAATATGGATTTCCACCACAGTTTGGAAGGCTGGATGCAAGTTATGGAGATGTTCTTATTAATGATGATAAAGGCGACTTTACAAGATTGGATTATAATCAGTCAGGCTTGGAAATAAAAGGTGAGGTGAAAGACATCTTAGAAATTCCTTCAGTAAAAAAAGATTATTTACTATTTCTTAGAAATGATGATTATCCTGCCTTGTTTGAAATAAACGATAAGAATAAAAAATTATGGAATTATTCCAACTAAAAATAAAGACAGGTAATTGAAAGGATATCTAAAAATTATGGTTTGTAAATCACAGAGGTATTTAAATATTTTGATGATTATTTTTTTGTTACATCTGTTTTCATCATGCAAACATAAAAATAAAGAAACCGTTATGTTCCGGGTATTGGATCATAATTCAACAGGTCTCGATTTTAGTAATAAACTTACACCAACCAAGGATTTTAATGTTTTTCACTACATGTATTTTTATAATGGTGCAGGTGTTGCTGCAGGTGATTTTAATAATGATGGATTGATCGATTTATTTTTTTCTTCAAACCAGGGCCAGAATAAAATATATCTTAACCAGGGAAATTGCATTTTAAAGATGTAACTGCTGAAGCGCAAATTCCGAAGATGGCGGATGGAGTACCGGTGTTTCAGTTGTTGATATAAACAATGATGGCTTGCTGGATATTTATATTTGCCGTGTTGGCAATTATGAAACTTTAAACAGCCACAATCGAATTTCTGATTTGCAAAGGCATTGATAAAAATGGCGTGCCTTATTATGAAGATGAAGCAAAACAATATGGCCTTGATTTTTCCGGCTTTAGCACACAGGCTGTATTTTTTGATTATGATGGCGATGGTGACCTTGATATGTATTTGCTGAATCATTCTATTCATCAGAACGGAACATTTGCACCAAGAAATAAATTTCTTGGTACTTATAATCCTGTTTCGGTGATCACATTTTTCGAAACGATGGCAATAATAAATTTACAGATGTAACAAAACAATCTGGAATTAATAGTTCTGTAATAGGTTATGGCCTTGGAATTTCTATTGCAGATATTAATCTGGATGGCTGGCCTGATATTTATGTCGGAAATGATTTTCATGAGAAAGATTATTTCTACATCAACAATCATAATGGAACTTTTAAAGAAGAAGATTCAACAGCTTTATGCATACAAGCCAATATACAATGGGTGTTGATGTTGCTGATATAAATAATGATGCGTTGCCTGAAATTGTTAGCATGGATATGCTGCCTTCTGATCCATATATTTTAAAACGATCATTAGGCGAAGATGAATATAATAATTTTAAATGAAAATAGGTTACGGATACAGTTATCAGTATACCCGCAATAATCTCCAGATAAATCGGGGAAATGGAATGTTTAGTGAAATTGGTTTATATTCAGGCATTGCTGCAACAGATTGGACTTGGTCGCCATTTTGGATGGATTTTGATAATGATGGATTAAAAGATCTTTTTATTTCAAATGGAATTCCCAAAAGCGTTGAATGATATTGATTACATCAATTATATTTCAAATGACCAGATGCAACAAAAGATAAAAAATAATTTTACAAATGAAAAAGATATGGCATTGATTGATAAATTTCCTGAAATAAAAATTCCCAATAAATTTTTTAAGAATGATGGGCGATGCATTTACTGATGCAGCACATGAAATAGAAGGAAATGCAGCAACTTTTTCAAATGGCGCTGTATATGCAGATTTTGATAATGATGGCGATCTTGATATGGTAGTAAATAATATGTGATGCCGGCAATGATCTATGAAAATAAAAGTAACGATACAAAAAATAAACCTTATATCGAATTAAATTAAAAGGCACTTCAAAAAATATAAATGCTATAGGTGCTAAAGTGATTGTGTACGAAAGCAGTGATATAAGAACGTATGAAAAGTTTCCTGTAACATGGCTTTCAATCAAGTATGGAAATTCCTGTTGCATATTGGATTGTATAAAACCAAAGTTGATTCTATTTTGCTAATCTGGCCTGATAATTCTTATCAAAAAATTAACTGGCAAAAATACAGTTTCTATCACAATTAAAATTCAATATCAACCGGGGCTTCCAAAGTATGATTATCATGAATTGACAAATCATTGCAAAAATCCAACAAGACGAAATGGTTGATATTACCAAAGAGGTAAACTTAAATTTCAAAGCAGAAGAAAATCACTTTCCTGAATTTGACCGTGAGCCTTTAATACCTCACATGATATCAAGGGAAGGGCCGGCTCTTGCAGTTGGTGATATTAATCATGATGGATTAGATGATGTTTTTATTGGCGCATCAAAACGAGATAAACGTGCAGTATTTATTCAAAGGCCCGCAGGAAAATTTGAAAAATCCATCGAACCTGCTTTAGATAGTGATAGTATATATGAAGATGTTGATGCCAGTTGGGTGGATGTAAATAATGATAGTAATCCGGATTTGATTATTGCAAGCGGCGGCAATGAATATTATGGAACATGATTCTAATTACTTGCTACCGCGTGTTTATCTAAATGATGGCAACGGAAATTTATACGTAGAGCTGGATGCATGCTTTCAAATATTTATACAACGCAATCTTGCGTTGTTCCTTATGATTTTAATCGTGATGGTTATATTGATTTATTTATTGGCGGCAGAGCAGTTCCTTTTCATTATGGCAGATATCCGCAATCTTATTTGCTTGATGAATGATGGAACGGGAAAGTTTAAAGATGTAACAGATCAATATGCAAAAGAGCTTTCAAATGTAGGAATGGTTACGAATGCGCGTTGTGGTATGATATAGATAAAGATGGCGATAAAGATTTGATCATTTCACTTGAATGGGGCGGCATTGTTGCATTTATAAATGATAATGGGCAGTTTCACAAAAAAAGTACTTACCGATAAAAATGGATGGTGGAATTTTGTTTTACCTTGTGATATAGATAATGATGGAGATATTGATTTGATTGCAGGCAATCTTGGTTTGAACAGCCGCTTAAAAGCAAGCGATGACACATCCCGTTACGTTTGTACATCAATGACTTTGATGATAATGGCAACAAAGAACAGATACTTACTTATTATCTTAGATAATCAAAGAAATTCCATTTGCCAATAAAGATGAATTGCAAAAACAAATGCCGGTAATTAAAGAAGAAATATTTATATGCAAGCTGATTTTGCAAAAGCATCTTTGGATGATATCTTTTCTGAAGAAAAATTAAAAACACTCAGTTGTTCTGACAGCAGATTATTTTTCCAATTCCATTTTTATGAATAATGGAACGCGAGACAAGCCAGGTGAATTTTAAAGACGATTCCTATGCCATGGCAGGCACAATTAAGCCCTTATAAAGACTGCAGTTATTGTAAATGCCAATAACGACAGTCTTGCCCGATATTTTATTGGTCGGAAATTTTTATGATAATAATATTCAAATGGGAAGATATGATGCTGATTACGGAACAATTTTATTGAATAAAGGCAATGGTCAGTTTATCAGCGAAAATATTAAATGGCCTTCAAATTAAAGGAGAGGTTCGCCACATCAAAAAAATAAATATTGCCAAAGAAGAAGCTTATATTCTTGCAAGAAATAATGATAGCACTATGGTTATAAAATTTAAAGATGAAGGCGTTCTTAAAAAACCGGATAATAAATTTTAGTAACCCATTTGGAAGTATCAGGCTCCTGCATTCTATTGGTGACTAAGGATTCAAAAGGTATTGCCGGTGAAGAAAAATTATTATCTGACATAAATATTCCCATCTGTTTTATCGCTTCTGCAGCCGTATATTCTCCACCGGTAACCTGCCCCACCAAAATTTTACCCGGAACCATTCTTTTAAGAAGATACAATTTGTTTTGAGGTATTACTATATCCACAGGTATGGCCACCTGGGTTTTGTATAAACCACTGTCCATCCATACATGCAACATGGGGAAATTTGTTTCTTTCGCATTATTTAATAAAACGTAATTTTTAATTCCGCCTATTAAATCATAAATTTTTTGTGTGGTAGGATATTGATCTGACGAAAAATTTGTTGTTACTAATATGGTGTCTTTCACCAGTTCCTGGTAAATATTCATACCATAAACATTTTCCTGTTTCTCTAAAAATGCTTTCATGCTTTTCATAATCTCCATGATGTTGCTATTTATCTTTTTCGTTTCCCAATAAAGATGTATCCTGTTAATAGGATTCGAGGTGGTTGCAAGCGAATATTTCCATTCAGCCTGAACACTATCTTTGCCTAAGGGTAAGAAAAAAATATGTTCCGTCTACATGAAAATCCAAGGCCTGGTGTCTTGAATAAGTATTGAATTATATTCTTTACGTGTAACTACATATTTGTATCCGTTGTAAAGGAATACAGGTTTGTTGGCAATGCTGTCGTGTTGTACAGTTCCCGGCCACCATTTTGTCCATTTAGTATCATTCAATAAAAACCGGTTAACACTATTTATGGAACAATTAAATTTTTCAATATTTGAACTGTTAACTTCTTTAGAAAAAAAAACATACGCAGAGATTAATAATAAAACGGGTATAACAATCACAAGCAGCAACCATTTTTTCATCGGCGAATATTTTAAAATTGCTGCAAAGTAATTAATCAAAGTTTAAAGAAATAAAAATCTTATATAAGTAAATCTTAAATCTTTTAATCGCGGGAGTTTATATTTTTAATTAAACCAAATAAGTTAATTTACAATTCTTATTTTTTTCAAACAAAATGCACGGTATGAGACGATTGATTTTCTTGTTTACAGGTAATATTTTCTTTTTATTTTCTTTCTTCCTTACAGAGGAGTCCTTTGGACAAAAAATTGATTCCTGGAAAATTATTGCTAATAAAATAGATCCCAATAATTATTATGGTGAAACAGTAGCGAATGGTGTTATTGGTATTGTGTCATCTGCAGAGCCATTGAAATGCAAAGATGTTGTGCTGAATGGAGCATACGATCAGTATGGTCGCGGAAGAGTTAGTAATTTTTTGAAGAGTTTCAACCTGGTAAATATGTATCTTGATATCGACGGACACCGGATAGGAACTTCGGACGCTACTAACATGCAACAGGTATTGGATATGAAGCATGCGAATCTTACTACAACTTTCGACTATGGCGATAAAGCAACCATTTCTTATACTTATTATGCTTTAAGAAATCTTCCATACACTGTATTGGTTGATGTGACTATTACCGCAAAAAAAGATATTGAAATAATTCCGGCAAGCGTAATGGAGACCCCTGATGAATTGCGTGATGTACAAAATTATTATAACCAGATTGACAGGCCTCATGTAAAACTAAGCCTGCTTTCATCTATAGCAAAAAGCCCAACCGGTAAATTAACCCTTGCTGCTTCTACTACATTTTTATTTGATGAACCTAACGGTTCAGAACCTGAGCTCATACACGAAATGTGGGATAATAATATGCACCTTTCCAAATTTAAAAAGAATTTAAAAGTGGGCACAACTTATCATTTTGCTATTGCCGGTGCATCTATCACGACAGCACAGCATGATGATCCATTGAATGAAGCAGAGCGTTATGTTATCTATGCGAAACTGCAAGGCTCACAACGATTGAAAGAATTTCACAATGCTGCATGGGATAGTTTGTGGAAGAGCGATATAATAATTAATGGTGATGATGCCAGTCAGCGTGATGTGCATGCTGCTATGTATCATTTATATTCTTTTGTAAGGGCCGGAACGTCGTATAGCCCGTCGCCAATGGGTTTGAGTGGTCTTGGTTATAATGGGCATGTTTTCTGGGATGCCGAATTATGGATGTTTCCTGCAATTCTGGTGCTACATCCTGAAATGGCAAAGAGTATGATTGAATATCGTTACGAAAGATTGGCAGAAGCAAAACATAATGCCTTTGCACATGGTTATAAGGGCGCTATGTATCCATGGGAAAGTGCGGCTACCGGTAATGAGGAAACACCTGTGTGGGCATTGAGTGGTCCCTTTGAACATCATATTACTGCAGATGTTGCTATTGCCGCCTGGAATTATTTTGCTGTAACACAGGACACTTCCTGGTTAAAAGAAAAAGGTTTTCCTATGATTAAAGAGTGTGCAGATTTTTGGGTAAGCCGTGTTGAAAAAAATGGTCCGGGAAAGTATGATATTAAAAATGTTGTAGCTGCTGATGAATGGGCTGAGAATGTTGACAACAACGCGTTCACCAATGCAGCTGCAAAAGCAAATCTTAAATATGCGGTTATGGCTGCCGGCATATTACATGAACGCATAGACGAAGATTGGATAGATGTTGAAAAAAATATTCCTGTTTTAAAATTAGAAAATGGTGTAACAAAAGAATTTACAACTTACCACGGGGAAAAAATAAAACAGGCGGACGTAAATCTTTTGGCTTATCCTTTAAAAGAAGTAACCGATCCAGAGCAAATAAAAAAAGACTTAGAGTATTATGAAACCCGTATTGGAGAAGGTTCACCTGCAATGACACATGCCATCTTTGCCTTATTGTATGCACGATTAAACGAACCTGATAAAGCATGGAATGCGTTTAAAGAATCATTCATTCCCAATAAAAGAGAACCTTTCGGAGTTTTAGCAGAAACTGCCGGCGGCACTAATCCATACTTTGCAACGGGCGCCGGGGGATTTTTACAAAGTGTATTGATGGGCTTTGGGGGACTTGATATTACTCCTCAGGGAATTACTCAAATAAAAAGTTCTTTGCCAAAACAATGGAAATCCTTAGTTTTGACGGGTATTGGGAAAGACAAAAAAACTTTTACGATAAATTGATATTGAAAAAAGTAGCTGCTTTATTTTTTATTACCTTATTTCTATTCAATCTTTTTGGATACAGGCTTGTGGTTCAGTACATGCAACAAAAGGCATCTGCTCAGTTGGAAGCCAGGCTTGATAAGAATTTATATAACGACTCCCAGCTAATTGAATTGAAAGTTCCCATGCATCTTCCCTATCAAACCAACTGGTCGGCCTATCAAAGATTTGATGGGGAAATTGAAGTGGATGGCATTACATACAAATATGTAAAGAGGAAAGTAGCAGATGATACGCTTTATTTGATGTGTATTCCCAATACAAAAAAGATGAATCTGGAAACTGCTAAGAATGATTTTTTTAAGCTTACCAATGATTTAACGCAAAATAATAATTCTAAAAAATCTGATAATTCTAAAAATATATCTTTTAAAACGCTGCAAGGCGAATATGATGAATATGCATTTGCTTTAAATAGTTTTAATCTTTACAGTGATAGTATGAATTCATGGCCATCTTTGAATTCAGAAAAATTAATTTCCTCTCCTCATATTTCTCCTGAACAACCTCCTGATATAATTGGAGCGTAATTTTTTAATAGCAATCTATTAAAATTAATTGTTGCTCTTGCAACTGTAAAAGACAACGTCAATTGTTTGCTTTTTACATCTCCAATTTTTAATTTAAAAATTGTTTTTAAGCGTGCTTAATTAAGCCTGTTCAAAAGGTACTTCCAAACGAATTAATAAAAAATCCGGGAAGTATTTCATCGGTTTTGCAATAAATAATTATTGTGAAACAAGATGCTTAATAAATGCCCGAAAATAAAATGAGGTAATTATGTATTCATTAAATGGTAATCAAAATTTGAAATCTATATCTGGCAGCAAAATTCATTATGCATTGCGCATCGCCTCTGCTATGTGTTTCATAGGACATGGCTCATTTGGTGTTATCACCAAACCTATATGGGCTAATTACTTTGGCGTTTTTGGTATTGGTAATGTTGAATCATTTAAATTAATGCCAATTGTAGGAAGCATTGATATTTTATTGGGGCTTATCATATTGTTTTATCCAATCAGAGCGGTAATAATGTGGTTGGTAATATGGGGATTTGTAACGGCATTGCTTCGCCCGTTATCAGGAGAACCATTTGCTGAATTTATTGAACGTGCCGGGAATTTTGGGGCACCACTATCTCTTCTGATTCTTTCAGGTGAAATTAATTTGAAGAATCTTTTCCGACAGTTAAGTCCGGATATCAAATTAAATGCAGAAGCCTTTTCATCAGTAACAATAGCTTTACGTATTGTGGTTTTTTTGCTGCTTGCAGGTCACGGGTGGTTAAACTTAATTGAAAAAAAAGGTATAATAAATCAATATACGTCACTTGGGTTTAATAATCCAAATGAGACAGCGAAGTTTGTTGGTTTTTTTGAAATTTTTGCTGCGTTAGCTGTATTAATTCGCCCGGTTCGTTCTTTTATTTTAATACTCTTTGTTTGGAAAATTACAAGTGAACTTTTTTATCCTCATTATGAAGTCTTTGAATTTATAGAGAGGGGAGGAAGCTACGGTACTATCCTGGCGCTTTGGTATGCAATGGGCGCAACATCTGCGGTTCAAAATAAAATAGAATTTAAAAAGATTTTCTCACGATTTTTTAATTACAATAATGTGAGTGTAAATTTTTCTTCGTCTAATCATAAAGTATTCAATAAATGAAAAAACTATTAATTGTATTTATAATAATTTCTTCCTGTAATAATAATGGCAGTAATAAAATTGAGCCTGAACACGTAGAAAGTTTGGCCAAAGATTTTATGAAAACACATGTTATTCCTAAAATGAAAGATCCGAAACCTTACGAAATTACTGATGCAAAGGTGATTGCTAAAACAGTATTTGATGAAATCAACGATTACAAATTTACTTATGACCATTTGTCTTTTAACCGGGAAGATTCAACAGAAAACAAAAGGCGGCTTGATTCAATAATTCAGGTTTCGCATCATCCTGATTCAATAATAAGTATAACGGTTAATGTAGGTTATAAAACCAAATACCAACGCGGAGATATAGTAACCGACAGCATTAAATTAGGATACAATCCTGAAAAAGATAAAATAACGTTTTGGCCGTTTTGAATTGGGTATTTCTTAATAACAAACATAAAAATCAATATTAGTAAAGAGTAAAAATTAAAATTAAATTATGAAAAGGAATTCGTTTTTTTATTGTGTATTTTTTGTCGCAGGCGCTTTAGTATTATTTTCATCGTGTAAACAGAAAAACAAGGATTACGTTAAAGTAATGCACAATCCTCTTTTGTATAATGATGTAGTGCATAAATTGAATTATGTAATTATTTACGATATTTTTACACCTCCTGTTGCTTCAAGAGTTTTTGCATATTCTAATCTTGCCGCATTTGAAGTTCTTGCTAACGAGGGTAAACATTTTAAATCGTTAGAAGGTAAAGTGACCGGCCTCAATAATATTCCTCATCCCGCAGCAAATGCAAAAATTGATTATCCTTTTGCTTCTTTAATTGCTTTAATTAAAGTGGGTAATGAACTTACCTTTTCAGGAGATACAATGAAAATACTCGCAGATTCTGTAAAAGCATTAGCCCAAAATGCAGGTATGCCTGATGATATGTTTGACGGTTCCATACAATATGGAAACCAGGTTGCAGACTCAGTTATATCCTGGGGCAAACATGATAATTATGCAAAAACAAGAGGATCGCGTTTTACTATCTCAAATCTTGAAGGACACTGGACGCCAACGCCACCAGGTTATTTTAGTGCAGTAGAGCCTTTGTGGCCTACGTTACGATGCATGGTAATGGATTCGGCAAATATGTTTCCCCCTCCTCCTCCTCCGGTTTTCAGTAAGGACTCTACCAGCGATTTCTACAAGATAGCAAAGGATGTTATGGTGACAGTTAATAAGCTTGACTCAACTCAAAAATGGATTGCTAACTTCTGGGACTGTAACAGTTTTAAATTGCACATCGAAGGACATGCAATGTTTGCTACAAAGGCAATGACTCCTCCCGGGCACTGGATGGAGATTGTCGGCACAATTTCTAAAAATAATAATGCAGATTTTTATAAAACGGTTTCTGCATATGCGGGAGCAAGCATAGGAATGTATGATGCATTTATTTGTTGCTGGTTTACCAAATATAAGTTTGATATTATAAGGCCGGAAACTTATATTAATAAATATATAGACCAGGATTGGATGCCTTATCTGCAAACACCGCCATTCCCGGAATATAACAGTGCACATTCTACTATTTCAGCAGCAGCAGCCACAGTTCTTGGAACAATTTATAAGGATAATACTGCATTTAAAGATTCGTCAGAAAGGGAATGGGGTTGGCCCGACCGTTATTTTAAAACATCTGATGAAGCAGCGGTTGAGGTATCATTTAGCAGGTATTATGGCGGCATACATTATAAACAGTCGGTACAAACTGCTTACATACAAGGCAAAAAAATTGGCAATTTGGTAATGGGCAAATTAACCGGCAAGGAATCAAAAGATTTAACCGATAACATAAAACAAAAAATCAATCAAAATCAAACAAAATAACTTTTTATGAAACAGGTAATTTCAATTTTATTATGTGCATTCAGCATATTAGCTATTTCTAACTGTGCCCGCTCACAGGGTTGTGTTGCCATCCGCAGTACAGGTGGTATCTGTGCGATGGCCCATTCTGAACAGATGGATACCCTCACCAAATGGGAACTCAATATGAATAACCGTTATTTTAAATCGTTTCGTCATTTCGTAGGAACGGAAGAACAAAAGCAAAGGGTAGAGCAGGGAACCGATGTAATTAATCATTCTTACACACTCGATATTACGCCAACGTATCATCTTAATAAATGGTGGTCTTTCTCCATGGATGTGCCAATCCTGGCAAACTCACGGTCATCCCTATACGAACATGACGGGAAAACCAGGCACCTTACCCATTCATTTGGTATGGGTGATGTCCGGCTAACGGCATACAGGTGGTTGTTAAATCCTTCCAAAATGCCAAAAGGAAATATCCAGGTTGGATTAGGAATAAAATTCGCTACAGGCGATTATAAATACCAGGATTTCTTTTATAAAAATGATTCAACAAGCGTTCTCGGACCGGTTGATCAATCTATACAACTCGGAGATGGCGGAACAGGATTTACAGCAGAAGTAAATGCTTTTTATAGCTTTTCAAAACATTTCAGTTCTTATGCCAACTTTTATTATCTGGCCAATCCGCGTGAACAAAACGGTACTTCAACTGCAAGGGGAGGCACTCCTTCTGCCAGCAGCATTTTATATCAAAGCAGCACTATGAGTGTCCCTGATCAATATATGATAAGAGCGGGTTTTAATTATATAGCTAAATCACTTATAGCTTCTTTGGGCGTACGCGATGAATGTCTTCCTGTTTATGATTTGATAGGAGGGAGCGGTGGATTCCGCAGGCCCGGCTATATTATATCTCTTGAGCCGGGATTAACCTATAGTTTTAAAAAGATTAGTGTATACGCATTTGTACCTGTAGCGCTGGTGCGTAACCGAACTCAAAGTGTTCCGGATAAAATAAAGACAGAAAAAAACCGGAGTGTACTCACAGGGAGATGCCGCATTTGCTGACTATGCGGTTAATATTGGATTTACTCTTACACTTTAATGTATTATAATTTAAAATGTAAAATCAATAACATGACCAGAACTCATATCTATAAAATAAAACGGGCAATCTTAATTTCTTTTTTTGCTTTCTTTTTTACACAAGTATATGCACAAACAGATCTTGATGCCATCATGATGGAGAAGAATGCTTTTTGTGTAGGACCTTCATATAGCTACACTAGCTGGAAAAATTACTGGGAAGGTACCTTAAAAAGAGACAATCACAATTTGGGAACAGTATCAACTCAAATGTTTGGCCTTATGGGAAATTATGGTCTCACCCGTAAAATAAATCTTTTGTTTAGTGCCCCCTATGTAAAAACAAAAGCATCAGCCGGTACACTTCATGGTGAGGAAGGAATACAGGATCTTAATCTTTTTATAAAGTGGAGGCCAATACAAAAACGATTTGGAGATGACGTGCTTTCGATTTTTGGCATTGCTGGTGTCTCTGTTCCACTCAGTAACTATGAGGCTGATTACTTGCCGCTTTCCATTGGACTTCATAGTAAAACAGCATTGGCAAGAATAATGGCTGACTATCAGCATGGCAATCTTTTTGCAACGGCATCTGCAACCTATGTTTTGAGGGGTAATATTACAATAGATCGTACTGCTTATTACACCACAGAGATGCACAATACAGATGAAGTAGAAATGCCTGACGCAATGAACTTTAATTTTCGCGCAGGTTACAGAAGTGAATGGCTCATTGCAGAAGCAGTTGTGAATAACTGGACAACTTTGGGCGGCTTTGATATTACCCGTAATAATATGCCTTTTCCAAGCAATAGAATGAATGCCACAGTAGCAGGTGTAAATATTAAATACGTATTAAAGTCGCTACCTCAATTGTCAATTGTAGCAGGTGGTAATACTACTATTGCGGGAAGAAATATGGGACAGGCAACGACAGTATATGGCTCGTTATTCTATGTGTTTGATTTAAGTAAGAAAGACAAAAAGGTTAAGTAAAAAATTAAAAAATAATTAAAATGAAAAAAATCTATTTCATCTGTGCTGTTATTATTGCGCCTGTCATTTTCATAATAACCGGTTGCAACAAAGAAGTTATCGGAAGAACTGATGATATTTCCGCATTGAATCCTGCCAATATTGATCTTAATGCAGGCGGCTGGAAAACTATTTTGTTGAAAAGGCCGGATACTTTTGCAGTGAATGTACCGGCACTAACCAACTCTCCGGCTTATATTGCTGAATTAAATGAGATAAAAGATGCGCAGCGAAATATAACAGGTGAACAAAAAGCTCTCATTAAATACTGGAGTGCCGGTGCTGTATTAAGGTGGAATGAGATATTGCGTGAACTGGTTGCTAAATATAATTTGCCACCTTACCAGAACCCTGATGGAACTTATCCGTTCCCAAATGCTAACAATCCATTTGCTTACCCTGCGTTCCCTTTTGCTAATCCTCCTTATGCTGCAAGAGCGTATGCCTATGTAAGCGCTGCGCAATATGATGCATTGGTTGCTGCATGGTATTATAAAACATTAGCATCCTATAATCGTCCTGCACCGTATGCTGTAGATTCTTCTATAAAAGCATTGGTTCCGAAGAGTGCATTACCTGCTTATCCATCGGAAGATGCTGTAATAGCAGGCGCTACGGCAGATATGATGAAGCTTCTTTTTCCAACAGAAATTGCATTTATTCAGCAAAAGTTGGAAGAAGAGGAAGAGTATCGCATTGTAAGTGGAGCAAATGTTAGAAGTGATATTGTTGCCGGGGAAGCACTTGGGCGCCAGGTAGCTGCAGTGTTTGTTGCAAGGGCTAAAACAGATCGTGCCGGTGCTGCAATTGGTACTCCGCAAATATGGAGTTACTTAGCCTCTTCAACAATTGCCTTGGGGCAGATTCCATGGATAAGCCTTGAAGCTCCCTCCCGCCCGCCTATGCTGCCATTGTTTGGAAAAGTAATTCCATTTTTATTTGATACATTAACAGTAAATACATTACGTCCCGGGCCGCCGCCTTCAACTTCAAGCGATGAATTTCATCAGGCTAACGAGGCCGCCTATTCGCAAATCAAAAATCCTACAAGAGAGCAAAACCGGATTGTTCAATTTTGGGCAGATGGTATTGGTACTTATACACCGCCCGGACACTGGAATGCAATTGCAGCAGAAGATTTTATAAAACAGAATTATAGTGAAGTGAGATGGGCAAGAAATATGGCGTTGATGAATATGGCGCTAATGGATGCAGGTATTGTGTGCTGGAATACCAAATATTTTTATTTTAACCCGAGGCCAACGCAAATGATTGCGGAAGTTAAAACATTAACTGGCATTCCTAATTTTCCATCATACATATCAGGGCATTCTTCCTTTAGTGGTGCGGCTTCTGCTATACTCGGTCATATTATACCTGCTAATGCATCTAAATATGAAGCAATGTCATCCGAGGCTGCTATGTCAAGATTTATTTCAGGCATACACACCAAGTTGGATTGTGATAAGGGATTGGAAGTAGGAAAGAATGTGGGCAGACTATGCTGTACAAAGAGCCATTACAGATGGAGCTGAATAAACAATAAATCTATTTAAATAATTATGATAACAATATGGCAAATTTGGATTGGAGTTGTAATTGGGAATTTGGAAAGCTATATCATATATCTGCGGGTATAAATAATTTTACAGATGAACGATATTTTAATAGAAGAATAACAATGTATCCGGGACCAGGCACTTTACCAACAGACGGAAGAACATTCTATATTTCATTCGGAATAAAAAATTTGAGGATAAAATGTTATATTTAGCTAAGGAAATTAATTTAGCTTAAGGAAATTAATTTACAAAGTATTAAACAGAACTCGTATTAACTATATAATAGAATTTTATTTGTAAACTCTTTTTTTTGTAATCAGTGTTAATAAACCCGGTAATTCTTTACTGGGTTTTTTATTGTAAATAAATGGTATTGTCTATTTCAATCTTGTTATAATTGCCTGGTAAGGCTTTAGATTAAAAGTATGATCTGTTATATCAGAATCTGCTAAATTATTAATTAATACTTCACCAATTTTTCCAATCGATTCCGGAGTTGTAAACGATACATCTTTATCAGAAAAATTCATCACTACCAGAACTTTTTTATCATCTAACTTTCTTGTGTAAGCATATACCTGTTTATTATTTTCATCTAATAATTGATACGCTCCATAAACCAGTTCAGGCAATGATTTGCGAAGCTGAACCATTTTTCTGAAATAATTCAAACATGAATTGGAATCCTTATCTTCTTTAGCTTCGTTAATTATATTTTTATTGTCATTTACTTTTATCCATGGCGTGCCTGTTGTAAAGCCTGCATTAATACCATCATTCCACTGGAAAGGTGTTCTTCCATTATCTCTTGCACCGCCTGTTTTCTGATCTTCAATAAATTGTTTTAAATCACCTCCTTCATTTTTTAATTGATTATAGGCAGCGATAGTTTCAATGTCACGATAATCTTCAATTTTATCAAACTTAATATTCGTCATGCCCAATTCATCTCCGTTATAATAATATGGCGTGCCTCTCATACTTAGTAAAAAAGTGGTTAGTAATTTTGAGGAAGCTGCCCTGTATTCAGGCGCATCATTTCCCCAGCGGGTAACCATCCGTGGCTGGTCATGATTGCCGAGATAAATAGTGCCCCAGCCTTTTTCAGCGAAAACACTATCCCAGCCTGAGTATATTTTTTTAAATGCAACAAGACTCCAGTTAGGGTTCATCTTTTTAAAATAGCCTGGTATATATCCTAAACTAACGCCATCAAAGTTATAGGCCATATTTAATTCATGCCTGTCCGGATCAACAAAGTTCATGGCGGTTGCCTTGGTCATACCGGCGCCTTCTGCTAAAGTCATTATATCATATTTTCTTAACACCTCTTTGTTCATCTCCTGCAAATAGCTATGAAGCCCGGGCCCGCTTGCCATATACACATCCCATCGGCCATCATATTTTTCATCTAAATCTTTTTGAGTGATAACGGGGAACGTAGTGTCTTTGGCAATAAACGGAATTACATCCATTCTAAATCCATCCACCCCTTTTTTAAACCACCAGTTCATCATTTTATAAATTTCCTGGCGCACTGCCGGATTTTCCCAATTTAAATCTGGTTGCTTATAACTGAAATAATGTAAGTAGTAACTGTTAGTGAGAGAATCATATCTCCAGCCGCTTCCATCCACCTCAAACGAACCGGGACGGAAGGGCGGCTTCCCTTTTTCCGCAGGCCACCAATGAAAATAATTTCTATATGGATTGTCGCGGGAACTTCTTGCCTGCTTAAACCATTCGTGTTCATCGCTGCAATGATTTACTACCAAATCCATCACTAATTTAATTCCGCGTTTATGCATTTGCGTTAGCATCTCCTCAAAGTCTTTCATAGTACCAAACTCTTTCATTATTTCGTAATAATTGCTGATGTCGTAACCATTGTCAGCATTGGGGCTGGCATAGACCGGGTTAAGCCATACAATATCCACTCCAAGACTTTTTACGTAATCTAACTTTGAAATAATTCCTTTTAAATCTCCAATGCCATCCCCATCGCTGTCTTTAAAACTTCTTGGATAAATTTGGTAAACAACAGCTTCCTTCCACCATTTTCTTTCATTACCACTTTGCTGTGCCTTTATTTGATTGTTATTCATAAATGAGAAAAATATACATATTCCCAAAACATTCAGGTAATGTTTTTTCATAAAAGAAATTTGATTTGAATAAAATATCAGCAATGTTTACAAAAGTAGCATAAAAGAATTCTCATGCTCCTGACATACTTGAATAAATTGTATATTCGGTTTTATAACTTCTAACGATTCGCTTATGCATAACTGGAGAATAAAATTATCGCTCTTTATTAATTATTTTGTTTTTGCGATTTTATTAAATAGTTCGGGTATTGCTATTTTACAGGTACAAAATAATTTTGGTGTTGCTAAAAAAGCTGCTGCATGGATCGATCCGTGTAAGGATTTAAGCATTGCAATTGTATCTTTTCTTGTCGCATCTTATATAGCAAAGTTTGGTTATAAACGTGCTATGTTATTTGCTTTGGGCATTATAACTGCTATTTGTTTTATTATTCCCAATACACCTTCTTTCTTCGCAATTAAATTATTATTTGTTGCAGTAGGTTCGTGTTTTGCATTAATAAAAATGAGTGTGTATAGCACCATCGGCATTGTTACAAAAGATTCAAAAGAACACATTAGCATGATGAATTTTATTGAATCTTTTTTTATGGTTGGTAATCTTTCATTGTATTTTATTTTTAGTTCGTTTGTAGATAATTCAAATCCGCAATCCACGCATTGGCTTAATGCTTATTATTTAATAGGGGGATTAGCATTAATTGCATTTATACTTTTGTTCTCTGCTAAGCTGGATGAATCTGTTGCTCATGAGGGATCTGGTAAACCCGAACAACCAAAGTTCTCTGATATGTTTAAATTAATGAGCTGAGCCAATAGTAATTGCATTTATATTTTCAGCATTTTTTTATGTGTTGATTGAGCAAAGCATCCAGAATTTTTTACCAACATTTAATAATAAAGTTCTTTTATTACCTGCTGTTCTTAGTATTCAAATGGGAAGCATACTGGCCGGTTCCACTGCATTGGGAAGATTTTTTGCAGGAGTACTATTAAAAAAACTCAACTGGTTTTATGTAATAATCGTAAGCCTGTTATTGGCGGCTGTATTGGTTCTTATAGCAATGCCACTTGCAAAAAATGAAGCTGGTAAGAATATTTCAGGCTGGCTGGATGCGCCAATTGCAGCTTATATTTTCCCATTGATTGGCTTATTACTTGCACCTGTTTATCCCGCTATTAATTCGGTTATTTTAACTTCATTGCCCAAGCCAAAACATGGCGTAATGTCGGGATTAATAATAATATTTTCTGCTATCGGGGGAACTACAGGCTCTTTACTTACCGGTTATATTTTTGATAAGTATAACGGGCAAACAGCATTTTATTTTTCACTGGTACCAATTGGAATTTTAATTATTTGTCTTTTTGTTTTCAAAAAATTACAAAAAAAACCTGTTACTGAACCACAGATTAATCCTGATATTATACATTAGTTTTTCAAAACAATGGAAATAAAATATATTTTTTCTCTAGATGAATTGTTTGAAAGGGTTCAGATGGAAAATATTTTTCCTGACGGAAAAACATTCGTCGATTGTACACCAAAGAAGAGTTTAGCGTTTATACGAGAGCGTTATGAACTTGAAAAAAATAATGTGGACTTTAACCTTTCCGCTTTTGTTCACAAATATTTTGAAGAACCTAAAGAAGCAGCAACAGATTATAAAAGTGATACAGGGCAGCCCGTTGGATAAACATGTTGAAATACTTTGGGATGTTTTAAAACGCCAACCTGGGGAAACCAATGATTCATTAATTTCTTTACCACATCCATTACATTGTGCCGGGCGGCCGTTTCAGAGAAATTTATTATTGGGATAGTTTTTTTACTATGTTTGGTTTGCAGGTTTCAAATCGTATTGATATGATTCAAAATATGGTAGATAATTTCGCTTACCTGATTGATAAAATTGGTTATATACCTAATGGCAATCGCACCTATTATATCGGCAGGTCTCAGCCTCCTTTCTTTGCGTGTATGGTAAAATTATTAAGTGAAGAAAAAGGGAAAAATATTTTAATAAAGTATTTACCACAACTTGAAAAAGAATATAATTTCTGGATGAAAGGAGTTGATGAACTAAGTGTAGAAAAGAATGCAATCAATCGGGTTGTGCTATTGCCAGATGGAAGTATTCTCAATCATTATTGGGATGAGAATGATACACCGCGTCCTGAATCTTTTAAAGAAGATGTGGAACTTGCCAAAGAAGCAGGCGACAAAAAAATATGTACAGGCATTTACGTGCAGCAGCAGAATCCGGGTGGGACTTTTCTTCACGCTGGTTTAAAAGCGGTAAAGATTTTTCAACTATTCATACAACTGAAATTATTCCTGTTGATTTAAATTGTCTTCTCTTAAACTTGGAGCAAACAATTGCCGAAGCATATCATTTAGCAGGCGATAGCAAATTTGCTGAAAAATTTATAGCGCTTTCGGATAGACGAAAAAACGCAATTGACACTTATTGCTGGAATGAAGAGAACGGTTTTTATTTTGATTATGATTATGTTGCTTCTTCTCAAAAAGCCTCATTAACACTCGCAGCCACATTTCCCTTATATTTCAAAATTGCTTCTGCAAGCCAGGCTGATAAAGTGGCCGCTTTAATTGAAAAATATTTTTTACAAGCCGGTGGTTTAATAACAACTACCAAAACAACAAAGCAACAATGGGATGCACCTAATGGCTGGGCGCCATTGCAATGGATTGCAGTTACAGGATTAAAAAATTACGGGCATAAGGAACTGGCAGAAAAGATTGCTAAAAGCTGGATGAGCATTAACGAAAAAGTATATAATAATACAGGGAAAATGATGGAGAAATATAATGTTGTTGCAACAGATCTTTTAGCTGGCGGTGGCGAATATGAGGCGCAGGACGGCTTTGGCTGGACTAACGGTGTTTATCTTGCATTGAAAAAAGCTTTTGAATAAGTGTAAATTATTATATACCTGGATTTGTAAAAATTACATTTCTTCCATTATATGAAAACCATACGGTTGAATAATCAGGTATTCTTCATCGTTACCTACCCTGTATTTTTCTCCTGACCAGTGATCATATAGTTTTTGAGCTTTGATTTCAGTTTCTTTAAATGCATACCAGGTTAAATAAGCGGGCTTGTTGCTGAAATTATACAGGCAAAAAAGTTGCTGTCCTTCATGTGCTCTTATAAAACCGGCAACATGAATGTTATGCGGCGCAATCCATGTAAGATTACTTGTATCAGCAATTGCAGGTAGTTTTTTTCTAATACCTAAAAGTTTTTGTGTGCCGAGAAAATATGCGGTTTTCAATAGTTCCTGCTTTATCCTTTAATTTATTTTTATTCCAGTTTATTAATGGCCGGTGCATCCAGCGGTTATCATAACTTTTGCCTGCATCATTTAAATATGAATAATCATTTGTATAACCAACTTCATCTCCATAAAACATCATTGGCAAGCCCACCAATAAAAAAACTTATCGATTGCATTAGTAAAATTTTTTTAATGGCAGTTGTTATTATCATCTTTATTGTTTTCTTGCAATTGCTTTTTCAAGGCCGCATAAAGAAGCCAGTGAACCACTTATTCGCGCATCCTCGGTTTTTGGATTCACGCCAAATAAAGCTCCTTTTGCCGGCGATCCATAATAATTTCCTGAATAATAATTCTTTTAAAAACCTGCCTGTGTTCATAAGCATTATAACCGGATTGCTCAATCATTGCATCAGTATAGCCTAAACCAATATCATCATGGCAACGTGTATAGGTGATCCATGAAGTACCATACGGTTTTTGTAAGAATTCATTTTGTGCAGCCAGCATTACTCTTGTATCGCCGGTTGCCAATGCATCCCATTGTAACGCCATTTGAGTGGCATTGTAAGCAAAGTCACATTCTTTTGCTGTTGCAAAATTCCGGTTCCGAAATATTTCATGATTTCTTTTGGAGCAACAATTGCTTCACCCAACAAAGCCATGCCCGGTGTTGCTACATTCTGCACATTGTTTTATCAATTGTAAAATCGTATGTGCCTTCGGCAGATTTTGAGATGTTGTTCCCAATCTGTTTCCAGATAAATGCAGGCGCATCAATTCGTAAAATATCAACACCAAGATTTGCATAAAAGAAAATATTATCGAGCATGGCAACAAACACTTCAGGGTTTGTATAATTCAGATCCCATTGGTAATTATGAAAAACGGTCATCACCCATTTATTACATTCTTTTATCCATGTAAAATTCCCGGGAGCACTTTCAGGAAAAATTTCCGGCATTGATTTTTCAAACTCATCCGGAATTGTTCTGTCAGGATACATGTAAAAAAAATCCTGGTATTTTTTTCTCCTGCTCTTGCTTTTTCTGCCCATTCATGCTGGTGTGAAGTATGATTTAGAACAATGTCAATCATCAGATACATGCCTTCTCCATTCATCTTTTCTTCCAAAGATGTTTCAGATCATTTAGCGTACCGAAACGTTCATCTACTTTTCTGAAATCGGAAACTGCATAACCGCCGTCGCTTTCACCTTGAGGGCTTTCAAACAAAGGCATCAGGTGCAAAAGATTTACGCCAAGCTCTTTGAAGTAATCAAGCTTTTCGTTCAAGGTTTGCAATGTTGCCGCAAAACCTGTCAACATACAAACTCATGCCGGCTAAGTTGATTACTCAAAAACCAGAATTCTTTATTTAGTTTTTCTTCATCTTTTTGTTTGAAGATGTCATATCTGTTTTTATAGCACTGATAATTGTTTGCAGTAATTCATCAAACATAATTTCGCTGTTTGGATGATGCCCGTCATATAATTCATAAAATAAAGAATGAATAGCAGCGAAGCATTTGCTATAAATCTTGAATAAAAATAAATTGTTCTTAACAGGTATTTCCGGAAAATGAATATTGCTTTTATATAATTTCATATTGATGTTGAATGAAGTTTAAAATCGTACATGCCTTAACGTTATTAATCCAGTATCTGGTTGTTTAAATGTTTAAATGCTTCCATTGCGCCCATATACTCACAGGTTCTTGCGCCGGCTTTATTTCCGTTGTAAATAATGTTCTTTCCAGTTTCAGCAGTAAATGCTTATTAAGGTCATTCCTGCGAATAGTTGCTTAACTGGTAATAATACAGCACCGACAAATGCATCGCCTGCACCGGTTGTATCAACGACTTTTACAGGAATGCTGGGTACTGATGATTGTTTTTTGTTTTATGCACAAGCATCGTTCCCTCTTTACCTAACGTAATTGCAAAAATAGCGTTGGTTTTTTTAGTAAAATCTTTACGGCATCAATACAGAGTTCTTTACCGGTTATCAATATTGCTTCTTCATCACTCACTTTAAAAAAATTACATTTTCTAAAAAATTCCATGATTGATCAATAAAAGTTTGCAGCATTGTTTTTAAATAACAAGATGGCGGTAATTTGGATCAAAGCTGATGAATAATATTTTTCTGCTTATGCTTTTTGCAATAAACCTTTGTAAGCTGCCTGTAATGGCCCCGGAAGAAATGCAGTGGCCGAACCAAAATGTATAATGGAACATTCATCCAGATCAATTGCCCGCTATATCGTTCGTTCGGCTTAATTGTCCGTCTGCTCCGCGGTTAAAAACAAAATCCCTTTCGCCATCTTCCATGAGAGATACAAAGGCAAAAGTGGTAAAATGAATTTTTATCCTGCACCATCCATATTGTTGAAACGCCAAAATCTTTCATTACATCAATCAGTTGCTGGCCAAAGGGATCAGCGCCTACTTTTGCAGCCAGTACAACATCTCCTCCTAAAGCAGCAATTGCAGCAGCAACATTGGTTGGAGCACCACCCGGTTTTTTTAAAAAATGTTCGCCCGTCAGAAAGTGATGAGCCTGTATCAGTGCAAATCATATCGATAAGCGCTTCACCAATACATAATATTTTCATATAAATTATTTTAATAAATATGTTTAAGGATGTTCTGTTGCTATTGAAATTATATCCTGGGGTACATCTGTATCTTCATCTACATTAGATTTTTTTATTAAAGTGGTAGCCATTGCAGCAATTAATAAAAAAGTTCCTGCGAAAGAAATTGCTTTACCGGAATCATTTCCTAAAAAATGTTTTAAAATAAAACCAAATGTTACGTTTTGTAAAATCATAGGTATAACAATCATCATATTTACGATACCCATATACACGCCATACCTTTCTTTTGGAATATCATTTACTACCATTATATAAGGAACTCCCATCATGCTTGCCCATGCAATTCCAAAGCCTATCATCGGTGCAAATAAAAAATATTTATTTTCAATATGCGGGAAAATTAATAAACCAACTCCTGCTAAAATCAGGCATACAACGTGAACCAGTTTTGGGCTATATTTTTTTGCCAAACCTACCAGTGCGAATGCTGATAAAAACGTAGCAACATTATACCACCCGTTTACAAGGCCCGTCCAGCCTACTGCTTCTTCGTACAAAGATTTATTAAGAACGGGTGAAGTATGCCATACAGATTGTGCAATGCTCTTGGAGGCGTTTTGCCAGTAACAAAACAAAGCATACCATTGAAATAAATAAACAAGTCCCAATTGCCACATTACTTTTGGCATATCTTTTATAGCGCCGAATATTTCAATAAAAGGTTCTGCAATTCCTTTCTTGCCTGCTTTTAGTGCAGCAAGTTCTTCAGGGGTTGGCGGTATCTCAGGTGTTTTATAAATAGACCAGCTTACAGATGCAATAGAACAAACAGAGCCCAAAAAAAATGAGCCAAAAACCCAGTAAGGAATTCGGCCATGCGTTCCCGTTATATGCTTTTGAAAAAAGTATAGTGATACATTGGCAAGCGTAATTCCTAATCCGGTAAAAAAACTTTGTGAAAGAAAACCTGTTGCATGTTGCTCCGGTGGCAATTTGTCTGCAATAAAAGCCCTGTATGGTTCCATTGCTGTATTATTAGCCGCATCAAGAACCCATAATAATCCTACCGCCATCCATAAAGAACTGCTGAAGGGATAAAGAAATAATCCAATACTGCAAAACATCGCGCCAATAAAAAAATAAGGCTTACGTCTTCCAAACCTTGGGCTCCACGTCTTATCGCTCATAGCGCCAATTATAGGCTGAATTAATAAACCGGTAATTGGCCCGGCTAAATTTAATAATGGAATCTGGTCGGGGCTTGCACCGAGAAAATCATAAATAGGATTTACGGCGCTTTGCTGCAAACCAAAACTATATTGAATGCCAAAGAAGCCAACATTCATATTTATAATTTGGGAAAAAGTCAGTCTCGGTTTATGCAATTTCATATTTTCTCATATTCGGGCTGGCAGAATGATAGATAAATATAGTCATATCTTTTATCCGGTTACTAATTTCAAAAGACTTAAAATAATTTCATTTACAACAACACTGTTATAAATTTAAAGTCTATTTTTATAACGTCTCTTAAAAAGATCAGGGATCATGATATTCCTGGTTTCCGAAATACGATTGCATTCTTAAGTAAAACTGAATCTTTAAAAATTAAACCAGGTTTATGAAGCATAGAAAAATACTTGGCCTCAGCATCATTGTATCTTTAGCGGGCTTTATTTTTGGATTTGATACTGTTGTTATTTCAGGCGCCAATGAACCGATTAAAAATCTTTGGCACACATCACCTTTGTTTCATGGAATTTTCATTATGTCTATGGCTTTATGGGGAACCGTGGTAGGTGCACTTACCGGGGGCTGGCCAGCCGAGAAATTCGGCAGGAAAAAAACCCTTTTCTGGATTGGTTTGTTGTTTATTTTATCTACCATAGGAACTGCACTCGCTCCTAACCCATACCTTTTTTCTTTCTTCAGATTTATTGGTGGTCTTGGTATAGGAATTTCATCTGTAGTGGCGCCCACATACATTTCTGAAATTTCCACAACTGCCACCAGGGGCAGGCTCACAGCTATGTATCAATTCAATATAGTATTTGGAATACTGATAGCATTTATTTCCAACTACCTGTTGCAAGGCGTTGGCGGTTCCAATGACTGGCGTTATATGTTGGGTGTGCTTGCGATACCCTCTATCATTTACACTATTATGGTATTAGGCGTCCCGGAAAGTCCCCGGTGGTTAATCTCAGTAAAGAATAATTTAATGAAGGCGAAAGAGGTATTAACATCAATCGGGGTTGAAGATCCGGAAAAGGAATTGAATGATATTGTGTTTGCCAATGCCGCAATTGAAACGAAGGGATCGGGTGATACAATTTTTCAAAAGAAATATAAAATAGTTTTATGGCTGGCATTTTTTGTAGCGTTTTTTAACCAGTTTTCCGGAATCAATTTTATTCTTTATTATGCGCCGGAAATTCTCTCACGGATAGGGTTAGGCGCAAAAGAATCCCTGGCTAATTCCATAGCTATAGGAGGTACAAACTTGTTATTTACATTTGCAGGTTTATTTTTTATAGACCGGCTGGGCCGGAAAACCCTGTTATTAATTGGCTCGATAGGATATATCGTGAGTCTTATAATGGTCGCGTATGCTTTTAAAACGCATGCCAGTACAGTTTTCATGATGTTTTTCCTGCTTCTGTTCATCGCTTCACATGCAGTGGGACAGGGAGCGGTGATCTGGGTTTTTATCGCTGAAATATTTCCTAATAAGGTGAGGGCGCTGGGTCAATCCTTCGGAGCAAGTGTGCATTGGATTTGCGCAGCAGCTATTACTTTGGTTACCCCCGTATTTTTAGATGTAAAATATGGTGTATTTAAAGATAATCCCTGGCCTATTTTTGCATTCTTCGCATTTATGATGGTATTACAACTCATTTGGGTATTGACGAAAGTTCCGGAAACAAAAGGAAAATCTCTCGAGCAAATAGAACGCAGTATTATACTGCAACATTAAAGACATCCGGGAATATTATTCTTTTAAAAGATTTAATATTCTAACGTGTATCATTACGCTAAAAGAATATCTTTTGGAACATTAGTAAAGGCATAAATCCCCGCTTCCTGTAAAAGCTTTTCTATACTATTTTTCCTCTTACATTTGAGCTACCTCCTTTTGAGTAAGTCCGATGCGAACCGGACTTACTCAAAAGCAAACAGCAGGCATTCATATACCAAACAATCAGAAGTCTGATTCTGATTAATAAATAAATAATCGTTCAGGAACAGGTAAAAAAAATCGTTGATTTTGTGTTTGATGACCGTTGATTTTTTAATATAAAATCACCGACAACACTATTGACCTTTCTTTCAAATTTATTTATATACATAAATATTTTCTGAAGCAGTTTGCCTTAAAAAATAAATAAAAAATTTTTTTTTTCAAAATAAATTATTGTATTTTCGACACTTATAATTTTATACAATTCTATCTTTTGTTAATACTATTTTAATAATTCACTAATTTTTTTTTTTTGAAAAAATAGTTTTGTATAGATTAGACTTCAAATTAATTTACACTTCAACAATTACTTGATTATGAGAAAAAAAATACTGCTTAGCAGTTTTGCAATTGTTTTCTGCTTTTTGCAATCGATTGCACAGGAAAAAACTATCTCCGGAAAAGTTACCGATGCTTCAACAGGACAACCGGTGGTTGGTACCACGGTTACTGTAAAAGGTACAAAGATAGCAACTCAGACAGATAATGAAGGCCGGTACACCCTCTCTGCTCCTGCTTCGGCAAAAGCACTAATTTTTACTACTATTGGATTTGAATCCCAGGACATTTTAATTAATGGTCAAAATCAGCTTTCTATATCGTTACAAACTACCAGTTCAAAATTGAATGAGGTAGTTGTTGTTGGTTACGGCACACAGAAACGGAAAGATGTTACTGGTGCTATAAGCAGTGTAAGTGCTGCCACTATAGCTAAAGTACCTGTGACCACTTTAGATCAGGCTTTGCAGGGAAGGGCAACTGGTGTTCAGGTAATAAACAATGATGCCTCGCCCGGAGGAAATATAACGTGTATTGATAAGAGGAATTGGAAGCCTTGCCAGCGGAGGTAATAATCCCTTATATGTTGTGGATGGTTATCCTACAACCGGGGGTATCAATAATATCAACCCAAATGATATTGCCAGCATAGATGTGTTGAAAGACGCATCGGCAACGGCTATTTATGGTATTCGTGCAGCTAACGGGGTTGTAATTATAACTACAAAAAAGGGGATGAAGAATAAAATGCAGGTTTCTTTAGATGCCTATGTTTCCACTCAATCAACGCCTAAAGAGTATGACCTGTTAAATGCACAGGACTTTGCCACTCTTTCTAACGAGGTTGAGGCTGCAGATTCAACGCATACTTATTTTGGATTACCGATCTGGCATACACCCGATTCGCTTCATAATGTGGATTGGCAGGGATGCTGTTTACAGACCTGGCGTAACACAAAATTATACAGTTGGTATTCGTGGAGGAAGTGATAAAGTTCAGGCTGCAATGTCGTTTGGTTATTACGATCAAAAAGGTATTGTAATCGGTTCCTTTTTTAAAAGGTATAGTCTTAATCTTAACCTCGACTACCAGGCTACCTCATGGCTCAAATCATCAACAAGCGTGAAATATTCTTACCAGGATGCAAATAATCCTCTTGAATGGGTCTAATCTTCTAAATGTAGCTACTAACCCACCTACCATGGACGGTGGTAGCAAGCTCACTACCCAGATAAAAGACGGAAATGGCAATTATGGTTTTTACAATCCTCTTAAAAATGTTGTGAGCGCCTCTGGTAACCCGGTTTATTCTGTTGAGACCAACCAATATCAAAATGTAACCAATTACATATTAGCGACTACTTCTTTGGAAGCAACTATTTTCGACGGCCTTAAAATTAAAACGAACCTCGGGGCGAATGTGAGTAATTATCAAGCTTTTATCTTCAGCCGGAAGATAACAGGGCGGCGCTGCAATATCCGGGGAGCTGTAACAACGCCTGCAAATTATCACCAGACTTTAAACAAGACATTTGAATGGGTGTGGGAGAATACTATATCTTACGATAAAACTTTCGGTGAACATACCATCAATTTTGTGGGTGGTATTTCTGCCCAGGAAAATACATGGACAGGCATGGGTGGCGGCGGTATTCCTCCAAACAGTGTGACGAGAGATTTATCGCTTGTTTCAAATCTTACGCTTGATCAGAATATTCCGGGCACGAACACCGGCAATGGTCAAAACGTCTATTCATTGGCTTCAACATTTGCGAGGATAACCTACCAGTTTGCAGACAAATACATGCTGACTGCTACTGTAAGAAGGGATGGATCTTCCAAGTTTGATGAAGGACATAAGTATGGCACCTTCCCTTCTGCCGCTGTTGGATGGAGAATAAAAAATGAATCTTTTTTAAAAGATGCGAGTTGGCTTTCTGACCTGAAGCTAAGGGGCAGTTGGGGTGAAGTAGGAAATGAGAGCTCCTATAGGATTATTCCAATACCAGTCACTGTATGCAGGTAATTATCCTTCAAATGTAAATGGCGGGGGAGCTGATAACCTCGGTTATCCATTTAATAAAATATACCAAAATGGTATTGCATCAATTCAGCCTGCTAACCCAACCCTGAAATGGGAAACCGATAAACAAACAGATATTGGTATGGATGCTGCTTTTTTGAAGGGTGCTTTAACCTTTACTGCTGACTGGTTTAACCGCGACTCAAAAGATTTTCTGTTACTGCTTGCAGGCACCTGCACAAACCGGTTATAATTCCATTACCCGCAATGTAGGAAGTATGAACAATAAAGGTTTTGAGTTTGCAGCCAACTATAACGGGAACGGAAGTAAGGATTTTCACTATGGTATTGGTTTAACAGTGACTACAATTACAAAATAAACTCACCAGCATCACATCAGGAACAGACTTCGTATCCAATTTTGGCGGCTTAACTTTAAACGGTTTCCAGGGATGGGACTGAATTTACCCGCTCCTATGTTGGGAAACCTGTGGGAGAGTTTTTTGGTTTGAAAGCAATCGGAATTTATCAATCCCAGGCACAAATTGATGGTTTGAATGCAAAAGCTCCCGGTGGTATATATCGTCCCGGTACTGTTGCTGTACCCGGCGATCGTATATTTTGCAGATACCAACGGAGACGGTTTGGTAAATGATGATGACAGAGTACCTATCGGAAATCCTCAACCTAAGTTTTACGGCGGCCTGAACCTGGATGCCACTTACAAGGCATGGGATTTCAATGTATACTTTTATGGTTCTGAAGGAAACAAAATATTGAACTATGTTGAAAGCAACCTGGAAAGTCTTTGCATCGACGAGGTTCAGATGGAATTGAGAATGTAAGTGAAGAATATCTACCAGAATCACTGGACGCCAACCAATCCATCAGACAGGTATGCAAGGGCTATTGGTGCTGGAGGCGATGCCAGTTCGCTTAACAATGTTCCATCCAGTGTGTGGATTGAAGATGGAAGTTTTGTTAAGCTGAAAAATGTTTCGATTGGTTATACTTTGCCGGCAAGTCTGTTGAGCAAATATTCCATATCAAAGATAAGGGTCTATGTATCTGGTCAAAACCTGTTTTTTATTACCAAATACACCGGGCTTGATCCGGAAATAGGAATCCAGAATGGAAATGCAACCCAAAACGGGGTTGATAATGGAACATATCCTTCATCGAAGTATTTTCACTTTTGGGTTAAACGTAACATTTTAAATAAAGAACGATAAATTCAGCGATATGAAAAGAAGCAATAATAATTATAATTATTGTAATAGCGCCTTCTTTGTACTTGTTATTCCAGCTAGTCATGTAAAAAAAGTTTTTTAGATCAAACCAATACATTTGAAATTTCTCCCGACGCGGCTGCCAGTCAAGTGCAGCGGGTAATTTCCCTTGTAAATGCTATTTATGATACTTATCAGAACAGCGATCTGCTCAAAAAGTGTATTTGGTACAGAGCCAATTTTGCAACTCATGACTTTTTTAACTGGGGTGCTGATGTGGCCTGGAATAATTATCAACTTCCGGCCAATTTTGTTGGGCTTATTACTTTTTGGAACCAATCTTATATTGGTATAGCCAGGGCAAATTCTGCATTTGCTGTTATTACCAAGGCAGAAACCAACGGCGTGATTGATCCTGCATTAGCAGACCGTTTAAGAGGTGAAGCATTTTTCCTGAGAGGAATGACCTATTATTACCTGGCTGCTTCTTTTGGCGGTGTTCCATTGGAAACAGATACAAGCGGTGCTTCAAATCTTGGGTTAAGGCCACGTTCTCCCAGGGATTCTGTGTTTATGCAGGTGGTTATCAGATATGCAACAGGCAGAAGCTTTATTATTGTCAAAAACAGCAATTATCGCCTGCTGATTTGGGAAGAGCCACCAAAGGTGCCGCGTATGCTTATGATGGTGCAGCCCGCATGTGGCTAAAAGATTATGCAGGAGCTTTAGCAGCTTTTAATAACCCGGAATTTAATAACTATCACCTGATGACAAATTTTGCAGATGTAAACGAATATAATCATCAGAATAATGATGAATCAATTTTTGAAGTTCAGTTTTATCTGAAAGCCAGGTGATCCGCAGGATTGGGGTGGAAGCTGGAACCCGCCTGGCGCTGAACTTGGCTGGATAGATAGCTTTAGCTGGCCAAATGAAATAACGCAACAGGGTTATGATTATGGTAACCCTGCACTATGGAACTCTTATCAGGTAGGAGATAAGCGTAAGTACCTTACTATTGTAGGTCCTGGCGATTCATTGCAAAGCCCCGGCATTATTGCCAAATGGGGTGGAATAAAAGGCTATCCTCCTGTGTAGGAGGTTTTGCTGACAGGCAATCCAACATATACCAGGCGGATGATGGTAAAGTTATAAATACTGTGCGGCACTATAACCAGGCCATGGTATGGAGATGATAAAGGCCGTACAGGATATGTTTGCTGCAAAAAAATGGAGAGACCCAAATCTTACCGGTAATTATAATAGTCCCACCGATAATACGGCACATATTTTTGGAGATCAAAACCAGATATTGATGCGTTATGCTGAAGTTATTGCTTAGCAGGGCTGAATGTAAAGTTCGTACAGGTGATGTTACCGGAGCAATGGCTGATCTTAAATTGGTAAGGGACAGAGCATGGGGCGGTAGCGCACCTGCTGTAATGCAGGACAGCGCAGATTATAAGGGCAATCCAGGTGTAGCCAATCACTGATCCTTTGCAAATGGTATTAAGTGAGTACAGGCATGAACTTACCGGAGAATATTCTACTTTCTTTGATCTTTGCAGGGCAGGTGATGATGATAGCTATAGCTTTTATAAAAACCGCTAATGGCACAGTGGATGGCAGCTTTAATCCTGTTCCAAATCCGGCACCAGGCCCAACACACGATGGCCAGACACATGGTTTATATAATACGTCACCGTTACAACATAATCTGCTGTTGCCAATTCCAACTCGGAGGCCATTGCACTTAATCCAAATTTAACCCAAAATCCGGGTTATTAATAATAAATTAAATAAACTTTATAAAAGGGTTTCTTCCAGAGAAACCCTTTTTAATTATAAACGTTGTTACAACTTTACTGCTATTTGACAGAGGATATTTTATATGAAATTGTTAAATTACTATTTGCCTGCTCATTTTTACTTTGCTTATTGCTAGCCATGCAAAAACAAAGACAACACTTTTTCGAAGAAATTTCTTCTGCCCATTCAGGTATTACTTTCAATAATAAAATCATTGAAAACGATTCTATCAATCCGCTTGATGTAGTTAATATTTATAACGGTGGCGGCGTTGGCATTGGCGATTTTAATAATGATGGGATAGCAGGATATTTATTTTACAGGCAATATGGTACCATGCAAATTGTATCTGAACAAAGGAAATTTTAAATTTGAAGATATAACAGAAGAAGCCGGTGTTGATGGAATGGGCAGATGGGCAAGAGGGGTTTCTGTTATTGATATAAATAATGATGGCCTGCATGGATATTTATATCTGCAATACAATTTATAAAGATTCGCTCAGAAGACGAAATATTTTATACGTTAACCAGGGACTAGATAAAGACGGTATTCCGCATTTTAAAGATATGGCTGCAGAATATGGGTTGGATATTCAATGTGCAGTCAACTATGGCCAGTTTTTTTGATTATGATAATGACGGTGATCTTGATATGTATCTTGTACGGTAAATGAAGCTTCCAATGGCTACTGATCCAATCTGTTTTTCGGACAGCGAACAATACCGGAAAGTACAGGCATCAAGCAGAGGAAGGCTATTACCGCAATGATATGGATCCAATTTTAAAACATCCTGTTTTTCATGATGTTTCTGCTGAGGCAGGAATAATATATGCAGGCTTTGGCCATGCAGCTACTATTTGCGATATCAACAACGATGGCTGGAAAGACATTTATATTTCAGATGATTTTATATCAAATAATATTCTTTATATCAATAATCATGACGGCACTTTTACCAATCGGGCAAAAGAATATTTTAAACATACTTCTTTTAATGCAATGGGCCAGGATGTTGTAGATATTAACAACGATGGATTGCCCGATGTGATTGAATTGGACATGAGTCCTGAAGATAATTATCGCAAAAAAATGATGTTGAGTGCCAACAGTTATATCACATATCAAAACTTTGATCAGTACGGTTACCAGTATCAATATGTGCGCAATACATTACAACTAAACCAGGGGCCATGTTATTAGGGAAGATGATAGCTATTGGCATACCTGCTTTCAGCGAAATTGGTTTCATGAGCGGTATTGCCCAAACCGACTGGAGCTGGGCCGTTGGTTACCGATTTTGACAATGATGGTTATCGGGATATAATTATAACCAATGGCTTTCCAAAAGATGTTAGCGACCATGATTTTATTGCTTACCGCAAGATGCAAACGAGCGGACTGGAAAGCACGATGTCGCTAATTAAACAGATACCTGAAGTTAAAATACATAACTATGCTTTTCATAACAATGGCAGACCTTACTTTTACCGATGTAACTTCTGATTGGGGCTTACCGTACCTACTTTTTCCAATGGTGCAGCCTATGCAGATTTTGATAATGATGGAGCCATGGATATGGTGATCAGCAATATTAATGATGAAGCTTTATTATACAGAAATACTTCACAGGATAAGGATACGCTAATACAATTATTTGCAAATAAAATTTAAAGGCGATAAGCAAAACATAAATGGCATAGGCGCTATAGCAACCATCTATTACGATCAATGATAAACTGCAGGTGTATGACAATAATCCTTACCGCGGGTATATTTCTACAGACGAGGATACAGCACATTTTGGATTAGGTAAAATAACAATCGTTGATTCTGTTGTTATACAATGGGATAACGGTAAAAAACAAATTTTAAAAAATGTAAAAGCAAACCAGGTTGTAACAGTAGATATTAGGAATGCACTGAAAGATTATTCTTTCAACAACCAATAGTTGATACTACCAGTTTGTTTACTAAAGTTACTGGTTTAGACGGCATCAATTTTAAGCATAAGGATATTGATAATTTCATTGATTTTAATATCCAGAAATTATTACCTCATAAGTTTTCGCAATATTGCCCTGCAATTGCAATCGGCGATATTGATGGCAATGGCTTAGATGATATGGTAGTTGGCGGTAACACATTTAATCATGCCCAGATTTTTTTGCAGCAGACAGATGGGAAATTTATTCAGCAAAAATTAGATACTTCTGAAATTGATTATACTGATAAGTCCAAGGATGAAGGAATACTTAATGTTTGATGCTAATGGAGACGGGAAGCAGGATGTTTATATTTCGAGGGGCGGATATCAAAATGAACCTAACTCAAAGTATTACCAGGACAGGTTTTATATAAATGATGGAAAGGAAATTTTTAAACCAGACATTGCCGCATTGCCGAAAAATTTTACAAGCAAGCTTTGTGTACGGGCATTTGATTATAATAAAGACGGGAAACTGGATTTGTTTGTATCAGGCCGTGTTGATCCGTGGAATTATCCAAAACCTGTAAGTAGTTTCATTTTAAGAAATGATACCAAAGATGGGATAGTAAAATTTACAGATGTTACAGACGAAGTAGCGCCGGAATTGAAAAATATAGGATTGGTTTGCGATGCTTTGTTTACCGATTTTGATAATGACGGGCAAACGGATTTAATTCTTGCAGGTGAATGGATGCCTGTAACATTTTTAAAGAATGAAAACGGTAAATTTAAAAATGTTACCGCAACAACAGGTGCAGGCAATAAATCAGGCTGGTGGAATACAATTGTTGCAGGCGATTTCCGACATACAGGCAGAATGGATTATATAGTTGGCAATCTCGGTTTAAATACTATCCTTAAAGCGAGCGATTCGCTCCCTTTATATATAACCGCAAAAGATTTTGATAATAACGGAAATTATGATGCCATTACATCAGTTTTTTTTCCAGATAAAAGTGGAGTAAAGAAAGAATTTCCTCTTTTCACAGGGATGATATGATTAAGCAAATGATTGTATTAAAGAAAAAATTTCCAAATTATAAATCGTTTGCAACTGCCACAATGGATGATGTTTTACTCCTGAACAAAGAAAGGGCGCATTAAGGTTGAAAGCTAATTATCTTCAATCAGCTTATCTTAGAAATGATGGAAACGGAAAATTTACAATAATTCCGCTTCCCAAAGCAGGCACAGGTTTCTGTATTAAATGGAATGATTGTTGATGATTTTGATGGAGACGGTAATCTTGATGTGGTGATGAATGGAAATGATTATGGAACTGAAGTTTCAACGGGCAGATATGATGCTTTAAATGGCTTTGTATTAAAAGGTGATGGAAAAGGAAATTTTAAACCCATGTCAATTTTGCAAAGTGGAATTTATATTCCGGGAAATGGTAAAGCATTGGTTAAATTCTTAGATAGCAAAGGAGATTTCTGGTAGCAGCCAGTCAAAATAAAGATGCACTGAAAGTATTTAAACTTAGAAGAAAAGTGAGTCATATTCTAATAATTCCTGATGACATAAATGCTATCATTACGTATAAAAATGGCAGCATTCAAAAGCAGGAATTTTATTATGGTTCTTCTTTTTTATCCCAATCCTCAAGATTTTTAATTACCAGTCCGGATATGAAAAGTGTTGTCATAAAAAATAATTCAGGTCAAATAAGAACAATTGAATTACACTGATAATAAGTTTCCTAAATTAAAATGCATAATTGCCCGCCTTACATTCGTTCAAAATTGTCGGACGTCGAATATATTAAGGGGTTTTACCCACGAGGATAAAATATCATTGTCTTTGGATAAAAAAATATTTTTTTAAGAAAATGTTAATTGTATGCATCAAAATCATACTTTTATGTGTCCATAATACATACTGCTCTCTTTCAGTATGCCTTACGAATTTTTTAACCACTTTATTGATTGCAAATATGAGTATCAAATCCCTGACTCGAGGTAAGAAAATTATAAATTATTTTTTACCCGTTGTTTTTATTGTAGCTTTTTTTATGCCTTCACTTGTTTTTGCCCAGGCAAAAACAGTCACCGGTAAAATAACCGGTAGTGATGGATCGCCAATAGCAGGCGTTTCTGTGCTGGAAAAAGGGGCTAAGGCAGGTACCGCAACCGATGCCTCCGGTAATTTTTCTTTGAGCGTTACGAAACCAGATGCATCGTTAGTAATATCTTCATTAGGATATGTAAGCCAGACCATTGCCTTAGGCGGGCGATCAAATGTTGATGTAACATTAAATGCCGCTGCGGCAAAAGAACTTGAACAGGTTGTTGTGATTGGTTACGGCACTGCCAACAAACGGGACCTTACCGGTTCTATTGTGAAAATTTCCGGTAAGGAAGTGGCGGATAAACCTAATACCAACCCTGTTGCTTCCCTACAAAGTAAAGTAGCCGGATTGTACGTTGTAAACGATGGAACTCCGGGATCTCAGCCGGACATACGTATTCGTGGTACAACAAGTATTGGCCAGGTGCATCCTTTATATGTAGTAGATGGTATTTTTAATGACAATATCGATTATTTAAATCCTAATGATATTGAATCTATTGAAATTCTAAAAGACCCTTCTTCTCTTGCTATTTTTGGGGTTAAAGGCGCCACAGGCGTTATTGCCATAACAACAAAAAGAGCAAAATCAGGACAAACAACTATTAATTTCAATGTTACACAGGGATGGAAAAAGCTGGTAGATGCGCCCAAATTTGCAGACGCAACCACTTTTAAAACTTTGTATGCTGAAGAGTTAGCAAATACGGGTATCACAACCGCACCTAATTACACGGGCTTAAATTCTAATACTAATTGGATTGACGCTGTTACAAGGGAAGCTAATTTCCAAACAGCTAATCTTAAGCGTATCGAGCAGTTCTGAAAAGAACAACTTCAATTTTGGTTTGGGCTATACGAAAGACGAGGGAATTGTGAAACACATCCAATTTGATAGAATGAACATCAACCTGAATGATGAGTTAAGAATAAATAAAAACATCCGGGTAGGCGCCAATTTAATTGCCAGCAGAACGCATAATCCCTATGGGTATGATAATAACGATGTATTAAGCGATGCACGGCAGGTTATTCCTTTATTGTCTTCAAGCCCCACTTCCATGGCAGTGACTGATCTTTATGGTTCTGCTACTATCAATCAAGATGTTTACCCGTTAGCTCCTTCGCTTCAGTTGTCTGGCGTTGTGAACCCGTTACTTAAATTAGAAAACGAATGGAATAAAACTATTGATTACACTTACAGGTACGTAGGTAGTGCTTTTGCAGAAATCAATTTTCTGAAAAATTTCTCCTTTAGATCCACATTTTATGGGGACATAAGCACTGAGGATAATAGAAAATACACTCCCACATACTATGCATTCAATCCTGTAACTAATGCAGTGCAAGTTCAAAACCCAACCACGAGTGTTCAGGACATTACAACTACCATCCGGCAGTTTCAGCAGGATTATGTACTTACTTTCAAACATTATTACGGTAAACATAGCGTAACTGCTATTGGTGGCTTTACAACACGCTACCTCGGTAGTTTTGCTGTGACTTCTAATGCTTACCAGGGAACTTTTGGTCCTATTCCAAACGATAAAAGATTCTGGTATATTACCTCAGGTTTTGAAGATCCCACTACAACAACATCTAAGTCTAACCAATATGAAAATGCTACCGTTTCTTATTTAGGCAGGATATTATATAATTATAATCATAAGTATTACCTGACACTTTCTTACAGAGATGATGGTTCTTCTCAAATTTCAAATTCTCATCGTTACCAGAATTTTTGGGCTGTTGGTGGTGGATGGGAATTGACCAATGAGAAGTTCATGGAAAATCAAAAATTATTTAATTACGTTAAAATAAAAGGTTCAGTTGGAGTATTAGGTAATCAAAGCGCTTATGATCCAAATACCGGCGAGGCAAACCCCTATCTCTTTTTCCCTGTTTTAGCAACCGGTTCCGTTACTCCTTTTGGTGATTATTTATTTAGTGCAGCGCAGGCGGCTTTTAAGCCAGATCCTAATCTGCATTGGGAAACAGTAGAAGCACAGGAGATAGGAATTGAACTTAATGCATTCAATAACAGGTTACATTTTGAATTCAATTATTTTAATAAGAACACCAAGGATCTGATGACTGTTATTAACAACGCAGCTTTGGGTATTAAGAATGGTGTAACCAATGCCGGTACTCTTAGAAACTGGGGCGAAGAATTTACCGCTTCCTGGACTCAAAATATTAACCACGATTTTACCCTGAGATTGAATGGCAATATTACTTTCCTTAAAAACGAAGTGATTTCACTGAGTCCCTTATTAGCCGGTGGAAAAATTATTCGTACGAGTCAAAACAATGGACAACAGGCAAGCTATACTGAGCCAGGGGAACCTATTGGTTATTTTTACGGGTATCAAGTGGCTGGGCTTTACCAGTCTAATGCGGACGTATTGTCTTCCCCGAACGCTTCCAGCATTGGCAAATATGGCCCGGGCGACTTTAAATTCAAAGACACATACGGGCCAAATGGCAAACCTGATGGAATAATTGATCCTAACGACAGAACCAAAATTGGAAATCCTTCTCCCCAATTTTATTATGGTGGTTCTGTTAATTTGAGCTATAAAAATTTTGATTTGGGTATTGATGCCGGCGGTGTTTACGGTAACCAGGTGTTCCGTACATGGGCCGCCCTGGAATCGCCATATTCATTTGTGAACTATGCAGCATTTCAAAATGGCCGTTGGCACGGTCCCGGTACCTCTAACTGGGTACCTCAAATTAATTCGGGAGAAAGATATAACTACCAGGGTTCAACTTATAGTATTGAGGATGGCAGTTATTTCAGGATACGTAATATCCAGTTAGGGTATAACTTTAATGTTAAAGGGGGGTTGTCGAAAGCTTCAATAAAGAATTTAAGGATTTTTGCAAATGTTCAGGACCCTAAAACATGGAAAAGTAATAGTGGTTACTCGCCTGAGTTTGGAGGAGACGCTACGAGTTTTGGAGTGGATTATGGAAATTCCAACAATGCATTACCTCGTATAACAAGTCTGGGCGTAAATGTAACTTTTTAAAAAAAATAATTTACTGATATGAAAAAGATAAAAAAAATATTATTGATTACTACATCGGTTATGTTGGTAGCTATTTTAGGAGGTTGCAAAAAATTTCTGGACAGGCAACCGCTTACTGCAACATTAGAAGATGTGCAAAAGGAGCAGGGAGCCTTAGAAGCTCAAAGTTTAGGTCATGTATAATACTTTAAGGACTTACGCTGGTTTTTCCTCACTGCCGTGGATAGATTTTAACAGTATTCGTGATGATGATGCGTCAAAGGGTAGTGATGCTAATGATGGCAAGGAGGTTATTGCAGAGTTCGAAACTTTCCAGTACACCAAAGATGACTGGGCCACCGATACATATTGGAATGACAATTTTTATATGATTAATTTGGCTAACACAGAAATTTATTTCGGAGATTCTTTAAAAGCAACTGATCCGGCAACTTTGCGTCAACTTGGAGAAGCCCACTTTTTCAGGGCCTACTCTTTTTTCAACCTGGTAAAAGCTTATGGTGAAGTTCCCCTGGTTAATTACTATTATGTAAATCCTTCGGATGGTATTCAGCCTAAAGCCAGTGTAGATGCTATTTATGCCCAGATCGACGGAGACCTGGATACCGCATCTATGTGGCTACCGCTGGATGCAGCCGAATATGGTAATGGCGGAAAAATGTTGGGAAGGCTTACGCAGGGAGCGGCCAATACCTTGTGGGCACAGAGCCTATTTAATGCGTCAAAACTGGGGTAAGGTGGTTACTCTTTGTAATATGGTCATCAATTCCGGGCAATATTCACTTCTGCCTAACTTTCCCGATATATGGAAGGATGGAGTTAATGGGGCGGGTAAAAACAGCAAGGAATCAATTTTTGAAATGAATGCATATGTGGGGCCAAATGGGCAGGCTGTTTCTACACAAAATCAAGGCCAGGATGGATGGGGAACGTCTCAGCAAGTGAGGCAAGATGGAGCTCCCGTAGAATGGAATCTTGGTTGGGGATGGAATGCGCCCACGCAGGTTTTAGTGGATGCCTGGGATAATACCGACCCAAGAAAATCGATGACCATTTTATATTCCGGACAATTTGATGGTGGAACGGCAACAGGAGGGTGGGGTGCTACCTTACCCCTTTATACCGATCCATTGGGCTCAGCAGGTTTAGCAGAGAAATACTGGAATAAGAAATTATATACCGGTAATGATCCCGCAATGCGTGCCTTTACAGGATTCATAAATGGTAGTGGCGCTGCTCCCTGGATTGATCACAGGATTTTGAGATATGCCGATGTAATATTGATGCTGGCAGAGGCTGCTAATGAAACCGGAGATACAGCTACAGCAGTTGCCAATCTTGAGCTGATAAGGGACAGGGCAAGTGGCAACCTTGGTGCAGGACGTACCGTTCTTCCAACAATTCATTATACAAGCCAATCCCAAATGCGCACTGCTATTAAAAATGAACGTCGCTGGGAATTTGCAATGGAAGGATATCGTTTTTATGATTTAGTTAGATGGGGTGATGCTATCTCGGCTTTAGGCTCTTTAGGTTATACGGCTCGTAACCAGTATTATCCAATTCCACAACCTGCTATTGACATATCAGGCGGTGTTTTAAAACAAAATCCAAATTATTAAAATAAAAATAATTAGAATAATATGAAAAAAATTCAAATTCCTCTTATTGGTTTAATCATAGTATTGGCTATGGTTAGCTGCGACAAGTTGGAAAGACCGGCATTACCGAGTGATTATCCCACTGATAACCCGGTAATCCCAAGTACACCTTTAAGATTTTTTCTGAGCTTCGACTCAACTACTGTGGAAGATCAGCAAATAAATATCCGCTTCAAGGACAGTATATCTTCTTATCCAAGCTTTTTCCCTGACCCTTCGATTAGTTATAGCAGTGGGGTAACTGGAACTGCTTTTGTGGGAAGTTCTTCTGCGTTTATTCACTATGTCGACGCTAACGATTTTGGTAAGTCAACAAACTTTACTATCTCATTTTGGATAAAAGCTACCTTGGATCAAAAGGATCACGTAAATGCAGATGGTGTTATGAGTTTGCCCAGTACCACTAATTTCTGGAGCAATGTATGCGTTTTTGTTGACCATGAAACCAGTACATCGGACTCAATGATCTTAAAATTCCATTTCGCTAATGGCACAGGCGATAATTGGGATTTTCAATATGCAAATGATCAGCGTTTACCCAAGATGTATGATGGTAACTGGCATCACTTGGCTTTTGTCTATGATGCTTCCGCTAAAACCGGGACTTTATATAGAGATGGAGTACAGTTTGACCAAAAAACCAATGAAACCATTGCTTTCGATCAAAATGTTTCGGGATTTGTTGTTGGTGGGTTTCAGGAGATGTTAGGAATAGGTGGCTCGTGGTCTGATAACGGATGGATGTCGGGTTGGCCGGGAGGCATCGACCAGGTTAGGTTGTATAATACAGCATTGTCTGCATCAGATGTGAGCGGCTTATATAACAATAAGCAATAGTATTTATTTACAAAAAAATAGTAAACCTTCATCAATAACCTGATGAGGGTTTTTTATCTTTATAAAAGCCATTGCATCGTAACTCCTCAATTTGTGATAAAATTATTCGCAATTGGTTAGACGTTTTTTTAGTTTAAAAAATAATGCAAACCCGGCGACCGGTAATTATTTTCAGGTATTATTTTATTTTTGATATGGCCAATATTGCAAACACCCTATATAATAAGATTTATACAGAGACTAAAATAAATTGTGTTGAATAAATTAAGTTTAATTATTTGCTTATCAGCTTTTGTTTTTTTTATTGAATCCTGCCAGCAGCCTGATAAAGTGTTTATCCGGCTTTCATCCTCAAAAACAAATATTCATTTTAAGAATGAATTGAAAAAAAGAGAGGCATTTGGCATTCTCTATTATTTATATTATTACAATGGTGGAGGTGTTGCCGTTGGCGATATTAATAACGATGGCTTGCCGGATATTTATTTTACAGCAAACAGCAAAGGCAACAATAAGCTTTATTTAAACAAAGGCAATTTTGAGTTTGAAGACATTACGGAAAAAGCGGGAGTAGCAGGCACTTCCGACTGGTGCACCGGCGCAACGATGGCTGACGTGAATGGGGATGGCTTGCTGGATATATACGTTTGCTCTGTTCAGGGAGAGCATAATTTACATGGCCGCAATGAACTTTTTATTAATAATGGCAATGGAACTTTTACCGAGAGTGCGGAAAAATATGGACTGGCCTTATCAGCCTATTCTACCCAGGCAGTTTTCTTTGATTACGACCACGATGGCGACCTTGATTGTTTTATTTTGAATCAATCACATCATCCGAATGCAAACATTGTTGATACAAGTAACCGAAGAAAATTTGACCCGAATGCAGGTGACCGTCTTTACCGAAATGATATCAGCACAACCGGTAAATTTACGGATGTATCATCACAGACGGGTATTTATCAAAGTAGTTTGGGCTATGGCCTTGGTATTTCAGTTGCAGATTTAAACAATGACGGATGGGACGATATTTATATCGGCAATGATTTTCACGAAAATGATTACTACTATATTAACAATGGCAATGGAACATTTACAGAAAGCGGCGCCAAACATTTTGGGCATTACTCAAGGTTTAGCATGGGCAACGATATTGGAGATTACAATAACGACGGGCAGCCGGATGTCGTTACCGTCGACATGCTGCCACCCGACGAAAAAATAATGAAAACCTATGGAAGCGATGAGCACGAGGATATTTACAATTTTAAAATTTTACAGCATGGCTTTCAAAACCAGGTTTCGAGAAATTGTTTGCAGCGCAATAATGGCGATGGCAAAAGTTTTAGCGACATCGCATTAATGGCGGGTGTGTCTGCCACCGATTGGAGTTGGAGTCCGTTGTTTGCAGATTTCGATAACGATGGTAATAAAGATTTGTTCATTTCAAGCGGAATTGTGAAGCGGCCTGTAGATTTGGACTATGTGCGTTTTGTGTCAGACCTTGCTTCTAAAGTAAACAGAAATACATTCCGGGCAATACGATGAGATGACGGTTGATAAAATGCCTGAAGGAAGTTCTTATTGCTTCATGTTTCAGGGTAACGGCAAAGGAAATTTTCAGGATGTCGGGAAAGACTGGGGCATCAGTGATAAGAAAGGATTTTACAATGGTGCAGCTTATGCCGATTTAAACAATGATGGCAACCTGGATTTGATTGTTAATTCTCTAAACTCTGATGCGTTTATTTTTAAGAACAACACAAAAAATAAAAACTATCTCACCATTACTTTAAAAGGTGATGGTTATAACAAATTTGGGATAGGAACCAAAGTCTATTTATTCACAAAAAATAAATCAGATACACCACAGATGCAATACCAGGAATTGATGCTCACAAGAGGCTTTCAATCGTCTTCTGACCCGCGGTTGCATTTTGGGTTAGATACTGTTAAAACTATTGACAGCATTTTGATAGTTTGGCCGAACCAAAAATACGAGGTAATCAAAAATATTCAGGCAATAAACCAATAACCATCTACCAAAAAAATGCACTCAATAATTTTGATTACAATGTTTTGTTTCCCCCGTCCAAACAAAACATTGGTGAATATTTCCAGTCAGGTTAAATGTGACTGGAAACATGTGGAAGACAACTTTGATGATTTTTCCGTTCAGCCTTTAATCCCCCATAAAGAAAGCACACGGGGCCCAAAGATTGCTGTTGCCGATATAAATAAGGATGGATTAGATGACTTTTATGTGTGCGGCGCCCGTGGCCAGGCGGGTGCGTTAATGATTCAGCAACGTGATGGAAGTTTCAAACGTAGTGATACGGCTTTGTTTAAAAACTTTATAGGTTGCGAGGACGTTGATGCTGTTTTCTTTGATGCTAACGGTGACGGATACCCTGACTTGTGGGTTGTTGGAGGCGGAAACCAGATACCAATAAATGCAATAGCTAATCTTGACAGGTTATATATTAATGATGGTAAAGGCCATTTTAATTTTTCTTCAGACGCCTTTCAGCAGCAATTTTGGGATAAATCGTGCATTGCGGTGGCAGATGTTGACCATGATGGTGATTCAGATGTTTTTATCGGGCATTTGGCTGATCAGAAAAAATATGGATTGCCAACAGATCTCTTATTTGTTTTTAAATGACGGTAAAGGAAATTTTACATGCAGCAAATCAGCAAATAAAACTGTGGAATATGGTACTGTAACTATCCGCAAGATTTGCTGACATCAATCATGACGGCTGGCCGGATTTGATTGTAGCAGGCGAATGGATGGGGGTAAAAATTTTCATGAACATCATGGCAAATTTGTTGAAAAAGATGTTCCGAATTCAACAGGCCTTATGGCAGAACCGTTGTTGTAACTGACATTAACGGCGATGGTATACGGATATTCTTGCCGGCAACTGGGGACATAATTCAAAATTGTGGGCCGGTAAGGACTGGGCCATTAAAATTATATGTAAAAGATTTTGATAACAATGGAAATATTGAACAACTTTTGTGTTATACAATTGATGGACAGGAATATACTTTTTTAGCAAAAGATGAGTTGGAAAAAGATATGCCTGTGCTGAAAAAAGTATTATTTAACCTATAGTGAAGTTGCGGGCAAAACAGTGCAGTATATGTTCTATGATTTGTTTAAAGATTATACTGAACTGAAAGCGGAAACATTAGGCTCTGCGTGCTTTATAAATGATGGTAAAGGAAATTTTAAAAGAATGGATTTGCCTGATGAATTACAACTTGCGCCAATGTTTTCTTTTGTCTATGTCCCCGCGGACAACCAGGCTGACTATTTAGCTGCAGGAAATTTTTATGGAGTACTTCCTTATGAAGGACGATACGACGCACTTTTTCCAACATTATTTTCGTACAATAAGAAAGGTGCTTTGTTTAATCATATTTCCATTTTACCCGAAGCTAATGGTGAAATGCGGGATGCCAAATGGTTAAATACAGTGGGGGAAAAAAAAGTTTTAGTAATTGCGAGAAATAATGACAGTTTACTTTTTTACAAATTAAATTAATACTAGTGGTTAATGCATCTTTTTCTATCAGAAAAATTATGTTTCAATTTAGTTCTTGTTATACTAAGTCCTGATAAATAAAACGAATTCCGGAAGCTATGTATAATTTTTAATTTGCCTTAAATTAAAAATGCCTGAAAAAATTGCATTACTGATTTTATCCTTCTTCCTGGTTGGGAAAGCAGGAGCGCAATTAGCGCCGAACCCTTATGCAGGCGCGGTATATTATTATGATTTTGGCCAGGGAAATGAAGATCCCGCTACCATCGGTCAACCTCTTGCCGTTGACAGAACAGATTTTAAATTCACGACAGATTTATGCCCTCTAGCAGGCTATTATACGGTGGCGAGACATGTTAATACGAAAAATTGTTTTACTGATAGTTGGATAACCATTGAAACAGATCATACACCTTATGGAGCAGGGTTAGGAATGGGGATGATTTTTAAAACCGATACACATTTTCCCTCCCGAATTGTTTACCAGGATACTATAAATAAAAGTCTTTGTGTGGGGCAAACATATGAATTTTCGGCAGCGATATTAAATCTTATTAAACAGAGTTTCTGCCCTTCGTTTCAGAATTCGCCTCTCTTTCGGCTTCAGGTTGAAGCTGATGACGGTACAATTATAACCAGCGGCGATTTTGCAGTTCCATCTTTTTATGATAAACCGCCATATAACAATCCTCCATGGTGGAGGGCAGGTGGATACAGTGTAGACTTTACTATAACCTCCAACGTAAAAAGGGTTGTTATAAAAGTTATTTTAATAAGGTCGTATATAGATTGTGCTGATGCGTTCGCCCTTGATGATATCGCTGTCACAACAATAGGACCGCAGGTTGCCGTTCAATTTAAAAATGAGCCTGCAACCTTAATTAAAAGTGTATGTTTTCAGAATAATGAAGCGATTTCGATGTCGGGATCTATGGATCCTTTTTATGCAAATCCTGCCTTGCAATGGCAACAGAGTACAGATAGCGGCAGAACGTGGGGTGATATTCCCGGCGCAACAGCGAGCATTTATACAAGAACTTTTTCAGTTCCCGATACATTTTTTTTCAGATTATCAGGCGGTGACGCTTCCTTAATTGCGAATCCGGCATGCAGGGTATTTTCAGGCAATATAGAAGTCAATGTAGATGGGCTTCCTTCGGGATATACCATAATTACTAACTCTCCCGTTTGTTCAGGACACGATATTAAATTTAATGTGAATGGCGACGAGGCCGGTTATGTATGGACAGGACCAAACGGATTTTATGATGATAGCCCTTTTCCACATATTTATCAATCTAGACTTGCAGATAGCGGCACTTATTATGTCCAGATATTTTCGCAAAGCGGATGTTCAAAAGCTGACAGCACAAACATCGTTGTTAAAGGCACTGATGTTTACGCTACGCCAATTGATACAGCAATATGCTCTGGTGAATCTGTAAAGTTAAACGCCAGTAAAGGAATAAAATATGAATGGGATCCGGTAAACAATTTAAGTGCACCCAATATTTTCAATCCTATCGCCATTCCTTCACAAACTACCCGTTATGTTGTTACTGTTTATGATCAATCGGGTTGCAGTGACACAGCAGGCGTTGCGGTGATAGTGAAAAATAAGATTCCGGTAAAAGCTCAGATCGTTAGTCCTGAATTTCTTTGTCGTCCTTCGGACAGTGCTTCATTCAAAGATATTAGCTTAGGGCAAATTGCATCATGGAATTGGGATTTTGGAAATGGCATGAAAAGTATCGAGCAAAATCCGCCGATAGAAAATTATTTTATTGAAACCAATGCAACAGGTTATACTGTTCAATTAATTGTGGCGGACAGTGCAGGTTGTGCCGATACAGCCTCTCATATATTAAAAGTGGAGAACAATTGTTATATCGCGGTACCAAATGCATTTACGCCAAATGGCGATGGCCTGAATGATTATCTTTATCCATTGAATGCCTACAAGGCAACAGATCTTCAGTTCAGCGTTTATAACCGTTATGGACAACTGGTTTTTAAAACAACTGACTGGACAAAGAAATGGGATGGAACCAAAAACGGAGAAGCTATGCCAGGTGATGTATATGTTTGGACATTAAATTATAATGATGCATCTGGCAAAAGGATTTCTTTAAAAGGATCAACATTGCTTATTAGGTAAAAAATATTAAAAGATTAAAATGCTTTAAGGTTTCAACTCAAATTAGTTTTGCTTTTTCTTCATAAACTTCTTCACCTCTTCGGGGTAAACTTTTATCATATGCGTATGTATCATTGCAGGGGTAGGGAAAAGATTGTCTGGAAGTAAAAGGGCTACAGACATCGATGGTTGTTTAGGCATGTGGCAATCGATACAGTTTGAATTGATAGATACAACAGTTGATGGATCGATTTTGCAAAAAGTCCTATGTTGTTTATTGTGGCAGGTCATGCATCTTTGAGAGAATAATGCTTCTTCACCTCTTTCATTTTCGTGGGTATTGTGGCATGTAACGCAAGTCATTGATGAACTCATTCTGAAACATTTGCTTTCTTCCAGCAATCCGTATTGATTGCCATGCACATCAATTTCTTTCGTGGCAGGGCCAGCAGTACTTTTCACAAAATAATTGGATAAGGTATCTCCGGCAATAAATTCAAACGAAGGTTTTGTTTTTTGCAATCTTCCGCCATGGCATAAAGCACATAAATCGAGGCTTTGCTGCCTTGTAAACTTAGATGGATTAATAATATATTTCCCAATTGGGTCTGCAGGATTTTGGCTTTCATATTCAACATGCCTGGCACCGGGGCCGTGACACTTTTCACATTCTACACCATATAAAATTTGATCGCGATCATATTCTTCAGGTTCCTTGCCAGCCGGCGATATTACATTAACATAGGTACTGTGACACTCGAGACACCGTGAGGTAACCGGCCTGTTATAAATTACTTTTTGAGGGTCATAACCCGGGCTGTTAGCCCATTCATTTGCAGCGGTTAAATACGAAATTGGTAATTGAAAAAGTTCATTTTTGTACCATGTTAAATAAGTCTGTCCCTTTGCACCCGAACCCGTAACTATATCGAAGCGCTTGGTAACCTTTTCTACGTCTCTTAAATGAGCAACCTGGTATAATCCACTGTCTCTTTTTTCCATGCTTACAAAAAGATGATCGTTAAAAGGAAAGATATTTTTTCCTTTTTCAAAACTTCCTTTTATGTATTTTTCTGAGGCAGGTTGCGACGTTAGAAAATGACTGGTATGAACAAAGCTTTCATAAATATTTTTATGGCATTTGATGCAGGTAGCTTGCCCTGCAAATTGCTTAAAATTAACTTTTCGTTCATCAGATATTATTGGGCTTTTATCTTTTTCTTTAATCTTTTTTTCTCCATTATTAATACATTGAATCAATAAGAAAAATGAGGAAATGATAAGAGTTATAACGATTCCCGATCTCCTGAATTTTATAAATCTTTCCATGGAAATTTTTGTGATTATCAATGTGAACGCAAGCTAATCTTAAAATACATAAGCTGTAAAAGCTGTATCAGCCGGATAAATAACCTTTATCTTTACTTTATAAAATTACTACTAATAAACTTCTGAATTATATCTTCAAAAAGTGTTACTGTTTCGCATTTTCTCTCTTTGATGTTGATCTAAGTAAAAATAATCATGAAAGGAACCCACTATTTTTTTCCGGAAAGCAAAAGGTTAATTCAGTTGCTTAACATGTTTATGCTCTTAAGCGGGCTACTGTGCAGTTGCGGGAAAAAATCATCTGATACCCCACCAATTCCTCCTGTATCATTTAGTTCAACACTAATTACAATAAATGGGAAGCAGGAAACGTCCATGAATTATAATATCAATACAATACCTGTAATTAAATTTTCTTTTTCAGCACCTGTTGATCAGGCCTCTGTTAATAATAGTCTTTCCTTTGCTGATGCAGCAGGCACTTCTGTTTCTTTTAATACAACTTATTCGTCAGGAGATAGTAATGTTATTGTTCAGCCATCAGCTTTAAAATATCTTACAAAATATATTGTAACCGTATCAACGGCTTTAAAATCAAAAGAAGGCGGTAGTTTAAAAAGTCCTGCAGCTTTGAGTTTCGTAACTCAAATTGATTCTTCTGATAAATTTCCCGGAATATCAGATACTGCATTGCTTACTTTAATACAACAGCAAACCTTTAAATATTTCTGGGATTTTGGTCATCCTGTTTCCGGTATGGCAAGGGAGCGAAATACTTCTGACGATATTGTAACTACGGGAGGTACGGGCTTTGGTGTTATGAGTATTATCGCAGCAATCAATAGAAATTTTATTACAAGGGCGGAAGGTTTGCAAAGAATCAATACGATAGTAAACTTCCTAACGGATAAGTGTACACGTTATCACGGCGCATTTTCCCATTGGATAAATGGTGCAACGGGTGCAACAGTTCCTTTCAGTCAATATGATGATGGGGGCGACCTTGTTGAAACCTCTTTACTCATGGAGGGCTTATTATGTGCACGCCAATATTTTAATACGGCAGATGCCAATGAAGTTTCACTTCGTACAAACATAAATATATTATGGAATGGAATTGAATGGAATTGGTACCGGCAAAATAGCCAGGATGCATTATTCTGGCACTGGAGCCCAAATTATAATTTCCAAATCAATCAACAAATTTCCGGATGGGATGAAGCATTAATTGTATATGCACTGGCAGCTTCTTCCAATACAGATTCTATTCCAAAGATTGTGTATGATAATGGATGGGCTTTAAATGGTGGCATAAAAAACGGGAATACATATTATGGAGTACAGTTACCACTTGGCCCTAATCTTGGCGGTCCTTTATTCTTTTCCCATTATTCTTTTTTAGGAATTAATCCTCATGATCTTACTGATGCGTATGCAAATTATTTTACGCAGAATAGCAATCATAGTTTGATCAATTATAATTACTGTGTGGCTAATCCTGGTAATTTCTATGGCTACAGTTCAGCCATCTGGGGACTTACAGCAAGTGATGATAACCTATCGGGTTATAATGCTCATTCTCCCACAAATGATGATGGTGTTGTAACACCTTCCGCGGCTATATCGTCGTTGCCTTATACGCCGGTGCAATCGATGAATGCCTTAAAATTTTTCTATTATACTTTGGGCGATAAATTATGGAAACAATATGGTTTTGTGGATGCTTTCAATCTTAAAGATCTTTGGTTTGCGGACTCATTTTTGGCAATTGACCAGGGACCGCAAATTGTAATGATAGAGAATTATCGCAGCGGTTTACTCTGGAATTTATTTATGAGCTGCCCGGAAATAAAAAGAGGTATGAAGCAACTGGGATTTCAGAGCCCGAATTTATAAACCGAAGTGCGAGTATTATTTCCCGTTATGATGTATAAGAAATTTTATGGATTAAGACGGTGCGTCATTTTCGGGGTTTTCTTTATCTAAAACTTCCTTTGTCTTATTATATAATTCCATCGTTTTTTTAGGCGTGTCGCCTATACACAAAATACCAAGTTTGCCATATTGCGATAAAGCGCCTATCATGTGAAACATTACACCTTGCTGAATGCTGCCGTCATATAATAGATTGTTGGCAGTGGTAATTTCAATAAGATCATGCGGTGTAAGACCTTTATAATTTTTGCTCCGTAAGTTGTCGGAAAAAAAATAATATCGCGGTTGTCCGTTTGCTGTAAGGTAAGTTGCATTGGAGGCGTCATAATTTCCGTCTGTTAAATACTGTAGCATCAGATACGGATGTGTAGTGCCACCCTTTCTTAAATTTATTTCTATTGCAAAATGTTTCCATTCATTATTTTCTTTTACTGAAATAAAATCAACAGAAAATCTTCCCAATACGCCATATGCTTTTAATTTTTCAGTAATCCTCTTTCCAAATTCAGCAATGGTTACAGCATATTCCCTGTTCGCAGGAAAATGAGCTCCAAGAAAGACATGCCCTTTTTCACCTCCGATAACCTGGTCGTGGGTCGAAACAATTTCCGTTTCTCCCAATGGATTAATAAGACATTGAACGGATGGAAATACTTTCTGCTCTCCATCAATAAAAGCTTCCACGATTCCACCCATCGTGCGAAATTTTTCCATAAAGCTATCGTATACCAGGTCCATTGCAACAATTTGCAAACGGTGCGGAAGTATCTCCTTTATCCATAGTGGCAAATACTCATTTGTGGGTGCTCCCTCATAAGAAAAGACAGCATTGCCTTCACCGGAAAACCCGTCATTAAGCTTTACTACAGCTTTATTAAGTTCAGGAAATGTCATTTTCAGGTTGAACAAAGAACTTATCACATCGTCTTCTGTATTACAATCTTCAAAACCCGGCGGCGTATTGATGTTACATTCCTTAAATATTTTTCTGCTAAAATTTTTTGTCCCGAGATAAAGTAAGTCCGGGTCGCAGCCATAAATGGGCATGTTAAGTTTTACTGCAAGAGAGCGCTCAGCTTCTGTTACATTGAAACATGCAATATGTGATACGTGATCTTGCGGAATACTTTTGCGAATGCGTTCTATTAGTCTTGGACGTTCCAGGATTTTTTCAGTAAGAGATTTAGCCGATGCATCAAAGCAACTAAGTGTTTTTAAGCGGGGTTGTGCATGATAATTAGTAACACCCGGCAGCAGGTGAAGGTAATAGTCCATAATTATATCGTCAACCGGCATGCTAGTTACATATATAATATGTGTATTCGGCATTCGCAGCAACATCAGCAAACAAAGCAGGCGTTCTTCGTAATGAATAACACCGTCTACCTTTGCCAATATTTCCTGGTCGAGTGTAAGGCTTGGAATGATGACAACCGTTTTGTTCGCCATCCTGTCAGGAAAAACAGATTTATATTGAGCTGGAAAAGCCTCCTGCAATTGTTTGAATTTATTTATTTCCGGTGAATTGTTTTGCATTTTTGAAACGGATATATTCTAAAAGTTATATTTTTTTTATAAAAAATAAAAATTTCTTTCCCTGAGAATTTTCTTGCTGCATACGTCTTACAACCTATACATATTGCCTTGCCCAATCTAATAGCGCTATACTAACCATAATGATTAAACGCAATTACAATATTAAATATAAAATGGTGCGGTGTAAATAATTTATTTTTTTTGAGGCTGATGCATCATTAAATTCTCAATCACTTCGCCTATTACTTCCGGTGTTTGTTTAAATGCTAGGTAAGCAAATTTTTCACCGGGCACTACTACATCTTTGCCATCATCTTCTATTTCAAAATTTAATTTACGAAAGCTGAACCAGGGCTCAATGCCATGTACTGCGACCAGCACAGCAGTTTCATCCCAACTATTTCGGCCAAGTGTATTGTTATCTTTCGTTAATGCAATTTGAAAGGCATCTTTCACAGGGCTGTTCTGTATCGATTTATTATTTATGAGACGAATGCCCGTTAATATTTTTTCACCAATTTCAAAGCCGCTAATAATCATCGGCGTTGGCCAGTCTGCAAATACTTTCTGTGATGATTTCGCATCAGTAGCTACATTAAATTCGTAACCACTTTCTCCGTCTTTATCAATTCTTGCAGCCATAGAAACCAGGCGCTTTACTTTTTTTCTTACCAGCGTAATGCCGTCGAGTTTTGAATATTCATCTGCAGTTGAATTTAACAATCCTGCTAAATTGGTAAAAAATCCAACGCTAATAATAGTTACGCTTGTATCAGGTTGCAATGACAATATTTTCCTGTATAACCTGACAGCATCCATTGCTTCATCATTTGATTGCAGCGCATGCGGATATTTTAAAATAATGGCTTGTGCCCATTGCTGGGAGCAGGCTTTATTTGGCAATGCATTTTTAGTTATACCTATTGGAATGCCGGGCCTGTTAAAATAAGTATTGAGCACACTAAGTGTTGGCGCTGTTGTTTCAAAAGCATTGCATGATATGGTGGCAAGAATTTTCGCTTCGCCTTTGTCTGCAAATGCATGGAGCAATGCCATGGCACCCACATCATCATAATCAGGCGCAATATCTGTATCAAAAATAATAGGAACAGGTTGTTGTTTCTGTGCCAAAAGAATGTGGCAGCTAAAGAGAAAAATAATAATTGATATTTTTTTCATGAAAGTATTTATAACATGTGATCAATAAAGTCAGATTTATTTGCCTAATCTATGTAAATAATAGATAACTATGTAAAGTTTTTAAGTGGTGTATAAACTCATTTGTATTTTTAATTAATCATTCCGTTAGTTGAGAGAAGTTTGGAAATAGAAAAATATTTTAATCTACAGAATAATATTTTATGGTAAGCCTGTTGCCAATATTAATTATTTATATTAATTTAATTTTTCAAACTACGAATAAATTATTTATTTGTACTTCGCGGGCTTTATAAATCCTCTTACCATGAAAGCCCGAATGAGTTCCCAATAGCTTATAAATTTTTTTAATGAAGGTTTCTAATTTAATACCTAAAAGCCGTCTTACTTTTTCAATTCCTGTTATAATACTTATAGCAGTATTTTTTATTGGCTACTATTTCTATTATATTCCTGTAAATAAAGCTGACTTACATAAAAACGGGTTTCTAATTCTGCAAAATATTAAAGCAAGTATCCTTGAAAGAAATAATGACTATCAAAATTTATATAAAAATTACTTTGATAAATCTTCTGCACAGTTAAATCAAATTAAATCCGCTCAAATAAAAGAACTGCAGAGTCTGTTAATTAAAAATAGAATTGAAGGAAAAGTTTTTTCTCTTCCGGATTCGCTTGCAGCTCAAAACGGCGCTGATACTTCCGCTTATTTTAATGGTTATGACAGTACAATAAATGAATTCAGGGCAACTAAAATTGAAAATGAGAATCTTGCCTATTTATTTAAAAATGCCACCAATGCATCACTCATTTCTGTACCGGCCGAAAGTATTTTAAACCCTGTGTTTCAATCGCAGAAAACGGAGCTGTTTGAATCTTACTTATTAGTTGATAAAAAAAGCGGGCTCATTTATAAAGACGCTGAATTGAGTATGATTTCGAATATACCTTTAGATAGTTTGCTTCCGCATACAAACGCATTGTTTGCAAGTGTAAAAGATATTAAGATTGAAGATGTTGATTATAAAATGTTTTCCTATCCTTTTCATTTTGGAAATGATGATGTTTTTCTTTGCGGCTTTATAAAAGCACAAGTATATAATACGCGTTTGCATGAGATACCCATTTCATTTATTTACCCAATTATAATTGCGTTTTTATTGTTGCTTATTTTTCTGCCCATAATTAAATTTTATTTAATAGGCAATGATGAAACTGTAAAGCTTGTTGACATTACTTTAAGCGCTGTATCGTTTATTGTTGGCCCTGCGCTGGTTACACTTATATTAATACAGGTATTGTTATTGTGGGCTGCAGACATAAGAGCAAAGTCCTATCTTGATACAATATCAAAACAAATTGATGGCAGCTTTACTAAAGATATTTTGAATGCTTATGGCCAGTTAGATGCATTGGACAATTTTGTAAATAGTAATAAAGATTCGATGCTTCCGGCAAATCGAAATGCAGATACAGTTAATATTTCATCAAAGATCATCGGCTATTTTCAAACGCATAAAAATGATAGCACCCTCAATTATAATTTCGATCGCATTTTCTGGATTGATTCTTCAGGCGGGCAAAAAATTAAAGGACAGGTTAGTAATGATGATGCTTTGTTCACTAACGTATCATCAAGAAATTATTTTAAAGTATTTAAAAATAATAATGCTTACCTATTGCCTGACAGCTCACGTTCCTTTTTTGGATTCGAACCGGTAAACAGCTGGGCAGATGGGAAATTCAGAATAATTATCAGTAAAGAAAGCCGGTTAAAAAAAGGCTTTATTGTTGCGGTCGCTGTACAAATGCCTTCAGTTACTCAAACTATTTTACCGCCTGGCTTTGGCTTCTGCATTATTAATGATTCAGGGAAGGTGCAATTACATTCTGATATGAACCGGAATCTCCAGGAAAATATTATTGAAAAAATGTTTCCGGCAAGGCAGGTGAAAGAAGCCATCAGCAGCAGGCAAGCCGGTTACTTTAATGAAGTTAGATTTTACGGAAAAACAAATGCGGTAAACATAATTCCCCTTTCAAAGATTCCTTTTTCTCTCATTACTTTTTATGATAAGGGTTATATAGTTCCCATCGCAATGAGAATTTTTACGTTTGCACTTTTATTCTGTTTTTTCTCCTTTTTTATTTACTTAATTATATGGATTGTATTTATCAGGAAACATTATTATGTGAACCCGATGCTTTATTCGCCCATGGTATTTTTAAAGTGGGTTATACCAAAAAAAGAATCAGGTGAATTTTATGTTATAAGCACACGCTTTTTGATAGGATATATTGTTTTGCTATTATTATTCATGGCGCTATCCGGTTTGTTAAGTATATCTAATTATGTTATTCTCGTACTCGTTTTATTAACTCCGGTTAATGTAATAGCCAGCCTTTTTGTAATCAGTTATGCAACAAAAAAATCGGGCAATGAAGACGATACCGCAATAATAGAAAGGAGTAAAAAGAAAGCCAGGAGAGCGATTGAATTCCAATTGTTAAGCAGTTTGGTGATATATTTTTATTCTCTTCTTTTTTCTTATCCCATACAATACCAGTTCTTAATCTTCCAGGGAATATGCAATATCTCCATGTGGATTTTTTATTTATATCCACGTAAACAAATATTTTCTTTATCAAAATCAGAAAAATATTTATCACAATATTCAGGATTGGCTACTGTAATAATTTTGTGCCTTGCTGTATTGCCTGCGGGCTTATACACATGGTATGCGCATAACCAGGAAATAACTCAGTCAGTAAAAAAAGGACAACTCTATCTTGCAGAATCTTTACAAAAGAGGAATTCTTCTGTCAGCAAATTTATTAAAAGCCAGCAAAGCCTGACCCTGCCTGTTGACTATTTTGAAAAGCTTCAATACCATTCGGGCATTTATACTATTTATAGCGATTCATTTAGCCTGGAAAATGAGCCGTTACCGGTAAGAAGCCAGGGGAGTTATGAACAATTTTATTTTGCAATAGCAAATGATATCGGTAATAATTACTACGATCCTTTATTATTTCCTGCATTAAAAGACAGTGCTTCTGATAAAACCTGGTATTGGTCCCGTACCAATAAAAAATTATTTTTCAAATATGCTTTGCCAATTAACATTCCGGGAGATAATAAAAATAATGCTTCAATACAATCTTTGAACATTACTTCTACATTTCCTTCGAGATATAAGTTTGTAGGCCTGAGTATTCCTTCGTTACTGCTACTGGTTGTCGTTGTACTTCTTATCCGTGGCTTATACATTTTATTACGTTCTCTTGCAGTAAAAATCTTTTTAAAAAAATATATTGATTCAGATGAAAATGAAAAAGATGATAAAAATAAAATTGAACAATTTCTCCCTGAATTTTATAAAATATATGATAAACCCTACCCTGAATTTGATGATGATGTAAAGAAATTAATAAATGAATACGATTACTATATTCCCGGCGATACAAATGCAATTATTTATAAACAGGAGAAGGATATGATTGACACCAATAAAAAATTAAAAACGTTTTATGATTTTATCTGGCAGAAATGTAATGAAAAAGAAAAATATCTTTTACTCGATTTTTCAAAAGATAGCCTTGTAAATTTTAAAAATGTTGAACCGATTTATTGCCTGCTGGATAAAGGACTATTTATCATCCACGATGATGAAATAAAATTATTCAGTGCAAGTTTCAGGGCTTATGTTTTGGAAAAAAAAGGCACTCCCGAAATTTACCAGATGCAAAAAAAATTTCAACAAAATTCCACCTGGCAATCCTTCAGAATTCCTTTATTAATTATTTTGTTTGGTATTGCTTTGTTTATATTTTTTACGCAGGAAGAAACATTTCAAAAATTTGCTGCTATAGTTGCAGGCGCAAGCAGTGTATTATCATTGCTTGTTAAATTCTTCCAGGATAACAGCAGTCCTTCAGTTTCAAAAAAATAGCAACGCTTCGAGGTTAAAATACCTAATTCTTTTATTCTTTTAATAGTTTGGATAAATTAACGAAAGTTTCGTAAGGCCCTTTTGCTACAAACATATTAGATATCCATGCAGGGACACTGCCTCCCGGATCTACATTTAAATAATATTCAATAGAAATTTTTCCGTTATTTATTTCTTTTACGTTCCATACTCCTAAAAAATAAGGCACACGTACAATTCCCTTTGTTACAGGAATAGCGTTAGGTTCTCCTGTTGTAATTATTTTTAAAGCATGATTTGCAGCATCCGGATACAGGTTAATTCGAATAGCCTGATCACGATTTTTCATAGGCCATGGTAAAGATGTTTCAGCATAATAAATGAGTTCGTTATCATTAAATCGTTTAATAGGATGAAGACTTTTTGTATTATATACCCATTTTATATTTTTATCAACTCCCATTAATATCCCGGCCAGTTTTTCGCAGGTTCCCGTGAAAATAGTTTCTACTTTTACAGATTTAAAATCAGATGAATCAGTTTTCCGTGTATAAACTTTAATTCCATTTTCATCTTTGCTTAGGTCCCAGTCACTTTTGAGCTGATGCATTTAGTGCCAAAGCAAAAAAGAACAACAGTAATAAATTTTTATTCAGAATTAATTTCATAACCTAAAACTTTTTAAAAGTTTATAAATACGAAATCTCTTTAGTAAATTTTGTGGCAGCGATATAACAAATAAACGTTCAGTTCCTGTTTGCGAAGTGTGTATATTTTATCAGGCGTTATAAAGCAATTTAATTATTTCTCTTTGCATATTGGGATTATCTTAAATAATATTTTTATTAAGACTCAATGCAGATTATGTGAGAAGTTTTTAATAAACAGCCTCGTTGCTTTAAGGTTTTAAATACAATATAATTAGGCTTTAAATTTATGTTGTATAATAAATATTTTATACCCATTTACATCTCCTTTGTAAGGAACAAAAGGAGTGTGTTTTCCTGTATCTTTATGGCCTAAAAGCCGGTTGTTTGCTAATGAAAAAGTATTACATTCTTATCTCATTATTATTAACTTTCTGTGTTTCTTTTTCTCAAAAGGAAAAAAAATCTACTAATAACATTTCTGCTGCCAAAACACTTGCCATACAAAAAAATCTCTCTGATTCTGAGTTGCTCAATCTGGTTCAAAAACAAACTTTTAAATACTTCTGGGATTTTGCGCATCCCGTTAGTGGCATGGCACGGGAGAGAAGTAATAAAAGCGATTATGGAAGTGAAGTCGTAACCACAGGAGGTACGGGGTTTGGTGTTATGTCAGTAATCGTGGCAACAGAACGAAAGTGGATTACAAGAGATACCGCTGCAAGTTTTCTATTAAAAATGGTAAAGTTTTTATTTAAGGCAAACTCTTACCATGGCGCATTTTCGCACTTGATGGATGGTGTAACGGGAAAAACAATTCCTTTCAGCCGTAAAGATGATGGTGCAGACCTTGTAGAGACTTCTTATCTTTTCGAAGGATTGTTATGTGCAAGGCAATATTTCAATGAGGATAATGAAACGGAAAGGGCTTTGCGTAACCGCATTAACTGGATGTGGAACGATATAGAGTGGGATTGGTTTACAAGAGATGGCCGTGAGGTGTTATATTGGAATTGGAGCCCGAATAACGGCTGGGCTATGAATTTTCCTGTGCGTGGTTTTAATGAATGTTTGATTATGTATATCCTTGCAGCAAGCGGAGAGCATTATCCTGTAACATCCGGCGTATATCATCGTGGTTGGGCACAAAGCGCTTTTTTTAAAAACGGAAAGAAATTTTACGGTTATACGTTGCCGTTAGGTTTCGATTATGGTGGCCCGCTTTTCTTTTCCCAATATTCTTTCCTGGGGCTTGACCCACATGGTTTAAAGGACGAATATGCAGATTACTGGGAACAGAATCAAAACCATACTCTGATAAACCATGCTTACTGCGTTGACAATCCCAAACATTTTAAAGGATATGGTGAAGATTGCTGGGGCCTTACGGCTAGCGACACCTATAATGGCTATAACGCTTTTTCACCAACGAATGATTTTGGAACGATTACTCCTACTGCTGCACTTTCCGCGTTTCCTTATACCCCTGAATTTTCTATGAAAGCGTTAAGACATTTTTATAACGATCTGGGTGATAAAATTTGGGGCGAGTATGGATTTACGGATGCATTTAATGAAACACAAAACTGGTATGCAAAATCGTATTTGGCTATTGATGAAGGTCCGATAGTAGCCATGATAGAAAATTACCGGAGCGGCTTACTTTGGAAATTATTTATGAGCTGTCCTGAAATTAAAAATGGTTTAATGAAATTAGGATTTGAAAGCCCATATTTAAAGTAAATTGATTTTTAGATTTCTGTCGATGGATGGTGAGAGTATGATTAGAATAACAAAAATAATTTGATAAATATTTATTAGGAGAGGTTGCATGATGCAAAAAATTATTTCAACAATTGCCGCATTCACTATTAGCACATTTTTATTTGCTCAAAAAAGCAAACAATTAAAAGCATATCCTGATTCTATTGCGCCTGTCGGAATTATTAAAAATTTACCTGATTCAGAATTGTTAGAAATTGTTCAACGTCAAACCTTCCGTTTTTTCTGGCATTATGCACATCCTGTGAGTGGCCTTGCAAGAGAAAGGGATAATACTGTAAGAGCAAATTATTACTGGGATTATATTAATGAAGCTGATGATGTTCCTAATTTCAGCCAGGGAACCTTTGGTCCTGAAGCATGTGCTATTGGTGGAACGGGATTTGGAATTCTATCAACAATTGTTGCTGTAAACCGGGGATGGGTTGGAAAGGATACTGCTTTGAAACGGTTAGTAAAAATCGTTGATTTTTTAAATAAGGCCGATTGTTTTCACGGCATCTATCCGCACTTTATGAACGGCACAACAGGCAAAACAATTCCTTTCGGAAGATTAGATGATGGCGCAGATATAGTAGAAACATCCTATTTATTCATGGGTCTTTTATGCGCCAAAAAGTATTTTAATGGTGATAGTCCACTGGAAAAATATTTTCGCAACCGAATTGGAGAAATGTGGAATATTGCAGACTGGAACTGGCATAGCAAAGGGGATGATAAATTTTTATACTGGCACTGGAGTCCCGCAAATGATTTTGATATGAATTTTCCTGTATATGGATATGATGAAGCTCTAATCACCTACATCGTTGCTGCATCATCTCCATACCATTCCATTTCAAAAGAGCTATATGAAAACTCCTGGGTAAAAAGCGCTTCATGGAAAAATGGTAAATCGTATTATGGTGTCAATCTGCCTTTGGGTAATTTCGAGTATGGCGGCCCGTTATTTTTTGAACAATATACATATATGGGAATTGACCCCAATAGTTTAAAAGACGACCATGGAATTGATTATGCAGAGCAGACAAAAAATCATACCCTTATAAACAGAGCATATTGTATTGATAATCCAAAAAAATTTAAAGGCTATGGAGAAAATTGCTGGGGCCTAACGGCAGGGGATAGTTATAAAGGTTATGTAGCCCATTGCCCGCAGGATGACCGAAGTGTGATTCAACCTACTGCTGCATTATCGTCTTTTCCTTACACGCCTGAATACAGTATGCAGGCATTAACACATTTTTATTTTGATTTAGGAAATAAAATATGGGGACCTTATGGATTTGCCGATGGATTCAGCGAAACAAAAAACTGGTATGCAAAAACACATCTCGCAATTGACGAAGGGCCGATTGTTGTAATGATTGAAAATTATCGCACGGGATTAATATGGAAATTATTTATGAATATTCCTGAAATACAAAATGGATTACACAAATTGGGTTTCACTTCTTCCTACTTCGATAAATAAAATTTTACCTATGGCACATTTTCAATTAACGCAGCAAAACATCTTGGACTATGAAAAGGATGGATATGTAATCATTAAAAATTTTTTGCAAACAGAGGAGGTAGATAAGTTATACAGCATTGCTACCGGCGATGATGCGTTACAAAAACATGCATTTGATTTAAATGATCAATCGGGAAAGAAAACAAAACTCACTCTATGGTACACTCCCGGCAATGATGCTTATGGGTTGCTTACAAAAAGTAAACGCATGGTTGATTCGGTTGATAAATTGATGGAAGGAGATAGTTCAGTTTGCCATTTTCACAGTAAACTAATGCAAAAAGAACCCAAAGTTGGGGGCGCATGGGAATGGCACCAGGATTATGGCTATTGGTACAAAAACGAATTTTTATTGCCCAATCAAATGATGTCTGTAATGGTGGCAATAACTAATGCTAATAAAGGGAATGGATGTTTACAGGTAATAAAAGGTTCGCATAAAATTGGACGCATTGAACATGGTTTTGCAGGTGAACAGGTTGGTGCATCACAACATTATGTTGATCTTGCGTTGAAAACAATGGACCTAATTTATGTAGAAATAAAAGCAGGGGATGCATTATTTTTTCATAGTAATTTATTGCATCGCTCTGAAGCAAATCTGTCTGATAAGGCACGCTGGTCTTTAATATCTGTTTATAACAGAAGTGGAAATGTTCCATATAATGAACCATCAAAATCAAGTACTATTCCTTTAGAGCCGGTTCCGGATGAAGCATTGATGACATGGAAAACGGAAGGTATTGGCGAAGCTGCTAATTTTTTAGAAAAAGAAAAAGATGAAGCGTTAAAATAATTTAATAACCCTAGATGATATATTTTACAATACAACTTACTCAATGTTTATTTTTGCAACATAAATAATGAAAAGATTGGAGTTCAAATAAAACTTCATCACACAAAATAAATCGAATTTAATATTATGAAATTAGCAATTCTTGGTTCTGGTTTTATTGCCCGTTTTTATGCTGATGCATTGGTAGCGCAACGAAGAAAAGATGTAATTACAATGGTGTACAGCAGAACCGAAGCAAATGCTAAAAAGTTTGCGGATGATTATAACGTTAAAGCCTATACGACAAATATTAAAGAATGTATAGAGTATGAAGAAGTAGATGCTGTGATTATTGCCTTATCAAATGATATGCATTTGGAATCGATCCTTGCCTGTGCTGATGCAGGTAAACATGTGTTATGCACCAAACCCTTAGGGCGTAATGCAAAAGAAGCTTTGCAAATGTTGCAGGCTGTTGATAAGGCAAACGTAACGGGAGGATATCTTGAAGATCTTTGTTACACTCCCAAGTTTTTAAAATCATTGGCAAGTATAAAAAGTGGCAGCATCGGGGAAGTTATTTGGGCAAAGAGCAGAGAAACACATCCAGGGCCACATAGTGATTGGTTCTGGGATAAAGAAAAATCTGGTGGTGGTGCCATGGTTGATTTGGGTTGCCATTGCATAGAAATCAGCAGGAATTTTATCGGGAAAAATATTAAGCCTGTTGAGGTAATGTGTTGGGCCGATACCCGCGTGCATCCTATCGATGCGGAAGACAACGCAATCGGCTTAGTAAAATATGAAAACGGGGCCATTGGTCAGTTTGAAGTAAGCTGGTCATTTCGTGGCGGCATGGACTTAAGAGATGAAGTTATGGGAACGGAAGGAACTATCTGGATAAATAATTTTTTGCGAACCGGCTTTGAAATGTTTACTTCGGGTAAGGGTGGCAGTTATGTTGCCGAGAAAGCTGAAAGTACAACAGGGTGGCTATTTCCCGTGGGAGATGAAGTACATGAATTGGGATATAACCACATGTTTACAGATATGTTTAATGCAATAGAAAATAAAGTTCAGCCATCAGAAAATTTTTATGATGGTTATATTGTTAATGCAATTATAGATGCTGCGTATCATTCTGCTAAAACAAAAAAATGGGAACCTGTTATAATAGAAGATTGGAGAGGAGTTACAGAAAAGAGAGAAGTGAAACAAGTAACTAATTATGATGATGATCATTATTTAATTAAGGAAGAAGTACTTCCAACAGGAGAAAAAAAGTTTATTATAAAAAATAAAAAAACTGGTTCGATCGAAGTGAGGTAAGGAGTTTTGTTGATAAATGATTGTTTGAAAATATTAAATTGAATTAACGACTATTAGCCCATTCAGATAATGGTTCTCTCCCCTGGGAGAGGTTGTCCAAAGGTCACGAAGGACTCCTTTGGAGGGGTGAGACTTAAACGAAAATGATATGGTAAATTTCTCTCTGATAAGATTCAGTAAAAAACTTATATTAATAATTGGAATTCTCTTTTCATTTCAATTCATATGTGCACAGCAAAAAACCTATTGCAATCCTATCAATATTGATTATGGATTTACACCCATCCCAAATTTTTCTGAAGGGCAGGCATCGAGCCACAGCAGATCCTGTAATTGTTTTATAAAGGATAAATATTTTTTATTCTCTACCAATCAATGGGGTTATTGGTGGAGTCATGATATGCTGAACTGGAAATTTATTCCACGAAAATTTTTAAAGCCTGAATGCAAATGTATATGATGAATTATGTGCACCGGCAGTTGGTATTATAGGTGATACAATGATCGTTATTGGTTCAACCTATACACAGGCTTTTCCTTTATGGATGAGCACAATCCCAACAGTTGATGACTGGAAATATGCTGGTTGATTCTTTTAAAGTTGGTGCATGGGATCCGGCTTTTTTTGCAGATGATGATGGCAGATTGTATATCTATTTTGGCATCAAGCAATACATATCCGATTATGGCAGGAAATGGATCGCAAAACATTTCAACCAATTGGTACGAACTCCTATGTATTTATTGCAAGACTGAACGATTCATGGCTGGGAACGTTTTGGCGAATATCATGGATAATACATTTTTAAAACCATTTATTGAAGGCTCATGGATGACAAAACATAATGGCAAATATTATTTGCAGTATGGTGCACCGGGAACAGAGTTCAGCGGTTATGGCGATGGTGTGTATGTTGGTGAACAATCCGCTTGGTCCATTCATCGTAGTCACACCGCAATCTAATCCGTTTTCATTTAAGCCCGGTGGTTTTGCAACAGGTGCAGGTCATGGTGCAACTTACCAGGATGTTTATGGCAACTGGTGGCATGTAAGCACGATGATCGTTAACGTAAAAAATAATTTTGAACGACGTATTGGTATCTGGCCTGCAGGTTTTGATAAGGATGATGTTTTGTATTGCAATACTGCATTTGGTGATTATCCAACTTACCTGCCCTTCACGCCAAATGAAGACCAGATAAAAGCGAAATTTTACCGGCTGGATGTTGTTGAATTATAATAAGCCTGTTACTGTTTCATCAACCTTTGGAAATTATGAACCGAACAATGCAGTTGATGAAAGTATCAAAACATATTGGTGTGCAAAGACGGCTAATAAAGGCGAATGGATCCAATCTGATCTTGGGAATGTCAGTACCGTAAATGCGATACAAATAAATTATGCTGACCAGGATGCAGATATTTTGGGAAAGCAAACCAATATTTATCATCAATATAAATTATATTCTTCTTGGATGGAAAGACATGGAATGTTTTGGTTGATAAAAGCAATAATAAAACTGATGTGCCGCATGATTATGTTGAATTAGAAAAACCTGTGCAGGCACGTTTTATAAAGCTTGAAAATATTCACATGGCTGATGGAAAATTTGCAATAAGCGGCTTGCGTGTTTTTGGAAATGGCAATGGTGCAAAGCCTGATACGGTAAAACATTTTGTTGTATTGCGTGGTGAGACAGATAAACGCAGCTCCTGGCTTAAATGGCAGCAAAGCAATGATGCATATGCTTATGAATTTATACAGGCACTGCGCCTGATAAATTATATACTAGCATTATGGTGTATAATGTGAATGAATATTATTTCAGTGCAATGGAAAAAGATAAAACTTATTATTTTCCAATTGAAGCCATTAATGAAAATGGTGTTTCAGCAAGAACAAAAGTGATGAAAGTTGAATGACCTTTATTTATCGATATTGTCCCTCTTCCTTGGGAGAGAGTTGAGGCTCTGAATTTAAAGTATATAAATAAATAAAAATGAAAAAAACGATTGCGATAGCCGTATTTACTTTCAGTTTATTGATTAGTGGGTTTGCACAAAATAATGATCCCAAATCCGATAGCTATCGGATGAAAACTTTCATTGATGCATTAATGAAAAAAATGACTGTTGATGAAAAGATCGGGCAATTAAATCTGCCGGGCTCCGGAGATATAGTTACAGGCCAGGCGGGTAATTCAGACATTGGTAAAAAGATTAAAGAAGGAAAGGTAGGGGGTTTATTCAATATAAAAACTGTAGAGAAAATTCGTGCAGTTCAGAAGATTGCTGTAGAAGAAAGCCGTTTAAAAATTCCATTGATATTTGGTATGGATGTTATTCATGGATATGAAACGGAATTCCCTATACCATTAGGCTTGTCATGTAGCTGGGATATGGATTTGATAAAAAGATCTGCGTCTATTGCTGCCAGTGAGGCAAGTGCTGATGGAATATGCTGGACATTTTCCCCAATGGTTGATATTTGCCGCGACCCACGCTGGGGGCGTATCGCCGAAGGATCCGGTGAAGACCCTTACCTCGGTTCACAAATTGCAAAAGCAATGGTAAGAGGTTACCAGGGAGACGACCTTTCAAAAAATAATACCCTAATGGCTTGCGTAAAACATTATGCTCTATATGGAGCAGCAGAGGCTGGCCGCGATTATAATACAACTGATATGAGTCACCTGCGAATGTTCAATGAATATCTTCCGCCTTACAAAGCTGCAGTAGATGCAGGTGTGGGAAGCGTGATGGCTTCTTTCAATGAAGTGGATGGGGTACCCGCTACTGCTAATAAATTTTTATTGACCGATGTATTGCGTAAGCAATGGGGCTTTAATGGTTTTGTTGTAACAGATTATACCGGCATAAACGAAATGGTTGCACATGGTATTGGTGATTTGCAAACTGTTTCTGCAAGAGCGTTAATGGCAGGAATAGACATGGATATGGTTGGTGAAGGATTTTTAACCACTATAAAAAAATCTTTGCAGGAAGGAAAAGTTACGCAGGCTCAAATTGATTTTGCCTGTAGAAAAATTCTTGAAGCAAAATATAAATTAGGATTGTTTGATGATCCTTATCGCTACTGCAATGAGCAAAGAGCAAAGACAGAAATTTTTACTGATGCAAATCTGAAAGCAGCAAGAGAGACGGCAGCACAATCTTTTGTTTTACTAAAGAATAACAATGTGCTGCCTTTGAAGAAATCCGGAACTATTGCTTTGATTGGACCGCTGGCTGATGCAAAAGAAAATATGCCCGGCACATGGAGTGTGGCAGCCGATTTCTCCAAAGCTGTTTCTGTTCTTGAAGGTTTGAAAAATGTTGCCGGTTCTGGTGTAAATATTTTATATGCAAGGGGATCTAATTTATCGGATGATACATTGTTTGAACAAAGAGCGGGAATGTTTGGTAAATCATTTCAACACGACAACAGGCCTGACCAGGAAATTATAGATGAAGCATTGGCTGTTGCAAATAAAAGTGATGTAATCGTCGCAGCGTTAGGTGAATCTGCAGAAATGACCGGTGAAAGTTCCAGCAGGAGTCATATTAATATTCCCGGCGCACAGGAAGAATTATTGAAAGCATTGGTGAAAACAGGTAAGCCGTTAGTATTGGTTTTATTTACAGGCCGCCCGCTTACTATTAAATGGGAGCAGGATAATGTGCCTGCCATATTGAATGTTTGGTTTGGCGGAACGGAAGCCGGTAATGCGATTGGCGATGTATTGTTTGGTGATGTAAACCCTTCGGGAAAGCTTACAACAACATGGCCGCAAAATGTTGGACAGGTACCTCTTTATTATAATCATAAAAATACAGGCCGTCCTTTAGCAGAAGGCAAATGGTTTGAAAAATTCCGTTCCAATTATTTAGATGTTTCCAACGATCCTGTATATCCTTTTGGGTTTGGATTGAGCTACACGAATTTTAGTTATGGCGATATACAACTTAGCAGTAAATCTTTAAAAGGAAACCAAACCTTAACCGCATCTGTTAAACTAACTAATACGGGTACACGAGATGGAAAAGAAGTCGTGCAATTGTACATAAGAGATGTTGTTGGTAGTATTACACACCCGGTAAAGGAATTAAAAGGATTTCAAAAAATTGATTTGAAAGCCGGGTGAATCAAAAACAGTATCATTTAAAATAACTCCTGATGATTTGAAATTTTATAACGGTGATTTAAAATATGATTGGGAGCCTGGTGAATTTGTAATTATGATTGGCACTAATTCCGATGAGGTTAAATCTGCAAGTATAAATTGGGTAAAATAAAGGATACTTTATAATTCTTAAAAATTTAAATCTATGAACAAACACAAAATTATTTTGAATATAATTTTTGGATGTCTTTTAACTATTCTCTTTGCATGTTCAAAAGGTTCTTCCAGTGGAGGGAATAATCCACCGCCACCACCATCTCCTGGTACTAATGATGTTGACTTCTGGCTTACAAAAAGTGACCAATCTGTTTTATTGCAAAAGCAATCAACGGTTCTTTCTTTTGGTACAACTGCAAATTCAAATGCCAATATTGATATAGACACAACACAAACTTATCAAACCATTGATGGGTTTGGGTTTACCTTAACCGGCGGAAGCGCTTTTGTTATTAATCAACTAAATGCGACTGACAAAGCTAATTTATTAAAAGAGCTTTTCGGCAATGATGCTAATTCGATTGGAATAAGTTACCTGCGGTTGAGTATTGGTGCCTCTGACCTTAACGCATCGGTTTTTAGTTACGATGATCTCGCTTCCGGGCATACAGATATGAATCTCGACAGTTTCAGCCTTAGTAAGGATACGGTGGATTTGATTCCCATACTAAAACAAATTCTGGCAATTAATCCATCCATTAAAATTATTGCTGCTCCCTGGAGTGCTCCTGTTTGGATGAAAGATAATGGCAGCAGTATCGGGGGAAGTTTACAAACTCAATACTACGATGTATATGCCAAATATTTTATAAAATACATCCAGGCAATGCAGGCTAACGGTATCACTATAGACGCAGTCACGCCTCAAAATGAACCCTTGAATCCCGGCTAATAATCCAAGTCTTTCGATGACGGCAGATGAGCAAACTAATTTTATTAAAAATAATCTCGGTCCGGCATTCCAAACGTGCTGGCCTTACTACAAAAATTATTACTTACGATCATAATTGCGATAGACCTGACTATCCATTAGCTGTATTGGGCGACCCTGCTGCTAATACATTTGTATATGGTTCCGCATTTCATTTATATGCGGGCGATATTAGTACATTAGGAGGAGTTCACGATGCGTTTCCTGACAAAGCGCTTTATTTTACTGAACAATATACTTCTTCAACCGGTAGCTTTGGCGGAGATTTAAAATGGCATTTAAAAAATGTTATCATTGGTTCTATGCGAAACTGGAGCAGGGTTGCTTTAGAATGGAATTTGGCTAATGATCCAGGTTATAATCCGCATACACCCGGTGGTTGTGATCAATGCAAAGGTGCATTAACAATAGGCGGAAGTATAACAAGAAATGTTGGCTATTACATTGTTGCACATGCTTCGAAATTTGTTCCGGCTGGTTCTGTTCGTATTGCGAGTAATAATACAGGAAGTGTGAATACAGTAGCTTTTAAAATACCTTCCGGTAAAAAAGTTTTAATTGTAGAAAACGATGGAAGTACTGATGCAACTTTCAATATTCGCTTTAACGGTAAATGGACTGCAACAACCCTATCTGCCGGTGCAGTAGGTACCTATATATGGAATTGATTTATTTTAAATTTTAATATTTACTAAATGAGAAAATACTTTTTATTTTTTATGGCGATAGCAGCAAATACAGCATTTGCACAATCAAATAAAGCTTTTACTACTGATGGTAAAAAAATTACTGTTTATACTACCGCAGATAGCACTGATTACAAGCTTTCTGTAACCAGTACAGCAACATTTAAACACATGGGCCAGCCGTTTGAAACGCAGGTCTGCGTGTTTGTTGATCCCACGAAAACATTCCAGACAATTTTAGGGATTGGAGGAGCATTAACTGATGCCTCTGCAGAAACATTTGCCAAATTACCTAAAGACAAACAACAGGAGCTTTTAAAAGCTTATTATGATGTTAATAACGGTATCGGTTACACGCTGGCAAGAACCAATATTCAAAGCTGTGATTTCAGCAGTGGAAGTTATAGTTATGTGAAAGACGGAGATAAGGATTTAAAGACTTTCAGCATAGATCATGACAAGCAATATCGTATTCCTTTAATAAAAGAGGCTATTGCTGCAGCTGGTGGTAAGCTTATTTTGTTTGCCAGTCCGTGGAGTCCGCCGGCTTTTATGAAAGACAATAATGATATGTTGCAAGGCGGTAAATTATTACCTGCTTACGATCAAAGCTGGGCGCATTTTTATGGCAAGTTCATAAAAGCTTATGAAAAAGAAGGAATACCTATTTGGGGGATTACGATACAGAATGAACCCATGGCAAAACAAACATGGGAGTCCTGCATTTATACCGCAGAAGAAGAACGGGATTTCCTGAAAAATTATTTAGGGCCAACTATGCAAAAAGATGGTTTAGGAGATAAAAAAATAATTGTTTGGGATCATAACCGGGATCTTCTTTACCAGCGTGCAAGCACATTACTCGAAGACCCGGCTGCAGCCAAATATGCATGGGGCGTTGGTTTCCACTGGTATGAAGATTGGAGTGGTGGCGACCAGGTTTTTGACAATGTAAAAAGAGTACATGAAAGTTTCCCTGACAAGAATTTAATGTTTACAGAGGGTTGTACGTTTCCTTTTAAATTGGAGCAGGCTGGTGATTGGAAACTTGGGGAACGCTATGGCCGTTCCATGATCCATGATTTTAACGACGGAACAGTTGGATGGACAGACTGGAACATTTTGGTGGATGAGCAGGGAGGACCAAATCATGTTGGCAATTTCTGTTTTGCGCCGGTAATAGGCAATACAAAAACCGGCGAACTGATTTATACAAATGAATATTATTACATTGGTCATTTTTCAAAATTCGTAAGGCCCGGTGCTAAAAGAATCAGCGCTGCTCCCAGCAGGAGCCCGTTACAAACAACAGCATTCATAAATAAAGATGGAAAAATTGCCGTCATTGTGATGAATCAAACAGATAAAAAAATCGATTATAATCTTTGGATAAAAGGCGATGCTGCCCAGGTAACAAGTTTGCCGCATTCAATTTCAACATTGGTTTTTTAAATATTCTTCTGCGCTCTTTGCGTTTTTTATACTTTGCGTTCTTTGCGATACTTTTATCTTTGTATCACAAAGGACGCTAAGAAATCGCAAAGGAAGTAAAGATGAATGAAATCTTAGAAATGAAAGTTTCATTACTTCTTACAATTTTCCTTCAGCTTTTCACAAACCTGTTTGCTGCTGATAGTATAGTTGTTTATTCTCCCGGTAAAAACATTTCTGTCTCTGTTCATTATAAAGATAAAATCACCTACACCATAAATTATGGCAATGAAAGGGTTCTTCAGCCCTCTTTAATAGACCTGGGTTTAGAAAATGGCCTAAGACTTTCAAATGATCTGAAACTTCAGAAAAAATCAATCATTTCTTTTAATGAAAAAATAATTTCTCCCGTTCCGGAAAAGAGAAAGGAGATCGTGAATAACTATAATGAGCTGATGCTGGAATTCAGACAGCCGTATACGTTAGTATTTCGTGTTTATGATGATGGCGTTGCTTACAGGATAATAACCCGCTTTAAAGATTCAATCATTATAAAAAATGAAGTTGCGCTTTTCAATTTTAGTTCAAACAAAAAAGTTTTACTACCCATCGTAGAACCACGAAAAGATGTCGATCGTTTTCATACCAGCTTTGAAGAATTATACCAGTTAAAATTGATTGATAGTTTAAGCGATAGTATTATCGCATACTCTCCATCGTTAGTTGGGTCAGGAGACGAAATTAAAATCGGTATTACTGAATCTGATCTGGAAGATTATCCGGGTATGTTTTTAGGCGGAACAAACAGTAATGGTTTGCAAGGCGTTTTTGCTCCCTTTCCTTTACAGGAAAAAATGACTGATGGAGAATTTCCGCAGGCAGTAGTGACACAAAGAGCCAATTACATTGCCAAAGTAAAAGGCAGCCGCAGCCTTCCCTGGAGGGTGCTGATGATTGCAAAAGAAGATAAAGAATTGCCTTCTAATGATATTGTTTACAGGCTTGCGTCACCATCAAAATTAAAAGATGCATCATGGGTTCATCCCGGCATGGGCACAGATGAATGGATCATTGGAATTAATTTATTCAATGTAAATTTTAAAAGCGGGGTAAATACATCGAGCTACAAATATTATATAGACTTCGCAAAGCAGTTCGGCTTCCAGAGAATAATGATGGATGCGGGATGGAGCAATTATAAAAATTTGTTTGATATAAATCCTGCGATCAATATGGATACTTTGTCGGCTTATGCAAAAAGTAAAAATATTAAAATAAGTATGTGGACACTTTGTTCAACACTGGATCGTCAATTAGATAGTGCGTTAACACAGTTTAACAAGTGGGGAGTAGATTTTATCATGACCGATTTTATGGACAGGGATGACCAGCCAATGGTTAATTTCTACACACGAATTGCAAAGGCATGTGCTGAGCATAAAATAATGATCATGTTTCACGGCGCTTATCCGCCAAAAGGTTTTAACCGAACGTGGCCGAATGCAGTAACCCGGGAAGGTGTGCTCGGTTCAGAATATAATATATGGAGCGATAAGCCATCGCCTGCACATGACCTAACGTTGCCGTTTACACGAATGTTGGCAGGCCCGATGGATTATGAGCCCGGGCTTTTAGACAATGCTACAAGGGAACAGTTCAGGCCGATTGAAAAAAAAGTTATGAGCCAGGGAACACGCTGTCACCAATTAGCAATGTTCGTAGTGTATGATAATCCAATGCAAATCTTTTCCGGTAATCCGTCACAAGGTTTACTGGAACCGGATTTCATGAATTTATTGGGAAGCATTCCTACGACATGGGATGAAACAAAAATACTGGAGGCAAAAGTTTCCAATTATATAATTAGCGCAAGAAGGAAAGACAACAAGTGGTACATTGGTGGAATGACAGATTGGACCAGCCGTGAATTTATTTTACCTCTTGATTTTTTAGATGAAGGAAACTATGATGCTGAGTTATGCGTGGATGGGGTAAACGCAGATACCTATGCATCAGATTACGTTATTAAAAAATTTGTGTTTAATAAAAGTGAGCGGTTAAAAATAAAAATGGCGCAGGGTGGAGGATTTGTTTTGAAGTTGGTGAAAAAGTAATTTTGGATATAGCATATTTTTTTACCTCTTGGGATGATTATAGTTTTTTTCATTTTCCATGTAACTTTGAAATATGAAAGTTGAAAATATAATTAAGCAGTTTGGAGCAGGAACATTGGCAATGTTTGCAACTATAGAGGGTTTTCAGGCGATTTGTCATCATAAAGACGGCTGCCACTTGGTTGAAGAACATTATCCATATGTTCATGAAATGAAAGGTGTGAATGCATATAATATTCGGATCACACACTCAAATCCAGCCAGTGACTATGAATGCACCGCAATGTTCGCGACGGTGCTATAGTTTTTGTTCTTCGGTAACTTTTGAATAATTAAGCTTCTTGCATGGAGAACTTTTTTTATTAAGAATGTACTTGCCCTTTTTTTTCCAACCTCAATCCCCCTTCTCCAACATAAATATTTCTTCAACTGTTTTATTAAAAACCTTTGCAATCTTTAATGCCAACACGGTCGATGGCACATATTTATTTGCTTCCATTGCATTAATCGTTTGCCTGCTTACCGAGACTTTGTTTGCCAGGTCCTCCTGCGTCAGACTCTTAATGGCCCTTTCTACTCTAATATTATTTTTCATCGGCCACGGTTTTGGTGTTTTTATGCAGGATGTAATTAAACCTTATAATAAATATAATCAGTACAGTGAACATATTGTAGACCATTACATCCAAAAAAGGTGTTCCATACACAAATACAAAAGCAATCAATAATAAAATATAGCTCACGCAAACTGCCCAGAGTAATGATGACAGCCGGATTTCAGCAATAAACTCATCTTCGGTTTTTTCTTTTGAAAAGCTCACCAGCATAGCGCCAATAATAAACAATGAGCCAATTACGGTGTTGGTAATATTTGCATTACCTGCTGTAAAGTATTTGTAATTATCATTAATTCCATCGTTGGCAATTGCAAATACCGGGGCATGAATCCATGCTTCCCCGAACTCGTGGAAAGCCAGTACAATACCTAAAATGGTTGAGGGAATAAGGATGATCCACCCAATCTTTTTATACTTGTTTGGTAATAATAATTTGTTTGGCATGATTGAAATGTTTTTACAAATGTAAGATATATTTTACATATAGACAAGTATTTTTTACATTTTGTAATAAATTTCTGACATGATATTGAATTTCATAAACATTCTGCCCGCAATAATTTAGAAACGGGTTCAGGCAAATGTCTTATCTTAACTATCAATTATAATCTATTGAAACAAGTCATCATACTCCTTTTTATTTTGCAGGTGACTTGTTTGTGCGTTGCCCAAAATACTACAACCAAACGAGCTTCACTTTAATCGCCTCTCAATAAAAAATGGCTTACCTGAAGACGTGATTAATGCAGATGCTGCAGGATAAGGAAGGTTATATGTGGATAGCCACACAAGCGGGGCTGGTACGCTATGATGGCTACACAACCAGGGTGTATCAATTTGGCATTGAAGATCCTAATCATGCCAGCATTCAATCTATTTATGAAGATCGTTCCGGTGAATTATGGATAGGAACCTGGCTGGAAGGATTGTATCATTACAATCGTGCAACAGATACATTTGTGCATTATAAACACGATCCTAAAGATGCTAATAGTATAGGTGCAGGTGTAATTACATCTATCCATGATGACGGAATGGAAATCTTTGGATAGTATTATCTAACCTTGATGGTAAGACGACATACCTGGATATATTTGAAACAAAAGCCCATCGGTTTAAACACTTTGGTATTTCGGAAAAAGGCCACCAGTTTATCAATGCATCCGAGTGCCTTAGTTTGTGTGAAGACGGTAACGGTAATATGTGGGTTGGCACGAATAATGGTATTTATGAATATGCACCTGCCGGCGATACATTTATTCCGCATTTTGCAACAGCCGATTCTTCAAAACAAATAAGATGTAACCAGCTAACTGAACGATGCCGCATACCCGGGAATTATCTGGATGACTATATTCGGATACTAAATCGCATAAAGGCGAAGGATTATGGCGATATAACACTGCTCATAACACGGTTAAAACTTATCATCACATACCTAATGATTCGACTAAGCATAGGTTGCTGATTCTGTTTTTACAATACAAAAAGATTCTAAGGGTCGTTTGTGGTTTGGCACATTTAATGGCTTATCCACTTTTGAACTCTTCAAAAGGCTTTATTAATTATACAATAAAAGATAAAAAAACCAGACCTTATGGTATAACGCAATCTTGGCATTTTAGCAGAAGATAAAGCAGGCAACTTTTGGTGTGGAAATCAAAATAATCTTTTATTTTTTGATACAGAAACCAAAGAATTTACGCGATATGCACCTAATGAAAAAGACCCTGATGCCTTGCCAGATAATGGCTATACTAATGTGTTAACTGATCGTTCAGGAACGCTTTGGGTAGGCACTGCTTTCCAGGGTTTGATACTGGTTAAATCATAAACGTTCTAGGTTTGCAGTTTATAAAAATAGTCCCGGGCAATCGCATTATTTTCCGGGCGGTGGCAGTTTGTTCGTTTGCGGAAGATAAAGATGGAACTTTTTGGGTTTGGTCGTCCCATGGTTTGTTTCATTGGTATCCATCTACAGATTCCTTCGCCGTTATTAAAAGCATGGAAAGACAAGCGGGAAAATTTTGCCTGGCATTTCAGTGCTCGGTGATTAATGGACAAAGAGGGAATGGTATGGTGCAGTACTTTTGGTAAAGGGCTTTTTCGTTATAATCCAAAAACCGGCAAATTTAAAAATTTTAAAACCAATGAAAAAGATTCCACTTCTTTAAGCAATGATCATATTACCGCTCTTTGCGAAGATCATAAAGGAACTCTGTGGATAGGTACTTTTGGAAATGGGCTTTGTAGTTTTAATTAGCCAAACCAATTCATTTCAAAAGATATCCTTTCATCATAAATCATCTCAACACTCCAAATAATAATGCCTTGGACGATGCCGTGGTTTATACTATTTGTGAGGATAAACAAGGCACGCTTTGGGCAGGTACTAATCTTGGTGGCGTTAACAAATATAACCGGGAATCAGGAACTTTTACTTCTTACCAAAATCTATTATCCGGCTTCATGACGATATTCAAATATTTTTGAAGACAGTAAAGGACATATTTGGGTCGGGCACTCATGCAAGCGGGCTTATTCATGTTTGATCGCAAAACCAATACAGTCAAAAAATTTTCTGAAAATGATGGCCTTTTATATAATGGAGTCTCTCGGTATTAATGAAGACAATGCAAATAATTTATGGATCACTTCAGCACAGGGGAATTTCTATATTAAATCTTCTGACAAATAAAATTTCTCATCTTAGCTACAACTAACGGCTTACCCGAAGATCCTGAGAACAATCTTAGTTTTTTTAAAACAAGCAGCGGCAAATTTCTTATGCCTTGTAGAAATGGTTTTATTTCTTTTGATCCCGAACAATTAAAACCTGATACCACTGTTCCCCTTATTCATATTGAATCAATTAATTATAGCCGGTGAGCACAACTGCCGCCGACAAACAAAAAGATTCCGTTATTTATAGGTATGGTAAAAACGAAATTAAACTGCAGCTATAATGAAAACAGGATCACCTTTAATTATGTTGGTCTTCAATATCAAAATACTGCAACTCAATCAATATGCTTACAAACTTGATGGCTATGATAAAGACTGGATACAGGCAGGCACTCAGCGAAAAGTTACTTATGCCAATCTTTCTCCGGGTAAATATACTTTTCATGTAAAAGCCGCAAACAGCGATGGGGTTTGGAATATGAATGATAATTTCATTACCATTATAATTTCTCCTCCATGGTGGCTGAGCTGGTGGGCTTACTGCGTATATATGTTAACGTTAGTAAGTGTGGTTTATATTGTTGTATCGCAATCGCATTAACCAATTAAATAGAAAGCAGACAGCACAAATTAAAGTAATGGTTGCCACACAGGAAGAAGAACGTAAACGTATTTCAAGAGATTTGCATGATGATGTAGGTACCAAGCTTTCCGCATTAAAAATGTTTTTATCTTCTCTAAATGAAAAGGCAACTGACACAAATAATAAAGAAATAAAATCGCTTGCAGAAAGCTCTGAACAATTTATTACAGAAGCTATGCAGGATGTACGCCGGTTGTTGCTAAACTTAAGCCCTGCAGTGCTTGAAGAATTTGGATATACAACAGCAGTGGAAGGATTGATAAATAAGATAAATGAAACAAAGCAAATTCATTTTAAGCTGGTAATATTTGGCATGAAACATCGTTTGCAAAAAGATTATGAACTGGCGTTATACCGCATTACACAGGAACTTATTAATAATGTATTGAAACATGCCGAAGCAAAAAATGTTTCGCTGCAGATAGGTCAGCGGGATAAAAAAATAATTTTAATGATTGAAGATGATGGAAAAGGATTTGATATGAACTGCACATAAAGATGGTTATGGATTGCACAATTTAGAAGCACGCACCAAATTAATGCAGGGAACTATGACTATCGATTCGCAAACCTGGCAAGGGAACAAGTGTCTTGATTGAAATACCTGATAATTTTAATGCAGTATGAATCAATATCAATTACCAATAAATTTATTAATTGCTGACGACCACCAGTTGATTACTGAAGGGCTTTCGCAAATATTGAAAGCTGAAAAAATGATCGGTGAAATTTATATTGCAAAAAATGGTAAAGAAGCAGCTGATATAGCGTTGACAGAAAATATTGATTGCATAATAATGGACATTAACATGCCGGAATTAAATGGCATGGAAGCCACAAAACTTATAAAAAAAGAAAAGCCTGAAATAAAAATAATTGTGGTAAGCATGCTTTGTGATCCGTCAATCGTAAGTAAAATGCTGAAGGCAGGAGCAGATGCTTTTATTAATAAAGACACAGGTAAGGGTGAACTTTTAAAAGCAATAGATAAAGTAATGCATGGTGAAAAATATATCAGCCCTGAAATTTCAAACAATCTTATTTATTCATCTTAGCGACCGCAATGTAAATACATCTGCTAATGAAAAACATCTTACAAAAAGAGAGATTGAAATCATCGGTTACATAGCTGACGGGCTTACCAATAATGAAATAGCTGCTAAACTTTTTCTCAGTAATGTAACCGTAGAAACACACCGGAAAAATATACTTGCCAAACTGCAGTTAAAGAATACTGCTTCTCTTGTAAAATATGCAGCGGAACATAAGCTGCTGTAAAATTTCTTCCGCACTTTTTAATCTTTTTATTCTTCTACACCAAAAGGTGTAGATGAAAAATACACCTTATCGTGTATTGTATTCCGTTGCCGGATGCTTCAATTTTATAGAAGAATTTTTTTAAGTATGGGGTCACTGATTGCCTTATATATTGACGACATGATGGAATTTAAAAATGAAGAACTGATAGAACGGGAAATAGAAATTGCAAATTACCTGGTGCAGGATTTTTCATTAAACTACATAGCCGAAACAATAGGAATAAACAAAAAGCTTTTGATGGTGCACATCAGAAATATGATGAAAAAATTAAAAGCAGAAAATATGTCAACGCTGATAAAACTCTTAAACGAAAAATTAAATCAACTGTAAAGACAACTGTGATCTATCATTTCAATGATATAAAACAGCCTTATTTAAAAATTCATTTCTAAAAAATTATTGCATGAACATTCAAAAGACATTTGTATTAGTCGCTTCGATTACTCTATGTACATTATATCTTCCCAAAGTTTCGGCGCAAAATACAGAAGATACGACCGGCAATCACTTCCGTGACGATTTGCTCGATCATCTTGTTGGTGACTGGAGTGATAGCTCAACTGCACATGGAAGTGCATTCACCTCAATTGTTGATGTGCGGTGGGTCTTAAATCACCAATATCTGCTCATTCATTTAAAGAGCAAAGAAATAGTTCCCTGGTGGCACACAGAGATGGAATACTATGAATACATCGGTTACAATCATTACCAAAACAGGTATACAATTCACGGAATGAGCATAGAAGGGGATGAAGATCTTTCAGAAGGTTTCAGCTATGGATATCGTGATGGTAATGATTTTAAAACAGTAGCAAAATTCGGTGCTGATACCAACGTTGTTCAACATCTTATCTGGCATCCGGAAACTAATACGTGGAATTTTCAGTCACGACCGGAGATTAAGGGAAAAGAAGGAGAAATATTTCTTGATATGAAATTAACGGCAGCAAAAACTTCATCAAACTAAGAATTATTCTTCAAAATTATAATAATGAAACAGCTTTATTTTTTATTTATAACAGTATTTATTACAACTGCAACATCAGCACAAAATGATAATGATTCCCTGATTCCAAAAGGAGAAATGGGAGGTGTCGAAAGCGATGAAATTTAAATCAGCCATTAACAATCATGACTATGTTTTATTGATAAAATTACCCGAATCGTATAATGACTCTATTAAAAAAGTATACCCGGTGATGTATGCACTGGATGCACAATGGAGCTTTCCATATTTAATGGAAGCACAACACTCTCTGTTGTATGATAACCTTGTTCAGGAAATGATATACGTAGGAATTGCATTTCCACAGAATTGGTTTGCAAACAGGAACAGGGATTTCACACCAACCCTTACAGCTCTTGACAGTGCATCTGGAGGCGCTCCTAAATTTTTAGAGATGATAAAAAAAGAAATCATCCCGTATATAGATTCTGCATACCGCACAGACAAGAAAAATAATGGGTTGCTTGGCGGCTCTTCGGGAGGTCTTTTTGTTTTATATACTATGTTTCAACAGCCATCACCTTTTAACCATTTTATAGCCAACAGTCCTTCTTTATGGTACGATAACCAATTGATGTCGAAGATAGAGAAAACCTATTCTGAAAAAAATCATTCACTAAATGCAAAACTATTTCTCACATCAGGTGGGTATGAAGAAGAAATTGATCCAGGTATGTTTAAAAACTTTCTTGTACAACTTGCAGCCAGTAATTATAAAGGATTAGAAATGGAGAGCCTGGTAGTAGATAAAACAGGTCATCTCACTGCAGGTTTCTATGCCATCATTAGAGGTTTACAATTTATTTTCAGCAAGCCTTATATCATGGTTGATTCCTCTGTGCTGGATCAATATACCGGGCATTACGAACAGGGATTAACTTTTATCAGGACAGGCAATTCACTTTATATTGACGGAGGCTCGAAAAAGATTCTAATGCGTGCTACAACTAATGAAAGTTTTTACGTGACCGGGTCAAATGGTACCGCCGAATTTACAAAAGACGACAAAGGGAAAGTTACAGGCATCAGCTTTAGAGGTGCAGATGGAACTTATAATATTAAAAAGCTTGATTAAAGTATTTAATTATTATGGTGTAAGACATTTTAAAATTTCTGTTTAGTGAAAACAAAAATGAAACAAGTTTACCTTTTAATTATAGCAGTATTCATTACCAATCATCTTCATTCGCCCAAACCAAAAGTTCGTCATACAAGCCCGGCCAAACCTTTCGCGATTGCAAAGATTGTCCCGAGATGGTTGTAATACCTGCAGGAAGTTTTATAATGGGAAGCCCGGTAAACGAACAGGACCGCAGGTTTTACTCTGATAGTGATATGCTGTTAGAAGAGCCGTTAAGAACAGTAAACATTCAACAGTTTGCTGCAGGTAAGTTCGATATTACGAAAGGACAGTGGGCTGAGTTTGTGAAGGCAACAAATCGAAGTACCGTTGGAGGCTGCCGCTGGAGCGGTCTTCCGGGCGAGCCCGGCAGTAAGCTATGGGATCCTAACCCTGCTGCTTCCTGGAAAAATCTTGGTTTTCAGCAAGACGATAATCATCCTGTTGTATGCATCACTTGGGACGATGCGAAAGATTATGTGCAATGGCTGAGTAAGAAAACGAAAGCAAACTATCGCCTCTTAACAGAAGCTGAATGGGAATATGCGGCAAGGGCCGGAACAATTACGGCTTTTCCCTGGGGAGATAGTGCAAGTCATGAGCATGCTAATTATGGTGTGGATACTGCAGCCGGTGTGGGTTTCGCTTTTGGCCGTGATAAATGGGTGTATACTTCTCCTGTTGGTTCATTTCCGCCCAATCAATTTGGTCTTTACGACATGAATGGTAATGTACTGCAATGGGTCGAAGATTGCTTTTCTCCTTCGTACGACGGGCTACCTACTAACGGTTCCGCATATACGGGAAATGTTCAGCTAAAAATGCCGGCCGAATTTGCCTGGATGAATGGGAAAAGCTCCGGTTCTTTTCGCATATGTCGTGGTGGTGATTGTGGAGATCCGCCTGCTTTAATCAGGTCTGCGGCCCGAAATTGGGGACCTGCCCCTGGAGGAACGCTTCATGATTTTGGGACATCAGGTCTAGGTTTTCGGGTGGCTAAAACGCTTTGATACGTGGTAGTCTTTATTTCATCATATGTAAAAAATAAAAAACAATAATTATGATACATAGTAACAAAGTTCTCGGAATAATAAGCCTGACGGCGCTGATAATAAGTGCTGTAGTTGTTTTCTGTTCCTGTACGGTTATATCTGCGTGTGTTTGCGCCTTGCAGGAATGCGGTAATTAATTATTACGTAACCTGGAAGAAATATTAATCATGACACAAAATAAAAATACATTTCAAATAATAATTGTGGCCCTTGTTGCAATCATTGGGTTCGTCATCTTCTCTTGTGCTAATAAGAAAAAGAAGGGTGCATCTGTTTCAACTAAGGTTGTATCAAAGAGGTCTGCTAACGATACATTTCGGGTACGCCCTCTTACAAACATACAATACGAACGTACGGCTGAGCGGCTAAAACGCGGTGAATATCTAACTACAGGCCTACTCGCATGTTTCTGGTGCCATTCCGAACGTGATTGGAAAACTCCGGGCGCTCCACCTATAAAAGCATTGCCTGGCAGTGGAAACATTTTATATGAAGACAGCACCATACGACTGGCTCCGCCCAACATAACCCCTGACAAAGAGACCGGTGCCGGAACATGGACCGATGATATGCTCGCCCGTGCAATTCGTGAAGGTGTTGGCCATGATGGACGGGCATTGAGCGGGGCAATGCCTTACAATAATTTTAAACGCCTTTCCGATGAAGACCTGGCATCTGTGATTGTTTATCTGCGGTCGCTTCCGCCGGTACATCATGTGGTGCCCCCAACGAAAATATCTGCAGATGAAAGATCAGGGACTGAAAAATCACTAAGACCAATTATTGCATCTGTATTTGCTCCTGACTCTTCAGATCAAAGAAAGTGGGGCGCATACCTCGTAAGGCTTGCAGGTTGCGCGGACTGTCATACATCCCGTGCGGACTATTGCCCCGGTGCTTATGCAGGTGGCAATTTAATTGATCACGGTCACGGCAGTGCTTTTAGCCTTAACATTTCGCCAGATCCATCGGGTATGAACTACGGCCTGGAAGGCTTCACCTTCGTTATGCGAACTGGTAAAGGTGGTACTCTTGGTAACAATATGCCATGGGTAATATTTAAAAATATAAATGATAACGATCTCAAAGCTATATACACTTACTTAGGTACAATTCCTCCGTCTCAACACTACATCAGCAACCAGAAACCCTTTACGCACTGCGCAATATGTGGCCAGGAGCATGGGCTTGGCGATAAAAATAAATTGGTAAAGCCGGTTGGTATAAAACTGGATCCTGATCTATATGATCAATACGCAGGCACTTATTATAATGAAGAATTTAATTTTTCACCTATAATTACAAAGGAAGGGTCTAAACTTATATTTCAAACATGGGAAAAAGGGCCTAAGATTGAGCTGATTCCGCAGTCAGCATTGCATTTCGCCGCTCCAGGCTGGTATCTTCCATTCACATTTATAAAAGATAAAGATGGCCATGTAACAGGAATGGTGGAAGACAGTGAAGAAGGTCTTGCTTATAATAAGATAAAATGACATGTATTCATAACTGTTAGTAATAAATGTGGAAAGAAAATCCAGTTTGATTATAATCTCAACTTTAACTCATGAAATTTAATAGAAATTTTTTCGTCGTTATAAGTTTAATGGTTTTTATGGTTTTTATTTTAGTCTTGGTTTTTATTAATAGAAAACCTAATAGCAAAACGGATAAACAACCTATCGCGGGAACGGATTCAGCCAAAGTCAAAACCAATGATACTTTTCGTGTACGCCCTCTTACGAATATAAAATATGAAAGTACCGTTGCAAGATTAAAACGCGGAGAATATCTTACTAACGGACTGCTTCAATGTTTTACTTGTCATTCGCCACGTAACTGGAAGGAGCCCGGAGCTCCGCCTGTCGCAGGTAAAATAGGAAGCGGAGGAACAATACTCGTTGATGACAGCACTACGTTTGCCATTGCGCCGAATATTACTCCCGATAAAGAAACGGGAGCGGGAACATGGACGGATGATATGCTGGCACGGGCTATTCGCGAAGGTGTAGGCCACGATGGCAGGGCTCTGTTCTGGCAAATGCCATCCTCTACTTTCAGGAATCTTGCTGATGAAGATCTTGCTTCGGTTATTGTTTATTTGCGTTCTATTCCTGCTGTTCATAATGTTGTTCGTCCAACCAAGATGCCAAGGGAGTTGAATTGGGCATTGAAAAATCTCTCAATCCTATTACCGAACCGATTAAAATGCCTGACCTGTCAGATTCTATAAAACGAGGCAGGTACCTTGTGCGACTGGGCGAATGTGCTGGCTGCCACACATCACATGCTGAATATAATCCCGGGATTTTTGCCGGTGGAAATTATATAGAACGATTTGGCCTAAAAGCTTTCAGCGCTAACATTACTTCTGATGAATCCGGAATTCCATATGGACCCGAAGGCTTCATCTTTGTGATACGAACAGGCAAGGGTGGATTGCTCAGCCCGATCATGCCATGGGTGTCCTTTAAAAATATGAATGATGAAGATCTCAAAGCTATATATGGTTATTTGCGAACATTTCCTCCTGCAAAGCATTCCATAAATAGCCAACAGCCCTTTACTCATTGTGCAATTTGCGGCATGGATCATGGTCTGGGCAATAAGAACAAAAAGGAAATTCCTGTCGGAATAAAACTCGATCCTGATTTATACGATCAATATGTTGGAACTTTTTTAAATGAAGAATATGGAGACACTTATATCATTTCTAAACAAGGAAATAAACTGATGGGGCAGCAATGGGACAATGCCCCTAAGACAGAATTAATTCCGCAATCAGAGATACATTTTATTGTACCGGGATGGGTTCTGGGCTTTAGCCTTGTTAAGGACAAAGATGGAAAAGTGACGGCGTTGTTAGAAGACACCGATTATGGCCGGATGTTTAAAAAGGTTAAATGAGTAGATTTTCGGAAATTTGCAGGCGACAGAAATTTCAGAATGGCAGTATTGAAAACACTCTTAAAACAAATCAGGAATTGCAGGGTTTGTGAAAAATACCTTGAGCTGGGAGTTAATCCTATTCTCGCTGCGAGTTCAAAAAGTAAAATTTTAATTATAGGACAGGCGCCGGGTAGGCTGGTTCATGATACGGGTATTCCCTGGAACGATAAGAGTGGAGATAACTTACGTGGTTGGTTAGGTGTTGATAAGGCAACATTTTATAACCCTGATATAATTGCTTTAATGCCCATGGGCTTTTGTTATCCGGGCGCTGGGAAATCCGGCGATTTAGAACCAAGGCCAGAATGTGCTCCTCTATGGCACAACAAGTTGCTTTCAAAAATGCCGGCTGTCAAACTTATATTACTCATAGGACAGTATGCGCAGAATTATTACCTTGGAAGCATTGCAAAAAGTAATCTGACAGAAACTGTTCGCAACTTCAGTGAATATTTACCACGATATTTTGTGTTGCCGCATCCTTCTCCAAGAAATTTTATTTGGCAGACTAAAAATGATTGGTTTGGTGCAAAGGTTTTACCGGAATTAAAAAAACAAATACAAAATGTCACTGAATCCGCGTATAACCACGATAATAGATTAACTCCTTAACTTATCTAAATTTTACACCAAACATATTTTCTGCGTTAGTTAATCTTTCGATATTCCAAATAGGAATATACAACGGGGATGATACGCAACCTATATTGTATTATTAAATGCCAATAAAAATTATTGGCATTTAGCGGCATTGCGCTAATAATTGCGTGTATGCCTTACCGTAATAATGTTAAAAGTACGTTGTGAAATAAGTCATTCTTTTAAAAGAAGAATCTAATTTATAGCAATCCTAATATCTTTTTCTTTAAACTATGAAATCTGTAACCGGCAGTAAGTGAAATACTGGTATTGACCTGGGTCATGTTTTTTATAAGAAGATTAGTTTGAAGGCTGTTCCACCATGCATGCAGATAGCAATAGTAGTTTGGGCCGTTATAGCCGGCATTTATCCATGCCTGTATATTTGAAACCGCTTGTAGTTTTATATCTGGTGTATTAGTTTCTCTCAACAAACCGCCGCCGGCTAAAATTGCCGGTGCAATAATCCATTTACCTTTTTTAAAAATAAAATTATAAGTGTAACCGATTCTTGCAATTAATGAGATCCATTCAGGATCCTGTGATAAAAGATTAAATGTTGCTGAATCGGGTATTAAATCTTTCGATGGATCCTTCCAGTTTATTTTTTGCCAGGCAGGGGTGGCCATTAGAAAAACTGATCCGGCACTTTTAACCTGTTTTAATGAAAAGCTTCGGGCAGCACTAAAAGAAAATAATTTTGTATTCGTAAAATAATAAAAATCGATGCCTGCGTTGGTAAATTGTATGCCACGAAAAACGGTAAAACTATCGTTATATGCCTGCACGGGTATGAGGAGTCCGTTATACGATTTATAGAACGGGTGAAACAACATTTTATGTGTTGCAAAACTTAATTCTAACGATGTATAATCCAGCTTTACATTTTCGTCTAATTCAGTGCCGGGCATAGCCCATGAATAGTTCAAAGAAAGCCATTTATAGTCAAGGTTGGTGCTTATATAGGCGTTGCTGTTGGCGACAAGTTTATAATCAGTTTTTCGCTGATTCACGTTGGGGCTGCTAAAATTAAAATCAGTACTATATATTCCGGGATAAATTTCTATAACATTTGTTTTAGCAAACCTGTTAATGTAATTGGTATCAATTTGATGTTGTGCAAATACTTTGAAACAGGCGGGCAGACAGACAATAAAAAGAACGGTACTGTATAAAGAATGGTGCTTCATTTAATATAATTCATCAATTGCGTTCCTGATGATTTTGGTCCGGGATGTAGTGGTAAATTTATTTTCTTTTAAAATCTTAATAACAGTAATATTAAAATATTTTTCGGTTGCAAATAAACTAAATAAACGCACAGGCGTTCGTTAAAATTAGTGTAATAATGGAAGGGAGATTGTCAATTATTGAAACGAGATTTTTTGAAAATTACAGATGTTTTATTCCTTCAATTTTTATTTTCAGAATCGTAAGCCAAAGCTGCTGCTCCTAAAATTCCGCTGTTCTCCAATTCGGAAACTTCAATCTTTAAATGCTGCACCGCTTTTTGAAATGCAAAATGTCTTAATTTGTTGCCACATGGTTGTAGAAAAATAAGGAAAGGCATATCGCACTGAACCGCCAAGAACAATCAGTTCAACATCCAAAGCATACAACATCATTTTAATTGCATTGCCAAGATGCATTCCCATTTCTTCATACATATTAATGGCAACTGCGTTTCCTTCTTTTGCATTTTTAAATACGTCTTCACCGTTCATTCTATAAACGTTTTCAAAAAATTGCCCGCTGGCATAATATTCACAGGTTTGATCTAAATATTCAATCATTCCAAATTCTCCTGCACCACCATTTTTGCCCGCATATAATTTTTTGTTGATGATAATTCCTGAACCTAAGCCCGTACCTATTGTCAATCCAATCATTGAAGTATGATCTTTTCCTTTTCCAAAATAGAATTCGCCCAGGGCAAAACAATTTGCATCATTCTCAACGTATACAGGAATATTATAACGATCTTCCATCAGCTTCTGCAAAGGAATTTTTTTCCATGACGGAATATTTACGACATCGTATACCATCTTCTCCCCGCATTAATAAGCCCGGGAACGCCTATCCCTATGGATGTTACATCATTGTTGATTAATTCATCAGTTAAAGAAAACAATTGTCCCACAACTTCGTCTACGGACCCCTGTGAGTTAATTCGTTTTGAAATAATTTCGTTTAATTTATTATCACTAACCATTCCGGCACGTACATTCGTACCACCCATATCAATTCCTAAAATATATGTATTAGTCATTTTTATTTGGTAATAAGTGAGGCTGCTTCTTTATCAAGATAAACACAAATTTTTTTATGATTAAGCAGCAATGTTGCCGGTAATTGTGGTGATGCACTTTCCTCTAAAATCCTGCGGACTATAGCGGCTTTTCTTGTTCCGTTTGCCAATAACATTATAAAGGATGCGTCCTGCAGTGATGCCATTCCCAATGTTAATCCCCTGGTAAGCTTCTGTTCATTTTTAAAATATTTTTGTCCTACTATTTGCGTCATGGCATCTATATCAGCTATGTGAGAATGTAGTTCAGGCGGTGTTCCCGGTTCATTCATTCCAACATGTCCATTCATTCCAAGCCCAATGATTGCAACATCAATACCGCCCATTAAATGAATATAATCTTCAATTCCGTCACATTGCGCCTGTAGGTTTTTTGCTCTTCCATCAAAGAAAATAATTTTATCTTCTGCAATATTTAAAGGTGTAAATAAATCATTGTTCAAATGATACCGGCAACTTCCTTCATCATTACCATTCATGCCTTCCCATTCGTCCAAACCAAGAAAATGCCAGTTGGAAATGTCAATTTTTTTTTCGCGAACCTGTTTTATCAATTCTTCATACATTCCTTTTGGTGTATCTCCTGAAGCAGTACATAGTAAAGGGTTTTTAAGCGGCAGCATAAATTCGAGCAAATCATCTACACATTTTTCGGACATACTCTTATAAGATTCGCTGACTGTTATTTGCATTACCTGTTGATTTAAAAAATGGTTTTTAAATAATTTATCATGTTTGCTATTATAAAATTAATGTATACAAAATTTATTTTTTTATTTATAAAAATATAGTCGCTTCACTTTTAAAAATTGTTTTAACTTGAAAGCATGATTATTTGATATAAAATTTTTACGATGCCTGGTGATTCTCTTAACGTAAATATTAATTCCGGCGGTTTTCAAAAAAACACTTATGATGCAATTGTTATTGGCTCCGGCATCAGTGGCGGATGGGCTGCAAAAGAACTATGTGAGCATGGATTAAAAACATTGGTTCTTGAACGTGGACGAAATGTGGAGCATATCAAAGATTATCCTACCGCAACCATGAATCCATGGGAATTTAAGCATCGTGGACAAATGACCGAAAAATTTGTTGAAGAAAATCCTTTAATAACACAAGCTGCAGGCTTTGATGAATCAACAGCGCATTTTTTTATAAAAGATAACGATCATCCATACGTGCAGGAAAAACCTTTTGAATGGATTCGCGGTTACCAGGTTGGCGGTAAATCTTTAATTTGGGGAAGAGCCTGCCCGCGCTGGAGCAAATATGAATTTATAAATCCTGCAAAATATGGATACGGCATTGAATGGCCGATTAGTTATGATGATGTTGCGCCATGGTATTCGCATGTAGAAACATTTGCAGGTATTTGCGGAAACAAAGATGGAATTGAAGCAATGCCCGATGGAGAATATCTTCCGCCATTTGAATTTAATTGTGCTGAAAAAGATATTGCAAGACAAAAGTTAGAATCAAAGTATAAAGACCGCTTTATGATACAGGGACGTTGGGCGCATCTAACACAGCCAAAAGAAATTCATCTTGAACAGGGAAGAGGAAAATGCCAGGCAAGAGATCTATGTATGCGCGGTTGCCCGTTTGGCGGATATTTCAGTTCTAATTCATCTACATTACCATGGGCTGAAAAAACAGGCAATCTTACTATCAGGCCTTTCTCTGTTGTTCATTCAATTATTTATGATGAACAAAAAAAAAAAGCAATTGGCGTAAGAATTATTGATACCAATACAAAGCAGACAACTGATTATTTTGCAAGAATAATTTTTGTGAATGCATCTGCATTAAACAGCGAATCTTATTTTACTCAACTCAACATCTAATCGTTTTCCAAATGGTTTTGGAAATGATAATGGATTACTTGGGAAAATATGTTTGTTTTCAAAATTATCGTGGCTCTGTTGGCAGGCGATGTTGATGGCTATCTTAGATAAATATTATTATGGCCGCAGAACCGCAGAATGTATGATTGCCAATTTCAGAAATATTCATAAAAATGATATGGATTTTGTTGGTGGCTATATGGCGTTTGCAGCGTGCTATCGTTACAGAACGAAAATGCGATGAGAACAATTGCCCTGAACAAATTGGCGCAGCATTATAAAGAAGCGATGACGGAAGCAGGTCCATGGGGAATGTATATGTATATGCAGGGCGAAACAATTCCAAAAGAAACAAATCATGTTACTTTAAGTAAAGATAAAAAAGATCGAATGGGGAATTCCTTTATTGGTAACCAATGTTGATTATGATGATAACGATGAAAAATTATTGAAAGATTTTTTAACACAGAGCAAGTGAAATGCTGGATGCATGCGATGTTAAAAATATCAGTCAACATGATAATCATTGGGCGCCCGGGAGAGATATACATGAAATGGGCGGATGCAGAATGGGTAAAGATCCAAAAACATCTTTGCTGAATAAATGGAACCAGTTTCATAATTGCAAAAATGTTTTTGTAACTGATGGTGCCTGTATGACAAGTACTGCCAATCAAAGCCCTTCTATTTTATATATGGCTTTAACGGCAAGAGCAGCTAATTATGCAGTGGATGAAATGAAAAAAGGAAATTTATAATATTTACGCCAAGACGCATAAGAAAAGAAACATGTTAATCCTTCTTTGCGTAGAACAGTGTCTTATTAAAAATTTTTATATGAAAAGTATTATCCTGTTTGTTTATTTTAATTTCTGCGATCTTAGTTACTTCTATCTGTTATGCACAAACGAAAACAATTGATCAAAAAGTTGATTCAGTTTTAAAATTGATGACACTTGATGAAAAGATCGGGCAGATGAATCAATATAATGGTGACTGGGATGCAACCGGCCCGATAACAAAAGATGGTGATAAACAAAATCAAATAAGAAAAGGAATGCTTGGTTCAATGTTGAATGTTACAGGCGTTGAACATACAACGCAATTGCAGGAAGATAGCCATGCAATCAAGATTAAAAATTCCTTTATTATTTGGACAGGATATTATTCATGGTTACAGAACAATTTTTCCTATTCCCTTAGCTGAGGCATGCAGCTGGGATACGAATGCAATAAAACTTTCAGCAAGAATTGCTGCAACGGAAGCTGCTGCAGCTGGCGTGCACTGGACGTTTGCGCCAATGGTTGATATTGCCCGTGATCCGCGTTGGGGAAGAGTGATGGAAGGTGCCGGTGAAGATCCATACCTGGGTTCATTGATTGCTGCTGCAAGAGTGAAAGGTTTCCAGGGAAAAGGTTTGGGAAATACTGATGCAGTAATGGCTTGCGCCAAACATTTTGCTGCTTATGGTGCAGCTATTGGCGGCCGTGATTATAATTCTGTTGATATGAGCTTAAGAACTTTATGGGAAATTTATCTGCCTCCGTTTAAAGCTGCAGCAGATGCAGGTGCTGCAACTTTTATGAATTCATTTAATGACTCTGAATGGTATTCCTGCAACAGGCAATAAATATCTGCAAAGAACTATTTTAAAAGGCGATTGGAACTTTAAAGGTTTTGTTGTGAGTGATTGGGGCTCTGTTGGTGAAATGATACAATCATGGTTATTGCAAAAGATAATTATGAAGCAGCAGTGGAAGCGGTAACCGCCGGTAGTGATATGGATATGGAAAGCAGGAGCTATATCAATAATTTATCTAAAGCTGGTAAAAGATGGAAAAGTAAACGTTCAGTTGATTGATGATGCAGTAAAAAGAATATTGAAAAAGAAATTTGAAATGGGTTTGTTTGATGATCCTTTCAAATTTTGTGATTCAAGGAAAGAGAACAGCAACAATGGAACAATGCGGATAATTTAAAAGCAGAAAAAACAGTTGCAGAGAAAAGTATTGTGTTGTTAAAAAATGAAAATCATTTATTACCATTAAGCAAACAAACAAAAACAATTGCGCTGATCGGGCCTTTTATAAAAGCGGTGAGAGATAATGCAGGTTTCTGGTCTTATCAATGGCCTGATGATTCAGCAAGAATTATTACACAATACCAGGGCATAGAAAATAAAGTAAGTAAAGACACCAAAATTTTATATGCAAAAGGTTGTGAGATCAATGACAGTTCGCAGGCAGGTTTTGCTGAAGCAATTGAAACAGCAAAACAAGCCGATGTTGTAATTATGAGTATGGGTGAAGCAAGTGACTGGAGTGGTGAAGCAAAAAGCAGGAGCAATATTCATTTGCCCGGCATGCAGGAAGAATTGATAAAAGCAATTTATGCAACAGGCAAACCGGTTGTTGTAATGATCAATGCGGGAAGGCCATTGATCTTTAACTGGACAGCAGATAATGTTCCTGCAATCTTATATACGTGGTGGCTTGGAACAGAAGCAGGTGATGCAATTGCTGACGTATTGTTTGGTGATTATAATCCTTCGGCGAAATTGCCTATTAGTTTTCCAAGAGCAGAAGGGCAGATACCAATTTATTATAATCATTATCAAAACAGGAAGGCCTGCAACAAGTGACAGTGACAGGTTTTACAGTTCTGCATATATTGATCTTTCCATCTATCCAAAATTTCCATTTGGCTATGGATTGAGTTATACAACCTTTTGTTACAGCGATATTACAATTGAGTGCCATTCATTCATGCAGGCAAACAAACCTTTCACCGCAAAAATTACTGTAACCAATACCGGTAATTATGATGGAAAAGAAACAGTACAATTATATATACAGGATCTTTTTGGTTCTGTAGTAAGGCCTGTAAAAGAATTGAAAGGCTTTCAGCAAAGTATTTCTGAAAAGACGGAGAAAGCAAAGAGTTAAGTTTCAAGATTGATGTCGAATAAACTTAGGTTTTATAATGACGATCTGAAATATATTTATGAACCCGGAGATTTTAAAGTGTATATCGGAACAAGCAGTGAAGATGTAAAAGAAGCTGATTTTACTTTGCTGAAATAAGAACTTAAGTTTTTCTATTGCTGAATTAATTGTTGCATAAAATTATCTGAAATTTCAAGTACCGTGGCGATATCTTTAATATCAACCTTTTCCAGGGGATTATGACTAATACCTTTGTAACATTTTACAAAAAGCATAGCAACAGGCGCTACGGAAGAAATTATTACACTATCATGGCTTACCCCACTTTCCAGTTCAATTACTTCCATTTTTACTTCTTTAATTGATTTTTTCAAAAGCCTGGTTAAGCGTTCATCACATGCAATGGGATTTGTTTCCTGCACAAGGTTCCATTCAAAATAAACTTTCCTTTTATTGCAAATATCTTCGCATAATTCATTCAGGTCTTCGTAGGCTTTTGACAACTTCTTTTTATTCATACTTCTGAAATCGAGGCTGCACAATACTTTGGCGGGAATAGTATTTCTGGCTGCATGTTCTACCTCTAATTTGCCAACGGTGGCAATAATATTACTTTTCTTAGCGGCTGCAAATTTTTCAACCGCTACAATAAATTCTGCTGCTGCTGTTAGTGCATCCTTACGTGAGTTCATGGGCACATTGCCGACATGGCCTGCAACACCGCTAAATTCGATGGTAACCCTTTTTTGCCCGGCAATGCCTGTAACAATTCCCGCTGCAATGTTATTTTTATATAAAACCGGTGCCTGCTCAATGTGTATTTCATAATACCCCATCCATTTTTTAGGAGAAATAATATCCTGCAAAAGTTTTGAACTATCAATCCTTAAATTCTGCAGAACCGTCTCTAAAGTGATTCCATGATCATCGCTCTTTTCAAGAAGATTAGTATTAAAATTTCCCGTTATGGCTTTGCTTCCTAAAAAGGAAGTTTGAAAACGAACGCCCTCTCCATCGCTGAAAGCTATGAGTTCGATATCAAAAGGAATTTTTGTTTCTTCCGTTATTAATTTTTCTATAATATCGAGGCCTGCTAATATTCCCAGCGTGCCATCGTATTTACCGGCATCAATTACAGTATCAAAATGAGAAGCAATTACAAAAGTTTTTGCGTCTTTTTTTTCTGAAGACAATTTACCTCTTATATTTCCCATATTGTCAATACAGGTTTGCAACCCCGCTTCTTTCATCCAGGATTCAATTTTATCTCCGCAATCTATAAACGCCTTTGTCCCAAAAACCCTGCTGAGCCGATCGTTCTCATCGCTGTATTTTGCCAGCTCCCATATTCTTGTTTCTATTTTTTCGGCTCTTTGCTTGTAAGGGTTCATTTGTTTTAATTATTCGCAGTTGTTTAAATTTGGTATGTTATCTTAATGTCACAAGCTATAAAAATAGAAACAAAAATCTAAACTGTTATGGAATTCTAAAAATTACCTGTTTCATTAATTTAACGATGTATATGATAGCTTAACAGTATGTATGATGCAATATCATTTTCCTGAATTTAATATTCCCTTAATATTCCGGTAATGTTTTGGTCACATTCAAAACTTTACTTTGTATTACTAATTCCTGTTTTCTTTTAATTGACGTACTATTTGTTTACCATTAAATTCCATGTCATGAAAGCAATGTCTTATTTCTTCCAGAAAATTATCATCCGTATTTTTCTCCAGCGACTGTCTGCCTTTTACTCTCCGCTTAAGTTTTTCAAAGTGCAATTATAATGCAGCCAAAAAAGAGAAAGGTTGAAATCCTCGTTTTAAGCGATGTGCATCTGGGCACTTATGGTTGTCATGCAAGGCAACTGTTGTTGTATCTTAAAACAATTAAACCAAAAACAGTTGTTCTCAATGGAGATATTATTGACGTCTGGCAATTCAGTAAAAGATACTGGCCTAAGAGCCACATGAAAGTTGTGAAACATATTAATGGGCTGGATTAGTAAAGGAGTTAAAATTTATTATGTTACCGGCAATCACGATGAGATGCTGCAGAAAGTTTGTTGGATTTAAAATGGGTTCGTTGCAAATCGTAAACAAAGTGGTTCTACCCTTAGGTGATAATAAAAAAGCATGGTTTTTTCACGGTGATGTATTTGATGTAACTATGCAGCATTCAAAATGGCTTGCAAAGCTTGGCGCCATTGGATATGATACGTTGATCCTGATTAACATGTTTGCCAATTTTATTTCTGAAAAAATATTTAAGAAGGGAAAATTATCTCTTTCAAAAAAAATAAAAAACAGTGTAAAGAGCGCTGTAAAATTTATTAACAATTTTGAACAAACTGCGGCAGATATTGGTATATCCAATAACTATGATTATGTTATTTGCGGCCATATTCATCAACCTGAAATGCGGGAGATAAAAAATAATAAAGGATCTATTACCTATTTAAATTCCGGGGACTGGATAGAAAATCTTACGGCGCTTGAATACAATAATGGTGAATGGGTTATTTATAAATATAATGCAGCGAATATAACGGAGACGGTAGACGAAGATAGAGGAAGAACATGAACTGAACAACAAAGAACTGTTTAATAATATGCTCCGGGAGTTTAATATGATGAACGTAATATGAAAATATTATATGCAATACAGGGAACAGGTAATGGCCACATCAGCAGGGCAAGAGATATTATTCCCTTACTTGAAAAAAAAGGCAAACTTGATATACTGATAAGTGGTACAGAAGCTGATGTTGATCCCGGGTACCCTGTTAAATATAAATTCAAAGGACTGAGTTTTGTTTTTGGAAAAAAAGGCGGTATTGATTTGGTATCAACTTATAAGAAGGCAAAGCTTAAAAGATTTTATAATGAAGTAAAAGCCCTGCCTGTAAAAGATTATGATGTAATTATAAATGATTTTGAACCGGTAAGTGCATGGGCATGCCGCCTCAATCACAAAGCCTGTATTGGGTTGAGCCACCAGGCAGCAGTATTAAATAAAAAAAGTCCTAAACCTGGTGAAAAAGACAGGATAGGAAAATCTATTTTAAAAAATTATGCGCCGGTTACTGATAAGTATGGTTTTCATTTTAAAGCTTATGATAATAAAATTTTTACGCCGGTTATTCGCGATGAAATCAGGAATGCTCATAATATTCAGCTTCCGCATTATACCGTATACTTACCTGCTTATGATGATGAAGGAATTATAAAAGTGCTTAAAGAAGTTAAAGATGTGGAATGGGAAGTTTTTTCAAAACACACATAAAAAAGTTACTTCAAAAACAATGTGCACATTGCTCCTATAAATAACGATGCGTTTATAAAGAGCCTGGTAACTTCTACAGGAGTATTATGTGGCGCAGGTTTTGAAACACCTGCAGAAGCTTTGTTTTTAAAAAAGAAACTTATGGTAATACCTATGAAGGGGCAATACGAACAACAATGCAATGCAGCTGCCCTTAAAGAAATGGGAGTACCTGTTTTAAAAAAATTAAAAATATCGAAGGTTGAAAAAATAATTGATTGGGTTAGCTAACGGTGAAATAATTGAAGTTGATTATCCAAATATTACCGAAAAAATTGTGGATGAAGTTTTTAAAAAACATACAGCAATTATAACGCATCCTTATACATTACCGGTCAAAAAATTCTATTCCTGAAAAAAAATTACGTCAAATAAATTTGGGAAATATCCTGCATCAAATTACCGGTTAACATGTTGTTGAGAAAAGAAGATTTTGGAAACGATTTTACATGGGGCGTTGCCACTGCTGCTTACCAGGTAGAAGGTGGTTATGATATTCATTTAAAAGGTAAATCCATTTGGGATGTTTTTGTAAAACAAAGAGGAAAAATCTTTCAAAATCAAACGGGAGATATTGCATGCGATTTTTATAATCGTTATGCAAAAGATATCAGCCTGATGGCGGATCTCAATATTAATAATTATCGTTTTTCAATTTCATGGAGCCGTATATTTCCTGAAGGAACCCGAAACATAAATAATGCAGGCATTGACTTTTATAACCGTGTTATAGACTTTTGTCTCGAGCTTAATATAACGCCATGGGTTACACTATATCATTGGGATCTGCCTTATGCACTTCAGAAAAAAGGCGGATGGGTAAACCGGGATATTATTACCTGGTTTGAAGAATATGTTGCCTGTTGCGTAAAAAATTTTGGTGATAGTGTAAGCAACTGGATGGTGCTTAATGAGCCAATGGTTTTTACCGGAGCAGGATATTTTTTGGGTGTACATGCGCCGGGAAAAAAAGGATTAAATAATTTTTTAGCAGCTACACATCATGCGGCGCTTTGCCAGGCAAGGGGAGGAGCATTATTAAATCACTTCAGCCTAAAAGCAATGTGGGTACTACCTTTTCATGTTCTCATATTGAACCATATCGTGAAACAGAAAAAGATATTATTGCAGCAAAAAAAGTTGATGCATTATTGAACCGTCTTTTTATTGAACCGCTTTTAGGTTTAGGTTATCCGCTAACCAATTTAAAATTGTTGCAACGTATTGAAAAATTTGTAAAAGGTGATGATGAAAAAAACCTTGCTTTCAATATGGATTTTATTGGCGTACAGAATTACACAAGAGAGATCGTGAGCCATGCGCACTTCATGCCTTTCATTAGAGCAAAAATTATTAAAGCGAATAAGAGAAATGTTGAAACTACTTTAATGAATTGGGAAGTATATCCCGAATCGCTTTATTACATTTTAAAAAAATACAGCAGCTATAATAATATGCCGCCGCTTTTGATTACAGAAAATGGCGCTGCATTTAACGACATGGTGCACAATGATAAGGTACATGATCCAAAAAGAATCAAATATTTGAAAGATAATATTGCGCAGGTATTGCGTGCAAAGAAAGAGGGAGTGAAGGTTACCGGTTATTTTGTTTGGACATTCCTTGACAATTTTGAATGGGCAGAAGGTTACTATCCGCGGTTTGGTTTGGTGCATGTAGATTTTGAAACACAAAAGAGAACGGTAAAATCTTCCGGTAACTGGTATGCTGAGTTTTTAAAAAATGCGACTGTAGAAATTATAAATAATTTTAGTAAGGCCGGTTAATTTATTTTCTCACAATATATCATATCTTTTCGGTAGGCTTATCTGTTAAACCTTCGCCGATGATTTTCTAATATCTCCTATTTTGTCTTGCAGAATAAGAATATGACGCTTAAAAAATAAACTTCCGAAAAACTTAATTTCTTAATTTTTATTTTAAAGTGCTTTCCATAAAAAAAGGTGACCCTGTTGAGGGGTCACCTTAGGAATGTGTACGGACAAAGAAATCAGTTACCTTCCTTTATTAATTTGAGGACCACGATTTGCTGGCCCTGTATAGCCTGAACCATGTAAACCCCCGGATGATACATTCCACCGATCTGAATGGTAGAGTTAGGAGTAATGTCCGTTATTTTTTCAATAGTTCTGCCCATAAGATCCACCACAGCGAGTTTTATTTTTTCCGTACCGATACTTCTTAAAGAGAGGGTAAAGTAATTGGAAGTAGGATTCGGCGCTGCGTTTACTGTTAAGCCAGTAGCAAACATTTCAAGTTTCGGATTGGATTGCGCCGGAACCTCAGGAGGGTTAGCGCTGTTGCCATTATGAGTTACCGTGACAGTAGAACTGCAGGTAGATACATTACCATTTACATCAGTTGCCCTCCAGGTGATGGTAGTAGTACCCTCGTTCAATTTTACATTGTTTAACGACCTGTTATTGTTGTCAAAGCCATCCACCGTTGCACCGCTTAAACTGTAGATCAGGGAAGAAACACCGCAACCATCAGAAGCACTTGCATCAAACTCATGGCCATGTACCGAGTACCGGGAAGAGTTACCATTAATAGTCCTTGTTGCATTTGGCACACAGGTTATCGTTGGCGGTGTATTATCAACAACCGTCACAATAAATATCTGCAAAGGCAGTTCCACAGGAATTTGTGGCAATAACAATTACCGGGGTAGTACCCCTTGAGAAGGTATGAGTTGAAGAAATCGGGAAAGAGAACCACCAGAAAATACCGATTCTGTATTGCAGCGTAGGTGAACCAGTTACAGTTATGTTTGACCCAAGCGTTACCGATGCGCTGCAACTGTTCAGGTCGGTAGAAGTGGCGATATTGCTCGCTGTAAGAGAGATGCCCTGTGTTACTGTGATTGATTTTGTAGCGCTGGTGACGCCACAACCGCTGGTTACTGAATAAGAAATTATCGCAGTCCCGGCTGCTACGCCAGTCACTTGTCCTGAACCAGATACTGTTGCTACCGAAGTGTTGCTGCTGCTCCAGGTACCGCCGCCAGTTCCACCGCTGCGGGTAAATGTTACTGATGAGCCTGAACATACAGACGAAGATCCGTTTAATGTACCCGGATTGCCTGCCACGCTCACGGCAATCACTTTAGAAGAACTTGATGTGCCGCAACTATTTGTAACTGTATATTTTATCGTAGCATTCCCTGTTGCGATACCCGTCACTAAACCGGTAGTGGCGTTTACAGTTGCAACTGATGGAGTAACACTGCTCCATGTACCACCTGTAGAACCATCGCTTGTATATGTCGTTGTTGATCCAATACATAATGTTGAAGATCCGCTCACTGTACCTGCGTTTAGAACAGGAATCACGGTAATATTAGCCGAGGCAGTCAGAGTGCCACAGGGAGTGGTTGAGGTATAAGTGATGATTGCACTTCCGGCAGCTACACCCGTAACAACGCCGGTAGTTAAATTTACCGTTGCTGCAGCAGTATTGCTGCTGCTCCAGCTTCCACCACTAAGGCCATTGCTGGTAAAGGTTGCAATCGAGCCTACACAAACTGTAGTAGCTCCAGCTGACGGTACCCGCATTTGGAAGAGGATCGACGGTGATCGATTTTTGTTGCACTGGATGTAGTACAACCATTTGTAACAGTATAAGTGATGGTTGCGTTTCCTGCCGATACGCCGGTAACCACACCGGTAGTTGCATCTACTGTTGCAACAGATGGAGTAACACTACTCCAGGTACCGCCACTATTACCGTTGCTCGTGTAAGTAGTTGTTAATCCCACACAAACATTGGAAGAACCACTTACTGTTCCTGCATTCAGAACAGGACTCACAGTAACGTTAGCCGATGCAGTCGCAGTTCCGCAAGGAGTGGTGGAAGTATAAGTGATCGTTGCACTTCCTGAGGCAATACCCGTAACAATACCTGTAGATGGATCAACCGTTGCTGCTACAGGATTGCTGCTGCTCCAGGTGCCACCGCCAAGGCCACTGCTGGTAAATGTAGCGGTTGCACCAATACAAATTGTGCGAACACCGCTCACGGTACCCGCATTTGGAAGAGGATTTACCGTAATCACTTTCGATGCGCTGTTTGTACCGCAGCTATTTGTAAATGTATAAGTGATAGTTGCATTTCCTGCCGACACACCTGTAACGAGGCCTGTGGTTGCATTGACAGTTGCGACCGATGGAGTAAGACTACTCCATGCGCCACCACTCAGGCCATCACTGGTATAAGCAGTTGTTGAACCCGCGCAAACTGTTGCAGAACCGCTTACCGTTCCTGCATTAGGCAGAATGATCACTGTAATATCTGCTGATGCAGCTGCGGTGCCACAACGTGTGGTGACGGTATAAGTAATGGTTGCAGTTCCGGGTGATCCACCAGTTACTAACCCTGAATTTGCATCTACTGTGGCAACAGACGGTGCGGTACTGCTCCAGACACCGCCGGCGAGACCATTACTGATATAAGCAGTTGATGAACCTACGCAAATTGTGGCAGTCCCGCTTACTGTACCGGCATTAGCCAAAGGATTCACGATAATAATCTTCGTTGCTGCTGCTGTGCCGCATCCGTTGGTTACGGAATAATTAATTGTCGTTGATCCTGCTGCGATTCCGGTTATGATACCTGTTACTGAATTTACTGTGGCCACTGCAGTATTGTCGCTGCTCCACGTGCCGCCGCCACTGCCATCACTTGTAAATGCTGTTGTTGAACCTGCACATACTGTAGAAGAACCGGCTAACGTACCCGGATTTGGGGCAGGATTTATGGTAATATTGGCCGAAGATGTTGAACTTCCACATGTTAATGTGCCAACTGTATAAGAAATGGTGGCTGAGCCCGCAGCTACACCTGTTACCGCGCCTGTCAGCGCATCTACTGTGGCCGCTGCAGTATTGTTGCTGCTCCAGCTACCTCCGCCGGTACCTGTACTAACAAATGCTGTAGTTAAGCCTGCACATAATGTAGAAGCGCCGCTTACGATACCCGAATTAGGAAGAGGATTTACCGTAATACCTCCTGATGAAGTTGCGATTCCACAAGTATTTATGACCGTATAAGTGATAGTTGCGCTACCTGCGCCAACCCCTGTTACTATACCGGTTGCAGAATTTACTGTGGCAACTAAATTATTATTACTGCTCCAGTTACCGCCAGCGGCACCGTTACTGGTAAATGTAGTTACCGATCCCTGGCATAAACCAGGTGAACCAGTTACTGAACCAGCATTAGGCAAAGCATTGATTGTAATATTGGCAGAAGAAGAAGTACTTCCACACGTGCCTGACACGGTATATGTTATACTTGCCGAACCCGCCGCAACTCCGGTCACTTCCCCAGTTGCAGAATTCACTGTGGCTGCCGCAGGATTATTGCTGCTCCACGTGCCTCCACCAGTGCCATTGCTTGTGAATATGGCTGTTGAGTTCTGACACAAAGCAGTTGCACCGGTAACTGTACCTGAATTAGGTGCATTTCCCACCGTTACGATAGCTGAGGCAGATACTGTGCCGCATGATGATGTAACGGTATACGTGATGCTTGAAGTGCCTGCCGAAACTCCTGTAACTAAACCAGTAACAGAATTTACCGTTGCTGATGAGGTATTACTGCTGCTCCATGTACCACCGGCTGCGCCATTGCTGAATAACGTGGTAGTCGATCCTGTACACAGGAACAAGGTGCCGCTCACTGAGCCGGCATCCGGGAGTGGATTAACAAGTACCGCATAAGTTGCAATAGCAGTGCCACAACTGGTAGTTACCGTATAAGTGATGGTCGTGTTTCCAACAGCTGTTCCGGTTACTTTACCTGTATTTGGATCCACCGTTGCAATAGCTGTTGAATTACTGGCCCAGGTACCTCCTGATACCGTACTACTTAATATAATATTTGCTCCGATACATACTGCATTAGGCCCGCTTATCGTGCCCGCATTTGCAACCGGACTGACAGTCACAGTTACTGAAGCGGTATTTGTTCCGCATATATTTGATACAGAATAACTAATCGTTGTATTGCCTGCTGCAACGCCTACCACAACACCGGTTATTGAGTTAACTGATGCTATTGCAGGATTACTGCTGCTCCATGTTCCACCAAAGCTTCCACTGCTAGTTAGTGTGGTTGACAAGCCTGCGCACACGGTCGTTGTTCCGCTTAGTGTACCTGCATTGGCAAGTGGATTCACAGTGACGAGATGTGTTGCCGTTGATGTACCACAGATAGCTGCCGATCCTACTGTATAAATTATGGTTGCATTGCCTGGCGCCACACCTGTAACTACTCCCGTAGTCGGATTTACTGTTGCAACACCGGGGGTAGTGCTGGTCCAGGTTCCACCGCCGTCTCCGCTGGCATCTAGATTGATGGTTGACGAGACACACACTGATGACGGGCCACTGATGGTGCCCGCATTCGGAAGTGAATTTACGGTTACAATCATTCCGGCAGTGGAAGAACCGCAGCTATTGGTAACCGTATAGGCTATTATGGTATTTCCTGCTGAGACGGCGGTTATCTCGCCGGTTACAGGGTCCACGGTAGCCCCGGCCGGATTCGTGCTCCTCCAGGTTCCACCGGTAGCGCCGCCCGTATCGGTTTAGAAGGCAGATGATCCTACGCATATTGCTGATTCGCCCGTTAATAATTCCGGCAAAAGGAACCGTGTTCACGGTTACTCTATATGATGTCACATTTGTTCCGCAAGTGTTATTGAGGGTATAGGTTATTACTGCAGTTCCTGCTGTTACACCAGATACCTGTCCGGATGCATTGACAGTTGCAACTGCCGGTGAATTACTTCCCCATGTTCCGCCAGTGATATTGCTACTTAAATCGATAGGATGACCCAGGCAAACTGACGCTGGTCCCGTAATAGTTGCTGAACCGGGAAGTGGATTCACAATAATATTGGCTGATGCACTGGCAATTCCGCAGCCCGTCGTAACTGTATACGTAATCGTTGAATTACCGGCGGCAATTCCTGTAACCACACCTGTTGATTGAGTTCACGGAAGCTGCTGCAGTATTACTGCTGCTCCAGCTACCGCCACCGTTACCATTGCTGGTAAATGTGGTCGATAAACCGGTACATACTGATGGCCCGTCCGCTTACGGTGCCTGCGTTAGCCAGTGCATTGACACTAACCAGCCTGGTTGCAGTGGAAGTGCCACATGTATTCGATACTGTATAGGTTATGGTTGTGTTTCCGGGTGCTACAGCCGTAACTACTCCTGTGGTTGCATCTACTGTGGCAATAGCCGGGGCACTGCTGGTCCATGAGCCACCGCTATTTCCATTGGAGCTTAAATTGATAGTTGACCCGATACAAACGGATGATCCGCCACTGATGGTCCCTGCATTCAGAACAGGGTTACGGTAATCGGTGCTGATGCCGTTGCTGTTCCGCACACGCCGGTAACGGTATAGGTTATGATTGAATTGCCTGCTGCTACTCCTGTAACCGTACCGGTTGCAGAATTAACTGTTGCGGCTGCAGTATTACTGCTGCTCCAGGTACCACCCGTACCACTGGTGGTGAATGGTGTTGGCTAACCGGCACATACTGTTGATGCCCCACTTACCGTACCTGCATTGCAACTGCGTTGACGGTTATACATTGTTGAAGCTCGAGGAGGTTGCACAGGCCGATGTGGCCGTGTAGGTAATGCGTTGCAGTTCCTGCCCCGGTTCCCAAAACAACTCCGTTGGCATCCACTATTGCTGCCGCCGGGTTACTGCTGCTCCATGATCCACCCGCAGTACCACTACTAAACAAACTGATTGTTGAGCCGGTACATACCGATGAAGGGCCGCTGATGGTTCCTGCACTGGCACACCGGGGCTCACCGTTACATTGTATGTTGCAAATGATGATCCGCAGGTATTTGAAACAAAATAGAAGATCGTTGCACTTCCCGAAGCCACCCCTGTTACCAGTCCAAAAGGATTAACGCTGCGCTCGCAGTGTGAACCACTGATCCACGAGCCTCCGGTGCTGCCACTGGTGCTTAAGAGGATCGATGAGCCTACACAAACATTGGTTGGGCCTGAGATCACCCCTGCATTGCCGGAAGGATTTACCGTTAAGGTAAAGTGTGCAACTGAACCTGAACCGCAGCTATTAGCAGCAACGGTGTAATTTATGGTTGTAGTTCCTGCACTAACCCAACACAAATCCACTTGGCATCCACTATTGCAATAGCCCGGATTACTGCTGCTCCAGGTTCCACCACTACCAGTGGTGAACAATTGGTTGACGAGTGCCGGCACACATAGAAGAAGATCCTGTTATAGTCCCTGCATTAGTACCAGGACCCACGCTTATATGTATATGGTGGTGAATGATGATCCGCAAGTATTGAAATAAAATAGAAAATTGTTGCAGTGCCCTGTGATACCCCGGTTACCAGTCCGATAGCATTAACGGTAGCTGACGGTGAAGAGCTGAGCCATGTGCCGCCGGTGTTACCATTGGTTGTTAATAATATGGATGAACCGGCACACACGGTTGACGGGCCGCTGATGGTTCCTGCGCTTCCGCGGTAGGGCTTACGCTACATTAAATGATGAGCGGAGAGCACCGCAGATGTTGGTAACGGTATAGAAAATGGTTGCTGCTTCCCGATGTTGATCCACCGGTTACCATGCCTGTGGCCGGGTCAACTGTTGCAGCAGACCGGTGCACTGCTTGACCATACGCCACCTGCAATTCCGTTGGTAGTTAAGCTGGCGCAGTTGATCCCGGGCATATAGTGGAAGCTCCACTGATGGTTCCTGAATTTGGATTAGGTTAACGGTCACCAGTGAATGTACTGGGTGCACCGTTGCATCCGTTCAGTGATGGCGTTACTGTTACTGTTGCTACCAATGGGTTGAAGCTATTGTTAGTGTGCTGTGAATGACGCCGATGTTTCCATTGCCACTGAGGCCAAAGCCTACATTTACTGAACTGCTCCATGTAAAGGTAATTGTGCCGCCGGTTGTCGGGTGCTGAAGGTGATCGGTGCACCCGGTGCATTGTCGCAATAATAACATTGCTTACGGCATTTACAGCCGGAGACGGGTTCACGGTTACGGTAAAGGTTGTCGGCGTACCGTCGCAGGTAACCGTATTGTTGGTATAGTGCGGGGTTACGGTTATCGTTGCCGTTACCACGGCATTGCCGTATTGTGTTGCTGTGTAAGCCGGTATATTTCCGGTATCGCTGTCCCAAAGCCTACATTAGCAGTGCTGGTCCAGCTATAAGGTAATTGTTCCACCGGTGGTAGGACTGCTGAAGGCGATTGCTGCACCAGGTGCATTATTACAATAGGTTGCATTACCTATCGTATTTACAACCGGTGAAGGATTTACGGTTATTGCTACCGCTTACAGATGGATTGATACAAGGTCCCACAGTCGTTATGGTATAAGGGAATATACCAGACGCTGAAGGTGTACCGGAAATAGTGAATACACCTGCACTGTAAGAGCCTGTAACACCTGCCGGCAGGGCACCTCCCGTGATGGAAGCGCTGGTTGCGCCACCATCAACTGTATAAGTAACATTATTGATAGCGTTATTTAAACAAACCGTCTGCCCATCTGTTCCGCTGGCTGAAGAAAGGCTGATGGTTGAATTGGCATTTACAATTATTGTTCCGCTAGCAGAAGCATCTGCACAAGGGCCTGTGGCTGTTACAGTATAACTGAACGTGCCGGACTGGGTTGGTGTACCCGTGATGGTAAACACACCTGAATTGTAAGCACCTGAAACGCCTGTTGGCAAGCCTGTAACTCCTGCATTTGTTGCCCCACCCGCTACTAAATACGTAATGTTATTAATAGCAGTATTGATGCAAACGTTTTGCCCGCTTGTTCCCGTAGCAGAAGAAAGGCTGATGGTTGAATTTGCATTTACAGTGATGGCAAAGGTCACCGGTGTACCATCGCAGGTTACCCCATTGTTGGTATAATGCGGAATCACTGTTATGTTGCCGGTGATAGGCCCGTTGCCGGTATTGGTAGCTGTGAAGGCATTAAGATTGCCGGTTCCACCAGCTGCAAGGCCGATAGCTGTATTATCATTTGTCCATGTGTACACAATGGTTCCTGTTCCCAATGGTGTCGGGCTACTAAAGCTAACGGCTGCCGTGGACAGGCCGCTGCATACAACCTGGTTACTGATTGGATTAACAGTTACAACCGGGTTTACGGTTATTGTCCCGCTTAATGAAGGATTATTACAAGGTCCTGTAGTCAATACTGTATAAGTGAAGGTGCCCGACTCCGTTGGTGTTCCGGTAATGGTGAACACGCCTGAACCGGAATTATAATTACCTGAAACCCCTGCGGGTAATCCTGTAACTCCACCTCCTGTTGCGCCATCATCAATCACATAAGTAATCGGAGCAATAGGATTATTGAGACAAACGGTCTGAGATGTCGTTGCATCTGATGAAGTAAGCTCTATTGATGAATTGGCATTTACTGTTATCGTTCCTGCCAAAGTTGGATTCAGACAATTGCCGGTAGTTGTTACTACAAAATTAAACGGGCCAGACACTGTTGGTGTTCCACTGATGGTGAACACTCCTTCATCATAGCTACCTGTGACACCCTCTGGTAATCCTACCGCTGTTGCACCTGTTACGTTACCCCCGACTGCATAAGTAATGGGCGATATGTCAGTATTGATACAAACAATCTGGGTTGGTAAGCCAGAAGAAAGAGTAAGCGTCGGATCGGGTTTCCTAGTGATAGTTACAGTGGCAGATGTTGTACATCCTTTGCCGTCGGTGACGGTTACCGTATGGTCTCCTTCACTTAGCATAGTTGCTGTCGCATCTGTTTCATCATCATCCCACTGGTAAGTATATCCTCCATTGCCACCTGCCGGAGTTACAGTAGCTGAACCATCACTGCCGCCATTGCAGGAAACAGGGCTGGCCTGTTCTGCAGTAGCAGTAAGCAATATTGGTTCTGTAATCGTTACACTGGCAGTAGCAGAACATCCTTTGCTGTCAGTTACCAGTACACTATGTGGCCCTGCATTTAAGCCTGTTGCAGTAGCATCCGTTTCCCCGTCATCCCATTGATAAGTGAATAATCCGCTATTACCACCTGCCGGAGTTGCGGTAGCAGAACCATCGCTGTTCCCATTGCAGGAAACAGGAGTTACCTGAGCTGCAGAGGCAGTAAGAACTTCAGGTTCTGTAATCGTTACACTGGCTGTAGCGCTACATCCTTTGCTGTCAGTTATCAGTACATCATGTGGCCCTGCATTTAAGCCGGTTGCAGTAGCATCCGTTTCTCCATCATCCCACTGATAAGTGAATAATCCGCTATTACCACCTGCCGGAGTTACGGTAGCAGAACCATCGCTGTTACCATTGCAGGAAACAGGAGTTATCTGGGCTGCAGAGGCAGTAAGCAATGTTGGTTCTGTAATTGTTACACTGGCAGTAGCAGTACATCCTTTGCTGTCAGTTATCAGTACATCATGTGGTCCTGCATTTAAGCCTGTGGCAGTAGCATCACTTTCCCCGTCGTCCCACTGATAAGTAAATAATCCGCTATTACCACCTGCCGGAGTTACGGTAGCAGAACCATCGCTGTTACCATTGCAGGAAACAGGAGTTACCTGAACTGCAGAGGCAGTAAGCAATGTTGGTTCTGTAATTGTTACACTGGCAGTAGCAGTACATCCTTTGCTGTCAGTTATCAGTACATCATGTGGTCCTGCATTTAAGCCTGTGGCAGTAGCATCACTTTCCCCGTCGTCCCACTGATAAGTAAATAATCCGCTATTACCACCTGCCGGAGTTACGGTAGCAGAACCATCGCTGTTACCATTGCAGGAAACAGGAGTTACCTGGGCTGCAGAGGCAGTAAGCAATGTTGGTTCTGTAATCGTTACACTGGCAGTAGCAGTACATCCTTTGCTGTCAGTTATCAGTACATCATGTGGTCCTGCATTTAAGCCTGTGGCAGTAGCATCACTTTCCCCGTCGTCCCACTGATAAGTAAATAATCCGCTATTACCACCTGCCGGAGTTACGGTAGCAGAACCATCGCTGTTACCATTGCAGGAAACGGGAGTTACCTGGGCTGCAGAGGCAGTAAGCAATGTTGGTTCTCAATGGTTACACTGGCAGTAGCAGTACATCCTTTGCTGTCAGTTACTAGCACACTATGTGGCCCTGCATTTAAACCTGTTGCAGTAGCAGTTGATTCTCCATCGTCCCATTGATAAGTGAATAATCCGCTATTACCACCTGCCGGAGTTACGGTAGCAGAACCATCGCTGTTCCCATTGCAGGAAACAGGAGTTACCTGAGCTGCAGAGGCAGTAAGAACTTCAGGTTCCTCAATGGTTACACTGGCAGTAGCAGTACATCCTTTGCTGTCAGTTACCAGCACACTATGTGGCCCTGCATTTAAACCTGTTGCAGTAGCAGTTGATTCTCCATCGTCCCATTGATAAGTGAATAATCCGCTATTACCACCTGCCGGAGTTACGGTAGCAGAACCATCGCTGTTACCATTGCAGGAAACAGGAGCTGACCTGTACTGCAGAGGCAGTAAGCAATGTTGGTTCTGTTATCGTTACACTGGCTGTTGCTGGACAAAAACCATTCGCATTTCCGTTAGCTCCACTCGCGGTTATTAAATAGTTGCCTGGAGCAAAGTTTGACTGAGCACTTAAGTCCGGACCGGTACCATTTAATTGTATAATATAGGTAGCACCTGTGCTTAAGCCATCTACCGTTATTGTTCCGTTCGCTGCGCCATTACAAGTTACATCAGTAGCACTTGCATTTACAGTGACAATTACCGGTTCTGTAATGGTTACATTAGCTGTTGCCATACAGAAGCCATCGTTATTGCCATTAGGGGCGCTGGCTGTTATCAGGTAATTGCCTGGTCCAAAAGTTGATTGGCCTTTTAAATCTGCGCCTGCTCCATTTAATTGTATAATATAAGTAGCGCCTGCACTTAAACCGCTTACCGTGATGGTTCCATCTGCACTGCCATTGCACGATACATTAGTGCTGCTTGCGCTTACTGTGACCTGTGCAGGCTGTGTAAGTGTTATTATTTGACACGGAGCCATCTACGGTTACTGAGCGGCATTGCACATTCCCTGAAACAGCACGGTCGTTGTAAGCTCATTTCTTACTGTTAGCCCGCAGTGTACAATCCGGAATTGATTCCGTTGCAATTGACGGGCATGCTGACCCATTTACCGCGATTAACTGGCGTAAAGTTGTAGATGATCCCGCAAAATAGTTGCATTGGTATATTACGGTTGGTAAAACCCGTACCTGAAATGGTGATATTGACTAGGGCTGCCTGTTGGTGCCCGGGTAACCGGTAGTCCGTAAAGGAAGTTGAGCCCGCGCATATACTAATCTGCTCAAGCGTTATTGTTGGTTAAGGGATTGCTTACCCATGTTACACTCGTAGCGGCAGATGGAGCTGGAAGGACAACCGCACCTGTTGTTACCACTACTGTATAATTGCTCAGTTGCAGTTGCAGAAAAAGCTTTGATTGTGTTGCTCCGCCAATGTGGCACTCCTCCGGAACGAGACCACTGATTGCCGGTTGCAGAGGAAGAAGTAAGTGTTACACTTCCGCCTGAACAAGGGAAAGTAGTAGGGCCAAAGCCCGCAGTTACTTGGTTGGAGTTCTGATGGAGGTACCGCATTTACAGTTACTGTAGTATGGGCATACCCAGCTGTAGCTGACCAGCCAAGTATAACCGGTGGTGAAGTAAGAGAACGTACCTATGCCAGTTAAGCTGCCTTGAGACCAATGCAATCGTTTACGTTAACTCGAGATCCGGGACGTCGCTAATCCTGAAAGTTGAGAACAAGATCCTGTTCCGTTTCCTGCTATTGAAACAACCATGCTTGTTGGCTTTGAGTTGAACTCGCCATTTATAGTTATAGAGACCGTATACGTTCGACATTAGGTAAGTTGCTAGCAGTAGAAGTAAGGCATTTATATTAACAGAATTTCCCGTGCAAATAGGGCCGTTATTAGATGTACTTGAAAGCGTATAATAAAGAACAATTACTTCCCACGCTCCGGCGCCTCCTGCAAAACCAGTTCCGCCTCCTGACGTTCTTGCAGCTCCTCCGCCTCCACCCCCCGGGTGCAGAACCCGGCTGATCCGTTAGCATTTGTGTTCCCCCCTGCGCCGCCTGCACCACCGGGGAAAACTATACCCGCACCTGCGGTACCTGCTGCTCCACCTGTACCACTGGAACCGCCAGTTCCACCAGCTCCATTGTCTCCGGCGCCATCCGCCACCGCCACCAGTTGTTGCAGATCCTGTGTTGCCTGCGCCACCGTTTCCTCCTGTTAAATGTTCCGGTTCCTCCGGCTCCAGTGCCAGCTCCGGTCTTCCTTCCGCCTCCTGTCCCAAAGCTGCTGTAACTGTCGCACACCTGTTAGCCTGTCACCGAGGATGCAGCACCGTTGCCTCCGCTCGCTCCAGTAGATCCGCTGCCAGCCGCACCTCCGGTCCCTACCGTAACAGGTGGGAGGTTTGTCCTGAACTTACTGACACCAGTTGATACGTTATAAGCACCGGCTCCTCCTCCTCCTTACCACCATGACGCTCCGGATGTTGAATGGCACCCACCGCCCCGCCGCCACCGCCCCACACTTCTACATTAATCGGAGGTTACTCCAGCTGGAGGTACGGCTATAAGGACCAGTCCCGGATTAACAGGTGCGACCGTTTGCCCAAAACTATTTGTTGCAACAAATAAATTCGCAATCAGCAATGCAATAGCAAATACTCCGGATTTACGTACAAATGTTCTCATAAAAGAATTTTTAATATTAGTGGTTCCAATAACTGTTTCGCCAGCCTTGTTATTAAGGGCAGCGGGTATAAGGCCCAGGTGGGCCAAAGGTTTAAGTTTATAAACTGATGTATTGTCGTGCAGGGCGTTCAAACACTCGTTTTTTTGCTGTTGCGCTATTGCACTGCCCGCACGGGAACTGATGGAATTTCTTATAAAAGAAATACGCTTTACCAATTGTTTTATTGGTTGAAATAGTTTGTGTTTTCATTTTTGAAGTTTGTTCGTTTATAAAGTTTGATTCCATCATTTTATATTTATTCTTAATCATTTATTTTGATACACATTGTTTGCGTCTTTTACTTTTATTCTATAGGGGGTATTGGGTATTAAGGCCGTAAATACACTTAAATCAGTGCCCGTTGCGGCCTGGTAAGTTAGTTCCATTATCCACGGAAAACGTATAGGGCTCGTACCGCCAGTAGCCGTAACCGTTATGGTGCCGTCTTGGCAGCATTGCAGGTTATGTTGGTTTGGCCTGTTACTGAGGAAACGGGCAACGGATTTATTGTTACGGTTGCGGTTGCGTCTACGGCAGAACAACCATTTCCACCTGCTAATTGGTAGTGGACGGTATAATTCCAGTTGTGCTTGTTGAAGGGTTTATTGTCCCGGTTGAAGTATTTATTGTTAATCCAGATACCGGAACGACAGAAAATGTTCCGCCGGGTGAGCCGGTGATTATAGCAGGTGCTGAGGTAACAGATTTGCGAAACCCCGGCGCGGTATATGCGATAGTTGCGGTAGGGCACGTCCAGCTCACTGATTAAGCCTCCGTTAGCACCCGCCGCTGATCCGCCACCTGTTTCATGCGATCCGCCACCTCCGCCACCTGGAGATCACCGGGTTTCCATTATTTGTAGCACTTACGTTCCTCCGCTCCACCGGGGCTAATTCCAGATCCCACCTGTTCCCCCGGTGGCATTTACTCCAGCAGTGCAGATCACCGGCACCTCCGCCGCTGTTAGTAGTACCTGCCCCACCGTTTCCGCCCTTGGTTGCGGTAATGCCAGCACCAATGCCGGTGCCCCCCGCTCCCGCGGCACCTATTTGGCACCGTTTGCTGTCACTGCAGTTCCAAAAGTGGTCTTGGTTCCGGTTGCTCCTGCAGCCCCGCCAGTGCCTATTACCACGGAGTAGGACTATTCGGGTTTACGAAAGTATTGGCCGAGAAGTATGCGCCACCACCACCACCACCATTACCCGTTGCATTTCCTCCTGCGGCACCGCCCCATGCTTCCACTTTTATTGAGGTGACGCCAATTGGCAAATTAAAAGTTCCGGTTGGGTTAAAGGTTTGTGCGCCATGTGCAAAAATCTGCGGTGCAGATAACAAAATCATGCGGAATGTAATTATTGCAACCCCTGATTTCGTAAAGGATTGCAAAAGTGTTTTCATTGTCTTATTCTTTATTTCATATATTTCAATTTTTTATGTCCCTATCCCTATTTTTATTTTGATATACATCCGTTTGCGTCTTTTACTTTTATTTGATAAGGTGTATTTGGCGCCAGTCCTGTATAAGCATTTGTGTTTGCAGTACTACCGGTTAAATAAGCTGCATTATTAATTGAAAATGTATATGGGCTTGCACCGGCGCTTGCGGTAACGGTTATAGTACCGTCACCCGCGCCATTGCAGGTAATATTAGTATGACCGGTTATTGTTGACAGAGGGACACCGCAAATATTAATGGTATTTGATACAACCACATTGCCCGATCCGGAACCTGGAAATTTAGCGTATATGGATTACCTGCTGGTCCGGATAACTGTAAGTTGGTAAAAACCGCGTTGCCACTTGCGTTAGTAGTGGCTGTATTGTTACTCAGGGTGCCACCTGTTCCGGATTGAATTGAAGCAGTTACAACAATTCCTGGTACGGCAACTCCGTTTCCATCCAAAATCTGTATTACAACGGGTTGTGCAAAATTGGATCCACCGGGAACTATCACTGAAGGTTGTGTTGTAATTGCCATGGTGGGCGCTTTATAGCGAATGATTACGATACCGGAACCACCAGCCCCTCCGGTACCAGTCGTGCTTCCGGCTGCGCCACCGCCTCCGCCACCTCTATTAGCGGTTCCTGCAGTTGCATTTACAGATGTTGTATTGAAGCAGAATAAAGCTCCGGCACCACCACCACCAGCACCACCAGCACCCGCAAGTCCAGTTGCACCCGCAGTACGCTCATATCCACCGCCGCCGCCACCTGCATACACAAGGCTGCTTCCTGATATTAAAGATGTAAAACCATCTCCACCTTTTCCAGCCTGGCCAGTATCCCCATTTGCGCCTGCCTGGCTTTGTCCGCCTCCGCCTCCGGCACCAAATCTGATTACTCCCATTATCAAAACCTGTGCCTCCGGCAGTACCCTGACCGGCTGTTCCCGCTGCTCCCGGGTCCGCGATATTATGATATGCGCCACCTCCAGAACCGCCTGTACCAGCAGTGATTAGTGCTTTGCCCCCCTCTGCCACCACCATTGGCGTGTTAAGGTGGCAAAAACAGAATTACTGCCCGCGGTATTTGCTGCGCCGCCTGCTCCCACTGTAACTGTGTACCCCTGCACGGTTACTCCAAAGGAAGAACCAGAAAGTACTCCTCCTGCACCACCTCCGCCACCAGTCCTGTCAATGGAATTACCACCGCCCCCGCCGCCTGCAACTACTAGATATTCTACGGTAGGTGCGCCGGAAGGAGGAGTAAAAGTTGATGAGCCTGTTGCAGTATAAGAATGTACTTCATAAAAGGTACCGCTGATATTTATTTCAGTAACAGTAGTGTCTCCGGCGCCCTTCAATCTTACTGGCCCGGCTTGTCCAAAACTTTTTTGCACCAAAAACAAATTCAAAATGATGTATACCATAATGAATACCCTGAATTTAAGCAGAGACTTCGTCATTTTCATTATTTCAGGTTTTGATTTCATTATTGCTTAATTATGTTGTTACTAATTTTTTATTTTGATATACATCCGTTATTGTCTTTTACTTTAATTCTATAAGGGTTATTGGGAATTAAATTCGTAAACGTCCAGGTACTTGTTCCCGGGTTTGGCGATGAAGGAAAGAAACTACTTCCATTATCATCTGAAAAAAAATAAGGGCCCGTTCCGCCGCTAGCCGTAACCGTTATAGTACCATCGTTGGCGGCATTACAGGTTATATTGGTTTGCCCGGTAACTGCAGCAAC
>CAWBII010000018.1:0-158111 GCA_963788795.1 uncultured Chitinophagaceae bacterium
ATGGCACGCCAATAAGTGTGTCGACACCTGACACAGCCGTTCTGCAAAATTTTACAGTCGTCACCTCGGGCTTATCAGAGGGCCATCATAAACTATACGCAAGGTTCTAGGGATACCCACGGTAACTGGAGCCAAACCTTCAGAAGAAACATGGAAGTATATAAAAACGAAAACAACAAGGTAATAAATGGGGAATACTTTTTTACAACTGATGAAGGCTTCGGCAATTGCTCTTCGGTAACATTTACGGTTCCTGCTGCTGATGGATTATTCCAAATTAATATTCCACGCAATTCTATTCCTTTAGGCGCAGATACTTTATTTGTAAGAGTACGTGATGATATTGAAAACAGGTGGTCTATTACCAAGTCCTTGTTTCAACGTCGTCGGTGTTTTGCCACTCACGCTCCTCAACTTCAATGTTATAAAGCAGGATAATATTGCGCAGATAAACTGGCAAACTGCTAATGAAGTAAATACTTCTCATTTCATATACAGCGCAGCACTGACGGGTAAATTTTACAACTTTAGGAACAGTAAATGCCGCAGGGACATTCAGTTTCGAGCCACAGGATTATACTTATCCTGATGATGTATCCGGCCTGCCAACCGGTAAGATTTATTATCGTTTGCAAATGGTAGATAATGATGGAAAGTTTAGCTACAGCAAAGTTGCGTACATTACTATAGATGCTACCAATGTACATATTTCTATCCATCCTAATCCTGCTCATGGTTATTTTATAATTAGTAATTATGATAACGCAGATATAAAGAATATGAGCATCCAGGTAAGAGATATAACAGGCAAAACACTCATCAGCCAAAAGTTCAACAATTCAATAGAACAGAAAATAAATATTACAAACTTGTCGAAAGGTATGTATATAGTTAGCATTATTAGTCCGCATAATGTGCAGACGCAAAAGTTAATTGTGGAATAATTTTTTATTTAGCTGTAAATAAAACCTGTAATCAATACTTACAGGTTTTATTTCCTTATCAAAAAATAAATGACGTACAGCAAAAAATAAATGTGCCTTGATAAAAATTATTTCCATCGATAGGTTTGTTTATAGTTCCTATTTATAAAATATTTAAAAAACAAACTCATGAACGAACAACAAAGCAATGATGCTGCCTCAACACCAGTAATTACCGAAGGGGTACAGCAAATTTCAATACCGGTAACAAATGCTTCATCGCAGGCTGCAGGAAACAATGTGTACGTTAATGATGTAAAATCTTTCTTTAAAAAAGATCTTTTACAAATTATTAAATCAATTTTTACTGAACCTATAAAAGGCACACTCGGCATATTTAAGGGTGCCGGTAATGAAGCATATCAACAGGGACTTATATTAATAGCAACAACCGTTGTTTTTTATATTTTAGTTCCTTATATAATGGCGGGAAGTGAAATACGCTCTGTTATTGGCTTTGGTTCATTTTTCAAATTGGGCTTAAGCGCAGGCCTTGTATTGGTAATTATATCAGCGCTTACTTTTGGAATAAAAGCTGTATCAGGCAAACCTGATTTTAAAAAAGAATTACTTACAGGAGGCATGTGTGGTATTCCATTAATGTTAGTTCTTTTAACTATCGCAATATTTATGATGTTTAATAAAGACAGCGTGAGCTTTATGGATCCTGAATCTCTTATACACCAGGGTTTGATTTCGGGCATTATATTAATTGTATCTCTTATTAATGCTATTCAATATTGTTCAACAGTCTTTTAAAGCTTCAGGAACTAATGATGCATTGAGCTGGTATCTGTCACCGCTAGTTATATGCATAGGATTTTATATCGGAGCAAAAATAGCGGCATCCTTATTTATGCCATCAGCGGGTGGTTTTGGTGGTTATTAAAATAAGTTATTAAATTTCTTTTTCTATTGCTTTCTAATCAAACACCAGTTGGTTCGGCAGGCATTGTCAAAACAGGGCAACATATTTATTTGAATCCCGGTCGGAAAATGCCATTTAAAATTAGAATGCATTTTTACCATCAGTGATCCGGAATATTATAGATATGATGTATGCAAAATCTAATAAACCAGGCTAATGCCTGCGCCCCAACCATAATCACTGTCATAGCTTCCGGAGAAGGCAAAGTTTCTTGCGACTCTGTATTTTAAACCAAGAGTATATTCTTTATCAGTATTCCATTCTGCATCCAGTCTTACTCTTCTTGTTATCTCAATATCCTGCCGGCTTAGTTGCAAACGAAACTTTCCTTTACTATCCACTCGGCCTTCCGCCATTACAAATAGCGGCAGCAGGTAAGTTGCACCGAGTGTGGCCACATTTCTATTTGGAAAAACTGTGTGCCCATCTTTTTCATCAATACTTTTTTCTATCCTGTTATCAGCTCCAATAAAGAAAGTAAGAAATTGTCTTTTATCAATAAACCGCCGGAACATTGTTTCGCTTTCATATCTTCTTTTCCAATCGTAATTCCATTCTTCGTTAAGTTCCCATTTGGTACCGGCAAGGGTTGCATTACCAAAATTTCCCTGTGATTGTATTTCTGTATTAGCCCAAAAAAAGTATGTCTTCCATGTTCTTTTAAAAACATTTTATAATCCGGAGGACTTTTTTTTTGTACTTCCGGCAAAGTATTATCATAATGAAAAGTTCTTGCCATCCCACTCATCATGTGATATAAAGTATGGCAGTGAAAAAACCAATCTTTCTCTTCATCAGCTGCAAAATCAATTGTGTCGGTTTGCATAGGAAGAAGATTGAAAGTATGTTTTAAGGGCGCTTCATCAAGCGATGTTCCATTTAAGAGCCTGAAGAAATGGCCATGCAAATGCAATGGATGTTCCATCATGGTGCTGTTATGAAATATCACTCTTACATGTTCTCCTTTTTTTATAAGAATTTTATCAGCATCCGTAAGTGTTACATTATTGAACGACCAAACATATCGCAACATATTCCCTGTTGCAGTAAGTTCAATAACGCGATCAGGTTTCCCTGTTGGTGTGGGAATTGCGGGATCATCATTTTTTCCCTGAAGCATTTTATAAGAAAGTACTGTATCGCTTCCATTGCCTGGTGGAAAACTAAACGCATACATCTCCATATTCATCATGTTTCCCATATTCGTCTTATCCATCTTCATATCTTTCATATTCATGACATCCATTTGTTTATCATCTTTTTTGTCATTCACTTTTATGCCACTCATATCCATGTCTTTCATTGATCCACTATCTTTTTTGTTATCCATATTCATGTCGCTCATGTTCATATCATTCATTGCTCCACTATCCTTTTTATCGGCCATCTTCATTCCACTCATGTTATTCATATCCATACCATCCATTTCATCATTCTTAACTTCCATATTTTTCATAGGGCCATCACTTACGCCCATTTTCATATTCATGCCGCTCATCATTTTATTCATGTGACTCATTATATTGAAGTAATCTATTTTAGGAATTGCCGGCGCTTTTATTTCATTGCCGTTACCCAAAAAGGCAGAGGTATATCCTGAAATGTCCTGTGCTGTTGCCCTCAATTCGTATTTACCTGTTGCAGGTAGTTGAACAATTATATCATAGGTTTCAGCAGTGGCAATTAAAAATTTATCAACGTCAACAGGCACTACATCCTGGCCGTCTGCCGCAACTACTTTCATTTTGCCCCCGGCAAACTGAATCCAGAAATAAGATGAAGAGGATGAATTGATGATGCGAAGTTTTATTGTATCGCCTGCTTTATAATTATCATTTTCAAATTTCGGTGTTCCATTTATGTGAAACTGGTTGTACTTCACGTCACTGATGTCCATGGCAGGCATACGCATCCATTCCTGTTTTAGTTTATCATTAAAATGATTTGCAGCTAACGCTTCGCCATAACTTTGAACTGAGTTCTTTTGAATAGAAAACCAATCGGTTCTTCTTTTTAATAAACGCCATACTTCGGCCGGCTTTAAATCTGTCCAATCATTTAATACAATGAGTTGCTCTTTCATTTTTGGTTCATTGCGTTTATGGATAACAATAGAACCGGTAAGGCCAATTTGTTCCTGCGTCATTGTGTGTGAATGATACCAATATGTTCCATTTTGCACTACAGGAAAAACTACTTCGAAGGTTTTGCCAGGCATTATAGAAATGGATGTTAAGCCTGGTACGCCGTCATATTGATTAGGAATTAATATACCATGCCAGTGAACGGATGTCATTACCTTCATAAGATTATGAACTCGTATAACGGCAGTATCGCCTTCTGTTAATTCAATTGTTGGCCCGGGAATTTGTCCGTTAATAGCTATGGCATGCCTTTGCTTTCCGGTATAATTAACGGTGGTATCGTTTACATACAAATCATAGCTAATTCGTCTACCAACCACCGTTACCATCTTCGCACTCTTTATATTTTGCGCATGTAAATATATTACCGGTATTAAAAAAAATAAGGTGAATATATATTTCATATGTATGGTTAATCAAATAGTGAAGAGCAGTTCATCATTTACCTTCTTGTTACAATTTTAATTTTCGCAGCCTCAATGAATTTACAATTACAGATACAGAGCTAAAACTCATGGCAACGGCAGCTATCATTGGCGATAGCAATATTCCGAAGAAAGGATACAAAATCACCCGCTGCGATTGGGATTCCAAGCACGTTATACATAAAAGCAAACCATAAATTCTGATGAATATTTTTCATTACTGCCTTACTTAATTTTTTTGCTTTTACAATTCCATGCAGATCTCCTTTTACCAGAGTGATTGCAGCACTTTCTATGGCGACATCTGTACCCGTGCCCATGGCAATGCCAACATCTGCCTGGGCTAATGCGGGTGAATCATTAATGCCATCACCAGCCATTGCTACTTGTTTACCTTCGATTTGCAATTTTTTTATTTCATTCAATTTATCCTCCGGAAGAACCTCAGCTTTAAAACCGGTTAAGTGTAATTCATCCGCAACTGCTTTGGCGGTACCTGCATTGTCGCCGGTGAGCATAATAACTTGCAACCATCATCTTCAAGCAATTCTTCAATCGCTTGTTTGCTTGTACTCTTTATTTTGTCTGTGATGGTTATGTAACCAATCACTATGCTATCCAATGAAATATAGGAAACTGTTTTTCCGGATTGTTGTTCATTAGTTGCTTTCTCTTCAAACTTTGCAGGAATTGTGCAGCAATTTCTTCCATTAATTTTTTATTGCCCACTGCTAGTGTTCTTATCATCTACAGTACCTGTTACGCCTTTACCTGCTACTGTTGTAAAATCTTTTACATCACTGAAAGAAACTTTTTTTTCTTTAGCATATTTTACAATTGCTCGTGCCAAAGGATGTTCGCTATACTTATTAAGCGATGCGATTTTTTGCAAAAGATCATCTTCATTAACTCCACTTCAGCAATCACTTTTTCTACCGATGGTTTTCCTTCAGTAAGCGTTCCTGTTTTATCAACTATCAGCGTATCAATTTTATTCATCTTTTCAAGCGCTTCTGCATTTTTAATTAATACACCATTCTGTGCGCCTTTGCCAACACCCACCATTACTGACATTGGCGTTGCTAAACCTAATGCACAAGGACAGGCGATAATTAAAACTGCAATAGCATTTACAAATGCATATACATACCGTGGCTCGGGACCAAACTTAGCCCATGCAATAAAAGTGAGAATAGAAATTATTACTACAACAGGCACAAAATATTTAGCGATCTTGTCTGTTATTTTCTGAATAGGCGCTTTTGAGCGGCTTGCATCGTTCACCATTTTTATAATGTGCGAAAGCAATGTGTCTGCACCAATCTTCTCAGCTTCCATTACAAAAGACCTTGTGGTGTTTATAGTTCCCGCAGTTACTTTATCACTTATCTTTTTATCTGCAGGAATTGGTTCGCCCGTTATCATTGATTCATCAATACTGCTTTCGCCGTTTATTACTTTTCCATCCACAGCAATTTTTTCTCCCGGCTTTACACGTAACCGATCTCCCTTATTAATATCATCGATTGAGATAGTTTTTTCCTTTACCGTTTATTACTAATGTTGCTTCCGAAGGAACAAGTTTCAATAATTCTTTTATGGCATCACTTGTGCGGCTGTGCGCCTTTGCTTCCAGCAATTGACCTAATAAAACTAATGTAATGATTACTGTGGCGGCTTCAAAATAAACAAACACCGTTCCGCTCATTGTTCTGAACTGCATTGGAAAAATACCAGGGAATAACATGGCTGTTACACTGAATAAAAAAGCTACACCTGTGCCAATTCCTATCAGTGTAAACATGTTCAGATTCCATGTAATAACAGACCGCCATGCCCGTTGAAAGAACATCCATCCTGCATAAAATATAACAGGAACTGATAAAGCAAGTTGTACCCAATTCCATGTTGACTGGCTCATAATTTTCATAAGCGGATTGCCTGTAAGCATATCGCTCATTGTAATTATTAAAATCGGAATTGTAAACAGAAGGGCGATTTTAAACTTTTTTAAAAGCTCTTTATATGTTTTGTTTTCATCGTCTTCTACCGGCTCCATCGGCACTAAATCCATTCCGCAAATAGGGCAGGAACCGGGAGCATCCCTGATAATTTCAGGATGCATTGGACATGTGTACTGTTTCTTTATCACAACAGGTTCGTACACTTTTTCTAAATTCATTCCGCACACGGGACAACCTCCAGGCTTATCATAAGTTTTATCCCCCTCGCAATGCATTGGGCAATAATACATCCCCTTATCATTTTTATAAGAATGATTCGCTGAATAAGGTTTTACCGCTGTATGCGTGTGAGCGTGACCGTTATGAGAATTGTTTTTTTCACTCAGTTGATATTTTGGATAATCTTTTAATGCTGACTTTAACAGTTCGGTCGGGACATGTTCCTTCATATCAATAACGGCTTTGCCCTCTGCTAAATCAATCCCCACTTTTTCTACTCCATTTACTTGCGATAATAGTTGTTGAACTTTTGCCTGGCAGCCGGTACAACTCATTCCTGTTATTTTATATACATGTGTCATCGTGTTCTATTGGATACACAAGTTAGCAAAGGTTAAAAGTATACGTGTTATGTAATTATGGAATTGATTTGTAAGATTTACCGAAATTAAACAGAGCTTTTTACGCTACTCATTTTCTGCATAAGTTGTTTCATGCGATTACGGTTGAACTTTACGTCAGTCGATACAATTTTGCTGTCTTCTATTTTAATCCGCTCAACAAAGGGGACCGTGTGTTCAGGAAAACAAGTTACCGAATCATATATGACACAACATTCATTTTCATCAACAAAAATTGCTTTAATGTCATTCTTAATCAGAATATCTGCCACAGGTGATTTAGTGTGATCTTTTATCATTTCAATATAATCTCTCGCTGAATAAAAGTTAACTACCCCGTTGAATTTAAAATCGGGGTGAAGATACTTATGAAGCTTTTCATGTTCAAGACGCCCCACGGCGAATACATAACCAGACACAATTTCTTTATTCTTTGCTGAAAGTTCATCCGAAGACAATGCAATATGTTTAAGAGTAGAAAAAGCTCCGGACTCCGAAATCTCATATATGGAGTCCTGTAGTGCCAATCGAAATGTGTTTATTGGGATCTCGCATTCCATTTCGACACTTGCCTGTTTATTGGGTAAATCAACCTCCACTGTTTTCACTCCGGGAACTTTTAATAGAGAGTCGTACACAATCTCTGCGCAGCCACGACAAGTCATTCCTTTAATATCATAATAACGTTTCATGGTTAATAGAATTTAAGACACAAAAGTAAAATAGTGATAAGTGAAGGCCGTTATAAAATTGTCGAATTGATTTGTAACTTTTACAGTTCTTCGATATTACGGCGATTGTTTTGTTTTTGGGATTTGTAAAAAGATGGGGTAAGTCCTGTCTGCTTCTTGAACTGATTTGATAAATAAGCAACGCTGCTGTATCCCAATCTATCTGCAATTTGCGAAAGTGAAAGTTCATCGTATTTGAGTAATTCTTTTACTTTCTCGATACGTTGCGCTATAAAATATTTTTCAATTGTGCTGCCTTCAACTTCTGAAAAAAGATTGCTCAAGTAATGATAGTCATGATGAAGTTCTTTACTGATATAGTCTGAAAAATTTGTTGCAGGCCGGTCTTCGGAATAGTGAACCAAATCAACAATACTATTCTTAATTTTTTCTATGAGCCGGCTTTTTTTATCATCTATTAATTCAAATCCGAAGGATTGTAAAATTGTGTTGAGTTTATTTTTCTGCTGATCTGTTACTTCTTCTTCGATCTCAACCTCTCCTAAATCCACGTTTGTTAGGATTTAGACCAAACTTAATAAGCTGATCTTTAACCACCATCTTGCAACGGCTGCAAACCATGTTTTTAATGTACAACTTCATAAGGCAAAATTATACTTTGTATTTTGTAACTTTAAAATATGGAAGTAGAAGAACCATCTCATGCGTATCAAAAGAAGTTTTATACCATACCGGAATATCTTGAAATGGAAAATGAAGCTTTGGAAAAACATGAATATTATAATGGTGACATATTTGCAATGTCCGGAGCGGGGCACAGGCATAATATAATTTCAATTAATGTTATCGTATCTCTTGCAAAAGCCTTGAAGAGAAAAGGTTGCCGGCCATATGGCAGTGATATGCGAATTAATATTCCGGAAAATACTTTATTTACCTATCCTGATATTTCTATTTTTTGCGGAGAAGTAAAAACACTTGAGGAAGATCAAAATACCGCCACGCTGCCCACTGTAATAATGGAAATACTTTCTCCTTCTACAAGAAACTACGACCGTGGTGTAAAGTTTATGTTGTATCGTGCTATACCATCGCTAACAGATTATATTCTTATTGAATCAGAATCGATCCACATAGAACACTTCTCTATAAATAAAGAGGGTCTTTGGCAATTGAAAGAATGGAATAAACCTGGTGAAGAAATATTTTTAGAAACTCTCGCAGTGAAATTACCTCTTGAAGAAATTTACGAAGATTGCAAATTATAGAGAAAGTTTTTAATTCATTACAACTTTATCTCCTCATCGCTTTTATCGTAAAAATGAAATTCGGTTAAGTGATAATTACTATTAGACTTTATAGAAATTTTTTGTTTGTATTTCCATTGCCATTTCAGGCGTTTCGAAGGAAATCCTTTTGTTAGATAGGCATTTAAAATAGGATGTACTTCTATGGAAAGCCCTGTATGCTTTTGCATGATTAGGTAGCTAAGATTTTTTTCAATCTCATCTTCCAGTATAAGCGTTGAAGATATTTTACCGGTTCCATCGCAGCTTGGGCAAACCTCAGAAGTGTTGATCGTCATCTCTGGTTTCATGCGTTGCCGGGTTATTTGCATCAGGCCAAATTTACTAATAGGAAGTACTGCATGTTTTGCCCTGTCCGCACGCATAAATACTTCCATTTGATCTGCAAGCTTTTTCTTGTTCTCCGGCAGCTTCATATCAATAAAATCAACAACAATAATTCCGCCGATATCACGAAGTCTTAATTGTCTTGCAATTTCTGCTGCAGCTTCAAGGTTTGTTTCAAAAGCATTTTGTTCCTGGTTATTACTAACACTTTTGTAACCGCTGTTTACATCAATTACATGAAGCGCTTCAGTGTGTTCAATAATAAGATAAGCGCCGCTTGGCAGGTTTACTGTTTTGCCAAAAGAAGCTTTTACCTGTCTTGTAATTCCATAACTATCAAAAACAGGTGAGCCATTACTATGGAAAGAAAGTATCTCGGTTTTATCAGGTGCAATTCTTTGAAGATAAGTCTTTGTGTCGTTGAAAATGTTTTTATCATTCACAACAATCTTATTAAAATCTTCATTGAGCAAATCGCGAAGAATGCTGTTGGTCTTTCCTTCTTCACTCATAATTTTACAGGAGCTACAGCGCCACTTAAATTCTTCTGAATATTTTTCCAGGTATTTATAAGAGATATTAAATCTTCATGCAATTCGGAAGTATGTTTCCCTTCCGCTGCAGTGCGAACGATTACTCCAAAATTTTTTGGCTTAAATGCTTCTATTATTTTTTGAAGCCGTTTTCTTTCTTCAGAAGAATGAATTTTACGGGATACTGCAATGATGTCATTAAAAGGAGTAAGAACCACAAATCGACCAGGTAAAGATAATTCACAACTAAGGCGGGGACCTTTAGCAGCTATTGGTTCTTTTAAAATCTGAACAAGAATATGCGGTTTACCATTTAGTACTTCGGAAATTTTACCTGTTTTTATAATTTCAGGCTCCACGGCAAAAGAAGGAAAATCTAAACCAGGATCAGCCTTATCATTAATGGCAATTCTTGTAAATTTAAGAATGGAACGAACATAAGGGCTAAGATCAGTATAGTGCAGAAAGGCATCTTTTTCAAAGCCAACATCCACAAAAGCTGCATTAAGACCAGGGATTAATTTCTTTACCTTACCCAAATACAAATCGCCTACAGCAAAGCTTGCATTTGCATTTTCATTATGCAATTCAACAAGTTTTTTATCCTCAAGTAAGGCTATTTCTACTGCCTGCGGGGCAGCATTTATAATAAGTTCCTTATTCAACTCAAAATCTTTTAATTAATTTCTTAACTACACAGAAGGGGGTATCAGGCAAAAAATTCCGGGCATGCCCTGCCCGTTAAAGTAAAAGTACAGTTTTACTTCTTCTTATGACGGTTTTTTCTTAAACGCTTTTTACGCTTATGAGTTGCGATTTTATGACGCTTTCTTTTTTTACCACAAGGCATAACTGAGTATTTTTTAAATAATTTATAATAAAAAATGAACTAATAAAAATTCGTTAATTCATTAATGTTGCAATATTGTAAGCCAACTATTAAGGCTCTGTATTTAATGCTTTAATTCTTTCATCAATCTCTCTTGTAAATTCCGGGTTATTCACCAATCGTTTACTTTGCTCATACCACTTAATTGCATTTTGCTTATCGCCTTCTCCTGCATACGCATCTGCAAGCCAGGAAACCGCTTCAAGATTTTTTGGATCGAATGCAACAACTTTATTAAGTCTTTCAATTGCTTTATCAAATTGCCTGGAAATTACTCCTCCAATTCCCAGTACCATTTGAGCCTGCATGTTATTAGAATCTTTACGAACTACTTCAAGTAGCTGTTGAATTCCTTTCATGGTTTGCTGCGGATCACCGATCATTCCCTGTCCATAAATATAACAACTTCCCAATCCAACTTTCAAATCATCATTATCAGGATCCAGCTTTAAAGCCCTTTCAAATAGAGACGCTGCGGTCTCTGCTTCCCATGATTTTATTTCCACACTGTCTTCCCTTCTCATGTTCTCTAAAATCAAACGGGCAGCAAAGGTGAGGTTTTTTTCCGAATTATCCAATTTGGCTGCTTCGCTTAAATAATAAGCATATGGCGGAAAAATTTGTGCTGAATCTTTCCAAAAACCGGCAAGCTGGGTGAATTGTTTTTGGGATTGATTTTTTACATCGCCGCGGCTAATGCTATTTTCAATTTTTGATAGATAAACAAGCTGTGATGGAGATAATTGCTGCCTGGTTTTTGCAATAAAAAAGGTAATGTTAAAAACCGGGGAAGCTTGAACCGGTTGAGGAATACCGGGCTTAGTGACTGTTGTTTTTCCAAAAAAGAAAAGCACAAAAACAAATACCAGTCCGGCTCCGGCCAGAATAATTCTTTTAATCAATTTTTATTATCAGGGAGATTTTTTGTTCCCGGGCAAAGGTACAATTATTGTGAATTGCGATTGTGATTACGCTCTTTTATATCCTGCACAAATTCTTTTGCCGGTTTAAAGGCAGGTATGTAATGCTCGGGAATTTCAACAGCAATATTTTTTTTGATATTTCTTCCGATTTTAGCCGCCCTTTTCTTTGTAATAAAACTACCGAATCCCCTTATATATATATTTTCGCCTTGGGCAAGCGATTCTTTAACCTCTTTAAACAAGGTTTCTAAAGTCACTAAAACATCTACTTTGGGAATTCCCGTTTTTTCTGAAATTTGATTGATAATATCAGCTTTTCTCATTTTGTTACATTGAAATTGGGTTATTGATTTAAATTCCAAATAAAAAAATGTTTAACCAGGTTAGTACAAATTTAAATCCTTTATTTTGAATCTGTTCGTAATAATTTAGCATGCATGTTTTGCCTTAATTACTTACTATAAATTGCACACATTTAATATTTAATGAAAAATAAGAAATTTTTTTTTGAAATTTTAATAAAATGGAATAGAAATGAAAATAAAAGAGAAATGCCATGGAAAGGAGAAAAAGATCCTTATAAAATCTGGATAAGCGAAATTATATTGCAACAGACACGGGTACAGCAGGGATTGGCCTATTATAATCGTTTTATAAAAACGTGGCCCAATGTTAAAAGCCTTGCAAAAGCTGATGAACAAAAAGTATATAAATTATGGGAAGGGCTCGGTTACTACAGCCGTTGCAGAAATCTTATAGCTACCGCAAAATATATTAATAATGAGTTGGGTGGCAGGTTTCCTGAAAAATACGAAAATATCTTATCGCTGAAAGGAGTTGGCGATTACACGGCAGCAGCTATTGCCTCTTTTGCTTTTAACCTGCCATATGCCGTTGTAGATGGAAATGTTTTCAGGGTCTTGTCCAGGTTTTTTGGAATTGAAATTCCTGTTGATACTACAGAAGGCAAAAAACTGTTTAAGGCGCTTGCCAATGAATTGATTGATAAAAAAAATCCTGCTGAATATAACCAGGCTATTATGGATTTCGGCGCTATTGTTTGCAAGCCACTACTTCCATTGTGTTCTGAGTGCCCGCTTCAAAAAAAATGTATTGCCTTTCAAAAAAAGCTGGTAAACGTTTTACCCTTAAAACAAAAAAGCATAAATACCCGGCAACGTTTTTTTAACTATTTACAAGTTGAACATAAAAATAAAATTTACGTTAACCAAAGAACGGGAAAAGATATCTGGCAAAATTTGCATGAATTTATTCTTATAGAATCGAAAGTCTAATTCCTGAAAAAGAGTTTTTAAAATCACCCTATATCACTTCTTTGTTTGGAAAAAGTAATTTTAAGGTTACTAAAATTTCTAAAATACTCAGCTCAAAAACTTACGCACCAGACTATTGCCGGCAGATTTTTCCACATTACTATAAAAAACCCCACGATACCGCTTATGAAATATAAAATGGTTTCTAAAAGTGAACTTGAAAAGCTCGCCTTCCCTAAATTTATCGCATCATATTTGCAGGATTAAAATGTATCTTTAAATTTGTTTTTATCAATTAGCAAAGAAGAAAATAAGATTTTTATGAGAGGTGTAAACAGAGTAGTACTTATCGGAAACCTGGGAAAGGATCCTGAAATACAATACCTTGAAGGCAATATTCCCGTAGCGAAATTTCCGCTTGCAACAACAGAAACTTATAAAGACAAAACGGGAAAATTAATTTCGCAAACAGAGTGGCATAATGTTGTTTTGTGGCGCGGCCTTGCTGAACTGGCACAAAAATATCTTCACAAGAGTAGTCTTGTATATATTGAAGGCCGTTTAAAAACAAGACATTGGGAAGACAGGGATCATAATAAAAAAGCGGCGACTGAAATAATTGCCGATAACCTGATAATGCTGGATAAACGTGCAGACGCGGGACAACCCGGAGTTGAAGGTAGCCATGAGATTTTACCGGGGAATGAAATACCACCAATTGACGAAGGCTCGGAAAAGCTTCCGTTTTAAAAAAGGCTGATTATTTTATATCATCCACATTTTTAATTAAACTTATTCGCTTTGGATTATCATTCGGTTATTCATTACAGTTACACTCTTCTCAATGTTCAGACATTAAGTCCTGTTGCAGCTACTATATTTTTTTTCACAATTGTTATTTTTTTCTTTTTATCATTTTTGTTGTCCGGGTCAGAAGTTGCTTATTTTTCTCTTAGCGTTAAGGATATTAATATGCTTAAAACAAGGCAACATCCTTCTTACAGAAGAATTGTTACACTTCTTGAATATCCTAAAACCCTGCTTGCGTCTATGTTAATTGCAAACAGCCTTGTAAATATTGGAATTATTCTTATTTCGAACACTTTAATGAATAGTTGGATTGAAGGTTTTCACCTGCAGGTAATAATTGAGTTTCTGCTTAAGGTGCTTGTAGTCACCACGCTGCTTGTTATGTTTTGCGAAGTATTACCAAAAGTATGGGCAACGCATCATAAAATATGGTTTGCGGCAACTTCCTCGCTTATAATAGAAATATTTTACAGGGTTTTTCTTCCCATGAGCCTTCGGCTGGTAAGGCTTAGTGATTCAATTGAAAAAGGATTTCATTCAAGCTCATCCCGCATGGATGATAAGCAGTTGGATTACGCAATTGACCTGCTTCCTGATAACGAAGCTTCGAGTGAAGAAAAACAAATTTTAAAAGGCATCAGGAAATTTGGCAATACCACTGTAAAACAAATTATGCGAACACGCTTAGACGTTAGTGGCATTGAATTCAATACTTCTTTTACCGATGTTAAAAACAAAGTTGACGAAATGCATTATTCCCGCTTACCGGTTTATAAAAATAATTTGGATGAAATTACCGGCGTTCTTCACACAAAAGATTTATTACCACATCTTGATGAAGAAATCTATGACTGGCATACCCTCATGCGCCCGGTATTTTATGTTCATGAACAAAAGCTGATAGAAGACCTGTTGCAGGATTTTAGAAATAAGCGTATTCATTTGGCTGTTGTTGTAGACGAATTTGGAGGCACGTCCGGCATTGTAACCCTCGAAGATGTAATGGAAGAAATTATTGGTGATATACAGGATGAGTTTGACGATGAACAAAGCGCCAATAAAAAATTAGATGACTTCAATTATATATTTGAAGGCAAAACAATGATAAATGATGTATGTAAAGCGCTTCATATTCCTGTAGATACCTTCGACAAGTTGCGGGGTGATAGTGATTCTCTTGCAGGTCTCGTGCTGGAAATTGCAGGGGAATTTCCGGAAATAAACGAAAATATTATAGCAGGTGATTTTACATTTGTACCATTGGCAATAAATAAAAATCGTATTGAAAAAGTAAAGCTTACATTGAAAAAAAATGAAAATGGACAAACTGTTTAGTGTAAAAAAAATTTCAATAAATTTTGCTGCCATCTTATTTCTCAGCTGTGCTTTTTTAAGTTGTAATTCAACTTACACTTCAAAAAAAAAGGGATATTATAAAATTGACCTCCCCCGAAAACAATATGTAAAATTTGATAATGCGTCCTTTCCATATTCTTTTGAATACCCGGTGTACGCCACAATTGATCATGACTTGCTTCTATCAAATCAAAAAGGACAGGATCCCTATTCTATCAATATTGATTTTCCTTCTTTAAACGGTAAAATTTATATGACCTATAAAGTTATAGGTGGAACATCTGTTTACCAGGTAAAGAATGCGGGCGGAGGATACAGGGATTCTATTGGCAAAAATGTTTTCCAGAATTTAGTAAATGATTCCTATAATCTTACTTATAAAAATGACGTTAAAGCCAATTCGATAGAAGACAGCGTGATGTATACACCGAATCATATCACCGGTATTTTTTTCAGGCTTTCAGGAAGCGTGGCCACTGCAAAACAATTTTTTTTATCTGACACAACACATAACTTTTTAAGAGGCGCATTATATTTTGATGCTACGCCTAATGAAGATTCGCTTCGGCCGGTTAACGATTTTTTGCAGGAAGATATGAAACACATCATTAATACACTCCAATGGAAATGATCATTAGTGTAAATATTTAAACTAATTAATCATTCAACTATTTAACCATTTAACTTTGCCGTATGATAAGCATTGATAATGTTTTAATAAGTGACCAGGTGATTGAAGAACAATTTGTTTGTGATCTTATAAAATGTAAGGGTGGCTGTTGTGTTGACGGAGATGCAGGCGCCCCGCTTGAGAACAGCGAACTACAGGAACTTAATAATGCTTACACTTTTGTAGCACCTTATCTCGCAAAAGAATCAATAAAAGCTATTGAACAGCAAGGGAAATATTTATATGATAAAGAATTTGGCTGGGTAACTCCTACTATAAATTCAGGAATGTGTGCTTATGGAATTAAAGATGCCAAAGGAATTGTGAAATGCGGAGTAGAACAGGCTTATAATGATAAAAAAATAACCTGGAAAAAACCTTTAAGCTGTCATCTGTTTCCTATAAAAATTAAAAAAAGTAAGAAAAGCAAAACAGATCTTGTTAACTATGAACCACGCGAAGATCTTTGCAACGCCGCATGTAGCCTCGGAAAAAAATTAAAAGTTCCTGTATATATTTTTCTTAAGGATGCTTTGGTAAGAAAATATGGGAATGATTTTTATGAAGCTTTATCTGCAACGGCAGAACATTATACATCCAAACAATAATTATAAAATTTACCTCTCCTGATTTCTAATTTATGAAATTTTTTTTCCGCTTTTTATTTATTGCATCCGTAATTTCTTCCTGCTCGGTTAACAAAGCTAAAATAGATAATGATTTAAAAAAGTATTTTGATTCCGCTCATGTTGACGGGTGCTTTTCTATATTAGATAACGCATCCGGCGAAATAACACTGTACAACATGAAGTTGGATACGCAAAGAGTTTTACCGGCATCCACTTTTAAAATTGTAAATTCTCTTATTGGTCTTGAAACCGGAAAAATTACAGATGAAAAGATGGTGATAAAATGGGATGGAATAAAAAGATGGAATGATGACTGGAATAAAGATCTTACTATGGAAGAAGCATTTAAAGTTTCCGCCGTGCCTTATTACCAGGAAGTGGCGAGACGAATAGGAAGAGATACGATGAAACTATGGATTGATTCTCTTCATTATGGAAATATGAATATAAACGGCCCGATAGATTCTTTCTGGCTAAACAATACTTTAAAAATTTCTCCGGATGAACAGGTCGGGCTGGTATATCAATTGTTTTTTGATAAGCTTCCCTTTACAAAACGTTCTCAAAAAATTGTTCGTGATGTAATGCTGCAGGAAAATAATACGCTCTATAAATTAAGTTATAAAACGGGTTGGGGATTTGACGAAAAAAATAATTCAATTGGCTGGATCGTGGGATGGATAGAAGAAAATCGCCATGTTTACTTTTTTGTAACACAGGTAAGATCACCCGATAAAAATATTGATATGCAAAAAGTAAGAATGAAAATTACCAGGGAAATTTTGAGCGAGCTTGGATTTTTTAAAGGAGAAAAATAATTACAGAAAAGCCGGTAAGGAAAATTCTCTCAATAATATAAATTATTTAAAAAATCAATCAGGTAATTTTAATAAACATTTTAAAACAGAAAAAAAATCGTTTTAATGATGATTGTTTTTTTACAACAAGGAAAGTATTTCGGTATTTCAAAAAAAGAGCAACCCGTTTAAAATTGTTTCGCAGTGAAAAATTTTTATAACACTCTGCAAGTTCATTTAAAACTTCTTTTTCTTTCACCATTTCATCCGGGCATGTGTTATAAAACGTATCAATTCTTGTTCTGATCTTAGTTTGTTCCGGGCTACTTTTCCCTGATGACTTTAGTTTATTATGTTTCTTTTTTTTGCCTCCAACTGCTCCATATAAATTTGATCCATGCTGACGATAGAAAACCAAAGGTTCCGGAAGATATTTAACGCCTCCCTGTAAAGTTGCATTAAAAGCCAGCCACCAATCGTGCGGAATAACATCAATGAAAGGGTGCGCCTGCTTATATAAATCGCGGGTGAAAAATAAAGTGTTCCCATATAAACGACAAAAAACAGATTGCTGGAGACAATTGGTTAATGTGAGATAATTGACAATATTTGACAATTGTTTTCCCGATTTTTCAAGATTGCTGTTGCATAAATAAGAGTCACTATGAATCATTGGATAATCTTCTATATTATTTACCAATTTTTCAATTTTATCATTACTCCAATAATCATCCTGGTCACATAAAGCAATAAAATTCCCGAAAGATAAACTGCATCCTCTGTCAAAATTTTTAATGAAGCCGAGGTTATCTTCATTTACAAAGATTTTTATATTCCTGTGCAGTACGGAATATTCATTTAATATATTAATTGTATTATCAGTACTCCTGTCATCAATTGCAATTATTTCTATGTTTTTATAAGTCTGTGCAATAATTGAATCAAGTTGTTCTTTCAGGTATTGTTCTCCGTTATATGTTGCAAGTATTATGGATACAAGTGGATAATTATGAGTATCGGCCATTAAGATATTTTAAAATGAAATGAATTTTTAAAATCAGACGCTTTAAGCAGTTACCTGATTTGTTGCAAAGCAATTTTTATTCTAAGGAACTTATCTTTTAATATTTTTACAATTGACAAAGGTTTTCACTGAGACAAGGCAAAAATAGCAAACTCTGTTAATACGATTTAATGATTGATAAATGGGCCATACATCTGCAACAACTTTCCAAAGGAAACTTTCATGCGTTGGCACGAACCATTTCCTTAGTTGAAAATGAAGTTGAAAATTATGAAGATTTATTAAAGAATCTAACCCCATCTCCAGCAAAAATTATTGGAATAACAGGTGCTCCGGGAGCCGGAAAAAGTTCATTGGTTGACGCATTGATTGGTGAAATGGTAGCCGATAAAAAAAAGGTCGGAGTCATTTGCATAGATCCATCTTCACCATTTAACCGGGGTGCTTTGTTAGGTGACAGAATAAGGATGAGCGAATGGTACAATCATCCAAATGTTTTTATAAGGTCGTTAGCAAATAAAGGTTCTCTTGGAGGTTTGCATCCTAAGATTATTGAAATAACCGATGTAATGAAAAGCGCTGACTTTGATTATGTTGTTATAGAAACGGTTGGCGTAGGTCAAAGTGAAGTGGATATTGCAGCGCTTGCAGATATTACCGTTGTTGTACTTGTTCCCGAAGGCGGAGATGTGATTCAAACGATGAAAGCAGGATTAATGGAAGTTGCTGATATTTTTGTGATAAATAAATATGACAGGCCGGAAGCAGATAGTTATTTTAATAATTTGAAACAAATGCTGGCGCCCGTGTATCATCATTCTCAAAAAGAAATACCTGTTTTAAAAACGATTGCGTTACAGAAAGAAGGCATACATGAATTATATACTATAATCTCAGCATGGGATTTTAAAAATACGGATGAACAGAAACTCGATTTAATGACTGATAAAATATGGTCAATTATTCAAAATAAAAAGATGAAAGAAATTAGCAGGGAAAATCTTAAAAATAAGTTAGCAGAAGCGATGTCCGGGGTGGATTTCAACATGTATCATTTCGCAGAAAAATATCAATGATTACTCTTCCACCATTTATACCCTATAATTCCAATGGCTGCATAAGGTATAATCATCAGATAAATAATTCCGAAATTAAAGCCTTGTGCAGGCTTACTGCCCATTTGCTGAACAGATTTAGCGCAAATAGAGCATTGCGCAATAACTTCCTGATTCATGAAACATAAAAACAGAATTGCAATCAAAAATATAATAGAGATTTTCTTCATCGCTGTTTACAAAGTTACAATGAAATCCAATATTATCCTACCTGTTCTACCTGCGCCTTTTGTGTTTTTTTTCTTTCGTCTTCATTTAAAATCACTTTGCGCATGCGTATAATTTTTGGAGTTACCTCAATACATTCATCCTGCTGAATATATTCCATACATTCTTCCAGCGTCATTAAAGTTTTAGGGGCAATGCGTGAAGCATCATCGCTTCCGCTGGCACGGTGATTGGTTAATTTTTTAGGCTCTGTTGCATTTACAACAAGATCACCCGGCTTAATATGTTCTGCAATAATTTGTCCTGTATAAACTTCTTCTCCCGGATCAACAAAAAATCTTCCGCGATCCTGTAATTTATCTATTGAATAACCTGTAGTTCTTTCCTGGTTTTTTGAAAGCAATACTCCATTATTTCTTCCCGGGATATAACCCTTTCCATGGTTTGTATTCAATAAAACGATGCGCCATTACGGCTTCACCGGCTGTATTGGTAAGCATATTAGAACGTAGGCCTATTAAACCTCTTGAAGGAATTTCAAATTCAAGATGCTGCATTTCGCCCTTTGCTTTCCATAACAAGCATTTCACCTTTACGCTGTGTAACCAAGATCAATTACTCTACCACTAAATTCTGCAGGCACATCAACTACCAGATATTTCGTAAGGTTCATGTTTTTTGCCATCAATTATTTTTACTAATTACCTGCGGTTGGCCAACAGTTAATTTCATAACCTTCGCGGCGCATGGTTTCCACCAAAATACCTAAGATGTAATATACCACGTCCATAATACCATAAAACTATCGGCACTATCGGTATCTTCTACACGTAAGAGCAAGATTTTTTTCAGTTTCTTTTATCAAGCCTGTCTCGCAAATGGCGCGAGGTTACAAACTTTCCATCTTTTCCAAAAAAAGGTGAGTTATTAATGCTGAACAGCATGTTCATTGTAGGTTCATCAACACTTATTACCGGTAATGCTTCAGGATTTTCAAAATCAGCAATAGTTTCACCGATATTAAAACCTTCAATGCCTACAACAGCGCAAATATCTCCGGCGTTTACTTCAGTTACTTTCTTTTTGCCCAATCCTTCAAACACATATAATTCTTTTACACGGCTTTTTTAATAGTTCCATCTAGCCTGCATTAAAGACAATAGGCTGATTTTCTTTTATTACTGCCACTTGCAACTTTACCAACAGCAATTCTTCCCAGAAAAGAAGAATAATCCAGTGAAGTGATCTGCATTTGCAAGATTTCCTTCAGGCTTATCGGTGCAGGAACATATTTTCAAGAATACCATCAAGCAAAGGAAAAATATCTTCAGTAGGCGTTAAGTGTAGTATTCAACCAACCATGTTTGCTGGAACCATAAATAAGTTGGAAAATCAAGTTGTTCTTCTGTTGCATCAAGGTTAAAGAATAATTCAAATACTGCATCATGCACTTCATCAGGGCGGCAGTTTGGTTTATCTACTTTATTAATAACAACAATTGGATGAAGATTTAACTGCAAAGCTTTTTGCAACACAAAACGTGTTTGCGGCATCGGGCCTTCAAAAGCATCTACCAATAAGAGTAACACCATCTGCCATTTTTAAAACACGCTCAACTTCACCGCCAAAGTCAGTGTGACCAGGAGTATCAATTACATTTATTTTTACATCTTTATAAGTAACAGAAACATTTTTACTGAAAAGATGGTAATGCCACGTTCACGTTCAAGATCGTTGCTGTCCATTATCAGTTCACCGGTTTCCTGGTTATCACGGAAAATATTAGTAGCTGTGTAAAATTTTATCAACCAGGGTTGTTTTACCATGGTCAACGTGTGCAATGATTGCTATATTTCTTATCTCCATAAATTAAATTTTTGCTTAAAAAACTCAAAATGGAATATCCTGAATTTTTTAAGTGTGCAAAGGTAAGCTAATTCAGCATCCCGGCAAGGATTAAACAAAGGTTAACACAAAATTTAAACGTATAGTTGTATGCCAAAATTGCAATACAATTTTTTGGAAGCTAATTTGAAGGTAATTGTGATGTAAAATTATAAAATGAAAAGAAAGCTTCCCTCGCTTAAAACATGCATCATTTTAGATTTAATTGGCTGTGCCAGTTATTTAATTCTTCCCTTTGGCCCGCTATGGGCAATTATATCAGGTGTTATTTTTTATTTTTTGTTTGGAAAAAAATTTGGAGTGCTTGGTGGCATCTTCTCTTTTATTGAAGAATTATTTCCGGGAATAGATTTTATTCCAACGTTTACTATTGCGTGGTTTATTAGAAAATTTGAAATAGAAAAAAGGTGGCTTCCATCATCAAGGTTAGGATAATTATTTTTAGAAAAGATGATGTGCAATAAAGTAATTAGTTTTAGAAAAACTAAATCTATTGCAATGAAAGTCTTTTTATCATTTTTATTTTCTGCCATTTTATCGCCCAATTGTTTTGCACAGGACAGTATTACAATTCCCGATCTTCATTCTGCAGAAAAAATTATCGGTATTCATTTTACGGAAGCAAAAGAAGATTCGCTGTTAGGGCAGGTACAGGACAGGGCGAAAGAATATGATAAAATGCATCAACATTCCTTAGATAATTCTGTTCCGATGACAATGGCAGAAAGTCCTTTGCTGCCTTATATGAATTTCAATAAAAAACAACTTCCTGTAAATTTTATTATTCCAGCGAATGTGAATTTACCAGCCAATAGAAATGACCTTGCATTTTATTCTATTCCGCAATTGGCTTCTCTTATAAAAAATAAAAAGATATCGTCTGTTGACCTCACTAAATTTTTTATTGAACGATTAAAAAAATACGGCGATACACTTCAATGTGTTATTTCCTTTACTGAAGATATAGCTATGAAAGAGGCTGCCGAAGCAGATAGAGAAATTGCTGCAGGAAAATATCGCGGATTATTACATGGTATTCCCTATGGATTAAAAGATCTTTTTGCAGTGAAAGGAACAAAAACAACCTGGGGAGCAGAACCTTATAAGAACCAGGTAATTGATAATAACAGTTACGTATACACGAAATTACATGAAGCAGGTGCTGTATTAATTGCAAAGCTTACTTTAGGTGCTCTGGCAATGGACGACTATTGGTTTGGAGGTCGCACAAAAAATCCGTGGAATATGCTGGAAGGTTCCAGCGGTTCTTCCGCAGGCTCAGCAGCGGTAACTGTTGCAGGGCTTGTGCCTTTTGCTATCGGAACGGAAACATATGGTTCCATTATTTCACCTTCTACTGTTTGTGGCGCAACAGGGTTAAGGCCAACATTTGGTTCTGTAAGCAGAAGTGGCGCAATGACATTGTGTTGGTCCCTCGATAAAGCCGGCCCTATTTGCAGAAGCGCAGAAGATGCGGCAATCGTGTTTTATTATTTACATGGAACGGATGGCATCGATGCGGCTGCGGTAAATATGCCCTTTAATTATACCGGCAAAGCAGATTTATCAAAAATGAAAATTGCGTATGCAAAAAATTATTTTGGTAAAAAAGATACATTGGGGAATGAAGATGCAGTTTTAGATGTTTTTAGAAAAGCAGGTGCTCAATTAATTCCAATTGATTTTCCGGATTCAGGCATTTATAATTTTGATATGATCGGTATTGTAATCGGCTCAGAAAGCGCCGCAGCGTTTGATGGATTTACAAGAACAGGACTTGACGATCAAATGACGAGACAGGGGAAAGGTGAGTGGCCCAATTATTTTCGTGCCGCAAGGTTTATTCCGGCAGTGGAATACATTAATGCTAACAGGTACCGGTATACGCTGATGCAAAAAGTAAATGAGGTAATAGAAAAATACGATGTTATCATTTGCCCCACGTGGGTGGGTAACCAGGCTGCAATTACTAATTTAACCGGCCATCCTGCTATTAGTTTACCAACTGGTTTTAATAAAGAACATACGCCTACCAGCATAACGCTTATCGGCAAGTTATATGATGAAGCAACAATACTATCCATTGCAAAAGTTTACCAGGATGCCACGCAATGGAATAAAATGCATCCGGATTTTTTTAAATAAATACTTCTCCGGAATTAATGCCTAAATAAATTCCGATAATTTATTTTGAATAGTATCTTCATAAAATTCTGATTAACGAATACAGCTAAAATTTACAAAATGAACAAACTACTCTTCTCACTCTCTTTCATTCTTGTTTTCAAATTCTCATTTTCCCAGACAAAAAACATAACAGGCTTCTATGAAAAAAATGTTGATAAAGAATTAAATACTCGAATCATCATTTGATAAAAATCTAAGTAAAGAAAATGTTGGAGAAACCATTAAAAAGCTTTCCGCAATGCCGCATCATCTCGGTTCTGCCTGGTAGTAAAGCAAATGCTGAATATATTCTTAGTCTCTATAAAAAGTGGGGATGGGATGCACAAATAGAAACTTTTCATGTATTGTTTCCAACACCAAAAACAAGAGTACTGGAAATGATTTCCCCTACATCTTATAAAGCCATTTTGAAAGAGCCTGCTTTAAAAGAAGATGCCAACAAGCGGACAGGAAGAACAGTTGCCAACTTACAATGCATATAGTGCCGATGGCGATGTAACCGCTGAATCTGGTTTTTGTAAACTATGGTTTACCTGACGATTATAAAATGCTGGATAAAATGGGTATTGATGTAAAAGGAAAAATTGTAATTGCAAAATATGGACATAGCTGGCGTGGCATTAAACCAAAAGTGGCACAGGAACATGGCGCCATTGGTTGCATCATTTACAGCGATCCGATGGATGATGGATATTTTCAGGTGATGTGTATCCGAAAGGCGCTTTTAAAAATGAATATGGTGTGCAACGCGGTTCTGTGATGGATATGGTTATTTATCCCGGTGATCCTTTAACACCCGGCATTGGCGCTACAGAAGATGCAAAAAGATTAGATAGGTTACAAGCACCCAATCTTTTAAAAATTCCTGTACTTGCCAATAAGTTATCATGATGCAACACCTTTACTGGAAGCACTTGATGGGCCCTGTTGCGCCCGATGAACTGGCATGGTGGTTTGCCATTTGCTTATCATATTGGTCCGGGTAAAACCAAAGTGCATTTAAAACTTGAATTTAACTGGGACATGGTTCCCTGTTATGATGTAATTGCAAAAATAAAGGGTTCAAAGTTTCCTGATGAATGGGTAATACGTGGCAATCACCAGGATGCGTGGGTGAATGGCGCCAGACGATCCTATCAGCGGACAGTCGGCACATGCTGGAAGAAGCAAAATCAATTGGTGAACTTTTAAAAACAGGATGGAAGCCTAAACGCACGATGGTTTATTGTTCATGGGATGGTGAAGAACCTGCATTACTTGGCTCAACAGAATGGCTAGAAGAACATGAAAAAGAGTTACAGCAGAAAGCTGTTGTATATATTAATTCTGATGGCAATGGCCGGGGATTTTTATATGCCGAAGGCTCACATGCTTTAGAACCTTTGATGGATGAAATTGCCAAAACAGGTAATTGATCCGCAAACAAACGTAAGTGTATTTGAAAGAAGAAAAGCACACGACGTTATAGAAGCAACAACAACAGAAGCAAAGAAAAAAGTAATGGATGAAAAGGATTTGAAATTAGGTGCAATGGGCTCCGGTTCTGATTATTCTTCTTTCATACAACATGCTGGTATTCCTTCATTAAATCTTGGTTATGGTGGTGAAGATGATGGTGGCGAATATCATTCTATTTATGATTCGTACTATGATTTTATCGACGCTTTAAAGATCCCGGATTTCAATATGGAGTTGCACTTGCCGAGACTGCAGGCCATGCAGTTTTGAGAATGGCTGATGCTGATGTTTTACCTTTTGATTTTACCACTTGTATAAAACGATTGATGGATATTCAAATGAATTGATTAGCACTTTTGGATAATGACGAGAGCAATCTACTGAAATGGAAAATCAATTATCAATGCAGAATGATTATAGAACTGGCTGAAGATCCAACCAAAAAATTATTAAGCCCACAGCAAAATCCATGAAGTTCCTTATCTTGATTTTTCTCCTTTACAAAATGCATTGGAACAATCTGAAAAAAAGTACAGATAGTTTAAATGTTATTTACCAGAATAAAATAAAAACATGATAATGAAAACGAGGCATTTGAATCAATCGCTTTACAAAGCGGAACAACAATTATTGAATGAAGCCGGATTGCCGCGCAGGGCTGGTATAAACACACTATATATGCTCCCGGATTTTATACAGGCTATGGTGTAAAAACTTTGCCGGGCATTCGCGAAGCTATTGAACAAAGAAACTGGAAAGAAGCGCAGGATCAAATTGAAGTTGATGCAAAGGCTATTAATCAATTGGCAGATTATTTTAATGGCGTCATAGTGATAAATCAAAAATAATTGGGTTATGTTTTTTCATTTTTGGTATTAACTATAAATGAAATTATGAGTCACGTAAGAAAAATTTCAAATAAAAAGCGCATAGCTCTTGTTGCACATGATAATAAAAAGAAGGAATTAATAGAATGGGCGTTTTATAATAGAACACTTTTATCTCAACATGAATTGATAGCCACAGGGACTACGGGTAAATTATTAGAAGAGCATCTTCATCAACCAATTAAAAAATTATTTAGCGGGCCGCTTGGTGGCGATCAGCAAATGGGAGCATTAATTGCAGAAGAAAAACTGGATTTGCTGATTTTCTTTTGGGACCCTATGGAAGCCCAGCCACATGACAGTGATGTAAAAGCTTTGTTGCGATTGGCAGTTGCAAGAAATATTTTAATTGCCTGCAATCGCACTACCGCTGATTTTATTCTCACTTCTGTTTTAATGAATGAAGACTACCCGATAGTTGTTGAAGATTATTCAGGTTATCTGGACAGAGAAATTGTATAGAGCCCATTTCTTAGACCAAAAAGCCAAATATAGCAGTCTGATTTTTTCAATCCCTGCTATACTATTTCTTTTTACTGCTATCTGTCATATTCGTTTGTGGCGGCGCCATCATCTTAGCAATATCCTGCGCATCCATAAAAGCCCAATGTTCTTCAGCCTTCCCATCTTTAAATCGCGTAACTTCTATTGAACTCATTTTGTAAGGACCTTTTGGCATTCCCATCTGCCCATCACTGGTACCACTATAACTCATCCAGCTATACACATAATCGCCATCAGTTGCATCACGAACTTTATCCATTTTCATGTCTTTAAACATTGAATGCATCATGGTGACCATCGCCTTCAGGCTATCCCTTCCTTTTACTTCTCCATGGTCAGTGTGATCAATAAAGTCATCGGCAACAACGCTATCAATTATTGATGGATCGCCGGTTTCAAAAGCCTTTCCTACTGCGTCGGACGCTGCCAGATTTTTTTTCTGCTGAACCTTAACATCATCATCTGAAGATGTAGCTGCCGGACCGGAATTACATGAAACCAATACGCAGAGTAAGCCTGCACAGCCTAATGATAATATTTTTTTCATATTAAAATTTTTTATTACCTCGAAGGTAAAAATTCTTTATCTATTAAATAAAAAATTCATATCATTTTTCCGTTAATTACTGAAATCATCTTTCAGTTGTAAATTGCATATCCCTATGCCTTTTCAACTTAATTCACAATATCAACCCGCAGGCGATCAGCCCCAGGCAATTGAACAATTAACGCAGTGTATTTTACAGGGAGAAAAGTATCAAACATTGTTAGGTGTAACCGGTAGTGGTAAAACATTTACCATGGCCAATGTTATTCAAAATGTACAACGGCCAACATTGGTTCTTACGCATAATAAAACACTGGTTGCACAATTGTATGGCGAGTTCCGGCAATTCTTTCCTGATAATTCAGTTGGTTATTTTGTTTCTTATTATGATTATTATCAGCCCGAAGCGTATATGCCTGTCAGTGATGTTTATATTGAAAAAGATTTAAGCATTAATGAAGAATTGGATAAATTAGGTTTGCAGCAACTTCGCAATTGCTAACCGGCCGCCGGGATATAATTGTTGTGGCAAGCGTGAGTTGTATTTATGGTATTGGTAATCCTAAAGATTTTGCCGAAGGTATTGTACGAATTAAAAAAGGACAAACAATCAGCCGGCAGGGTTTTTTACATTCACTGGTAAATGGTTTATATTCCAGAACACAGGGTGAATTTGCAAGAGGAACTTTCGGGTGAAAGGAGATACAGTTGATATCAATCTTCCTTACATGGATTATGGTTATCGTATTACTTTTTTTGGTGATGAAATTGAAAGCATTGAAACGCTTGAATTAAGTACCGGCAAGCGAATTATGAAGGTGGATAATGCTGCTATTTTTCCTGCCAATTTATATCTTGCTCCAAAAGATAAGCTGCAACAAATATTGTATGAGATACAGGATGAAGCGCAAAGCAAACAGAATATTTTAAAAGCACCGGTAAATATATTGAAGCGCAAAGAATTTCAGAACGGGTGAATTATGATGTTGAGATGATTCGTGAACTGGGTTATTGCAATGGCGTTGAAAACTATTCAAGATTTTTTGACAGAAGAGAGCCAGGAACACAGGCCATTCTGTTTGTTGGATTATTTTCCAAAAGATTTTTTATGCATCATTGATGAAAGCCATCAAACCATTCCGCAGGTAAGTGGCATGTATGGTGGCGACAGTTCCCGCAAATTAATTTTGGTTGATTATGGTTTTCGTTTACCAACGGCGTTAGATAACCGGCCGTTAAATTTTAATGAGTTTGAAAGCATGCTCAATCAAACTGTTTTCGTTAGTGCAACACCGGGTGATTATGAATTGGAAAAGACAGGCGGCATTGTGGTAGAACAGGTTGTAAGGCCAACAGGCTTACTAGATCCTCCAATTGAAATTCGTCCTTCTGTAAATCAAATTGATGATTTGCTGGATGAAATTGATAAGCGAGTTACAAAAGGCGACCGCGTTTTGGTAACAACATTAACCAAGCGCATGGCTGAAGAAATGGATAAATATTTGCAGCGCATCAATATCAAATCAAAATATATACACAGTGAAGTTGATACACTTGACAGAATTGAAATTTTACGCCAGTTTCGACTTGGTGAAATTGATGTATTGGTTGGTGTAAATTTTTTACGCGAAGGCCTTGACCTTCCTGAAGTTTCATTGGTGGCCATTTTAGATGCAGACAAAGAAGGTTTTTTGCGCAATGAAAGATCGCTTACACAAACTGCGGGTAGGGCTGCCCGTAATGTTGATGGACTCGTTATTTTTTATGCGGATAATATGACCGAGAGCATGCAAAAAACAATTGATGAAACTACACGGCGAAGAGAAAAACAAATTCAATATAATATTGAACATAATATAACACCAACAACTATTAGAAAATCCATTGAACAAATAATGGGGCAAACTTCCGTTTTGGATATTAAGGGAACTACTGCATCTCCTTATGCGGCTGATGATCTGATAACGATTGCTGCTGAAGAGCAGGGGGAATATTTAATCTCTAAAAAAACCATTCCTCAAATGGAGAAAGCAATAAGCAATATTAAACGGCAAATGGAAAAAGCCGCACGGGATCTTGATTTTATGGAAGCAGCAAAATTGCGGGATGAAATGTTTAGGATGCAGAAGGAATTGGAGGAGATGAAACATTAAAATCTAAGAAATACCCTTTAGCCCGGAAGGATTTTAATACTTTTAGCTTTTTTTCTACTTCCGGCAACAGCATCAATCAGGCGTAGTCTGGTTTTATTTTGACTCTTACTTACAGCTTATTTTTTGTCTTGATAATTTTCTTTTAGTTTGTTTATATCTACCCTCTAGAAGAACCTAATTTTTTATTACACCTGTTTAAAAGCTGGTTTCGCTTTCATCACTTTTTTATAAACCGGGCAACTCTCAATATGCGCACCTGGTAGATATCCGGTACTCATTAAAAATTCATTTACGATTTCTCCACCTGTAAACCTAAAAGTGTTTTTAAAAATTTTTACCCATTCATCTTTTGTTTTTGGATGATGATGATCAATCCATTTTTTAAAAGAACCGTATTCTTTTTGAATATTTAAAAGTGTTTTTGCATTTTCAATCGCCGCATTTATTTTTAAACGGTTGCGGATTATGCCAGCATCGTTCATTAATCTTTCAAAATCTTTTTCTTTAAAAGCGGCAACTTTTTTAATGTTGAAATTTTTATAAGCCTTTCTAAAATTTTCCTGTTTATTTAAAATGGTACTCCAGCTCAGGCCTGCCTGGTTTATTTCAAGAATAAGGCGACCAAATAATTCATCATCATTATCTATCGGAAATCCATAAGCGGTATCGTGATAAATTTTATGTAAGTTAGTTTTATCCATTGTACTCACAGCATCGCAATAAGATGAGGCCATATAAGGTGATTTATTTTAGAATGATAATTAAAAAAGTTTTATTGAAATGTTGCCGCTTGAATTTCTAAAATTAAAAAATTATAAGGATGCCTGTATCTTTAATTTGTAATAAAAAAAGTAATCAATATGCTGGAAAAATTTGACTGTACTAAAAATTATATTCTTGAAGACGATCGTGTTTTGCTTCGGCCATTGCAGCCGGAAGATAAAAAGCATCTTCTTCCCTTTTCTCTAAACGAACCTTATCTCTGGAAATATTCATTAGTTGGCGCAGAAGGTGAAGAAGGATTGGAAAATTATATGAACATTACTTTTAAAGCAAAAGCTGAAGGAAAAGAATATCCATTTATTGTTTTTGATAAGCAGGCAAACGAATATGCAGGCAGTACCAGGTTTTACGATATTCAAAATGAATTGGAAACAGTTCAATTAGGATACACATGGTATGGTTCAAAATTCCAGGGAACCGGATTAAACAAACATTGTAAATATTTGCTGCTCACTTTTGCCTTTGAACAAATTGGCTTTGAACGATTTGAATTAAGGGCCGATAATAATAATGCAAGAAGCATTGCTGCGATGAAATCTTTGGGTTGCAAAGTAGATGGTATTCTGCGAAGCAATATGCCCACACGTGAGCCGGGAAAGAGAAGAGACAGTATTGTGTTGAGTATTTTAAAAGATGAATGGTTTAATGATGTAAAAGAAAGTCTTGGAAAAAGATTGTTATGACTCATAGAATTTTATTAAGCAATTCTGTTAACCGATCTTAATCTACCAAAAGCAAAACTCTGTCCTACTCATTTATAAACTTTATCCCATGTTTATTGCTTTATAAATTCACGGGTAATTTTCGATTTACCATTAATTTAATTTTTAAAAAATGAAACAGCACGCGAATGGTACTGTTTCATTTTTCTATTCAATTACAAGCCGGTAACGGTGAAGGATATTCGCTGTTATGTGTATTATTCTTCCAGCAATTATTCGTTCCGCTTCCGTCCCATAATAAATCAACACCCGGCAAAGGCAAGGCTGCAGGTGGCGCACTGCCATTATTAGATACTATGTTGTTGATTATTTTTGCGCTATCGGGATTAGGTTCTATATCTGCAAATGCCTCAGGCGGAAGGCCTGCCAATGCTCCCAAAATAATGGTGCTAACAGTTGCAATCCCTGTAAAATTGTTGTTGGTGATTTTATTGTTCTGAATAGTTACATTATCAACTCCTACCAGCAATATACCAGAGCCACTCGGCACGAAAGACTCGAAACCTTCGTCAGGGTTTCCAAAGTTTACATGATTATTAGCTTCGATCTTATTATCTGTAATAAGAACGTTAGAAGCTGTTTTGACGCTAAGACCAGGAAGCAGATCTATCAAAATTCCGGCTACATTATTATAAGAATGATTTTTACTTGCGACTACATCTGATGAGTTTTCTATTTCTATTCCATTCACATTCGCATAAGCCTCGCAATATTGAATAGCTACATGGTCGGATTGCCCAACGTAAATTCCGGTGTCTTCATGCCCGGTTGCAGAGCAATATTCTATTACACCATTTGAGCAATGAATAGGAAACAATCCATATTCACCATCATCAATTGCTGATACATGAGACAAAACGAAATTGTCTACTTTGATAAGTATAATACCATTTTCTTCAAAGTTTTGTATTGTTACATTTTTCAACACAAAGCCATCACCATTATCATTTACGGTTATTCCGTTGTCTTCATCGCCCGGATTTTCAATAATTACTTTGCCGTAAATATTGCATGCAGAACCTATCAACTGGATATCCGCTTTATTTACCGTCAACGCTTCTTTATAAATTCCCGGTTCAATGTAAATTATTGTGCCTGCAGAAGCCGCATCAATAGTAGCTTGTATCGACTGACCGTTATGCACAATAGCAATTGCGTTTTTTCCTTTTCCGGCAAACTTATAATCGTCACACGCCGGTGGTGAATCTTTCTTACAACCTGCAAAAAAAGCCGCCGCTGAGAAAAGAATTCCAAGCAGACCGTAAACCCCGGATGTTGGGAATACAGGATTTTCGAATAATAGAAACTTTTTCATTTTGACCTCCTTTTTTAAATTATTAATAATAAAACATTTAGCTTTTGAGGTGGCATTTGAGGTAAATGATAATTGCAATAGCAGTTATAAGTTGATATTTAAAGCCAGTGAAACAAAATTCTCCTTATAATGCAATTGTCTTGACATCGATTCCGATTCATTTCTTATTACTAGGTTAGCTTTCCTTTTATTTTTACCTGATGCAATAAAAAATGGAACACTCGCAACCATAGACGCCACACCCGTCAACAGCATTATCGGGCCAATTGCTGATGAGCTTGAGGTTTCATTCTGATCAAGAGGATTTATGAGAATGTCATAATATATTGTGGCAGCACTTGCAGCAGTTACGAGAGTTCCTGCAATGGTGAGGCCTGCACCCGTGCCCATTAAAATCCATCCCGTAGTTTTTTGCTTCCGGGCTTTTTGAAATAACAAATCAGAATTAAGCGGATGTTGAATTGTATTCTGAACCTGGGCTTTACTTTGTAAAGTGTTCAAACAAGAAATTAACAGAACTGCGATAAATATTTTTTTCATAAAAAATTTTTTGGGTTTTGAATAATACCTGTAAAATACTATTGCCAACAACCCAATTCCAAATTGATAAATACAAGGTGTTTTTTTTCTTTATGGAATTCTCGGGAAAAAGAAAGTTTGGTAATATCCTGCGTAGGAATATTTACTAAATATGCGCCAGGGAGGAAAGCATGTGTTAGTAATTACTAAAGGAAAATGGTGCGTTATTATTTTTTACTACATTAACTATCGTTCTTTATAGAATATTTAAGCGGTAGTTTTTTATTTGATATTATGAGTTAATATTTAAACTTCATTTCCAAATTCCTTTCCTTTTAATTCTTTATTTTGTGTTCTTAATCAACGAAACTTTTTATGACAAGAGAACTCACTTCGTGGTACAGCGCCTCGCTTGATAGAGAAATGCCGGTTGCAACTTATGGCGACTATGGTTTTGCACTATTGCTTGTTCCAACAGCAGCGGCCGATTACCTGGAGTATGAGCGTTTTCAATTAATAGACAGTCTTGCACCACACATTGATTCAGGGAAAATAAAAGTTTTTTCTATAAACAGTATGAACAATGAAAGCTGGATGAATAATGAAATGCCGGGGGAGCATAAAGCTATTCGCCACAATCAGTTCAATAAATATGTTTTTGACGAAGTAATTCCTTTTATAAAAAACAGCACTTCTTACGAAACACCAATCATAATAAGCGGTGCAAGCTTTGGCGCTTTACACAGCATGAACTTATTTTTAAAACGGCCCGATCTCATCAATGGAGTTATTGCCATGAGTGGCGTGTATAACCTGCATGAATACACGAAGGGATTTAATGATGACCAGGTGTATTTTAATTCACCTGAAGATTATCTCCCTGGCCTTACAGATGAATGGTATTTAGACAACATACGAAGAAGTAATCATATTCACATACTTTCAGGAAGCGGGTCTTATGAAGACCCGGGCGCTGCCGGAAGATTTGCAAAAGTTTTGTATGATAAAGGAATAAATTATGAACTCGATATTTGGGGAAGTGATATGACGCACGATTGGCCTACCTGGCGGGCAATGCTTCCGTATTATATTGAATCAAGGTTTTAAAATAGGAGATTAACGCAGGGCCAAATCTTTATAGCTGTATCTGTCACAACCTTCATTTAACGGCTCGTATTCTTTTACAATTTGGGTTGTTCATATTAATGATTTGGGAGAAATGATTTATTTGGTACCTGAGAACATTTCATTGTGCTATTTGTTTTAATAATTACAAACATCAGGATTACAATTTATGCGTTTTCTTAGCAGGCTTATAACATTCTTCTATCCAATTCGAATGAAAATTTCAAAAATCACCGGTTTAGGAATTAAAGTTGAATCAAATGATTCCAACAAAATTGTCCCGGTTAATTTTTACTCTTTAAAAGCGACTACTCCTTCAGGAGAAGAGATTCAGTTTGAAAAATACCGCGGCAAAAAAGTTTTATTGGTAAATCTCGCCAGCCAATGCGGTTTCACGCCCCAATATACTGAACTGGAGCAATTGCATCAACAAAATAAAAATTTAGTAATTCTTGGTTTTCCTGCCAATAACTTCGGTTCTCAGGAGCCGGGAAGTGATGAAGAGATTGCAAAATTTTGTAAAGTTAATTATGGTATAACCTTCCAGCTTTTTAGAAAAGATGATGTAAAAGGAAGGAATAAACAACCCGTTTATGAATGGCTGAGCGATGAAACTAAAAATGGCTGGAATAATAAAGAGCCTGAATGGAATTTTAATAAATACCTGGTAGATGAAAATGGTAATCTTTTAAAAATATTTTCATCGTCTGTTTCCCCGATAGAAATACAAGCTTTTATCTAAATACTTAGGATAAAAAATATTTGCACACTGGCAATTAACACAATATCTTGCTTTGCCACTCCGTTGCTATTTATTAATTTTAAGTATCAAAGCCCAATATGAAAAATACTTTTGTTCTTCTTTTCCTGTTGATATGGATTGCGGTTGGTTGTCAAAAAGAATTTAATCCTCCAGATGGAGTCATTCCTCCTTCCGGCGGCGGTGATACCATTGATCCGCCAGGTAACTGCAATACTTATTTTCCAACCACTTTGGGCACTTTTTGGCATTATTCAAATACTGGTGGCCCGGATAATGTAATTACTGTTGTAGGGCCTGATACTTTAATAAGCGGTAACACTTTTCATAAACTTAATTCTACTCAATCAGGCACAGGCTTTATCAGGGACAACAATGGAGATATTTATCAGTATGCTAATTTAGGATCCCTTGGAACGGTGATGATCAATCCACTTCGCACAAACGCTGCCATTGGAGCAACCTGGAAAGATAGTTCAATCGTAAATGGAATTGAAGAAATTTTTGAATATAAAATGCTGGAAAAAAATATTAGTTATCAGTTTAGTAATGCAACTTTTTCCAATGTAATTCATACTCAATATACAGTGATGTTAAACAGCCCTCCTAATTTTAATAATGAAGTTGTTCAGATAACTCACGTTTGGTTTGGAAAGTGTGCCGGCCCATTACAAATTAAAACTGTACCAGTTTTTTCAGGAGTTCCTTCCGATACCCTGACCACAACATTAAAATCTTACCAGGTAAAATAAAAAAGATTATTTTTTACAGAAGCATTTGAAACGGTAAAGAAATTTACACCGCACATTTTTCATGATAGTTGATCAGCTCAATCACTGATCTTTCAAAATTGTATCCACTATATTGATCAACAATTTCGTCCAACACCTCAATTATTTCATCAACCTCTTTTAAGGTTACTAATTTTAACCGGTATTCTTTTATGTTCGGCATCCCTTTTAAATAATTAGTGTAATGCCTGCGCATTTCATTAATACCTACAACCGGTCCCTTCCATTCATAAGATTTTATCAAATGCTTTTTGCAAACATTTACTCTTTCTTCAACGGTAGGCGGAGGTAGCAATTCTCCTGTTTTTACATAGTGAGTTATTTCATTAAATATCCACGGATAGCCAATAGCTGCACGGCCAATCATAATGCCATCAACTCCATAACGGTTTTTATATTCCAATGCTTTTTGCGGAGAATCAATATCGCCATTACCAAAAACAGGAATCTTAATTCTTGGGTTCTCTTTTACTTTTGCAATCAATGTCCAGTCTGCTTCGCCTTTATACATTTGGGTGCGGGTACGCCCATGAATGGCTAATGCTTTAATACCAACATCCTGCAAACGTTCTGCCACTTCACCAATATTTTTGGTATTATCATCCCATCCTAGTCTTGTTTTTACAGTTACAGGAAGCGAAGTACTTTTTACAACGGCATTGGTTAGACGCACCATTAACGGAACATCTTTTAATACTCCTGCGCCTGCACCTCGACAGGCAACTTTCTTTACAGGACAACCAAAATTAATATCCAGTAAATCGGGATTGGTGGCATCAACAATTTTTGCCGCAAGAGAAAGGCTTTCTTCATCGCCACCAAAAATCTGAATACCTACCGGTTTTTCATAATCGAAAATATCCAGTTTCTTCCTGCTTTTAATGGCATCGCGTATTAATCCTTCACTGCTTATAAACTCAGTATACATAAGGTGTGCTCCATTGTCTTTACAAACTGCACGAAAAGGAGGATCGCTTACGTCTTCCATTGGTGCGAGCAATAAAGGAAAATCAGGAAGTAGTATGTTATCTATTTTTACCAAACTATTTAATATCGAATGAAGAGCTTTTCTAAACTCAAAAAAATTGGCTGTAAATTTACGCACTAAAAATTTTAGATGATCACGGAAGACAGAAATTCAAAAAACTTTAGCTATCTCTCACAATTGGGAATTTTACTTGGGCTTATTGGAGCAGGTATGATCATTGGTTCAATAGTTTCTGTAGTTATCTGGATTATGATGACGGGAAGGCCAATCCTTGCGATGACAACTGATATGCTGAAGCCGCAATATTATAATGCTGTTATGTTTATACAAGTAGCCTCTACTTTTTTTTTATTTTTTCTACCAGTTTATTTTTTTGCGCTTATTTGTTATCGCAAGCCTGCAAAGTTTATAGGCTTCAATACGAATATAAATTATAAACAGGTCTTTATTTTACTTGCCATTCTTGTGCTTACTTTCCCATTATCCGCTGCTTTGGCAGAACTGAATAAAATTATTCCCATACCTGCGGCATGGGCTACAAAATTTAAATTAATGGAAGATTCCCGTGAGGCGCAGGAAGCGGCTCTCATAAATATTAATTCGTTTTCCCGGTATATTATTTCTTTAATTGTTATTGGACTATTGCCAGGGCTTTTTGAAGAAATATGTTTTAGAGCCGGCATTCAAAATGTTCTTACCCGTTGGTTTAAAAGTCCCTGGCCCGCAATTATTATTACTTCTATCATTTTCAGCCTGGTTCACATTTCTTACTACGGCTTTTTAGTGCGGGTTGGTCTGGGAATTATTTTGGGATTGATATTTTATTATAGTGGTAATATATGGCTATCATCACTTTTTCATTTTTTATACAATGGGTTGCAGGTTACAGCTTTGTTTATTTTCACGCTCAATGGAACAAAAGACCAAAAAGATATTGAAGAAAATTTTTCTGTATGGGCAGGCGTACTCGCAATAATACTGATTATCTTTTTATTTATACAATTTCGAAAAATATCTTTATTACAAAGAGCAAAAGTTGCTGATGATGATTTTCCGGACGATGATTTTGATTTTCATAAATGGCCAACAGAACAATCTTAATTTTATTTAATGGCGTTCGATTCAAAAGCTTTTAAAACAAGAACTCTCACGGCTATTGTTTTCGTTATAGTAATGCTCGCAGGTTTATTATGGAATCAATGGAGCTTTATCATTCTTTTTACTATTATACATTTTGGTTGCTGGTACGAATTTGTAAAACTAATTAAGAAGATCAGTCCAAAAAAATTTGGATATTATTTACCTTTTGGATTATTATATATAACGTTACCCATTGTGCTGATGATAAGTCTTGGGTTTCCTAACACTGACCATTGGTTATACCAGCAAGGATATGAAGATGCTTTTCAATATTCGTCCATAATTCCCTGCGGAATAATTTTTTCAATATGGATTAATGACACCATGGCTTATATAGTTGGTTCATTTATTGGCAAAACCCCTTTATCAAAAATTTCTCCCAAAAAAACCTGGGAAGGCACTGTTGGCGGGGCTTTACTATGTATTGTTACTATTACATTAATTGGCAACGCCACAGGATATTATACCTATAAGAACTGGATAATAATAGCTTCCTGTTGTGCTTTTTTTGGAACCCTGGGCGATTTGCTTGAAAGTAAATTGAAACGCAGGGCACAGGTAAAAGACAGTGGAACATTAATGCCCGGGCACGGCGGTTTTTTAGACAGGTTCGATTCTTTGCTGGTAGCTACTACATTTGTTGCCTTATATTATTTTTTTCTAATGTAAGGTTTGAAATAAAATAAAATTTTCTTCTTCTCTGTTTTTATATTTGCTGTTCAAAATAATTGAATGAACATTCATAAAGAAGGCTATAAATCCATTGCGCTGAGTGCAATTATTTTTGGTACTGTAAATATCATTTTCTTTTATTTTTTCAGCGCTTCAATACCAGTAGTGTCCTGGATTGTTTTTGGAACAAGTCTTGTAATGTTGCTTTTTATTATTTCTTTTTTCAGGTCGCCTAAAAGAAATTTTACCGTTGCACATCACCAGGTTATTTGCCCTGCTGATGGGAAAGTGGTAGTAATTGAAGAAATTACCGATACAGAATATTTTCATGATAAGCGAATACAGGTTTCCATATTTATGAGCCCTGCCAATGTGCATCTCAACAGGATTCCAATGACGGGTGAAGTAGAGTATAGTCAATACCATAAAGGAAAATATTTGGTGGCGTGGCATCCAAAATCATCTACGGAAAATGAAAGGCATTCTGTTGTAATTAAAAGTGATAACGCAGTGATTTTAGTAAAACAAATTGCCGGAGCCGTGGCAAAACGCATTGTGAATTATTTAAATGTCGGTCAGTTGGTGGAACAGGGCGCTGAAATGGGTTTTATAAAATTTGGAAGCCGCGTTGATGTGTTATTACCGATAGGGACGGAATTGAATGTAAAACTGAATCAAATAGTAAAGGGCGGCGTTACTGTTTTGGCAACAATTGATACATTAATACCTGTTGGGGAAGAAGAAAAAGTTGAAGAGGAATATTAATTTTTTTATAAAATAGATTCCAGCTCTTTTAAATGGTAAACCGTGTGAGTGGGTTTAATTGAATGGTTTGCTTTGATGTGATTAACGAAAATTGCATCCATCCCTGCATTTAGTGCACCTTGTATATCTGCCTGAAGATTATCACCAATCATAATACATTCCTCGACATTTCCGTTTATTTTTTTTAAGGCATACTCGAAAATTTCTTTTTGCGGCTTCATCGAGTTAGAAGTTTCAGATGTAATAACATGGGTAAAATATTTTGCCAGTTCCGAATTATTTAATTTATTCCACTGCGTTTTTTCGAAACCGTTAGTAATAAGATGAATTGAATATTTTTTTTCTTTTAAATAATCCAATATTTCAAAAGTGTAATCAAAAACTCTTTTTTTTGTAGGAAGTATTTCAAGAAATTTTGCGCTCATTTCCCTGGCCAGCTTTTCATCTCCGATTCTAAAATCTATAAGGGTGCGCCACATCCGTTTCCACTTTAATTCATCGCTTGTAATATATCCTTTTTCAAACCTGTCCCACAATATGGCATTATGTTTTAAATAAGTTGAATAAAAATTTTCGAAGGGAAATATAAATTTTGATTCCAGTTCAAAAAAGATGTACAACTCAGCAAGAGATTCCCTGGCGTTGGCGTCAAAGTCCCATAAAGTATGATCAAGATCGAAGAAGACATGCCGGTATTTTAGATAAGCGGGTTCCACAGATTGTTTAGATTTGTTGTCTCTCATATTGATAACTCAACGAAAATAAAGTATGAATATTGTAATAACAGGCGGTAGCAAAGGTATGGGAAAAGCGCTCGTTACTAAATTTGCCACTAATAGAAATAACATATTTATAAATTCGAGAAACGAAAAAGAACTGGCGGTGGTTGCAAAAGAGATAAACCATCAAAATAATGCAACAGTAAAATATTTTGCCGCCGATCTCAGTAAAAAAACTTCTTCCGATCAGTTTTCAAGCTGGCTCTTAAAAGAGAATGTTCCTGATATATTAATTAACAACGCAGGCTCTTTTATGCCGGGCAGTATTTATAATGAAGAGGAAGGCGTACTTGAAAAAATGATTGCTACCAATTTATACAGCGCTTATAATTTAACCAGAGCGTTACTTCCTTCGATGATGAAAAAAAAATCAGGGCATATATTCAATATGTGCTCCATTGCTTCCCTGGCAGCTTATAATAATGGCGGCGCTTACAGCATCAGTAAATATGCATTAATGGGATTTAGTAAAAATCTACGGGAAGAGCTAAAGCCCTATAATATTAAAGTAACTACGGTTTATCCTGGCGCAGTTTATACCGCATCGTGGGATGGAAGCGGTGTAAATCCTTCAAGAATTATGGAAGTTAATGACATTGCTGAAATGATTTATGCCGCTTCATTGCTATCGCCCCAGGCTTGCGTGGAGGATATTATTATGCGACCATTACAGGGCGATCTTCCCTGAGGGTATTTAAAATTTTTTTAACAGCATCGCTTTTTTTTAACTTCTCTTCAGTTTTATTATGGAGTAAATTTGCTCCAGACTGATTTGAAGTTTGCATGATTATACATTTACATAAAAATACGGCCAGGTTCTTATTTCTTTTTATTTCTGTTATTGCGCTTTCGTCGTACGATACATTATTTGCCCAGGCAAATTTTACAGCAGAATGTCCGCAAAAAAAGATTGGTAAAAACGATTACCTGCAGGTAGAGTTTAAAGTAGACCACGCTTCCAATGTTCAAAGCATCAATCCTCCTTCTTTTAAAAACTTTTCTGTTGTTAGCGGGCCTAATCAGGAAAGCGGCATGACCAGTATTAATGGAAAAGTTGATCAATATGTCTCAATCAGTTTTGTATTAAAGCCAAATTCACCGGGCAACTACACAATTGGCCCTGCCAGCGCAAAAGCAGACGGTAAAGATTTTCAAACCAATTCATTAAATATAGAAGTAACAAACTCTTCAACCACATCATCTTCTGCCCAAAATAATGCGGCAAATCTATTATCAGGTTTTGGAGGTAAATCTCCTTTTGCAAATTTAAATTTAGATTTTCCTGAAGAACCACAAACTCATCAGTATGATGATTATATTTTAAAGAAAGGCGAGAATGTAACTGATAAAGTAAAAAAGAATCTTTTCATAAAATTAGATGTAAGTAAAACCAATTGCTATGTTGGAGAACCAATCGTTGCATCTTATAAACTGTATACACGGCTTCGTTCAGAATCAACCATCACAGACGCGCCATCGTTCAACGGATTTTCAGTGAGCGAAATGGAATTAAATAATAATAATTCATCAGCAACAGAAAAATATAACGGGCGTGATTACAATGTGTATACACTAAGAAAAGTTCAACTGTATCCATTACAGGCAGGAACTATTACACTTGACCCAATAATTGCAGACAACAAAGTCACTTTCATAAAAGCGGAATATGCAGGAGCGCAAGCGGGTGATATGTTTTTTGATATGATGCAGAATTTTGCTGATGCGAATTCTCCCCGTGATGCTATAGTTGAGCAGCACGTTACTTTACAAAGCAAACCTGTTGAAATAGCTGTTAAACCTTTGCCCAATGAAAACAAGCCCGCAGATTTTAAAGGTTCGGTTGGAAATTTTATTATACAATCTTCTTTACAGAACGATAATATTACAACAGATGATGCCGGTAATTTAAAAATTATAATTAGTGGTACAGGAAATATTCAGTTATTGAACGGACCAAAAATAAACTGGCCCCAGGGCATAGATGGCTATGATGCAAAGATTACTGATAATATTGATAAATTTTCGGTACCAATGAAGGGGGTTAAAATTTTTACTTACCCGTTTACTGTTTCAAAACCTGGTTCCTATACAATTCCGGCAAATTCTTTTTCTTATTTTGATCCGGCAGCAGTTACCTACAAAACATTATTTACTCAACCACTTGTTGTCACCGTTACAAAGGGAAAAGGCATTCCTAACAATCCTTATTTTAAAAATAAAATAGTTGAAGCGCCTTCGTCTTTTGTTGGTCTTTTAGAAAAAAATATTATATATCTTATCATTGGCTTTGTTTCATTAGCAGGCCTTATCTTCTGGATATTTCAAATAAATACTTCAAAGAAAAAATCTGCATTGATAAAAGCAGTGCCGGCAGAAGTTTCCACCAATACTATTTCAAAAGAAGAACCGGAGTTCGTGATTCCTGAAAGGCCTTTGGAAGCCGCACATCAAAAATTAGCGGAAGAAAACAGTCCAGCTTTTTATAGCATTCTTGATACTTCTTTAAAAAAATATTTATCTGCAAAATTTAAAGTACCGGCAGAAGAGCTCAATAAAAAAAGAATAAACGAGGAATTAGATAAATGCAATGTCGGATTAGGAACTTCACTACGATTAACGAGCCTTATGGATAATATAGAATTGAATTTGTATGCACCTCCTTCAAATGTTAATCACCTGAAGGAAGTGTATGAAAAGGCATCAGAAGTAGTTTCGCTGCTTGATAAACAGGTGGGCTAATTTTAATTATCTGTAAACTTATAGCCAATTCCTCTTATCGAATGAAAGTACCTGGGATTACGGCTGTCGTCTTCAAAATATTTTCTAAAGCTTAAAATAAAATTATCAACTGTTCTTGTTGTGGGATAAACATTATAACCCCAAACAGCCTGTAAAATTTTTTCACGGGTTACCACTTCGTTTCTATTCTCTATCAGTAGCTTTAACAACATCGCTTCTTTCTTAGTAAGAGCAACCTTTTCACCAGCTTTGGTTTTACATTCCAATGCTTTAAAATTGATGTTGTTTTTACCAAAAATAAATACTTCAGTAATAGGTTCTTTAGAGGAGATCAATTCGCTTTTACTAATTAAGTTTTTAACTCTCAGCAATAATTCTGTGAGGTCAAATGGCTTTGTGAGATAGTCATCAGCGCCTTTTTGTAAACCCGTCACTCTATCGGCGCTGCTGTTTTTTGCACTCAAAATAAGAATAGGAATTTCAGAATTGAAAAGCCTTATGTTTTCACATACAGTAATTCCGTCAATCTCGGGTAACATAACATCAAGTATAATAAGATTGAAGTATTCATGTCGCACTGCTTTTAATGCTTCTGCTCCATCGTAAGCAGAAGTAACTTCATAACCCTCCATTTCAAAATTTAACCTCAATGCGTCCTGTAAATTTTCTTCATCCTCAACTAATAAAATAGAGTGTTTCTTTTGCATAGTAATTGAATTTATTTAATTGAAAAATTTTATTGTTCTTTTAATATGATTTCAAAATTACTGCCCTTCAAAATATTATTTTCTATTTTGATGGTACCGTTATGTGCCTGCACAATTTTTTTTGTAAGATAAAGCCCGAGTCCTGTTCCTTTTGTTTTGCTTTGACTTCCCCGATAATATTTTTCAAAAATCTTTTCCTTTTCAGTATTAGAAATTCCAGGCCCTTCATCAATAACCTGAACATGTATTTCTTTATCGCTTTGAAACATCTTTAGCAAAACTATGCCCTCTTTGCCGGAATATTTAATTGCATTATCTAAAAGATTGTTAACAGCAAGTTGTAATAACAGTAAATCGCCGTTAATGAATATTTTTTCCTCCAACTGAGTTTCAATTTTTCTATTGGGAAACCGCATAATAAAATCATGTACGCATTCCTTAACAAGATTGGAAAATTCAATTCGTTCCTGCATTATTTTATAACCGCCCGCTTCAATCTGGCTCGTAAGAAGCATGTTATTGCAAAGAGCATTCAGGCGATTAGCTTCCTGTATTGTTGAGCTGATCAGTTTTTGTTGTTGCTCGTTATTGAGCAGCCTTTTTTGCAATGTTTCAAGGTTAAGCTTTGTTATAGCTATAGGTGTTTTCAGTTCATGTGTAATTGCCATCATAAAATTTTCCTGTTGCTGGGCTTGCATAAACTGCCTGTTTATAGCTCTGAAAACAAAAATAGCTCCTGCTCCTATCAATAATATAAAAGTTATTCCCTCTCCAATATATTGCACCGTATTTGTATTTTGTTCTTTCGCAATCAACCTTTGCTTTTGTTCATGCAAAACATCATCCACATCAATCATGTCCTGCTGGTAGCGGCTCAATTGTAAATTTTGTTTATTAAGTACAAAAAACCAGAATACGAGTGCGGCTAATATATACGAAAGCAAAAACCAGTATAAAATGTAAATAGTAAGAGGACGCTTTATTTTAAACCTGCTTTTAAGAGCATTATTATTTGCCATACTTTTCAAATATTTTATTGAAAATGCAGCTTTATAATTTACGTAAAGATCAATTTAAAATTGGATGTTCTTTACAAGTACTGTAATATAATCTAACACGAAACATCACAACACAGCAAACAATTTTTTACTCACGGCAAACTTTATTGCTTATAACGCGAAAGCTTTTTTCAACACAATAAGACTACGCAAATACTATTTTACTTTTTCTATTCGCAAACCAATATTAAGAATATGATTTAACGGATTTTCACGCATAATCTGCGAAATGGAAAATGTATATTCTCCGGGTCTTCTAAAGGGAACCGGTCCTGGCGTGATATTTTTTCTGACTTCAAAAATATCATCAGTACCTGTTCCTTCCCATCCGTTTGCATCACTTGCAAGGGGAAGATTGATGTTTTGAAAATGCATGGTATCTCCCGGAGCTTTTGAACCAAGCCGTAACCATATATTATTGTAATTGTAAGAATCGGTGTGGCGAAGAACAATATATAAATTATATAAAGAGGCTGTATCTGTAATTTGAAAAGTGAATGATGGAACGTTATTATAAAACCATTTTTGAGAAGGAATGTCCACAGCTTTTTCAAAAAGATCAATCTTTGCACAAGAAGCAAAAGATAGAGCGAGCAACACTATTATTATAATTTTTTTCAGGTATTTTTTTTGCAAAATTAATTTGTTTTCTTATTGAAAAATTAAGAAGATTTAAAGAACATTAAAAATTTGCTCCTTAGCTTTTTCAAGTTCGTCTTTCATCAACACAACGCATTTTTGAATATCAGAATCATAAGCTTTAGATCCTGTTGTATTAATTTCACGGCCAATTTCCTGAATTACGAATGACAACTTTTTTCCTTTGGCCTCTTCTTTATTATTCAATATTGTTTTAAAATATTCACAATGATTTTTCAAACGAACCTGTTCTTCCCTAATGTCAATTTTTTCAATGTAGTATATCAGTTCCTGTTCCATTCTGTTGGCATCATAATTTTCTTTTCCAACATTTTCTTCTAACAGCTGAACGAGTTCAATCTTCATCCGTTGCTTTCTTTTAGGTTCCAGCTTTAGTATTTCATCCTCCTGGTCATTAATATTTTTTATTCGCAACATCAATTCATTTTGTAATGATAATCCTTCATCCATACGATGCGAATTAAGTTCCTCTAAAGCAGCATCGATTACCTTTTTTAATTCTGCCCAATCATTTTCTTCCAACACTTCATTACTTGGTGTCACTACTTCAGGTAAACGCAGCAATGCACTTAACACAGAATTAGTATCAATTTTTAAATCGCTTGCCAGCTCATCAATTTGTTTATAGTAAGATTTAATAAGGTCTGTATTTATAACTACCGGTTTTGCACTTCCGTTTTGTTTTATGCTGATAAAACATTCAATAGTACCTCTTAATAAACTTTCCTGCAAAAGACTGCGCACATCAAATTCGTAAGGCTTGAGCAGCGGAGGAATTTTTAAATTTATTTCGAATTGCTTTCCATTGAGCGATTTAATCTCAACTAAATAAGTTTTATCATTTACCGTTTGTTCTGCTCTTCCAAAACCAGTCATCGATTTTATCATAAGGATTATCTTTTTTTAATTTGCAGCAAGTTATACAATTCTATTTGAGATAACATTTTCATTTCGCCAGGTTGTAAATGTTCTATAGTAATTTTTGCAATCCGATAACGAATCAGCCTTAATGTCGGAAAACCACTTGCAGCCGTCATCTTACGAACCTGCCTGTTTTTTCCTTCAGTCAAAATTAATTTAAGCCAGCTTTCCGGAATATTTTTCCGGCAACGAATAGGAGGAGTTCTTTCCGCAATTTGTTTTGGTTGCAAAATTATTTCAGCAAAACATTTTTTTGTATGATATAATTTTCCATTACTATTTATTGTAACACCATTTTGCAATTGTGCCATCGCTTCCTGTGTAATATTTCCTTCTACCTGCACCCAATATTCTTTTTCATGTTTATGCAAAGGATTGAGAAGATAGTCGTTTAAAAATTTATCGTCAGTAAGAATGAGTAATCCTTCGCTATCATAGTCAAGACGACCTACAGGATATATGTTCACCGGAACCTCAAAAAAATCTTTAAGTGTTTTCTTTCCATCTTGTGAAGTAAACTGAGAAAGAACATTGAATGGTTTATGAACAACAAAATATTTATACAATACAATACATTTTACATTTATAATAAAATTTTTAGAAAGATCAATTGGCAAAAATAATAAAGCCCGTCATTTCTGCACGGGCCTTGTTATATGGATGGGTTAGTAAGTACCGGAATTAAAATTCCTTACACAATATTAAAAATAATTTTTTCTAACAAGAAAAATTTTATTGTTTTTTTTATCAACATTTAAAATTAGTCTGTGGATAAGGATCATTATTTTTCATTTTATCATTTTCATTTTTGCAATTTACCTGATTGTCTTAAAAAAATAAAATTCAAAATTTAAAAATGTTTATAGCTCGTACAAATCAGTCTGCATCATATTTTGAGAAGAGTTATAAATTATAGATATATATTTTTCCTCATCCTATAACGCAACTTTTATTTTTTTATTTCTTTATACAAATGAAAATTTCCTGTGACAATTATTTCAAAAAAAAATTTTTCACAATTTTTTCTTTTATGCATTTAACCGGTGTCAAAATCACATTTCACATAAAAATTACAAACTTTATCTTTGATGACTAAATAATTTTTTATGAAATTTCCTTCACCGGTTTCAGCAAAATGGATTGCTGATTTTATCAATGCAGCCATTGCAGGCAACGAAAATTCTTTTGCCACCGGCATAAACGAAATTCATAAGGTAAGCGAAGGAGACATCGCTTTTGTTGATCATCCAAAATACTATGATGCCTGCCTTAATAGCAATGCAACGTTTATTATCATCAATAAAAAAACAGAGGCGCCTGCAGGCAAAACTTTATTTATAACAGATGATCCTTTTAGTGCATACTCGAAAATTGTTCAGCACTTCCGCCCATTTGCAGCATCTGATAAAATGATAAGCAGTTCGGCCGTTACAGGAAAGAATACGATTGTAATGCAAAGTGTTTTTTTAGGAAATCATGTCATTGTTGGAGACAATTGTATCATTCATCCCAATGTTTCAATTTATGATGACACCGTTATAGGTAATAATGTTGAAATACATTCGGGCACTGTTATAGGAAGTGATGCATTTTATTTGAACGCTAAAAAAAACCGGGAGATATGGTATAAAAAAATGCCATCATGCGGAAATGTTATAATAGAAGACGACGTTGAAATAGGCGCCAACTGTACCATCGACAGGGGGGTTAGCGATACAACAAGAATTGGAATGGGAAGTAAGTTGGATAATTTAATACACATAGGTCATGAAGTGGTAATTGGCAAAAATTGTATACTGGCTGCACAGGTTGGTATTGCTGGCGGAACAACTTTAGGCGATGGTGTAATTCTCTGGGGGCAGGTTGGCGTAAACAAAACCATTAATATTGGTGATAATGCTGTTGTAATGGGGCAGTCGGGAATTAACTCAAGCATCGAAGGAAATAAAACCTATTGGGGAACCCCGATACAGGAATTTTTTAGCAAAAGAAAAGAATTGGTTTTAATAAAACGCCTTCCTGAAATTTGGAATAAAGTGAAAGGATTAAAATAAACGTACGTTGTACAATGTTTAATATACGATGTAAAATGTTTTTGAGAATTCGATGAAGTTATTGCATTGTACTCAAGAAAATTACTCTGGTACATAATCATACGGCAGCATATCTCCAATTTTTTTAAAAGCAAGATAACCGTTAGTGGTTATATCTGTTTGATCATAATAGTAACCATTCTGTTCTACAACAATTGATTCGCCCGGTGTAAAAAGTAAAGTTGATAATTGAAAATCTTTTTTTACCGTAGAATCTGAATCAAGATAAGCCTGTTCTGGTTTTGCGTTATCATAAATTACGGCAACTTCATTTTGGTTAGGCAGGATCTCAACAGTCTTAGTACTGTCATCCTTATCATAATTTATTGCACCGTACGTATTTGCCAATTTTATTGGTATTTCCTGGTCGTTGTTTTTAACTACGAATTGTAATTCAAATCCATCTTCGCTCAATGTCTTATTGAAAGACACTTCGCATCAATTGCAGCATAGAACCTTTGTAAGCAAGAGCCCTGTTTTCATTCCACGTTTGTTGTTGTTCAGGTGTTCCCTCCATTGCTTCAAAAAGCGGATAGCCAATAAATAGATTCGTATGGGTGCTATATTCATTCGTGAATGAATCAATGGCAAATTTTAAATTATATCCTAAGGCGAAATTGTTTACAATCAACGGATCATTTGCCAAAACCTTCAGGCGGTTTCTTTTTTTACTAAAATAAAAATGCAACACTTCAGGGTTTTTTATAACGCATTGTTTTGCAAATTTTGATTGTCCTATAAAGTTTTGGGTAAAAAATTCTCCGTATTTCTGCCATCCATTTTTTACTTCGTTACTAACGGCAATGGTTACTTCCTCCAATGATTTCTCTTTAGGGCTTAATTCAAAAAGCAGGCTGTCATTTTGCTGTGAAGTATTGCTGATACGGACTGTTCCTGTTTCATAGCCCGAAAAGGTTACAACAAGCGAATATCCCCCGCTGGGAATTTTAAGCGTAAAATTTCCGTCTGCATTGGTTGCTTCACCAAAAGTTGTGTTTTGCGCAAATACAGATGCGCCCTGCAAAGGTGCCCTTGGTATTTTTATCAATTACTTTTCCTTTAACCACATAATAAGTGATCTGTGAGAGTGTGGAATTACTAAATAAAAAAATGGATACAACAAAAAGAAGTGTTGGGAAAAAATATTTTTTTTTCATAGGATTTCTTAATTAAATGTTACAGTCAAAGATGATATTTTTTCTTTAACGATTTACATGTGTATTCAATTGTATCGGCAATGGGTATAAAATGGAATTGGGGCAGGGCATTTAAAATTTTATTGTGGTCATGATACACAATTACCTGCGCGGATCTTGCCGTTTCTTTTGTGATCATTCTTTTTTTTCCGGTAAAGGCGCTCCTTATTGCTTCAAGTCTCCAGATCAGTTCTGCTATAAAAGGCGTTACCTTTTTAGAAGGTGGTTTTTTTTCAAAGCCTTTAGCCATTAAAGAAAAAATTTCTTTGAAAGATAAATTTTCGGCGTTTAAAATATAACGCTGACCAGATATTTCGCTATTCATTAACAAGATCATTGCACGGGCAACATCTCTCACGTCCACAAATCCGTTAACACCTTGCGTGTACCAGGGAAATTCATTGTATGCAGATTTGAATATGGCAGAAGAACCGCTTTCCCAGCTATCACCACCAAGTATAATTGTCGGATTTACTATGGCAGCCTGCAGTCCTTCTCCAATTCCCCGCCATACTTCCAGTTCGCCAAGATATTTTGATTTTGCATACATGCTGTTGCTGGTTTCTTCGGTCCAGTTCATTTCTTCCGTTATCAATTCACCATTTCTCATAATTCCCAAAGCCGCCACAGAGCTTACGTATACCAGTTTTTTTACACGGGCAGCAAGGCATGCATTTACCACATTTTCAGTTCCCTCTATATTCGTTTTAAAGAGGTGAAGCCTGCCTCCCTGCTGAAATGAAACAACAGCCGCGCAATGATATACATGTGTAATGCCTTCCATTACTTCTTCCAATAATGATACATCAAGTATATCACATTGGTGAATAGTTAAATTGGGATGAGATATAATAACAGGAGACGAATGATAGGTAGCTTTTACATGATACCCAGCATCAAGCAATTGCTTTACCAGTTCATTGCCTACTAATCCTGCGGCACCCGTCACCAGCACGTTTGTATCTGCAAATAAGTTATTTGTATCCGTCATCAATATATCTTTTGATATTTAATTAAGAGTAAGAAAAATATTTTTATATTTTTTGATTTGGATAATTATAAAATCCTTTTCCCGTTTTTTTACCAAGCTCCTCTTTGTTTACTTTTTCTATTTGCAAAGAGGAAGGTTGAAAACGTTCTTTTTTATCAAATGCATTGTAGATGCTTTGTGAAACCGTAAGATTCACATCTATACCAATCAGGTCCATTAATTTGAAAGGCCCCATTTTAAATCCGGTTGCTTCTAAGATAGTATCGATTTCTTCATAAGATGCAATGCCTTCCTCAGCTAATTTTAAAGACTCAAGATAGTAATGACGGGCAATACGGTTTACAATAAATCCCGGCGAATCGTTGCACATTACCGGCTCCTTATCCATTTGTTTACAAATATCATAAATGGCGGTGGCCACATTATCATTTGTCTGACTTCCTTTTACAACTTCCACTAATCTCATTATATAAGCAGGATTAAAAAAATGCATTCCAACAACTCTCTGCGGAAAAATTATTTTTCCCTGGATGGACGAAACCGAAAGTGATGAAGTATTGGTAGCAAAAATCACTTCTTCATTATTATATTTTGCGAGCTCGTTAAACAACGAAATTTTTGCTTCTTCAATTTCTGCAATGGCTTCAATAATTATTTCACCGGTGCAAGCTTTTATATCTGTAGTAAACCGAATGCGGTTATAAATTTCATTTTTTTTAGAAGAAGAAATTTTTTCTTTATCCACTAAATATTGAAGATTTTTCTCAATAAGCAATTTTGATTTTGAAACTGCTGCTTCATTTACATCAAATAAGATTGTATTGAACCCACTTTGCGCTGCCACTTGCGCAATGCCACTGCCCATCGTTCCTGCTCCGCAAATGCAAATGGTGAGTGTCATAAATTATTTTGAGAATAATTATTACAAAGCACTTGTAAACTGTTTCAAAAATCTCACATCATTTTCACTAAATAACCTTAAATCTTTTATCTGGTATTTAAGCATTGTTATTCTTTCGATGCCCATTCCAAAAGCAAAGCCGGAATATTTATTACTATCAATGTTACAATTCTCAAGCACTTTTGGATGTACCATTCCGCAACCTAAAATTTCCACCCAGCCGGTATGCTTACAAACATTACAACCGGCGCCGCCACAAATAAGACAGGTGATATCCATTTCAGCGCTTGGCTCTGTAAATGGAAAATAAGAAGGCCTGAAACGAACCTTCATGGTATCGCCAAACATTTCCTGCACAAAAAAATAAAGTGTTTGTTTGAGGTCTGCAAACGAAACATCATTGGCAATATACAATCCTTCAACCTGGTGAAAAAAGCAATGCGCTCTTGCACTGATGGTTTCGTTTCGATAAACGCGACCAGGGCAAATAATTCTTATTGGTAATTTACCTTTTTCCATTTCACGTACCTGCACACTGCTGGTATGTGTACGCAGCATCCAATCAGGGTTTTGAGATACATAAAAGGTATCCTGCATGTCTCTTGCCGGATGATTTTCCGGTAAGTTAAGCGCAGTAAAATTATGCCAGTCATCTTCTATTTCAGGTCCTTCGGCAACGGCAAAGCCCAGACGCTGAAATATAGAAACAATTTTATTTCTTACTATACTTATCGGGTGCCTGCTTCCCAATGGCAAAGATTCTCCCGGCAAAGTTAAATCGAGTAAACTTTCAGTTGCAGATTGCCGGTTGCCTGTGGTCTTCTTTAATTCTTCATACTTATTCTCAGCAAAAATTTTCAACTCATTTAGTACCTGTCCCATTTCTTTTCTGCTTTCCGGGGGAACATTTTTCATTTCACTCATCAACGATTTTATTAATCCTTTTGTACCCAAGATATTGAATACGAAAAACTTCTGCAGGATTGTTATCTGTTGTTGAAAAATTTTGTATTTCTTCTTTTGAATTTTCTACCTGTTGCAATAAATTATTCATACGTGCAAAAGTAAGCGAATCCATTATTCCAAATTTTATTGAAACAATACATCAAAAAATCTGTGCTGTATTCCATTTATGCATTTTATCTTTTAGGTTTGCTCAAAATAAAAAAGTATGTACGATCTCCACGAATTTTTAAATCCTGTAAACAAGGCTTCGTTAAATGATGATAAAGGATATAATGAAAGCCAGTTTGCAGGCTTTATAAAAATTTATGAAGAAGAGTTTCCGGATTTAACGGGTGTTGATATTGTAATGGCAGGTATAAACGAATTTCGTGGAGAAGGATTTGTTGCTGACGAAATTGCAGCAGATGCTGTTCGCAAACAATTGTATCAGCTATATTACTGGCATAAAGATATTACTATTGCCGATGTAGGAAATATTAAATGCGGAGCAACGCTTGCAGATACTTATGCAGCTATAAAAACCGTTATAGGTGAGTTGTTGCAGTTAAATAAAACAGTACTTATAATTGGCGGCTCGCATGATAATACACTTGCGCAATACTATGCTTATAAAGATCTGAAAAAAATTATTGAAGCAACCGTTATAGATGCTGCTATTGATCTTAAAAGTGAATCTTCAGCAAGAAGCCAGAATTTTTTAATGGAGATGCTTACCAGTGAGCCAAACATGATTAAACATTACAACCATATCGGCTTTCAAAGCTATTTTGTTCATCCGCGAATGCTCGAAACAATGGATAAGCTGCGCTTTGATTGCTACCGGCTTGGTAAAGCAAAAGAACAACTTGAAGAAATGGAACCAGTGATAAGAAATTCCCATTTAGTGAGCTTTGATATTGCCTCGATAAAATCCAGCGATGCACCCGCTGCCAGTTATAGCCCAAATGGATTTAGCGGCGAAGAAGCATGTAGCCTTACCCGTTATGCCGGCCTTAGCCCCAATCTTTCATCTTTGGGTATTTATGGATATAATCCTAAAAATGATATAAAGAACTTAACTGCTTTGCAGATAGCACAAATGATCTGGTATTTTATTGATGGAAAAAGCAGGAACATCCAGGAAACTGAATTAGGCGACAGGCAAAACTTTAATGAGTATCATACCGCTTTCGCAGAAGTAGATACCACATTTATCCAAAGTAAAAAAACAGGACGGTGGTGGATGGAACTTCCTGATAAAAAAATGATTGCCTGCAGTTATAATGATTACCTGATTGCAAGTAATAATGAAATACCGGAACGATGGCTGAGAGCGCAGGAAAGGGAGGCTTAAGCGAATTTACAAATAACAAAAATAATTTTCAACAACAGTATCTAATTTTATTTTTAACACTTTTTCATCCACAATGATTAATAATTTAGCAACTTTATAATGATACATTTTCAATATACAGAATACCTTCTTTCGCTCACAGTAATTCCTTTAATGATATTGTTGTATATCTTATCGGTGAGGTGGAAAAGAAAAGCAGCAAAAAAAATTGGCGAGCCAAAGCTTGTTCAACACCTGATCAAAGGATTCTCTTCAAAAAAATTTAAGCTGAAATTTATTGTTTTTATAATAGCATTTATACTATGCGGAGTTGCGGTTGCAGGACTTGTAGAACCTGATGGAACTCAAAAAATCAACCGCAAGGGCATTGATATCATGATAGCGCTGGATGTAAGCAAAAGTATGTTGGCGCAGGATATACAACCTTCCAGGTTAGAGCGTGCCAAACAGGTGGTATCAAAAATTATTGATAATGCTCCTGATGATAAAATCGGGTTTGTGATTTTTGCCGGCCGTGCTTATCTGCAAATGCCAATGACTATTGACCATGAAGCTGCAAAAATGTATCTGGCAAGCGCATCGCCCGATGATGTTCCCACCCAGGGAACCGTTATAAGCGATGCTTTAAAAATGTGCTATGCAGCTTTCAATCATAAAGAAAAAACTTATAAGGCTGTTATTTTAATAAGTGATGGAGAAGATCATGATGACAATGCCTTGAAGATTGCCAAACAATTAGGGAAAGAAGGGATTATGATAAATACCATCGGAATAGGTTCCCCACTAGGCGCACCTATTATGGATCCGGAAACCAACAGTTACAAGAGAGACGACAAAGGCAATACTGTTATCACCAAACTAAACCAGGAGGAATTAAGCAACATTGCAAAAAATGGAAATGGATTGTACCAGTTATATTCCACAACAAATGAAGTTGCGAATAATATTAAAAATCAGTTTTCCGGAATTGGAAAGCAAACATCAGTGAGCGACAGTCCTTACGAAGCTTTTAAACAATATTTTCAATATTTATTAGCGGCCGCATTATTATTATTGATAGTTGAATTTTTTATCTCAGAAAAAAAGAAAGTAGCCAAAAAGGCTGCAACAACTCTTGCACTTCTTTTTTTTATAATCAATAGCTCTTTTGCCCAAAATGTAAAAAATGAAATCATAAAAGGGAATGAAGCTTATAAAAAAAATAATTATGATGCCGCTGAAAATTCATATCGCGATGCATTAAAAATTGCTGACAATAATTCAACTGCATCTTATAATTTGGGAAATACATTGTTTAGAAAAAATAACACAGATGAAGCCGTGGAGTCTTTTGATAATACAATAAAAAACAGTAGTGATAATGCAACCAAAGAAAAGGCTTATTACAATAAAGGAGTAGCTTACCAGAAAGCAAAAAAACTTCCCGAATGCATTAATGCTTATGAAAATGCATTAATGCTAAATCCCAGGGATGAAGACGCAAGACAAAATCTGCAAAGAGCCTTAAAGCAACAGCAACAACAAAATCAGCAGCAAAAACAAAATCAGAAAGATAAAAAACAACAACCGAAACAAGATCAAAAAAAACAAGACCAGCAAAACAAGCAGGATCAGCAAAAGCAAAAGGATGAACCCAAGCCGCAGCCTTCAAAATTGACCAAGCAGGACGCTGAAGAAAAACTTAAATCATTGCTGGAAAACGAAAAACAATTACAGGACAAATTACATAAAATAAATGGTGCTGCTCCTGATAAACCTGAAAAAGACTGGTAAAATCCGAACTCTCTTTAAATCGTATTTTTGCATATCATATATTAGTATTTATGGAACTCTATGCAGAATCTCTCACACAATATAAAAGGCTTGCGACGCTGGAGGTGAAAGTTGGTGATTTGTTTTTGGGAAATTTTCATCCTATCCGCATACAAACGATGACCACCACAGATACGATGGATACGAAAGCCACGGTCGAGCAAAGTATTCGTTGTATTGAAGCCGGTGCTGAACTGGTGCGCATTACAGCGCCATCAAAAAAAGAAGCAGAGAATTTATTACCATATAAAAAATGAATTGAGAAAACGCGGCTACACCACACCGCTAGTTGCCGATATTCATTTCACACCCAATGCTGCTGAAATTGCTGCACGCATTGTTGAAAAAGTAAGAGTAAATCCCGGCAATTATGTTGATAAGAAAAAATTTGAGCTGATAGAATATTCTGATGCAGATTATGAAGAAGAAATAGAACGCATAAGAAACCGTTTTACACCTTTGGTAAAAATTTGTAAAGAATATGGAACCGCTATGCGCATAGGCACCAATCATGGTTCTTTAAGCGATCAGCATCATGAGCCGTTACGGTGATACGCCAATTGGTATGGTAGAAAGCGCTATGGAATTTTTGCGTATTGCAGAAAGTGAAAATTATCACAACATTGTTTTAAGCATGAAGAGCAGCAATCCGCAGGTGATGGTGCAAGCTTACCGGTTGCTTATCGAAAATATGTATGACGAATTAAGACATTGCTATCCTTTGCATCTTGGTGTTACAGAAGCCGGCGATGGCGAAGATGGAAGAATAAAATCTGCTATTGGCATTGGTACTTTATTGGAAGATGGTATTGGCGATACCATTCGTGTTTCATTAACTGAAGATCCTGAATTTGAAATTCCTGTTTGTAAGGATATTGTGAAAAGATACGTAGATGTAAAAAGCACCTCAGTTCCCTCAATTGAAAAATCATCTTTATCATTTTTACATACAAATAATAAAAGAGCTTCATTCGAAATACAAAATATTGGTGCGAAGCATGTGCCGGTTGTTATTGCAGATTTTAGCAAAAAAAATAATATCACTCCAGAAGATCTTGAAGACATCGGTTATAATTATGATGCACTTTAGATAAATGGAATATTGGTGATATGGCTGCGGATTATATTTTTTGGATAATAAAACAATAGACTTTGCATTGCCGGGAACATTGCGCATCATTAATTATTATGATACATGGAAAGATGCAGCAGACAAAGAAAAATATGTTCCCATTTTTGATGAAGAAAAATATATGGATGATACTATCATAAAATCGCAAAGCATCAATTTTGTAATGCTTGATTGTTATTCCGAAGAATATTCATCTTATGATAAAAAACTTTTTCTTGATAAAATAAAACATGATGTCACTGCAGTGCTTTGTCTAAGTTCAACCAATAAAAATGCAATGCAAAGTATTCGCAGAATGTTTGTTGAACTGGAAGAAAATGATATTAAGAATCCGGCGATAATTATTTGCGATAGCAATGATGCTACAATGGACGAAAGCCTTATCCATTATGCAATTGAAACAGGCGCTTTATTGATTGATGGTTTTGGAAATGGAATTTGTTTAGGATATAATTATAATGATAAAAACCTGCCTGCCGGTAGACAAGGTAAAATTCCCGATTATAAAATAATGAATTCAATTGCCTTTGGCATACTCCAGGCAACACGAACAAGAATTTCAAAAACGGAATACATCAGTTGCCCGAGTTGTGGCAGAACATTATTTGACCTGCAGGAAACAACGGCAAAAATCCGGGCCGTAACCAATCATTTAAAAGGTGTTAAGATTGCCATCATGGGATGCATTGTAAATGGTCCCGGTGAAATGGCCGATGCAGATTTTGGCTATGTTGGCAGTGGGCCTGGGAAAATAACTTTATATAAAGGCAAAGAAGTTATCAAGCGTTCTGTACCTGAAGATATCGCGGTTGAAGAACTTATTAATCTTTTAAAAGAAAGTGAAGCGTGGGTAGAGCCTCCATTAGTTCTTGCATAAAATAAAAAACTTTATTCCTAAAACCTCCTAACTTTTCAAAAATTAGGAGGTTTTAGTTTTTAACTTTAAAAATAATTTTTTTAAAATGAAAACAGATTTCTTAGTAATTGGCAGTGGTATTGCAGGCCTTACGTATGCACTGAAAGTTGCACAGGATTGCCCGGATAAAACTATAACCATTCTTACCAAAACCTTCAGTGACGAAACCAATACCAAGTATGCGCAAGGTGGCGTTGCAGGTGTTACTGATTTTGATAATGATAGTTTTGAAAAACATATTGAAGATACCTTAATAGCAGGTGATGGCTTATGCAATCCAAAAATTGTTGAGATCGTGGTAAAAGAAGGCGTTGAGAGAATTAAAGAAATTATTAGCTGGGGGGCACATTTTGATAAAGAACATTCCGGTGAATATACATTAGGAAAAGAAGGTGGTCACAGCGAGTTTCGGATACTTCATCACAAAGATGTTACCGGTAAAGAAATAGAAGATACTTTGTTAAAAGCTATTGCTTCAAAACCAAACATTCAATTAATAAACCATTGCTTTGTGGTGGATATTATCACGCAGCACCATCTTGGTTTTTTAGTCACGAAATCAACTCCCGATATTGAATGTTTTGGTGTGTATGTATTGAACATGAAGACTAACGAAATTGAAAAAATTATTTCAAAAATAACGTTGCTTGCTTCAGGCGGTAACGGACAAGTTTACAGAACAACAACCAATCCTTCCATCGCAACCGGTGATGGTGTTGCCATGATGTACCGTGCAAAAGGAAGAATTGAAAACATGGAATTCATACAATTTCATCCAACAGCTTTGTATGAAGCCGGTGTAAGCGGCCAGGCATTTTTAATAACAGAAGCAGTACGCGGCGATGGTGGTATTTTACGAAATAATAAAGGCGAAGCTTTTATGGAAAAATATGATGAACGAAAAGATCTTGCACCACGCGATATTGTTGCACGTGCAATAGATAATGAAATGAAGATAAACGGTACCGAAAATGTTTACCTGGATTGCACTCACATGGACATGGAAAAATTCCATCATCATTTTCCAAATATCAATGAAAAATGTTTATCGGTTGGAATTGATGTTTCAAAACAATTTATTCCTGTTGCACCTGCGGCACATTACAGTTGTGGCGGAATAAAAACGGATGAATGGGGAAGATCATCTATAAAAAATTTATATGCCTGCGGCGAATGCGCCAGCAGCGGGCTTCATGGCGCTAACCGGTTGGCAAGTAATTCACTTTTAGAAGCAATGGTTTTTGCGCATCGTTGTTATCTTGATTCAGTACAGAAAATAAATAATTTAGATTTTAATGAGTCTATTCCGGATTGGAATGCCAAAGGAACCACAGCACCAAGAGAAATGATTTTGATAACACAAAGCCTGAAAGAATTACAACTGCTGATGACAGATTATGTAGGAATTGTTCGTACTAACATAAGGCTTGAACGAGCTATGAAGCGGCTTGATTTGCTGCATGATGAAACAGAACAATTTTATCAAACAACCTATGTGTCGCCGCAACTCTGCGAATTGAGAAACCTTATAACGGTTGGTTATTTAATAGTAAAGGAAGCGCAGCTTCGCCATGAAAGCCGGGGCCTTCATTACAATACAGATTATCCTTCAAAAAATGAAATTGTACAGAACATAGTTTTGTAATTGCCAGGAAAGTGTTGCGCCATTTTCGTATCAACTTTTCCTGTAAATATTTTTTCTTAAAAAAATGTTTTATCTTACTCCCAATAAGTAAGCCTTACCTGTACATCATCTTACCTGCTAATTTCTTGATTAATCTCCTTACCGGTTTATTACAATTGGATGAATCATTTCTTTTAAATCAAAATAAACAAAAAATGAAAAAGTACATTTTACTATTTTTTGCAACCGGGTGTTGCCTTGTTGCCTGTAATTCAAAAAACGAAACGCAAAGCGATGCCGTTACTGCTGGGACAACTACCAGCACAGTTTCATTGCCTTATACGGCGTCTTATTCAACAGACTTTAATAGTAATGTTCCTGATTCGGAACTATTAACCGTATTAAATTCATACAAATACTGGGAAGAAGGCGACATGAAAGGTTTGAGAGGTACAATGAGCGATAGCATCTATGCTGATATGTCTAGTGGTGCTCACTATAAAGGCCTGTCAGATTCTATCATTGGAATATGGGGCAAATACCGCGATAGCCTTAGTTCTGTTAAGATTACTATGGATGTTTGGCTTAAAAACCATTCTGTAAAAGACAGCTCAAATTATATTAATGTGTGGTATAAAGAAATAGATACTTTTAAAAACGGAAAAGTAGATTCAGCTAATTACGAAGATGATAATGGTATGAAGGATGGAAAAATCATTTGGCTATCTTCTCATAAACAAAAGCTTAAAGAAGATTAATATCAAAATAAAACATCCCGTCTCTATTAAAATACGGGATGTTTTATTTTATGGATATTCAAATGCTATCCATGATGAAGTAACTTTTATACTAAATTGAATTTTTGTATTTCAACCTATCTCTCGTAACTTCTTTCCACGATGTACAACCCGCAAGCCCCATCGTTAAATCAATATCTGCAAGTAAATTAGCTATTACTTCCTTTACGCCTTCTTCGCCCGCAATCGCCAATCCATAAGCATATGGACGGCCAACCAGGACTGCCTTAGCGCCTAAAGCCATTGCCTTAAACACATCCGCACCGCGACGAATACCACTATCGAATAATATAGTGGTTTTATTTCCCACGGCATCCCCTATTCCTTCAAGGGTATCAATGGCACCGATTGCTCCATCTAATTGACGACCACCGTGGTTGGATACAACAATTCCATCAGCGCCATTATCAATCGCTTTTTTTGCATCATCCGGATGTTGAATGCCCTTAACAATTACCGGAAGCTTGGTACATTCTCTTATAACGGCCAGATCCTCCCACGTAGACGAAGGATTGGAAAAGCAATTGGCAAAATGCATCACGGTTTTCATTTTATCTTCTGCAGGATCACCGACTTCAGCAAGAAAAACCGGATCAGAAAAATAATTTGCCAATCCTTCATTATACAAAAAAGGCAAATAAGCATTTTTAATATCACGTTCCCGCCAGGCAAATAATCTCGTATCCAATGTTACCACTATGGCACTATAACCGGCTTTTTCTGCACGGCCGATAATGCTTCTTGTAAAATCATTGTTTCGCCCCCAATATAATTGAAACCAATGTGGATGTTCGCCATGCACCGTTCCAATCTCTTCAATTGTTTTGGATGAAACGGTACTAACTATTTGGGGTACACGCAATTTTTTTGCGGCACGGGCAACCGCCAATTCTGCATCAGGATGCGCAATAGATAAAACACCAACAGGCGCCAGTAAAACAGGAGTGGATAATTGCATGCCAAATAAATCGACAGCAATACTGCGCTGCGAAACATCTCCCATCATGCGTGGAATTATTTGCCAGTGATTAAAAGCCTCTTTATTATTTTGAGTGGTTATTTCTGACCCGGCGCTTCCCGCTATATAACCAAAAGCTTCAGGAGTCATTACTTCGCCGGCTTTTTGTTCCAATTCTTCAAATGATACGGGTAATTGCGGTTTTATATTTTGTGTTCCGTCAAAATAAATTTGCAATTGGTATTGCATGCCCCCGGACAGGCCTGTCAATATTGATGGTGCCATAGTTCTTATAGTTTCTGTTAAATTAGTTTTCTTTTTTCGTCTATACGTTCGCGCAGCCTTTCAAAAAAAAGTTGACGGTCTTTTTCACTTGTCTCGCTGATCAGTGTCGATTTTTTAAGCAAAATGCGAAGCGTTTCAAACGTATAATCAATAAATTCAGTATTTTTTGTCATCATATAATTTATCACATTATGACTAATGAAAACCAGTCTTTGACCATCGATTTCAACCAATGTTGTATTGTCTCCCAAAAAGAAATCATTTATATAAAAACCATATTTCACTTTATTTTCCTGCTGTGGTTTTTGATATGGAAATTTATATCCACATTCCACCTGTAATTCAATATGGTTTACCAGTTTTTCCAGGCAGTTGTATACGGTTTTTATATCTTCCTGTGATTTAAAAATTCTGGTTTCACGGTAATAATCTATTTGCCTGATAGTAGTATTAATGCAATCCATGTTCCATATTTCTACTGAGGGAATCTGCAGATACAGATCAGAAATCTTCCGGCCGGTTTTATTAAAAATATCAATAAAATCATCTATTAAAAACTGGCCTTTATTAAACTTTGGATAGTCGAGATCGTAACGGCTCCAGAAATAACATTTGAATGCGGCAAGTTCAGGAAACATAAAATGATGAAAAATCGGGATATCCTTATTCAGGCTATACATCTGTTTTTCTTTAGCGGGTATAAAAAATGCCAACTGGTTTACAATGCCCTGCAGGTAATTTTCAAAATCAAACTGCTCCCTGTTGATATTTTTCCCCCAGAAAATCAATGCATCATTTTGAAGATGAAGAAAGCTGTCTAATGAAATTTTAAAGTAGGCTGCGAGAATTTGTATCTCATCAAAAGTTAAATGCTTCTCACCACGTATACGCCGGTAAGCACTGTCGTTGCTTAAGTTTAATTGTTCTGCAATGGCGTCAACCAATGCAAAGTGCGATGGCAACTGATTTTTTATCTGCTTTAAAAAAGCTGTTTGAAGTTCAGCTGCATTCACAATTGTATAATTTATTTATTAAATATAAATACTTAAAAGATTCTTTGCAATATATTCAATATGAAAATTTCTTATCTACCGTTAATGACCGTAAGTAATAATTTAATGTTCTACTTTTTCGATGAATTTTTCCACGGGTGGGGGCGTATATTTAAAAAGTTCGTCAGGGGTTTTTGCAGAAAATGTTTTTACTTCTTTTATAAAATGGGCCTGGTCAAAATATCCTCCTTCATAGGTTATTTCTGTCCAGCTTTTTTCAGGATGCAGCATTTTGTTTTCAACAGCATTGTAAAATCTTGTTATTCTGGAATATAATTTTGGGGACATTCCCACCTCCTCTATAAATCTCCTCTCAAAATTGCGAAGGCTCATATTAGCATAATGCGATAGTTTATCAAGAGATACTACTCCTTTGTTTTGCAAAATGATATTCGAAATGGCTGGAATTGCTGTTGTATAGTATTTATGTTTTTGCTGCAGCAATTTTCTTATAAAGTAAGCATTCATATAACCGGCCATTTCATGGATACCGTTAGATGATTCTAATTGTTCCATAATCAAGATGCTATCATTACCTAAAATATCCCCAATGGGAAAAATTTCATTGATTAATATTTTTTGGGGAATACCAAATATGGCAAATAAACCATTGGATTTAAACTGCACGTTTAACAATCTGTAATCGCCTGTCCAGAGTGTACACCCCAGAGACTCTGTTAAAAAGGTAATGAGGGTACTAGATAGTTTACGTATTAATTTCCCCGAATCATTTACCAGGTCGCAAAATTTATCCTTCAAATAAAATGTCATATAGTACTCATGAACGGCATGCAACGGTTTAGGCATTACCATTTCTCCTGTACTAAATTCACGCAGTGCGTAACAGCTTATATAAGGCTGGAGCACCGGCGCCGGCTTTATTTCAATAGTAAATACCATTTACTTCGTGTATGTAAATATTTTTCTCCTACTTAGAACCAGACCTTCTTTCTATTAATAGCAGATACAAAGTTGTCGCTTTTTTACAATAGGCAACTAAATAAGAAGGATATTTTTATTGCAGTTATCGTAGTTCGGAACACGGCTGTTTGCAGGAATTACAAAATTTAAAACGAAATCCCAACTCCATTTGCTAAAACCGCAAAACATAATCTTGTTTTTAGATAACATCGATTATGAACCAGGAAAAACTCCACTGAACTTTACATCATAAAACAATGGTTTATGAAATTGATCAACGGGAGTTTAATAAAAAATCATTTAATCAACTCAAAATAAAAATTATGAAACACGTATTAAAAATCAACAAAATGCTGGTTGCGTCGTTACTGCTTGTTTGTTTATTTACAAATTGTAAAAAAACCGAACTATCAGAATCCCGCGGAACATTGCAGCCCATCAGCTCAGATGCAGGCAAGGCAATATCAATTTTTAATGGCGGCATTATCAACACTTTTGCAGGCGGTGACGCATACGGTTATGCAGGTGACGGCGGCCTGGTTGCAAATGCATTGTTGAATAGCCCACAGAACGTATATGTTGATAAAAGAGGAGACGTTTATATTTCTGATTTAGGCAATAGCAGGATCAGGAAAGTCGATGGAAGATCGGGCATTATTACTACTGTGGCAGGAAACGGCAATTATGGATTTTCGGGTGATGGAGGCCCTGCGGCACAAGCCAGTTTAAACGCTGCATTTCATACCGCAACCGATGATTTTGGCAACCTGTATATTTCTGATTTAGCTAATAACAGGATTCGCCGGGTTGACAGGAATACCGGTATCATCAACACCATTGCAGGGACGGGCTTATCAGAATTTAATGGCGATGGCCTTACAGCGTTGGAGACGAATCTATATCAACCATTTGGCCTTGCGTTCGATAAAAACGGTGATCTGATTTTTTCAGACGGAACAGGGCTTCGCTTAAGAAAACTGAATATGAGGACTAAAAGAATATCCACCATTGCAGGGAATGGTAACCGTGGATATGCGGGCGACGGTGGCCGGGCTAAAAATGCCCTGTTTAATTTTATTTGGAATGTAACTATTGATAATGAATGTGGAGATATCTATGTAAGTGATGAATCCAACTATAGGATAAGGAAAATTAATCCTTCTTCAGGTATCATCACTACCGTTGCAGGCGATGGTATTTTAGGAAACAGCGGCAATGGCGGATTAGCCATCAATGCCTCATTTACGGGGCCTGTAGGTATTGCAATAGGCCGGGGTGGAAATCTTTTTATTTCGGATGAGGTTCTTTCACAGGTGTACGGTGTTGACAAAGGGACAGGCCGCATAAGAATCATTAGTGGAAATGGGACGAATGGATTTTCCGGTGATGGCGGCCCGGCTATCAAGGCAATCTTATCTCACCCTAACAGCCTGTCTTTTGATTCAAACGGAAACTTGTATATCTGTGATGCCAATAATAACAGGATTAGAATAATCAGCAGGTTCTGAAATGAAAATATTAAGAAATCCCCGTAGTGCATAACAAACTTATATAAGGCTGAAGTACAGGCAACGGCTTTATTTCAATAGAAGAAACCATTCGCTTAATTTATGTAAATATTATGTTCTACTATTTACAACCAAATCTTCATTCTATTAAAAGCAAATACAAAGTTGTCGCATTTTTACAATGCGCCAATATTTAAGGAAGATATTCCTGTTGCAGTTTTTATTAATGCCATTTGCGGGAAATACAAATTCTGAAAAAAAATCCAACTCCATTTGCTAAAACCGCAAAACATAATCTTGTTTTTAGATAACATCGATTATGAACCAGGAAAAACTCCACTGAACTTTACATCATAAAACAATGGTTTATGAAACTGATCATTTTTTTCACTGTTACTTTATTAATTACTGTGAGAACAAAATGCCAGCCGTTTAAAAACAGTATAATGAACATTGATGAAAATGAATCGAAATACGAATTCAATCAATTTCATAAAACAGCTACCGGGCGTGTCAATCTTTTTGTATTCACCAGGGAAAGAAAGGGAAAGGTTGATCTGCTATCTTTCTATACCTGGTCAAGAGCCTGCGTAAAAAGTTTCTTTCATCACAAAAAATTTTATGTTGTCAATGCGAGGTCATCAAAAGATGCCAGCGCAAAAGTGGAAAGCATTCTTCATAAAAAAAGAAAACTGATCAATACGTTATGGTTCGATTCGCATGGCCATTATGGCAACCGCTATTCCTCTTTTCGCGTAGGTGCCGACCAGTTTTATTATAAAAATATTCATGATACCAATGCAACAAAATATTTGCAAACGCTTGCCCGGTATTGCGATAATAAAACCAAAGTGGGCCTTGGCTCCTGCTATGGTGGCGCAGATTTTTATTTTCCTGCTACAGACAGCACCCCCGCAACGAGGATGAATGGCGATTCGCTTATGATTGGGCTGGCAGACATTTTTAATAACTCAACCATTTATGCAAGTGAAAGCTGGGTGATGGCGAAGCCCGGAATATTTGCTAACGGTTTTGGATTTGCAGGCTGGCCATTGCAGAAACGTTTTAAAGACAGCGTATATGCGCCCGTTTGGGAACGGATTGGTGAATGGAGAAAATACTCAAAAGAAGATGGTGAATTAAAAAATATTTCAACCGTTGCATTAGACAGAAATGGCGATATCCATACCAGGATACGAGATTATAATAATTTTCAAAAATCAAAAAAGAAGATAACGAAGACTTTAAAAGATTTAAAGCCTGCGTTGGCAAAATTTTAATTGCATTACTGTTTTATGAAAAAGAAATTCATGGAGACAAATCAATAAACCAAAAATTTTAATCATGAAAAATATATACTTCCTGTTGCTGCTTTTATTTCTTTCGACATTTGCATCAGCGCAAAAGAAAAAAGAAATAACTATTGCTTTCGTAAATGCTGCCAGCGCATATCCCTTCTCGCAATTTGGCAGCCTTGTTACGAATGTACAACAGCCGGGTATTGAATTAGGTTATGGCTTTAATTGGAAAACAAAAAGCAAACATGACTGGTACCAGGAAATTAAGTTTGGATGGATGTATCACAGGTTTGTACAAAATGCATTTTCATTATATACCAATGTTGGTTACCGGTATAAATTTTCACAGCATTGGATAGCGCAGTCAGCAATAGGAGCTGGCTATCTGCATTCTGTTCCCGCAACTGCAAAACTAAAGCTCGGCGACGACGGAGAATATAAAAATGATAAGGGAATTGGCAGAGCACAGGCAATGGCGATGCTAAATTTTGGCGCAGGATATATCATACATCCATCGGGTAAAAAGCCTTTAAAAATATTTATCACTTACCAGCAATTTTTACAAACACCATTTGTAAACGCTTACGTCCCTATACTTCCGTACAACAGTTTACTCATTGGCTGCAGCATGCCTTTACCATTATCAAAAAAATAACTTCATGAAAAACTCTATACTTTTTATTGGTTTAGCTGTAATCTCAATCTCTTGTAAAAAAGCACAGGTACAACCTACTCATTCGTCTGACATTGCTGTACCATGGAGCGATACCAGTAGCCAGCATCCAAAAAGTGCGGCTTTCACAGCATTGCTAAAAAAATATCATGATAAAGGTCTGCCTGGAATATCACTGCTGGTAAATGATGCTAACGGTACATGGGTAGGCGCAATTGGCAAAGCCGATATAGAAAGAAATGTTCCTTTTACTGTTGGGCAGGTGTCTAAAGTAGCCAGCATCACCAAGCTTTTTATGGGCACATTGGTTTTTAAATTGATTGAAGATTCAGCAAATACAGGCCTTGGCTACAATGCGCTTTATACAAAAATTAATAACTGGCTGCCATCTTCTATTACAGACAAATTGCCCAATGGAAATAAAATTACCCTTGGCGATTGCATGAAACATGAAACAGGTGTTCCTGACGTGATAGAACAGAATGCTTTTTACCTCGCCGTTTTAAACGATCCCAATAAAATATGGAAGCCCGAAGAACTGCTTGAATTTATTTATAATAAGCCGCCCGTTTTTAATCCCGGTGATACCGCTATTTATTCTAACACCAATACCGTTTTGGTCATTATGGTAATAGAAGCTGCAACGCACAAAGATCACAGTGACCTTTTAAAACAGTATATTTTAAATCCGTTGCATCTTGTCAACACCTTTTATCAGCCGCATGATGTTTTGCCCAATACAGTTGCGCAGGGATATTTTGATCTGTATAATAACAATTCTATTGTAAATGTCTCCAACCTGGTTACAGGAAGCGGTAATGGATATGGTGGTATTTACAGCAATGTGTTTGACCTCTTTACATTTGAAAATGCTTTGTTCATTCAGCAAACATTGTTGAGCCAAAAGTCTCTTGCCATTATGCAGACTTATGGCAAAAAAGACGACACTAACTATTACGGCTATGGGCTGCAAAAATCATACATCCAGCCAAATGGTGATTATGGAATTGGCCACAAAGGCCGCGACCTGGCATACTCAGCCAATTTATTTTATTTCCCGCAAAATGGAGTAACGCATATTTTCTTTGTCAATTACGGAACCGATGCGGAAAGCGGGTTGAAAGACGTGTTCAGAGATTTTGTTGATGAACTTGTTTCCATCACTTTAGAATAATTTAAAATCGTTCTTAACCAATTAATTCAAAAAAAATTCTCATCATGAAAAAGATAATCTACCACTCAGCACTATTCATTCTTTTTTCAGGACTTGCCCAATTTACAAATGGCCAGGGATTTTCAGCGGCTGTTCAAAAAAGGCTTCAATCTGTAATAGATAGTTTTCAAAATAATCCTGCCAAGCCCTTTATTGGCGGCATGTCTGCAGCCATAAAAGTAGATGGCCTTGCAGAATGGGAGGGCGCTACAGGCTATGCTGCCAGAAATGTAGATGAAGCCAATAACGTTGCTCCCGGTGGCACTCCATTTAAAGTGAATACGCTGTCACGCATTTATAGCATCACTAAAACATTTACTTCGCCTTTGGTTTTGGAACTCGCCAATGAAGGCGCTTTTAGTCTTGATGACCTCATTAGCAAATACATTCCTGTCAATGCAATAAACCCGGATTTAAACAGCAATGTTACGATAAGGCAATTGTTGGCACATGAAAGCGGCTATAGCGATTTCACTGACGAAATTAATTTACAGATTGCAGTAGCGGCACAACCCACACATGTATGGACACCTTATGAAATGCTTTCGTTTGTTCACCAAATTAACCCGGTGGGATCTGTACGCAAATACTCAAGTACCAATTATGTATTACTTGGAGCCATTATTGAAACAGTAACAGGCAAACGTGTAGAAGATTTTTACAGACATCGTTTTTTCAATCCAGTTGGCCTTAAGTCAATGTACTTTGATATAAGGGAACAAAATCCAACCAACAGGATTTTGGCAGCGCCACACGATAATATCAGCGCCTTCAATCCTGTTTTCCTGCAAACCGGCCAACCCACATTTCCTGATGCTTACACGAATATTTCTGCGTTTCCTTATACAGCTATTTCTTCACTTGGCTTTACCGGCGGTGCCATTATATCAGATGTAAAAGATGTGGCGGCGTGGAGTTCTGCTCTTTTTAGTGGTAAAGCTACAGGCAGAAAAATTCTCAATACCATGCTGCAATCTATATCCCCCGATGCTGATGAAGATGGAGACAGGCTTGGTTATGGTGTAATTCTATCAAAAAAGATAAGTGGCAGTTATGATTTTTATGGCCATGACGGAAATGCACCGGGTTATCGCTCCGTTATGTTTTATCAGCCCGACAAAAAGTTAACCCTGGCAATATTAACTAACTATCATGGTGCAGATATTTATGCTATTGCAAAAGCCTTATATAATGTTGTTCCCGATTTTAGTTGTGGTAATGAAAAAAATGATAAGGTTACCATTTGTTTCTACGGCAAAAATCTATGTCTCCCACGCATAGCGGCTTCGTGGTTCATTGCTTACGGAGCTACATTGGGTGCATGCGATGAAAAGTGTTCAGTTCCCTTTGCAAGAGAAGATGCAGCCTCGAATTCTAAATTACAAATTGCTTCTAATAACCCGGAAGCCACCGGCGTGTTCCCAAATCCATTTACTACATCGGTTACCTTCTCCTTTAAATTGCAAAAGGCAGGCCAGGCCAGCATTAGATTGTACGATATGAATGGCAAAATGGTGGCTAGAGTTTTTAATGGATATGTACAAAAGGAGATTGCTCAAAAAGCAAATTTTGATGGCAGTAAATTACCTGCGGGTATTTACATAAGCCGGCTGCAAACAGCATCGGGTATATCGGAGCAAAGGATAGTTAAGATCCGTTAGGATAATGATAAATAATGATGACCTTTCATCGTTTATAAAAAACTTTAAAACAACATAGCATGAAAAATAAATCGTTTGTAGTGTGTGTGTTTGCTACTGTATTTATTTTTTTGAGCAACACCAGTTTTTCTCAAAAAAATAAAGAAAGGCCTCTTGACTCAGCGCTTGAAGCGAATAGTGAAAAATGGAAAGTAAAAGAACATAAAGGCATTGCGGGAATGGCAAAGCCGGAATTTGGGTTGTATTCCATCCTGGCTGCTGAAAAATTAGATTCACCCGTCGTAAGAAAGAAAATAAAAAACGGCTCGGAAGCAAGTTATTCAGGTTACGATGGATGGGACATAAGTAAATATGAAACGTTTGAAAAGACGAAGTTTTACCGTGCCTTTCTTGGGAAGGAAATGGATACCATAGAAATTCAATTTTATATTCATTCTGTTTCTAATGAAAAGCGACAAACAATGTTGGGTAAGATGCTGAGCAAAAACGATGAGTTTGCTGAAAGCAAAGATGCCACACTCGGGTATAAAAAAAATATTGAAGGCATACTGGTTACCAATGTCGAATCAACATTTGGTCATTTTTTTATTGACGATTATATAAGCAACAGGCAAATAACAAACGACAATCCTGGCCAAAACGATCTAATAACAAGCGGTTATATTTTAATAAAAAATGATTCACTTTTTACTGAGCCTGTCATGGAAAAATTTGGTAATCCAAAAAGTAAATTTTTCTTCCAAATACAAAAGGGCATTTTTATGAATGACGCAAATGGAAAGCACCTGGCGCTGCTTCAGTTTGGCAACGATCAGCCGTTTTATGTCAGGATAGCGAACGATTTGGAAGCTGTTTATAAAGATGCCATTGCATCCTTTTTTGCAGTAATAATCGGCGTTAAGGATCTGTAATTTATGAAAAGTGAGTAACACAATTAAATTAAAAAATTATGAAAAAAGTTCTGTTCTTCACGTCCATCGCATTGATATGTGTATCGTGCGTAAGCTCTTTATATTCCGTAACTACAAACACAAAGGATATAGTTTTTAAAAAAGAATTAATTGGTAGTTGGAAGGATGTAAATGGTGGTAGTCAATATTTTGTTGATAGTGTAAATACTCCAAATGGTAAAAATTATAAAGTGGTTATTGTAGACTATGATCAAAACAACAAACCAACGGATACAAGCAATTTTTTGGTAATGCTAGTCAATATCAGGGGGCATTATTTTTTAGATTGCTTGCCAGACACAGGTGCGGCTGCATATACCCGCTTAGGCGATTTAACCAGGTCGGCTATTTTGCCTTGCCATTATATTATTAAACTCTATAGCATCCGAGGAGATTATATTAGTTTATCAGCGATAGATAAAGACGCACTTTCTCTTTTATTAAAAAATAAAAAGATAGATATAAAGCATGAAGATATTGACAAGGATGATATTTTATTAACTGAGCAACCTGCTATCCTTCAAAAAAAGCTGTCTGAACTTGAGAATTTTCCGGCGCTGTACAAAAGAGACAGTTTGGTAAGGGTGAGGTAGCAACTTGCAAATTCGTTTTGACTACCTCAGATTCAGGTTTTCTTTTTTATATGGCGTATTAAAAACGGTTTTGTTACATCTATTTGTTTAAATTTATTTCTGTAAAAAAATAAATAATATGCGCAGAAGCATAAAGCGTCTAAGCCTGATCGTTATATTCCTTGGGCTACTATGGGTTATGCATTATGCATGGGTATCGTTTCCCATCATCACCGGCTACAGCGCAAAACAAATGTGCACTTGTGTTTTTGTTTCGCAAAGAGATAAACAAGATATAGATACAAGCGACCTGGCAGATTTTCCTTTTAAGCTTGCGGGCAATAAAGTTGATTACCTGGATTCTTCTGTAACAACTTCTATATGGGGAATGGCCAAAAAGAAAGCCATCTATCGCAAAGGGGTTGGCTGTACGCTCATCAATGATATAACAGAGCAACAATTACGTTCACAACCTTTCGCAATACCAACTCCTCCTTTGCAAAATACAGATACTATTGCCTGGCCCAATGGCGATAAAATTGCAGATACGTTTCCAATGGCAATCAATAAAAACAGATTAAAAGCTGCAATAGATAATGCTTTCACCGAATCTTATCCAGGAAAAAAACAACGAACAAGAGCTGTGATCATTTTATATAACGGTCAGTTAATTACAGAAAAGTATGCACCCGGTTTTGATAAGAATACAAAAATGTATGGCTGGTCAATGGCGAAAAGTTTTACTGCCGCATTAATTGGTACATTAGTTCAGCAAAATAAATTAAATGTTATGCAACCGGCTCTTGTTACAGAATGGAGTGATGCAAATGATGCACGGCATGGTATTACGATTGAAAATTTATTGCAGCAAACCAGTGGCCTTGATTTTGCTGAGGATTATACCAAAGCCAGTGACGTAACTAATATGTTGTATAAAGAAGATGATATGGCTGCGTTTACCGCGAGACACGAACTGGCGCACACACCCGGAACTGTTTTTAATTACTCCAGCGGCAACAGCAATATTCTTTCACGCATTGTAAGGCAAACGGTTGGTGAAAAAGATTATGCTGCTTATCCTTTTAATGCGCTGTTTTATAAAATTGGCATGTATCATACATTATTCGAACCTGATGCATCAGGAACTTATGTTGGCTCATCTTATATAAATGCCACGGCAAGAGATTATGCCCGCTTTGGATTGCTTTATTATAATGATGGTGTATGGAATGGAGAAAGAATTTTGCCGGAAGGTTGGGTAAAGCAAACTTCAACTTCTCCCGAATCAAATAAGTTAAAAAACTATGGCTACCAGTTCTGGTTAAATGGCTTTGATGAAAAACATCCTTCACAAAGAAAATATCCTGATGTACCTGCAGATATGTTTTACTGCGATGGATTTGCGTACGAATCTATTTACATTATTCCTTCAAAAAAATTAGTTGTTGTTCGCCTTGGACTAACTTTCGACAGATTCGTTTAATGAGAATGCGTTTCTCAAAAGTATTATTGAAAGTATTGGCGACCAAAGCAATAACTAAACTTCAGTTTCACTTTTACTGAATTACAATTTAAATCTGCCCACATCTGATTTATTTACAATTGCCTGTTATCATTCATAACTATATATCTTTAGTGCATTCATGAAAAGAATGCTGCTCTTATTAGTTATTATATTGATAACAGAAATTATTATTGCTATCATATGCGGACCCTATTCCTGTGAGTGGGGTAATGAAGTATATTTTTATTCAGGAGTAACCTTATCTGCTATTATGTGTGTACTTCCTTTTTTGGAAAGAACATTTACTACTAAAAAAAGAATAGCATACTGTCTTCTCTTTTTAATTATTTCAATACTTACATGGAGTGCATGCTTCATGCTTTTCGGATTCAGAATACTTTGCCGGTTGATTTAATTTTATAATGTGGACGGTAACAAACAACACTATACTTTCATTTATTTCTCTCTCATAAAATGGAATTAAATATTAATTACTGGCAACTCTTTTCTTTATTATAACGATTTCTTATCTGGGTTCCCATAAAATTTACTTCTGTAATCTCCAGGATATAGAGATATAACGATTGTGATAAATATATATCTCAGATTCTCAATCTTAATCAAATTGTTTAATCCTAAATTAATTTTTATGCAAAAGATTCTTCAAAAAAAAAGTACCCGGCTTTTTAAAATTGCCGGTTTGTTTTTGATTGTGTTAATTGCTTTCCAGGCTTGTAGAAAATTTCCTCATATTCCTCCCTCTGCAAATGATTTTCAGCAGGTAAATCTTGTAGCGAACAATAGTAGCTATGGAGCAATAACAGTAGATCCCACTCTACTTAACGGATGGGGAATAGCATTTGCACCTTCAGGTCCCGCATGGGTTTCTTCCAATGGTGCCAGTCTTAGTAACATATATAATTCAGCAGGGATTATATTAAGACCAGGTGTAACAATACCTACCAACGACGGGTCTCCGGCCGGATCTCCTACAGGTGCTATATTTAATGGGACTACAGGCTTTAAACTTTCTAACGGCAATCCTGCCAAATTTATTTTTGTAGGAGAAGATGGAGTTATCTCAGGATGGAATGGAGGCAATGCTGCTGAAGTAGCTTTAAATGATGCGGGCGCTGTTTATAAAGGTATAACCCTTGCATGGGATGGTAGTGTTCCTTTTTTATACGTTGCTAATTTTAAAGAACACAAGGTTGATGTGTATGATACACTTTGGAATGAAGTAAGCAAACCGTTCTGGGATGCCAATATTCCTTCCGATTATTCGCCGTTCAATGTTCAGAATATTAACGGGAAAGTTTATGTAATATATGCCAAGCTTGGAGACGGCCTTGATGAAGCACATGGCCCCGGTACGGGGATTGTGGATATTTATAATCCTGATGGTTCATTAGTAAGACGTTTCGTTTCTCATGGAGAACTAAATGCTCCATGGGGCATCACAGGGACACCTTCTTCGTTTTGGGGAACAATAAATAGTACAGGAGCTATTATATTGATAGGTAATTTTGGAGATGGTCGTATCAATGCTTACAATGAAGATGGTATTTTGCTTGGGCCGCTTCGTAGCGAAGGCAAACCTATTGTAATTGATGGGTTATGGGGACTATCCTTTGCACCTGTTACTGCAACAAGTGTTAATCCAGACTGGCTCTTTTTTGCAGCAGGACCTAAAGATGAGTCAGATGGATTATTTGGATACATTATGCCGGAAGTTCCTGATCATGCTGAACATTAGTAACCCTGATTAAAGCCTAATGGCTACTTATAAAACGTTTACGATGTGTGGCTTTAGAATTTTTACTTTAGATGATGTTATGATATCTAAACACAATGCTATTCTTATTGCCAACTTAATTATATAACATTATAAAATTCTTTTGGTTTCTAATACATATAAAGGGCCGGATTCTTCCGGCCTTTTTTTGTGCTTTCATAAAAGAAAATGTTTAATCGTGTTACTAGTAGTATTACCCATATAATTTAAAAGAAAAGTGCTACAAAACATGACTTCAAATTATTAAAGATCGTGTTTTATATTTACTGAATAAATTATCTTCTCTCATTATCAAAACTAAATTTCTAAAAAATGCTTAACATCAAAACATGGCACGACTTGTATCAGGATAGCTTATCATTTGGTCAGAAACTGGCAGATAAAGTGGCCAATGGTATGGGCTCATGGACCTTCATTATTTCACAAACTATTTTTGTAATACTGTGGATGGTATTAAATTTTGTTGGATGGATGTATCATTGGGATATATATCCTTTTATTTTACTCAACCTCCTGTTTTCAACCCAAGCTGCCTATGCTGCTCCAATTATTATGATGGCGCAAAACAGGCAAAATGAAAGAGATAGAATGCAGGCACAGAAAGACTACCAGACCAATACAGATGCCAAGATGGAAATTGAAGCATTACAACAGAAATTAAATTCAATTGAAACTGAAAAATTAGATAAAATAATACAGTTATTGCAGGAAATGAAAAAGTGAGAGTGAGCAGGGAATATATAACGCAGATATCTTTTCAGGGGAATTTTTATGCATAGCTTTCTGTGGTAAATTCACAAAAGAAAATAGCCGAAAGCATGAAAAATCTTAAATTTATGCAATGAAGATTGCTTGTGCGCTTGCATTTTTTGCTATATGGCATTTGACTTCATTTTCTCAAACTAATGATGCAGACCCCGGGCAAAAATATATTCATCAAATACATACAAAGGCGTCTCATTACCCTGATTTCAATTCTTCCAATGGCAGAATAAATAAACCTCCTCCCGAAGGCAAAAAATTATCTGTTATACAATTATTTACTCCTGATTCACTCAGAGCCTTCGTAGATAAAACAATAAGTAAGACCTTACCTGGCCGTCTTTTAAATGGAAAAGAAAAGGAAACGCCCCAAAACGCAATAGCATGTAAGGATACATCTTTTGTTCGCCTTTTGAATACCAGTGGCACCTGGATATATGTTCAAAAAATGGTACCCACAGCAGATGACGGCATCCTGATTTCAGCTTTATTGTATGACACAACGAAACCCGCTTTTATAAAAAGCGGATATGCTTTATTGATCAAAGCTGATGACTTGGGTAATGTAACCTGGATAAAACAGTTCGATGATCCTGGCCCCGTTTCATTTTTTACTTTTTTTATGTACAATGCTTTTGAACTTTCTAATAAAGACATTATTTGCGTTGGCAGCATAGATACTACTTCAGTATTCAATAATAGTAATACCGTTATTTACCGGCTTGACAAAGATGGTAATACCATTTGGCAAAAAGGGCTACATACAACTTTAGTAAATACGTATCCACAAATTTCTATTAATGTGAGAAGTGTGGCAGAAGGGTTGTACGGCGATTTGCTTTTATGTGGAACTACAGAAAGCAATGGCACGGAAGACCAGGCAGTAACTATTATCCGGTTGGATAAATCCGGCAATATTATTTGGGATGCTAATTATGGCAACACAGGATATCTGGAAGGTGCTGAAGGACTGGCCGCATATTTTGAAAATGGGAAGATTCTCGAGGTAGGCATAAGCCATGGTTCTGATAACCCTGTTACACCTGCCGCAATACATTTTCTTACATTAGATTATAATACGGGAAACCTGCTTACAAAGCGTTTCTTCCGGCCAAACTATACTGATAAAAATGAAGAATTCAATAAGACGTTTACATATTATTATAACCAATGTTTAAGATTAACTAACGGTCACTTTATAATTTCGGGCAAACTCTTCTCAGATTTTACCAATACAACACCTGTTACCGATCATTTTGGCATAGTAGAATTTGATGCATCATATAATTTAATAAGATCATATACCATTAGTTCTCCTTTACATACTAATTATTACAATGATAACCTGGCATTTAATGAAGATGGAAAAGGCCTTATTTCTCTTTTTGAATATATAAACCGCCTCAATTCAACCTTGTACTTTGGAGCTTTTGAAAATGAACAATTTTTAAATCAGCGGAAAGTAGCTTATAGTAATATAGCCTTAACGGATCCCGGCAGTTTTAGGTTTACCAAAGACAATGGCTATATTTTTACACAGTCTTATTTTAAGGGAGGATCTAATAGTTTCATTGAGTTTAGAAAGATGCATAATAGTGATACGTCATCAGCTTGTCTTGGCAAACAAATTTTCTTATTACAATTTTTGCCCTTACACATTATTGAAGATCCTGCTTATGCTTATCTTGATAATAATAAAAATAAAAAAGTTCAGCCTGTTAATTACAATTTTATCGAAAATGATACATTACAAGTTTTAAATGCAGATCCCTGCAAGCAAACCAATTATTGTGATAGTATAAAAATACATAACCCCCCTTTTTGCGGCAACCAGGCTCCTGTTCTATTTACAGTTTATAAAAATCCTTCCTGTGGTGGTATTGCCCAATGGAATATAGACAGTGCGGCAATAGATAGCCTGAGTCCACAAAATGATTCAACTGTATTAATTTATTTCAAAAATATTAACTGGCAGGGAAAGCTATATGCTGCACTGCCAGTAGGCAAATGTATAGTGGCGATGGATTCGCTTCCTGTTATTATTGTAAAATTGCATACTGCAATTAACCTGGGCCAGGATACTGTTTTATGTAAAGGCAATAACCTGATGCTTCATGCCGGTAGTGATTTTATCACTTATAAATGGCAGGACGGTAGCACTGATTCAACTTTCACGGTAACACAACCCGGAAAATATTTTGTGTATGCAAGCGATAAATGTGGCAACAAATTTTCTGACACTATCAATATTGGCCCCGCCGATTTTCCCTTCACTGTTGGTAACGATACGGTTCTATGCAATAATATCCCTGTTAAATTAACCGCCACCGCCGGGTTTATAAATTATAAATGGAAGCCGGTATACGATATTGTTGCGGATTCAGGGCAATCGATAATTGTTTTACCAAAGGTTGATACTTCCTATATTGTTACAGCGGAAAAATGGCCGGGTTGCAGATTTAGTGACACAATCAAAATACGTATACTTACATCAGCAATAGTTCAATTGGGAAAAGATACCAGCATTTGTGCAGATCAATCAGTTACACTGGACGCCGGTCCAGGCTTTACAGCTTACCTATGGAACAATGGAGCAAAAAGCCGCCAAATTATGGTAAGCCAACAGGGAAGTTATTTTGTAAAAGCTACTGCTGCCAATGGTTGCATCTCATCTGATACGTTGCAAATAGTAAATATTGGCCCTCCATTATTTTTCTTAGGTAGCGATACTGTTCTTTGCAGGGATACTATTTACACCTACGATTTTAATCTTCCCGGCGCAACCTATTTATGGGAGGATGGAAGTACAACTAACCGATATAACGTTACTCAACCGGGTATTTATTCTCTTACAATTACTGAGAAAGGATGTATAGCGAAGGATACTGTTATTATTGGCTACAAGAATAATCCGGTAGTTGATTTGGGAAACGATACCACCATCTGCAAAGGCAACACTTATTTATTAGATGCAGCTTATAACAATGCAACTTATGTATGGCAGGATGGTTCTACGTTACCTGATTTTTTAGTAAGTGATCCCGGTAATTATTATGTAGCAGTAAATCTTAACGGCTGTATCGCAAGAGATTCCGTACGCATAAATTATTTAAATAAACCGCAGTTTACATTGGGCAGAGATACTTCTATTTGCACGGGTGAAACGATTCTTTTACAGCCTCATTTAAATGAACCCGCAAATTATTTGTGGCAGGATGGAAGCCGGCAGTCCACGTTTGCTGCAAAAGATACGGGTGTTTTTAGTCTGCAGGCCAGCAATATTTGCGGTAGCTTTTCTAATTCCGTTGTAATAAAGGCAGGTGTTTGCGGACTTATGTTGCCGAATGCATTTACACCTAACGGTGATGGCATAAATGATGTTTTCAGGGTAAGATATCCCTTTGCAGTAAAAGCATTCATACTTTCTGTCTTTAACCGTTTAGGACAAAAAGTTTTTGAGACAACAGATATAAATAAGGGATGGGATGGTGCTTACCTGGGAAATAAACAGCCTGAAGGCAGTTATGTGTGGGTAGTTCAGTTAACAGGCTCAAATGATCTAAAACAAACAAGCAAAGGTGTTATCACACTTATAAGGTAAAAAATTTACACGGATAGGTTATTGGAACAAAAATTGAAAATGAATCGACATCAACAAGTTAGTGTAATAATTTACTCAACTCAAAACAGTGACATGAAAAAGGTTTCTGGAAATATATGGGTTAGATAAAAATCCCTGTAAAGAAAAATAATCTCCACGTTCGTTATAGTAATCTTAATTATAGTCATCTCAAATGTCTTTTAATAAATTCCAATTTCTTCTGGAATACGCATAATACGTGCTTTAATGTACTTTACTTACCTTTTAGTGGTCTGCTTTTTGTAAAGCAATGTTAACCGTTCGCTTTTAAATATCAGCGTGAACTATTTATTAAAAAAAATTTATTATTATGAAATTTAAGTACCTCTTTTTATTTGCTTCTCTAATAATCTCAAGCGGACTGTTTGCTCAATCGACGCCAGAATCGATGACTTTAAAACCCGTAAAAGCCCATTATACCATTTCAGGTGGAATATTAGGCGCAGCCAATTATACAAACATTCGCATCGGTGACAATAACGGCTTCATCTCATCTGGCGACTGGAAATTTGGATATGCCGGTGGCATATGGTTAAATTTCCCTTTAGGGAGAGTTGCATCACTTGAATTGCAAGGACAATATTCAGTGGTTGGAGGAAAAGTTAATACACCCAACCCCAGCGGGAATCTTGATGAACAACTAGGTTATATTTCTGTTCCCGTATTGCTCAAATTTGGATTGGGGAAAAATCTTGCCATTCTTTTAGGTTCACAATTTGATTTTCTATCGAATGCAAAGAATAAAAATACGGGTGGCAGCGACAATAAAGATGCTTTCAAAAGTAGCGACATTGCTCTTGATGGAGGTCTCGAACTTTTTCCTCACGGTCGTATATCCATATACGCAAAGTACATGTATGGGCTTGACAATATTAATAAAACTTCTACTCCTGAATATTTTAATCAAGGCGTTCAGGCGGGTATAAAATTAAAATTATTTGGTAAATTCATCCCTGCAGATACGGACGGTGATGGGATTTCCGATCCGAAAGATAAGTGTCCTACTGTGGCCGGCCTTGAAAGATACCAGGGATGCCCTATTCCGGACTCGGATGGTGATGGTTTAAATGATGAAGTAGATAAATGTCCTAACCAGGCAGGAACAGCTAAATACCAGGGTTGCCCAATACCCGACACCGATGGCGATGGCATTAATGATGAAGAAGATAAATGTCCTACCGTAGCAGGGACGGCAAAATATCAGGGATGTCCAATACCTGATACAGATGGTGATGGCGTTAATGACGAGGAAGATAAATGTCCTACCGTAGCAGGGACGGCAAAATACCAGGGTTGCCCAATACCTGATACAGACGGTGATGGTGTAAACGACGAAGAAGATAAGTGTCCTACTGAAGTTGGTCCAAAAGAAAATGCGGGATGTCCTATGATTGGCATAAAATCATACCAAATAGTATTTAGGAGTGGTAGCGCAGTATTGCTTCCCAATGGACAAACTGTATTAGATATTGTAGTAACTTATCTTAACAATCATCCTAGCGTGAATGTGTCGCTTACCGGTTATACTGATAATACAGGCAATGACAAAATCAATCAGCCACTTTCAGAAAAGAGAGCAGAATCGGCTAAAGCTTATCTGGTAAGCAAAGGAATTGCGGATAGCAGAATGACAACTGCGGGATATGGATCAACTAATCCTGTTGCGGATAACAAAACAGCTGCGGGAAGAACCAAAAATCGTCGTATAGAAATTAGAGTACAGTAATTAATAAATTATTCATGATAAAAGCCGGCTTAAAACTTAAGCTGGCTTTTATTATTTATTACTAACTGTATTGTCTTATTAAAACATACTACATTATTTTCCCCATCTCAGATGATGTTTATTACATGAAACTAAATCGATATGCCAGGAATTTAAGAAGGCAGGAATGAAATAAAAAAATATAAATCGCCTGTTGCTATTCTCTTTCGCCTAATTTCAGGAAACAATAGTTTTGCATGATAGGTCAGCTATGGTCATTTCATTTTTGTGGCAGATTTATTGTATTGTAATCTTTATTAAACACTATTAAAATTTTTAAAATGAGCGTAAGTAACAAACATCTTGCAACAATCCTATTGGGAGCAGCAGCTGCATTCGGGGCATATAAATACAACAAAATGACAGAAGAAGAAAAACAAAAAATGGCAGATTCACTAAAAGATAAATTTCATAAATTGAAAGATGAAGCGGAAAATGCCGGCGAGAGTGCAAAGAATTATTTCAGTGATTTAAAAAATAAAGCTACTGATATGTTCAAAGAGCATTTTCCGGATACTGAAAAACATTTTGAGGATTTTTTTAATTCTGATGTAAAAAAAGATGTTGCCGCAAATCCAACAACAGAAGTTAATCCCGGAGCATAAATAGTGTTTTAAAAAATTCGAGGCATTTTATTATATCCAATTGGTTGAATTCATAACGTGACAGTTTAAGTGAAGATATTCCTTCACAATAAATATGTTTTGTAATAATTTTTTTGTTTTCAATATCATTGTACAGTTATCTTAGTTACTAATTCGCAACCTTATTACTTCTCCGCCACCCGCTGGCAAATTAAGCATTAGCTTACCTGTTGAATTGAGTTGCCTTATTTCTTTAATTAAACTATTGGGGTTATTAACTGCATCCGGAGCATCCTTATATATTTCTGCTTTATAATTTCCCTCCGATAGAAAATTAAGTGAAATAGTAACCGTTCTGGCTGTGCTGTTATTGATTGTACCAACATACCACTCTGTTCCTTTTCTCCTGGCTATGGTTACCCATTGCCCAACTTCGGCACTCGGAACCACAGTCTGATCCCACACAGTAGGAATTTCCCGAAGAAAATCAAAACCATCTTGCCCTTCATATGCCTGGGGGTAATCACAAACCATAGACATGTGATTTTCCAAAACTACATACATTGCCAGCATGTGGCAACGGGTGCCTAACACATGTGGCCGTGTTGCCAATACTTTAAAGTTAGATTGCGGCATTGCCCTGAAACCTCCGAGGTGATAATCAGTACATCCTGCAAGACCACGAGTAAAGGGAATATTGATATCATCATCCGGCGTTATAAGGTTCCCCCATTTATCATTCTCATAATTCAATGTTCCTTCACGTGTTGATTCGTTGGGATAGGTACGGTTTAAGCCCGTTGGCTTATACGCTCCGTGAAATTGTATTTCCAAATGATGTGCGGCGGCTTTCTGCAGAATCTCTTCCTGTATGTTTACCATTTCCTGGTCATCACGATCTAAGAAATCTACCATCATTCCTTCAATACCCCATTTCTCATATAAAGCAAATGCACTATCCAGTTTTGGATACAGCGCCTGCCAGTGAACCCAAAAACGCAACCGCACACCTTTACTTTTAGCATAATCGCTTAGAGCTTGTATGTCCAGACCGGGTCGTGGTTTTGTTACATCGGTATGAGGTCCCGGCGCATATTGCTCACCATCATTCTGATACCAGGCCACCTGCCTGTAACCAATTACAGTATGATATTCAATGCCATTTCTAGCGCAGAAATCAATGTAATATTTTTCAAAATCAAAATTTTCTCCGGGCTCCCAGGTTGTGTCAGGTGATATATCACCATTCCACCAGTGAAAGGTTGCTTTACCTGGTTTCAACCATGATACGTCCTGGATTTTACAAGTATCACTTAAACTGGTAAGAATATTTGATTCAATCAATGTTCCAACACGATCGCTGATCATCATTACCCTCCACGGTGTATGATGCGGAAGTATGGCCTTTACTTTAATCTCGTGCTGGCCGGGCAATGGACTCAACTGGCTGGTAAGTATTCCGTTACTCTTCATCAGAGACATACCCGCATAATCCAGCAGGTTAGCTTCTGTAATTCCCATGTATACTTTTCCCGGAAATTCAAAAAGTGCAGGCATATCTATTAAAGTATCATTTTGGATATCTTTTAGTGGCATCACATTATACCGATGTTCGTGAGAGGTAGTAAAATTTTCAAGGAAAGCTACTCTTGCAATTGGATTTCCTGAAAGATTGAAGCTGGTATTCTCGTCAATAAGCGTATAGTCATGCCAGTTAGCCTGTTCAGGAAATTCGTAACGAAAACCAATTCCATCATTAAATACTCTTACGCGTAAAATAACTAAACGTTTTTTACCATTGCGCTCATGCAACGGGATAACAGCTTCCTTATAGGTATCATTAACTCTGCTTGTTTTTCCCTCCGGTAACACATAATCGTCTATACCAACCGCTAGGGTGATACGCCCGGTTTCAATATCGTTGCCAAAAAAATCATTCTCCTTAAAAGTAAGTCCCAGTTTGCTATGCTCTATCAGGTTCGCCTTTTTATAAGTAACCGCATATTCCGGGTGACCTGCTACCAGCTCAAACTTAAAAGTTAACTGTTTATCGGGGGATGAAACATTCGCTTTATTTTGCGCAAACAAAAGGTTAACGCAACTAATTAAAAAAAAAACAGCAATTGTTTTCTTCACTATCATAGCGATGTAATTTATAACAATATTAAATTAAAAATGAGCTTCGTTGTTATCAAAGGTTTATGCTAATGCCATTATTTTATTTCTACGCAAACTCTTTATTAATAAGCAATGCTCTCTTGTATATTATTTTCAATAACCACCGTAATTTATTTATGCTTTTTACATTAAAAATCATTTTACTAAGAACTAAATTTTTATATTGCACTAAATATGCATTTCATAAAAATTCAAAACCGGTATTTTTGGAAATAGCAATTTCGGTGCTAACCGGAATATCACTTTAATAGCCTGATTAAAAATTCATACACAACTAAGTCGGATTCACCAAAAAAGGAAGTGAACTGGTTAGAGGGATTCTTTCTTTTCCTGAAAGACTAATTAAGAATTTTTTTAACAAAAGGTGGATTATGAATCTGTGAATTCTTTAAGGTGCTGACACTTAACTTTAAAAAATGTATGATAAAAGGATTATTACTGGCAGTTATTACTTGTATTTTTTCAATTATTAGTCAGCAGCTAATTGCTCAATCGGTTATTCATGGCATAATTAAAGATGCCGGCGAAAAACCTATTCAATTTGCCAATGTTCTTTTATTGAAATCAACTGACTCTTCTTTGGTAAAAGGAATGATATCTGATGCGTCAGGAAAATATACTTTCGAAAATATCAAAACGGGCCATTATCTTATTTCAGCTTCCTATACAGGCATGAAGGAAATATTTACTTCTATAATTGAAATTACTCCCGACAAAAAAGAAATTAATGCAGGTATTATATATCTGAAGAATTTGGAAATGAAATTAACAGATGTAAAAGTAGAGGCTAAAAAGCCAATGTTTGAGCAAAAGATTGACCGCATGGTTATTAATGTAAAAAACAGTATTACAGATGCCGGCGGCACGGCTTTAGACGTGTTGTCTAAATCACCGGGAGTTACGGTAAACATGCAGGACAACGCAATTGCTATTAATGGTAAGAACGGAGTAGTGGTTATGATTAACGGGAAAATATCGTACATGTCTATGGCATCCCTGGTTCAGTTTCTTACCAGCATTAGCGCCAGTAATATTGATAAGATAGAGTTGATAACTACCCCACCCGCAAAATATGATGCCGAAGGAAATGCCGGGTATATTAATATTGTTCTTATCAACAATCCATACCAGGGCGCTAATGGTTCCTATTTTCTTTCAGCAGGTTATGGAAAAGGGCCATTGGGTTCAGCAGGGACAAATTTTAATTACAGAACACATAAAATAAATTTATTTGGAAATTATAATTTCAACTATATCCAAACCGTTCAACCGGGCACCGGCTTTACACAGGTAACAAAAGGTAATAATATACTCACGAATAATTCCTATACCAACCGTAAACCAACAACCCAGGTGCATAATATAAGAGTTGGTTTGGATTACTATCTGGATACAGCTACAATAATCGGAGCGCTGGTAAGCGGATACAATAACCGCTGGGAAATGACTGCCAATAATGGATCTGCCATACAAACAAACGGTGGTTTAGACACTATCATTACTACCGTTGACAATGAAGTTAACCATTGGCAAAATATTATGGGCAATCTTAATTTTCAACATACATTTAAAGCAGGTAAAGTACTTTATTTTGATGCCAATTATATTTACTATAAAGACAATAATCCTAACAGTTATTTTAATCATTACTATAATGGTTCATCAGATTTTCTTTATGAAGAAAATTTACGAAGTGGAAAAATTACACCTATCAACTTCACGGTTCTCTCAACAGACTACACTACACCCATTGGTAATAAAATAACAATGGAAACAGGAGCCAAAGTTTCTCTTTCCAAATTTACCAATGATGTGAGTGTGCAGAATTTACATCAGGGTGACTGGATAACTGATACCAGTCTTTCTGCGAATTATCTATTAAAAGAAAATATAGACGCTGCATATACTTCATTTTCAATAAATCTGAACAGTAGAATAGATATAAAAGCAGGCCTCCGGTATGAATATACTACTTCAAACTTAGGCACTCAACAAACGGCCAATATCGTTGACAGGAAATACGGTGAATTGTTTCCTACTTTTTATATTTCCCAAAAGATCAATGATAATAACAGCATCAACTTTTCGTATAACCGGCGTATTACACGTCCCACTTTTAACGACCTGGCACCCTTCACTATTTTCTTTACGCCCAAATCTTACTTTACCGGCAATCCCGCATTGCAGCCGGCAATTGCTAATGCCGTGCAGGCAGGTTATGTGTTCAAAAATTTTATATTTACTTTGAGCTATACGTATGAAAATAATACAATTGAAAGTTTTCAAACAACAAAAATAGATTCTATCACCAACATCGTATATTATTCAGCACAAAACTCAAAATATGAACAGTATGCAACAGCCAGCGTTTCACTGCCTTTCGTTGTTACAAAATGGTGGAGCATGCAAAATAATGTCAATGTTAACTGGCGGCAGATAAATGCAACCTACGATAGTTTACCGGTTCAGGTGCATGTTGTTGATTACACTCTCAACTCCACGCAACGTTTTACATTTCCAAAAGATTTCTCATTTGAGCTAACCGGTTTTTATAGTTCTTCCACCTACCTTGGCACAAATAAACTTAAACCAAGTTACCAGGTAGACGCCGGGTTGCAAAAGAAATTTGATAATAAGAAAGATATTCTCCGGTTGGCAGCAAACGATATGTTTAACAGTGGTGGCCGCTTCGTATTTCAGAGCGCTACACCCATTGAGGGCACAATCATCAGGGCCAGTGTAAATTTTGGAAGTGTCGCTTATAAACTCACCTGGACACATAATTTCGGTAATAAGGCTTTAAAAGTCAAAAGCGAAAGATCTACAGGTGCGGAAGAAGAGTTGAACAGGGTTCACAATTAGTTCATCCTGGCTATTGTATAAAATATTTTCATAGTTATCTTTAAATACTTATTTTTATTACCGTTTTATAACGGATAGCCTTACCTGAATTATACGTTTATTATCAAAACAAGTTTATGAAGAAATTATTCAAAGTAGTAGCCATTATTATTCTCGTATTAGTTATTGCTGTATTGGGTATTGTTTTTTACATAAAAGCAGCCCTTCCAAATGTTGGCCCGGCAGAAAATATTAAAGTTGAAATAACTCCTGAGCGGTTGGCACGGGGTAAATATCTTGCCAACCATGTGGGTATTTGTATGGATTGCCACAGTCAGCGTAACTGGAATTTTTATGCAGGCCCTATTAAGGAAGGCACGTTCGGAGGAGGAGGCGAAAAATTTGGTGAAGAGCTAAAATTCCCCGGTACGCTGTATTCAAAAAATATTACTCCTTATGGATTGCATAGCTGGACAGATGGTGAAATTTTCAGAGCCATTACAACAGGTGTTGAGAAAGATGGTAAACCTTTGTTTCCTTTGATGGGATATTTAGGCTATGGCAAAATGGATAAAGAAGATGTTTATAGTATTATTGCTTATGTAAGAAGCCTCCCTGAATTAAAAAATGATGTGCCTGAACGCACGCTTGATTTTCCTATAAATATTCTTGTAAATACAATGCCGGCTAAAGCCGCCCTTTCTGCAAAGCCTGATAGTAATAATGCTGTAGAATATGGCCGGTATCTTGTTACTATTGCCAATTGCGTGGAATGCCACAGTAAAGTAGAAAAAGGCTCCCGCATTAAGGGCACAGAGTTTGGTGGTGGCCGTGAATTTAATTTTCCAAATGGCACCATTGTAACATCAGCAAATATTACCGCAGATAATGAAACAGGTATTGGCAGTTGGAGCAAAGATATCTTTATTCAAAAGTTTAAGCAATACACCGATTCTTCCTATCATCTGCAACCTGTAAGTAACACTGATTATAATACTGTGATGCCATGGCTGATGTATTCAGGAATGACACTTCACGACCTTGGCGCTATTTATGAATACCTGCGAACCGTAACGCCTTTAAAAAATAAGGTGGAGCATTTTAAGAGAAAATCTTAATAGATCGTTGCAATAAAATTCAGGCACTTTGAAAAGTGCTAAATGTCTTATCCAAAAAGTATTTACATTTGGTTATGACCAAACGATACAGTCAACTGCGTGCTGCATTTGCACTGGCAAAAAGCAGTTTACTGGCAACGCTGCGCAGCCCCACTTCTGTTGTATTTTCATTACTATTCCCGATAATTTTTATTGTTGTATTTGGTTCTATGGTAGATAATTCTATAGTGCAACTAAAGCTTGCAACAACACCTCATTGCGATACTAATAATGTTCTTTACAAATCAATCAGGAATATCAGCAACATCACCATCAATAACGATATGGATTCGTTAGCTGCCATAGAATCAATAAAAAAGGGAAGATTAACAGCAATGCTCGCCATTGACAGAGATACTTTAAATGCGCCCTATCTGCGTTATAAAATTTTACTTACCTCATCCGCTTCCACAAAAAATGCAACTTCATTATTACAAACTATATTAAACAATACTATCAAATCTGTTGATGAAAAATTTTTTCCTTCCAATCCTTCGGTGGCTTCATTAAAACTAAAGAAATTGCCCGGTCGTGTTTATAGGCAAATAGATTTTATATTGCCCGGCCAGCTCGGATTCTCTTTATTAATGGCAGGCGTTTTTGGCGCCGCTTTTCTTCTCTTCAATTTGCGAAAAAGCTTCGTTTTAAAAAGATTGTGGGCCACTCCCATCAGCAGGCCCTACATTATTTTAGGTGAAATGATGAGCCGGCTTTTCTTTCATGTTATCACTTTCACAGTGATGGTTGTTCTTGGATATTACGCTTTCAACTTTACCCTGGTGAACGGCTCACTTACTTTTCTTGAGATGCTTTTATTTTCGTTGCCTGCGCTCATTATTTTTATGGGCATAGGTTTTATAATAAGTGGCGTTATAGAAAATGAAAGCTCAATTGCCCCTATTGCCAATACAGTAACTTTACCTCAAATACTATTATGTGGCTTATTTTTTCCTATTGAAAATTACCCGCACTGGCTACAGTTTTTCTGCAACATATTGCCATTAACCTTTTTTGTCGACGGGCTCCGTAAGATAGCTTTTGAAGGAGTTCATATTTGGCAAATGCCCCATGAGGATATCGGCATAGTGATTTGGGCTGCTATAATTGCAATTAGCAGTATCAGGTTTTTTAAATGGGAATAAATAACATAAGTAACTGGTAAGATTTTAATAAATGGACAAACCCCAACAACTCAAAACTCGATAGATATAAGTGCTGCTCCGCAAACTCTTTATAATGCATTTACCAGCCCTGCTGCAATGGAAGCCTGCCTTGCACCTGGAGAGATGACTGGTAAAGTTCATAATTTCGATCTTAGAATTGGAGGTGGATACAGCATGTCACTTTTCTATCCGCAATCAGAAAAAGAAGCGAAGGGCAAAAGTGCTGAAAAAGAAGACAGGTACACTGCACATTTCCTGGAACTTATGCCGTTCAAAAAAATTGTTCAGGCAATAAATTTTGATTCTTCCGACCCTGCTTTTGCGGGCGAGATGATAATGGAGGTTTTATTTGAACCAAAAGAAACCGGAACAATAGTTACCATCATATTCAGGAATATCCCGCCGGGTATCAGGCTGGAAGACAATGAGGCCGGTACACAATTGTCACTTGAGAAGCTGGAACGCTATGTAAAAGGAAACATCAACACTTAACCGCGTCATCACAAACTCAAAAAACTGAGAAATTCCGGTTAATTTTTTAGAATTTGTATAATTCATGCGATTGGTTATTTAAAATCTAAAATACTTTCTTACTTTTGCAGCCCTTTCACAAACAGCAGGGATGGTGCCCGGCTGGGGAATCGAATTTTTTTAAAGGAAAAACAAAATAAAATGCCGGGAAAAAAACGTACATACCAGCCGCATAAGCGCCGCCGTAAAAGTGTACATGGCTTTAGAGAGCGCATGTCTACAGCAAACGGACGTAAAGTATTGGCCAGCCGCAGAAAAAAGGGGCGCCATAAGCTTACTGTTTCTGATGAACACGGAAGTAAAAAATAAATTAAACTCAAATATTTTTGTAAATAGCCTCTATTGCGGGGCTATTTTTTTATTTTAGTAGTAATTGTAAATTCTTCCATTTATAAATAGTTTAGTATTCAGCACAAATTCACTTTTAAAGCAAATGAAAAGCTGAAAAGCCGTAAGCTAATTCAGCACCTCTTTAAAGAGGGGAAATCATTCTTATATTTTCCTTTCAGAATACTATATATGCAGCCAGAAAAAAATCCCTACTATCTGCAGGCAACTTTCTCTGTAAGCAGTAAAAATTTTAAGAAAGCAGTGGAAAGGAATAGAATTAAAAGAGTGATGAGAGAGGCATATCGTTTGCAAAAAAACTCCCTGCAAAATCAATTAAAAGCAGATCAAAAAAACCTCGCAATTTTTATAATCTATAACGATAAAAAGCTTCCTGAATTTGAAAATATTTTTGAGAAAATGCATGGCGCTTTAGACCGGTTGAGCAAAATTATATCGCTGCAAAAAGAATAAATTTAACTACTTTATAAAAATAAATCAGTGTAAAGCTTACCGCCGGGTTCAATTGCATACTTACTTAAATCCGTAATTCCTTCATTGGCTAAAACATCCTCATCTATAAAACAATTTCCCGTACATTCCATTGAAGGTTTGTTTAAAATGTAAAATGTAGCATCAGCAATTATTTCAGGCGTACGACTCATTTTTATCAATGTTTCGCCACCCAGTAAATTGCGAACAGCGGCTGTTGCAATCGTTGTTTTTGGCCATAAAGTATTTGCCCCTATATTATATTTTTTTAATTCGCCTGAAAGGCCAATAGCAATCATAGTCATATTGTATTTACTCATCGTGTAGGCAAGATGGTTAGTAAACCATTTTTTATCCAGGTTTATTGGCGGAGATAAATTTAAAATGTGGGAGTTGCTCCCTTTTTTCAAATAAGGGATACAGGCTTTGCTTACAAAAAAAGTTCCTTTTACATTTATATCATGCATAAGGTCGAACCCCTTTGGTTCTGTTTGTTCAATTTTTGTAAGAGAAATTGCGGAGGCATTATTTATTAAAATATCAATGCCTCCAAACGCTTCTGCAGCTTTACTAACAGCTTGCTGAATCTGCTCTTCAAACCTGATATCACATTGTACTGCGAGCGCCTTTCCACCTGCTTCTTCCACTTCTTTAGCTGCGCTGTAAATAGTTCCGCCCAGTTTAGGATTTTCTTCAATTGATTTGGCGGCAATTACAATGTTTGCTCCTTCTTTTGCAAGTCTCAATGCAATAGATTTTCCAATACCACGTGAAGCGCCTGTTATAAATACAGTTTTATTTTGAAAACTCATAAGCTAAATTGAAGGTAAAGAATTCTCTATTGCCCATATCCGTGTGATAATATTACAAAACAATTGCCGTATTGTTTATTGCATCATATGAATTCACTAAAAAATTTTTACGAATAGAATAATTATTTTGCTACAGCAACATCTTTTACACTCCCGGTACGTTTCAATGCACCCCAACCCTGCAACTCTCCTTTAATAGCTTTATTAAAAGATTTAATAAGAATATAATACATTAGCTGGCGATAAATTAAACGTTGTGGAAGCATCCATACCAACTTGAGATGATTTTCTTTTTCATAAGCAAAAGCCAAAGCAGCACCGGCTATATCAATGAATGTAAAAATAATATAGTATAAAATAATGTGCGGTACGCTTGCAACAATTACTCCAAAGGATGCGGCAATAAGGCTGAGAACTAAAATAATATCTGCAAGTGGAGCAAGGATTGGCAATATCATCTGATAAATTAAAATATTGGGCATGGCAATCATTCCAAAATTTTTATACCTGGGATTAAAAACTGTATCACGATGTTTCCAAAAACATTGCATAACACCAAAGCTCCACCGGAATCTTTGTTTTAAAAATTGCCTGAAAGTTTCCGGCGCTTCTGTATACGAAATGGCCGAAGTGCAATTTCTTATTGTGTAATCATGACGAAGCAACCGCATAGTGAGATCACAGTCTTCAGCAAGTGTATCAGTTGTAAATCCCCCCGCAATAAGAATAGCATCTTTGCGGAAAGCCCCGATAGCACCGGGCACCACAGTAATGCAGTTTAATAAATCAAAAGCCCTGCGATCGAAATTTTGTGACGTTACATATTCAATACTTTGCCAGCGGGTGATCATATTTATTTGATTGCCTACTTTTACGTTTCCTGCTACTGCAGCAACATTTTCATTATCAAATTTTTTCATTAATTCAATAACTGCATCGGTTTTTAACTGTGTATCTGCGTCTATGCATACCACAAAATCAGCGTTAGATTTTTGTATTCCAAAATTTAAAGCAGATGCTTTACCACCATTTGATTTTGTATACACCTGAACTTTTGAATTCGAAATAAAATGTTCTCCAACTTTGGCGTAAGTATCATCTTTACTGCCATCATCCACAAATATTATTTCAAGCTGAGGATAGTCTTGCGCCAGTAGACTATTTACAGTACGGATAGCATTTACTTCTTCATTATAAGCAGGAACAATTACACTAACTAACGGCCATTTACTTTTATCGGCTGCAAGTAAAGAAGAAATTTTATTTGATTTAGAATCTTTTCTTTTTTGAATGCTTGCCAACACAGCCATAAGTATAATTCTGGCAACCGATAAAAGAATACCAATTATAAAAAGTGAAAATAAAATATGCCCGCTCCAATAACCGGCCTCGGCAAGAAAAAAATTAAATTTCCTGGTCCACCTGTCGCGGGAAGAAGCTACTCCTGGCATTACTTCATCTTTGGTTTTACCCATAAGATTTGCAACTGTGGTAAAAACATATCCTTGTTTTTTAAAGTAGTCAATTATCCTGGGAAGTGCATCCACAGTGGCCTGGCGGGTTTCCCCGCCTGCATCATGCAATAAAATAATACTCGCATTTCCATCCTGAACCTGATTTATTACTCTTTGAACAATACTGTCCGCACTTACACCTAGTGCCCAATCATTAGGGTCAACACTTTCATTTACCGTTAAATAATTTTCGCTTCTGCTTCTTTCAATGGGAGCAAGCTCTTCATAAGTCTGTGGTTCAGAATCAGCGTTGTAAGGAGCCCGGAATAAAATAGTAGAATGCCCTGTTATGCTTTCAATGAGAAGGCGGGTAAGCTTCATTTCCAGCTCGGCACGTTGCACACTCATGTCTGCAATATTGTGATGGGTGAAGGTGTGATTGCCAATTTCGAATCCATCCTTAAATTCACGTTGAAGCAATGGAATATTTTGTTCGGCATTTATGCCCACAACAAAAAATGTTGCCGGCACTTTTTCTCTTTCTAGTATATCAAGAATTTTTGGTGTCCATTCTTCGCTTGGACCATCATCAAAAGTTAGTATCAGCTTATGTCCTTTGCCGATAGTCGTATCTTCTGCAAATTTTCTTATTACGTAGCCCGAAGGAAGCTGAACATAATTCTGTTCTGAAATCAATTCTTCTGTGCTGTCAATTTCTAAATTAATTTTTCCGGGTTGAGGCGAAAATATAATATCAAGAACCTCGCCTTCTCCTTCAAATCCAACATTATTCAGAAGTACAGGAATAGTTGTAAGAGAATCAAAATTAAAGGGCTGTTGTTGTAATGATGCATTACTTAATAAACGGCTATAATATTTCCACATTCGCTGGTCTTCGCTTCCAAGCCGCCACAATGCAGTACCTGCTGTTTGAAATTCATCACTAAACCGGAGTATATTAAATGTGGTAGCGGCATCTGTAAACCAAACCTCATGAGGAGTTTTATCAATCTCGCCGCTTGTATCAGTTTCTTCATCTTCATAACTGTAATGAAGATTATAAGAATCATTATCGTAAATAATTTTAGCGTTTAACGCCTTTGCTTTGTTGATCGCATCATTATAGGTATAATCCTGGTCGTGTTTTCCATTTGCCCAATCGTATCCAAAACCTCCCACGCCAAGAATTATTTTGGAAGGAGGAATTCTTTGAGCAGCCCATGATACTGCATCTTCAATCCATTTTTGACCGCTGATTGGACCCGGTCCTGTTGAATTGTTTGATTGATCGTAGGCCATTAATACCACATAATCATTATAAGCTGATAATTTCGGATAGTCGTAATCGTTATTCTTCGGCTCTACATCCATGCTTACCAACATTCCTCTTCCATGCAGTTTTTCATATAGTTTTTTCTGAAATTCAGTGAGCGGATCATTCGTAGTTTCTATTAATTCCTCAAAGTCTACATTAATACCATTTAATTGATAATAAGATAATGTATCAGCGATCTGTCGTATAAAATTTTTTTGCAAAACAGAATCGTTCAATATTTTGTGTACAAGCCCTCCGTCAAAACCGTGGATTTTTGAACTGAAATTTTCCAGCATTGGCATAATACGCAATTGCTTCTGCTTCATTAAAGCAAGGCCGGCGCTGTCAATTCTTGTTTGGAGATGAAATGTTACGGTATCAATAAAAAACCATTCTGGAAAAATCGTATTAAGTTTATCAGCATTTTTTTTAAGGTCAGGAAATGAAGTATTTGCATTCCATGGTGTATAAAAAGCGGCTCTTATTACTGGGAGTGAATTAGCTTCTGATGCAGATTTGGCCCTGGCTTTTTTTAATGAATCCGCTTTCACTTTCTTTAATAAAAAATCTTTAAACCCTTTATATTTTTCGTTCTGCGCATTTTTTAAGGTGAGTGGATTAGTAGGATCAAGCGTTGTTTCATATTCTTTTGCCTTCGCCTGCATATTGGGTAAGCTGGGCTCCGAGCCGCTATATAAGGCAAAAGCAAGTATAACAAAAAAGAACATTGCTATTATTAACAGTATACGGGAGGTCCATTGAACACTTTTCCAGCGTGTAAGCTTACTGGTCTGAAATATTTGTGGAGTATCGTTATTAATCATAAAAGCTTTAATTATAAATAATCAATAGCTTTTGAGATATTGAAAGTCATTGATGTTTTTGTGAAGCAAAGATAAATGTAAGAGTATTTAAAATTATTTATATATGAATTATAATAACTACTACTTAACAAATATTATATTAAAAAAGAAAGGCCCCTGTAGAAACAGGGGCCGTTTACCAAAACTAACTGCTTATGAGAAAATTGACTTTTAAACTTTATGCTGATTGTATTTCAAATCACATGCCAAAGTTAAGAGCACTTATGTTAAGAAACTTATAAGATGTTTCTGCTTGTCAAATTTGAATCTTAAAGTTACGAAAAGATGATCTATAAATTTTATTATTGCTGAACTAATTTTTCTGAATTTTCGGCAAATTGAAGTGCATCAATAAACTCCTGCAGTTCTCCGTTTAATACATCATCAAGATTATATACCGTTAGTCCGATTCGATGGTCTGTAACGCGGCCTTGCGGATAATTATATGTTCTTATTTTAGCTGAACGATCCCCTGTGCTAACAAGGCTTTTGCGATGCTTTGAGATTTCATCTTCCTGCTTCCTTACCTCTTCTTCATATAATTTAGTACGAAGCATTTGCATGGCTTTTTCTCTGTTTCCCAATTGGCTCCGTTCTGTCTGGCAAATGATTACAATTCCGGTAGGAAGGTGTGTCAGCATTACTTTGGTTTCAACTTTATTTACATTTTGACCGCCGGCACCACCGCTCCTGGCTGTTTCCATTTTAACATCACTTTCTTTTAATTCCACATCAACTTCTTCTGCCTCAGGCATAACCGCCACGGTGGCAGCACTCGTATGCACCCTTCCACTTGCTCTCTGTATCGGGTACCCGCTGTACCCGATGTACGCCGCTTTCAAATTTTAATGTTCCATATACATCTTCTCCTGTTACTTCTATCTGCACTTCTTTATAACCGCCAACAGTTCCTTCGCTTTCGCTAAGCAATGTTGTTTTCCAGCCTTTAGATTCACAATATTTGAGATACATTCTCATAAGATTGCCTGCAAACAATGAGGCTTCGTCTCCACCTGTTCCTGCCCTTATTTCGAGTATGGCATTCTTTTCATCCTGCGGGTCTTTAGGTATCAGCATATTCCGTATCTGCTTTTCATAAGCTTCTTTTTTTTCCTGTAACGCCGGTATTTCTTCTTTGGCAAGTTCTTTCATTTCATCATCATCGCTGTTGATCATTTCTCTGTTAAACTCAATATCATCAAGCACTTTTGCATATTCATTTCTAACATTTACAATTTTTTCAAGGCTGCGGTATTCTTTACTTAGCTGCTTGTATTTCTTGTTATCATTTACAATCTCAGGATTGGAAAGCGCTACGCCTAATTCTTCAAATCTTGCTTTTATAGCATCCAAGTTTATCTAACATTTTTATATGAATTTATAACTTGCATATGCAGTTTATCTTTGATTTCCGGGATGCAAAATTAATCTTATTAGTTTTTACATGGAGTATCGAAAATTTAAAGCAGATTATTTATTTAAAGGCGATAACATTGCTGATAAAAAGAATATATTAATAACTGACAGCAAAGGTAAAATTATAAATATTGTTGATGAATCTGACGCAGGAGAAGATATTGAAGTTTTTAAAGGAATTCTTTCACCGGGTTTTATTAATTGCCACTGCCATCTTGAATTATCGCATCTAAAAAATGTAATCCTGAGCATAAAGGCCTGGTTGATTTTGTATTTAATGTAGTTACCGAAAGACATTTTGCCATAGATGAAATTACAAATTCTATAAAGTCTGCAGAAAATAACATGTTGAATTGTGGTATTGTTGCTGTCGGAGATATTTGTAATAACACCCTTTCTCTTTCGCAGAAAGAAAATAATAATCTTCTTTATTATAGTTTTATTGAAGTGAGTGGTTGGAATCCAAACATAGCCGTGGAAAGATTTGAAAAAAGCAAATCATATTATGATGAATTTGTAAAAAAAAATCTAGAAAGTTTCCCTGGTTCCTCATGCACCCTATTCAGTTTCTCAAAATCTATGGGGAAAAATTACCCCCTTTTTTACCCAACATGTGGTGAGCATCCACAATCAGGAAACCAGAGATGAAGACGAATTTTTTTTGGAAGGTTCAGGGAAGCTTAGTTGAAATGTATAATATGATGAAAATTGATAATTCATTTTATATGCCTCAAAAATTACGAAGCCTTCAAATCTATTTTACAAATTTTTCAAAAGCATCATCCGTAATTTTGGTGCACAATACTTTTACAAAACAAGAAGATATAGATTATATCAATAAAGTAAAAACTTCAAATCAACTTGTGTCTTTTTGTATTTGCGCTAATGCAAATCTTTATATTGAAAACACATTGCCTCCTGTTGAAATGTTATGGCAAAATAAGCTCAATATAGTAATAGGAACAGATAGCCTGGCATCCAATCATCAACTTAATATCTTGGAAGAATTAAAAACGATTTCAAAAAATTTCTCCCATATTCCCACCGAAACATTATTACAATGGGCAACCATAAATGGAGCAAGAGCATTGCAAATGGAAAATGAACTGGGTAGTTTTGAAAAAGGAAAACAGCCTGGAATTGTTCTTATTGAAAATATCAGCGATAAAAAACTCACCCAAAATTCTATTGCAAAAAGAATTTTATAATCCCCTGATTAAATTTATAAATCATCCTGTTAATGCGTGTAGTATGGGAAGCGTCTTCATTGCACTAAATTCGGCGATATGAAAAATGTAATAATTTTCGAGAGTAGCTAAAATGGAGGTGCGAATATTTTTATTCAGTTTTATTTCTTTCAATTCTGCCGGATGTAAAACTTTTAATAATTGCGAAAAATAATAGCTTATGCCTGCTTCTAAAAAATTATCATTTGCAGAAGACATGTTCGTAAAATTTCCTTCCCTGATATTAAAATGATTTTGTTCTTCAGAATAATTATCAAGTATTCTTAACCCAAAAAAATGTGCAAGCTGCATGGCAAAATAAATTGGAAAATTTGCCGTCACTTCCTTTTCTGCTATATCAAGCTGAATAAATGCATCTTCACAAAAATGAAATAAATCTTCATTTGCTTCAGGTTGTTTAAGGCATTTGTGCAGAAGTTCTATCATGTAAAGAGCAACAGAATTTTTAGTTACATCACTTAAAATATTTTTATAGAGATAGCTCCATTTGAGTTCTTTAATACGTTGCAGGTTTTTCAATTCATTATGATACACCTGCATTTCAAGTATTGATGATGGTTGAAAGAAATGCGCTTTTGAAGTTTTGTTTTGCGTACGCACACCGTTCACTATATAAGATTGAATGCCAAAAAGCTCTGTAAAAACTGCAGCAATCACAGAAGTTTCACCATATTTTATAGTGCGAAGTACAATGCCTTTGGTAGTGTGAATCATTATAGAGAAAGTATGAAAATTATTTGATTCTTTTTCCTAAATTAAATCATATTCCATTTATATTATTAAAATAAAATTGTTGCTAAAAAGAATGAATTTTATAAAACTATATTAGCTAAACTTATCTGTAATTTCACGGGAATGTATACATTAAAAAAATCTCTTGGTCAGCATTTTTTAAAGGACGAAAAAGTTGTACAAAAAATAATTGATGAACTCGGGAAAGATAGTTTTAAAAATTTGCTTGAGGTGGGTCCTGGTGGAGGAGCACTTACCAAACATTTAATTAAAATCCCATCTATAAATTTTAAAGCGGTTGAATTAGATGAAGAAAAAGTAATTTTTCTTTTGAAACAATATCCTTCTTTACAGGGAAACATTATTCATCAAAGTTTTCTTTCTATTGACCGTCCTTTTGATGAACCTTTTGTTGTAATTGGTAATTTTCCTTATAATATTTCTACGCAAATTCTGTTTAAAGTATTAGAATGGAAAGAATATGTACCTGTTGTAATTGGTATGTTTCAAAAAGAAGTTGCTGAAAGGGCTGCCGCAAAGGAAGGCAATAAAATATATGGCGTGTTAAGTGTACTGCTTCAATATTATTATGATGTTGACTATTTATTTTCTGTCGGCAATGAAAGCTTTACACCACAGCCTAAAGTTCAAAGCGGAGTTATTCGTTTAACAATCAGGAAAAATAGGTTTCCTGTAAAAAGTGAAAGAGCGTTTTGGGTTTTGGTAAAAACTGCGTTTAACCAACGCCGCAAGACTTTAAGAAACGGAGTTAAGAGTTTGTTTTCAAAAGAAATACTTGATGATGATTTGTTTAATCGCCGGGCTGAAACTTTAAGTGTGGCAGAATTTGCTGCTCTTACTTTTAAAATGAGCTGATGAAGCATATAAAAATTATTATCATTTTTGTTTTGGTTTCTTCATATCTATGTTCCTGTTATTCTCCAAGATATGTTTACAGCCCGTCTACACAAAACATTCCTTTACTACACAAAAAAAATGATCTTGAATTTTCTGCGTTTTATGCGGGATCGATAAATGTTTTTAACGAGAAAGGTAATTCCAACCAGGGCCTGGATATTCAGGCTGCGTGGGCTTTCAGCAATCATTTTGCTGCTATACTTAATGAGAGTTTTCGCTGGGAAAAGAATGGGGGTAATGATAGTTTCTTTCCCGGCGACACTTCTTTATTATCATACAAAAGAAATTTTACAGAAATCGGAACAGGATATTTTACATCTCTGGAATATAACCAAAAAATGCAGTTCCAGGTATTTGGTGGGGCTGCATTTGGCTCATCATACATTTCTGATAAGTATACTTCAAATAATGTGCAAACCACCAAATATCATAACAGCAGGATAACAAAAATCTTTATTCAACCTGCTGTAATTTATAGTCCAGAAAAAAATTTCTCTACAGCACTTACTTCCCGTTTTACTGCAGTAATATTTACACATATTCATACAAATTATACTTCGGGTGAACTGGATAATTATATATTAGACAGCCTTACGGTTTCCCCTGTTTATTTCTGGGAGCCTGCCGTAAGTTATACTTTTGGATTTAAAAAACTTCCAATAAAATTAAGGATACAAGGCTCTATTTCGGTATTATTAAATCATCGCTTTGTCGAACATCGAACAGGGATTGTTAGCCTTGGTATTATTGCTGATCTTCCTAAAAAGAGAACCAAAGGAACTGCTTCAAAAAGCTGAACTCCCTTATTTTCCCTTCCTTTAGTCGTAATTTTACACGACTGCTTATACATTGCGAAAACCAATTTCATTATGACAGTTGAGAAGACTTCAGGTTCAGTAAGAATTGTTACAGCTGCTTCTTTATTTGATGGCCACGATGCTGCTATAAATATTATGCGCCGCATTATGCAAAGCAAAGGAGCAGAAGATTATTCATCTTGGCCATAACCGCAGCGTAAATGAAATTGTTGAATGTGCCATTGAAGAAGATGTGCAGGGTATTGCCGTTACCAGCTACCAGGGCGGCCATGTTGAGTTCTTTAAATACATGAAAGATTTGCTTGATGAAAATGGTTGTGGTCATATAAAAATTTTTGGTGGCGGAGGTGGTACTATTCTTCCGCAGGAAATAAAGGAATTGCAAACTTACGGTATTACAAAAATTTATTCTCCTGATGATGGAAGAAAAATGGGTCTTGAAGGAATGATTGAAGATGTGGTAAATAGATGCAGATTCTCGTATTAGAAAAGTGGAACTAAAGTATCCGGTGGCAATGGAAATGCCAATGATCCATTGGGCGAGTGGAAAGATATAAAGAATGTAGCAAATGCCATTACAAAAGCGGAAAATGGAGAACCAATGGAGTTATTGAAAACGAGTCTAATCCAAAGAACAAAAAGGTCAACGGTCAACAGTTGGAGGAAGACAGGGATTCCAGTTCTTGGCATTACCGGCACCGGTGGCGCAGGCAAATCTTCTGTAACAGATGAAATTGTTCGTCGTTTTTTAAATACTTATACTGATAAAACAATTGCTGTTATTTCAGTTGATCCTTCCCGCAAAAAAACCGGTGGCGCATTACTGGGCGATCGTATACGAATGAATTCAATTTCATCATCCGCGTGCATATATGCGCAGTCCTTGCTACACGCGAAAATAATACAGCATTAAGCAATGCATGTTGCAGGATGCACTTGATATTTGTAAAGCGGCCGATTTTGATTTTATCATTTTGGAAAGCGCCGGTGTTGGCCAAAGTGATGCTTCAATTTTAGATTATTGCGATGTAAGCATGTATGTGATGACACCTGAATATGGCGCTGCATCTCAACTTGAAAAAATAAATATGCTTGATTATGCAGATATTGTTTGCATCAATAAGTTTGATAAAGCAGGTGCATTGGATGCATTGCATGATGTAAAAAAACAATATAAACGCAATCATACTTTATGGAATGCAAAAGATGAATGAATTGCCTGTTATTGGAACGATTGCTTCCAATTTAATGATCCAGGCATTAATGAATTGTTTGAAAAAATAATGATGACAGTTGAAGAAAAAACACAGGTAATGATTTTGGAAAGAATATGAAGCGCACCATATAAACGAGTGACTACTTCAAAATCATTGATCATTCCTCCAAAGACGTGTTCGTTATCTTATCTGAAATTACTGAAGAGAATAAAGAATATAATAATTGCTGAAGAGCAAGCTGAACATTGCATCACAATTGTACCAGCTCAAAGGTGCAATTAAAATTATTAATGACATCTGCTGAAGAAGATAAAATGATGCTGCATATAGAAGCGAATTAGAATCAAGTCAAATGAAATATTGAAAAAAAATTATTGCCGAATGTCAAAAAACTAATTGATGAATGGGACAGCATTACAAAAAAAATACAGAGAGATTTTTTTGAATATACATGTTCGGGATAAAGTTATTAAACAACCTTTATATTACGAATCACTTTCAGCAGAACAAAAATTCCGAAAATTGTTTTACCAAAGTATAAAGATTGGGGAGATATTTTAAAATGGCAGATTGCAGGAAAATTTTCCGGGAGAATTTCCTTATACAGCAGGAGTGTTTCCATTAAAGCGGCAAGGAGAAGATCCAACACGAATGTTTGCCGGCGAAGGCGGCCCTGAACGAACCAATAAACGCTTTCATTATGTTTCAGTTGATCAGCCTGCAAAGCGCTTGAGCACTGCATTTGACAGCGTTACATTATATGGAGAAGATCCTGATCATCGTCCTGATATTTATGGAAAGATCGGTAACAGCGGTGTAAGCATTGCAACCGTTGATGATGCAAAAAAATTATATAGCGGTTTTGATCTCTGCGATGCAAAAACTTCTGTAAGCATGACCATCAATGGTCCGGCACCAATGATGCTTGCATTTTTTATGAATGCTGCCATTGATCAGCAATGTGAAAAATGGATAATTGAGAATAACTTACGGGCAATGCGTAAACGAAATTATTGAATCGAAATTAGCTTAATCACTGCCAAAATATACCGGTGTTACTGATAATCCGTTCAGTCACCAAAAGGAAATGATTGGCATTTGCCAAAAGGAAATGATGGGCTTGGGTTTAAGATTATTAGGATTAAGCGGAGATGAAGTTTTGACCAAAAGAAGTTTATGAAAAAATAAAAGCAACAACATTAGCAGCAGGTTCGCGGCACAGTGCAGGCAGATATTTTAAAAGAAGACCAGGCGCAAAATACCTGCATTTTTTCAACAGAGTTTGCATTGAAATTAATGGGCGATGTGCAGGAATATTTTATTGAACAGAAAGTAAGAAATTTTTATTCGTGTATGCTATTAGCGGTTATCATATTGCAGAAGCCGGCGCCAATCCAATTACACAACTTGCATTTACACTTTCAAATGGATTTACTTATGTTGAATATTATTTAAGCCGCGGAATGCACATTGATGATTTTGCTCCAAATCTTTCTTTCTTTTTCAGTAATGGAATGGATGCAGAATATAGCGTAATTGGACGTGTGGCACGACGAATTTGGGCAAAAGCAATGAAGTATAAATACAAAGCAAATGAACGCTCGCAAAAATTAAAATATCATATTCAAACAAGCGGCCGCAGCCTGCATGCGCAGGAAATTGATTTCAATGATATTCGAACAACGTTACAGGCTTTGTATGCTATTTATGATAATTGCAATTCCCTTCATACAAATGCTTATGATGAAGCCATTACAACACCAACGGAAGAAAGTGTACGCCGTGCAATGGCAATTCAGTTAATTATAAATCGTGAATTAGGATCTGCAAAAAATGAAAATCCATACCAGGGAAGTTTTTTTATTGAAGAACTTGACTGATTTGGTTGAAGAAGCTGTGCTGACAGAGTTTGACCGGCTTTACAGAACGCGGTGGTGTATTGGGTGCAATGGAAAGAATGTATCAGCGAAATAAAATACAGGAAGAAAGTTTGTATTATGAAACGCTAGAAACATACTGGCGAATTTCCCATTGATTGGTGTAAATACTTTTCTTAATAAAAAAGGATCTCCAACTATTACTACCGGTAGAAGTTATTCGCACCACAACAGAAGAAAAAGAATAACAGATAGAAAACTTAAAGGCCTTTCACAAACGCACATAAAGATGAAAGTGATGAAATGTTGAATACGCTTGCAAAAAGTTGCTGTTAATAACGGAAATCTTTTTGAAGAATTAATGGAAACTGTAAAGTATTGTTCGCTCGGCCAAATAACTCATGCATTGTATGAAGTAGGCGGACAATACAGGAGAAATATGTAAAATAAAAAAGCACCGTGATCGCGGTGCTTTAAAAATTTGATAAAATTATCAATGCAGCTTCCTGGTATATTCGTCCAATCTTACAATTTTGCCGTCTTTTATTTTTACATCATCAATTATATCAGCTGAGTCCTTTTTACCTTTCATATCTTCCCAATGCTGCCTGTACCACATGGTAACCCATTCTTGTGTTTTATCCTTGGAAATAACTGATTCCCAATCACTCATTTTTACGTCCATGCTTTTCATTGCCCCCCTGAATTTTGTAAACATTGCCTGAACGGTATCTGCGGGGAGGGTCTTATCCAGTCCATCAAATTGAAGGTGTATGGAATCGGCAAAATACTTCATGGCTTCAGGGATGTTTCCGCTTTCATATCCTTTCAGGGCGCTCAATGCAACCATTGTATTTGCCGTATTTCCCACTTCCCAATTGTCAGGATGGTCAATCGTGTATGGATAATTCATCACAACAGGAGCCGGGGGAGCCGGTGCTGTAGAATCTTTCATCGAATCTTTTGTTTCGGTGCCTGCATTATTGCAGGATGCAAAAACAATTGCTGCCAATAGAAATAACTTCCTTTGTTTCATAATAGTTTTTTTGAAATGATAAATACAGGTGATTTATAGAAAGCAGCTTCTTGTAAGAACAGATGTAAGGCAAGATACTTAATGGAATTTGAAATACAAATCAGGTATAGGGGTTTATTTCAAAAAATGACACTAAGCTCTTCCGGAAGCATGGTTATTTATCTTTACACAAAAAACATATGAGAATAATTGTTTTCTTTTTTATCATTATCACTTTCGTGATCTCCTGCTCTTCTAACAAATACGCAACTACCAATAGAGTTTACAAACGCCAGGCAAAGTCGTTTGCAAAAATTATTCGTAAAACACCATTAACCGATAGTATTTACAATTCTACTCCATGGGTAGGAACAACCAACTTCGGCCTTCGCAAACCCGATTTTGTAATTATCCACCATACGGCGCAAAACAGCTGTGAACAAACATTGCAAACCTTCACTTTGCCGCGGACCCAGGTAAGCGCACACTATGTAATTTGTAAAGACGGGACTGTTCATCACATGCTGAATGATTACCTGCGTGCATGGCATGCTGGCGCGGGCTCGTGGGGAAATGATAGAGATATCAATTCATCGTCCATCGGCATCGAACTCGACAATAATGGCTTTGACTCTTTCCCGCCTGCGCAGATAAACAGTTTACTAACGGTGTTGGCTACTCTTAAAAAAGACTATAATATTCCAACTGCAAATTTTATTGGCCATGCCGATATAGCTCCAACGAGGAAAAATGACCCCAATGTAAAATTTCCATGGCAATTGCTCTCGCAAAATGGATTTGGATTGTGGTATGATGATACGACCAATATTTCTTTGCCTGAAAATTTCAACAGCCTCCAAGCACTTAGAATTATTGGTTATTCGGTTAAAGACAGCGCCGCAACTATTGAAGCATTTAAACGACATTTTGAAAAACAAGACAGCAGCAGATTTTTTACAGATGGAGATAAAAAAATTTTGTTCAACCTTATGATGAAATACGAGTAAGTCTATTTTAACTTTTGTTAATTTACATGTAAAAAGCCCTTTCATCACGAAAGGACTTTTTATTATAGGGAATCAGGAGAAATTAATTAACTATTAATTAAATAAGGCTTCTTCATGAATACCTTCCCCTATTTCTTCCAGCAATTTTTTATTAAATGCAGCAAGGTCTTCCGGGCTTCTGCTTGTTACAAGGCCTTTATCTACTACTACTTCTTTATCTTCCCAATAGGCTCCTGCATTTTGTATATCAGTTTTAATTGATGGGAATGAGGTCATTTTTTTCCCTTTGAGCAAACCGGTTTCAATTAATAATTGCGGGCCGTGACATATTGCTGCCACTGGTTTTCCATCTTTAAGAAATGTCTTGGCAAAATCAACGCAATCCCTGTTAACTCTCATCTTATCGGGATTTATTACGCCTCCGGGAATCATCAGCGCATCATACTCAGAAGGATCCGCTTCTGCAACATTTACATCAACAGGTAATTCAATTGACCAATGATCGTGATCCCAGCCCTTAACTTTATCTTTTTGAGGTGAGACAATATCAACTGTTATGCCGGCATCTTCCATTGCTTTTTTTGGGCTGATTAATTCCACTTCTTCAAAGCCATTCTCAGTTAAAATGGCTACTTTTTTTAAATGTAAATCTTTCATGGTTATATATTTTTATTATTATTATTTTATAGTGTTTATTATTTTAAAACAATAAATATGCCTTGTTATTTCTATTTTGTTTTTAATAAATTTTTTATAAAAGTGTGGTTTTTTGGCAACAAAGTTTTTTGTGTTACTTTACGAATTATTTGTAAATAGATTAATGTATCTCATACCCGTTTCAGATAAAATTTCAACAAGGGAATTTCTTAAAATACCCGCAATCATTTATAAAGATGATCCCAACTATATTCGTCCGCTTGACAAAGATGTAAATGATGTTTTTGATCCGGGAAAAAATAAAGCATTTCGCTTTGGCGAATGTATGCGCTGGATATTAAAAGATAACGATAATAATCTTTTAGGCCGTATTGCCGCTTTTGTAAATAAAAAATATAAAAACAAAGGTGACGAGCAACCAACAGGTGGTATTGGTTTTTTTGAATGTATTAATAAGCAGGAAGGTGCAGATATGTTGTTTGATGTTGCTAAAAGCTGGCTGATGCAACATGGTATGGAAGCAATGGATGGTCCAATAAATTTTGGTGAGCGGGATCGTTGGTGGGGGTTGGTAGTCGAAGGTTTTAAGCCTCCTATTTATTTAATGAATTACAATCCGCCTTATTATGTTCAGCTTTTTGAAAGCTATGGTTTTAAAATTTTTTATAATCAATTATGCTTCCACATGTTCGTGCAGGCACAGCTTAGTGAAAAGTTTTTTGAACAGGATAAAAAATATAATTCAAATCCCGAATATAAAGCCATTCATATCAGGAAAAAGGAATTAAAAAAATTCGCAAATGATTTTTGCATCATCTATAATAAGGCATGGGCAACTCATGAGGGCAATAAACAATTAAATAAAGAGGTTGCCTATAAAATGTTCAATACCATGAAGCCTGTTATGGATGAACACCTCATCTGGTTTGTATACCATAATAATGAGCCAATTGCTTTCTGGGTTAATCTACCGGAACTTAATCAGGTATTTAAATATCTTAATGGAAAATTTGATCTTTTTGCCAAGCTTAAATATTTGTGGCTTAAGAAAAAAGGTGTTTGCAATAAATTTACAGGAGTTGTTTTTGGTGTAATCCCGGAGTATCAGGGTAAGGGAATTGATTATTATATGATAGTTGAAGGAGCTAAAGTAATACAACCAGAAAAGCAATATGATGAATTAGAACTTCAATGGCAGGGAGATTTCAATCCTAAGATTTTAAATATTTCTAAAAACCTTGGCGCTACACAAAGCAGAAAGCTTGTCACTTATCGTTATATTTTTGATAGAAATAAAGAATTTAAAAGACACCCGATTTTGATTTGATTCTATCGTTATTAAAAGAAATATTATTTCTCATTTATAAACAGGATCTATAATAATTATCCCTGCTAAAATCGTAAATTTGTTCTCTTCATTATGGATAAATTTATAGTTTCAGCAAGAAAATATCGCCCACAGAATTTTAGTACTGTTGTTGGACAATCGCATATAACTACAACGCTAAAAAATGCTATTAAAAACAACCAGTTGGCGCATGCATTTTTATTTTGCGGTCCACGTGGTGTTGGTAAAACAACCTGTGCAAGAATTCTTGCAAAAACTATAAACTGCGAAAACAGAACGCCTGAAGGCGAAGCCTGTAATGTTTGTAATTCCTGCATTTCATTTGATAATGGCACATCGCTTAATATTCATGAACTGGATGCTGCCAGTAATAATTCTGTTGATGATATACGAACACTGGTTGAGCAAATACGATTTGCGCCGCAGGCCGGAAAATACAAAGTGTACATAGTAGATGAAGTACATATGTTAAGCGCTGCAGCCTTTAATGCATTTCTTAAAACGCTGGAAGAGCCGCCACCTTTTGCAATTTTTATTTTAGCCACCACGGAAAAACATAAAATACTCCCTACCATTCTTTCACGTTGCCAGATTTTTGATTTTAAAAGAATTACTAACCAGGATACCGTAGATCATCTTCGCGAAATTGTGCAAAAAAGAAAATATAAAGGCAGATGATACTGCGCTGCATATAATTGCTCAGAAAAGTGAAGGCTGCCTTAGAGATGCACTAAGTATTCTTGATAAAATTGTGAGCTTTACAAATGGCGAACTTACCTATGCCAACACATTGGAGCATCTGAATATTCTTGACGAAGATTATTATTTTAAGTTTATGGATGCGATGCAAACACAAAGCATATTAGCGATGCCATTTTATTATATGATGAAATAAACCGCAAAGGTTTTGAAGGAGATTTAGTACTAAATGGCTTTGCAGAGTTTATAAGAAATCTTTTAGTGAGTAAAGATGCTAAAGTAGCTATGTTGCTGGAGGTATCAGAAGGGTTTAAGCAACGCTATCTCGATGTAGCGCTGAAGGCTGATGCTGCTGTTTTATTAAGCGCCTTAAATGTTTTGAATGAAGCTGAAATAAATTACAGGCAAGCAAGAAATAAAAGACTCCATGTAGAATTAACGCTGATAAAGCTTTGTTATCTGCCGCAGGCAATCGAATTGTTAAGCGACGGAACTCATGTGAATAAAAAAAAACAAGTTGAAGGCATGAAGCCTGTTGCCTTTAAAACACTTACTCCCATTGCAATTACAGAAAAAAGTGTACCGCATATTAAGAGAAGCGATAATAGTTCAGGCACCCAAGTAAATAACAAAAAATGGGGATCTGCAGCAAAAAAAAGGCCACACTCATAATAGAGGAAGAAATAATAAAACCAATAATTCCTAAGGCGGCTGCAGATCATACCGCTGTTACTAACGGTAATCCACAAACGAAATTGAAAAAGCTGAGTTCCCTGGAAAAAATACGGGAGCAGGTAGCCCTTGAAAACAGGCAAAACGGAAACAACAGTAAACAGCTTAATGAAGAAGAATTATATGTTGCCTGGGGATTGTATATTGAAGATCTTCGTAAAAATAATAATCATTCAGGGGTAACTAATTTTAAGTCTGCAAAGCTTAATATTATTGATGATAATTGTATCGAAATAATTACCGACAACAATATTCAACAAAAATTTATTGAAACAGAAAGAGCTGCATTGATAGAACATTTGCAGGCTTATTTTAATAACCGCTTTTTAACTTACCGGGTAATTATTGTTGAGAATAAGAACAATAATTCTGTAGAAGAAAAACATCTTACTACCAAAGAACAATATTTAAAAATTATTGAAGAATATCCGTTGGTGAAACAATTAAAAGACAGGCTGGGATTGCAATTGGATTATTAATCTTCTTCTGCATTTCTTGCTTCAATTTCATATTTATTATTGTAATATCCGTGCATGATACTTTCCCATAAATATTTTATGATGAAAATAAATGTGCCATTTTTTTTAAATTGTTGCAAATGGCAAACTTCATGCTTCACCCATTTTTCATTTTTTAAAAATTGCTGCTTTGTTACATTATATAAATGAATGGTGCCCCCAATAACTATGGCAACATTTTCAGATTGTAGTTTCTTTGCAGCAAGTTTTGCTATCCATGAATTTTCTTTAATGTTTAGATTCATCTTTGCAAAATGTAGAGGGAGATGATTTAACCAAGCGCTTTTAAGATTTCTTCGCTGTGTATTTTTGATTTTGGCTTTTTAAATATTTTTTGAATAATGCCTTTTCCATCAATCAAAAATGTAGTGCGATGTAATCCCATGTACTTTCTTCCATATAAATTCTTTTCTCCCCAAACACCATATTTATCAATAATCTTTTTGTCTGGGTCTGCAAGAAGTGTAAAAGGAAGATTATATTTTTCTTCAAATTTTTTGTGCTTCTTTGCTTCATCAGGGCTTACTCCTAAAACAATTAAACCGGCTTTTTTTAAAGCAGCATAATTATCACGAAGATTACATGCTTCGATTGTGCAGGTTGGCGTATCATCTTCAGGATAAAAATATAAAACTACTTTTTTGCCTTTAAAATCTGCAAGAGAAACTGTGTTCCCGTTTTGATCTTTTGCTTTAAAAGCCGGTGCTTTCTCGCCCTCTGTTAATAATGTCATATTAAGTATTGTAAGCTTATAAAAAAAATTCTTATTATAGGGCCCTCGTCTTTTTCCCCTTCGGGGTCGGGGGTTTTTATTTTGTAAAGTGATAAATTTTTTCCGCGGTATTTCCTGCCTCATCCTCAACTGAAATTTTTAATTCATGATTTCCACTCGGGCACATCTCATCAAATTTATAAATAAAAAGTTTGCCTTTGTCGTTGGTAAACATTAGCCAGTTTCCATCAAGCTCGGCTTTAAAATTTTTAATTACCTCATTATTATCTTTTGGAATAAAAATAATATGAGACGCTTTTGAAAGATTGGCATTATCATGAAAGCCTCCTGTAATAACCGGCGGTTCGTTATCAGCAATTAATTCAAAATTTCCAAAGCTTCTGAAATAAGCTGTAAACCAGTCGCCGTCCCGGATAGCTTTAACTACTTCGCTTTTACCTTTCCATGTTTTTTTGATAAGCATTTTATCCATAAGTTCTGCCGGAACAGGTTTGTTTGCTTTTAGCCTTAAAGTAAAATTATCATGCACAGGAACAAGGCCTGACTCTAATGAATAAACTTCAGAATAGGACATGAAGGAAGGGATAATTTTACTTGACTGAACAAAAGCAAAAGAGTCATATATGGCTTCGGGGCGAAGAATTAATTGCATATTATCACTTTCAAAAATGTTTACAAATCCCGGGTGAAATTCCTGTTGGTTATGATAGGAAACCGTGTCTTTTGCCAATTCCGATTCATATATTAATCCCTTTTTAATTTTGAATTCGAGAGTAGAAGTATTTCCATAAGTATCGTTAACAATAATTTTTACTTCGTGCACAGCGTCATCTGTAAGTTCAATTACACCATCTCCGCTAAAATCTTTATAAACTCCTTCAGGATAGCCAGGTAATCTTGACATATGCTCAATATAAGGGCCGCCTGCTTCTCTTGTTTTATAATCAATATGCGCATTCACATATCTTGTTTCATCATAAGTAATACTATCTATTTCAAAACCAACAACGGGAGTTTCATCAAGATATAAAATGGCCTCGTAGATCCCATTGGGATTAGTTGATCCGGTATATTTATCATTGGCAGAAATTCCGAAGCTTACCTTATCAGTATTAACAGGTATAACGGGCTGTACTGTTGTATAAATTCCATTTACTTTTTTCAGGCTAAAAAGCTTTGGTACCTGACTATAAGTGCTAACACATCTATCGTACATGGCTAAACGCAGAACAGTTGGAGGAACGTTGTCAGGAATTGGCATCCCAAATAAAAGTGGATTTAAAACTTTATCCGTTTTTGTGTCTCTTATTTCAAAATGACAGTGTGGTCCCTGCGAACCTCCCGCATTCCCGCTAAATGCAATAAACTCTCCCTGTTTCACCGGGAACATTCCTTCGGGAATATCCAAAAAAACCTGCCATGATTTTAATTTATACTGTTGTTCCTTCACGTATTTTTCAAGAGCCGGATAAAAGTTATTAAGATGACCGTACACCGTTGTTAATCCGTTGGGATGGTTGATATAAATAGCTCTTCCGAAGCCAAAAGGTTCTACTTTCACGTGAGCAACGTAACCATTAGCTGCAGCTTTTACCGGCCTGTTTTGAACCTGGTCGGTTCGGCAGTCGAGCCCCATGTGATAATGGTTAGGACGTAGTTCCCCAAAGTTTGCGGCCAGCCCGATTTTCGCATCAACAGGATAGATAAAATATCCTTTGGGATAATTTTTTTTTTGAAAGATTTGTCCCTGCGAAAAGTAATAGAAAAAGAGAGTGAGTAAAAACAGGAACGGTTTATGTAATACATTCTTTCGGAGAAAAATCCTTTTCATAATATTTACAAATCTAACACCTAAAAAATTTAAAATAATAATCATGGTTAAACAGTCAACTATTACATCATTCATTTTTGGAGCTTCTATAGGCTTAGCTCTTTTGAAGTTTTATAGCATGTCCAAAGAAGATAAAGATGCCTTTTTTGCTCATCTTAAAGAAACAACAAACGATTTGCTGGATGATGCAGACACAACTGTGGAAAAAGTTGAACATTTTATGAGTGAATTAAAATCAAAAGAAAAAAATGAATGGATGGGGAAATTGTATGTTTTAAAAAAAATGTTTAATGATTTTTATGGAACACAAAAAAAATACCTTCTTTAGAAATAGAATTTTAAGTTCCAAAATACTTACGATAAGGTAATTTTTTGATATTACAGCATAGATATTTTCACAATAAAATCTCAATTTTAATTTATTGCTTTTCATTTCAACATTTCATTATAATTTCGCGGCCACAGATTAAATTTTCATGCCGCTCGATAAATCCATCAAATCAGTTTTAATTATAGGTTCAGGCCCCATTATTATAGGCCAGGCTTGTGAATTCGATTATGCGGGAACGCAGGCAGCCCGCAGCCTTGCCGAAGAAGGGATAAAGGTTATCCTGATAAATAGTAATCCTGCAACCATCATGACCGATCCGATGATGGCTGACAAAGTTTATCTTCTGCCACTTACCATTGAAAGTATTGAACAGATAATTGAAGAAAATAATATTGATGCAGTATTGCCTACAATGGGCGGCCAGACTGCATTAAACCTTTGCAAAGAAGGCGACGAGTTAGGCATTTGGCAAAAAAATAATATCCGTTTAATTGGAGTTGATATTAAAGCAATTGATAAAGCAGAAGACCGGGAAAAATTCAGGCAATGGATGATTGAAATGAATATTCCTGTAGCTCCTGCAAGAACTGCCAATTCATTTTTAGAAGGAAAAGAGTTTGCACAGGAAATTGGCTTTCCCTTGGTAATTCGTCCTTCATTTACTTTAGGTGGAACGGGAGGAAGTTTTGTACATGCAAAAGATGAATTGGATGAAGCATTAAACCGTGGCCTTACGGCTTCTCCGATGCATGAAGTGCTGGTGGAAAAAGCGATGATGGGATGGAAGGAATTTGAGCTTGAATTACTGCGGGATGATAATGATAATGTTGTTATTATTTGCACGGTGGAAAATTTTGATCCAATGGGAATTCATACCGGAGATTCCATAACGGTTGCGCCTGCAATGACTTTGAGCGATACTGCTTTTCAAAAAATGCGAAACACAGCCATTGCAATGATGCGGAATCTTAGGAAATTTTGCAGGTGGTTGTAATGTGCAGTTTGCTTTAAATCCTCAAACAGAAGAAATAATTGCCATTGAAATAAATCCGCGTGTTAGCCGTTCATCTGCATTAGCAAGTAAGGCTACGGGTTATCCTATTGCAAAAATTGCTGCCAAGCTTGCCATGGGTTATACTTTAGATGAATTAAAAAATCAAATCACGCAAACAACTTCAGCCTATTTTGAACCTGCGTTAGATTATGTGATTGTAAAAATACCGCGGTGGAATTTTGATAAATTCAAAGGCGCCGACGATACGCTTGGGCTTCAAATGAAATCAGTATGGAGAAGTAATGGCTATCGGCAGAAGCTTTGCGGAAGCCATTCAGAAAGCATGTCAGAGTTTGGAAAATGAAGCAGTTGGTTTAGGATATTATGGAAAGAGCCTGATGTATGCTGAAGAGTTATCGAATATCTAAAAGTTCCAAAATGGGATCGCATATTCAGAATCAAAGATGCCTTAATGATTGGTGTTAGTGTTCGCACGAATTTGCGAATCAACCGGCATTGACCGATGGTTTATTTACCAGATTCAAAAAATATGTGATTGCGAAAAAGAACTTATAAAAACAACATTTGAAACGCTTACTCCGGAACTTTTAACCAGAAGCAAAGCGACTTGGCTTTGGCGATGAACAAATAGCACGCATCATGAAAGATGGCAGTACCGACGAGGATATTTATGAAAAGAGAAAGGAATTTGGAATTACAAGAGTATATAAAATGGTAGATACCTGCAGTGCAGAGTTTGAAGCAAAGACGCCCTATTTCTATAGCACTTTTGAATAAAATTTGATTGGAATACATGAATACAGATATTATAAAGAATGAATCTATCCCATCTTCAAAAAAGAAAATTATTGTTCTTGGCAGCGGCCCTAACCGCATAGGCCAGGGAATTGAATTTGATTATTGCTGTGTACATGGTTTGCTTGCAATTAAAGAATGTGGCTATGAAGCCATCATGATCAACTGTAATCCTGAAACAGTTTCTACAGATTTTGATATGGCTGATAAATTATATTTCGAGCCTGTTTTCTGGGAACATATCTGGGAAATAATTGAGCTTGAAAAACCTGATGGTGTTATTGTACAGCTTGGCGGACAAACTGCATTAAAGCTTGCGAAAAGATTAGATGAAAAAGGAATTAAAATCATCGGCACTTCATTCGATAATATGGATATTGCCGAAGACCGCGGCCGCTTTAGTGATCTGCTGAAAGAACTGGAAATTCCTTATCCAAAATATGGGACTGCTTATAATACTGATGAAGCTATTGAAGTTGCCAAAGTAGTTGGTTATCCTGTATTGGTTCGCCCAAGTTATGTGTTGGGTGGACAGCGAATGCGTATTGTTATAAATGATGAAGAACTGGAAAAAGCAGTTCTTAGTTTACTGAAACATTTTCCCGACAATAAAATTTTAATTGATCATTTTTTAGATCGTTGCCAGGAAGCGGAAATTGATGCCATTTTTGATGGAGAAGATTTTCATGTAATGGGTGTAATGGAACATATTGAACCTGCAGGTATTCATAGCGGTGATAGTAATGCTGTATTACCGGCGTTTAATCTTACTCCATTAATTGTACATACCATGGAATATTATGCTGAAAAAATTGCCAGGGCATTAAATATAAAAGGATTGATCAATATTCAATTTGCTATTAAAGATGGTAAAGTGTTTGTGATTGAAGCAAACCCAAGAGCATCCCGTACAACACCGTTTATTGCAAAAGCCTATCAGATTCCTTATTTAAATATTGCTACCAAAGTAATGATTGGCGCTGCAAAATTGAAGGATTTTACATTTGAGAAAAAGCTTGAAGGCTTTGCAATTAAAGAACCTGTTTTCTGCTTTCAATAAATTTCCTAATGTAAATAAAGAACTTGGCCCTGAAATGAAAAGCACCGGTGAAGCTATTCGCTTTATAAAAGACCTTCGTGATCCATACTTCCGGCAATTATATAAAGAAAGAAGCATGTATTTAAGTAAATAAAAAACCTGTCTTTTTACAAACAGGTTCTACTATAATTTCAAAATAATTATTACCAGTTGCTAAATCTTAACCCAATACTGTAGGGCTTAAAATTCAATTCATGTTGAAAAACAGAATTGGGACTATAAGAACCGTATAGATGCACAGGCCCCATTCCAAGTTCTGCTATGTAGGCAAATTTCCATTGCTCCAAATCATTTCCACGATTTTTAACTTTACCCCTTTCATCGCTTATCTGTTTATTACGACTGCTATATAAATAGCCTACACTTACGCCTGCACTAAAGCTAAATGCCTTGTTAGCTTGATTTGGATTGGCCACAAAGTTTAACATGAAAGGAATTGTTGCATAATCCGCGGCGAGTTTATTTTTCGAAAAGGTAATTGAATCCTGGAATATAAAAGGATGGGGTATGTTTTGGGCAACGTCATAAGGATTTGCACCTGCATTTTTAAAGGTTATTTCAGACTCGAACCGGTAATTATTCATCTCCAGTCCCAGTCCATATTTTAGGTTCAAATAGTGTTTAACTAAATTGAGACGTTGCATAAAAAACCAGATGTTTACATTAACTGATTTACTGGTTCTCAACTTAAAATCACTTTCATTTAGCGGAGCAGAGCCGGGAGGGGTTACCAAATAATTATTTGATGTCGCCGACGCATAATTGGTTTTGTCAGTCCAGTTGGCAAAGCCAATGTCAAAGACGGGGCCAGTAGTACTAATGTTGGATTTTTTATGCTTGTAATAATCACCAACGGTAACGGTTACATGTTTTTTATCATTGGGATCGCCTTTTTTCAAAATGACCATACCGCCAATATGTATCGTATCATTTTTTCTTTGAACCTGTATAGAATCTGTCTGGGCCATGGACGTGATGGCAAATAAAATTCCCATAAAACCTAAAGCTGTCTTTTTCATTTTTTAAATATTTATTTAGTCTGATTTTTTTCTGTTTAGTTAGATACCACCTGCCGGTCCTCTCCTGATAAAAATCGTGTGACAGGATTATTCCTTTCTACAACACGTTTTGCAATTTTTAAGAAGCCCCCTAATTTTGTTCTTTTAAATTTGTCAGTTGGGACATCGTAGAATACATAATTTTGATTATTATTATTAGCATCCGCAACATTAGATGCATTTTTTGCATAGCCGTCAGGATTTACTTTTTCATCAATATTTTGAACGGAATTTTGTACTAATTCTTTTGATGGAGCAATTTTATCGATTGGTGAAATTTCATCTTTAGATATATTTTTAATTTCATTGCCAACAACCAAAGTTTCATTAGTTATTTTTTCGGGAAGCTGATTGGTAGTATTTTCTTCTGTTGATTTTTGTGTGTTAGCAATATTTTTTTCAACCGTAATATCATTTTTTTGATATAAAGCTTTTTGCTTCTTTTCATTTTTTTCATTTACTTCTTTTTTTCCTGAATTTTCAGCAGAAGATTCTGAAGATTGAGCAACAACTTCTGCCGGTTTTTTTTCAGGAAGAATATTTCTTTCAACTTTTTTAGATGAATTTTTTGAAGGAATGGAATGAGCTGTTGTAATATTTTTTTGTACAGGCTTTTGAAAATATAAACTTATGATCCATAAGCCAAAGCCAATGAAAAGCGCTGCCGCAAGCATTCTCCAAATCATAACCGGAACAACTTTTCCTGCTTTTTCTTTTCTATATAAAACTTTTTTGCCGGGGAAAACAACAGAACTATCCGGAGCAAGCCTTGCCAGCCCAATTAATTCAAATTCATCTTTTAATTCTTTATTACGGGACAAAAATTCCTCAGTTTCCCGCTTTTGCTTTTCAGTTAATTCATTATCATGATACAAAACAAAAACCTCTTCATAATTGGTTTTATTAATAAATGAAGTTTGTGTGGTTCTGAATAAAAAAGATTTATTTGTGAGCTCAACATGTAAGTCCGGTTTTGAAATGGTATGATGTATCATCCTGAATTCTTCTTCAAGGTCTTTATTGTTTTTAACGAATATCAATACTTCCGCTTTTTCAGAATCGGTCAATTCATTATCAGCATAAAGCAAAAAATATTCTTCGTAATTATCTCTGTTGATGTCCATCTTATATCACATTTTCGGGTTTTACCAAGTAAGTTTTAAGCTGTATTCGTGCACGATGCAGGTATACTTTTACCTGGCTTTCGCTTAACGACGTAATCTTAGCAATTTCATCATAAGAATAGCCTTCATAATCTTTTAATAAAACAAGACTTCGCTGCGTTTCACTTAATCTTTTTAAAGCTTCATTTAGTATCTTATTTATATTATGATGAGGCTGATGAGTCGTTTTTGTTTCAGCAGAAAAATCTTCCTGCAATTTTATTCGTTTATTTTTTCTTATATAATCAATCATTTGGTGATAAGCCACTGTGAACAAATACGATTTACTGCGTTCATTTTCTACCGTCTCCCGATTAATCCATAATTTCTCAAATGCTGATTGCACAACATCTTTAGCATTTTCTTCATGTCGTAAATTTTTTACAATGAAACGGTAAACATTATCAGCATAAAGGTTTACACATTCATTATATTCTTTCTCGGTCATACACTCAATTGGTAATTTTTGATTGCTTCTGTGCTTGTTTTGTAGTTATACGAAGATGAAAACAAAAAGTTACAATTTATACAAAACTAAAATTTAATGATTTCATGTAGGTTTGCAGAAGAAAATTAAATGTATGAATGAAAATTTTGTAAAGAGAATCGGAGAAGAACTTGATGCAGTAAAAGAGGCAGGTCTTTATAAAAATGAACGGATAATTACAAGCGAACAAGGTGCCGAAATTGAAACGGGCGGTAAAAAAGTATTAAACTTTTGTGCCAACAATTATTTAGGATTATCATCACATCCTAAAGTAATAAAAGCTTCAAAAAAATATATTGACGAGAGAGGTTATGGCTTAAGCAGCGTTCGTTTTATCTGTGGCACGCAGGATATTCATAAAGAGCTTGAAAAAAAGATTGCTGATTTCCTGGGAACAGAAGACACCATTTTATACGCTGCATGCTTTGATGCTAACGGTGGCGTATTCGAACCTTTATTTGGCGAAGAAGATGCAATTATTTCTGATGCATTAAATCATGCCAGCATCATTGATGGAGTTCGTTTATGCAAAGCGCAGCGCTACCGTTATGAGCATAATAATATGGATGACCTGGAAAGTAAATTAAAAGAAAGCCAACACTTACGCAGCCGTGTAATCGTTACAGATGGTTCTTTCAGTATGGATGGAACTATTGCACAACTTGATAAAATTTGTGATCTGGCAGATACCTACAATGCAATTGTTATGATTGATGAATGTCATTCAACCGGCTTTCTCGGAAAAACCGGGCGAGGTACTCATGAGTATCGCGGAGTTATGGGAAAGATTGATATTATTACTGGAACATTGGGTAAAGCCCTGGGCGGTGCAAGCGGCGGATTTACTACAGGTAAAAAAGAAATTATAGAAATGCTCAGGCAAAGAAGCAGGCCGTATTTATTTAGCAATACAGTTGCACCGGGCATTGTCGGTGCTTCTCTTGCAATATTTGATTTGCTAAATGAAACAACCAGGCTCAGAGATAAGCTCGAAAACAATACAAAATATTTCAGGAAGAAAATGACGAAAGCAGGCTTTGATATTAAGCCGGGTGAACATCCTATTGTTCCCATTATGTTATATGATGCTGTACTCGCACAAACCTTTGCTGCCAGCCTTTTGGAAGAAGGTATTTATGTTATAGGATTTTTCTTTCCGGTAGTTGCAAAAGGGCAGGCAAGAATAAGAGTTCAATTAAGTGCAGCACATAAAACAAAACACCTGGATAAAGCTATTGAGGCATTTTCAAAAGTTGGTAAAGAATTGGGAGTAATTAAAAAGTAAGAATTATAAAATGACTGAAAACGCATCTACCTTTAAAGCAAAGAGCACTGTTAAAAGTGCTGACCTTGACCATCGTCAAAAAATAAATTTTAATATCGGGAGATACAATGCTGTATGTGCCGCAGGGAAAACAACAGTTTGAAAATACTGATCTTGTAAGAGAGCGTGCAAAAAATATAAAATGGCGTGCGCTGGAAACACTTGACCATGCAACTGGAAGAATTTGAAATGAATTTTACCAAACGCGGCGGTAAAGTTATCTGGGCTCAAAACTCACAGGAAGCTTTAGACGAAGTTTTAAATATTTGCAAAGAAAAAAATTGTAAGACGATTGTCAAGAGCAAGAGCATGGTTACAGAAGAGATTCATTTGAATACATTTTCTTGAAAAAAATAATATTGAAAGCGTAGAAACAGATTTGGGTGAATACATTCAGCAATTAGATGGTGAACCTCCTTACCATATTGTAACGCCCGCTATGCATAAAAGCAAAGAAGATGTTGCCAGGCTTTTTGCAAATAAACTGGGAACCTCTTCCAAACTCTCCCCGGAAGAATTAACATTAGTAGCCCGTGAAAAATTAAGAGAAAAATATATTCAGGCTGAAATAGGCATTACGGGTGCTAATTTCATTATAAGTGATATCGGTGCTATCGCAATTACAGAAAATGAAGGAAATGCAAGGCTTAGCATGGCCTGGCCAAAAACACATATTGCCATTGTGGGAATTGAAAAAGTTGTTTCATCACTCACGGATCTTGCTTTGATGTGGCCTTTACTGGCAACTTATGGAACTGGACAAAAAGTTACTGTTTATAGTAGCATTATTTCCGGCCCGAAACAACCCGGAGAAACCGATGGCCCTGAAGAAATGTATGTGATATTATTAGATAATAACCGTTCCAATATTTTAGCAAATCCTAAGCAACGGGAAAGCCTATACTGCATTAGGTGTGGTGCCTGTTTAAATGCATGTCCGGTTTATAAAAATATTGGCGGCCATACTTATGGCGCTACTTACAGCGGACCGATTGGAAGTGTTATCACGCCGCATTTACAAGGTCTTGAAGAATATAAACATTTAAGTTATGCCTCTTCTTTATGTGGCAATTGTACGGAAGTCTGCGCCGTTAAAATTAATCTTCATGAGTTGCTATTAGAGAACCGTAAAGAAAGTGTTGAAGAAGGCTATATCACTTTTTCTGAAAAGACAGCCTGGAAGCTTTGGAAAATATCATCGCTCAAACGAGGCCTTATGAATATGGGCAATGGAAATTTAAAATCGAAAGTGGTGAATAAATTATTTAAAGGATGGAATAAAGAACGTTCTGATTTACATTTTAGTAAAAAAACTTTTAATGAAATGTGGAAGGAGAGATACAAAAATGCCGAATGAAATAAATTAACATGCAATGATGGGACAACAACATCCTAATAATTTTCGTTGTAAAAATAATGTGGGAAATGATGGTGAGAAAAGCCAGGAATATGAACCAGAGAAATTGGCAAAACAAAAGTAATCGTTTAATCGTTACCGTTATATTTTGCCGGCAAACCGGGCTTATAAAAATCATAACTGTCTATATTTAATAGAATCTGCGCTCATTACTGTCACGGCGGTTTATAGCAAAGCAGGCAGCTTTATTGAATTTTATTTCTTATTGAAATTCATCCATGCAACACATACTCGACAATCCGGTTTGGAATGCCCTGGCAACAGGCAATAAAAATTTCTCGATTGGTAATAACACGGCTAAATATTTTGAGAAGGAAGTTGCGCCATTTGCGGGAGTAAACGAAATAACACCGGCGGCGTTAACAGTTCTTCATGATACGGTTCCGTCCGGCAGCGGGTTTGCTTTTTTTTCATTTCGGGAGATTGAAATACCACAACCCTGGAAAGTTCTTGAATGCCTTATAGCATTACAAATGGTTCATGATAAAATAACAGGCAAAAAAACTACAACAAACGATTTTGTTGCTCTAACCGGTAAGGATGTTCCCGCCATGCTGGCACTAACCAAATTAACCAACCCCGGGCCGTTCCTCAGCAAAACCATCGAGTTCGGCAATTACGAAGGAATTTTTAAAGATGGCCAACTGGTAGCCATGGCCGGGCAAAGATTGCACCCGTTTGAATACATAGAAGTGAGCGCTGTTTGCACGCATCCCGAACATACCGGTCACGGGTATGCGACAAATCTTATCGCCCGGCAGATTGACAACATCAGGGGAAATTTAGCCATTCCCTTTTTACATGTAAGGGCCGAAAACAGCAGCGCTATAAAATTGTACAATGGCCTGGGATTTTCTGCAAAAAGGGAAATGTTTATTTACAGGATTAAAAAGATAGCTTAGATATTACAGTTTACCGGGACAGCAGGCCCTGTCGGCCACTTTTTTATTTTTTTATCACTGTAGTCCGGGTCCACGTATCGTGCCATGGCTTACCACCGAGAGCGCTCAATTGTTCAAAAGGAACCAGCCTGCTCAGGCTTCTTAAAAATGCATCATTCCAGGTAATATCGCTTCCATCACTTTTAATTGCCTTACTGCCGGTGACTATTTTACCTAAGGTTCTTCCGGCTGTGGCACCTTCCAGCACGGTATAATAAGCAAGGTTAAGTAAATATCCTATAACCGTAATAAAGCGTCTGCCCTGCAAAATAGCGGGTGAGTCGAGCGCCATAAGCCTGATGACTACAAAAACAATTATATAAAATATTATAATATCCACTAAATAATCTACAAAACGAGTTCCTGTACTTACAGGTTGTTGATTGAGTTCGTCGTTAAATTCTGAAAGAAGATCTTCCTGTTGCAGCATGATAAAGGAGCAGTTATTTGCAATAAATATAATGGCGTTTATATAATCTTTTCAGAAACAATTGCTGATGCTGTTGTGTTAATTAAATATTGTAACTGACAGGGAATAAATTTAAAGCAGATTCATTTCCATCTGCCATAAGTTTTGTGAAAAATAAATCGGGTAAAACCACGGGTTTAGTAATTTATGATCTTACAACTGATACACTTGCAAGGAGTGAATAGTTGTTGTTTAGATATCACTTTCTTATTTATTGAAAGAAGCAAATAAGATATGCGTAACCGTTAGTGAGAACGAAAAAATGGCAAAGGTAACTGTCCGCGATTTTGGAGTTGGCTTCTCATCCTGTGATAAAAATAAAATCTTTGAACGTTCTTTCAGGGCAAGGGGCACCGGGACGGGAATGCTTTCAAGTCTTGGCCTTGGCTATATTTCTTCAAATATTATTGCGCTGCATAAAGGAAAAATATGGGCGAACAGCATACCCTTCATTTCTCGCTGCCTAAAATTTAAACATCCAAAGCGTTATTGTAAAAACCAGTTTCTGATAGTTTCCCCGGAAAATTTCCATTCCTTTATCATATTCAAAATTAATTTTTTTAAATGCTTTCGCCTATATTTAAACAGGAATACTTTGCCTAAATGAAAAAAAACGAAAAGCTTATTGGGAACAGGGAGTTTTGGGAAAAAATATCCAGCCTTACTCCTGGGCTTATAACTGTGTATAGCATAAACACAGGCATCTATCGCTATGTTAATAATGCTTTAACGATTATGCTTGGTTATACTCCGAAAGAGATTTTATCCGCAAATATTCAATTTGTTGCAAGTTTGATTCATCCGGACGATATACAGAAAACACTGGAAGAAAATCAATTGGCATTAAAGAATGCCAATGAACAATATCCCGGCTATGATGATAATGATACGGTGCAATTTGAATACAGGATGAAGCACAAAAACGGCTACTACCTGTGGGTGCATACGTATGCAGTAATATTTAACAGAGATGAAAATGACCAGGTTGAAGAAATCTTAAATATAACATTTGATATAACAGAAAGGAAAAATGCTGAATTAATCGCCGAGCAATCCAAAATAAACGAAGATTATTTTCGTGACCTTGCTGATCAATCGCCTTTTATGATCTGGAAAGTAAATGAAAAAGGGCTTTGCACTTATGTAAACAAGCCCTGGTGTGATTTTACAGGTTTATCTTTTGAAGAAAGCCTGGAACTTGGCTGGGGAAAGGCCTTTCATCCTGATGATGCCGAACCTGAGTATGCAAAATTTATGAGCTGTTTTAATGCCAACAGGCCTTATCATTCAAAATTCAGGGTAAAAACAAGCTATGGGGAATTTCGTTGGGTGTTGGCGCAAAGTAATCCGTTAAAACAGGGAACAGGATATATTGGTAGTCTTACCGATATAACAGACCAGGAACAAGCCCAACAAGCCACTAAAATGCTTATGAAAAAAAAGGATGAATTCATGAGCATAGCGAGCCATGAATTAAAAACACCTGTTACCAGCATGAAAGCTGCTCTTCAGATAATAGAGCGCATCTCGGGAAAGGGGCCGGAAAATAGTCAGATGCATACTTTTATTGAAAAAGCCAATAAACAGGTAGATAAATTATCAAGCCTTATTGAAGACTTGCTGGATGTAACAAAAATACAGTCAGGAAAAATGGAGCTAAACAAAAGTGATTTTGCAATTGACGATCTGATAAAGGAATGTATGGATCAATTTGTATTTGATTTGTTAACTCATAAAATTATCTTTAAAAGAGAAAATACCGTTATAGTTAATGGCGATAAAGAAAGGTTGCGCCAGGTATTAAACAATCTTATTTCAAATGCAATTAAATATTCTCCCGGTGCAGATAAAATAATTTTAGAAACATCTGTTACGGACAATTATATAAAGATTTCAGTTATAGATTTCGGGATAGGCATTCCGCTGGAAAATATGCCCTATATTTTTGACCGGTTTTTTCGTGTGCACGAATCATCGCACAAATTCTCGGGGCTGGGATTAGGGCTTTTTATTTCAGCAGAAATAATTGAGCGTCATGGAGGGAAAGTTGGCGTTACCAGTAAAGAAAAGGAAGGCTCAACGTTTTGGTTTACTCTCCCGGCAAATAATCATTTACAAAAAATACAGAATTGATATATGGGCAAATGCATATTTATTTTTGATGATGACGAGGACATTCTTTTCCTGTGTACTTATCTTTTAAAAGAAATGGGATGGGAGGTTCATACCTGTACTAATTGCAATAACATAGTCGAGGTTGTTAAAGAAGTTATGCCATCAGTAATTTTAATGGATAACTGGATTCCGGATAGTGGCGGCATCGCTGCAACACAAATGATTAAAGCCGATCCTGAATTGAGAAAAATACCGGTAATTTTTTTCTCGGCTAACAATGATATAAAAAAACTTTCTGAAGAAGCAAAAGCCGACAAATATCTTTCTAAACCATTTGAAATTTTGCAATTTGAGGAACTTATAAATAGTGTGCAATAGATTTTGTGAAGGGCAGATAATCAAGAGATGCAGTAAATATTTCGTATAATCATGAACGTTATATATAATTTAAAATATGTTTATTCATTCGTTCAATAACTAATGAAAGGACGGAAGGGTACGCTGGTGAACAATCTCCCTTGATAAATACCACTTGTTATTTTTATATAGCCAGATAAGATTATAAAAAACAGGTTCCGGACCATTGCCAAAATTTTTGATCCTCGTTAATAACACATAGGCAGTATTTCCCTGTATTTCAATATAATGAACCGTGGTGCTTTGTGTAACAATTCCTTTATAATTAAAGCTTCCTGCATTGCCTTTACGTTCTCTGATTATTTTCCAGAAATTAATCATTTGGTTATAATCCATTTTTATAAAAGGGCCTGCATCTACTACTCTTACCGATATAAACCCCGGGTCATAATACGGAATGATTTCGTCAACCTGAGCGCTGTCAACTTTTGCCAGAAAATCTGCCAATGCTTCTTTTAATGTATTGGAATCGGGAAGGGCGGCGGCTTCCTGCTGTTTATTAATAAATGAAATGTTATTATTACAGGTGCTTGTTTTTCTAACAACACCGGCAAAACTAAATAAACAAACAGCACAAAAGACAGGTAATAACAAAAACTGACGGGCATATAATTTATAAGCGTCCATAATTATCAATTTAAAAAGTAGTTAATACAATATTAATAATTTAGCGATTTTAAAGATGTTATTTTTTGTTGAACGGCAATGTTTAGTTGAAAACTTGTAAGCTTTAATTCATGGTAACGAAAGTTCCATAAGTAACTTTATATACCAGAGTGTCTTATTTTTCAAAAAAAGTTATAAAGTGATAGTGGCAGAAAGCATAGCGCGGTCACAACGTAATTTTTCCGAAACATACTCTTCTCATTGCATTGTCTATTCTGAAGTCTTATTTATGGATACTGCCGGGTGCAGGAGACTCAATACCTATTTATTATAAAGACCAATTCAATGAAGAGGTCAATAATTTTTTCATACTCCCCTTTAAAAAAATAGAGCGCCTGGATCGCTTTAACTAAGCCGATAAAAGAGCAACAGATATTTCGACAGAAACTTGTACAATAGGTATAAATTATACCTTACTTCGCCGCAGGTTTCAATGCTTTCCTTACCGCCGGCGCCACCACAGTTCCAAAAAGTTCTATGGCATGCATCATTCGTTTATGCGGCAATGTTCCCACGCTAAATTGTACCATAAATCGGGTGTTCCCGAATAATTCAAACTCATACAAAATTTTATCAATTACCAGTTGCGGACTACCTACCAATAAAGCGCCGACAGGACTTTGCATAAAATCAAACTGCTCGCGGGTGGTGGGAGGCCATCCACGTTCACGGCCAATCCTGCTCATTACCGCTGCGTATACCGGAAAGAACTCATCCGCAGCTTTCCTGCTATCGTCAGCAATATAAGCATGTGAGTTAATACATAATTGCAGTGTAGTAATATCATGTCCGGCTTTCACAAATTCATCTCTATAATATTTTGTATGAGGCACAAACTGCTGTGGGGTTCCTCCAATGATTGCAATAGTTAAAGGAAGTCCTAAAATAGCTGCACGCAATACTGATGCAGGCGTACCGCCGATAGCAACCCAAATGGGTAACTTGCTTTGTAACGGTCTTGGATACACGCCAAGGTTTTCTATAGATGCCCTGTGTTTTCCCTTCCAGGTAACTTTTTCGTTTTCATTAATGGCAAGCAATAACTTTAATTTTTCATCAAAGAGTGTGTCGTAATCTTCAAGATCGTATCCAAAAAGAGGAAATGATTCTATAAATGAACCCCGGCCTGCCATAATCTCCGCTCTCCCGCCAGACAATAAATCTACCATAGCAAATTGCTGAAATACCCGGACCGGGTCATCTGAGCTTAATACACTAACGGCGCTGGATAAACGTATTTTTTTCGTTACTACTGCCGCCGCTGCCAATAAAGTTGCAGGAGATGAAACCAGGAAATCAGGTCGGTGATGTTCGCCAATAGCAAATACATCAAGCTCCAACTGATCTGCCAGTTGAACCTCTTCCATGAGATCTTGTATTCGCTGCTGAGGGCTGATGGTTTTACCGGTTAAAGGGTCCGGTGTTAATTCTACAAAAGTGCTGATACCTAATTCCATGTTACAAAAATAAAAGAATATAGCCTGCTATCCTTTTGCGATCAGCTAAACAACTAAAATTAAAAATATATAGTGATTATTTAAAGCCAATAAATTCTTTTTTCTTCCAAGAAAAATTTATCTTCATTACCTGCTTTGCCTTTCCACATTTATCATTCTTATTATTTTAAAATAAAAAACGTTATGAATGTTTTACAAAAAAAGGTATTATGGGTTATATCAGTATTGGGGGTAATTATTACAGCTTATACTTTAAAACCAAAGGAAGTAAAACCCCCTTTAATTCCAGTGGAAGATTTTTTTAGAAACCCTGAAAAGTTTAAATGGCGTATTTCTCCTGATGGCGAATATATTTCGTATCTGTCACCACATAATGGGCATACTAATGTATTCGTAAGAAAAATTTCCGATAGCAATGCTATCCCTGTTACTGATGATACGATAAGAAATATTTACGATTATCAATGGAAAGGCAATCGCATTTTATATCTTCAGGATGTAGGTGGCGATGAAAATTTTCAATTATTTTCCGTTGGTTTAGATGGAAAAGATTTAAGAGCATTAACTCCATTTTCGAAAGTAAGAACACAAATTCTCGATAACTGGAGGTATGTTCCAGGTAAGGAAAAAGAAATAATGATTGGGCTAAATAAAAGAGATGCCCAATATTTTGATCCTTACAGCATCAATATTGAAACCGGCGAAATGAAAGTTTTATTTCAGAATGATAAAAATTATGACAGCTGGTTCACTGACCACAATGGTGTTATAAGAATTGCAACGAAAACAGACGGAGTTAATAAAACCTATTATCAGCGAGCAACAGCAGAAGCTCCCTTTGATTCTGTTCTTACCACTACTTATAAAGATGATTTCAGCATTCAACTCTTCACTTTTGACAATAAGAATATTTATGTTTCCACTAATATAGAAAGGGATAAAGATGCTATTGTAGAGTATGATCTTGCGGCAAAAAAAGTAGTGAAAGAAATTTACAGCAATCCTGACTATGATGTGGATGGACTTAGTTATTCCGAAAAGAGAAAGGTATTAACGATGGCTAATTACACTTCATGGAAGAGCCAGCATCATTTCTTAGATAAACAAACAGAGGATGAATATAAAAAATTACAGGAAAAATTTAAGGGTTATGAAGTTGGCATTAATACAAATAATAATGCAGAAGATAAATTTGTTGTGTGGACAGGCAATGATAAGCTGGCAGCCAAATATTATTTCTATAATAAAAAAACAGGAGATACAAAATTTCTTGCTAATACAATGCCCTGGCTGAATGAAGCTGAAATGGCAAGCATGCAGCCCATAGAATATCAGTCGAGAGACGGGCTTACTATTCACGGATACCTCACACTCCCAATTGGAATAGAAGCGAAAAATATTCCTGTAATAGTTAATCCGCATGGTGGTCCATGGGCACGTGATGAATGGGGCTTTAATCCGGAAGTTCAGATGCTGGCTAACCACGGCTATGGAGTACTGCAAATGAATTACAGGGGATCCACCGGTTATGGAAAAGAATTTTGGCTAAAAAGTACCAAACAATGGGGCAAAGCTATGCAGGATGACATAACTGATGGCGTGCAATGGCTGATTAAAGAAGGTATAGCCGATCCAAAAAGAGTGGCCATTTATGGAGGTAGTTATGGCGGTTACGCTACACTTGCCGGCGTTACCTTTACCCCCGATTTATATGCCTGTGCGGTTGATTATTGTGGTGTTTCAAATATGTTTACTTTCATGAAAACAATTCCGCCATATTGGAAACCCTATTTAGCCATGTGGCAGGAACTGGTTGGCGACCCTGCAAAAGATAGTTTATTACTGGCTGAAGCCTCCCCGGCATTGCATTCCGACAAGATAAAAACTCCTTTGTTTATTGCACAGGGTGCTAATGACCCCAGGGTAAATAAAGCTGAGAGCGATCAAGTGGTGGCTGCTTTAAAGAAAAGAGGAGTTGATGTGGAGTACATGGTAAAAAATGATGAAGGCCATGGATTTGCCAATGAAAACAACCGCATAGATTTTTATAAAGCAATGGATAAATTTTTTGATAAATATCTTTCGGGCAATCCTTAGATATTTTTTTAAATTTTTTTTGTAGTCTAAATGCAATTCAGTAACCAGAAACAAAATAATGTTATGCAATTACTTAGAAAAATACTATCACTTATACTGGCCTTCCTTCTTTTAAGCGCCGTTTCAAATGCCCAACTTTTAAAAAAAATAAAAGATAAGGTTAACAGTACGGTCAATAAAAGTGTGGATAATACCAGTTCTAATAGTGACCAGAATGCCAATGATAATAATTCTTCCAATGGCAAGCCAACAAATACAAAGGGAGGTGGGTTAACCAATACAACTCCCCCAGATGTAAACCAGCAAATAGCCGATGCCACAAAATCCCAAGCTGCCGGTAATTATAGTGATGCCCGCTATTCCATACAACAGGCTCTAATGAGTATTGAGCTGCAGATTGGCAAACAGATATTATTGTCATTACCTGCAACCGTAAACGATCTTCAAAAAGATACTGTGGAAAATAAAGTGATGAGTACACAATATGGATGGAGTAATATGACTATACAAAGCGTATATAAAAAAGCTGATAAACAAATGACAATAACTATTGGTAACAATGGTGTTTATTCAGGCTTTGTAAATTTATACTTTAATAGTGCTTATTCACAAAGCACTACTAACGGAGGAAATAACCAGAATGTAAAGCAAACCAAAGTAAAAAGTTATAAGGCACTGATAACCTATGATGATTCAAAAGGCTATACCCTAATGGTACCGATTGGGCAGAGCTCTCTCATAGTGTGGGAATGCATCAATTTTGCCACTGAGGCCGAAGTTATGAGTGCTGCGAATTCCTTTGATATTGACGGTATTAAAAAAATGCTCGGGGAGCAATAATCATTATCTTAAAAAATCAACATGAAAAAAATATTTATAGTTGCATTAATATTCATTGCTACAAAAGGAAGTGCCCAAAATTTTACTGCAGATATTACTAATGCAAAAACATTGTATGGGGCGGGAAAACTTGAAGACGCACATTTTGCCTTGCTGCAAGCAATGCAGGAAATTGATTTGATAATAGGTAAAGAAGTGCTGAAACAATTACCGGACAAGATGGATGCGTTTACAGCCAACAGCAAGGATGATAATGTTACTTCAACGGTAGGTTTTGTAGGCACTACAATACATCGCAGCTATGGCACTTCAGATGATGTGGATCTTTCCATTATCAGTAATTCACCTCTTGTGGCTACACTCAATGCCTTTTTAAATACACCAATGCTGGGCGGTATGATGAGTAAGAATGGCGATAATAAAATTATAAAGGTACAAGGATACAAAGGACAGTTAACAAAGGAAACTAACAGTAATGGGCAAACGAATTATACTATCCAATTGCCAATTGGCAGTTCCTTAATAACTTTTACAGGTAAAAATACAACTGATACACAAATAATGGCTTGGGCAAACACTTTACCGCTACAACAAATAGCTAAGCTTATTCAATAAAAGTATAGTACAATTGTGGTTACATTTTAATATTAACAGACTACATATCTGCATTTCGTATTCTAAAAATCGTACTACTTAATTATTTAAAATCGGTTACACCTACCTGTTATATTATTTAAAAATCCTGTGCTTAAACTGTTCGGTTATTCTTATATTCTTAAAAAAATATCTTAATACTTTTTTAATTGCCCCTAAGCATGTCTTTCGATGAGAGTATATAGTTAATGCATACCAAAAGTATAGCAGATAGTGTATGGCGAGTGTATGAATGATATATTTGCAAGAGGTTTTATGACTCTTTCTTATTATGATTACAGAATTTTATTTCTTTTATAAAAAACAAGCATGCTTTTTCAGTAGGTTTCCTGTTCGCCACATCCAGTCTTTTATTTGGCATTTGGGTAGCATCCATTCCCGGAATAAAAGTGAGGCTTGGCTTCTCGGATGGCAGCTTAGGTCTTTCATTATTGCTTTCTCCACTTGGCGCTATCACGGGAATGGCATTATCTTCAAGAGTGTTTAGCAAAGTATCTGTTGGCAGATGGATGTTTACCGGGTATTTAATTATTTGCTTTATCATGATACTTCAGATCAATTCGGTAAACCGCGTTATGTTTTGGATATGCCTCTATTGTTTTGGCGGTATGAGCTTTTTAAATGGAGTTTCTGCCAATGCCACGGTGAACCTGATGGAAAAAAAATACAACAGGCTTTTTATGAGTACCTGCCATGGCATGTATAGCATGGGCGGCGCTCTAAGTTCCGGAATCGCTGCTTTGCTATTTACAATACATATACCAACTGGATGGCAGATCGTAATGGTAGCATTTGTTATTGTTATGGTTATTCTTTCTAACAAAAATTATTTATTAGCCAACACTGATATTATTCACAGCAGGTCTGCTTTTAAATTACCTTCTTTAACCATATTGGGCATTTCATTCATCTGCATGGTAAGCTTTATGGCTGAAGGTTGTGTTGCCGACTGGAGCGCTATTTATTTTAAAGAAGTCATGCTCGCGCCTAAAGCCTTAATAAGTTTAGGTTACGCCGGCTTTTCTGTAGCCATGACTATTGGCCGGTTAAACGGTGATATGTTAATTACAAAGCTGGGAAGCAAAAATGTGGTAGTCTCAGGTGCATTGTTGGCGGCATCGGGTTTTTTAGTGGTAGTTACTGCTCCGGTTGTAATAATTGCAATATTGGGTTATATAATGATTGGCTTTGGCAGTTGCTGCATAGTACCTGTGTTATTCAGGGCGTCTGCCAATATACCGGGGGTGAGTACAGTGGAAGGATATGCAATGGTTACAACCGGTGGATTGATTGGCTTTTTAACAGGACCTTCTGTTATTGGATTTATTGCCGAAAAATCAAATCTTTCAAAAGGCCTGTCATTATTGATTTTAATGGGAATACTATCCGCCTATGCGGCGTGGCGAAATCCATTTATAACTAACAAACGATCTGCGTCTAACCCACCGTTACCTTATGATGAACAAATTTATTAAAAAGATGTTTTAATACTATAGTTACTTTTTAAATAGATTTTATGAAATATAATATTTTAATCGTCGCGATTTCCGTTTGGCTTTTTTCCTGTAATGGGAATGGGACCAATTCAAAAAAAGGTATTTCTAATGACAGTATTTTAAATGTTGTTGGAAGGCCGGATACTACGAAACAAATAATCAAGGCAAGTGCAGGCTTGCCATCAGACAGTTTAGAGCCGGGAAAAACAACGGCAGAGTCCTGGCGGGTTTCAGGCTTTACCAACCCTGAAAAGTTTAAATCTTTTTTTATACAATATAAAAAGTGGGTTGCTGATAATAACATTGATAGCATTGTGGCTCACATTAAATTTCCACTCAGAACTTGCGCATCGCCCGGAGTTTTTAAAAAAAACTATTCCGGTTTGTTTAATTCCCGTGTGAAGCAGGCAGTCGCAAAACAGGATCCTGAAAAATTCTTTGCAAATTATAACGGCGCTATGGTTGGGAACGGCGAATTATGGTTTAACGAAATAAAAAATAACTATTATGTAATTGCTGTCAATAACTGATTAAAATAAGGAATATAACGTCAATGCATATTCGATTTTATTGGTAAGTGAGAAATATTATCTTAATTTCCTTTTGAAGCGCCGGCATAATTTTTCAAAAACACCTTCTGCTCATTCAGGCGGGTTTCCAGGTTGTTTATTGCATATTCTATATCACCGGTATCTAGGGTTAGCGTAGCTTTCGACTGATTTACTCCTTTCAACTTAATTCTCGCAGCGGCTATTCGTCTTTCTATATCATCGACTATTGATTGTATCTCGGCATCCGTTTTCTCCGGCTTAAACTGGTTATTGCGATAGGCAAGAAAATTATTGAAGCTATTTATTGCCTTATTATAATCTGCAATTGCCCCGTTATACAATGCTGAATCGTTAGCCTGGTAAATAATTTCAATTTCAAGGCGCAACTGGCTTAGCCTTGTATTTATCATTGCATTAGGGATACCATTTTTTTTAATCCTATCAGATACAGAAAGGTATTTGTCAAGAGGATCCATTTTTTCGTATACACTGAGCGAATCAGCATAATTGAAATAGGCCGAATTGCCTTTATTTGTGTTACCTGAATTGAATTCTTTATAAGTAAGCGGGTTATTCAATAACTGGAACATCGGATCAAAAGGCATGTGTGATTGTATAAAAACCGAAGGGGATGCTATAAAGTAAATAGTATTCACCGGTGGATTTAAAGATGCCTGCCCTGCGTCCCAGGTAGGATCATATAAAGACCATTTGTTATCAATAAAAACGGTGCACCATGCATGAGATGTTTTATCTACAGAACCATTTTGTTTTGTATACCCTTCTACTACAAAAGAGCTGAGACCACACTTTTTACAAATATCATCAAAGATGGCTGCAAAGTTCTCACAAACACCTTTTCTTCTTCTAAAAGCAAATGTTACTAATTGCTCATGGTCTTCATTTAAAATAATGCGGTGTATGCTGTCGGTACTATATTTAATGTGCGAGATTACCCATATATAAATGGCCCGGACTTTTTTATTATCCGTATCAAAATGCTTGTTAATGTAATCAGCTAAATCAACAGTAGAAATGACATTTTTATCAGGAATATTAAGAGCTATTCTATCTATTTCTCCATATTCATTTATATCCTGGGAATAAGTTTTAAAAGTTAAGCATACAATCCATAAAAAAATGAAAAGTGTTTTCATATTCTAAAGTTAAGAATAGGTTTTAAAAGAATATTGTAAAATTTGCAAAACAAAAAAGGTGATAATCTTTACGAGTATCACCTTTTCATAATTGCTTAACAGAATTTAGCTGATTTTTATTTCATGCTTTGACGATTCTTTGCCAGGTATAACGGGGAGGGTTACCTGCAATACACCATCCACATATTTTGCAGAAATATTTTCTGCATCAATAGTTTCATCCAGGGTAAATGTTCTTTCAAAGCCACCACGGCTGTATTCTCTTTTGATCCATTCCTGTTTTGGAAAACCTTCGGGTGGTGTGTAAGAAATAATTAGCTCACGTCCCTGCACATCTAATTTAAAATGCTCCCTGATGCGACCTGGCGCAAATACCAGCATTTCATAGCTATTACCTGTTTTAAAAATGTTAACAGCGGCTCTTTGCATGGATCTCATTGACAGGTGCTGTGGCCTGCCTCCATAGTTGCCTTTTGCGGCATGTGACTGATTGTAGTACATTGTTTTAATTTTTAAGTGAATTAATATTCCAATAGACGAATGAGCGAATGAAATGTTTTATTTAAGCCTGGATTTTAATTCATAATTCCTATTTCATAATTTTCTTCTCATCTTTAAAACAAATTATCGCATCGTTCGTCTAATGGTATAATGGATGATGCACTTAATATATCAACTCAAATGGCCGCTGATCGCAGTAATAATATTACGCAGACAATTAAAGAATACAGCAAGCGGCTGCTTGGTTTTATTAAGCAACGGGTTTCGGGTAATGAGGATGCCGAAGATATTCTGCAGGATGTTTTTTATCAATTTGCCGGAAGCACTGAACCGATAGAGCAGGCGGGAAGCTGGCTCTTTACAGTGGCAAGAAATAAAATTACTGACAAGTATCGAAAACATAAATTGCCCTTGGCTGATGATGTGTTTGGGACATTTGAAACAGATGAGGAAAGCTTTGACTGGAAAGAAATGTTGTTGGCTTCGGATAATACTCCTGAAACAGATTACCTGCGAAATTTATTCTGGGAAGAATTACAGGCCGCATTAGATGAATTGCCATCGGAACAAAGAGATGTCTTTATTCAGAATGAAATTGATGGCATTGCTTTTAAAGATATTGCTGAGCAAACGGGAGTAAGTGTGGCCACACTTATTAGCCGCAAACGATATGCAGTCCTTCATTTGAGAGAAAGATTGCAGGTATTAAAAGACGAGTTGTTGAATTATTAAGGGCTTCAGCGCATTTAAAAACAATTTTAAAAACTATTATAAAAACTAAACAAAAATGAAAAGGGGTAAATTTAAAATAGCCATATTGTTTCCTATATTCTTTATTGCGGCCATATTATTGTTTGGCACAATTGTAATGTTATTATGGAATGCAATATTGCCTGCCGTAATTGGAGTGAAAGCAATAACTTTTTTACAGGCATTGGGCATACTGTTATTAAGCAAGATTTTATTTGGAGGTTTTGGCCGAAGGGGCGGCTGGCATGGAGGAAGACATAGTGCCTGGAAAGAGAAAATGCAGGAAAAGCTGGCCAGCATGACTCCTGAAGAAAAAGAAAAATTTAAAGCAGAATGGAGAAATCGCTGTGGCAGCCGCCGCTGGAACATGCATGAGGATAGCTCTCTGGAAACTACGCCTCAATAATTTTCTTGCTAAACGCCGGAAATTTTTTAATCTCTGCAATGCAGGGATTTTTTTTTGAAACATTTTCAATACCAATCATTCGTTTTAACTTCCATCTTTATTTATAAATTTAAAAGAATGAAAAAGCTATTTATTTTTCTTTGTGTTTTATTTCAATATACATTGTATGCACAGCAGTTACCAGATAGCTATATTGATGGAAAATATATAACAGTTAACGGTGCTAAATTATATGTGGTTCTTGTTGGAAGCGGTGATCCGCTGATAATTATTCCCGGTGGGCCTGGCGGCGCACATATAGGATATCGTTCTTTTGATGCGCTGGCAAAAGATAATGAGATCATCTATTTTGATGCATTCGGAAGAGGCAAGAGTGATACTGCCAAAGATGTAAAAGAATATTCGCTTGCAAGAGATATTGAAGATATCGAAGGCCTTCGCATCGCTTTACATTTTGATAAATTAAATGTACTTGGCCATTCTTATGGTGGATTAGTTGCACAAGGCTATGCATTAAAATATCCAACACATGTTAACCATCTTATTCTTGCCAATACATTCCATAGCTTTATTATGTGGCAGGAAAATGATGACAACAGCAATCATGAAATAAAAACAAATTATCCTGAAGTGTGGGACTCATTAATGAAAATTCGTGAAGCAGGCGCTGTTTCAAGCGATTCAAAGCACCAGGAACTGTATAGCAAAGTTCCTTATGGATTTTTATATGCTTACAACCCGGATAATTTTTCAAACAGAGGAAGAAAGCCTTACCCAAATCCAATGAATACGAAATTATATTACCAAATGGTTGGTAAAGATGGCGATTTCATTGTAGGAAGCGATATTGGCACTTTTGATTATAGAAAAGATTTAAAAAATCTTACCATGCCTGTTCTTATTTATGGCGGCCGTTATGATCGGGTTGCCGTTCCTGAAATGATGATAAAGTATAAAGAGTATTGTCCGCAGGCGCAGTTTATGTTTTTTGAAAAATCGGGGCATAATCCGCAAATAGAAGAACCGGAAAAATTATTTCCGGTAATAGAAAAGTTTTTGCATGGATAAATTGCAGGCAGAATTGTATTGCAACCTTACTTTTCTTTCAGAAGATATTTTTTATTCACTTTGGGATTGTTGAAATATTCCTCAGTATCCTTGCTCTCTGTAGCGTCTTCTACCACCGGAACATCTATCAGCTGCAGTTGCACCTGGGTAAGCTCATCTCTTAGCTTTTGTGTTTTTTTGATTATATCAGGATCTTTTTCTCCAACCAATAGATTATCCGTGAGCAGGTATTCCAGCCTTTTGATATCGCTTCTGACAAGCGAAGCAGAATTTTGCTCATACGTTTTGGCAGGCGCCACAGCCTCCTTTACAGGCACCAAAGCTACGCCTACACTAGGCAATATTTTACCAGCTGTCTGTGCGCTTTCACTGGGTAATGATGAGCATACGGTGCCTCCTAATGCGGTAGATGCGGAAGTAAGATCGAAAGTGGTGCGTGTATTTTTAGTACTATGCACTTTTCCATCAAGAACCCGGAAGGTGTTTTTTAATTGAATAATATACTTTTCTATCACTTCAGATATTCTATTGTATTGCGTTAAACGATAAGGATAATTTATAGTTTGTTTCACCAAAATTTTTACTGTCGCTGTATCTCGGTTAAAAAATTTATCAACTCCAATAAATTTTATTTCCAAATGTTCTTCATTGTTTTTATCATCGTCTTTAATAAAATCATAAGGAGCTACCCATGTAAAATCGTCTCCGCAATGAGCAATTGGGGTTAAAGAATGAATTGGGTAATTAGAGAAGTATGTAATAGATTCTAATGGAAAACTTCCTTCCTCGCACTGGAGTTTAAAGTTAAGTGTATCCCCTTCATCTATCACCAGGTCACTGCTAACGGTAGGTTTTATTTTAGAAGGAACTATTTCAGTATTATAAAAAACCAGCGTAAAACTTGTATCCACTTTATCAGTAGGATCATTGAGATTCTGGATACCTAACAATACTTTATAAGGATTATCATACTTAAGCTTCCCGCTTAAAAAAAAGGCTTTTTCAGCTTTAAAATGAAGCAATCCATTGTCCTTATTTATTTTTAATCCTACAGGCGAATTTTTCAGATACCAATAATAATTTACCGGATCCCTGTTTATTTCAAAAGGATAATCGAGAGTTGAATCCACATGAAGTGTAAAATAAGGACTGAAATTTTTGATACGCAAAACTGTATCTTCTTTTTTCACTATAGAGCTGTCTTCGTTCACACCAGTCCTATCCTTTTCTTTTATTTCCAGGGTATCTTTTTTGGCTTTAGAACTATCCTTAATTACCTGGCTTGATGCCAGGTGGGGTAAAATAAAAATCAGGACCACAAATAAAAAATGTGTCCTTCTTTTGATAACAGAGGTTTTTAACATGGTGGCAAAAATATAAAAAACTAAAAGTTTTAATCTTTTATAATAACGTCTTAATTACTTTTTTTGAAAAAAGTAACAATCTTATTTTTTCCCTTCATAATAATTGCACTGTTGCAGTGAGCCCAGCCTGAAACGAATTGGCATTTTGGTTGCCTTTTCTATTTTGAGTTCTTCTCTGCAAAAGAAGCCATAATCGCAGGTAGAAAAGTCTGCTGAAACAGGAGATTTTAAATTCCCGGGCTTAGCTAATGAAGAGAGGGAGGACGTAAAACGTATTACTGTATCAGAAGTTTTAAACTTACTGTTAAAAAGATACGTGCTGTAATTCAGCTTTAGTGAAGTAGTATTTTGCGCACTTGAAAAAAGGCAGGAAAGTAATAAAAACAAAATGAAACCACAAATTTTATTCCAAAAAATCATATCATTACTTTTGTAGATGTAAATTTACAAACATTCAAAAGAAAACCGTTAATGTCTTTAAGCCAACGCTTACAACAGAAATTATTACAGAAATTATCGCCCCAGCAAATTCAGTTGATGAAATTGCTGCAGGTACCTACGGCACACCTGGAAGAAAGAATAAAAGAAGAGTTAGAAGAAAATCCTGCTCTTGGAAGGGGGAGAAGATGGACATGATGAAAATTTTGATGCACCAAAAGATGAGTTTGAAGCCAATGATGAGGATTTTGAAAATGATGGCAGTGAAGATGATTATGATAAGATTGACATTAGTGAATATGTTAGCGAAAGTGATGATGAAGTAGGTGATTATAAATTACGGGACGATAATTATGGTGATCCTGACGAAACAAAAGTGATTCCTCATAAGGTGGAAACTTCTTTTTATGATACACTGAAGACACAGTTGCTTATGCTGCATCTTGATGAACGTCAGAAAAAAATTGCTGAACAAATTATTGGAAGCATTGATGACGATGGCTATCTGCGCCGGGAAATAACTTCGATTGCTGATGATCTTGCCTTCAGGCAAAACATTAGTTCTACCGAAAAAGAAATTGAGAAGATAATAACTCTTATTCAGCAATTTGATCCGCCGGGTGTGGCCGCAAGAGATCTGCGGGAATGCCTGTTGCTGCAGTTAAAAAGAAAAGAAAAAGATGGAGGCTCTGTGCAAATTGCTATTGATGTTATAGAAAATTACTTTGATGAATTTACCAAAAAACATTATGAAAAAATACAACGTGGATTAAACCTTGATGAAGATGGAATTAAAGATGTAATCAACCAGATTATTAAACTGAATCCAAAGCCCGGAGGACAAGTAGGTGAAACCAATAAATTACAGAGTTATGTAATTCCTGATTTTTTTATAATAAATAATATAGGCAAACTCGAAGTAACCCTTAATTCAAAAAATGCACCCGATCTGCGGATCAGCGAAGGCTACCGGGATATGCTCAGAGATTATGACAAAGGCTCAAAAAAAGATAAGCGACAAAAAGAAGCAGTGCTATTTATTAAGCAAAAAATAGATTCGGCCAAATGGTTTATCGATGCCATCAAACAAAGGCAGCATACACTTTTAAGCACCATGACGACTATAATGGAATACCAGAAAGAATTTTTCTTAACAGGAGATGAAACGGATTTACGCCCTATGATTTTAAAAGATATTGCTGAAAGAACTTCATTGGATATTTCAACAGTAAGCCGTGTAGCAAACAGTAAATTTGTACAAACAGAATTCGGAACTTATCGCCTTAAATTTTTCTTTAGCGAAAGCCTTGTTACAGATAGTGGCGAAGAAGTAAGTACCCGCGAGGTAAAAAAAATATTAAACAACCTCATTGATGACGAAAGCAAACAACATCCGCTGAGCGATGAAAAACTAACTGAACTGCTGCAGGAAAAAGGTTATAATATTGCCCGACAGAACTGTTGCCAAATACCGTGAACAATTGAATATACCGGTGGCCCGCTTAAGAAAGGAACTCTAAATGGAAAATAATCTTATTACAAATACAAACGAGGTAACTCAATTCAGTAAGAGTAAATATTCTGTCGCTTTACAAATACCTGCTCAATTATTTTCCTATATTTTTCACCCGCTTTTTATACCTGTAATTGCTACGTGGTATTTAGCGTTTATCCATCAGGGTTATTTCACAGGAATTGCACCACATGATAAATTACTTATTACTTTAAGAGTAGCTGTTAATACAATACTTTTCCCCGGTGTAACGGTTTTATTATTAAAAGCAGTTGGATTTATTAAAAGTATTTTTTTAAAAAAACAAAGAGAAAGAATTATCCCCTACGTTGCTGCCAACCTTTTTTATTTTTGGATGTATCTCGTTTTCCGGAGCCAGCCGGAAGTACCAGCGGTTCTTACTTCATTTATTTTTGGAATTTTTCTTTCGTCATCGGCTGGTTTGTTGGCTAATACTTATTTTAAAATAAGTATGCATGCTTTAGGTATGGGCGCTCTTTCCGGATTATTATTAATAATAATTTTTTCAGGCTTGCCTTACGGAATTTTCTTAGCAGCTATGTTGGTTTTTTTACTCACAGGATTTGTATCCACTTCAAGATTAATTGTAAGCGATCATCAGCCATTTGATATTTATTCCGGAATATTTTTGGGTATTCTTTGCCAGTTTATTGCAGCCTTGTTCATCGGATTATCCGCATGAGCTCATTTCTTTTAACTCAATATTTAAATTTTACTTCACCGGGCTTATCATAAACGAATAACTATAATCTTTATAATCCAGCCGATATTGTTTTAACGGCCATGTACCCCACGAATTGATGCCGCCAACGCCTGTTTGTTGCAGGTCAATATTTAATACAGTCATGTTTCTTTCTTTCAATTCACCAGAATGCCTGTTATGCTTTTCAAGGCCTTCGTCAAGGTCTTCGTCGAGATAATGGCGTGCTGCAATATTTAAAACCGTGTCGCCGGCAATCATTAATCCGTTGCCAGTTTGCATTCGGTTAATTTTATCCAGCGAACATCTGTTTTATTAGCCGTTTCCTGCGGTCTTACATACGCATGAAACTGATCGTTTACATTCATGTTATACGTTCCTACAAATGCATCGTCTTTCCTGTCCCAGTAATTTTCTGAAGGGCCGCGGCCATACCATTCCATTTGATCGTATTCTTTTGGCAACATCATTTGCATACCAAATTTAAAAAGCATGGGCACATCTTTCGAAGTGTCTGCATGCATTGATTCTGTTACCTTAATAGTACCGTCTCCGTTCAATTGATATTTAATATCGAGATAGGCATACACGTCAGGTAAAGAGTAATGCATATTCAATTGTATATTTTTTGTGTTGGAAGAATCTATATCAAAATCAAGCAATACAAAATTATGACTGGCTCTTTTCCAGTTGATCAGCTTTTGCTGAAGACCTGCACCAAAGTCATTGTCAGTTGGCGGCCGCCAGAAATTGGGCTTTAAATCGTAGCCGTCTTTCAAAAAATTATCACCATCCACAATGTATTGATGCAACAAACCATCCTGCCTGTTGAAAGCAAATTGTACTTTATTATTAGTTGCATTTATTGAACTATCTGTTAGGGTTATACGCAAATTACCGGATTCAGGTAAAGTGTTTATGTTATCCAAATGACTGTATAATGTAAGTTGATCTTTGGCTATTTCCCAATCGGCAGGCAACATGCCTTCTTCCGTTTTATTTTTATAATAAACGTTCAGGAAAATTTCTTTGTAGCCCACGCGTGGCAAACTATAATGCAGATCGACCAATGCAGTGTCGTGCGGCGCAACATCAAGCGATTCGTATTTCCCTTTTTTAATAACCTTGCCATCTGCCACTAATTCCCATTCAAGGTATACACCATCTAAATTTTTAAAGAAATTATCATTGTATACTTTTATTTTCCCTACCATTATATCTGCCGGAAATGTAAATATGTTTTGGTATTCTTTTTTTACTTCCAGCATTTGTGGATTCAATGTGCGGTCAGGCAATACCAAACCATTACAATTAAAATTTTCATCACTGGGCATTTCTACGCCGTAGTCACCGCCATAAGCCCAAATGGTATCGCCCCTGTCCGTAATTTTCTGAAATCCCTGGTCTACAAAATCCCAGATATAGCCGCCCTGCATGTGCGGATAATATTTACGAATTGTATCCCAATAGTCACTGAAATTACCATCGGTGTTTCCCATAGCATGTGCATATTCTACCAAAATAAATGGCTTGTTATTGCTGTTATTATCATGCTGCACGTGATACACCATATCATCTGGAGAAGGATACATAGGGCAATAAATATCAGAAAAGTTTGTGGCGCTTGCAGGTTCGTATTCTACCGGCCTTGATGGATCACGATGTTTAATCCACTCGTAACATTTTTCAAAATTAATACCCATGCCTGCTTCATTACCCATTGACCAGATAATAACGCAAGCGTGATTTTTATCTCTTTCAACGGCTCTTGAATCGCGTTGAAAATGTTGTAAAAACCAATTCGGTTTTTTAGATAAAGAATTTTCGCCAAAGCCCATTCCGTGTGATTCAAGATCGGCTTCATCTACCACATACAACCCATATTTATCACACAACTCATACCAGTAAGGATCATTGGGATAATGACAAGTACGCACCGCATTAATGTTATTCTCTTTCATAATCCTCACGTCCTGCTCCATTCTGTCTTTACTGATATATTGCCCGGTGATGGGATCCATTTCGTGGCGATTAACTCCTTTTATCAAAATCGCTTTTCCATTTACATATAATGCTCCATCTTTTATTTCCACTTTTCTAAAGCCTGCTTTTTGCGGAATCACTTCAATCGTCTGTCCTTTGCCGTTAGTAAGTGTTGTAACTAAGCTATAGATATACGGCGTTTCTGCGGACCATTTTTTTGGATTTTCAAGTGTAATGATAATATTTTTAAAATTCGCCGAATCGCCTAAAGAAACAGAAGTTGTGCTCAAAGATTTCCCCAACGCATCCAGCAATTCAAAAGAAGCTTTATAATTTTTTAATGAGCGGTCGGCATTATTTAAAAAATCGATGCTAACTTTTAACTGACCGTTTTTATAATCATCCGTTAACCCCGGAATAATTTCTACGTCGCGAATATGAACAGGATTTCGGGCATACATATACACATCGCGGTCGACGCCTGCGAGCCGCCACATGTCCTGGTCTTCAATATAACTGCCATCACTCCAGCGATAGACCTGGAAAGCAATTAAATTTTTTTGTCCCGGCTTTATGTACTTTGTAATATTAAATTCAGCTGCCAGTTTACTGTCTTCGCTGTAGCCAACCCATTGCCCATTCACCCATAAATAAAAACACGAGCGCACAGCGCCAAACTGGATATAAATATCTTTGCCTTTCCAGTTTTGATTAACCATGATTTCACGTCGGTAAGAGCCCACAGGATTGTATTGATGCGGAACATGCGGCGGGTTGGGCTTTATTAAATATCCAAAATCGTATTTTATATTGGTATAAATAGGAATGCCATAACCGTTCACTTCCCATGTTGCGGGCACTTTAAAATTGCCCCAATGGCTGTCGTTGTAATCTGTTTTCCAAAATCCAAGGGGACGATCATCCGGTTTATCTACCCAATTAAATTTCCATTCTCCATTCAGCGATTGAAAATATTTCGATTGTGAAGGATCATTCTTCAATGCAAGCGCTTTGTTTTCGTAAGCAAAATAAGTTGAATGCATCGGCTCACGGTTGTACTCGTTTTTCAATTCGTCTTCCCAAAACGAAGGTGGTTCCTGGGATTGTGCCAATAATTTAGCAACTAACAAAATGTATACAAGCGATATAAGAATTCTTTTCACAGTTTATCTATTTTAATTAAAGGTTAAATGAAATCGTTTATTTAGTTACATCAAATTCAAAAAGATTACCTGGTTCACCTTTTTTACCTTCAGAACTTATATACAATTTCCCTTCCGGCGAAAAACAAATTCCTTCAGGCTGCTGCATCATGTCTTTATCAATAAACTGTAGCGTTTTAAGAATCCCATCGTGAGAAAAAACGGCCATACATTTATTATCTCTCGTTGATAATAAATATAAATCATGAGTAACCGGATGAACAGCTATTGCAGACGGAAAGAAATCTAATTTTTCATCAGTTACTGTTTCAAAATCTTTTTTTCGGATTAATAAATATGGCTTATTAATTAATTTGTTTTTCAACATGTTGAACTGGTAAACCGCCTTGGTTGATTTTTTTTCATTTGGCACACCTGGCTCATCCTTACAGGCAATAAGCAAATTCTGATTTACAGGATCATAACACAACCCTTCTGTGTTATTTTCTTTTTTTAAAGAGGTTTTAATCTTCTCTACAATGGGTTTGGTTTGCCAGTCAGTAATTTTAAATATAACCCCATGGCTCCACAAGGCATACACTATGTTGTTTACATAAGCAACATCTTCAATATCAAATTTTTCTTTATCATCTTTTGCAAAAGAAACTTTTTTTTCGAGTACGGCATTCTTATCATCAATTTTTATGTAATATAAATTTGGATGAAGATCTTCAATAAGAATTAAATGATTTGCATCCATCCATGTATTACCGGAAACCTCTACTAAATCGGCAGGAAGTTTCCATGTACGACTGGGAATTTTAAGATCGTATTTAAAATTTGCAGTATCATTTTTTATAGAAGAATCAGCCGGATTTTTTTGAGGAAGGTATACAATAACCTGTTTTTTATTTTTTTTATCGTTATTGTTTTTGCAGCTAAAAAAAGTAGGGAAAAAAAAGAAAAAAAAAATTAAAACTATTTTTATCATATCGGTTTGTTTGAAAGACGTAATATAAATCAAATACGGGGGAGCTTATCTTTTAAGTATAGGATTAAAAAGATTAGGCTCGGGAATTGCAGTAGTGAAATTATAAATATTCATATAAAAATAATGTAAAATGAAAAGTACTCCACATGAATCAACGGTATTGGGAGAATTGGGTTCGGCCATTGGTAAGGGATTAATTGCAGGCTTGGCAGGAACTATTGCTATAACTGCTTCCCAAATGATTGAGATGAGAATCACAAAAAGAAAAGCCAGTAATGCACCTGCCAAAGCTGTTAAAAAAACATTGCATATTGAAGCCACTCCCGGCAATAAAGAAGAATTTTCCAATGAAGTACACTGGGCATATGGCACCTCATGGGGAGTAATGCGTGGATTATTATCCATGGCAGGTATCACAGGGTTTGCTGCAACAGCCTTGCACATGGCTTCTGTATGGGGAACGGCTGTTACTATTCAGCCTAAGCTTGATATTGCACCGCCTCTTTCTGAATGGGAACCAAAAGATATTGCTATAGATATTTTACACCACGCGGTATACGCAACTGTTGCAGGATTGGTATATGATGCTATCGACTGATAGATTCAAAATATTACCAGATTAATTATTATCAACATTAATTAAAAAATTAAAATTGGAACAAGGGCTTAAGCAGGATTTTATTTACCTTTAGTTTGAACAAAAATCTACGCCATGTCCTGTACTTTTAATTTAGCATTACCTGTAGCTATTGGCTGCGATCATGCCGGCTTCGAATATAAAGAAGATGTTATTTCGTTCCTTGATGGAAAAAGCGTAAAGTGGAAAGATTTTGGAACTTACTCAACTGATTCTGTGGATTATCCTGATTTTGCTCATCCTGTATCAAACGCAGTAGAAGCCGAAGAGGCCAGCTTTGGAATTTTGATTTGTGGGAGCGCTAACGGTGTAGCCATAACTGCAAATAAACACCAGGGAATTCGTGCCGCGGTTTGCTGGGAAGATGAAATAGCCGAGCTTGCCCGTAAACATAACAACGCCAATGTAATTTGTATTCCTGCCCGGTTTGTAAGAGAAGGTCTTGTTGAAGAAATGATAGAAAGATTTATGCATACAGATTTTGAGGGAGGCCGCCATAAAATACGGGTTGGAAAAATTGCCTGTCCAGTTCACGAACACGGCTAAACGAAATTTTTACTGAATTTAAAAAAATATTTGGGTGCTTTCCAAATCCTTCCGGATGAAAAACTTCTTCCTGGTAATTATTTCATTACTTCTTTTCACCAACTGTTGCTTTTCACAAACAGATGCTCCCTGGAAATATGCTGAAACCATTACGCAACGAGGATTAAAAACGCAGCTTTCAGTTATTGCCTCTGCGGCAATGGAAGGCAGGGAAACCGGAACTGAAGGCCAAAGAAAAGCGGCAGCTTATATTGAAGAGCAGTTTAAAGAAATTGGCCTTACCTCACCAGCTTCGTTAAAAGATTATCAACAATTTTATTCATTATCAAAAGATACTTTAATTCCAAAAATATTAAAGATTGGTAAAAAGAATTACAGGTTTGGACAAGATTATATCATAACGCCTGGCACAGACGAAAAGAGTGAGTTCAATGCTAAAAATATAATTTTTGCAGGCTATGGAATTAGTGATATGAACTATGATGATTATACCGGGAAAGATGTGAAAGGAAAAGTGGTGGTAATATTTTCCGGGGAACCAAAAGCCGGGGATACATTTTTAATCAGCGGAACTTCCACGCCTTCTATATGGGGATACAGCATCACAAGAAAAGCAATGGTTGCCAAACAACAAGGTGCCATAGCGCTATTGGTCGTAAATTTAAAAATTGATAACATAACCGATCTCGCTTCAAATTCTAAAACATCAAATATCTATTTCCCCGGGAGGGAAAATACCCCAGGGGAAAAAGTTCCTGTAGTGACGGTAGCCCCTTATGTGATTAAAAATATATTCGGCAGAACAGGAACGGAGTTAACCGCTTATGCCGGAGGTGGTATTTCTTTAAAAGATTTTAATGCTGAAGTAAATTTAAAATCAAAATTAGTTTACAAAAGAATAAAGACAGAAACTTCTGCAAGCAATGTCATCGGCTATATAGAAGGAAGCGATTTAAAAAACGAATATGTTTTTCTTACGGCACATTATGATCATCTCGGTAAAAAAGGCGACGTTATTTATTACGGGGCCGACGATAATGGCAGCGGAACAGCAGCCGTGATAGAAATGGCCCGGGCATTTGCAAAAGCAAAAGCGGATGGATTTGGACCACGAAGAACACTGGTATTCATGACCGTTAGTGGAGAAGAAGAAAGACTTTTGGGCTCTGAATATTATTCTGATCATCCTGTATTTTCTTTGGACAGCACTACCGTAGATTTGAATACAGACATGATTGGCCGCGTTGATCCCGGAAGAAATTACGGCGATAGCATGAACTATATTTACGTAATTGGAAACAATAAATTAAGCACAGATTTGGATCCAATAAGTATTGCTACTAATAAAAAATATACACAACTCGAATTGGATTATAAATTCAACGCCCCGGATGATCCTTTAAGAATTTACTTCCGCAGCGACCACTACAATTTTGCAAAAAAAGGAGTTCCTATACTTTTCTTTTTCGACGGAATCCCTAAAGACTATCATAAGCCAACAGACACGGTAGATAAAATAAATTTTGACCTACTGGGAAAAAGAGCCCGTTTTATATTCTTAATCGCATGGGACATTGCCAACAGGAATAATATGCTAAAGCGTAACCTGGCACTGCCGGAGGAAGAATGAAAAGTGACGCGTTTTCTTCCTCACATTATTTTTTTATAAAAATTGATTAGATTTAATCTTTCCTATCGAATCATTCCTTAACGAGATAATCTAACGACTTAGGTTGGGCATATTTCTGAATCTTTTAAAGAATCCACTCTAAGCGTTTTTAGATGTATGAAGAAAGTCCCACTACTAAAAGCGGTTGTTTTTTATCATTACGTTTTTATCATTTTTTACAACTTACTTTACGCTTCATGGAAGAAGATATTGTCACCGGCGATAAAACAAAAATTCCGCTTCGCCGTGTTCTCGGCGTAAGCACTGCTATTTTGCTGGTTGCAGGAAATATGATTGGCACCGGTGTTTTTAAGAAGATTGTACCAATGGCCGCAACAGGCCTGAGTGAAAATTATATTTTATTGGCCTGGATTATCGCAGGTTTTATAACCATTTTAGGAGCATTTTCCTTCGCAGGCCTGGCTAAGCTCACAACTGCATCGGGTGGTCTTTATGAATACCTGCGTATTTGTTTCGGCAACTTTGTAGCATATCTTTTAGGTTGGACCATTTTTGTGATTGTTGGAAGTGGTTCTGTTGCAGCGGTTGGTTTTATTTTTTCTCAATCTGTAAATACGCTTATCAATTTACCAGAACCTTTGCATCAATGGAGTGATATTTCTATCGCTCATTCTGTTTATCCATTTGCCTTTTCAGGAGTAAAAATTTTTACAGTAAGTACAATCGCATTATTAACCTGGCTCAATTACAGTGGTGTCAGAAGGGGTACGGTGTTGAATAACATAATCACTTCAGCAAAAATATTGGGTATATTATTTTTAATTTTAGCTGGGTTCATTTTTATCACTCCGTCTGTTCATGTATCCGAAACCATCAGGCCTACACACAGCTCTTCAGGACTCTCGTTTATCAGCATATTTTTTGGAGCAATGCTCAGCGCCTTCTGGGCTTATGATGGATTTACAAATGTTGCTGCAGTTACCGGAGAAATAAAAAATCCAAAAAGAAATGTACCTATCGCAATCATAACAGGAGTAAGCATTGTAATGATTTTGTATGTGCTGGTAAATGCGGCCTTTATGAGAGCATTTTCATTAACACAGCTGGCAAGCCTATCCGAAAATAAAATTGCGGCTACAGAAATGGCAGGGCTCATAATGGGAAATAAAGGAAGAATATTAATTTCTTTACTTATTATGATCAGTTCTTTTGGTACACTCAATATACTTATCCTTGTTTATTCAAGGTTGTATTACCGGATGGCGCAGGAAAATGTATTTTTCAAAAGTGCAGCAAAGGTTCATCCCATTCACAGAACACCTTATAATGCTTTATTATATTCCATGATATGGAGTTGCGCTCTTGTGATGTCCGGCACATTCGATGTGCTTACAAATATGGCAGTCTTTAGTGCCTTTGCTTTTTATGCATTAGCAGCATTAGGGCTTATAAAAATGAAAAGGAAAAAAGTGATCACTGAAAATATCCCCGGTTATCCGTTGGCACCGGTGCTTTTCATTTTACTAACGTTACTATTTTTAATAAACACACTTATCGGCAACTCCGTGCAAAGCATTACAGGCATCGCATTAACCTTAATTGGAATACCATTTTATTATTTTTTTAAAAGAAGAACTAGAACCTGACTAAATGAAGTCTTATCACTTTTGTATTTTCAATTTTCAATATCCGGCACAACAGGTAAACTTTCATTTCCGGTTTCATTAACAGATTGCACGGCAAAAAAATAATTATCTTTTGAATAAGGCAAATTGATTGTTGTACCGATTGTAAAAATTTTCTTTTGCCATACTGAGCTCGCAGTTTCCCTTATTAAAATATAATAACCTTTCGCTTTACCTGTTTCAGGCGCCAGCCATGAAAGAGAAGTACTGTTTGATAATTTTTTTATTTCCATCTTTACGCTCCCCGGCATAGAAAGGGCTTTGGAAAGATTCGCAAGATTAGCCAAATTCATTGCTGTATTTTTTCTCAAATATTCATAGTCTATATGCTCAGGTACATCTCCATAATCAATACCATTCTCTGTGCGAACATCCTGGTGCTGCCTTGTATAATTTTCATTCATCTCCGTAATTCTTACCGCAGTAAACCCATTTTTTAAGTAAGGTAAATGATCGCCACCTCTTAAAAAACGATCTGTTCTGTAAATCATTACCACTTCAAGATTATCAACATATCGCTCACCAATTTCTTTTACATAACGGGCAAGCTGACGCGATTTTCCATCATTTTCCAAACCAAGCGCCATTATTCTTTTAATATTTTTTTCTGTTTCATACGCCGGTATTCCTTCACTAAAAACACGAACTTTTGTATTATCAATAATATTGGTTTCATTACTGTTATTGCTTCCCATAATGTCGTTATTCAAAACCGCTCCAATATCCCAGTTTTCTTTTTTTGCTTTATCAGCCATAAATGTTGATCCTAACAAACCTTGCTCTTCGCCGCTAACGGCAACAAAAATTATTGTTGCCGGAAATGAATGTTTACTCATAATTCTTGCACACTCCAATACAGCCGAAGTTCCGCTTCCGTCATCATCAGCACCGGGTGCATCGCCGGTTACATCCATTACATCACTTCTCCTTGAATCAAGATGGCCACTTATTATAAAAATTCTTTTGTCATTAGGGTCTGTTCCTTTTAGAGTGGCAACTACATTTCCAAGAAATATGGGAGTGTTTACTCTTTTACCGTCGGGCTGCAATGTAGTAGTATCAATAATTGCGTTTAACCTTCCCTGTGAATTCGGTGCAAACTCATTAAATTTTTTTAGCACCCAGTTTCTTGCAGCGCCGATTCCTTTTTTCGCATCTGATTGTGCACTCAATGTATTGCGGGTGCCAAAAGCAACTAATGTATTTATGTATGATCGAAGCGAATCAGGAGAAACTTCACTAACCATCGTTGCAATTTCAGGGTCACGGTCGATCATCTTTTGAGCAAAAATTGAGTTTGCAGAAAATAAGAAGACTATTAAGTATATACTTTTCATTGAATAAATATACTTAAAAGCATCTGCGCTGAATAGATAGAAATACAAAAAGCCGCTTCATTAAATGAAACGGCTTAAAGTAATAAGAAAATAAAATTAGTGATTACCATGATTGTCGCGTCCGTGCCAATGATCATTTCCGTGGTTGTTATTTTTGCTCCAATCGTCATGCCTGTTGTCATATCTGTTATTATTACCACGCTCTCTTTCTACACTATATTCATTGGCGTGATTACCCCTGATCATCGGCTGATAGCGACCGCGATAAGAAGCATAATGAGAATGATAATAATCATTACGCAACCATGGATTACGGTCGTTGACTACTACTTTGTAAGAATGGTACAAATCGTAGTGGCCATATCTTGCTGGCAATGAGCGGCCATAATTCCAACGGCCTAAATCGAAATATACAAACATTCCCTGGGGCACATCATAGTACACGCCCAGATCGGGCAGGTAATAATAATTTACATAATTATAACCGGAAGGGCCCCATGAAGGCTGGCTCCCAATATTAATGCTTACACTAAACTGCGCATTAGCCTCGTAGGTATAGGTACTTAATAAAATTGCGGAAATAAGGAGAATTTTTTTCATGATTAATTATTTAAAATTGTTATCAATAAAAAGAACAGTAGTAGGATATTAATTTGAGACGGATGTTTAATTGGATGAATGCACTATAACCAAACGTTAACAGTAATTATAAACCCAAAAATTGCGGGTACAAAAGAAACTATTAAAAAAATATGAAACTAACGGCAATGCATATATGCACTAAATAGCTTGTGTAAAAGCTTACCAGGAAAATAATAATTTACGGCAAGAAGTATGAGATAGTTTCGGCCGCAATAAACCTTTATTCCTGATTAGTAATTCATGTTACTTTTTTGAAGTTAGCGCTACTTTAATGCCCAGCCCAATTAAAATAAGGCCGGTAACTTTTTCCTGTATCCGCCAAAACTTTTGATTGTTTTTTATAAAATTACCTGTCTTGCCAAGCAGCCACGCAACTATTATTAAAACCAACGTTCCCTGCACAGCGAACCACAAACCAAGAGAAAAAAGCTGTACTTTGTAAAGTGAAGAATCAATTCGTATAAACTGTGGAAGAAATGATAAAAAGAATAATGCCACTTTGGGATTAAGTGCATTGGTAATAATTCCCTGCTTTAATAATTTCCACTTATCAACTTTTGGTAAAGTGGTAAGTTCTTTATTAAAGTTTGATTTGGTTGTAAAAGCTTTTATACCGAGATAAATTAAATACGCAGCCCCAACATATTTAATAAGCTCAAAAAGAAATGCTGATTTCATAATAATTATTGACAGCCCAAACACAGCAGCAGTAATATGTACAAAGCAACCCAGGAAAACACCCGCCGCCGAAATTATTCCTGCTTTAATGCCCTGCGATATACTTCTTGAAGCAACATATATCATATCATTTCCCGGAGTAAGATTTAGCAACAGCGAAGCAATAAAAAATAAATACAGGTTTTGGACGTGAAACATACAAAGCTTTTAGAAAGACTAAAATTAAAATTTAAAAAAGTATTTAAACGTTTTGTTTTTCTAAATCTAAATTTAGTTTAAGAGGAACCATATAAATAAGCAGGAATGCCTGTTAAGAGAAAATACAACAGGCTTTAATTAAATGAAGGTTGTACAAAGCTGGCAAGAGACGCTGCGTGTAACCCTTACCGTTAGGCTGTACTTGTCGGCAAACTAAAATAAAATGTGCTGCCTAAACCAGGTTCACTCTTCACCCACATCTGTCCGTGATGCTGTTTTATAATTCCAATAGCGATATACAGTCCCAACCCCAAGCCCGGGTGGCTTACCCCATTGGTATTGTTAACCCGATAAAATTTTTCGAATATCTTCTCCTGTTGATCTTTCGCAATCCCGTTACCAAAATCCTCTACAGAACATACAGCGGTTTGGCCTTTTTCTTCCAGGCTCACGATAATACTGTCAGAATCCGGGACAATGATCCATAGCATTTTGAAGCAGGTTGCTAAGTACCTGGGCGATCCTCGCTCTATCTCCGTAAACACTCAATGCGATATTTTTTCTCAGGGAAACTTTAAAGGCCGGTATCCCATATCCTGTTTCATACACCATTTCAGATACCAGGTCATTTAATTTGAAAATATGTTTATGACAGATAAGCCTGCCGTTTTCGATTGCCGCAGCATCCATAAGTTCATTCATCTGGCTGGTCAGGCTGTCGGTTCGCTGTTCGGCTTTTGCAACTATATTTTCCTTTGCCACTTCTTCTTTGCTCCCTAAACCATTAGTGTTAGTTACGGGCATAATTGCGAGTTTTGGAATTGCATAATTTGCCAGGTCATCATCCACCGGTCCTGCAGTATTCTCCTGTGGTTTATTCAAGTCTAAAGGAACATGGGGGTTGGGCGTCTCATCTATTTTCCATCCTGTTTCCTGCGTATTAGTTGCTATTTTACCGTTTGTTGCGAGTACGACATTATTGTAGCCTCCGGGCTCTACCATTGATATATCATGTCCGTTAACGCCACTTGTGGCATCATGTGAAGTGGCCCCATTCGTTTTACCTGCCCTGTAAATTGCTGCCAGTATAAGATCGTTCACATTATCCTCTGGCGGGTTGTGAGCAGATGTACCTTCTTCTACCGGAGATGCCTTTGTGGATACAGCCGGCAGCTTTTTCAGTTTCTTATTCACTGCTCTTACAGATAATATAAAAATTCCTGCAATCAGTAACAGGACTCCCCCCAACAAAAGTAAGGTCAGATTCCTGGCTTTGACCTCGCTTTCATAAATATCGTTCAGCCCTGCCTGCAGCTGTTGCTGTGAAATTAGGTATTGATTATGCAATACTTTTATTCCGCCGGATGCTACAACCCACCATTGTCGGGCAGAATAGGTACTGTCAAATTGATGATGTATTACTGCATAATTCAGGTAATCAAAAGCGGGCTGCAATGAATCCGCATTCTCTTTATCATTATACATTGTTACCAAAGGTGTCGGAGCCTTCTTTAAAAATGCGATTTCATAGGTTTTGAGCGTGTGCCAGGCATTGCCGGCAGTTGAAACTATAGCCGGTGTATCATGAGCCGTACGTAAGGATATATAAATTTTATTTCGCGTCAGAGCCAACCATATCTCCATCTCAAAAAGCAGCCTTTGCGATTCAACTGCCGCGTTTAAAGGCTGCAGCATGGCCTTATTGGATGTGGCAATAGAATGGATAGTGTTGAGTTGCCAAATGGCATCATAATAAAAATTCATTATACTTTGAACATCAATGCCTGCCTCACCTTCCAGCGCTGTCCTCGCTGAAATGAGCCCGCTATGAAGCGTATATTTTAGAAAATTGGTGAGAGAAGTATCCCCGCTTTTTTCCAATTTGTGTATCCACCTGTCTGTACTGATTCTTTGAATAACCAAATCGCTGTAACGTCCTTTATTCAAAGCAAACTCCAGGCTATATTCCGCCTCTACTCCCAGCTCGTCCCTTAAAGATGCCAAATCACCGGATTCCTGAATGTGACTGTTATAACCTGACAAAAGTGATACCCTGTTTTCTTTTTCTAAATACAATTGACCTGGTACATACAACAATGCCAGTAACGGAATGATGCCTGTTAACAGCAACAGATAGGTAAGGGGCAATTTTCTAAAAGAAAACTTCATAATAAGATAATCTGTTCGGTGAAGCAATAACCCTGGTGTGTTTCTTCGGCTGGACAAAACTCTTGTCAAATTCATAACTGCTTTATAAAAACTAAACAGCGCCCGGCATCATTTGTCTCCCAGATAACGAAAAAAATGTGATTTAATTTTGAATATGGCTTCTCTTGAGCATAATTATGGCCAGATGAACGGGCTAAGGGATTCTTCCTGCTCTTACAAAACAGAGGGTTATTTAAATTTGGGGAAACCCGACAGGCAAGTTTCCTCTAAAGTGCGTTAACATCTTAAGCTGTTGCTTCTATCGTTTTAAAATTTCGCTGACGAATAATGATTTTTAGGACAAGACATACATAAAACACCGCCGGCACACTAATTCTTTTTGCAAAATAACATGCCGCATTCTCTCTAACTTACTGACCAATTCCGCCGGAACTATTCAATCTTTTATTCTCTTCGTCAGCCGCTGCTTTTCTTTGCCTGGCTGCTTTTACCTGGCTGTTACCAAACCTGAATGAAAAGTTTATTTTTAATTGCTGGCTTTCAAAATTCCCACTCGCCACAAGATGGCTTCCCCCGTAATCGCTTACACCTTTCCAATGCAACGTATTGAACACATCAGTAAAACTTACTTTTATAGTTCCGGCTCCTTTAAATAATTTTTGTTGCACCCCTACGTCAACAGAACCTATAGCGCTGCTTTTAAAAGTTCCTCCCCATACAGAAGGTGAATTGTAAAACCCTGTCAGCTCAAAAGTAGGCCCTTTCTTTATGGAGAAAGATTGTTGCATGTAAAGAGAGAAAGCATCTACATTCTCATTTATTATTTTACCATCACCAAAATCAGCTTTGTAAGCAGAATGATACGCATTAAGTGTTGCAAAAGAAGTCCACCATTTGGTAATGGTTACCGGTGCGCTAAAGTTGAGACTGAATATATCCTGTTGCGCCAGGTTTTTTTGAGTAATATAAGTTTTGTTTTCTACTGTGTCAATAATCTGCGCAAAGTAATCTTTAATGTGGCTATAACTTAAAGAAGTAACATACTTATATAAAAAAGTATGTGAAAGCTTGAAGCTATTAGTATACTGCGGGTTTAAAAAAGCATTCCCTTTCCTGTAGGTTAATTCATCCAGCTTATCTTCAAAAGGATTTAAATCCTGGTAATTGGGGCGGTCTATACGCCGGCTGTAACTTAAGTTAAGGGTGTTTTTTTGGTTAAGTACATAGGTGATAGCACCACTCGGGAAAAAGTCTGTGTAGTTACGCTTTACTGTATCATCGGGCTGTGGAACCGCACTTATCAAATCTCCTTCACTTGAAGTATTTTCCATACGTACACCGGCCTGGATCGTGGTTTTTTTGCTAAATGCACGGTTATAATTTATATATAAAGCTTTTACATTTTCATCGTAATTAAATTTATTACTCAGATTCATATCTTTTATTGGAGTGCCACCATACACATTATAAAAATCGTAGGTGTTTTTGGTTTTCACATCAGTTAGTTTGCCGCCAAAGCCTAATTTTCCTTTATAAAAAGGCTGTTCATAATCAATTTTTGCCGTATAAATATCAATATCAGTGGGTGTATTACTACTGTAAATATTTTCCTCCAGCAAATCGCCTGTGATTGGGTCTGTGTAGTAATTGGGCTGATAGTTACTTCCCCTGCGCCGGTAATTTACCATATCAGCGTCTATGTCCAGGGTTCTTCCGGAAGTATCTGCAAAGTGGTAATTGATATTATAGTCAATATTATTCCGGGTGCCCGACGCGTCGTTGCTTGCGTATAAAATCCTGTTGGGTACGCCTGTATTGTTGGGGCTGATAACCGTGTTGCTATTGTTGCTGTTATCGCTATTATTAAAATTGGCAGTCACCATTACCCCGATAACGTTTTTAGAATTAATAGAATAATCAATGCCGGCTTTTACGTTATTACTTACATTGTGGTTCATATTAACACTGTGCTGGTCATACGTTGTATCATTTTGAACCCGGTACAAATTGAACAGGTTTCTGTAATCCCCAAAATTATTGCTGTAATTACTGAACAGGTTTATCTTTTTATTCCGGTAGTTTAAGCTCAATGAATTATTATATTTTGGAGTATGCCCAAATGCTACTCCGCTTGCAACATTACCATTGGCTCCGTAATTCTTATTCTTTTTTAGCCTGATGTTAATAATACCAGCATTACCGGACGCATCATATTTTGCCGAGGGATTGGTTATCAATTCTATTGATTCTATATCTGCTGAATTAATGGAACGCAGGTAGGCAGCCAGGTCTGCACCGGCCATTTGTGTCGGTTTTCCATCAATATAAATTTTAACGCCGTTCTTTCCCATCATGGAAATGTTATCATCTTTATCGGTTAAAACGCCGGGCGATTTTTGTAAAAGCTCGAATGCATTACTTCCGGTGGCATTGATGCTGTTCTCCACATTAAACACTGTTTTATCAGCCTTTACTTCTATCAAAGGTTTTTTAGCCTGGATGGTAACAGTTTCCAGCGAAGTGGCGCTGTGCAGTAATGCCATTGGTGTAGCAGTATAATCCTGACCCTCTGCGATGGTAAAAGTTCCGGAAGATTTTTTGGTATATCCAACAGAGGTTACCGTAATAAAATAACTGCCGGGCTTTACAGATAATATTTTAAAAACTCCATTGTTATTGGTTAGAGCGGTTTTAAATAAGGAAGAATCTTTTGCTTTTAATAAGGTAATTGTTGCCTCCGAAAGTGGCTTATCATTATCTCCTGTTATCTTTCCCGATACCTGTGCGGGATTTTGAGCAAATGAAGATGCTGCAAAAAATGTGAGTAGTATTATGGTAATTATATGTTTCATAAATTATGAGTTTTGGGAGCACGGGTTTAAAAGGGCACAAAAATATTTCTATTATTGACCCTGTAAAGAAAGATATAGATGAAATGAAATTTTTCTTGTGTGAGCGGTAAAAAAACCGTTCGGAGGAAATAGCGCGATGCAGGAAAGAATTATAGTCTTTGTTTCGGAATAAACTTTTTCACCAATAAAATTCCTGCAAAAAAACCGCCTATGTGAGCAGCATAAGCAACACCGGTCACTTCAGTTCCGCCAAGATATCCTGTACCACTGGCTACCTGTAACAATATCCATAAACCAAGAACAATAAATGCCGGCACACGAATAAAAAATATAATGAATAATACCGTGATTCTCTTTGATGGAAAAAGTAATATATAACCACCCATTACTGCGGAGATAGCGCCGGATGCCCCAAGGCTGGGAGCCAAAGAATTTGCACTGAAAAGAATACTGGTACACACATGAGCTAACGATGCTATAACGCCACATAACAGGTAGAAGAAAAAATAGTTGATATGTCCCATTTTATCTTCGAGGTTATCTCCAAATATCCACAGGTATAACATATTGCCTCCAAGATGAGCAAGGCCTCCGTGCATAAACATTGAGGTAATTAATGTAAGCCATACAGGAATAGGAGTTACGCCCAGTCCCGGAAAGATTATATCCTGGCCGCTGGACGGATCATATATAGTTGAAGATGGAGTAACGATATCATGGCCCGTTAGTATTTCTGCAGGCACGGTAGCATAGCTATAAGTAAAATCTAAATCATGCCCGAACTTCTGGTATACAATAAAAACAATAATGTTAATGGCAATAAAAATATAGTTCACAAGAGGGAAAGTTTTCCTGTCAGAATTATCGTCAAATAGAGGGATCATGTCGCCTTTTTAAACCTGGCTATAATAATACAAAATATAGGTTGCACTGCAAGGTTGCCGTTAGAATAATTTATTGGCATAGTAAAAGAAAAGCCGGGTTCCCCGAAAGGAACCCGGCTGAAAATAATAGTTTGCCGGTTGAGACCCGGGGTTATTGATATTGTTTTACTACATGATAAAAGAAAACATCCGGAGCACCTACCACACCCGCTGAGTCCATTCTATGTTTCAGTTCTTTTGTATTCATAAAATCTCCTGCTTTTTTCATATCTGATATCGCCACTACCAATGATACCATCCTAGGATCGCCAATAAACTGGCTGATGGCCCTGTCGGTAATTCCAGCATTCATTCTATCCTGCTTATCGCCATCAAATACTTTTTTCCAGGCGTCGTAGTCTTTTACTTTGAAATTAATTATTGCTCTTTCGGTAGATGCATCTGTTGTACTGTCGTGAAATCTATTTATCGTATAGAAAAATGTTGGCTTGCCAATTACACCTGCTTTTTTCATGACTTCCATGAGCCCTGGCGACATGGCAAATTGTTTTGCTTTAGCTGTATCATCCACATGTAAAGCCACCATTACGATGTTGCTGTCTTTAATACCCCTTCCCACCACAAAATTGTGTAGCCCGCTAGCAACTCTTGCAGAATCATGGGCTTCGTAGCCGGGAAACCATTTAGCAAAATTGGCTACTTTTTGTTTTATTAGCATAGTCATGGCAGGCGGCGCAGGAGTTGCGGGCGGAGGTGGTGTCACAGCAACGGTCGAATCCTTCATGGTTGAATCCGTGCTGGTAGTGGTAGTTGAGTCGTTGCTACCCGAATTACAGGAAAATAGCATCAGCATAATAATAGCAGCCGATGATAAAAATTTAAATTGCTTCATCGAAAAGATTTAAAGGTTATAAAAAAATGGGAGGCTGGCAGCAGTATTCGTTTGGGCAGGATTGAATATAAATATAGAATAATAATTAATAATGAAAAAATTATTTTAGCCCATAACGGCGGTTCAGTGGATAATGGCTAAGATATGACAAAGCCCCGGATACAAACCCGACGAAAAAAACGCAAGTACTATCGCTTCCCGAAATAATAATTCACATACGATAACAAAGGATCATATGGCTCTTCGGGCTTAGTGGAAAACTAAAAGGAAAATCTGTAAAGCTGTTACATAATTAAAACTGCTTTATGTATAAGGAGAAGATGTGCCATTAACCTTGTAAACGTAATTTTTGATGCACTTTTTAGCCATGCAAAAATAGTCCGGCACGATACATAACAACATATAATTTTACGCATACCCGTCTCCGTTAGCTTATATATTAAGAGTGGCTCTGTAAAAGTTTGATGATTTGTTTATCATCGGGTTTCAGGTCCCCGTCATACTATAAAAGTATAAAAGTTATATCGCTGCCTTAGCGATGTTGCCTTTCCGGGTATAATCTAAAATCATAAATCTTAATCTTTTTTCTTGTTAATCATACAAATTCCTACACCTTCGCATGAATAGCACGTTTTTTGAATTCTTTTAACCCATGAACTTCTTAAATTTCTTCACGCAGGAAATAGCCATTGATCTTGGCACAGCAAATACACTGATAATTTATAACGACGAGGTTGTTGTAAACGAACCATCTATTATTGCTTTAGACCGCAACAATCCCAAAAATGTATTGGCCGTTGGCAAAAAAGCTTTGATGATGCATGAGAAAACTCATGAAAGTATTCGCACCATCCGCCCGCTAAAGGATGGCGTAATCGCAGATTTTAATGCGGCAGAACTGATGATGAGGGAAATGATAAAAAAAATCAACCCTAAAAAATCTTTGTTTGCCCCGGGCTGGCGTATGATGATCTGCATACCCAGCAGCATTACCGAAGTGGAGAAACGTGCTGTGAGAGACAGCGCCGAACAGGCAGGGGCCAAGGAAGTGTATCTTGTTCACGAACCACTG
>CAWBII010000019.1:0-191267 GCA_963788795.1 uncultured Chitinophagaceae bacterium
GTATGGCCCAGCAGTCGGCAAATCGTTTTCAAACTTACAAACGGGTTTACCTTTTTTACTTCCCGGACTGTGGGCTTCCAGGCTTTTTTCTGATAGAGATATGAAGCTTTTCTTCAGCTACATTTATCAGCGTATCCAATGCATCGGCACGCAGCTTTTCCCATTGCAACTGCTTTTCTAAGGCAGCTATTTTCTTTTCTAAATCTGTAGCAGAAGGACTTGCTTTCGGCAGTCGTTTTTTGTGTGGATCATCCATATCTCTAAGATAATGATTTTGCTGCTTTAGGGTACGCTCCAAACCATGTACCCCCTGGTATATTTGTACCCATTTTGCAAATAGTAGTTCGGCTGATGCCATACTTGCCCTGCAGTTTTCTGTATCCACAACCTTGTTGTAAATACTCTAAAATAATTTGTTCTTTCAAATCCATTTTTGGTTGATTTTTAGTCAACCTATTTCAGGACAAGACAATATATTGATGAAGTTAAGTACAAAAGCTGATAGTTATTCGTCTGCTGGAACTGAAGCTGGGATTTGCAATTAGCTGATGTTACAAGGTCAAGCCCAACTTGCATAAAACCCAATGTTATCTGCCGTTTTTATTCTGCCCTTAGTTGGGCATTCGTCTAAATTTAAAGCTTGTTTGCTTTTGTCGTTGCAACCGTCATTAGACATTCCCCTTTGCTTTCCGTTGTCGTCTTTACCAATTCCAATTCTTATTGCAAACCAACAGTCGTTTGCCTTGTCCCGATATTCACAGCTTCCATACCCATCACCTGTTTGGCTGTCTTCGTCATTTTCTGATGCTAAGAAAAACATTGACCCTAATATCGCCTTCCCTCTTTTGTAATCGACCGTTTCATTGTCTTTGATGATTTCAAAATCGTATGTCAAACTTGTTTGGTTAACTCTCTTAACAGTAAGTAAAAAATGCTGTTCAGCTCTTATTCCTTTAAAATATATCTCTTTGTTTAATGGAAGGTCGATAGGAAAATATGTTGTGTCCTTACCAGTTATAATATAGTTGTCAATGAGCTTTATAGGTTCATTGTCGTCTATAGTCCGTTAATAAAAGTCTGGTCGTATTGTGATTTGTCTTTAATGTAAATGTGCTGCTGTTGTTTGTTAGCGGAAACAGATTGTAAAGTGTCAACCGGATTTTTGAGTGTCGTTTTTTCCGAGGTTTGGTTGCCGCAACTCAAAAGTTCCAAAGTCAATGTCAATATGTAAATAGTCTGTTTCATCGTGTCACCCTAAAATGGCAATTTTCATTATTTACTTTTACCGCTACTATTCTTAATGACTTGCTCAAAAGTTACCTTAGAGAAAGTAACCAAACTTAAAAAGAGAATTATTTTTAAATGCTTCATTTAGGAATGTTCTGTTAAACAGTGAATGTCACAACGCACTCCCCCCGTTGTTGGCGCAAGCGTCCGCTTGTGCCAGTCATAAATACATTTTCATTCATTTGTTTCTAATTTCATCTACGTAACAGTCAAGCATAAACGTAATTGAAAGTTAAGTAAATATAATTCAAATCTCTTTTATATTAACTGCATAAGCGGACGCTTGAGCTAAGGTCACCTTACGTCAATGAGGGCGTTTTTATTTTTATTTTCAACTACTTCGATTGTCTGAACAATATGGTCAACAGGTTCAACTTTTGTTAGTCCTGAATTTTCTTCGAATGTTATTCTTGGTCTATTTGTCTGCTGGCTAATAGCAACGTCAATGTAAGGGATATAACTTTTTACAATTCCGATGAGTCTGGATTTGTTTGAAGATTTTGTCCCCCTATACTTGTAATTTCCGGTTTAGAAATTGCTCGTTAGCCGCTATTGCCAGGGAAAACAGGAGCGTCAACTACAAAGTCTTTTCCTCTACCTTCAAATAGGTCACGAATTCTTGCAATTACACCACCTCTAACAAAAACATGCTGCCTGTCTTTAGAAACAATACCCATTGGAAAGCCAAGAACGTATGTGAAATCACCTTCTGTCGCACCGTCTTCAATTAATTCTTTTACTGTCAACGTGTGTTTGTCTGATTCAAAAAAGGAACACTTCATTCCTTCCGTCCGAACGTTTCCAATGTTAACGCTTAACACTGCTACATCTATTTCAGGGTCAGGATGGCCTGTCCATAATAAATTTCCGTCTTTATCTTTTAAAGGAGCTGGATAATCTTTTGCGGATTGGTCTGTCTGTGGATTGAAACGAACTAAAATTAAGTCAAGATTTTAAGAACATGTTTGTTAGTAACAAGGTAAACAATGTATTTATTTGTCCCGTCGGGAGTCTTTTCATGTAATTTACCGAATAGAAAGCCTGTCCCCTACCCATTTAGTTTGTCCTTCGACTGTTGTCCCCATTGCAACAACGCAGTCGATGAATATTGGTGGAATTAATCCCATATGTTTGTTCGTCTAAAATGCGCTATAACTCATAAATATACGAAAGTTTTTTGCCCATCAAAATATTGACAATTTTTTTATCTCTATAAAAGTCAACAACATATAAAATAAAACGAAAGTTTTTGGGCTTAGAAAAACTTTCGCAAATACAACTTTCGCTATTTCAACTTTAAATTGTCAAGCGGGCTTATTATTTGCAACATATCCCGATTCGTAACATGTAAATATCTTAACGTGGTTTTTAAATCGTTATGCCCTAGCAATTTCATTATCATAGTTACATCGGTGCCCAACTAAAATGTCCGGTGAAGGACACCGGCCAGGAAGAAGGAAAAAAACAAATAAGCATTCATCCGCACGAACGTCATTGCGAGGAGCCCGGGGTAAACTTTCAATAGAATAAATTCTGCGGCGACGAAGCAATCTCATTAAGAGTAGTTGCGGTGGAAGTATTCGTTTCGAAACTTTATAAACGTATTGAATGTTTCTTCAGGGAGTTTGCTTCGTCGTCGTGCCTCCTCCTCGCAATGACGTCTCTACGGTTGTAAAGAGTCTATATCTTTTAGATGTCTGGCTTTTCAATTTTCAATTATCCATTATCAATTATCAATTATCCATTTAATGTCTCCAGGCTAATAATATTATATTTTATGGCAAATTGTATAACGCCGATTATGTTTTTTGAGGTGGTGCGTTGTATTAATCTCCTCCTGATAGATTCCACACAATCTTTGCTGGCAAAAATGAGTTTGGCAATTTGCAGTGTGGTCTTCTGTTCACTTATCAGTTGCAACACTTCCATTTCCCTGCTGCTGAACAGGCTTAAAATTCTTTTTATTCTGCGGGTATTATTGCCAAAGAACCTCTTTGTGGCAGGGCATTGGTAATGCCTGCCGGCATATACGGTGTGTATGGCGTCCATTAATAAATCAATATACCTGTGGTGCCTGCATATAATGCCCTGAACAAATTTGCTGGTATAAAAAGGCAGGTATTGGGCATTAATGTTATGCTCGTATAATATAACGGCGGCATTGCTTTCGTTGCAAAGCGCCTGGATATTTGCAGGTTCGTTTATGCCGGGCAGCTTGCAATTTGTAATAATTATTTCGGGCTGTTTGGTATAGGCAAGGCTGCGGAGGTTTTCAAAATCATTGGCTTTTCCTACAACTGTTAAGGAGGGTTGGTCATTAAGCGTAACCTCGAGGCCATTAAGGGTAATAATGTTGCTGTCGGCTACAACGATGTTAATGGGAAAGTTATTTGCTACCATTTTATTGGAAGGAGTTCCTTTAAGGTAGCTGATTTTATTACATAACGGTGACAGAAGTAAATTATTATAAGGAGGAATTACGATAAAATGAAAAGTATAAATGCAAGGGAAGGGATAAGCAACTGGCAGATCAATCTGCGTGAACACGCCATGGCGGTGTGTGGCTTTATTGTCCGCCAATTGCGGCAATGCCTCTGTTGGCAGCGATGTTTTACCGGAATGTTTTTTAGTTCTGTTGATTTGTAATATTGAACATCCAGCGAATTCCAAATTTGTCTTTGCAAGTTCCCCAGTAACCCCAAAATTCATCATGAGGTGCAACGCCATCCGTTCCACCTTGAGAAAGTTCGCTATACAATCGGTCTGCTTCTTCTTTTGTATCTGGATTTAAACTGATGGTAACATTATTGCCTTCTACAAGTTTATGTCCCATACTTTCAAGCACATCAGTTGCCATAATTTGTGTTCCGCCAAGAATAGGTAATGCCACATGCATTACTTTCGTTTTGTCTGTCTCGGAAAGGGCGGGCATACCGGGTTGTGTTGGCATATCACCCATACGCATAAGGGGAGTGGAAAATTCAGTCTTAAAAATCTTTTTATAAGAGTTAAATGCTTCTTCCGCATTTCCTGCAAAGTTCAGATAGATTGATACGTTTGCCATTTCTTTTTGTTTTAATTATAACATTAAAATTAGAAAAAAGTTTCAAATTAAAATGCATTGCTTTTGAACATTGCTGGCCTTCCAAATTAAAATATTTTCCGCAACAACGGCGGTGTGTGGCTTTTATAGACAGCGACTGTTGGGGAAGAGCAACAATGCTTTATTTCATTTTCAAATTTAATAAAGTCGTTAAGATTTGCTTGAGTCAATTCCATTGTTTTTACAATGGAAATAATTTTATTAGAGAAAGAGATTTTATGCTTTTTTAATTTATAGTTCTGTGAAATATTGTAAAGGGAGGCTATGAATTTGTCCGTTTTCTTAAATATTACAATTCTCATTGCATTACTGCCAAAGCAACTTTCGGAATGAAAATTTATTAAAATACTATCGTTATCCTGAAGTTCTGACAATGTGTTTTTATTATAGTTTAAAAGTGTGTTAGTACAAAGTGTTACATTATTAATGTCTTGTTCGTTTAGGTTTATTGTATCAATAACATCTTGTTCGAAACTATTTTTGTATTTCAATTTATATTCTGCAATTGGGATATTTTCTAGTTCTAGTGGGAATGTTTTATAAAGTCTGGGAACTATTTTTAAAACAAGAACGTCTTCAGGAAGTTTATAAAATAAAATTGTGTCAGAACGATATCCATGATAAGGTTCATTAATCCTACAATCATTTATTGAGAGCAATACTTTTGTACTCTTTTGAGTCTGTCCCAACACACCTAATGATGAAAATGATAGGAAAAGTATAAAAAGATATTTCTTCATAAAGTGTGAGAACGAATACGTTTTACGGTTACATAGAGTGTGTCAAAAGCGCCTAACAACAAATATTGTACGAACCCTACACTCTACCAAATCATATTTCGCAATTCAAAAAGTCATAGGTTGAATTATTTTTATGCCGGCGTTTATATAGAATAGGGTAAAGTTGGTTGATTTACCGTTCGTAGCTGCTTTAAGACTATTTCGTTTGCCCGGTACTATAAAGCCATGCTGTCGTTAATCGAATACCTTCTTCCAACGTAATGGGATCGTAATTTAAATCCTTACGTGCCATGCTTATATCTTTAGACCAGTTATAAGGCAGTTTCTTTACCCATTCAGTAGTAACAAAGGGGCGAATTTTTAACAACCTGCCTCTTTTAGTTTCAAGCCACGCTGCTGCCCGGATTAAACGATAGGGAATATGATACAACCTGCGATCGATGCCGGTCACCTTTTGCAGGATTTCAAAAAAAATATCGTAGCTGGCATCCTGTCCGCCTATGATGTAACGGGAACCTGGCGCTGCATGCTGCATTGCCGATATAATACCGTTTACCGTATCGTCAATAAAAACATAGTTCATCACGCCCTTTCCATTTCCGGGAATGAAGCGCCATTTGCCGCTAATAAAATTACGCATCATTAATGTAGAGCTGTTACAGTCGTCTATAGGGCCCGGCCCGAAAACATTAGTTGGATAAAGGATGACAACCGGCAAGCCTTTCTTTATGAAGTCTAGACAAACATCTTCTCCCGCGGCCTTGCTTCGTTCATAACCGGTATATAGTTCAGGCCGCCTTCCCGATAATTCGTTAGTGACACTATTTTCTGATGGCGGGAGCATACCGGCTGTAGAAACATAGATCATTTTCTCCACCTTAAACCGAAGCGCAGCATTCAGTACATTTTGGGTGCCGGTAACATTCACCAGTTCATAATCATGCTTATCTTTAACCCACATTTTAGCTAATGCCGCCAGGTGATATACCTGCTGACAGCCGTCCATGGCCTCTTGTATGGCTGAAACATTCAGCAGGTCTCCTTTAAATATTGTTATATTGGGATGTTGTAATTGCGATGCGGCCGCGGGATTTCTGACGAGTGCATGAACCGCAACGCCTGATTCTGCAAGCGCAAGCGATAACCGGTTGCCGATAAACCCCGTTGCACCAGTAACAAAAGCTTTTTCCATATAGCTGATCAGAATTGGTTAGTATCCGAGAGTCCCGGTTTGATAAATACATTATTAATAAGGTCAAAACCGAGTACACCAATGGCACCGGGTTTTGTTGCATCCGGACTGATATTAATCAGTAAACGTTTATTAAATGTATCCAGGTAAAGGCCTTGAAAATGATCTGCACTGCCAGGTGGAATACCAGGAATACTATATTCTATCATCTTATACTGACCGCCACCCAGGTCCTTCAACGCAATGATAAAGCCATCATTACGAAGCAGGTAAAAAACGCCCTTGTAGAAAGAAATTCCCTGAAATGATCCGTTCTTTGACAAGCTGATTTCTTTTTCGATCTGTTGATTTTTTAGATTATACAGATACACCTTGCCGTCTGTTGTTACGTAGACCGTTTCTGAGTTCTCCAAAATAGCAAGAGCCGATATAGAATGCTTTTGAGAGATTGCATTCACTTTATAATAGCCTGACTTTTTCAGCGGTTTACCAGCATCACCGATATAATGTTTGGGCAGAAAAGCAAACAGTAATAACAGGAGAAGAGAAGCCGCTGCTGTAATGTACATGCCGGCTAATAGTTTGCGCTTTCTGGTATCTTGAAGCTTATGATTTTTTAGAAATATCCTGTTTACAAGATAGTCAGCAATGGCAGAAGGAACTATTCTGTCGCCCAACACATACGCTTTTGTAACGATACCGGGAAAGATTATTTTTTTTCTTTCCAGCATGCCTTTAATTCCCTTCCTGGCGATAAGTTGCGGCGTTTCATGTAAGAGGCGCGAATAAAAGACGTTTATTTTTGCTTTTACTACAGGATCAACTTTGTGATGCGATCCGCCGGGACACAACACAGATACCGAGATTCCGGTACCACTAAGTTCGTTCCGAAGGCTGTGTGAGAAAGTATTTACAAACGCCTTTGTTGCCGAATAAAGTGTTTTTTCGGGAATGCTAAAGTAGGCAGCCGTACTGCTCACATTTAAGATATAGGCCGGGTGTTCCTTTTTGAGTATCGGGATGAGTAAATTCGTGATCGTCGCAAGAATAACGGTGTTGAGAAGAATCATTTTTTCTATCTCCGGGCCGGTTAAATCCTCAAACCGACTCCTTCCGCCCATGCCAACATTGTTGATCAATTTATCAACCCTGTATTGTTTATCCAAACACCATTTCAATAAGTGTTCTGATGATCCTGGCTGTAAAAGGTCAACCTCAAAGAAATCAACTATAATACCATAGGTACCCCGTAGTTCTTCAGCGAATTCCGCACAACCTGACCCGGGTAATCCAATTAAAAGTAAGTTGAAATTTCGCTCAGCGCAGCAAATGGCGAGTTCTTTTCCTATGCCAGCGGTAGCGCCGGTAATTAGTGTGAAAATTTGTGTCATGATTAATTGATCTTCCACTTCCAAGTTAAAACATTTTCCGCAACAACGGCGGTGTATCAGCAAGGTGTCAGACACTTTAAAAGTGTCACTGTTGTTTACACCTGTTGTTTACATTTGGATTTTGTTAGCGGCAGGCAGGTTCATATTCCTGCCCCACCTAAAATTTCAAGTTCTTGTCCTTTGGTCGGTTGTCCGTCAAGAATTGGCATTGCTTTCATTATAAGTTCTCTTACTCCTTCCACTTTTAGCGAATTATCGTGGTCGTCTTTACTGTCCCAAATTTCTGTTACGTAAATAGCATTTGAGTCGCTTTGGTCTTTGCTGATTACATAGAGTTTACAACCTTTTGCAGTTGATACAAGCTTAGATGCTTCTAATAAAATGTTTGCAAGCTCGTCTGTATATCCCGTTTTTGCATTTAATTTTCCGTGAAGTAAATACATAATTTCTTTTGTTTATTTTTTTGTTGAACAACAATGGCTATTTTTTATTTCGTAATAACATATTTTTTATTTCTGTTCCAAGCCGCTTGTTGGTAAGAGATTATTCTACTCCTTTCTCAGGGCATAAATTAATTCATCTAAATATTCCCCGTTTTTAAAAATTGTCTTTTCAAAACGGCCTTCTAAAATAAAACCTGCCTTTTCCAATACTCTTTGAGATGCAACATTAGAACTGAATGGCCTGGCAAAAACTCTGTTAATATCATATGTCTTAAACGCAAACTCATTTATTTCTTTAATTGCCTTTGTCACAATTCCCTTTCCCCAATAGTCTTCAGCCAGCCAATAACCTAATTCAGCATTTTTTCTATAAATATCTGTTTGTGGATGTATGCCGATTCCACCGACAGCTTGTTTATGCACCTCAATAGCGAAAATATGTACAGGATTATCCTGTAATGAATATTCAATGAATTTTTTAGCGTCTGCTATCGTGTAAGGAAAAGGAAAACCATCGGTCATATTTTTTGCGATATTGAAATTGTTTGCGCACTTAACCAGGCTCTCAATATCATTTTCGTTCCAGGGTCTTAGTTTAAAGTCAGCCATTTTATTAATTTGATGCTACTTAATGCTCGCCACTAACGAACATGCGTAGCTGCTTTTTCCTCTGTCATGTTTCCACTGCATACCTTATTGGCGGCAGTTTTTTTGCAGCTCATCATTTTGTTCGTTCACCAACTATATTCATCCTGCTCAATCATTAGGCTCCCAAAGTTCAACCTTGTTGCCTTCAACGTCAATAATATGAACAAATTTGCCATATTCAGAAGGCTCAATTTTGTCTACAATTGTTACTCCTTCATTTTTAAGTTGCTCTACAAGAGCTTCTATATTCTCAACTCTATAGTTTATCATAAAGTCCTTTGTTGAAGGTTCAAAGTATTTTGTTGTTTCGGGAAACGGAGCCCATTGTGTTTGTCCCTTTTTTGTGCTGTCTGCACCTTCATACCACTCAAAAGTTGTTCCATACGGGCTTGTGTCAAACCCAAGGTGTGTTTTATACCATTCATTCATTGTCTTTGGGTCTTTGCATTTAAAAAAAATGCCACCAATGCCTGTTACTTTTTTCATTGTTGTTGTATTTTTTTTGTTTAGATATTATTGTCTTAAACGCGAAACCTGAAAGAAAAGATGCTGTAATAACTAAAACTACTAATGATGTCTTTTTCATTTTGTGTGAATGTTTGTTGTTTTATGATGTTGACATAACCGTTAGGTATTTGCGATGGCAGGGCATCGAAACTCGTCACGCTTATACCGAAGCTGATTTATTTTTGTTGCCGAAGTTAACTACAAATGTTCAACAGCATACTATCTGCCGATAACTAAAACTGAATAGAATTACTCCTGTGGATGTTGCGTTACGTCGCACCCTACTATTGCAAATATTTTTGTTAGCAGCATAGCCATTGTCAGTTTAATGCTGATAGCTTTTAAATAATGCTTGAGGATCATATTTTTTCTGGACTCAATGTCGTTTCACAGCGACAACCAGATTTGTTGTACCCGATTTGTAGACATAGTCTTAGCCCTCGTAAATGTGTGTCTAGGAGCTATCAAAAACTTCGTAGAATTGTCAAATGCAGATATTATGATAAATCTAGCATTACGAATATTGAAATGTTTGAAGTTTGCTAATTACGTCAACATTTAGTATTGATGTATTACACGACACTTCTCAATTTTTATAAATTCCTTAATTTTAATTTGAAGGTTGCGAGAGTGCGTCAATGCATCCGATAGTTATCGGATTACCATTCTAAAGTAAGGTTTTTATTAAGATCATCAAAAAACGCTGGAATATTTATTAATGTTTATTCTTTTGCATCCCCATACCGCCCGGTTGTTTTTGGTTGATGTGGGCTTGCGAATGAAGAACACCCACAATGAACAATTAATTATAAATTTAGCAGTGGTTTCGGCTGAACGAATTTCAAATACCAGTTTCCAAACCAACGTGATATTGAAGGTTATAGTTTAGGCACGGACAGCAGCGCTTATAATGATATTATAAATTTGGCGACATCAACAACGCCAACAGCAAAACTTTTAGCAGCCTCCTAAAACGAATAGCAGACCTTTTCAATGTTTTACAGCTGTATTTTTGTATAACTTACACTCCAGGCGAAATAATTATTGTAAATGAGCTTAACCCAAAAAGAAAATAAGGCAAAAGAAATTTTTAAAATACTTCCCGAAGCAATTGCTGCCTTAAAAAAAAATCTGATCCAACCTGTTTTTGGTGATAGCCTTAATGGTAATACTCCCGAGGAAAAGCTTCCCCTGAGATCAGAATTATTTACGGAAGAGCAGCTTGAAAAATACGCTTTATCCCTTGCAGAAAGACATACTTTGCTTGCCAGGAATACTGCTGAAAACTTGCTGAAGCGGCTCGATGAAAATGAAAAAATATTATTGGAGGTCCATGAGAATTTAACCGAGGCTGTAAGATCGAATACCCGCATAGTACCCGCTGCAGAATGGTTGCTGGACAATTTTTATCTTATTGAAGAACAAGTATATATTGCAAAAAAACATTTGCCCAGGGATTACAGCAAGGAATTACCCCAGCTTCTAAAAGGTGCTTCAGCAGGTTTGCCACGCATTTATGATATAGCCGTCGAAATCGTTTCTCACAGCGATGGCCATATCAATCTTCACAGCCTTTCTGGTTTTATTAAAAGTTATCAATCAATAAAGTTCCTGCAACTGGGGGAATTATGGGCGCTTCCTATTATGTTAAGGCTTGCGTTATTGGAAAATCTTCGGCGCCTGTGTGTCCAAATATCTATTGATATGGCTAACAAAATATTGGCAACATATTGGGCTAAAGAAATGATGGAAACAGCTGAAAAAAATCCTAAGAATTTAGTATTGGTAATAGCCGATATGGCAAGGTCAAAACCTCCGATGCAAAGTTCTTTTGTTGCTGAACTATCAAGAAAGCTGCAGGAGAAGGGCAGCGCTCTTACTCTTGCAATCAACTGGATGGAGCAGCATCTTACTGAAGAGGGATTGAGTGGCGAAGTTATGATTCAGGCTGAAAGTCAAAAACAGGCAGCAGACCAGGTATCTATAAGGAACAGCATAAGCAGTTTGCGTTTCTTAAGCACAACAGATTGGCGTGAGTTCGTCGAGTTGAATAGCATAGTAGAGCGAACTCTTTCGCAGGATAGCGTTTATGGCAAAATGGATTTTTACACCAGGGATCAATACAGGCATATTGTTGAAAAAATTGCAAAAAAGAGTAAATTATCGGAGCAGGAAGTTGCTGCAATCGCTATCGAATATGCAGGCAAAAATGCGCAAAACGATTTTGATGAAAAGAAGAGCCATGTAGGTTATTATCTTAATGGTAAAGGAGTTCTCATTCTTGAAAAGGCGGCACACGTGCACATCAATTTCGTAGAAAGTTGCAGGAGATTTGTAAATAAAGTTCCTCTTTTTGTTTATGCCGGATCGATAAATCTGCTCACTATACTTTTAAGCTGGGGCCTTATTGAAAAAGCACATGAAGAAGGCGTCAGGCATTGGATACTATGGGTTTTTGGGATTATATTATTTTTAGGTACAGGCCAGTTAATTACGTCAATTATTAACTGGGTTACTACGCTGCTTACCCAGCCTTGTCTTCTGCCCAGAATGGACTTTTCAAAAGGCATACCGGAAGAATATCGGACAATGGTTGTAATACCAACAATGCTTAATAACGGGGCAGAGATTGAAGATCTTATTGAAAGCATTGAAGTACGCTTTATTGCAAACCGCAATGAGAATCTCTCTTTTGCGTTATTAACGGATTTCAAAGATGCCAAACAGGAAATAATGGCTGAAGATGAAGCGCTGCTTCAATATGTCAAGACCAAAATCATTGAACTAAACAGGAAATATGAAAGGCCGGACAACGATACTTTCTTTCTGTTTCACCGCCCGCGACTTTGGAATCCACGTGAAAAAACATGGATGGGGTACGAACGTAAACGAGGTAAACTCGGAGAGTTAAATGCTTTGATCCAGGGAAATGGAAAGGACTTTTTTTCTCTCATAATAGGAGACGAGAGCGTGTACACTTCTGTGAAATATGTTATTACCCTTGATACGGACACGCAATTACCCCGGGATGTTGCCTGGAAGATGATCGCTGCAATGGCGCATCCGCTAAATCATCCTGTATACAATACAAAGAAGAGAAGAGTTACTGAAGGGTATAGCATACTTCAGCCGAGGGTTTCAAGCAGTTTGCCTTTTGGGAGCAGTTCGATATATGCAAAAGTTCATGGCAATGACGCAGGAACAGATCCTTATACAAGAGCCGTATCAGATGTTTACCAGGACCTGTTTAGCGAAGGATCATTTATTGGGAAGGGCATTTATGATATAGTTGCTTTTGAAAAAACCTTGAAAAACAGGTTTCCGGAAAACCGCATTTTAAGCCATGACCTTTTAGAAGGCGCCTATTCCCGGTCAGGATTAATTACTGATGTACAATTGTATGAAGAATACCCTTCGGATTACATATTAGATATACAACGACGACATCGCTGGATAAGGGGAGACTGGCAGATTGCAAGCTGGATAACTCCGTTCGTGCCGAGGTTTGATGGAAAATTGCGCAGAAATACACTTTCCCTGCTTTCAATTTGGAAGATAACAGACAACCTTCGCCGCAGCCTGGTACCCATTGCTTTGCTGTTAATATTTTTAGCAGGCTGGACCATTTTATTAAACCCGGTATTCTGGACTTTAGTTGTAGTAGGAATTATCTTTCTCCGAACGGTTCTGCATTTCATCTGGCAGGTTTTCAAAAAACCGCAGGATGCGCTTTTTATCCAGCACTTAATATTTACAAGCCGTTCTTTAAAAGATAATTTGTTACAGCACCTCATTGAGCTTATTTGCCTTCCATATGAGGCTTATGTAAATGTCCATGCCATTTTAATTACCCATTGGCGCATTCTTATTTCAAGGAAAAACCTTTTACAATGGAGCCCCTATAGTAGTTACCAGCATGGAAATAAGACTGTTGTCAATACCTATGCCAAAATGTGGTTTCCACCTTTTTTATCTATTGTTACCTTTTTATACCTGAGTGTGTATTATCCGCTCACCCTTGTTGTCGCGTTTCCATTTCTGCTAAGCTGGTTAGCCGCTCCGTTAATCGCCTGGTATGTAAGTATTCCTGTTCCTGAGAAAAAAATAACGTTATCCCCTATCAAAAATTTATATCTGCGCAGGCTCGCCAGAAAGATATGGCGGTTCTTTGAAACTTTTGTTGGCCCCCATGATAATTGGCTGCCGCCTGATAATTACCAGGAACACCCCGTTGAGAGAATTGCACATCGCACTTCTCCTACCAACATAGGGCTTTATCTTCTTGCAAATGTCACTGCCCGCGATTTTGGATACATTACAAACAAGGTTTTAATTGAGCGTACAACTAACTCTGTTAATACACTAATGATGTTAGAAAAATTCAATGGCCACTTATACAATTGGTACGATACCGTTTCATTAGTTCCGTTACCACCAAAATATATTTCTACAGTAGACAGCGGAAATTTTGTGGGGCATGTATTGATTTTAAAACAGGCCTTGTTAACCATCACCGATGAAAAAATAATATCGGAAAAATTATTTGAAGGTTTGTTAGACACTTTGGGAATTCTTGCAGAAAAAACAGGAAGTACTTCGGCGTTAAAAAAGTTTAGACAGCAATTGGAAAACACATTTCCTTCAAAGGTTGAGAACTTACCTTCTCTTAAATCTTATTTGGATGAACTGGATATTTCTTTTAGAAAAATCCTGGTTGAGGCAGATATAAATCCGGAAAATGAAACCGCCTGGTGGGCGGATAAAGTGAGTGAGCAATTGGATAATATGAGAAGGGAAGTATCTTCCTTTTTCTCATGGCTATCATTGCCCCCATGTCCCGAAAAGTTTCAGCATCTCTTTTCTTACCTTCCTGCGTCACCCACTTTAGACGAGGTTGCAAAAATTGAAGAATTATTACTGGAAAAAGTAAATGCCTGTTTTTATACCGCAGAAGGGGCAATGGAAAACGAGTGGCTTAACAAGTTCAGGGCCCGCATTACAGAATCGGCAAGGCATGCGAAAGAAATGCTTCTAAAAATCAGGCAACTTGTTATAAAATGTACAGAGCTTGCCAAAATTGAATATGATTTCTTATACGACAAAACGCAGCATTTATTATCTATCGGCTATAATGTGGATCAACAAAGACGAGACAATAGTTTTTATGATTTGCTTGCATCGGAGGCAAGGTTACGACTTTTATTGCTATTGCACAGGGAAAATTGCCGCAGGAAAGCTGGTTTGCATTAGGCAGGCAGCTTACTAACTACGGAGGCAACGCCTATTCTGCTTTCCTGGAGTGGTTCTATGTTTGAATACCTGATGCCACTGTTGGTAATGCCTACTTATGAAAATACTTTGCTTGACCAAACCTATAAAGCAGTTGTTCAAAAACAAATTGAATATGGGAAAAAACGGGGAGTGCCCTGGGGAATTTCAGAATCCGGTTACAATATGATTAGATGCAAATCTTAATTATCAATACCGTGCATTTGGCGATCCGGTTTGGGCTTGAAACGTGGATTGGGAGAAGATTTGGTTATTGCACCTTATGCATCTGCAATGGCATTAATGGTAGCACCGGAAAAAGCTTGTGAAAATCTGTATCGACGCTGGAAAAGGCAGGATTTTGAAGGCAGATATGGATTTTATGAAGCCATAGATTATACGCCATCACGATTACCAAGAGAACAATCAAATGCGATCATTTAGTTCATTTATGGCGCATCACCAGGGCATGAGTTTTTTGTCATTGGCTACCTTCTTCTTCAACAAACCAATGCAAAAACATTTGAAGCGGAACTACAGTTTAAGGCAACACTTTTATTATTGCAGGAACGAATTCCAAAAGCATACTACTTTCTATTCGCCACACAACATGATATGCAGATATTAATTATGCAGCAAGCGGCACTGAAACAATGAGAATCATCAATACACCTCAATACTTCAATACCCGAAGTGCAATTATTATCGAATGGCAAATACCATGTAATGGTAACAAATGCCGGCGGTGGCTACAGCCGCTGGAAAGATATTGCTGTTACCCGCTGGCGTGAAGATGGCACCTGCGATAACTGGGGAACATTTTGTTATATCCGCGATCTTGATAACGAATACTTATCTGGTCACTACTTATCCAGCCGACACTTAAAAAGGGAGAAAATTATGAAGCTGTATTTTCGCAGGGACAGGGCTGAATTTCACACGAAGCAGATTCATGCAATGGAAACACATACAGAAATTGTTGTATCTCCGGAAGATGATATTGAAATAAGAAGGGTACATATAACCAACCGTTCCCGCAAAAGAAGGTCATATTGAAGTTACCAGTTATGCAGAAGTGGTATTAGCTCATGCTACAGCAGATGAAATGCATCCTGCATTCAGCAATCTTTTTGTGCAAACAGAAATTAATCCAGCAGCAGACATGCTATTATTTGTACCCGAAGGCCACGTTCAGCAGAAGAACAAACTCCATGGATGTTTCATTTAATGAAAGTCCATCATGCTGAAATTCAAATGATATCTTATGAAACAGAAAGAGATAAATTTATTGGTCGTGGCAATACTATTAATAATCCCAGGGCCTTAACGCCAGGGAGATGGATTATCAGGGAGCAGTGGTTCCGTTCTTGATCCTATCGTTTCCATTCAATACCGTATTTTCCTGGAACCATAAGAATCTGCAACTATTGATATGATTATTGGTATTGCAGAAACAAAAGAAGTATGCAATGGCTTGATTGAAAAATACCAGGACAGAAATTTAATTAACCGTGTATTTGAACTGGCATGGACACATAGCCAGGTAATATTAAGACAAATAAATGCGGCAGAAGCTGACACGCAATTATAAGCAAGCTTGCAAGTTCCATTATTTTTGCTAATTCTTCCTTACGTGCAGATGCGGCAAACATTATCAAAAATCATCGGGGGCAATCCGGATTATGGGGTTATTCTATTTCGGGTGATTTGCCTATTGTTCTTTTGAAGATTGAAGATATTGATAATATTGAGTTGGTAAAACAAATGGTGCAGGCGCATGCATACTGGCGTTTGAAAGGCCTGATTGTTGATCTCGTAATATGGAATGAAGATCATGGCGGCTATAGGCAGATATTGCACGACAGATTCATGGAATGGTTGCGCCGGGAGTTTCAGGAAATTTAAAAGATCAGCCGGGAGGTATTTTTATAAGATCTTCTGATCAGATATCTAATGAAGACAGGATATTATTTCAAACAGTAGCACATGTGGTAATTTCAGATGCTCTCGGCTCACTGGAAGAGCAAATTAACAGGACAAACAAGTTAAAATCTGCTATTCCACTTTTAACTCCAACCAAATTTTATCCTTCTTTAATACGTCTTTGGACGTTTATTCCTTACCAAATGACTTGCAATTTTTTAATGGACTTGGAGGTTTCTCTAAAGATGGAAGAGAATACGTTATTATTACAACGCCCGCCCAAAAAACACCGGCACCATGGATTAATGTATTGGGCAATCCTCAATTTGGTACCATCATTTCTGAAAGCGGGCAATCGTATACCTGGGTTGAAAATGCCCATGAATTCAGGCTTACTCCCTGGAATAATGATCCTGTAACCGATTTAAAAGGAGAAGCATTTTATCTCAGAGATGAAGAGAGCGGCAGGTTTTGGTCACCGACTCCTTTGCCCTGCGATTGTAAATCCCCATATATTACAAAACACGGTTTTGGGTATAGCGTTTTTGAACATCTCGAAGATGGAATTGCATCCGAAATGACGGTTTTCGCAGATATTGAAGAGCCGCTTAAATTCATCATTTTAAAAATAAAAAACAGTTCCGGCAGATCACGACGCATTTCCATAACAGGATATATGGAATGGGTACTTGGAGACATCCGTTCAAAATCATTGATGCATACTATAACGGAAATGGATAAGCGAAGCGGAGCCGTTCTTGCAAGAAATGCATACAGTTTAGAATTTGAAAGCAGGGTAGCGTTTTTTGACACAGATGATACCGTAAGAACATTTACCACTGACCGCACAGAATTTATCGGACGAAATGGAAAGCTTAGTAATCCTGATGCGATGAACCGGGTAAGGCTTTCGGGGAAAAGAGGGGCAGCTTTAGATCCATGTGGCGCCATACAGGTTGCATTTGATCTTGCTGAAGATGAAGTACGGGAAGTTATATTCCGTTTTGGAGCAGGCAGAAAGATGGATGAAGCGCTTGCTCTTATAGAACAATTTGAAGGAGGTCCGGCTGCCCGAAACGCACTGGAAAAAGTGAAAAAATATTGGCAATATTCTTTGGGGACGATACAGATTGAAACGCCGGATGCTGCCACGAACATACTTACAAACGGATGGTTGAATTATCAGACCTTAAGTTGTCGAATTTGGGCAAGAAGGGGCTTTTATCAATCAGGCGGGGCATTCGGATTTAGAGACCAGTTGCAGGATGTATTGTCCCTGGTACATTCAAAACCTGCACTTGTAAAAGGACAGATTTTGCTGTGTGCTTCAAGACAATTTAAAGAAGGAGATGTTCAGCATTGGTGGCATCCGCCTACAGGTCGTGGTGTTCGCACAACATGTTCAGATGATTATCTATGGTTGCCTTTTGTTACATCAAAATATATAGAAACTACAGGCGATAGCAGTATATTAAATGAGCCTGTCTATTTTCTTGAGGGCCGGTTATTAAATGCCGGTGAAGAGTCTTATTATGATCTTCCTATAAGATCAGATAAATCGGCAACATTATATGAGCATTGTGTAAGAGCTATTGAGCATGGACTTCATTTTGGAGAGCATGGTTTACCTTTTATGGGCTCTGGCGACTGGAACGATGGTATGGATAAAGTTGGTAATCATGGCAAAGGAGAAAGTGTATGGCTGGCTTTCTTTTTATACAATCTGCTAATAAATTTTATAGAGATAGCCGACCTGAAAAATGATAAGGCATTTGGAGAGAGATGCAGGCAGTCCGCAGCAATGCTTAAAGTAAAGATCAATAAAAATGCCTGGGATGGGGAGTGGTACCGCAGAGCTTATTTTGATGATGGCACTCCACTCGGCTCTAAGAAAAATGAAGAATGTAAGATTGATTCCATTGCACAAAGCTGGTCGGTCTTGTCAAAAGGAGGAGCCGACGATCGCTCACACATGGCTATGCAATCTGCGGCTAAATATCTTGTTCGTAAAGAAGATGGCATCATACAATTGTTCGACCCTCCGTTCGATAAATCCGCCCTGAATCCCGGTTACATTAAAGGTTATGTTCCCGGCGTACGGGAGAATGGCGGACAATATACGCATGCTGCTATTTGGTTAATAATGGCATTCGCTGCTTTAGGCGACACTGAACACACATGGGAATTTTTGAAAATGATCAATCCCGTTAACCGCGGCGGTGAACGCGGGAAAATAGCCACATACAAGGTAGAACCATATGTAATAGCAGCCGATGTATACGCTGAACCAAATAACAAAGGTCGTGGCGGATGGACGTGGTACACGGGGTCTGCAGGATGGATGTACCAGTTAATTGTTGAATCGTTTATTGGCTTTAAACGTAAAGGTAATATTCTGTATTTTACGCCATGCTTACCTGCAGAATGGAATTCAGTAAATGTAAAATATCGCTATATGGATACGGTTTATGAAATTGAATTAAAAAAAGTACGGGTGAATGAGGATACTAAATTAGTGGTCGACAACAAACTGGAAACCAATAATTTTATTTCCCTTGTAAATGATGGGGCAACACATAAAGTGGAATTATTTATGTAGGTGCTAAACTAAGCAACGTCTCCCTTGTGCGTCCTTTTGCCTGATTAATGACCTGAAGTAGCCTTATCAAATACACGGCAATAATTACCACCTCCTATTTTTCCTATTTCATCTTCAGTAAATCCAGTCCTTATCATTGCATCAACAACTGCGTAATTGTACATAGTTAATCTTCAAATCTTGATAATTGCCAGGAACTTAAAAGGCTGTCAATTTGATTTAGGTCAAGGGTTTCCCATTTATATGATGGTAATTTTTTTGGAGGAATTTGCTTTAAATAATCTTCAACTTTTATTGCAAACTTTCTTTTGTCAAGTTTCCCTACACTTCCTTGTATAATTACAGCATTGTGTTCCCAATCATAAAAAACGTCCATGTCGAACTCTCTTATTGTAGTATCATCTAAATTTTGTCTGTAAGTATCTTTTTCCTGATAAACTTTAGTATCATCGAAAGCAACAATTGCTTTAGAATAATGATAAGGTTTATCAGTGGGTTCCTTATTAATATTATAAACAACCCAACTACCGTATCCTTCTTGTTTTATCATATTTTTATTAATGACGGGAATACCAAATTTTAACCGAACTGAATTATACTTTATGCCAAATTTAAAATCGTCCTCTGAATGATTAATGCCAAAAGAAGCTACTGTCATGTGTATGAGTATTAATATAGCTGTTAGGAGTTTCACAATAACGTACAACGTGAGGGCTTGCTGCTGTGCTGGAATTTTATATCGTTCAGCCCACAACGTTAGCCCAATTGAAAAACTATTGATGAAGATATGTACAAAAGCTCAATAATGAAAGTCTGCCGGGACTGTTGCTGATAGCATTACAAAAGATGAGGATTTGCAGGTCAGCCAGCATAGTAGCAAGCCGCTTTGTTGTATGCAGTTCGTCTTTCAGGTTTAATCGCTGTTTGTTTAATTACTATAACTTAAATTTTCATCTCGAAATTTTTCTAAAATCTTCTTATCCTTCATCTGAATTCCTTTGACTTGAAGGTAGCCTCCCAAAACAGCAATTAAGGAAGCCGGAATTGTCTTCGGTCTATATACAACTTGGATAATAATAGCAGCTAAAATTATAAGACCAGTTACAGCAACAAAAATTCGTCCTGGTTTTGTAAGAAAAAAGCTTGGATAAATTTGAATTCTTTCTTCTGGTATTTTCCCAATATTAAAAGATGAAAAATAAAGCAGAACATTATTTAAAACATTTTCGTCATTATTAAATTGCCTAAAGAATATATATCGTCTTTTAATCCCGTTTCTTAAAATATACTTTATTATAGAAGCATTATCCACATTATACTTACTCACGCTAAAGTATTTTATGTCAGGAATAGTTAACCCTGTTGTCCAAGACGTCCGAAGTTTTAATTTCAAAAAAATCTTCAGAAAAATTGATTGTCACCTTTTTTGCAATAAAATTAATTTTTAGCCTCACGAAAATGGCTGGCACTGCCGCAGAGAGTACAGCGCCAATTATCGCAACCCAAAGCAAACCATACTTAAGACCCAGAAATACAAAAAAAGCAGCAATTGATAAAGAGATTAGAATGACAAGAAAAATAATAAAATAATATTTGCCTGTTGGCAGAACCAAGGTGCTAAATTCTTTTTTTTGAAACATTTAATAATAATTAGTTTCTAATTTGACGATACACTGATGCTTTGAAATCACATAACAAAATAAAGAATTGGAACTGAAATTTCATAAGCTCTGAACACTTAGGCAGAATTGCATACAACGCTTGCATTGTGTTATAAAATGTAATACTACAAAAAAAATAATTGTTAATAACAACCCCTTTTACCATTATACTTTTTCAATTGTCGTTAGTACAATCGGAACTTTAACATTTGCTCATATCACTAAAATGGAAGTGACTCTTCCGAGGCAGGAGAGAAGAGGTACCGAAACCACCTGAATTGAAAGATGGTTGTATATTTACTGCCAGCTATAGTGATTAATCTGTTGTAAAAAATATAGAAGAATCATTTAAAAAGAATCGTTATAAATTAAACAAATAAAAGTTTTTATACATGAAAAAAATCCGATGGGATCTTATAGGTATGTTTGGTGGTGTTGCCGGCATTTTGATTGCGGTATATTTCGTTCTTAAAGCGGGAGGTCCCAATAGCATTGCCATATCGTTTGCAATGATTTTTGTATTTGGAGGAATGGGTTATATACTGTTTAAACTTTTATGGCAACCAAAGTTTAATACACGCAGGTTGCAAATGACAGGCATTCCCGGCAAAGCAAAAATTTTAGAAGTTCATGAAACCAATATTACCATCAACAATAATCCCCAGGTAAAGCTTGTAATGGAATTAAAAAATAATGTTGGTGAGATTTATACAACAGCATGCAAAACAATTGTGTCTAAATTAAGACCGGTACATTTTCAACCTGGTAAAGAAGTGAATGTAAAAATTGATCCAAAAAATGCAAAGAATGTGATTATTGATTTTTGATAAAATTATTTTATACAACTGTTTATTAACTGTAACGGTCGTTACGCCACGGATAAGCAGTATTAGAATATCCCCTTTCTTCCCAAAAACCTAACCGGTTTGACGTCATAAATTCAATACGGTTAATCCACTTGCTTCCTTTCCATGCATACAATTGCGGCGTTATCATACGCACGGGACCTCCATGTTCTTTGGGCAATGGTTTTCCCTCTGCGGTATGCACCAGTAATACATCGGGCTTTAATGCTTCTTCCAAAGAAATGTTGGTGGTGTAATCATCATAACCGTAGCACATAATGTGAGTGGCGTCTTCTTTGGGTTGCACCAATGCAGCAATATCAAGCATCCGAACTCCTTTCCAGACTATATTTAATTTAGACCATGTAGTAACGCAATGAAAATCTGAAGTATCATCTGTTTGGGGCAACGCCATAAAATCTTCCCATGTTAAGGTAGTTGGGTGCTCAACAGAACCATCTATTTGTAATCTCCAGTCTTTTAATAAAATATCCGGCTGCATTCCGAGATCTAACACAGGCCATTTATTGGTTATTGTTTGTCCAACAGGAATTACGGGCATTCCATGTCGGTTAGGGTTGCCTTTGCCCATAGGTTTATCGTCTGCAACAGATGGAGTTTGCTTCATCCTCTCTTCAAAACGTGCCTTAAGTTTCATGCGTGCGTCAACAATGCGTTCCAGCTTTTCCATATAAACAAATTAAAATATAAAGTAACAACATAAAAATAAAAACAAAATAATTTAAGAGATGATATTATAGGAAAATGGCTATAAAAAAATATTTAAAGCAATTATATAACGGAATAATATAAACGCAATTGATCTTGTTAAAAGCTCCGGTATTTTCATAGCTCATAATACTACAACAAAAATGACCCGGTGAACCGGGCCATCTTTTCATCATTTCAAGCGTTATAAGTTGTTATTATTATTTTGTTTTAAAAAATTGCCAGGAAGCAAACCAGGCAAATAAAATTTCTCTTTGGATAGCTGTATGAAATATTTATAAATTTTTTATTGCAATTGAAAGTATAAATATAGCGGGTTGGTTTTATATTTTATAATAGTTTCCGGAATATTTTTAAATTATGGATAAAGAATTATATCAAAAACACGCATTTGCAGATTGGCTTTGGCAATATCCAATGCGCTTATTTCGGCCTGGTTAAAAATAGGGTTGTCAAAACAATCCCGGCAGGCAAACATTAAAGCGGTTCTTTTAAAATTAATTTTCCCTTTATTATCCGGGTTAACCATAAATGCCAGTTCTGATTTATTACCATAAATGAGAAAATCCGTTTCATTAAGCCGTAGCACATCTCTTATATTCATTCCGTGATGAATACCGCTTTGGAATTTCCACGCATTATCTTCGTTGGTAATGCTGTTCTGTTTCCCATCTTTAGTAGGCAATAAATTTGATACAACAATATAAGAAAGATTATCCAGGTTGTTCTGATCGCCCCATACAAAGGCCACCTGGTAACGGGTTCCGTTAAATAATACCGAACATTTTTTTAAATCTTTTTCTGAAAAATAATAGAGGTCCTTTGTTACATTTCTTTCTCCAAAATAGCTTTCAAGAAATTCGTGTGAATCAAATTGAAGCAGGTCTTCGGCATACAAAACTGAGTCCGGTATTTTTCTCTGCTTTAATTTGAAAGAATACCAGGGAACAGTATCTTTCATTTCAATGGATGCCAGAACGGAAATATTTTTTTTCTGAAAAAGAATTAATGAATCCTTGTCGGCAACTCTTTGCTTATCGTAAATAAAATCCGACTTCATTAGTTTTCGCTGTCCATCCTCGTAATCATCCAAATCTAAGGTGTGGAACACAAAATATCTTACACCATTTTTTTCGTAAAAATCAACGATTTGTTTTATTTGAGGAGGCCTTTTTTTTATTTTTATTTTTGCTACATAACTTGCTTCAACCGAATCATTCTGATCGTCGCGGTTAAGACTAAATCCTTTTTTGAACATGTAATTGCTTATGCTGCTTGCGTTCAAATCTGCCAGGTTGAGTAAGTCATGAACATTAAATGACTGGCTGGATGCCTTGAATGCAGAGAAATTCAGGAGGATTAAAAACAAAATTTTGGTCATCAATTATACCATTTTAACTTTAAAATTAAGGGCTCAGGTCTGTACGAAAGCAGAATTTTATCAAAAGTTTTTTGAAAGTTTTTCACAAATACATATTCCTAAAAAAAATCCGGTTAGCTGCTTATAGAATAATTAATTTATTTTAATTAAAAATTTACAGAGATCGGGCTATTTAGTGCAACATTGCTTTATTATCACAATTTTAATTCCACTTTCTTACCCGTTTTGGTAGCCTCATATATTGCATCAATAATTTTTAAATCTTTCACGGCCTCTTCGCCATTAACCGGCACAACAGGTATTTTGCCCTGCAAAATAATAGCCGCCATTTCCTCCATTTGCAAAGTTTGATGGGTTACAACCGGCTGATTTATCTCACCTTTATTGGTGCGCCCCATAATAGGCCCATAACCGGTTGCAGGCTGCAGCTCTGCAAAACCTCTTTCACCGTCCAAAAAAAATCTGTCCAGGTTATTCATGCTATATGTTGAAAGGCATGACGCAACTGCACCACCGGGAAAGCCAAATTGAAATTGTATGGTTTCGTCTACTCCTTCTTTAAATTTTCCAGGATTGTTTTTGGTTTCTTCCGCAGTAACCCAAACAGGATCTTCTCCTACCATATAACGGGCACCATTAATCGAATATATTCCTATGTCCATCAATGAGCCACCTCCCGAAAGTTGTTTGTTTAGCCGCCATTGATTTGGATCGCCTATGGTAAAGCCGCTTAATCCCTGGAAGAAAAGTATTTTCCCAAATTCACCCGCATTACGCATACGAATAATTTCAACCGTATGCGGCTCAAAATGCATTCTATAGCCAACCAGTAACTGCACGTTTGCTTTTTTACAGGCTGCTATCATTTCTTCACCTTCTTTAGCATTTAATGCCATGGGCTTTTCGCATATAACATGCTTGCCTGCTTTGGCAACACGTATCACTTCATCATGGTGCAGGGCATTTGGCGTAATTACATACACTGCATCAATATCCGGATTGTTTTTTATGTTATCAAAATTCTCATAGTTGTAACAATTTTTTTCCGGGATATTATACTTGCTTTGCCAGGCTGTAATTTTAGAAGGCGTACCGCTAATAACTCCAACCAATTTTGCCATTTTACAATCAACCATGGCTTCTGCTACACGGGTTCCATAACTGCCAAGTCCCATAATTGCTACCCGTAATATGGGGCCATCATAAGGTTTTTTATTCAAACTCTTGTTTGCTGCTATGGCCTGCTTTATAAAAGGAGTAGCAATGGTAGCTGCAGCCATCTTTTGTAAAAAATCTCTGCGTGAGTTCATATTTATTTTTTTTATTCTGACAAATGCTTATTAAAGAAATCCTTAGTTCTAAGTTAAACTAAAATCTTATTGAAAAGCGATTATCAGATTTCAAAGAAACATTTCAATCAACTTAAATTGACAGCGGGCTTCCATCATTTTATCCAAAAAGATATTAGCCTGCTTCTGTATACTTTTTAAAATTGTCCAGGATAGCCTGCCAGCCTCCCTTTTGCATCTCAACAGGATTTGTACTTTCAGCTTCGAAGCTTTCTGTTACTTTGGTTTTATTTCCATCAGGAGTAAAAGTTATTTTTACTTTTCTTGCATCTCCAAGTGTGTACTCAATGTATTTATTAATTATTATTGAATCATATACACCTCCGAAATCAAATCCAAAACTGCCATCTTTAGCTTCCATTCTCGAAAGAAAGCTGCCGCCTATACGCAGATCATTTTCTGCACGTGGGGTATGCCAGTCATCAGATGCATTGTTCCATTGAGTAATGTGTTCAGGCAATGTCCAGTATTTCCAAACTTTTTCTACAGAAGCGTTGATAGTATTCTCTACCGTAATTATTGTTTTGTTTTGCGTTTCCATTTTTTTAAATTTTATTTCACGATATTTTTTCTACTGCAAACATCTATAATTTATTTTCAATAAATGCCGTGCATCCCGACAATTACAGGTAGGTTTTGCGACAATTTTCATTATTCCAGGTTTGCCTTTTTCAGCAATGCGTTAAAACGCGGTTCGTTCCTAATCGGGTCAAGGGTGGGATCTAATTTCAAAAAGTTATAAATACGAATATCCTTTTGCAGATAAGCCTGCTCCAGTTCATCAATTGCAAGCGAATAATTTTTAAGAATCACATTACATCGGGCAAGGTGGTAGGGCGATTTTTCAGGAAAATCCCTGATTGTTTTCATTAATTCATCTTTTGCACGGATAGTATCGCCCATAACAGCATATGTATAACATAAATATGGGCCGGGGTAATCCCATTGATTATTTGGAGAAAGCTGGTTGCACAATTCCAAGGCTTCAGTATAATTTTTTCGTTCCAGCAACACATAAATGAGGGTGCCTTTTGTAAGGTAGTATTTGGGATCAAGAACCAATGTTCTTTTCAATTGATCATAGGCGAGGTCATATTTCCTGGCTAACCAATAATTTCTGCCTAATGCCCAATTGATGGACGCAGAAAGAGGATCAAGCTCTAAAGCTTTTTTAACCTCTCCAATTCCTGCTTCAATATTTTCACCAGTGTATTGTAAAAGATTGCCATAATAGAGATGAGCTATTGGGTAATTCGGATTGAGCGTAATTGCTTTTTCTAAAGTGATTTTAGATTTTGCCCAATTATAATCATATGCACCCTGAATGAACCCCAAAGTGGTAATTGCCTCGCTAAGATTACTGTCAAGCGATATTGCCTTTAATGCATAATCACGACCTATCGGAACAGCTTCCTGTTGAGACAAACCTTTCTGGTTATAAATATAGCAATCGGCCAATCCTGCATAAGCCAATGCATAATCTGGGTCAAGTTGTAAAGCTTTTTTATAGTTGGATTCAGCACTGTCAAAACTTGCAGTGCTTCTTGCATCCCAAAAAGCACGCCCCTTACGATAAAATTTATAAGCCTCTACATTTTCAGTATAGTTTTGATATAGCTCCTTCTTTTCTTCAACACTTAAATTTGCACGAAGGGCATTTACTATCTGTTGCGCAACATCGCTTTGTATGGACAAGGCATCGCCTAAATCATAATCGTAATTGTTGCCCCAAAGTCGCTTGTTTGAATTAACGTCTATTAATTCTGCAATAACCTGTATCTTATCCGAATGGCGTTGAACCGTTCCCGTTAGTATAACAGTTACCCCAAGCTCATCTGCTATTTGTTTAACCGTTTTTGTTGTCTTTTTAAAGCTCTTCACTGAAAACCATGCGATTACTTTTTGAAGTGAGGAGATTTTTGAAAGCTTATTAATGATGTCCTGGGTAATGCCGTCGGAGATATACAATTCACTATCATTTATTCCTGCATTTTCAAATGGCAAAACCGCGATAGACTTTTCTGTTGGCAGCGTATTTGCTGAACGAAAAAAATTATAACCAATAAATATTAATGCAAGTAATAATAATGCAACCGCAACGGCAATCCATTTGTGGCGACTGGATTTCTTTTTCATTTCTTCCAGTTTGCCGGTCAACTCTTTTCTTTTGGGAATAGAAAGGCCTTCATTTGATAAGGCAAAAACTTCGATAAGTTCAGCAACATTTTTAAAATGAAACATACCGAGAGAGGCACATGTAAACTCCTGCTGATTTCTTATTTTGCTATTTATTTCAGAAGAGAAAAGAATTGAATTAGCTATACCGAGTGACTGAACTCTCGATGCAATATTTACTCCATCGCCAAAAACTTTTCCTTCCTCAAAAAAAATTTCTCCAATATGCAAACCTATGCGCAGCGGCACTTTAGGTTCTATCCTAAATTGTTCCTGGAGTTTCACAGCACAACGCATCGCTTCCGTTGCACTTGAAAAAATGCACAGGCTTCCATCGCCATAATCATTTACAATTTCACCGCAGTGTAATGAAACAAATTCTTTAAGAACAGCCACATAGCGTTTATTAATGGACATTGCCGCTCCTTCATCCTTTTGCATGATTGAAGTAGAACTCACGATATCTGTAAAAAGAATAGCAGCAAGCCGCCTGGTTGGTTGCATAAAGTTCTCGCTATATAAATGAAACGTACTTCTAAAATAAACCTAATTTCCTAATTCACTAAAACATATCCGGTTGAGAGTTGTGCAAGTGCCGGCCATTCTAAATTCTTTTTATTTCCATGATCTTGTTTCTTATTTTACCGTTTCTTTACTATAAATAACATTTTTATCTTTTTAATTTTCAAGATCTGATTAAGAAAATTCCATCGCATAAGAGATTGCGTATCGTGCAACTTGCAGCGATAATATTTTTTACTGTATCTGGTGGCCCTTACGGACTTGAGCCGCTGCTTGGTTATGCCGGAAGGCATGGTGCATTGTTACTTTTATTAATTACACCATTGCTGTGGGATATACCCGCTATACTAACGGTGCTCGAACTTAACAGCATGATGCCGGTTACAGGTGGTTATTATCAATGGGTAAAAAAAACATTAGGACTACGTTTTGGATTTTATGAAGGTTGGTGGACCTGGCTATATACTTTTGTTGACCTTGCAATTTACCCGGTTCTTTTTGTAAGCTATGCTTCTTTTTTCTATCCGGATATAGCTCATATTAAAATACCAATATGCCTTATAATAATCTGGTCAGGCGCTGCTCTTAATATTTTGGGTATTTCCCCTGTAGGCAAAGCAGCCACCATGCTGAGCTTCCTGGTACTTGCTCCTTTTATAATAATGTTCATAATGGCCATAAAAGATTCAGGTCATTTTTCATTTCCAACTCCGTCATTAAAGGGTATTTCATTTCCATCATTAGGTATGGCTTTGTATACTGTTATGTGGAATTTTTTCGGATGGGATAATACCACTACTTATGCCGAAGAAGTAGACAGGCCGGCAATTACTTATCTGAAATCGGTGAGTATTGCATTTGCAGCTGTTGTACTGGTGTATGTAATGGTATTATTTGCAACGTTACACTATAACGTGGATGCATATACGCTTAGCGAACAGGGCTATCCTGCATTAGGTATGCTTGCAGGAGGCAAATGGCTGGGTGCTGCTGTTTCTGCCGGCGGTATGGCAAGCGCCCTTGGCTTATTTTCGGCCGTATTACTTTCTGTTTCACGGGTACCCCAGGTAATGGCAGATGATGGTTTACTTCCTTCAAAAATTAATAAACTTCATCCACGTTTTAAAACGCCTTTCATTTCAATTATTATTTGTGCAACGGTTGTAAGTTTTATGATATTATGGAGTTTCCAGGAACTCATTATTATTGATGTAACCCTGTACGGCGCAGGATTATTTTTAGAATTTATAACATTGATAGTTTTACGTATTAAACAACCTTTTGCCAACAGGCCTTTTCGAATTGGTTTATCTACAAAGGGTTTATGCATAATGATGGCATTTCCTGTTGTTGTATTTTCAATTGCATTATGCGGAGCTTTTGCTGCTGCAGAAGACAAAACGCTGATGCCTGCTTTATTTGCTGTAGCTGCATTATTAAGTGCCGAAGTTTTATGGCAGTTTGTTAAAAGATTTCGAAAAGAATAAAAGAAATTCATTTTTCCTTTTCATCAGGAAACAACTGATAATACCAAAGAATGTTTTATTTTCTCAGGTTACAAAATAAATCTTTACAAAAAGTAATAACAATGATGACGATTTAATAACAAGATTAAAAAATATGTATGCAAAATTTCTTTACTTATTTCTTTTTTATAACCATTATCCCTGTTACGAAAATTTCAGTAAAGAAAGACAAAAATCGAAATCAAAGTTCCGGGTATTAATACTTCCCGAAGAAATTGGAAAATGTCAAAATATAATGGCAATTCTTTTCCATCCGAAAATGTAATGGTAATTACATCATAAGGCTTTTTATCATGATTAACCAGAGCCTGCCCCTCTATTGTACAGTCCGAATAGTGGTCTTTAATCCATTTATATTCTGCATCGATACCTTTTGTTTCTGTCTTTTCTGTTATTACAATTGCCGTTTGGTATGATAGGCCGTCGTCAGTACTTTTGGGCACAGATTGCGGATACGTAGCATGAGTTCCTGAAATTGATTGACTTTTTTTTGTGCTGGAACAAGATGCAAATACAATCGAAAAAAGTAAAAAAAGCAAAATGATTTTTCTCATAAACAAATTGATAGTAAAATGATGAAGGGTAAGTATAAATGATTAAATTTTGTTTTAAAATTCCGAAATCAGAAATTTAAAACTCACAAAGAAAATAGTAGGAACCGGTAGAATTAATCGGCCCCTGACTGTTATTTATTTATTTATTATATCGTGCACATAATTAAATATTTTTGTTTCAATAATATATTTATTGGCGGAACATACATTACTTAAAATTTTGTAAATGAGGTTCTGTTGAAAAAATTTTGGATTAGCTTGATTGAGACAAGTATTATTGAAAATATTTATTCTAATCCTGAAAACAATTATGACAGCAGAACATCAACGCCAGGCAAATAATTTACCAAAAAAAGTACCGCTTGAACAATGGGGCCCTTATGTAAGCGAACGTCAGTGGGGAACAGTGCGTGAAGATTATGGACATCTTGGCGATGCATGGAATTATTTTCCTTTTGATCATTCGCATTGCAGGGCCTACCTGTGGGGAGAAGATGGAATTGCAGGAATATCAGACTTGTTTCAGAACCTATGCTTTGCAATTACATTATGGAACCGCAAAGACCCTATATTAAAAGAACGATTATTTGGGCTTGGAAATCGTGATGGCAATCATGGTGAAGACGTAAAAGAATTGTATTATCATCTCGATAATATTCCAACACATTATTATATGGAATATTTATATAAATATCCTCAAAAGGAATTTCCCTATGAAGATATTAAAACGGTAAACCTGCAGCGTTCCAAACTTGACCCTGAATATGAAATACTTGATACGGGTATTTTTAATAACAACGAATATTTTGATGTAACAGTTACTTATGCCAAACTGGATTCAAAAGATATTTTTATCAAAATAAATATTCATAACCGCAATTCAAAAAGAACCGGAATAACGGTATTGCCTACCCTGTGGTTTTATAACCGGTTGAGCAATCACAGGCTTAAAGAAAAACCTATAATTACCGATTACAATAAAACAACCGTAAAGGCAACTCATCAAAGATTGGGTACTTATTATTTATATCTTCCAAAAACCAAGGGCTACCTTCTTTACCGATAATGATTACCAATACCGAAAAAGTGTTGGGAATACCCAATACCACTCTTTTTGTAAAAGATGCATTTCATGATGGTATCATTAGAAAAAAAAATGTAAAAGCGCTTCGCCAAAGAACTTCCGGGACAAAGTTTGCACCCGTCTATGATCTTAGCCTGGAAGGTGGCGAATCAAAAACTATTTACCTGCGTCTTTCTGACAAAGAATTAAGTAATGAATTTGAAGAAGGTTTCGAAAATATTTTTGCAACCCGCAAAGCGGAAGCTGATGAATTTTATGATGCCATTCTTCCCAAAAATATTTCTCCCGAATTAAAAAATATTCAGACGGCAGGCACTTGCGCGGAATGTTATGGAGCAAACAATTTTATCATTATGATGTGGAAAGATGGTTAACCACCAGCGATGGTATTACAGAAGTCAACGTGGATAAAGCTTAATGGCCGCAATCATGAATGGAAACATTTGAAAAACCAGGATATTATTTTAATGCCGGATAAATGGGAATATCCCTGGTATGCCGCATGGGATCTTGCTTTTCATGCTATTTCAATGGCTATGATGGACCCTGATTTTGCAAAGCATCAACTGATACTCATCATGCGAGAATGGTACATGAAACCCGATGGGCAATTGCCTGCGTATGAATGGAATTTTAGCGATGTAAATCCGCCGGTGCAGGCATGGGCTGCATTACAGGTTTATTCAATAGAAAAATCAAGACCGGAAAAGAAGATATTAAATTTTTAAAAAAAATATTTCAGAAACTCTTATCAATTTCACCTGGTGGATAAATCGTAAAGATGTTAAGAGGTCAATAATATTTTCCAGGGCGGATTTTCTTGGCCTTGATAATATCGGTGTATTTAACCGAAGTATTGAAACGCCGGGTAATCATCAGCTGGAGCAGGCTGATGGCACAAGCTGGATGGGAATGTATGCATTAAATATGATGGATATGGCTATTAGAAATTGCTATGGTTGATGATACATTTGAAGATACAGCTACCAAATTTTTTGAGCATTTTGTTTTAATTGCTGAAGCCTTAAATCAATATGGTTTATGGAATGATGAGGATAAGTTTTTTTATGATGTGCTATCCAAGTTGCCGGTTCGAACCCAATGTCATTTACGAATTCAATCTATTGTGGGAATTAACAACTTTATTTGCCGTATCATATTGTAGAAAGAGAAGTGCGTGATAAACTCAGAGATTTTAGAAAACGAACTTACATGGTTTGAAAATTATCGTAAAAAAAATAATCGTTTCTGGCCTAATGAAGAGCGAACAGGACGAACGAAACACTATTATTATCGCTTGATACGAAAAGAACGGTTAAAAAATATTGCTGGAACTATTTACTGGATGAAGAATGAATTTCTTTCACCCGGCGGCATAAGAGCTTTATCAAAATATCATCAAGAACATCCGTACTCGGTTACTATTGATGGTATTGAATACAGCATCCATTATGATCCCGGGTGATACTACTTCAAACATGTTTGGCGGCAATTCTAACTGGCGCGGACCTGTATGGATTCCGATCAATTATATTTTAATTCAGTCTATTCGTAAATATGGAGAATTTTATGGAGATGATTTACTGGTTGAATGCCCAATCGGTTCAGGTAATCCAAATGAATCTTGAAGCAGGTTGCGGATGAATTTAACAAAACGGGTGATTAGTTTATTTGAAAAAGACGCAGAAGGTAATCGCAGGATTTATGGTAAAGACAATTGGTTTTATAATCAACCCGGAAAATGAACATCTTGTTTTATTTTATGAATATTTTCATGGCGATAATGGAAACGGGCTTGGAGCAAGTCATCAGACCGGGTGGACAGCGTTGGTGGCAAGATTGATAAGTGAATTAGCCAGATAAAAAATACCGACACTTGAAGAAACCGGATAGAAGAATTGACAAATCAATTACATCGTTTCATCTGCGGACGGGCCGTACATACCCGGTACAGGAACATCCAGCAAACGCAGGTAAACACTTAGTTGCCCGCGATGATGGTAAATATGATTGTATGAAAAATTCCTGAGGGTTGTTTTTCTTGGTAATTGAAAAAATATATGATCTCCGCGACGAAAAGTGCATATCGCATTCAATGTCTCATCAGAGGCAGCGTCCAATATACTTATTGCTTCTTCAAGCCTCTTATCAAATAATTGTAAAATGGCTTCTGTATTTTCTTTGACATCACGATTAAAAACCGCAGTTGCAAAATCAAATTCATCGGCATTTATAATTCTGCCAAACCAGATGGGTATATCAGCAATATGAGTAGCAAGTCTTCCAATCGTCATCGATTTTTCATGAGGACGCCAGCCCAGTTTATCGGTTGGTACCCGTTCAATCATTTTGCGTGTATTGGCGGCTTCATGTTTTAATTCAGCAAGCAACGCAGTATTAATGGGCATAAAAAAAGTTTTGATGAAAAGCTAAATTATGTAAATATCCGGTAAACTTTTTCGAATGCCTTACTTATGCATAATCAAAACTTTCTGTGTTGTTGTAGTTCCATTGCTTATTACTTTCAAAACATAAGTGCCATCGGGAAGTGAAGCTGTATTAATTTCCTCTGCAGTGGCCGCCATAATTGAATAACTCATTTTTTTACCCACTGCGTCATACAGAATTATTTGCGTTTTACCTGTACCGTTAGCTGGCGCGGTAATAGTGATATAGTTATTTGCGGGGTTTGGAAAAATAACGAAGCTGCCGGAGGTGTTTTTATTTTGCAAAAGAACAATATTACTGAATACATATTTGCCATCAACATCAATTTCTTTAACACGATAATATAAATTTCCTATCGGTATATTGGCATGCAAAAACTGGTAATTAGCCAGGTTAGTATTGATGATATTCAACGAGCCTATGGTATTCCAGTTCTTTCCATCTGCACTGTATTCAACTTCAAATTTATCTGAGTTAACGGTGGGGATAGCCACAGACCATTTTATCATTGCAGAAGTTTTAGTAACCAGAGATGCAGAAATACTAATAAACTTTACAGGTAATAAACTAAAGTTGAATGGGGTAGGGACATTTTCTCCAGGCTCCGTTGAATTGCCATCATTGTTAGGATCCACAGAGCTTTCCGATCCATTGTTGGAAGAGTCTGCAACGTTGCTAAAACTTAACGTGCCAATGCTTCCTATTGTAGCAGTTCCGATGGCTGAGTTCAAATAAATAACAGATGAATTAAGATTAGTAACGCGGAAGCTTAAACGAAGTTTTAAAAAGTAATCTGTATTTACCGATGTCTGGTTAATTAAGTTTTGACCGGCAACGAGTAAGTCACTATCGTTACCGCCATCATAAGATGGATTTAATATGAGGTTTGCAGCGTTATTGCCGGGAACAAATGATACATTTATATTGGATACATTTCCTGCTCCAAAAACGGCGGCAAGGTTATCACTAACATTAATATTATTAAGAGCAACATTTCCTAAATTTCTTGTATAAATTTCATAAGTAAGATCAGCAGTATTATCATTTACTTTTTGTGTATTCACTAATTGTTTGGCAACGCCAATAGAAGGAGTGATGCTCGTATTATCAATTGGCAGTTGCCCGTCCTGAAAGCTTTTTGCCGAATCCAGCGTATTGGCAGCGATATCATATTTATAGTAATAGCAGTTACCTGAAAAATCTGTTCCGGTAATTTCTAATTGACCATTGAGATAAGCAATGCCAAAACAACTTTGTGGTAATGAATCCAGGAATATTGCCGTTGCATTAGTGCTGGTGTTATAATTTTTAATTTCATATAGTTTTGAAGGAAAACTTCCAAGTGTGGCAAACATGCGGCCATTGGGCAAGATAGTGATGTCGCCGCTGGAAATGCTGGTAGGGAAATATCCATCAGGAAATTGCACAGTACGTGTGTTGATTACAGTTCCTGTTGTTATATCAAATTTATCAATATTGCATTGGCCAAGAGTATCATTATAATTTGAGAAAGACCAGAGATCACCATTGTTATCAAACTCAAAATTATTAGAGACATAACTATATGTATAATTTGGAGTGCTACTCAACATCAGAGGGCAGTTAATATTTGCAGGCAGTCCTATATCCACAACCCATATTTTGGTATTACCCCCTCTTATATCTGCCGCATATATTTTATTATCTTTTGGATTGTATGCAACAAATACTGCAAAAATATCCGGAACCTGGTTTGCAAGACTGCACGAAAGTAAGTTTGAGGCCGTATCAGTAAGCGGATCTTTGATCAGGGAAAACGCCGGATCGCCCGAGCCATCACATGAACCGGCACCGAAGTTAACTAATAGTGCATTTTGCCCAAGAGATGTTTGACTTACAGCAATGCTTATAACTAATAAAGCAATTGATTTATGGATAAATTCTTTTATCACCTGCGGATTTTTTAAGAGCACTTAATGCGTGTTAAAGAAAATTGGTCTTATCGGATGAAATGTTGGATTGGTATAGCATGCTGCAATTGAGGGTAAGGAAAATGCAGCATTTTATGAGGATATAAATATAATAATAAGGTTTTACAATTTATAATAAAAAGAGTTTTTTTATACAAGGCCACCCATTAGCAGTTTAATGTTGGTCACGGATTGGTGCATACTTCGTTCTGCGGTAATCAAAATTATTAAAAAGAGCGGGAAATATTTTCTAAACTTTATCTATTGCCGGCCAATGAAAAAGCTACATAAGCATCACCCGATTTTGTTTTTAATTTACCACCACCGCATGCTATTACCAAATATTCTTTCCCATTTAAATTGTAAACTGAAGGCGTGGCAAAACCCGACGCAGGCAAATCTGCTTCCCATAATAATTGCCCGGTACGTTTATTATATGCTCTTATTTTGCTGTCGCTTGTGGCTGCAATAAATAATAAGCCACCGGCTGTAACAACAGGCCCACCGTAGTTTTCAGTGCCTGAATGAATGCCTTTAGCTTTCAATTCAGGATAGTCTCCTAAAGTATCTTTCCAAACAACTTCAGTTGTGTTTAAATTAATAGCGGTTAATGTTCCCCACGGTGGCTTTATCGCAGGATAGCCTTCTTTGGTAAGAAATTTATTGTAACCGGTATTTGTATAAGGAAGTTCCAGGTATGGATCTTTTGTTTTACCAAGAGCCATAAATTTTTTTGTTTGATTTGTTTTTAAATCAAGAATAAAAGATGCGATGGCATTTTTTTCTTCCCCGGATAATGTATTGAAAGCAGGCATCATTTTACGACCGTTAGAAATTAACTGATCAAATGCAGGCTCGCTATATTTTTTGTTTACATTAATTAAAGAAGGATAATTTCCACCTCCTTTTCTTTCAGGGCCATGACATGCAACGCAATTTTGCAAGTATAAACGCCGGCCTGCCTGCAACCAGGATTCGTTATTTTTTTCATCATTCTTTACATCTATCATGGTAAGTACCCAGGGCATTTCGCTTGCATTTACATACAAAATTCCTGTTGTTGGATCAAAAGCAGGGCCACCCCATTCTCCACCTCCATCAAAGCCGGGAAATATAATGGTACCTTCTTTAGATGGCGGATTGAAAATGTTTCCTGTTTTATAAGAGGCGAATCGCTTTTTGATATCCTGGTAAGAAGAATCTGGAACCAGGTTATTCAGATCACCTTCATTTAAAACTTGTCTTGCAAATGGCTTTGGTAAGGCAGGAATGGGTTGGGTGAGTGCTGGCCTTTCCCCGATAAGTTCAGATTGAGAAGGAACAACTTTTTCTTCAACAGGATAAATGGGTTCACCTGTTTCTCTGTTAAATAAAAAAATAAAACCTGACTTTGTTATTTGTATTGCTACGTCTGTTTTCTTTTCCTCTTTTGTAATAGTTCCGAGAATTGGCGCAGTGGGAAGGTCTCTGTCCCATATATCGTGATGAACAGTTTGAAAATGCCAAATGCGTTTACCGCTTGCTGCGTCTATAGCTAACACACAATTTCCAAAAAGGTCATCACCCAATCTTTTACCTCCATAAAAATCAAAAGCAACAGAGCCGGTGGGAACAAATAATATTCCCTTCTCTTCATCAAGGCTCATTCCAGCCCAATTATTGGCAGAGCCAAGATGTTGCCAGGCATCTTTATCGTCATAAGAATCGTATCCGAATTCACCGGGCTGTGGTATGGTATGAAATATCCATTCCTGCTTCCCGGTGATTACATTATAAGCCCTTAAATGGCCTGGAGCGGCAGTAGCGTCTTCTGCAACTCTTGTGCCCATAATCAATAAATTTTTAAATATAACGCCAGGCGTATTCGAAGTTACAAACCTGTCTGCAACATCACGGCCAAGGCCATCATGTAAATCAATCCGGCCATTGTTTCCAAAAGTATTTATTGCTTTTCCGGTTGTTGCATCCACGCAAATAAGATAAGGTCCTGCCGTATAAAAAATTCTTTTATCATCCTTACCATCAGTCCAATAAGTAACGCCGCGGCCAGTATTGGAGAACGATACAGATAGTTTCGTTTGTGAATTAGTATCAACAACAATTAAAACTTTAGGATCAAAAACCCATAATTTTTTACCCGTGGCTGCATCCAGTGCAAATAGTTTCATCTTTGGCGTAAGTGCATACATAACTCCATTAACTATAATTGGATTACATTGTATTTGTGAATGAGAGACTGTGTCTACATCTCCGGTATGATATGTCCACGCCACTTGTAAACTGCTTACATTATTGGTATCTACTTCTGTAAGTGATGAATAATGCATGGCATCTTTAGTTCCACCATAAACATTCCAGTTTTCATAATTTTTACTGAAATCTGTGTTGCAGGATGTCATCATCACCAGGAATAAAACAGCTGGTAAAGTATGGGAAGTTAGTTTCATGATTTGTTTTGCTTACTTATAATTATTAATGCATCATTAATTTTATTTTAAATAAATCGTTTTAAAAATTCCGGCAAGCAAATTGATAAATAGAATGAGAAACTAAATTACGTTACAAAAAATTTATGAAATTTAATTTAAATTATGCGGATAAAATTCTATAATTCTAATACTAAAAACATTTATTATGACAACACATGAAATTGCTGATCGTCTTGTTGAACTTTGCAATGAGGGCGATTTTGAAAAAGCGCAAAAGGAATTATTTTCTATGGACGCCATTAGCATTGAACCGCAGGCAACACCGGCTTTCGCCAAAGAAACAAAAGGTCTTGATGCCATTCTTGAAAAAGGAAAACAATGGGACGCCATGGTGGAAAAAACTCATAGTATTACTACATCATCGCCAATAGTTGCTCCCAACTCGTTTGCATGCACTATGAGATTAAATGTTACCATGAAGGAACGGGGAGATATGGATATGACAGAACTATGTGTTTACGAAGTAAAAGATGGTAAAATAATTTCGGAACATTTTTTTATGTAATAAAAAGTACTCTTGTTGTTTTCACCTGAAATTGATAAGTATACACCTTAAACTTTTTATTAAAAAAAATAGTGGTAATTCTTCCCCTATGGAAAAATTACCACTTTTTAAAAGGCATCCTTTAAGAAAATCTTTTCTTTACATCATGAACTGCTCCCTCGATATTATCTTTTAATTCAGTCGCTTTGTCCTTGTATTCTGAAGCTTTATCCTTGTATTCTGAGGCCTTATCGCTGACATTTTTCTTATACTTTTTTGCTTTTTTCAGCCACTTCTTACGTGTTTTAGAACCTTCATCCGGCGCAAGTAACAGCCCGGCAAGAGCACCGATGGCGACACCGGTAAGCAATAATATTGTTGCATTTTTCATTTTCATTATAATTATTTTAATTTTAAATGTAAATCATTTACATTTAATTGTATTCAAAAACACTGCCAGTTAATTTATAGCCGTTAACGAAATTCATAAAATACACCATTGAGAATAAATTCCAGTGATTAATTTATTGTTGCTTTAGTCATCAGTTTCTTCTGGAATTTTAATCCAAAGCATATTATTTAATTGCATTTTGCGTTATAAGAATGGTTAAATTAAAATACCTTGAAAACAATTGTATTCATATTAATTTTTTGCATGTATGCAAAGTACGGAATAGCACAACCGTCGGGTAATAATTCCGTGGATACTTCAGCGCTAATACCTCAAAAGGAAAATATTATAACCCCTGAAACTATTATCAAAGTTGAGAACATTGGCAAAAAGATAAATACTCAATACGATGAATTAAGGCCTACTATTTCTCCTGATGGCAACTTATTATTTTTTATACGCCAAAATCATCCTCATAATACTCAATATAATGTGGTGCCCAATTCACAGGATATATGGTTTTCTGAAAGAGATAGCTCCGGTAAATGGAGTGAGGCAGTACACCTCGGATATCCGTTAAATACTTCTGAATACAATGCAGTGTTTTGGATATCGCCTGATAACAATCGCATTCTTATAAGAAATGCATTTATAAATGGAGATTATTTTGGTGATGGCGTTAGTCTGTGTTACCTCACTGAATATGGCAACTGGAGCAAGCCACAAATGCTGGAGATAAAGAATTTTGAAAAATACAATAAGGGTGTTCAATATGGCGCCACGATGGCAAATGACGGACAAACACTATTGCTTTATATGTCGGAAAAAGATGGCAGCTTTAATAACGACTTATATGTTTCTTTTTTGCAAAAAGATACAACATGGAGCGAGCCTAAAAGCCTGGGTAAAAAAATAAATCTTCCAAAATATAATGAAATGACGCCTTATCTTGCTTCCGATGGCGTGACGTTATATTTCAGCAGCGACCGTCCGGGCGGCTTAGGTGATAATGATATATGGATGAGCAAACGCCTGGATAATTCATTTCAGAAATGGAGTGATCCTGTTAATCTGGGAAGCCCGATAAATACACCCGAATGGGATGCATTTTTTACCATGGATGCCGGCGGTGAATATGCTTACATGACCACAGACCAGGATAGCTATGGCGCAAGTGATATAGTACGCATTAAATTATTGGAGAAAGAAAAACCTGATCCGGTTGTATTAGTAAGCGGTAATGTTTACGATGCTAAAACGAAACTGCCGTTAAGCGCTTCATTGGTTTATGAAACGTTGCCCGATGGGGAACAGGCAGGCAACGGAATCTCTAATCCAACAGATGGCGCTTTTAAAATCGTATTGCCTTACGATAAAAATTACAGTATAAGAGCAACAGCAGATCATTATTTTGCTATATCAGAAAATCTTAATCTTGATTCATTAATTAAGGCCGGTTACAAAGAAATACATAAAGATTTGTATCTCGTTCCTATAGAAGTAGGGCAGGTAGTGCGTTTGAACAATGTATTTTTCGATTTTGATAAATGGGATCTTCGCTCCGAATCGTTTATTGAGCTAAACAGGGTTGTAAAACTGTTGAAAGAAAATCCTTCTATTGAAATTGAAATGAGCGCCCACACTGATAGCCGTGGTTCTGATGACTATAATTTTAAGTTGAGTGATAACCGTGCCAAGTCCGCTATGGAATATATCATTTCAAAAGGAATAGATCCTGCAAGAATTACATCTCACGGTTACGGTGAAACGAAACCAGTTGCTACCAATGACACGGATGATGGAAGACAATTAAACCGGAGAGTAGAATTTAAAATTTTGAAAAATTAGTTTGCGCCAAATTTCCCATTAAAAAGAAATGATGCAAGTGAAAAAAATCGAAAACAGATTTGATATTTATTTCGGTATTTAGTTCTATAATTGCACCATCCAAAACTAAAGAAATGCTGTTTATGAAAACACGCTTAAAAAAGTTACCGGTAATGGTAATTATTGCAATAATGCTCATTACCGGTACTAACGTTATTGCACAAACGAATATGCCTGATTCTGTTTCTCATGCTAAAACCGATTCTGTATTTTCAAAAGTAGAAGTAGAAGCATCTTTTCCAGGGGGGCCACAGGCTTGGACAAGATATGTAACAAATGCCATAGAGGAGAATCAAAGTAGGCTGAGAAAATCAGATTATGGTACCTGCATCATAAAATTCATTGTTGATACAAAAGGCCACGTGAGCCAGGTGGAAGCGACTACCATGCAAAAAAGCAGGCTTGCAAAAATTGCTATAGACGCAATAGCCAATGGTCCCAGATGGAATCCTGCACAGCAAAACGGAAAGTTCGTAAACGCATACCGTTTGCAGCCCATAACTTTAACGGAACCTGGAAAATAATCGCATGTTTCCTCCCAGATTATATAGCAACTTATATTCCATTGCTTTTCGATTTTTTTACTAAGTAATTTTTACTTTATTTTAACCAGCTTACATCAACTGTAATTTTATTTTTATTCTTTTTCCGGTAACTAAAGTAAATGATTATGATAACGCATGGAGCGCAATTCGCAGGAAAGATTATAAAACCGCAATAACATTATTGCAAAGGCATGTAAAACTTCTATGACTTTATTAGATAACAGATGTTGAAAAATATGTCAATACGTATATTTCCCATCACCCGTATTAGTGATTTTACTTTGTTATCATTTGGTTAATCTACTATAAAGACCGTAAATACAATAAATACAAAATAAGGCAGTAATCCTATTGCAATGCGTATACCACTCTCATATCTTTGTTTCAGAAGTTGATTGATGTTCGACAAACATTAATCAGAAATCCAAATCCACTGAAAAGATACTATCCAAATTTTATAGTTAAACCAAACCAAATCCGATATCAGTCAACTTCTACTTTTAAAATTCAATACCTGTTAAGTACCAAATTATCCCAATGAAAACTGTCGGTGAAACGACTACACAAATCCTGAAAGACCAGAAAACCCAGGATTAAATTACTATCATGAAGTTTGTCTTCAAAAAGCTTCCGCATTTATGTGCGGAATTTTTTTTTAATACATCTCCCGTATCAGGCATCAGGAATAACTCATAAACATAGCACCATATAATATTTATTTTTTTTTGTAAACATTACTTCACCTTTGCATAGTTCACTTTTGGCTATTAAGTATCAAGTATTATTGTTATGAGAATATTTTTAATATTTGCTGTATCGCTGATTTTCAATAACCGTTTATTTGCTCAAAATAACCAGCCGGTAAGTGAAATTTCGGGAGAAACCTTAAAAGGATTTACAAAAAATATTTTTAAATATGCCGACTTTACGGAGGGTAAAGTTTTTTTGAAAGACGGATCGGAATATGGAGCAAAACTCAATTATAACAGGGTATTCGGACAGATCACTACTATTGACAGAATTGGAAAGGCAGTGGCTCTTTCAAGTACTGAAACACTTGATAAAGTAACCATTGCAAATGATACTTTTTATTTTTTTAATAATAATGTGCTGGAAAAAATTACCCATTTTGGCAATGGAAATTTGTATTTGAAACAAACCATAGTGTATGTGATAGAACAAAAAGATGGTTACAATGGCACTCCGGATGTTATTTCAGATGCTTCCAAAAAAATTTATGATGCTGAGCCGAAAAAAGAAGATGTTAATATTGAAAAGAATTCGCAGTTTAAAGTAATCAATGAATATTTTATTGCTAATCAATCAATGAATTTTATTTCGGCAAATAAAAAAAATTTCTATGATTTATTTGCTGATCATAAAGAAGAACTAAAAACTTTTTTGCGGGAACATGCTACAGACTTCTCTAATATTTCTCAAATGGAAAAGCTTCTTGAATATATGAACAACCTGTAAGGGTTTTATATAAAATAAATATAGTGACAGAACAAAAATAAAAACCGGTTAGCCATCCAATTTCACATTTACTGCGCCAGGGCCTTTGGGACCCATTTCAATTTCGAAAGTTACTTTACTATTTTCTTTTACAGGATTAAGCAAACCATTTGCATGAACAAAAATGCTTTCCTGTGTTTGCTGGTCTTTAATAAATCCATATCCCTTTGATTCATTAAAAAAAGTAACCTTGCCTCTTCTTATTAAATCTGCAGGATCAGGAGCCACATGTTTTGGAACACCAATCTGGATATCTTCTAACTTTATTTTTTTCATCTTGCCCGGATCGGGTGGAGTAGAAGAGAGATTGCCATTTTCATCAATGTAAGCAAGCATATCATCGAAACTCTTTCCTTCTTTGGCATTTTCTTTTCTTTCCAGTTTTCTTTCCTGTTTATCCTGCCTGCTTTTTTGTTTTTTCTTTTCTCTTTCTTTTTTATTCCATGTTTCCTGCGATTTACTCATAAATTTTTTCTATTTGATTAGGTATTTGTTTTTTATATACCAATGAAGGTACACTATTTCCAAACTATATTAACACCAAACAAGTTTTGGAAATAGTAAAATGAAATATAATAATGAAAATTACTGACACCTGTTTTACAAATTGATATGTTAATCACAATATAAGTTATGTACTTTTACAAAAAACAATTTATGAAACTATTTGTAGCCGGGTTGCCTTACGATCTTGATGATGCTGAACTCGAGGAGATATTTGAAAAATTTGGCAAAGTTGCTACTGCCAGAGTTGCCATGGATAGAGACACCGGGAAAAGCAAAGGATTTGGGTTTGTTGAAATGCAAAATGATGTTGATGCAAAAAATGCTATTGAAAATTTAAAAGATATTTCACTTGGTAAAAAACCGCTTATTGTAAAACAGGCTGAAGACAAGCCTTCTTCAGGACCTGGAAAAAAATGGTAGGTATCTCTCTGTACATTAGAGCTATTCGTTGGGATAAAAAAATATAAGAGCTAATTGAAATTGTTATATTTTATTTACTGAAGACAAATCTGTATTTAATTTAAGCAACTCTTTCATCGTTTTATTTAATACAAGGTGCACAAGTTCCGGAGCAATTTCCGCCAATGGCGTTAGTACGAAATTTCGCAAATGTAATCTTGGGTGAGGGATAATTAAATTATTCTTTTTAATAATTTTTTTCCCGTAAAAAAGAATATCAATATCAATAGTACGGGGAGCAAATTGATTAGCCTTTTCCCTGTTTCTTCCCATCGCTTTTTCGATAGTTAATATATTCTTCAAAACTTCATCCGCGGTTATAAGTGTTTCAACACATATAACTTTATTTAAAAAATCATCCTGGTTTCTGTTACCCCATGGCTCTGTTTTATATAAGGAAGATTGCATCGTAACCTCGCCAATGATTTCTTTAATTTTTTCAATAGCTATATTAAAATTTTCAGCAACATTGCCAACATTGCCACCTAACGCAAGAAAGACTTTTTCCATATTTTTATAATGCTATCATAAAAGCCAAGGGGGTAAAAATATTAAGATATAGCGGGCTGAAAGAAATTATTTTTTCTCCACACTAATTTAAAAGTTAAAATCCTTTATAAAGATTTTAAAAATTGTATCAATGCATTTCTGTCCGCAGAAGAGAGTTGCGTAAATTTTTGTTTAGATTTTTCAGCTTCACCACCATGCCATAGAATAGCTTCCTGAAAAGTGCGGGCACGTCCGTCATGAAGATAAAATGGCGTTCCATTTGTTCTTTGTAATAGTCCTACACCCCATAATGGTGGTGTTCTCCATTCATTTCCGGTTGCTAAAAAATCAGAACGGTTGTCTGCTAATCCATCCCCCATATCGTGCAATAAAAGGTCTGTATAAGGATGAATGCGCTGGTTACTTATTACGGGCAATGTTACATCCACAGCTGTGTAAATAGTTGGCTTATGGCAACCGCTGCAATTAATTTGCGCAAATATTTTTTCACCTTGTTTTACAATTGTATCAATAACATTTCGTCTGGCCGGTACCGCGAGTGTACGTACAGTAAAACGCAACAGCATTTAATATGCTATCCGGCAATTCAGGGTCATCATGGCGGTTATCGTATTGAGGTTGGCCAAATACACTTTCCTGCGGAAAAAGAGAATTAGTAACTCCCATATCCTGTTGGTAAGCGCTTGCTACCTGAACTTTAATAGTTGGTGTATTTGCTTTAAGTCCAAATCTTCCCAATTCCATTTTTTGTGTATCCGGATTCCAAACATAATTAGGACGGCCACTTATACCATCATTATCTTTATCATTTTCATCAGCAAAAGAAAGGATAGTTGATTCAGGAATATTTTCTAACAAACCCAACCCAAAAACAGAAGGTGCCATGCGGGGAGAAAAAAGATAGTTAGCAGGTAAACTTGTGTAAGGATTTGTTATTTGATATTCAGGTTTTCTTAAGTGAACAACTTCACCATCAGAAAATGTAAAGTCAGAATCAATATAATTGATGATGACTTTTGCTTCAGGTTGAACTCCAAAAGTTGCTACATCCTGCAATTGCAATCCAAATCCGGGAACAGGCATCTGTCCTCCATGAGCGTCTTCAACATCTTTAAGGCTTAGCCTCATGAGCATAGAAGAATTTACAGCGCCAAATGTGGGAGTTCCTTTGCCGTCGTTATGATGACATGAAATACAAGATACATTATTAAATAAAGGGCCTAAGCCGGAATTTACCGGCGCCGGTGCTGTCACAAAACTTCCTTCAAACCTATTGTCTCCCAATTCATGAACATGCAGATCACGCTCATTTAAACCATTCATGTTATGTGTAAATGCACGGCTTGTTTCGTCAAAAACGGTACTAACGCCACCTGATAGCCTGGAATCAATTTCATCTTCATTAAATATTCCTGGTTTGGTACACATCACTAATGCTACCGACAAAAAAAGTATGGCAGTAACAATAAGTGATTTTCTAATCTTCATACAAAAAATTAATCTGTTATGTATTGTATAATAAATGCTCTCAAATCAACATCAAGAGAATTTTTTAATATTTCCAGTGCGGCTCGGGTGTTTGTTATTTGCGTACGTTGGTCAAAGATTGCCTGCTCATAAGGAAGTGAAATTGCCTTAAAAGAATTTATTGCAGCTGTTATTTGTTGCTTTATTTTATTATCCAGTGAAACATTTTTTGCAACTACTAAATTTGTAATGCCTGTTCCGGAACCAGAATAAGTACCGTTATAAACATTTCCAAGACCAATAATATTATTTTTAAAATCTATTGCTGAATTATCACTAAAAGGAGATTCTACAATATTACTGTCTAATGCCGCATACGGTTCAGCCATTTTACCTTCACCCACTTCATCGCAAATGTCAATCATTGCCTGTGTTATAGCCATGTATACTTCTTGTTTTTTTGAATAAACAGTACTTCCATTGCCTGCGCTTTTTACTTCCTTGCCGAAATTGCCAAGGCCGGTTATCCAACTATTATTTAATGCATTGGCATTATTTTGTAAATCTTTGGTAAGGCTTACCATATATGTTTTTTCTCTTGCGGTAATAGAAGTAGCGCTGCGATTGCCATCTACTCCCCATAAAATATATTCTATCGGATGAAAGCCGCGCAGTGATAAGGTACTTAAGTTCTGAATGTCGTTAATTTGAAGAGGATTGGAACTTGCAAGCAATGAATCAAGCTGAACATAGTCGACAGGCCACGTGTCCATATTAGGATCATAGTTATCATCTTCAACCGGTCCAAATAAAAATCCTTCACACTGCTCCCATGAAGTACGCAGATCTTTCCAGGATTGTTTTGCTTTTGCAAGATTTTCTTCTGTAGAATTTGCATCAAGGTTAGTTATGTTTGTATTTAATGCGTCAGCGCTTATAGAAAAATTTTGATATTGAGGTATGGCGACATTATCAACAAAATCATTTAAAACTGTTTGCTTGAGTGAATTAAAATCTTCAGTGCTGCTTCCGGAAGGTGCTTTCCTGCATGCAGAAAAGGAAAAGCAAATTATCATTGCAAACCAGATTATTTTAATTTTCATATAATGTATGTTTGTAATTTTATAGTTTAAATATCTGTAGCAGTTCTTCAGTGTAATTTCGAGTACGCCATTATTATTTATAACAGGTAAATCAACAAGATTTCTTTCGGCAGGCCCTTTTATAACATTGCCATTTATATCGAATTCACTTCCATGAAGTGAGCAATAAAATCGATCGCCTGTTTTTACTAATGAATGTCCTGCATGTGTACAAACCATTGCAAGCGCCAGGTAAGAACCATCCTTATTTTTTTTTATGAATACATCATAATCAAAATTTTTAATGGTTATTATTTTTACATCCGATGAAGCCATATCACTTTCGGGTATTGAAAACTTCATATCTTTTTGTGTAGCTTTTGCAACAGATAATTTAGGACTGCACGAAGCAAGAGAACTTATTAAAATGCCACTGCCTAATGCTATGCATGCGTTACAACCAGTTTTTATAAAGTTTCTTCTTTCCATTTTAAAATGACCAGCCTATTCCAAGATTAATAAATGTATTGTTCTCACGATATGGCAATGCCGCAGGGCTTGGATTAATAACAAGATCAGGATTTGCCGGACCTGTATGCAATAGTCTTACATCAGCTTTTATAACAACGTTGGGGATAGGTAAATACCCAAAACCTGCAATCAGGTGATTTTGTTTTAGTGTTCCATCATAAACTCCGTTATCGGGTATTGAACTATTAAGATCAAGCATTTCGTATCTTACAAATGCATTTAGTTTTTGCGATCTTAATTTTTCATTGGAAGCATATTCAAATAAGTTATATCCAACTTCAGCATAACCCCCATACATAGACGCAGGAACATTAGAGGCGAATACTTTATTAGTTACAGCAGCCTCGGGATATGAGACATAAGTAAAGAGCGCCTTTGAGGTAAAACCATTTTTTGCATATTGAACATCTACTTCAGTTAAATAAAGAGGAGCGCCAAAAAAACCACTTTCTAACTGGAGACTATCGGCTTCTCTTTGACCAAAAACTGTTGTACCACCAACATAGCCGGAAACCTGGAATTTAAATTCTTTAAAAAAATATTGAAGCGATCCTGTTATCGCAATATTGTTGGCCGGAGCAAAATCACCTTCGGCCCGGCCTTCACGAATACCACTGCCATGAACGAAATCTGCAGAGTTTAATCCATTAACAATAGCAATAGTATAATTCATCGGAAGTCTTCGCAACCCCCCATAAAAGCCAACGCCAAGTTCTCTCCATGTAGCAGGAATTAGCAATTGTTCCACTATAGGACGTTCAACTCCATTAAAGTTTACGGGAAGATGATTTTCATTCAGTAATCCAATTCTGGGTGTAAATAAACCGGCAACGAGATATTGTTTTGAATTAAACCGAAAGCGTAAATATGCCTGCTCTAAAGCTATTTCTCCACTTGGTGCACCCCCTTCAACTTTTGCATTTTCAATTTCTGTTTCTGAAAAGAAAGCAATTTTGTTGTTGAACTGATGACCGATAAAAACCACTACTCTTTCAAGGGTTACAAACGCCTTTTGTGCGTTTCGGTCGTGCCGGTAGTAAGCGCTTCCATATCCAGAAAGAATAGTTTTACTTTTTGCAATTCCGTAGGTTAAAGAATCTTCACCGCTTACTGCAATTAATTTTTGTGCAGGAGTAAGGTTTGGAATTTGCGCCCATAATGAGTTACGAGCTATCAACAACAACATGACTAATCCCTTGACAAAATATGTGGATATCTTTTTTATTTTCATGGGTGCAAAATTGCCGGATTAAATTTTTTCAATTTTACGGTTTCAGGAATAAATGAGAGTTTGTATTTACGGTTTTGGGAAATTTTTTATTTGGCTTCCATTTTAATTTGTTTTTAAAATATTTTCTCTTTCCCTGTGATTATTTTATCTTTTAAACGAATAATATAGAAGAATAAATAGATAATGAGCTCGCAAACGCCGGACGAAAAGTTTATTAAAATTTTAGGAGACCATAAAAAAATTGTTTTTAAGGTCTGCAATGTTTATTGCAGAAATACCGAAGACCGGAAAGATCTTGCACAGGAAATTATTGTTCAGCTGTGGAAATCATTTCATAAATACAACAATGTTTACAAAATATCGACATGGATTTATAGCATTGCTTTAAATGTCGCTATTTCATTTTATAGGAATAAAAAAAGAAGTGAGCATATTTTTTATCCCGGAGAAATAATTGAGATAACGAAGAATGGTTCCGAATCAGAAGAACCGGAAACAAATATTCAGCTTCTATATGCATTTATAAATCAGTTAGACTCACTAAATAAAGCACTGATGCTTCTATACCTTGATAAAAATAGTTATAAAGAAATTGCAGAAATATTGGGTATAACGGAAACAAATGTAGCCACGAAAATTAATAGAATAAAACAGAAATTAAAACAACAATTTACCACTATATAAAATTACTATTATGGAATTACTGGAATTAGAAAATACCTGGAATGAATATGACAAAAGAATTGATGATCATATAAAAGTGAACTACGAATTCTTAAAAAAACTTAGTATTGAAAAAACACAATCGTTGTTGATGCAGGGTAAACTGACGGCCGTTATTGAAGTGATTGTTAACTTTTTATTTTTAAGTCCTGTTATAAGTTTTGCTTTAAATCATATCTATGACCTAAAGTATAGTTTGCCGGCTTTATTGCTTGGTTTAATTGTGATATCAACAATAGCCTGGAATATTTATGGATTTGTATTGATGACAACAATTAATTACCGATCGCCCATTGTAGCTATACAAAAAAAACTGGAACGGTTTAAATTTTTAAACCTATATCGTCAGCAAAGACTATTATATATCCTCCTACCAATTGCGCAAACCTTGTTTTTTATAGTTTTTTGCAAAGGAGTGTTAAATATAAATATTTATAACTTTCCCAAATTTTTTGCTCTGCAATTTTTATGTGCAATGGTTGTAGTTCCTTTCATATCCTGGATTGTAAAAATTTCTCCCGATAAAAAATATGATGCTGCTCTTCATTTTTTAAATGATATAAAAGAATTCGAGAAAGAAACATAATCTGATTTCTGGCTTTTATAAAAAGAAAAAATTTGGTCATATCATAAGCAACCTATTTTTTAAAAGTTTCGTTACAATAATTAATCAAATGGTATTATAAAAATGAATGCCATTTATTTTTAATTCTAAAACTTTTTTATGAAACGAAACCGGATTTTTTATCTTTCTTTTATTGTAATGATTGCTTCTTTAATTGGTTCATGCAGCAAATCATCAAATGCGCCAATGGGCGGTACGGGCGGGTCTACATCTAATTCACTAAGTATTGCAAATATGGCGTTTGCACCTTTATCAACGACTGTGAAAGTAGGAACTACTGTTACGTGGAAAAATAATGATGGCGTTGCACACACGGTAACTTCTAATGATGGATCAACTTTTAATAGTAATACTCTTGCTAGCGGAGCCTCTTTTAGTTATACAACTACTGTTGCCGGAACATTTGCTTACCATTGCAATATTCACCCTGGTATGACAGGGACTTTAATAGTAACTCAATAGTTGAAAATTAATAAGAGATTAAACAAATATTTATTTGTATTTTTTTAGGGAGTTGTCTAAAGTTGAAAACCCCAGGCCCTGTAACAACTAAATTTACAGGGCTTTTCAAAAAATAAATTCTTCACTAAGTCTGAAGAAATTTATGTAAGGAAAGGATTTGTAAAAATATATTGCCTGGATCATATCTAAGGACATTTACCGGTGTATAGTTAGCTGATGAATTAAGTTATCATGTTTCTATTAATGATATAGTATTGATATTACTTTTGTTATTTTAAAAGTTAGTCAATATTATGAAATCAAGCACAACAAGATTTTCTGACAGGGTAGAGGATTACGTAAAATACCGTCCGCATTATCCCCAACAAATTATTGAGATACTTACCAATAAAATTGGATTAAATCCTAATTCCATTATTGCAGATATTGGTTCGGGAACAGGTATTTCTTCAAGCCTGTTCCTTAAAAACCGTAATAGACTATACGCGATAGAACCAAATAAAGAGATGAGAGAATCTGCTGAATTATTTTTTCTAAAAGATGAAAATTTTATTAGTGTTAACGGTATAGCAGAGCAAACCAATTTAAAAGAACATAGCGTAGACATAATTTTTTGTGCCCAGGCTTTTCATTGGTTTAATAAAAGAGAGACAAAAATTGAATTTAACCGAATACTGAGGAAAGATGGACATATAGTTTTAGTTTGGAATGTTCGAAAAGAAAAAAGTGATTTTCAAAAAGGTTATGAAATGATTTTAAGTTCCATTCCGGAATATAAAAACGTGAATCACAGAAACATTGCTGAGGGTGAAATCATTGATTTTTTTTCTCCACGAATAATGCATAAAGAAAGTGTATCTAACTTTCAGCTATTTAATCTTGATGGATTAAAAGGCAGGTTAAAATCATCATCATATTGCCCTAAAGAAGGAGACGAATATAAACAGCTAATGCAGGAAGTTGATGATTTATTTTATAAGTTCGAAAAAGATGGAATAGTAAAATTTGAATATGAAACTGATATATATTGGTGTTAATAATTGTATGAATTTCTTATTAAAAGGGTTTTCGCGAAAAAATATTTTAATATAGTTATACAATAAAATGCCGTCTTATCAGTTTATGTATGGTGTTATAGTTATAGTTAATTTTAAGCCACTCTGAAAGGGGTGGTTTTTTTGTTTACATGGTTGAAAAATTAATTCATCAATTTTAGAGCGAAATTTTATATTTAAATAACTAGAATTATATTTATTTATCAAAACATAACTTTTGTAATTTTTTGCCTGAGTTATCTGGGTCATAATACCTAATTAAAGTAAGTTAACTGCTAAAAAATATTTCGTGATAGTTTCAAAACATATCAAAAGAATTTCCCTTTGTATTTTATTTTCCCCACAGATTTTGTTTTCCTTACATGTCAGCGCTCAAAATTCAAAACTAAGTTATGAGAAAGAACCAGATTGGGTGACGGTTAACACCATGGATTATTACAATAAACAATTAGAAGAAGAGGCAGAAGATGGATATTTAGATTTGGCTTATGAAAAACAAGTTTCAATTGCACAACATGCCTGCTATTATAAAAAAGTAATTAAAATGCTTTCTGAAGCAGGCGTACAAAACAATTCTGAAATTTCTATAAATTTTGACCCCAATTATGAACACCTTATTTTTCACAGCATTGAAATTATAAGAGATGGCCGTTCTATTAATAAGTTACAACTTTCGAAATTTAAAATTATTCAACAGGAGAAAGATTTAAGTAAACATTTATATGACGGATCGCTTACTGCATTACTTGAGCTAGATGATGTAAGAAAAGGAGACATCATCGAAAGCAGCTATACCATCAAAGGATTCAATCCTATTTTTAATGATAAGTATTCAGATGTTTATGACTTGCGTTATGGAGTGCCTATTGTATCTCTTTATTATAAGCTAATCATGCCTTCAGGCAGAAATGTTATTATAAAAAACAGTGAAACAAATATAAGTCCTACCATAAGCCGGGGGCAAAATAAAATTGTTTATGAATGGAAAGCAACTAACGTTACCCCTTTACATCTTGAAAACAAAACTCCGGACTGGTATGATCCTTACGCTTCCGTTATGGTAAGTGAATTTTATAAGTGGAATGAAGTAAGCACGTGGGCGGATAGCCTGTTTCCAAGAAATATAAAGCTATCATCAGAATTATCAAAAAAAATTAGTTCTATAAAAGAAACCAATCAAACAGATGAAGAAAGAACAATGGCTGCTTTAAATTTTGTACAGGATGATATTAGATATATGGGGATAGAAATGGGAGTAAACTCTCATAAGCCTAATAACCCAAACAAAATATTTATACAACGGTTTGGAGATTGCAAAGATAAATCTTATTTACTGGTAACCATGCTTAATGCAATGGACATAACAGCTAACCCTGTACTCATAAATACTACAGCTAAAAATGAAATAAAAAAATGGGCCCCATCTGCTTCTTGTTTTGATCATTGTACAGTTCAGGTTATTATAAAAGGTAAGACTTACTGGTTTGATCCGACAATTTCTTTTCAACGTGGAGCAATCAATGATATTTCCTATCCTGATTATCAAACAGGACTTGTAGTTAATAAAGCTACTACAGAACTCACATCTATTCCCTTTCATGAAACGGGATTGTCAAATACGAATGAGATTTTTGACATTCACGACATGTCAGGTGAAGCTCATTTAAAAGTTATAACTAAATTAACCGGCTTCTATGCGGATGATGCCCGCTCTGACTTTAATAACAACAGCCTTTATGAAATTAAGAATAAGTATAAAAATTTTTATGCAACCTTCTTTGATAAGATAACTGTCGATAGTTTGACATACCATAATGACGGTACTAGCGGCGCTTTTTCAACTACAGAATATTATACACTAAAAGATATCTGGAAAACAGAAAATGGTATAAAAAAACTTGCGTTATCTTCTTACATTATAAATTCTGTAATGAAAGAGCCTTCTGATAAAAACAGGAATATGCCATTTAATATCGAGTATCCGGCACATTATGTAGAACATCTTGAGCTTAATATGCCTGAGGATTGGCCGATCACTGCATTTAATCAAAAAGCAAACTGCAGCGGATTTAGATTTTCTGCAAATGCTGTTTCTATTCGCAACAATGTTTTGCTCAATTATGAATATGAAAGCGTAAAAGATAATATTATGCCGGGTGAAGCCGAAATTTTTTTTACAAAGTATAAAGAAGCAGATGATGCCACAGCTTTTGAACTAACGGAAAACCCAGATGATATTACCAAAAGCAATTCAGTGTCACAAGCATCTTCAAAAGGATTAGATATATTTCCTAAGTTATATTTTCTTTTGGGTGTAATAGTGCTAATCACTTTTTTAGTTAAACGGCAAAGACAAAATAATTACTAACATCCGATGTTTTTTACTTTTTAGTTTAATTTCTATTTACAACTACCCATTATCGTTAGACGAAATTAATTCTCAAAATCAGTAATATTATTTTTCCATTTACTGAGTTTTAATTTTGGTAAAACAAGCTTTATCAAAACCTGATTACTACCGTATTCGATTTTTGATTTTCATTGATCCAATCAGGCCCTTTCTCTAAAAGTTCTAATGCCTGGACTTCACATTCATTGCAGGATGATTTCACGACTTTAATGTTATAGGGCCTTCCTTTTTTATTTATTCTGAACGACAGGAAAACTTCTCCTTTTAGAAGTGTATCGTTTTCATCATAGACCGGCTTTATATTGACTTTAATATATTGATCAAATTTTTCATTGTTGGATAAAGCCAGGGTATCGAAATTTTTAATTTCTATGCCGGATACCTTTTCACTTAATTCCTCAGATACAGAAACAGATTTTTTTCTTTGTTTTTGTGTTCCATACCCGGTAACAACAACCTCATCAAGGTTTGCTTCACTTTTGTTCATTGCTATCACAGGTTCTTTATCTTTTTGTAGCGTAACTTGTTTTGGTTCATAACCTACAACGGATACAATAGCTTTCGTATTACTGTCTGGTGATGCAAGCAAAAAATGGCCGGCCGTATCAGTAACTACTGCCTCATTTCTATTTTTATCTTTCACGATTGCAGAAGCAAGAGCGTTTCCTTTTTCATCAGTAACTCTTCCTCTAAGTGAATATTGCGATAAAACTTTCTTGTCACTTTTATTCGTTTTCATATTATAAATTATGCTATCAGCATATCCATTGTTTGAATTTTCTGTCGCGGATAAAGATGGCATGCTTTTATTTTTATTTTCTTCAAAAATTTCTTTATCAGCGCCGGGCTTTATTGATGGTAAAGTATTTTTTTTCTTTCCATTATCATTTGATACAGGAACATTTTGAAAGGCAACATTATTTTTTATTGATGCTGAATCATTCTTTATATATAAACTATCTTTTTTTTCTTTTACTGATTTTACATCATTTACTGCAAGCGAATTTTCTTTCGTGCTATTAATTATATAAAAAAAATAACCTATTCCAGATATGATGATGAGCAGGGCTGCAATACGCCACCAACCTTTCTGCGAAATAGAAGAAATTAAAAATACATTCTTCTTCTTCTTTTTCTTTTTTTCGCTTATAGCTTCCCGTAAGTCTGTAATATCCTTTTCAAAAGAAGGTGTGTTTGTGTAACCTTCCAGAGCATCTGCCAAAAAAGGATCTTCCAATGCTGCTTTTTCAAGTGCATGCATTTCATTAGCAGGCATAGTTCCCGCATAATAGCGTTCAAAATCTGCTGAAGTATATATTTTATTTTTTTCCGTCATTGGTTATGCTTTTTCCAAAGCCTTTTTTTCCATGCATATTTTTAAATTTCGTTTTCCGTTTTGTATAAAGCTTCTTACTTTATTAATATCATTGTTGGTTGCTGCGGCTATTTCCTTATAACATTTTTCCTGCAGGTAAAATAATTTCACCGCTTGCTTTTGTTCTTTCGGTAACTGTTCGATGCAATATTCCATGGCAGTAAATTGCTCTTCTTTTTCTATTCCATTATCAGGATGATTTATTTCCTGCAAATGCATAACGTCTGCATCAATTATATGAGGATTTCCTTTTTTACTGCGCAATTTCATTAAGCAATAATTTTTTGCCAATTGATATAACCAACCCTTAAAATTATCTACTTCATACTTTTTAAGCTTGGTAATAAGCTCTTCAAAAATATTAATCACACAATCTTTGGCGTCTTCCGGCTCCTTCATATATTTAAGACAAACTCCATAAACCAGTTCCATATAACGGTTATACAATTCTCCAAGCGTATCTATATTATTAGTCGCCTTGTATTGTTGCACAAGCGCCTGGTCACTTTCTGCTGATAATATTTTTTTTATAAATGTCAATACAATAAAGTTATTCAAATAATTTTTTTCAATGCTTTATGTAATTCTTGAGAAAGTTGCATCCTGTATAAAAATCATTTCGCAAAGCAATTTTCAAATAAAATAGTTGCATTGCAATCATCTAAAAAATAAGTTTATGAAAAAAATTATTGTGCTCCTGTTTTCATTTTTCACTGTTATGGTTGCGTTCCGTAACAAGGAAATTACCATCACCGGAAATGTAAAAGATGAAAGTGGAAATGCCCTTGCGGCCTCTATACAGGCAGGAAAAATTTCAACTACCGCAGATGTAAAAGGTAATTATGCAATAACTGTTGGTGACACGCAACAATATCTTGTATTTGCAGCAGTTGGTTACATTACTCAAAAAATAAAAATTGATAAAAAAGAAGTTATTAATGTAATCATGAAAGTACGTTCTTCTGCATTACAGGAAGTTGTAATAACCGGCTACGGATCGGATAAATCTAATGCCTTAACCGGAGCTATAAGTGATTCGTATTACACAAACAAATCTCCGGTAAGTAAAATGCGATCCGCTTATCTTAAGGATGATGAATATAACACGGAAGAATACAGTAACATTTCAGAAAATGGTTTTCATAAAGTAACTGATGATCCGTTGTCAACCTTTTCTATTGATGTAGATGCTGCATCTTACAGCAATGTGCGTCGTTATTTAAATGATAATCAACTGCCACCGGCCGGAGCGGTGCGTACCGAAGAAATGATTAATTACTTTAAATATCAATATCCGCAACCAACCGGAAAAGATCCTTTTTCCATTAATACCGAAATAAGTGATTGCCCTTGGAATAAAGAAAACAAGCTTGTGCTGATAGGATTGCAGGGAAAAAATATTCCTGTAGAAAATTTACCGGCATCTAATCTTGTTTTTTTAATTGATGTATCAGGTTCTATGTTTAGTGAAAATAAATTACCGTTAGTAAAAGCATCCCTGAAAATGCTTACAGACCAGCTTCGTGAAAAGGATCGTATATCAATTGTTGTATATGCCGGGAATGCCGGAATGGTATTGCCTTCAACAAGTGGTGATAATAAAATAACAATTAAAAATGCTATCGATGCATTGGAAGCAGGAGGCTCTACTGCGGGCGGCGCCGGTATTGAACTTGCCTATAAAATAGCGCAGCAAAATTTTATGGAAGAAGGAAATAACCGAATCATACTTTGTACTGATGGGGATTTTAACGTTGGTGCAAGCAGCGATGATGATATGGTAAGGTTAATAGAAAGAGAACGTAATAAAGGAATTTATCTTTCTGTGCTTGGTTTTGGAATGGGAAATTATAAAGACAGCAAGATGGAGCAGCTTGCAGATAAAGGCAATGGCAATTATGCATACATTGATGGTATAAACGAGGCAAAGAAAGTTTTGGTAAACGAATTTGGCGGCACACTTTTTACAATTGCAAAAGATGTAAAACTCCAGATAGAATTTAATCCGAATAAAGTTGCGGGTTACCGGTTAATTGGTTACGAAGATCGTCTTTTAAACAAAGAAGATTTTAATGATGATAAAAAAGACGCAGGTGAATTGGGAAGTGGCCATACAGTAACAGCATTGTATGAAATTATTCCGGCAGGAGTTACCTCTGAATTTTTAAAAGATGTTGATCCTTTAAAATATCAGAACGACAATTCAAAAACTACTTCGTCATTTAATGGTGAAATACTCACTGTAAAATTCCGCTATAAGTCTCCTGGCAAAGACAATAGTGAACTTATTGTACATCCTGTAATTGATAAAAAAATCGATATGAATAATACATCAGATAATTTCAGGTTTGCCACTTCCGTAGCGGATTTTGCCATGTTGTTGCGTAATAGTAAATACAAAGGCAATAGTAATTATGAACAGGTCATTAGTATGGCAAATTCATCACTTGGCAAAGATTCAGAAGGTTACAGAAATGAATTTATTTCTCTTGTAAAGAAGGCTGAAAAGCTAACAGCAGCAACGGCTAAAAAATAATTTTTTGTTAGGTAAATTTAAACAGAACCCGCTTTACTGGCGGGTTTTTGCATGTATTTACAGTTAGATACACTCATCTAATGATTAATGGTAAATTTAGAATCAGGATTAACTGTAAAGTTAGCAGTTGGGTTAAGTTGTAAGCTTCTTATCTCCGGATTTGAATTTACAATTACTGTTCCGCTATTTATAATTACATCGGTATTTGCATCCGGTAATTGGCTGCAACTCCAGTTGCCGGGATTTTCCCAGGAAGTATTTACAGCGCCAGTCCATGTATCTGTAAATGTAAGCCTAACCGAATTACAACTTACACCGTCTACTACACAACGAAATTGATAATCGCGACATGATGAAGCCATATTACTCAACTGGAGAGTTGAGGTATTTGTTCCACTATAGTTAAAATTATCAGATATGTCTGCAAAACCGCTGCCTGTGTCTAATTGCCATTGGTAAGTAGTTCCGGCTAAATTTATATTGAAAACGGTACTTCCTCCGGGACAAATTGCACCTGAGCCATTAATTTGATTGCTGCTTAGTTTTCCATATACTTCAAATTCCCATAATGAATAACCATTTATTGTTCCTCTTGCAGTTCCGTACATTCTTACATACCGGCCACTTCCCTGGACAGGCAAATAATTTTCAAAGTTCGTATTTCCCGTTATTGATTTAATCGTGGTCCAGCTAACAGCATCTTCCGAAACCTGGATTTGAAAATCTTTTCCTAAAGCGACTTCCCATCTTAAAACGACTTCACACAAATCATATCTGGCGCCAAGATCAACATAAATCCATTGAGGGCTATTAGCAAAGCTTCCCCATCTTGTGCACAAACTCCCATCAAATGCTAAAGCAGGTAAGCCTGATCCAACAGTAGATGCAAAGGCAGGTTTATTGAATGCAATATTTAATGAATTGCAGGTATCTGCCAAATCATTTCTTAACCCATACACCATTAATTTATTAGAAAAAGTGGCCAGATACACCTTTCCATTGCTTACAGTCGGGCAATTGAATTTTGCATAATTTCCGGGATCATCAATCAAAAATTCTTCAGAATTCCACAATTCTTTTGTTACATCTGTTGCACTAAAAGCTCTTAAAACGCCCGGCCGTACTGCCTGGTTAGCATTTGCACCATTTGCTGCCTGGTTTACCCATAACACCGCTGTTGAATCTACGGAACCATTTGAGGATAATGAGAAAAAAGAGCCATTACCATTCTGGGGGCCGGCAACACAACCAATGATCGCATTTGTTACATCAAGTGTATCATTGGTCCGGTCATAAGGAAAGGCATATAAAGGCGCTTTCTCACTCCATGAATAAACATATTCTTTTTGCTCTCCTTTATAATAAGCAAGAGAAGAGCGAAGAATCCAAACATTGGTACCAAGTGTTATCGTTTGTGCTACATGATTAACCGCAGGGTCATAACCTCCCATATTATCACGATCTAAAAGATAAAGGTTACCATCTTTACATCCGGTTAAAACACGGTTGCTATTAGGGATAAGTAACATTCCTGCTACTCCAAAATCACGATCATTCGCTTCAAGGTTTGGATAATTCTGGGGTGTAAAGAAACTGCTTATTGCAAGCGTATTTCCCGAAGGTGTAAATTTTATTGCACTTTCAGAACGGTTGATTAAATTCGCCGGATCATTAGTTACTCCCACCGAACCATTTCCCGTTGCCAGGTAAATATTTCCTGATTCGTCGGCCGAAGGTGCCGCTGCACTCATCCATATTCCGCCGTTATAACCATTGGGAGTATCATTATAAATTATTTGCTGCTGCAGAGAGGTCTTATCATACCCCATAACCCAGCCATGGTAAGGCCCCCAGTCACAATGAGAAGACCAGGTTATATAGACAATACCATTTAATAGTAAAAGCCCTGCACGTTGATTTTGTGTCTGAGAGTTAAATGTTATAAACCCACCAACATTACCGCTGCCGGTTCCGGCAACCGAAGCACTTATTAAAACCGGGCTATTAGGTCTTTCAGCACCTGTGGTAATGTCCAATGCATGCAGGTATTGTTGAAAAGTATTGTCTGTCTTTACGCTTCTTGCTACTAAATAAATTGTATTAGTGGCAGAGTCAATTACCGGAGTTCCTACTATTCCTATATTGCCACTAAAATCTTTGTAATTACTACTACAGGCACCCGTCATATCAGTATTCTTTATGACCCTTGAGCCAGAAGGCGTTAAATTAACCTGCCAATACGGATTACTGACATTTGCAGAATCCGCATCAAATGCATAAATAGTGTTATTTACTGTAGCAGTAATTACGATATTTTTATTCCCATATCCCGGTATATTTACATCTAACATCACAAGGGGCTGAGCGTAAATCTGGTCATCAACTGTACGGGAAAATATTGTTCCAAAAGAACTCTTATTTACATTCTTAGTTGTAAGAATAGTTTCTTTTTTGTTCCACCCGGTTCTGTATAAATCATTGTGTTGGGTAAGTACTGAAACCTGGGAAAAGGAAATAGATGATTGCAGTATAAAAAAAATTACAAGGTATATACTTATATATTGTTTGTATATATTCATAAGTTTAAAAGTAAAATTAAACTAAACTAAAGGCAAATATTATTCAATATTAATTCAGTATTAAAACGTTATACTGTTTTTATTATTTTATATAAAGATAACGGGCAAATGAAAATCTTTAAAATTTGCCGCTTAGATTACTTTTGCTCATACGAATTATTGTTATTATTGCAAATCCAATCTCCTGCGGAATGATCAATTGAGCAAAAGAAAAATAATATTTCTACGGACTAAGGTTGTATATTTTTTTTCCGCTTTTCCAGATATCTTTTTAATTATTTTTCCTGAAGGCGGCAAATTTAAATGTTTAAGTTTATTAAACTACTAATGAAGCGTATTTTTTTAATACTGATTTTGCAAGGCTTTGCTGCTGCAAAAATGTACAGCCAGTCATTTACGGTGCATGATCTTATAACTTTATCTGCATTGTCACCGCAGAACATTGACCGTTTTATGCACAAGAATGGCTTTATCCTCGATAAAGACAATGTAGAAGGTGACAGTATTACAAGTTACATTGTAAAAATAAAGCATAAAAAAACTGACAGTATCCCACGACCAAGTGTTGATTTATATCAGAGGCAAAATTCAAGGTATTTTATTTTGAATACTTTATCATTAACCGAATATATGGATGGCAGGCAAAGCCTGATTAAATCAGGATTTCTTTTCGATTCTACTAAAGATGTAAGAAAAGATACATCTGTACTTTTTCTAAAAGCGAATATCAGTATTGAATCAACCAGCGAAATGAGGGATAGTATGATGCAATATACTTTTAAATTGCGGGAGCGAAAAATACCGGAGTCTATCACCTTTGCCGAAGACCTGCTTCAGTTTGACTCCCACGAATTCCTGATAAGTTATTTTGGTAAGAAAAATGTTAGCGGCGATATGTATTATTTTTCTGACAAAGAATTAAAAAAGTGTTCTGTTTTATTTGGCAGCACAAATTACCAGGCTTTATTTGTCTGGGGCGATGAAAATAATCTTAATAATCTTTCTTACATACTTATATCAAATGTAATTCCGACAAAAGGAGCTGAGCAGAATGGTATTGCTGAAGGAAACAACGAATGGAAATTTCATAATGGTATTTATTGGGGCATGCCTGTGAGAGACATCTTACAACTGAACGAAATGGATTTCTATATCTATGGTAATAAATCAGCGCTTGCCTTTATGGTAAAACCGGAAAATACGGGAAAAATTGATTTTAAGAAAACAGCCATATTGTTCAGCTGCAGCAATTGTTTCGACAATAAAATTTTTAACCAGCAGGAAGTTAGTGCACTGGATGTTGCTAAAGCAGACCTGCCGTTGCGTATTTTCGATATTATTATTTATCCTTAAAACATTGATAAGGGCGCTTACTTATTATTAAGTAATCTCATTACTTAGATTTATGTTTTAATAAATCCTTTTTTTCATAACTATCCATTTAAAGTTAGAAATTTGTTCAACTTTTAAATAGACAAATTTTAGGGAAGCGTATACAAGAATATGAATCTACAGTAGTTTGCCATCTGAATGATTATAGTTTGCGGGCACTTAAGTCCGGTTCGAACCGGACTTACTCCGGAGGAAACAGGTAAAAGGTAGCAGGAAAAGTAGAGTGTGAGAATTAATATTCAAAAAGTCCTGGAAAAAGTTTTAATTGTCACTAAAAGGCTGGATGAGCAATGTTTGAATTTTACTTTCTTTGTCGAGGCCTATCAGCAATTGAAGATCGGGGGCGCCTGAAACTTTGTATTTATTAATACCATTTGTCGTATTTACGTAGGTAACGTTTTGAAAATTATTGAGGGGAAAAATTTGATTTTCAGAAATAGATTTAAAATTATCAGCGGTAATCTTGCTTTTAAAAGCCTGCCCTGCCAAAGCATACACACTGTCCGCCTGCTTATTTTGAAAATAATGAATAACAAGTTGAGACATGGAATCGAGCAGGTTTTGCGAGGCATCTTTTGCCTGACAAAAGACGGCCTGCATTATTAAAAGTACAATAACAGTTAGAATCGTTTTCTTCATGATAGTTTTTGTGATGAAGGTAAAATAAATTGTTATGAATGCAGATGAGAACTTATTACGCTGAAGTACTGCATTAAATCACTTTTATTTATTATCTATTGCCTTCCATACATCTTCAATCTGAATAATTCCCTGGAATTCTTTTACATACTTTCCTTTTTTATTATAAACAAGAAGTTTGGGGAAAGTTTGTACATGAAAATAAGGAAGAAAAAAATATTTGGGATCCCACGTCATTGTTATTTGTGGATAGTCAGCAATTTTATAAGTTTTATAAAACGACATCATATCGCTGTAGGGAAGCCACGTAGTCATTAATATCTGCGCATTGCCTAAGTGATCTGTATTTTCTAAAATTTCTTTGGCAACCATCTGGCAATGCCCGCAATCGGGACTAAAGATCATTAATAATAAAGGCTTTCCTTTTGTTAAATCCTTATCGGTGAAAAGCGTACTGTCAGGAGCTTTGTAGGTTGTAAAAGTGGGTATAGTGCCGGTGCTTAAATATGCAGGAACGCTGTCAGTTGTTGTATTTGTTTGTGAAAATGCTGAACATACTATCACCAGGTACGCGGATAAAAATAAAAGTTTTCTCATTAATAAATTTTTATAAAACTAATAAAAAAAGATTTCTAACAAAATACATTGAGCAAAACCCTTGAGATTGCTATTGCCAGAACAGTGCAGCTAAAAATAAAAACAACCCGACGATCAGTATCAATATGCTTAATATTAGATGAAAGAGACAACTGTATTTCCGGGTAAACCCAATTGAAATAAAGCTTTTACACTAAAACATATCTTTCTAAAAGAGAATTTGTAATTTTCTATTTGCATTGGTTTATAACAGAGGAAAAAACTTATATGGTGTTTAAATTTTTAAAATTACTTCTTGACTGGTCGGAGGTTTGGGCGCCGCTTATACCCTTAGCTTGTTTATTATTTAAAAGAGACCAGCCGGCTTTTTTAAAACCGGTGATTATTTATTTATGTTTTGCTTTTATAATTAATTTATGTGGAGATATCATAAGCGATTTTAAAAGATACCTTCCTGCGTGGCTTCATAGCAATAATGTATTGTATAATGTGCACTCTATAGTACGTTTTATCTGTTTTAGTTATTTTTTTATAGCGCTTAAGCAAACTTCTTTTAAGCGGCTTAAAAATATTCTTCCTTTTATTTCATTGCTTATAATCGCACTTGATTTTACCCTTGTTGAGGATTTTACCAATCCCGATCACTTAAGTGGTAATTTACTGGCCACAGAAGCTTATCTCTTGTTGATTTATTGCATGCTGTATTATCTGTCCAAATTGAGAGACGGAGTAGACGAAATAGCTACCGGCGCAGATTTTTGGGTAGTGACGGGCCTCAGTATTTATGTAGTGGTTAACTTTTTTGTGTTTTTATTTTATGTTCCAATGATAGACCAGGATAGTTTATTTGCAAATAATATCTGGAACCTTCATAACATTGCTTATATTATCTTATGCTTATTTATAACCAAAGCTTTTTATGAACCTGCTCGACATCAATATACAGTATAGGGTTATCATCGGCATTTCTGCAATGGTGTTTTTATTCACCAGTTTTTTGATTGCCTTCATCAGCAACCAGCGTAAAAAACTTCTATACCATAAAAACCTGCAAGCTATTAATGAACAGCAGCAAAAGGTGTTGATGCAGCAAAATACTAAGCTCGAAGAAAGGGTTAAGGAAAGAACTTTAGAACTGGAGAAACAAAAGGAAAGTCTTCAAATTGCACTTGCCGATCTTAAAGCAAGCCAACTTCAATTAGTTCAGAAGGAAAAAATGGCATCTCTGGGCGAGGTTGCTTCGGGCATTGCACACGAGATACAAAACCCTTTGAACTTTGTAAACAATTTTGCAGAGGTAAATGCAGAGTTGTTATCGGAAATAGAATACCTGCTTACAAAAGAAAATTTATCTGCTGATGCTAAAACAGAAATTGATTTACTTTTAAAAGACAGTATTCAAAACCTTCATAAAATAAACCAGCATGGCAAGCGTGCAGATAGTATTGTAAAAAATTTGCTTCAGCATGCAAAGAGTGGTGGCAGCGACAAAGATCTTACGGATATTAATTTTTTGACTGAAGAATATTTAAAATTGTCTTACCTCGGCTATCGGACAAAAGATAATTTATTTAATGTGGATATTAAAATCACTTCCGACCCAGGCATTGATCAGATAAATATTGTGCCACAGGATATAAGCCGCGTACTAATGAATATTTATAACAATGCTTTTTATTCCATTCATGAAAAAACCAAAAAAAATCTGTTGAATTATCAACCTGCAGTTACCGTAAGTACTAAAAAAGAAGCCGGTAAAGTAATAATAAAAATCAGGGATAATGGATTGGGGATTCCGGCAAAACACATAGATAAAATATACCAGCCTTTTTTTACTACAAAGCCAACAGGAGAGGCGACGGGGCTTGGCTTATCATTAAGTTACGATATTATTAAAGCCCACCAGGGCGAGCTGAAGGTTGATTCAGTTGAAGGTGAATTTGCTGAATTTACGATTGAGTTATTGTGTGATTAATAAATTGTTTTTTTTCTAACTACTGTGGATTTCTTGGCGGTGATGGATTGAGTGCCTTATTAGTTGGTGTAGTAACCAAGGCAAATGGTGTTATGGTTGGGTCATCGTTGGTTAATTCAATATCATAAGTTATCTGGCCGGGAGTACCTGCAGAATCGTGAGGTTTAAATAGAACGTATTTAAAATTTCCGTTTGTTATTTGGGTTTTTATTGCTTTCCTGTCTGGCTTTGTTAAAACAAGATTACCAAAATAGGTTTTGTCACCGAATGGAATAGTGGAAGGCTGTCCCATCAAAAATTTAATATCAGGATTAATATTAAAACTATTGTTATCGTTTGTCCATCCATGAAGGGTGAATATATCCGGTAATTCCGTGTAGAACCTCAATACTATTCGTTTGGGCGAAGAGATAAAAGTTGCAGCATCTATCCATAAAATATTAAGATAGCCGCTTACAATATTAACTTTCGGATTCTGCGTTTTTACGCTAACTTTTTTTTGATTTGCCATAGCTGAGAGTTTGATTGTTTTATAAATATGATAACCCTGTAAATTTTATATAAGTAGTACAATTAATTTCAAGCTGAATATTTAAAGAGGTAAATGCTTTGGGGGATTTCTAAAAGATTGGATATACTAAAATAATCTATCGCCTGCTAATATCAAAGGGTTGGAACATCTTTTTTGAGGCATTCATTTTTTTAACTTAATAATATATAAAGCCTGTCTGTATAACGGTTAAGGTTAAACGTATTTAAAAAGAATGAGTTTCATGCTAATATCAGGGAATTAACATGAAACTCATTACAGGATTTAAGAAACTATTTATTTTGTATTAGTAGAATCAGCGCCATTTGGTGCTTTATCTATAAGATCCATAAACTGGTCAAGTTTGGGAGTAATAATTATTTCTGTACGCCTGTTCATTACTTTTCCGTCTTCTGTATCATTGCTGGCAACAGGGTTGTATTCTCCGCGGCCACCGGCAGTAAGGCGTTTAGGATCTACTCCATAATTATTTTGCAATGCCTGCACAACAGAAGATGCTCTTAGCGCACTCAGATCCCAGTTATTACGAATGTTAGTTTTTGAAATAGGAACATTATCGGTATTGCCTTCAATCAATACTTCAAAATCTTTATAGTCTGTAATAATTTTTGCAATCTTCGATAATGTTTCCCCGGCTTTATCCGATATTTCATAGCTGCCGGATTTGTAAAGCATATTATCAGAAAGAGAAATATACACCACACCTTTTAATACCTGTCACATCTACATCCTGCATCTCATCTTTGCTTAAAGATCTTGTAAGGTTATTGGTTAACACCATATTTAAAGAATCACTTTTGTTCTTGGAATTTACCAACTCCTGTATATATTTATTTGAAGAATTGATCTCATCTATTAGTTTGGAAATATTTGCATTGCCTGAGCTGGTAGAAGTAAGACATTTATCTAATGCAGATTGTAACGACTGCTACATGACTACGTTCTGAAGTTAGCTGATCCTGCAGGCTGCCTATTTTTGAATTGGCAATGCCCAGGCTATTTTTACAATCCTCATTATCCCGCACCAGAGCAGTCTGCTGGTCATGTAACGAATTGTAATTTGACTGCAGTGCATTAAATTTTTTGGTGCTTACGCAACCGGTAGCAAATAAAATTGCCATTACAACAAGTGGCTTAAAATTGATTTTCACGATATTATTTTTTTGGTTTATAAATGAAGTTACTGATTACAAAATACTGAACAAGATTTTTTTTATTTAATTCAGTTATATGTCTCTTAACCTATGCCTGGTCGTTACTAACATACCTTTCAAAAATAGGAAGTAATAAATTGATTGCAATAATAAATTTATTTAGCCTGATCTTTCGCGTTCAATAATCATTTATAATTCTCATAAACTTAATTATAATGTCTATATAACTACTAAGGCTAAACGCATTTTAAATATAAGTGATTGAAAAAATTAATTGCATCCTAAAGATGCTGCACCAAAACAATTACCCATGAACAGTAATTAGAGCAATACTATTCTAAAATTACAAATTGATGGCTGGCAAGATGCAATTGCACATTTAATATTCCGCCGGATGCTTCACTTACTATAACGCTTCCTGTGGCGCCATAAATAAAATGTAAGCGATCGCCTTTTTTATGATAGAACGGATCAACAATAATATAATCACTGCGGTTTGCGCCTGATACATTGTAAGCAACCAAAGTTTCCCGGCTATAGACTATTCGCGAAAAAGCAAGCGTGTATGAATTACCAAAAGGTAATCCGAAATTAATGCCGTCGCCCGAAATGCCGCGATAATACATCCGGCCAAAACGCAGGGGAGGAGTGGTTCGCATTATGGCCGCTATTTTTGAGATTTCGCGATAAATAGTACAATTGTTATTTAAAAGGCTTGATGACACATCGTTCATGTCGAACATAGCTTCCCGTATATTATTATCTTCCCCACTGCCAATGAAGCCCTGTTCCGTTCCATAATAAATACAGGGAGTGCCGAGCGAACAAAGCAAAAAACCGATTGCTGCAATAACCTGGTTGTCTGTAGCAGTGGCAGCAATTCGTCCATCGGGTTGCCAGAAGCTATCATGATTATCTACAAAAGTTACAAGATATCTTCCTATTTCGCCCCTGTTTAATGCCCTTTGCGCCTGGGCAGCTAACCTGTTGAAAACACTATCAGGCCCGGTATTACCTTTAATTACATCGCGAAGCGGGCCATTACCTGCGTCTCCATCAATACCTTTGGCAAGCCGGAAATCGAGTAAAGAATCAATACCAAAAAATACGGTGCCATCACCATCACTTTCAGAAGTATTCTGCCCTATATAACGGTTGTAAATATCATCGTCACTAACTGCCAGTTCTCCAAAAAGAAAGAAGCCGCGTTTACCGAGCGAATACGCATACTCCCTTACGTTAGAGCAAAAGCGTGAGCATGCTAATTCGCCCATGTGTTTAACAGCATCTATACGAAATCCATCAATATCAGCCTCACGAATCCAATAACAGTAGCTTTTAATTAAGATATTTATTAATTCAGAACCAGCTTTATCATCGTCATTCTCATAGTCTTTCAGTCCCGACATGTCGCCATGCTGATTCTCGGGATAGGTATCATAATTTTGCATATTACCCCGGCGATGGTACAGACCAGGATTTCTTAATTCCATAGGAACCGGGCGATCAGCAGAGCGCCATTCACCAAAATCAAATTGCATATCATTAAAGTAAGTGTAGGAATTTACACCTGGTTTATCTTCATCTTTATAAAACCAATTATCTCCTGAATGGTTTATTACAACATCGAGAATGATACGAAGCGGAAATGGTTCTCCGTTTTTTTTATAATTATGAGCAGCATCAGTCAGGTCAATTAAATCTTCCTTCGTTCCAAAATGCGGATCAATATTTAAGTAATTACGAATGTTGTAACCGTGGTAAGCCCCTGCGTTATTTTCGAATATGGGTGACAGCCATATTGCCGTGCATCCCAACCCTGCAATATAATCGAGGTTGTTGGTGATGCCTTTTATTTTACCGCCATAAAAAAAATTATCGGGAGTTCTTATACCGGTAGAACGTCCTTGCCCGCTAACGGGAGTTCGGACTACACCATCATTAAAACGATCAACCATTAGAAAGTAAATAAACTCTTCACGCCATTCCCGGTCAATGTTAGTATACTTTTTGCCTGCAGGAGCTGTTAAATCAATTTCACTAATAGAAGTTATTGCGGACATACAATTTATTTATTGCATCTGTATAATTCAAACCTTAGTTCTTATCATTGTCCTGTGGTTGGGGGTAGGCAAAGTTATAATTGTTATGCTGAATTAGTGAGGCCATTAAATTGATGTGATGTTGTTTAAATTCAGAAGTCTGCCGCATGAAAATCGCTCTGAGACAAAATGTTGCTTCCCTGTGTACGCCCCAAATTGTTACACAATGCAAACCTCATTTTTTCTTTTTATTAAATATCTAATAGCATTACAAAAATAAATATCTGCTAAAAACCAAATGATGACATTTTTAAAGGATTGACCTGAGATAAGGTTTTTAATTAAAATTTCAACAAGTAGTTAATACATTTGCAATACCGCCTTTCAAAATATTAATCTCAAATACTTTTCATGTTAAAAATTTTATGTCTTGCTTCTTTTTCTTTTTTGGCAATGTACGTAAGCGCACAGCAAAAACCCGGAAAGAAAAAGGAGACACAGACGAATGCAATGGCTGTTGATACAACTGAAAAAGATTCAACATTTAAAAATGTTCTTTGGCGTAACATAGGTCCCAACCGTGGTGGGCGTGCGGTGGCCGTTACCGGTGTGGTTAACGATCCGCTGGTTTACTATATGGGCACCACAGGAGGCGGCATTTGGAAAACTACAGATGCCGGCAATACCTGGCGAAACATTTCTGATGGTTTCTTTAAAACCGGCTCTGTAGGCGCTGTGGCAGTAAGTGAAAGCGACCCTAATGTAGTGTTTGCAGGCATGGGGGAGCATCCGGTGCGTGGTGTAATGTCATCCTATGGCGATGGAGTTTATAAATCAACAGATGCAGGTAAAACATGGAAGAAGATGGGCCTTGATCTTACACGCCACATTGCAGATATATGCATAAATCCATCCAATCCTGATATTGTGTACGTAGCAGCACAAGGTGCTTTGTATGGCCCCTCGGAAGAAAGAGGTGTTTATAAATCAGGAGATGGTGGCGCCACATGGAAAAAGGTTTTGTACGTAGATGAACATACCGGTTGCGCAGACCTGAGCGTAGATATGACCAACCCACGTATATTATATGCCGCTATGTGGGATCATCAGCGTACTCCCTGGGAAATACGAAGTGGTGGCAAAGGAAGTGGTTTATATAAATCAACCGATGGCGGAGAAACATGGAAAAAAATAGAGAAAGGTTTGCCAAAAGAAAAAGGAAAAATGGCAGTTGGCGTTTGCAGAAGTAATCCTGAAAAAGTATATGCATTGGTGGAAAGTGATACGCAAAAAGACCTTGGAGGCTTATTTTCAAGTGATAATGGAGGAAAGAGCTGGAAAGTCGCAAGCAAAGATCACCGTCTGGTGCAGAGGGCATGGTATTATATAGAACTTACCAGCGACCCGCAGGATGAAAATAAAGTATATGTATTTAATTCTCCCGGCTTGAGTTCTTATGATGGAGGTAAAACCTGGTCAGCCATTCACGGAACACATGGTGATTATCACCAAATGTGGATCAATCCTAAAAATGATAAAAATATGATTGTTGCCAATGACGGTGGCGCCGCCATTAGCTTTAATGCCGGCGCTACCTGGTCTACAGAAAACAATCAACCCACCGGACAATTTTACCGCGTAAACGCAGATAATCTTTTTCCATATAATGTGTATGGAGGCCAGCAGGACTATAGTTCGCTAAAGATAGCAAGCCGAAACCTTTACGGTGGAAGCATTGGCGATAAGAACTGGATATTTTCAGCAGGTAGCGAAAGTGCTTTTTTGGCATTTAATCCTGATGATCCACGTTTCGTAATGGGTGGCAGCTACCAGGGAACTATCGATGTGCTGGACCAGCAAACGATGGAAGATAAACCCGTAATGGCGGCTCCAATTCAATACCAGGCTTTGCAGCCAAAAGATATGAAATATCGTTTCAATTGGAATGCGCCCATAGTCTGCTCGCCAAACGACCCTAATGTATTTTACCACGCCGGAAACATCCTTTTAAAAACCAGCAACCTTGGTATTATCTGGACACCAATTTCACCCGACCTTACCCGCCACGATACGGCTACTTTGGGCGTGAGCGGCGTACCATACACTAACGAGGGAGCCGGTGGAGAAAACTATGCAACCATTGCATACGTTGCAGAATCAGCAAAGGAAAAAGGCGTCATCTGGACGGGGAGTGACGATGGGTTAGTTTACATCACCCGCGATGACGGAAAATCCTGGAGCAACGTAACACCTAAGGGGCTAAGGGAATGTTTGGTTAATTGTATAGAAATATCGCCTTTCGATAAGGGCACCATTTATATAGCAACTACCCGTTACAAGTTTAATGATTTTACACCCGCCTTATATAAAACAACCGATTACGGTAAAACCTGGACAAATATCAGCAACGGAATCCCTTACGGAGCTTATACAAGATGCATTCGTGAAGATGACGTGCAGAAAGATCTTTTGTATGCAGGAACCGAAACAGGGTTTTATATTTCGTACAATGGTGGCAAATCATGGACGCAGCGGCAAATGAATTTGCCCATAACACCGATTACGGATTTAATGGTACATAAGGGAAACCTCATAGCTTCAACCATGGGAAGAGCTTTCTGGATTTTGGATGACCTGAATGTATTGAGGCAATTTCATGGCAAAAACAGTGTTGATAAATTGGCCCTGCTTACACCGGCCGACGCATACCGTGTCTCCGGCGGCAGTTCACTTGATGAGGTTAAAGACGATGATGATGAGGCGCCGGTTTCCAGCGCAGGAACCAATGCAACAACGGGCATAGCGTTTTATTATGTAGTTCCGTCAAAACCCGATTCCATAAAACTTTCACTTGATATTCTGGATGCTAACGGGACGTTAGTACGAAGTTATTCAACTAAGCCCGATAAAAAGTTTGTAAAATTTCCGGGTGGACCGGATGAGAATCCTTTGTTACCAAACAAGCCGGGGCTTAATCGTTTTGTTTGGGATCTGCGTTACACCACACTCCCCGGTGTAAAGGATGTATTTATTGAAGGTAGCTACCAGGGTCGTAAGGTGGCGCCCGGCGCCTATACTGCAAAATTGAAAACAGATAGTGAAGAAAAAACCGTGAGCTTCCAGATACTTCCCGATCCCCGGATAAAAGCCACCGCGGCTGATTACGAAGCGCAGGAGCAAACACTTGCAGCCGTAGATGGTAAAATAACAGAGATTCACGAAGATGTAAACCAAATGCGGGAGGTGCGTAAACAAATTAACGAACTCGCCGATCTTTTAACTGATACGGTAAAATATAAGATGGTAATTGATAGTGGCAAATCGCTGGTAAAAAAATTAACTGCCTGGGAGGAAGAACTGGTACAACCTAAAGCAAGAAGCAATGATGATATTATCAACTTTGTAAACAAGCTTACCGCCAATTATATATTTTTAAAAGGAGAAATGGATGTGAATACACCTGCGGTTACTGATGGTCAGCGGCAACGCCTTCAGGAGTTAAATAACGATTGGGCACCGTTGAAAACAGAATATGACGGTTTACAAAAAATGGTGGCTGATTACAATACGCTTTGCCGCAATTCGGGTATTGGAACAATAACAATACCTGGTATAAAAAACTAATGCGGTCAGAAGTTCCCTTACGGAAGACTTGGATGGGATTAACAATCATGCAAATCTAAAACCTTTTAAAAAATATTTTGATGTGTGTCGCTATTTTATACCGGGCCACAAACTTAAAACATCGGGGAGTGATATTTTCTTACAACAAAGAAATTTTATTGCTGCTAAGGTATTTAAAGAAATAAAAATTTGGACCTTTTTGGTTATAGTCTTTTTAAGCGTTGTTGGTGATTGCTCTGCCACAAAAATCATCTGCACGAACACCAGACAACGGTGAGTGTGGGACTTTATGCAGTTAGAAACTTTTATGGAACACCCCCAACGGCATAAAACCGCCTGTTGGCTGTTCGGGCTTCTTCGCTTCGGTCTATTTGTTTGTGTCCAACGATTTTTGTGTCAAATATTGCATTAGCTCTATCGCCTTTGTCAATGCAGGACTTGCCATTGGGTCGCTGAATAAAACGTCCATTGGTCCTTCGCCAAATAAAGTCCGTCAGAAACAAGAAACGTAATTCTTACATTTCCTTTTGTTGGATTTGGTCGCCTTGGTTTGTCCCATGCGCCAATTTGGTTTACTATGTTTTGACTGTTAGCAAATAAGTCGCTTGTTATTTTGTTTGCTGCTGTGTCATCGGTTGTTTCCCAAACTAAAATTTTTCCTGTATAGTTTATATAGCGTGCAGTTCCGTTGTTGAAGGAAGCTAAGACATCAAGTCCTTCGTTAAGTCCAACTTCAACAATTACCGCAAGCAGTTCTTTTTTAGCTGGCTTGTGTCCACTTGAAAGTTGTCTGTTGTAAGCAAGGACTTTTATTCTTGGGTCTGAATTTTTGTCGTCAATAATTTTTTGCAAGTCTACAACTGAGCTTGTCTCGGAAAACAAAATGTCAAATGGATAAATATAAGGTTGTTGCGTTTTTTCCTTATACAAGTTGAGGTTGTCGCAAAAAAGTAAATTGTAAATAAAGTTTGTTGAACTGTCCTTGTAAGGGTCAATTGAAGATTGGGTTTGTGTCTGTGCAGATGATTTTTTGAAAAAGCCAAATAGTCCCATAGAGGTCAATATTAAAGTCGTAGAGATAAGTCCTAAAAGTATTTTTTTCTTTGTTGTCATTTGAAGTTAGTAGGTCGTCATAGCCTGACAGCCAACGAGCAGGGCTTGCTGCTGTGCTGGCATTTATATTCGTCAGCCCAGAACCGAAGCCCATTAAAAATTGATGATGAAGTTAAGAACTAAAAGCTAAATAGAATTCGTCTGCCGGAACCGAAGCTGATAGCGAACAAAAAGATGAGGATTTATTCGTCTGCCAGCATAGCAGCAAACCCCATGTTGCCTGCAGTACTTCTTGTGAAGCCGTTGTTTTTGTTGTTTCAGGCCCATAGTGCACCTGCTGCACCGCTGGCTCCAATAGCACATAAAACGTGACATAGTGAAGCTAAAAGAAATCTTGAAACTGTATTGTTGTTTTTTTGATTTGTCGTTTTTTGCATAGTTACCTCCTTCGTGATTTTAAATTCAACACATAAATTGAAAAGTTTGAAAATTATCGAAAAAATCAGTGCTATGAAGCCGACCAATGCCTTGGGTGTCGAACCCGAACCTACGACTGATGCCCGAGACGTCAAAGAACTTTTACAAAAGTATCATTTATTGCTTACGAAGATATTTGTCGCAGTAGATTGCTGCGGCGTATCCATAGTAAAAATAAAATGTTCCTTTCTCTCGTTCTGAAAATCGCTTTCTGCCTCTATTTTTCCAACGAATTTTGTACTCATAAAAGTCAAGTGTTGTCTTAAACTTTCGCAGAGTGTCACCTTCATTTATTTCTCTATAAAATGTCTTGTTGAATACAACCCCTTTGTTTTTATATGTAAGAAGCTTCAACGATTTTAAGCTGTCAAGAAATTTTGGAGTTTGAAGATTTGTCCAATAAAGTGTTTTGCCTGGGAAAAAGTTTTCTGTCTGCCCCAAACTCGTTAGGCTAAAGATAAAAAGTCCAAAAAAGATAAGTGTCAATATTTTCATGAGGTTCAATAGTATTGCAGGCAACACAAATATTGTACGAACCCTACTTTTTACCAAATTAAATTTCCTAATTGATTATCCATGTATGTTCATTCGCCTTTTTGTATTGTCGGGGTTCGTCAATGCACAATTACTAGTCTATTTCTTCTTTCTGCCAGAGATCACCAAGCGGACTTACAATATTTTTGCCATTGGTGGTCTTCCACTTCCAAACTAAAACATTTTCCGCAACAAAAAAGAAGTGCCGATGTTTGGTGTTCGTGCCGATGGTTTTGTAGCCCTGGCTATCACCAACATCAGTTTAAAGCCATAGCACTAAATTATTTTAAACTTGTTAAGATATTTACAGTAATATAAGTTTGGCCCTCAGTTCATACTAAAGCGTTATTGGTGATTGCTCTGCCGCAAAAATCATCCGCACGAACACCAGACAACGACGAAAATCGTAATTCTTTTCTTCAAAACTGTAAATCCTTTCTTCAAAATCGTAATTCTTTTCTTAATGTGTGTTCACCTTTTCTTAATGTGTGTTCAACTTTTCTTAATGTGTGTCGAACTTTTCTTAATGTGTGTTCAACTTTTCTTAATGTGTGTCGAACTTTTCTTAATATGCGTTGATCTTTTCTTAATGTGTGTCGAACTTTTCTTAATGTGTGTTCAACTTTTCTTAATGTTCATGATTCTTTTCTTAATGATTACTAAAATTTTCTTCGGAATTACGAAATTTTCCCCCGTCTGACAAACTCAGACTTTGGAAAGGCTTTATATAGGCAGAAAGCGGGAGTTTAAATCATTTGAGGTTGCTTTATACATCAGTGTATCTCATCTGATTACCCTAACAGCTATTGGCTATAAATTTTTCTATCATTAATAGCCTGCACATGCCTTGCGTTATTGCCTTCCATTTTTTCAATGGCCATGATCTGGTCTTCTGAAGCTTCCACAATGTGTTTCAATATTACCCATTGAACACTTTCGGTAAATGGCGGAGTGGTTAATGAACCCTGGTATGTGTAATAAGATTTGATGTCATTCCCCGTGAATTGAGAGAACAAATCATCAAGCTTCACCTCGCCGGTTTGTAATGTATTTTCTTCTCCCTCCTCATTTGGAATCTTATTAAGGAACTCTTTGATGAATTTGTTTTCTGCTCCTATCTTGAAGAGCACGGCTAAAACCAGGTAAGATGGCTTGTTCCCGTTAGCAGAATCAGTCAGGGTATTTACTATATGCATTTCCATGGGGAAAGTGATGCCGTCTACCAGGTGTTCTGATGGAGTATGAAAATGAAATTGCCTGCACGCATAGTTTTTTCCATTCACCGTGCAGGTGCTTCCTTCTTTGAATTCAAGTTCGATGGTATGGCCAAGGTTTTTTGCGGCATTGATATCTGAATGAAAAGCAAATGAAATTTGTTCTTTCCCGGCTTTATCTGCTTTAAGTGAAATGATATCGATGGGTGATTGCGCAAGCTTGTCAGTGTGCCGGGGAAGAGCATAACCCTGTTCTGCTTTACTATTCGCATCCGGCGCTTCCGCTTTCACTTCATTATCACCTGAACAAGGTATCGGTTTGAGCATGATCATTTGAAATGTTTGAATCTGATGTTTTCTGTTGCTCCTTGTTCGTACCGTTGCAGGCAAACAAAAGGAGGATGGCAAAACAAAAGCTAATTGCCAATAATCTACGGTGTTGTATTGAGTTCATGATAAAATTTTTGAGAAAAATTAAATCTGAATGAAAATTGAATCCTTGGATCAGTGGTTGACCAGCCATCACTGAAATTCTTACGATCGAGATATTGAAGTTGCAGTTCCAGCAACACATCTTTTACAGGAGTATAGATAAGGTTAGTTAATGCATATTCTCCCATCTTAAAGGCACTGGGCGCCTGTCCGTTTGAATTGGTGATTTTAACAGAACGAATAACCAATGGTACTGCTGAATTTATTATTCCAGTAATGATCATAGAAACCTACAAAACCTGTAATGGGCAGCGCAACACCTTCAATGGAATTTGTGCCTGTATTTTTGATCGCAATATCTGCAGGTGCATCCCTTATATAGTTTTCGATGCCTTCTCCGTAAACCAATTGCAGGTGGATCATATCTTGCTTAAGAACTTTAATTCCTGAACTCAGGTTCAGTCCCCAGCCGGTTTGTTTTCCGCTATAATCTGGTCCGGATGTATCCAGGTCTTTCCATTTGAGTTGCCTCAAAACACCGGCGAGTTCTACATAACCCCAGGATCTGCCATAGCGATATTCCGCAGTTAAGTCAGGTAAACTAAATTGAGGCTTAACATTTTTTAGCTCTATCATATCTGAATACAGTCCATCGTCTGCTGTGGCACCAGGTTTCTCCAATGCTATCGTCAATTTTGTATCGCCTTGTATGGGCATATAGCGAATTTGAAGATTACGGATATTGGCCATTCCATTCGGTCCCCAAAAGTCAAGATCGTTCGGAAATACATCTATATCTACAAACGGGCTCCAGGTTTGACCAACTCCAAATTTTCCCAACTCAGCCGTAAGCATGGCGAAGATGAAAAGTAGTTTGTCCTGCATCCGCACCTGATCCAAACAGATCAAATTCAAACCAGGTAGTCAATGGACCCAATGGCGTTGGAAAATAACTTCGCGTACCAAATCTTGTTTGCCGGGTACTGAAATAGATTTGTCCGTCGGGCGCAAATTGATCTTTATAAGAAGGTAATTTAGTAGGCCTTGGTACATCATACCATTTGAGGATCCATTTGTTTGAAATCATAAATGACATCGGTGAGAATGAAGCCATAAATTTCAAAGTTGGGCTTCTTTTGCGCAACCTGGCTGGGTATTTTTTTATTTTTTGTTGAATCGGCTGATGGTTGTTGCGCCATTGCAGTAATGGTAACTAATGCCATGCCTGATAAGAAGACCAACTTCAGTGAAATGGATAAAGAACCATAATTTTCCCCCGGTTTTCCAAAACACCCTCGCATAAAGCAAGTATTATTCTGTGCAAGATCGGGATTTGTTGAGATGCGGGCAAAATTAATTAAGAGAGAGAGGGAGCAACTGCATAGAGTTTCACACAAAATTCTTTTAGTTCAGGTGTATATGACCGGAAGACTGCGGGGAGACAATTAAGGGAAATACTTACGAAGGCTAAATCATTCTTTTCAAAGTCAAAACTAATTTTGTACCTACGAACAATTGCCAAAAGAAAATAACTTCTCCATAGATTGTGTCGTCTGAATGCGCCAATTTGAAAATGTACTCAATAGGAGCCTTGTCAAAAATAGAGTTCCAAGAAAAAAGTAAGATATCTGTTATTAAGAAAGAAAGCCCTCCGATTATAAATACATTTCGTTTATTAAATGGAATTCTAGTTATGAATTTATCAGCCAGAAGGAAAGTTACTAATGAACCAACACCTGCCGTTAATATTCCTATAAGAAAAGCTCCATAAGAACTATAGATTGTCAAAATCCATATTACATAATAGGTTACAATCATTAAACAGTAGTAATAAAACAAATTCAATACAGAGGTTATTTTTTTCATTAATAAAAATACTATTACGGTGGCACTAGTATATATTAATCCAGGAAAAATTGATATGAACATATTTTGCCGCGGAGTAAAATAGAAATATGTTGAAAGAATAGCTGCGGCAATAAAAATTGTAATTCCAATAATTGTCTGAAATAAAGTGAAATTGTTTTGTTTCAAAAGCATTTAATTTTAGAAGAGGTCGAAGAATGGCATACAATACAAATATTATACGAACTCTACATTTTACCAAATCATATTTCGCAATGCAGCAAGCCAAAGTTCAAATTATTTGAAGTTGCTTTACGGTGATAAGAAAAAGAAGAAGGTATGTATATTTGGAAGTTGGCAATAAACATTGAAATTTTAAACATTGAAACTTTCAAACATTAAACTTTTTTTTACAGGCATCTTATTTACAGGATGCTTTTTTATTGCCGCTAATAGTAAAGCTCAAAACTGGGATATCAATCTTTTAAGAAGCATTAATCCGCAGGACCCTAATTCATTTGTATGGAAAGGTTTTACATCTTCTGCATATCCGCTAAGTATTGCAGTGCCTCTTGGCCTTTGGGTGGATGGAAAGATTGAGCACAACAAAAAAACAGAATACAATGCTTATGAAATTGCAGGCAGTGTAGTTATTGCTGCCGGCGCAACAGAAGTGATGAAATTAATCTTCGACCGTGCACGTCCTTATCAAACTTATACAGATGTATACCCATACAAATATGAAGATGGAAAATCATTTCCATCCGGCCATGCTTCGCTTGCTTTTGCAACTGCAACAAGCGTTTCATTAATATATAAAAAATGGTACGTAGTTGTTCCTGCTTATGCATGGGCTTTTGGCGTTGGTTATTCAAGATTATATTTGGGAGCGCATTATCCAACAGATATTATTGGCGCAGCAGCAACAGGCGCCGGCAGCGCTTTGCTTTCACATTGGATAAGCAAAAAAATTTTTAAGTAATGGTTGCCAATTCAAATATCATTATCCGCGAAGTAACAGAACAATTACAATCATTCAAATCCACAGCGTTTTAAAAAATATTATGTAGTAAATTTATTAAATATTAATCTCTCTCAGAACCGATTTACATAGAATAAAATGTTAGCGGTTTTGTATATTTTACTTCTATTCACGGAGTTCTACTTTAAAATAATAACGACATGAAAAAGCTTTTTTTCTTTTTATTAATCTTCCTAATCGGAGTTAACCTTCAGGTGTTTTCACAAAATAGTGAAGTTATTAAGAAGGGCATGGTGGCTCCTGATTTCTTCGGAAAGGACCAGAATGGGAATACTGTTTCTTTGACACAATATAGAGGAAAAAAAGTCGTGCTTTATTTCTATCCCAAAGACGGTACATCAGGATGCACGGCTGAAGCGTGTAGTCTTCGTGATAATTATGATTCATTGACCAAAGCGGGGTATGTAATTCTTGGTGTTAGTACAGATGATCAGCTTTCGCATAAAGATTTTAAGGCGAAATATAATCTTCCGTTTACGCTCATTGCTGATACTGACACATCAATTACTAAACAGTATGGCGTTTGGGTGGAAAAAGAAAAAGATGGTCAGAAATATTGGGGTACCGCACGAACAACTTTTATCATCGATGAAAAAGGAATCGTGTCAGATAAGATTGATAAAGTGGATACAAAAGAACACGCACAGCAGATATTATCTATTCCGGCTCAATAAGCAAGCCTCATATTTATAAGTCGTTGCTCCCCAGTATTAAATATTAACGACCTTCTTCATCTAAAACGGTTGTCCGGTTCTTTAAATATTTTAATATTAAATAAGAAACCAATGAGACCGCTAATCCCGCCATTAAGAAATAATTTTTTTCGGGCTTATGTTCAATGATATCTCCAATAACATCAAAGAAAAAAAAGATGAGAAAAACGGCAAGGAGTCCATTTTTCTCTTTTTTCAGTACTTTTTTCCAGCTAAAAGGTACATTTGGCTTTACGAAGTTTTTAAACCGCGGAAAAAAAGCGGGTACTTTTTCTGCCCAATTTGTATAAACAGTTTGAAATTTTCTTCTTAGAAATTGTTCTTCTGCAAACATTATTCTTTCATAATAAATCCAGTAAAAAAAGCAGAAAGCAATTATAAACCAAAACTGTCCCGTTATCATTGCAGGCCCCAGCCACATAAAAAAATTACCTAAGTACAACGGGTGCCTCACTATTGAATAAATGCCTGTAGTATTTAAAACTTCTGCAACCTGGCCTTCAGTAGTATTTCTGCCTGAAGTATTTTGCGGAGTGTGGCCAACTGTGTAAACTCTTATGGCTAATCCAAATAAGCTGATAAATAAACAAAATGTTTCAAAATAAATTTCGTAAGGAGTTCTCTCTAAAATAAAAGTTTCAGGATAGATTTCTGTTCGCACATATAAAACTGTTCCTATCAGCAAAATGATTAACGGAAGCGTACCTCTGTATTTAAAGAGCCACTGTCCCTGTGCTTCTAATTCTTCTTGCAATGCCATGATTTAATTTTTTTAGTATTGTTTGCTGTTTTTGCTGATTAGAATTCCAATGTTTGAAGTCGCGATGCTGCCACGGGTTTCGGATAACAAATATTGTACGAACCCTACATTCTACCAAATTAACTTTCCTAATTGATTTAACCTTTCCCCCTGCAGTGTTTCTCATCCAAGCCTTGTGCTGATGCAGGGCACGGCTGCGTAGAGTCATCTTGTATCAAATACACTCCTTGTTTGGTTATTTCAAAATAATGGAAGCCAATGCCGGCAAGTAAAAGTAATAAAGTAGATTCTTTCTATATTATCTATGATAGTTCTTACAGCCATTAATCTAAGATAAGTAAATCTCTTTTAGTTTGGCCGGCCTTGTCTTGCCTGGCTTCAATGCTGCGGGTAGAAAACACGGCCTGGGATTAGTCCGGAAATATTATTATAATTGATTTTCATTGTTCGCTTTCTCATTAGGGCGATAACTTCCTCCTCGCTTGAAAACATACCATCAATATTCACAACGTGATCGGCAAGTCGCCCGTATTGCTTTGCTACCAGTAAGAAAAATAACAGTAGGTATCCCAATCCTTCAAAGCAATGCTTCATAAAAAACCGAAATTGAGATTACAAAATTTTTGAAATCTTAATCGTATCTTTTGTAAATTACTTTTATACCGTAGAAAATGATAAACAACCCCGAAGCAATGCTGCGGTTTCGAAATATGCTCGAAGCCGCATCACCCATTACTGATAAAGACTTTGAAGACCTGGTAGCCGTGCTTCATGAAAAAAAATTTGATAAAGGCGAAGTAATATTAAAAGAAGGGCAGGTATGCAGATATTTTTATTTTATTCTAAAAGGATGCATCCGCAGCTTTGGCATTGAAGACGGAAAAGAGATGAATGTAAATTTCTTTTTTGAAGACGAGGTGGCCTGCGATTTTATTAGTTTCCGGACGGAAGAGCCTTCGAAGGTGTATTTGGTAGCTATGGAAGACTGTACGGTATTTTATTCGCCTAAAACTGAATCCGCGCCTTTGCTTGATGAATCGGACTCGTTGCATAAGGTGTTGTTTCGCTTCTTTCAGCAATTGTATTTTAAAGAAGAAGAACATTCCAATACATTTATATTGCTTTCGCCCGAAGAGAGGTATTTATATCTTCTCGAAAAATCTCCTCACTATCTGCAGCGCATACCGCTTACACATCTCGCATCTTACCTGGGCATGAGCCGCGAAACGCTCACCCGTATACGAAAAAAAATAAGTTAGTTATCTCCAAATTTTTGCTGCAATCGTTTTCTCATTAATGCATAGACGAAGAAAAAAGGAAATACTAAAGAAAGTGTTAAACGTCTTTGGTATGATGTTCTCAATTTGTTTTTGTGTCATTTGACACAATGCCTCCCTTCGTGCAGGAGTAATTTTGTTCTACAATTGAAAGGGATGATAATAGCAGAAAGAAATAGCTTAACACCTGTAAGGGTACTGGCAAATGATCCGGCATTTAAGCTTGAATTATTTGAAGATAAAAGAGGTAATCTTTATGTGTCGTGTAATAGCACCAGGCCTGATGGTATGGTATGTTTTGCAACAACGCCATCATTGCTATGTAGTTTTTTAGTAGGATCAATTACGCTGCAAAGCCTTTTTGATAATAGTCCTTCCCGTTTTGTTGAAATTATAAATAAAAGTAAAACGGCCATATACAGCCGCAACGATATTGAGGTAAAACTCACCTATGGAGAGCAGTCGGTTAATGAACTCACTCTAATCAGCAAGATGGAAATATGGGGAAGCTGATAAGTTGAACAGAACCGATAAGCCAAATCCGTCTCTTTGAAGAATTTGCCAATTTCCTTTGCCGGGAATGTCTAAAAAAAATGCGCCTTTTTATTTTAAAAAGTGTGCAGTTGGCAAGGCACAGTTGAGAAATTTCACCTATGGAGTAAACCAATCAGCCATAACATTCCGGCGCCTATCCAATAAGGCGCCGGTTATGGGCTGATTTAAAAAAATGAATTAATAAATCTGATTCCCAAGAAATATTTATTGAACGTACAGCAGGAGAATACTTTTTATGGAAAACCCACGTTCAACTCCTGGCTTACCTCTGGGAGCATCAGCCACCACAACATAACGGCGGCTTAACATTAAGCCGTTGATTATGGGCTGATAAAAAATTTACATGATCAGCCCAGCTTATCTTTCCTGTTTCTATATCCACTGCACGAATTACTCTCAAATTTATCTCAGCAAGCTGATAAAAGTTTGCGCAAAAAATACCATAACAGTATCGCAATTTATATATAAACCGATGTACATTTTGTTTACATTTATTATGTAGATTACAGGATTGAAAAATATAGCTTTGAATAAAAAACATATCCCAAAATGAAAAGAAGTTTTATCAATGCCTTTGCTTTATGCTGCTGTTTTATTTTTTTAATGGGCGTAATCGTTGATCTTAATGGCAGATGGACGGGTCAATTAACAACTCCGGATGGCAATAGTTTTAATGTGGTTTATAATTTTAAGGTAGATGGCGATATACTAACGGGCACTGCAGAATCTCCCGCGGGCCTCGCAACATTAGACAGTGGTAAAGTTGCCGGCAACGATTTTTCTTTCCAGGTTACGGTAGATGGTAACAGCTATCCTCATAAAGGCAAATTCTACAACGACTCATGTGGCATTGATGTTGACTTCGGCAGCCAGATAGTGCATGAAACTTTGGTAAGAGATACAACGAAGTAGGGCAGCCGTTATAAATATAAAATTATTTTCAACAATTATATTTAATAGAATGGCCTTTTGATGAAGGCTTTTTTTGAAAGGTTGTAATTATTTATAATTATAAAACGGTTTTCAAACTTTCCTGCAAAATCAATATGTATCTTTAAGCAATAGAATATTATCTATGCGTAGACTAATATGCATATTGCTATTGACGTGTATTTTTTCCGCTAACAAAAGTTATTGCCAGATTCAAAAGAAGATTGATAGTCTTTATATGATATGCAATCGCCCATTACCCGACTCGGAAAAAATTATTGCATTAGATAAACTTGCAGAATCGTACTACATATATAAATTAAACAGCAAGGCCGATAGTATATTGCAGGAAGAACTGCAAATTGCTGAAGTTTCTGAGGATCCTAATCTAAAATTTACAGCGCTTTTTGGCAACGCAATTTTAAACATAGGTGTTTTTACCAGCTCAGAAAGTTTTGAAAAATCTTTAGCATTTTTAAAAGATGGTATTGATTATGCCAGTTCACAAAATAATTACGATTTTATGTGTCTTGGCTATAGCCGGTTATCTTATATTTTCAGGCAACGTGGCATTAACGACAGCGCTTTGCTTTATGCAAGAATGGGTGAAGAGTCATCACCAAATCTGACTAATGATTCTTTAAAAGCCGTAATGTATATTGAATTGGGCAATGCTTATGCTGCCAATGGAGAAATGGTTTTGGCTTGTAGAAATTATAATACTGCTTTTGAATTGGCTTTGAACATTAAATCTATTTTTCTTCAATCGGAGGTTCATCGAAATATAGCAGATATCTATTCCAACCTAAACCACAAAGATGAAGCCAGGGGTGAAGTTCTTAAAAGTTATGAAATTAACAAAGAGAATAATTACAGGAAAGGTTTACTGATTGATAATTACTATTTGGCCAGGATTACCGATAATATTACTTATATCAACAGAGCAATAGCGCAAGCTAATGCTCTTAACGATATGTTTTATATTATGAATTCAAAAAGATTAATGCTGGCCTATATTGAAGTGATAGAAAAAAACTGTGATTCAGCTTTGGCTTATCTCGAAAATGATAAAGATCTGAGTAATTCTTATAAAAACGCAGGTTTAGCAATTTACAATTCCACCCTTGCAAATATTTATCTATATGGCGGAAAGCCGGATTCAGCTTTAAAATATTTTAAACTCTCAGAATATGATGTTGTTAATAAGTTTGACCAGGAATTAATAACAGATGTGCTTGATGGAACTGCAATGACCTACCAGGCCTTAAACGATTGGCCCAACGCAATCATTTATTATACAAAAGTTTTTGATCTATATAAAAAACAAAATGATGTTTCTTCACTTGCAGAGGTTTCGGCGGCATTAAGCCTTCTGTATAACCAAATCGGTGATTATAAAAATGCTTATAAAAATTCAAGCCTGGCAATCGGGTTTAAAGATGAAATTCAAAAGAAATCAAATTCTAATGATATTGCTTTGCTTGGCGTTGTTAGAGAAACACGGCAGAATGAGGAAAATTTAAAACTTCATGCTTTGAAAATAAATAGGGAACGTAACCTGCAGTATATGTTTATATCTGTTTCAATCTGTATTGTTTTTTTATGCATGCTTATTATTGGCGCTTTTTCAGTTTCAAAATTAACGATTCAGTTGATGGGATATTTTTTCTTTATATCCCTGTTCGAATTTCTGATATTACTTATAGATAATTCTTTTCTTAATAAAGCAGTTCATTATGAGCCACTAAAATTATGGCTGATTAAGATTGCTTTAATTACCTGCCTTGTTCCGATTCAACATTACCTGGAACACAATCTTATAAAATTTCTTCAATCGAGAAAATTGTTAGAGGCAAGAACCAGGTTTTCTTTTAAGAAAATATGGAACAGTGTATTCAGACATCCCGATAATAAAAAAGATGATATTGAAGAGGATACTGCTTTATTATGAACATTAAAAATTACTAGGGTAAAGGATGTTGTGGTGCACCATTGCACCCGATAGGTGGCGGACACAAGCGAGACAAGTTATAATATTGTTTAGTGGTAGAAGTTGGGCTGTCGCCGCCCTTTGATTTTTGTTCAGTATTAGTGCATGAAACAATATAAATATGAGTTGCATATCCTTTTACCTTATAATATTTTGATTTATGATGCGGGGTTATACGCTTCTTGTAAAATTTTTTATCTTTATTATCTTTATACCTGGCATTTTGCATATCTATCGTACATGCAGAATATGTGTTTTTTAACTGATCCAGCACTTCTGAACTATCTACTACCGTCCCGGAATCACATCCATTTTTGCACGCGTTATAATAATCAATCATTTTTAATGCACTCGCTTCTGTTATTTCAAAATCGGCTATATTAATGGAACCTGATTTTGATTTCGTATTTACAGCATCATACCTTGTACTGCTGCAACTTAGCAGCGTTATTATAATGCAAAAAAATAATAAATAAGATTTGAATGGTTGCATGGTTGTATGTTTAAATTTATAACTTTTAAATACCGCGTAATGAATGTCACGAACATCTTGTATCGGAACTATAACTAAAAATTCCAGTTATTATAATCGGGGTCTGAAAGGTAAATCTTCGGGGATTTTTTTAAGATTGGATAGCCTAAACTAATAAATAGGTTTCAATAATCAAAGCAATAACATCCGATTTCTTAAAACATTTTATTTAAGTCAGTCTCATCAAGCCTGGAACAAGATATAACAACGCACTTTATTTTCGTATATACCTTTACGGTAGTGGCAGATTGTGCGTAAAACTTAAAAACAGGAGTAGTGTTTCAGTTATGAAGTTTTCTTCCATTAAAAAATATATTCTTTCCTTATGTTTTAATATAATCAAGCCATTCCGCTTGCCATTTTTCTTTTAACGGATCAAACGGCGTATTAAGATTTAATGCCGCTGATATATTTTTTGGATGATATTTTTTACCAAATTTATGCTCACGCTCAAAACAAGTATAATGAATACTTTCGTTACGCACTACTTTTACTTTTGTTTTTTCACCGGTATCCGGGTCAATTCTTATAACCACATCATTATTAATATCTCTTAGCTTCTTTTTTAACATGGCATAAATGCCTGTTGCTGAATTACGCAACTCACCACCACTATTTATTTTTATTTTTTGAACATAATCTTTATCAAATTCAAGGCCTGTGTCTAACGCTTTGCCTATCATCCATTGCAAAGTAGTATCGCTTAAACCACTATCGGCGTAACCGCCGCCAACATTACTATGAACACCGGGAAACCACACCTGTTCACATGTTTGAATGCTCTTATCGTTAATTACTTTATCACTTAACTCCCACAAAGAAGGTTGAAATATTTCTCTTTTTTCGTCTATGGCTAACGCATGGTAAGCATATTTTATCTGGCTGCTTAATTGCACATCATGAAACTGGTATTTTCTATTTTCCCTGCCAAACCACCGCAGTGGAATACCCAGGGCGCCTACGGTATCCCATACGCCCACAAACTTAATCATGGTTTCCAGGTCATCAATACCATAAGATCTTTTAAAAGCTTTCATCAGGTCACTGTCAGGATGTGTAAGCTTAGTCCGGTCGCGGTATAAATGATACGCCTCCTCTACGAGATGCAGAAACTCAGGCTTCATAATACCACAGTTACGAATGAGGCCGGCAAGGCTTCTAACGGTATAAGCGCCCCTGCTAAAACCAAAGAAATATAATTCATCATTGGGCTGATAATTCCACATAATAAATTTATAAGCATCTTGTATGTTTCTGTCAATACCCAAACCGGTACTACCGCCAAGGAAATGATCTTTTGCAGAGAACCCGGTGCCTACACCCTGTCCGTAAAATTTTACCTGCGTAGCATCACCTGCTCCTGCATTAATTGCTTCATATATTTTTTGAACATTGGTTTTTACAATCACACCGCGGTCTTTAATACCCGGCTGGTTCCATGTTCCATCGCAACAGACAATTACTCGTTTCATATTAAAAAATAATTGGAGGTTATAATAAATTAATTCTTTGGTTTATCGGGCTTAAATTAATATCATTTATCTAACAGCCTTCAACCTTTCTTCTTGTAATTCCTTGTCCAGAAATTAGCCAATGGAATATCTATCGCAATAAACCAATTGCTTCTCCATCTTGATTTATCAGATACGGCCAGCTTACCATTATCACTTTTATAATACAATTTTGAACCATATTGCCAGCCATAGCCTACTGACAGCGGTATATAAGCAAATCCTTTAAATGGCAAACCAATTCCATACACCAGGTAGCCACCCGGAGTAAAGATCTCATTTAAAGTAACTTTTTGATCTAAAGCTGTACTGTCATCGTTTAACCTGTATCCTGCAATGGCGCCTACGTCTATTATTGTAGCGAACAAACTAAGAGAACCAACAGGCGACCCATTGTTATAATGTCCCAATCCTTTGCTAAAGGCAATACCAACAGGCGCTGTAACTCCCACTGTAGAATTGTTGCCATCTATCTGATCGGTACTATTTGAACTCCTTCCAAAATAGCCGCCGATATAGGCATTCAATGAAATATTCCATTCGGTATTTTTCTTAATAGAAGAACTTCCTGCAGGTAATACCGCTGCGTCAATTGCAGCTTCTGCATCTTCAGCGTTTTCCGCTTTAATGATGCTTGCCATAACATTTCCATATTTCAAAATATCTTCTACCAATTTCGACCGCTTAGCTGTTGGATTTGGATCTAAAAATTTGCTGGTAGTAAGTGTATTTTTTGCGACGTTAAAATTTGTAACAGTAGCTTGCGGTATGTTTGCCGGCGGACTTATAAAAAGACTGTCCTTACTATTTATTGCTTCTTTTGATTTAGATAACACTTCTTCTAATATCAGATAGACATTCATTACTGCCGCATTGTAATTTTTTGTGTAAATATTTTTATAAAGGTTATTGGCATTTCGTGCCATCACAATATACCTGTCATTAATTATTCCTTCTTTAATTGTATTGGCAACTTTAAATCCGTAATCAATAACGTTGATAGCTTTTTCGATATACGTATAGTAGTCATCGTTAGTAAGCCCCTGGTCTTTTTTATTCTTAATATCATTAATCGACTGTTGAACATCGTTAGCCAACACCAAAAAATTTTCTATCAAATCAGCGAGCCTGAAAATATTGTCGCTGTTATCTTTCATAAATTGTTGAACGCTGATGTATTTATTAGTTTCGTACCTGAAAGAAATTCCTTCCATTTTTTCGTAGAGTAAGCCAAGATAGATTCGTAGTGTGAGTGTGTCTCTTAAAATGTTTTCGTTGAATTCACTAAATTTTATCCATGCAACATCTTTTGACGGAGTTAACTGCATTTGAGATGAACTGATTTTTAAAGTGGTTCCCTTTGGTATTTTTATGGAATCTATTTCGGATATATTATCAGATAAAACAGTTGTTTTGGTAACGAAGGAATCTAATTTCGTTTGCCTTATTTCATTTGTAATAATTTCAGCTGCATTCATTTTTATCACACTTTGTGAAATTTTATCTAAGACCTTCCACGAACTTTCAAGGTTTATATTCATTTCACCCCATTCATTTAAAGCAGCAAAATGACTTATTAAGTTTGCCGGATGCATGGAAGAATCTGGTTGCGAAAGTTCACTGATAATTTTTACTGATCTTATCGCTACACGTATTTCAGGAAGTGCTTTTAGCAATTGCTGGTATTTTGGTAAATCAATTAACAGATTAAGGTTAACAATTAAATTACTAATGTCTTTATAAAAAGCTTCCCGTAATGATTGCAACAATTCCGAATAGCGGTAAGCAGCAATGCTTCCTAAAAATGCAGACGTTGATGGAAATAACGTGCGTGCTTCAACATTTGAGTCAAGGAAATCTTTCATACGTTGAAAGAAGGCAATGTTTAATTCTTCCTTTCCCCTTTTAATTAAAAATTGGGCAAGGCCATCTGCAATGGAGGTTACATCGAGGTTACCAATCTTATTAAGAAAATTGCCTTTTTGTAATGATGAAGCAGCAATAACTTCATCTGCATTTGGTAAAACAAATTCAATATATTCTCTGGGTATAAAAGGGTTGTTGATAAATTTTAATTGCAGTAAAGCAAGCGTGGTATCCTTGTCTTTTTCAGGCAAATAATTAATCAGGATATTACTTGCAGATTTGAAACTATTAAGATTTAAGGTTTGAGAAAATATTTCTCTTAATTTTATTGCATCATAATATGCGACCTGGGCTTTCAGATTTGGAATATAAAAACCGATCAAAAATATTATTAAAAAAGTCTTTTTCATATACGTAATTTTTTTAGAGATTCTACCGGATTTAAAATTCCTTTACCATATTGAAGCGGATTATTAACAGGAGATGGATCAAAAACTAATTTGCTCACAAAATCAGTTGACGAATAGGGAATGTTGTTGGTTTTAAAATGACTAACAAGGTCCGCTATCATTGCTACTGCAAAAGGGCAGGCAAAACTTGTTGCAGGTTGCAAAGTTACTTTCTGCCCGGTTAAACTATATCCTATAATATCCATCCCCGGGGCAACAAAACTCACTTCTGTGTTCCAGCTTGAACCACTCCATGCCATTTTATTTTTACCACAAGCACCTACAGAAATACATCCTTTACTATTCGCAGGAAAAGCACTAAACTCTTTTGCATTTTCACCCAAATTACCAACAGAAGCAATAAATAATTTGTTTTGCGAAGTTGCCATTTTTTGAATATAATTTGCAACCTCTTTATATTTTAAAGGCACTTCATTGTTATCAGTTTTTACATAAGGAAAAGAAAATGACATAGAAATAATATCAGCGTTTCTTTCTTCACAAGCCCATTGTAATGCCGCTAATAGTATTTCAGGCGTTTGTGCAAACTGTGTGCTGTATATCTTTCCAATAATCAATTTGCTTTTGGGAGATACTCCATATAAATCAAAGCCCTGAGAACTTATAATTGATGCGCAGGATGTACCGTGCCCAAAATCATCCTCGATTAATTCATTAGGAACAAAACTTTTTAAGTCCTGATCTTTATCCTCAACAGCATTCAGCACCTCAGTAATGGATGTATTTATTCCGGAGTCCAATACAGCAATTCTTACATTTTGCCCAAATAATTTTTCAGTGTTCCATAAAGAAAGAATATTGAGATTATCGGAAGAAAAAGCCCAACTCATTTTGTTGTCATCAAAAGGAATAATTGTTTGATCAGGAATTTTTAGTAATGGTTCTGAAAATGAAATCGTGCCTGATACTCCATTTCCCCAATAATAATATCCTTCCTTGTCTTCATACCATGTTCCTAATGTGTTAGTGATTTCTCCAACGCTTTCAAAAACAGCATCTTTATGTAATACACCAACTACATTTCTTTTATCATCAAAATCCAATACCGGGCTTTCGCGAATATTAAGTTTATTTACTATTACTTGTAATTGTGCCATAATTATTAAAAGCGATCTATGTTACTTAGTGTATCCTTTCACGTTATACTCAGCTTCTTATCCATGCTAAAAACTGAAAAACATTATTTGCATAATTTTCTGCTCTTGGGCCACTTCCGTTATATGCTTTAACCGTTTGAAAAAGATTATTAGGATGCGCTTTCCATTTGCTGTTGAGTTCCTTCATTACTTTGGCCAGGCAATCATCTATATTGTACCATTGTTTCTGGGTGAAGAATGCTTCATCGGTTTGTATATATTGAATATCGTACTGAAAAATTCCGTAGCCGGCATACACCCATCGTTTGGGCCCAAAGCCCCTCATTGCTCTTGTTTTATTGGCTTCTTCAATGAGTTCATCCGCAATCTGATGCCCGTATTTTGCTATAAATTCAGCAGTGTTTTTCGGAAATGCTATGTCGGGTTCCATTAGCATCGCCGGATGCATCAAATACACAACGGCCGAGCACTTCCCCCGGCGTTTGTCTTTCGTCCAATCGTAAAAATAGATGGCAGTTTCCTGGCAGGCTATCGCATATAAAAGTTCTTTTGTAAAAGGAGATTCCTTCTACAGCAGCCTGGCATTTATCTCCGAAATTTTTATCAAGCCATTCGGCCGTTAGCCTACATTTGGTTTGACTAACGGGCAATTCTTTTGGAGTAATTGAAGGCAAAGGAATGGCAGCTTTTCCTGCTTGCGGCGGTTCAGATAAAGAGTTGTCGGAAGTTGCTTCCGCAGGGCCTAATACGGTAACGCCTCCCTGCCAATAATAATACCCGTCCCTGTCTGCATACCAGGTACCAAGGTTATTTGTTATTTGGCTATCGCTTGTAAAAAGATATCCTTTTGATACGGTTCCGATTATATTATTCTTATCGCCAAAATCGGTAATGGGACCTTTTCGCCTGTTTAATTTTTGTACTATTACTTTTATCTGTACCATAATTTTATCCTACGGCCTCCGATCCTGGGTTAGGGTTAACGGTTAGTTACAGGAGCAGTCGGCGCGGTGTTATTTTTTGTGTTGGAATTGTCATCATCTGTGGTGCTTGCTGTAGTACCGGCCCCTCTTAAACTTATGAGTTTACTCAGAAGGTCAAACCAAAAAGGAGCACCAAGTGTAAGGGCCAAGCGCTGTAATAATCCAGCCCAAGCAGTGTTTCCCATCCACCGGTTTGATTAGGGCTGTACTGGAAAATCTTTGCATTTTTTATAAGGGGACAACGGGTAGTAAGTATAGCTAACTTATTTATTTCTACTTAATCCTTCAGAAGGATGCAATTTTAATAAACTATCATTTTGCAGCGCCTTTAGATTTAAACTATTCATCCGGTTTTTAATTGTGGAGTCGTATCTTTAAAACCATTTATCTTAATGAAGAGAATCTATAAAGAACTTTTCTTTACCTGCAATGTCTAATTGAAATCTTATTGAATCTATAAGTGATTTTTCTTTTAATAAAGAATCTAATTTTCTGTTAGCCGCCCATTTTTTTCCTTGCCGCCAATCAGGCTATCACAAATTTTGCAGGAATCTTTCCAGGGCTTACCGAGACCCAAAACATCATTAGCATCATTAGCATCTTTAGCAACCATTTGATAGGTTGCCTTTAAGATGGAATCATTTTGAGAAGTATAATTAGCAGGGTTTAAATTGTCTTTTTCCTTAATAGCCATCTGAACCAGTTGGTCTCTTGCAGGTTTATTGGTTGATAAAATTTTATGAATGGCAATCGTATCCACATTAAATACATACGCCATAATAAGCCCTATTATCAGAAGTACAACCCGGGTGTATTTCTTATACCATCCGGCTGGCTCTTTGCATCGTATCATTAAACCAATCTTCGAGTTTTGTTCTGAAGATATTTATGTCAGCACCTGAATCCCGCCAAAGAGACCTTAAAAACAGAGCGGTAGTTGGGATTTAATGAAACTGTTTCCAGTACCTATGATAGCAGCGTCCGGAAGATCAGGATTTTTAGCCCGCAATATTTTAATAGCCGGATTAAGCCTGTCTGATCGGACGTTTGAAATATTTATGGGCAGTTTATGAATGATCCCTAAGGTAATTGCATTATGAATGGATTGAACCATTTGTGATTCGGGCAGGTTAAAGTCTTTCAATAAGTCAATCATTACTTTAGAAAAATTGCCGGCATCTATGTAAGCCGGCTTGCTGTAATAATTGTCTTCTCCTAAATATTTAATTAAAGGGTGCGCATAAAACCAGGGAGCTATGTTTCCGTTTTTTAATAAATTTTTTAGACCGAGAAGATGTAAAAAGCCATCTATTCTATCGCCAAAAGGCATGCTGTTATTAGTTTGAGTATCTTCCAGCATTCTTAAAATTGCTTTTTCTAAAACTTTTGCACGAAACCCTAATCTTGTAGCAATCATTTCGTGGATAATAGTAGCTAATAAACTATACAAAAGAAAAACAAATACTAATCCGATAAATACATCTAAGGCTACGTTGTTAAACATAAGAAAGTTTTTATGCCTACTCTTTAATAACCGTTTTCGGCTAACCGGTCTAGTTAGGTAACAGATTAATTATTGCCGGATGGAAAAATAAAAAAAATTTAAGGAAGCTTTGGGGGTTGTTAATAAGATAGGATTTACAAAAACGTCAATCTCTGAATCTATCCCATGATGCAGATAAACTGAGTGCTTTGCAACAATATATTTAAAACCTGAATTTTTCTTATGGAATACTTATGGGGGTAATTGTAATTATCGATGCCAAACTAATAAACCCTTCTTAAATTTCAAAATTTTGAATGATTCTTTTAATAACATTGTTATTTTATTTCTTATTTCAAAGTTCATATTTAAGGGTTTAAGCTTTTCTATTTTTTTCATCATTCGCGATGTTGATATATCCCTAAAATATTTCCTGCAGGATCACTAAAATGTGCAGTTATTTCAGGAGAATCTTTTCCGATTGGCTGCACTATTGTTCCACCATGAGCCACAATAGAATCAACGGTTGCCTTTGCATTACCTACCATAATAGAAATTACAATTCCAATTTCTGACATTGGCTTTCTTCCCAAAACCCACATTCCACTTACTTCGCCAACACCATCATCAAAAGAAATACTTCCATCACCACTGTATCTTATACTCCAGCCAAATACTTCTCTATAAAATGAAACTGAAGCATCAATATCTAATGCAGGAATTTCGAGGTAGCATATTTTTCCATTTCCGTAGGTCGGTTCTTTATTTTCCATTTGATTATTTTTTAATGAAACAATGCAAGGCAAAAAACAATATTCAAATATAAGCATTGATTAAAAGGTTCAATAGGAAATGGAGGCTACTATGAAAATCATTAATATGGATCAATGTTATTTGTTGACTTAGATTATTGGAAAGGGGATAAGTATATAATTAAATTGCATAACAATTAATTAGTAAATAATTCAAAAATTAAATTATAAATCATGTATAGAAATATTCAAAAAATTATATCTGCACCATTGGTAAATATGGGTTCAATAAAATTGAGGCAACCCATACCAATTGCAGGTACACAGCAAATAAGCCCATTCATTTTGTTGCATCATTTCGATATTAATATGGAGCCAGGTCATAATAATTTTGATGTGCCGCCGCATCCGCACCGTGGTTTTATGCCCATCACTTTTATGTATGAAGGAGCAGTAGAGCATGATGATTCTCTTGGTAATACAAAAGTAATTGGTGACGATGAAGTGCAATGGATTAATGCAGGACGCGGTATCATTCATTCAGAAAAAACCGGAAAAGAATTTGGTAAAAAAGGAGGACGTTTTCACGGTATACAATTATGGATTAACCTTCCCGCTTCGGAAAAAATGAAGACGCCTTCTTACCAGCCGATAACAAAAAATGAAATTGTATTGATTGAAAAAGATGGCGTTGAGTTCAGGCTGGTATCAGGAAGATATGAAGGAAAGAAAGGCCCTGCAAAATCGGATGTGCTTACTGCTATGATAAGAATGAAGGCCGGCAGTAATTATTCTTTATCGTTACCTGAAAGCAATGACGTTTTCCTTTATGTTTTAGAAGGAGAATTGGAAGTGAACTCAGAAAAAATATTAAAACGATATGATCTCGCTTCTTTTGAACACAGTGATGAAGAAATTTACATAACAGCAAAAAGCGATTGTGCGTTACTGTTAGGTGCAGGCGAACCTATAAACGAACCGTTAATAAGCCATGGCCCTTTTGTAATGAATACACAAACTGAAATAATGGAAGCTATGCGTGATTATCAAAATGGGAAAATGGGGTTTTTATATTAAACCTCAATCCAACCTTTCTCTGAAAGAGAGAGAACAAGACTGGTAAAAAGATTTTGTAGTAAAATTCATCACGAATCCTGACATTTGAATAAAATAATTATCAAAAATATGGAAGACGTATGCAGTCACATCAGCCAAATAGTTTCAATAAAAGAATCTAAAGATTATGTATGTGAAGAATGTATTAAAACCGGTGATCGCTGGTTTCACCTGCGAACCTGCCAAACCTGTGGAGCTACTTTATGTTGCGATAGTTCTCCTAATACGCACATGACCAAACATTATCACCAGGTGAAACATCCTGTTGTTATTTCTGCAGAGCCAGGTGAAAGATGGATGTGGTGTTATAAAGATGAAATTATTGTAGATTATTAAGTAAGAAATTAAGAGTAGTTTTTTATTCAATCTTTTTAAATTAAAATAAATAATGCAAAGCGAATGGCCGGATTTACAGTATGATAAATTGAAAGATACTATTGCAACTGTTCAGCTATGGACACAGATAGTTGGTAAGATACGGCTCATAAAAATGCCATGGCTTAATCATTCGTGGCATGTAACTTTTTCCGTTTCGCCACAAGGTATAACGACAGGTAGCATTGATTATGATAATGGAATATTTGAGCTATCGTTCGATTTTATTAATCACCAGCTTTTAATTATTACCAGTGAAGGCAATAATGAAAGTGTAGCATTGTATCCAAGAACTGTTGCCTCGTTTTATAAAGAGCTTTTTGATAAATTAAAGGCTTTAAATATTAAAGCAAAAATTTATGCAAAGCCAAATGAATTAGATCCTGCTATTCCATTTGAAGAAGATAGTATTCATCAATCTTACGATAAAGAACAAATAAATTTATTCTGGAAGGCGCTTTTAAAAATAGAACCTGTATTTAATAAATTCAGGGCACGATTTAGTGGAAAGTGCAGCCCGGTTCATTTTTTCTGGGGAGGATTTGATTTGGCTGTTACCCGATTTTCTGGTAGAGAGGCTCCCAAACATCCGGGCGGCGCACCAAACATACCTCTTAAAGTTATGCAGGAATCTTATTCTCATGAAGTTTCCAGCGCCGGTTTCTGGCCCGGAAATGAAGCTTTTCCTCATCCTGCTTTTTATTCATATGCTTACCCAACTCCCGCTGATTTCGGATTGCAACATGTTCTTCCTAATGAAGCTTTTTATAGTAAAGACATGGGTGAATTTCTTCTTCTATACGATGACGTTAGAAAAGCTGCATTTCCGGAAAAAACGTTACTGGAGTTTCTTCAATCTACTTATGATGCAGCAGCCGACACAGGCAACTGGGATAAGAAATCTTTGGAGTTTAATTATTTTTAAGAATATCTTTTATCATTAAAATATTATTGAAAAAGCTATCATAAATGTTATAAGGAAAACAAATATTAATGCCGCAATAAAAATACTTTCCGCAATTTTCTCATACCGGGCGGATATATTTTCTTTATTGGAACGAATAGATAAAAATGAAAAGATACTGCTTACAATTAAGAAGATGGTTCCTATTCCAGTTAATTCATCTATTATTGATACTGAACTGTATTTCGATATTTTAAGAGAGGTTAACACTACCAGGCAAAATCCTAACAGGTTGGAAGATGTATTTAAAATATGTTCTGATTTGTTGTTTGCCATAAAATTTAATATTCCTATTTGTTTAAAAAAAAGTCAAATAAAACCTGTTGCAGAAATAGAAGTCTTTTAAAAGAAATACCCCTCTCTAAACTGTTAAGCTTATATTAAAAAGATATTTATAAAATAAATTTAATTGAAATTTAAAATGAGCAGGCCACCGGTTAGCCATTAAAGAAAATATCATTTGCAAGTTTTCAATATATTTGAAAACTGTTCAAAACTTTTTGAATTACTAATTAAAATAAAATTATAACACAATGAAAAAATTATTCACCATGGCGTTGCTTGCGTCAGGATTAATGACAAGCATACATGTAAATGCACAGACAGAAGAAGACAAAAGTAAAAGGCCAAGCCCACCGGCAAAAGTTACTCAAAAAATAAACAGCGGTGCAACCGTTTCAATAGACTATAGCCAACCATCAGTAAAGGGAAGAACAATTGGTAAAGACCTGGAACCAATGGACGGAAAAGTGTGGCGTACGGGCGCTAATGAAGCAACCGTATTTGAAACAGATAAAGATCTAACTATTGCAGGCAAAAAATTACCTGCAGGAAAATATGGATTATTCACTTTATTCACAGGAGATACAGTAACGGTAATTTTTAATAAAATTTGGCAGCAATGGGGCGCTTTCAAATACAATGCTGCCGATGATGCATTGCGTATTAATACAAAATATGCTAAGGCGTCTCCTGAATCGGAAAAAATGACCTTCACAATAACTCCTGATGGCGTAATTACTTTATTATGGGGAAATAGAAAATTTAATTTCAAAGTACATTGAGAAATATTATTTTAAAAAGCGAAAGGTTACCATAACAGTAACCTTTTTTTATGGCCCACAAAATTTTAAAAAAATCAAATAATTATTTCAGCCGGGAATAAATTATCGTATCACGAAATTCTCCATCAAAAAAGAAATCCTCTTTAAAATAGGCTTCCTTTATAAATCCTGTTGATTCCAAAAGCTTTGCTGAAGCCTCGTTTCCCGGATTAATATTGGCTTCTACGCTGTGCAAATGCATTTCATTAAAACCAAAATCAATTACCCTGAGGAGCGCTTCTTTCATAATGCCTTTTTTCCAAAAAGACGGATGAAGCATATACCCAACTTCTGCACGATAGTGCTCTTTTATAAGCCGCCAGTATCCAATATTTCCGATGAGTGTACCAGGTTTTTCTTTCAGCACAATTCCCCACATAACACCATTGTTGCTGTTAAGAGAGGCATCAATTTTATCAATAAAACTTTTAGCCTCTTCTAATGATTTCGTTCGTTCCCTGTCAATATATTTCATCACTTCATCATTGGAACGGAGATACAAAATAACTTCTGCATCATCTATTGTCATCCTTCGTAATAAAAGCCGTTGGGTTTCTATTTCAGGAAAAGGAGAGAAGCTGGGATAAAGCATTTTTAAATAATTAAAAAGTAAAGTAGATATTTTTAATCATACTTAAGAACGAAATTTCGTTTCAGGTAGAATGGTTTTTATGCAAAAAAAAATGCATTTATATTGTAGCAATGATTGATCAACAATAAATTCCTGTCATTTATAAAAACCCTATTTATTGTTATACAAACAGTATGCAGCTAAGTTTATCTCAATCTAATAATATATTCAACATTAAGGCCTCAACAAAATTTACATAACCTAATCGCTTTTATTTTTAATTTTCTTTTTAAGATTAAAAGTTTTGGGTTCAATTTTTTCATCTCCCATTAAATGTGCCCATGGTTGAAGGCTTTCAACTCTGTCGAAAATAATTTTTGTAATAGCAATTACAGGGATTGATAAAAACATTCCGGGAATACCCCAAATCAATTCGCCCAGCACTACGCCTAAAAGAGTAACAAATGCATTGATTCTTACTTTGGAACCCACAATTAACGGAAGTAATACATTACTGTCTATGAGGTGCATTGAAACTACAGTTATTATTACCAGCAAAACTTTTGAAGCTACGGCAGTTGTTGCAAAAGTAATAATGACATTCAATATTAATGCAGTAAAAATGCCGATGTAGGGTACAATATTAAACAATGCGGTAATGAGTCCCAACAGGATAGCGTACTTAATTCCCAGCAACATAAAAACGCCGCAACATACTACCGCAACAGTGCTCATTTCAAGTAAAAGTCCTACAAGATATTTTCTTATAATAAATTGAATTCTTTCTACAATATCATAAACTGTTACAGAATTTTTTTCACCAAAAACATCTACAAGAAATTTTAATAACCTTCTTCTGTAAAAGAGCATGAAGAAGGTATCGAGTATTACAAAAACAAGGAACAATAAAATAGATGATATAGAAAGAACAGTGGCACCAATAACTTTAGGAGTTGCAGATTCAATTTTAGCGGTTGCAGAATTTACATAATCCATTTGCTTTTTAATATTAACATGAAAGGTGGACGATATCCACTCCTGGAAATTCTGTAACGATGTAATAAGCTGCTCTTTTAATTTAGGAAGATCGTTAGAAAGATTGGAAACCTGGCTGCCGACTAAAAGTAAAATAGCTGCGATAGAAATAACTAATAACAAAACTGATAAGGCCGATGCAGCGCTTCGATGTAATTTCATTTTTCTTTCAAAAAAAGCTGCGAGAGGCAATAGCAATATTGAAAACAGCAGGCCGAATAAAAGGGGACACAATACTTCTTTACCTAAAATACTTAAGTATCCCAACGCGATTAGTGCAATAAGTATCATTGCCAGTTTAAAATAAAAAGGCTGCGGGTTTTCTTTTGGTAAAGTCATATAATTTTATTTTGAAAAAGGAATGATTGTGTAAAGGAAATAAAAATTAAAGTATCCGGATAAAAAAGTTAACGGTTCCCGATCTGATAAAGTAGGTAATTATTTTCTGCAATTAAGAATCCAATAACTTCACATAAATATTTTGAATGAAAGAAATTAAATGGGGCATCATTGGTTGTGGCAATGTTACCGAACTTAAAAGCGGCCCCGCATTTAGTAAAGTAAAAAATTCTGCCCTGGTTGCTGTAATGCGTAGAGATGCAGAGAAGGCAAAAGATTATGCAAGCCGTCACCAGGTTGCCAAATGGTATAATGATGCAACAGAACTTATTAATGATAAAGATGTGAATGCAATTTATATTGCTACCCCGCCTTCATCGCACGAGTTGTATGTCCTCGCTGCAATACAAGCCGGTAAGCCGGTGTATGTAGAGAAGCCAATGACCTTAAATTATCCATCAGCAATAAAAATGATGAATGCAGCAAAAGAAGCTAACATAAAATTATCAATAGCTCATTACAGACGCGGCCAGCCGTACTTTAATAAGATTAAACAATTAATAGATGATAAAATAATAGGGGAGATAAGATTTGCGAATCTTGTTTTTTATAAAACACTTCTTTCAAAAGAAGAACTTGCACTATCGGGAAATCAATGGAGAGTGGATACCGCTGTTTCAGGAGGAGGATTATTCCATGATCTCGCTCCGCACCAGCTCGACCTTATGTATTATTTTTTTGGAGATGCAGCATATGCAAAAGGTATTTCTGTAAATCAAACGCATCTATATAATGCAGACGATGTAGTGACCGGGAATATTTTATTTAAAAACGGAATTATTTTTAACGGAGTTTGGTGTTTTAATGTTAGCGGAGAAAATGAAAAAGATAATTGTGAAATTATCGGTTCGGAAGGAAGTATAAATTTTAGTGTTTTTAATGAACAAAAAATATTTCTAAATAAAAAAGGGATTACCGAAGAAATTTCGTTTACGCCACCCCGTCATGTACAAGAGCCAATGATAGAAAAGGTTGTTGAATATTTTTTAGATGAAGGTCCTAATCCGTGCAGTGCAGAAGATGGCGTAAAAGTAATGAAGCTGCTGGATGATTTTACAAAAAAATAGATTGGCTATTATATCATTTGTCCAATAGTTTTAACCAATCAATCATTCTGCTTGTGAAACCATATTCATTATCGAACCATGCAACGATTGTACAATGATTTCCAATAACAGATGTAAGTGTTCCGTCAATAATGCATGAATGAGTATTACCTTTAATATCTAATGATACAACAGGTTCTTCCGTATAATCAAGTATGTTTTCGTATTCGTTTTGTGCAGCTTTTTTAAAAAGGAGATTTATTTGCTCAACACTCACTTCATCATGTAACTGGACTGAAAAAATTGCCATGGCGCCATTGGCAACAGGAACTCTAATAGAAGAAGAAGCAATTTTATTTTGCATGGCAGGCATTAAACGTTGCAACGATTTATGTAAATCTATTTCTACAGGAATAATAGATTCCGCTGCAGCTCTTCCACGCCTGAAATTTTTATTCGGTGCGTCTACCAGCTCCTGGCGGGAAGTGTAAGAATGCAATATATTTATGTGTGCAGACTTTATTCTTATAGAATTCAGAATATAAAGAATATGAATAGAACAATTGGTCATGCATCCACCCGGAGAAATAATATTTATATCAGTGGTTAACCTGCTTTGATTAAATCCATAAATTAATAAAGGAATATCATCAGCCCCTGTTGTAGATAATAAAACTTTTTTTGCACCGGCCCGAAGATGTTTTTCAGCCTTTGCCCGGAAGTGAAGCTGCCGCTGCATTCAAGCACTACGTCAATATCCAAGTCTTTCCAGGGAAGTTTTCGCGGATCTTCCATTTGAAATACAGCTACCTTTTTATCTTGTATTTTTATTAATTGATTTTCTGTAATTATGTCTCCTGCAAATGTTCCATACACTGAATCATATTTTATAAGATAAGCAAGATTGTCGATTGACATTATATCATTAACTGCAACAATTTCTATTCTTTCATCACCTATTAATCTTCTGAATAAAAGCCGGCCGATACGTCCCATTCCATTTACAGCTATGCGCATAAAAACTAAAATTTTATCAATTAATAATTGCGCAAAAATAAATCATTAAAAAATTTATGTAAGAAAAGAAAGGATAAGACTTCTGTAAGAAGATTAATTCATATGATAATAGGTTAAGTAAAATTTTTAAGACAGTAAAGATGATTGTTATACTTTTATATAAATTCTTTTTTTATCGAGCCAGTAGCCAACACTCCAGCAAACAAGCATATAGGCAATTGCAAAAAGTAATGAACCTAAGTAACCTCCCGCATAGCTAAAAATATTCTGGTATATCCAATGAAATAAATTTGAATTGCCTCCTGCGGGTATTATGAAAAGAACCGTCACCAGTAATTCTGAAAGCAAATAAATAGGCAGTGTGTTTTTACCAAATACCTGGAAAAATTTTGTCCATCCAACTTTATTTTGAATTTGAATAAGATAAATTAATGTTCCGATAATAACACAATCAATACCAATCGTATAAACAACATAGCTGCTTGTCCATAGTTTTTTATTAATCGGTAATAACAAATCCCAGAAGTAACCACTTACCATTAATGCAAAGCCGGAGAGTAATAATTTTGTTACTCCTTCATACGAATTTCCTTTCTTTTGTATCCATTGTCCTACAACAAATCCGGCTACAGTATTACTGATAGCAGGTAATGTGCTTAGCCAGCCCTCAGGATCAAACGCAACGCCTTCCCCATGATACATGTGACTTTCACTCATTAACCATTTGTCTAATTTAAATCCTGCATTGCCCTGCATAGCCAAGGGATTGGCAGCATCTCCAAATTGATATAAAATAATCCAATATAAAAAAAGCAGCCCCACGCATATAATAACTGATGTTCTTACTTTTAAAAAATAAATCATAAGCGAGGCAATACCATAGCATAAAGCAATACGCTGTAATACTCCCATAATGCGGGTATTGCTAATTGGGAAAGCCGCAAAATTGTGCTCTTTATCCAACCTGAAAAAAGGAAACCAATACATCAGATATCCCAATAAAAAAATGATAGCTGTGCGTTTTAAAATTTTCCAAACTACTTTTTGTTGTGACTGATTTGCCCATTTCTTCATTACAAAACTCATAGCATTTCCTACGGCAAATAAAAAAGAGGGAAACACAAGATCAGTGGGTGTAAAGCCATTCCATGCAGCATGATGCAGGGGAGAAAAAGTAGTGTCAGCATTTCCCGGTGTATTTACAATAATCATAAAACAAACCGTCATACCGCGAAATACATCTAAAGCAACATTACGTTGTTGCAGTGAAGGAGTTGTTAAGCTTGTGGACATTAGTAAATGGATTTATAATTATAAGCAGATCGTAGTTTAGGAATTAAAAATACATTATTAATACATTTAAAAAAATGCTACTGTAAAAAAAATTCAAAGATGAGTTTCTTTAAATTAAGCTCCTGCTGAATTCCATTTAAACCATTTAATTCCAAGAAATGAAAATACAATAGCATATGCGATGGTAGAAATTAATGCTAATGTTGCATCATTATTCCAGGAACCAGGCTGCATGGCCGCAGCAAGCATTGTTTTTACTGTTCCAAATGGCGACCAGTGAATTATATTTTTAAATTCAATATTATCGCTAAGTTCACCAAACATGCCGAGCATAATAAACGCTATATAAACGAGCCGTGTGGTTGAGTTTACAGTTTCAGCATTTTTTATAAGCCCAACAATCATTTGACCAAACCCGAGATACAATGCACCACCAAGAAAAGCGGTAATAAAAGTAAGTACATAACCGGCAGGCGTAAGCGAAATTTTATCAATCTGGTAACCTATGATAAAAACACCTATTGTAAGCAAAGCTATCATTCCCAGTTGCACCGCCAGTCTGCTCATCATTATAAAGGCGTCAGGCATCGGAGTTACACTCAAACGTTGAAATATCCCTTTATCCCGGTCACGGGCAACCGAAATTGCATAACCCATCAAACCAATAGAAGTGAGGCCAATCGTTAATGAAATTGAAAACACAAAAGCGCCCCCAAACTTGGCGATAAGTCCTTTCCAGGAAATCAAAATAATTAAAGGCACTAACAGCGACATCATAACGGAACGGCGGTTACGCCACTGGGTTGTAAAGTCTGCACGTATCAATGATAAAAATGCATCCGATGGTGTTGGTATTTTAGTTTCCATTTTTATTTTTTTATGCTCGAACAGCTTTTCCCGGTGAGGCCAATAAAAACATCTTCAAGTGTTATCTTTCCTTTTCTTGAAGCGCTTATCACATCGGGATCATTCTTGTGTAAATCAATTAATGCCTGCGGGGTATTCGTTGCAATGACTTTTCCATGATCAATTATGGCAATTCTGTCACAAACAGATTCTGCTTCTTCCATTGAGTGAGTTGTAAGCAGCACGGCATGGCCTTTTTCACGGATTGCTTCTATACGTTCCCAAAGTTGCCGGCGTGATTGCGGATCGAGGCCACTAGTTGGTTCATCCAGCATTACTAATATCGGATCATGAATAGTTGATATCACTAAAGAAACACGTTGTTGTTGGCCGCCCGATAATTGACCAAATCTTTTTGAAGCAGATTCTTCCAGTTTTATTTCCTGCAATATTGCATTTAATTTTTCAGATGTTAACACTATTCCATAAATACCTGCATATAATTTGATAATTTCAGTAATGGTAAGTTCAGGCTGAAAACTGGTTGCCTGAAGTTGCACCCCTATATTAGCTCTGGCATGCAACGGCTGCCTGGATATATTAAAACCAGCAACAGATATTTCTCCTGATTGTGGTTTTAATAAACCCTCCACTGCACTAAGTGTGCTCGTCTTGCCGGCACCGTTAGGCCCAAGCAATCCGAATATTTCGCCTGATCTTACGTCGAATGTTACATCGCTAACTGCATGAAATGTTCCATAAAATACATTGAGACCGTCTACCTGGAGTATAGATGAACCGGGTGTATCATTCATTCTTATTTTTTTGAAATTGAAATTTTGCGAGTGACAAATGTAAAATATTTATCTCTTCAAATATTATGAATGTTATGTTAACAGCCAAATGAAAGAGTAATTTGCATTAAAAATAAAAGACTAAATCATATTTCTAATGTTTCGAGGTACATGAGAACTTTCATAAAATCGGCCCATGAACTTTGCCACTTATTTTTCGCGGCATGTAATTTATCCTGGTGTACTTTATCAAGGTTTTCTTTTGTTTTTAAATACTCATCAAATTTTTCTAAAGTTTTTTTGTTTAAGTCTTCCAGTTCTTTGCGTGTTTCATAAAATAATTTAAAATAAAATTACGCAATATCAAATCTATTAAAACCAAAATCCTTTTTTAAACTATTTCTACAAATTAACCGTAATGTCCTGAAAAGAAACATGGCGACCGCCAGAGGAAGACACGATTGAAAGATTTGCGCTTGCCTCGCATTGGGTCTTCTTTTGGAACTTTTGGCACCTCCAATCACTGGACGGATGCAAAGCTCATTTAAAAGGAAAAATAGGTGCTGCGCCATCGCAGCATGCTCGATGTCAACTATCCGGTTCTGCTAGTAATTGATAAAGTTGGACTTCTCTCCGCGAAGCCAATATGGATCTAACCCGGTGTCAAAAAAAATAACCTTTGCCCGTTCAATAAAACCGGCAAAGGTTATTACAGACCGAGTGATTTTTTTACTTATAACCCTGTTAAAATGGCTACAAGCGCCATGAGGCCGTAAAATCCGACAATGATTCCAATGGCTACAAGTGTGTCTGTGACTTCAGTTGCGTAAACTTTTTTCATAACCTACAATTTAAAATTTAAACAATAATTAAAAGCAGGATTTCTTAGGTATTGCGAATTGACTGAATCAGGATTGTTTAAAGAGGGAACGGGTCAATAGGAATGCCCCAAAATTACTTAGATAATTTCAATAATACAAGTATTTTATTAAAATTAGGGGCTTATACGCATGAAAAATTATATAAAAACGACAATTTTAAATAGTTTTTGTTATATTGTTAACGATTTTTCTATGTTTGACTTTCTTTTTGTAAATTACCATAAAACGCTTGCTATGAATCATGTTAAAGACATACTTTCCAGAAAGGGCCGCAGTGCAATTTCTGTTTTACCCGAAGCAACAGTTATAGAAGCTTTAAGAGTAATGGCCGATAACAATATTGGTTCGGTAATGGTGATGAAAGAAGGAAAATATATGGGCATCGTAACAGAAAGGGACTATTCACGTAAGGTTATTTTAAAAGGTAAAAATTCTACTGATACAAAAGTTTATGAAATAATGTCCGCTGACCTTCCGCATATAAAACCAGATGATACGGTAGAACATTGCATGGAACTAATGACAAATAGCAATATCCGCTATTTGCCTGTTTTTAAGAATGATCATCTTGAGGGTATTATATCAATTACCGATGTTGTTAAAGAAACAATTTTAAAACAACAACAAACTATAAAACACCTGGATAGTTATATTAATTCATAGGGCCCGTTTCCTTTAAATAATCTTCTAAAGGAGATTTATTGCCTACATAATCTTTTCTCAATACGGCTTTAAGAAGTCTACGGGCATTTTAAAACGACCAATTAACAAGCAGTATGTTTCCGCAAATTGCAGGTAAAAGTCTGATAATAAAACTCACTATAGAAGATTTTATCAATCATGCTGATGTTTTAAACTGCATCGCAGAATTAAACAATATAATTAAAACATTTATTTGTTTAATAAATACGGCCTGAATCTCCAATTTCAAGCCGGGCCAATCACAGGAGTTATGAAATACTGGAAATCATAAAATGGGTGACACCCGCTATAACAATAGCATGCAGTATAGCCGCGGTACTATATTTTTGGTTAACAGGAGCATATTCATATCAATCTCTTAATTATAATCATCATAGAAATAGCAGTATTTTTTATCTTGAAACAAATTACCTCAAAAAACGAGAGAGAAGAACTGGAAACTTTCAGAAGCTCTCAGACTAATAATTGAATCATTCCTAAAAAGAGTTAGCTGCCTGTTCCTGTTTCGATATTTTTTTGAGATAACTTTTTGAAATAATTTGCTTTTTGTTTCGTTACAATAGAAATTTTTTACAATAATTTTACCTGTAATGAAAACTTTCGTATCCTACTTACCGATTGCCCTGGTGACCTATGTAATTTTATTTAACATTAGCTGCAACACTGCAAATTCTGCAGATAATGAAAAATCCAATGCGCTAATAAATAAATCCATTAAAACAAAAGACTCAACCAATACTGCCAAAGAAAAATTAGACACTTCAGTGTATAATGAAAAATTACTGGCCTTAGCCAATAATGATACAACCGGAAGATGGCCGGCTAAATTTCCGTATCCCCTGGCTGGAGCCATATTACCTTTTAACAGGATAGTTGCTTTCTATGGTAACCTATATTCAAAAAAAATGGGTATCCTTGGCGAATTTCCAAAAACTGAGATGCTTGGTAAATTAAAAAATGAAGTTGCCAACTGGCAGTCAGCTGATAGCTCAATTAAAGTAATTCCCGCGCTACATTATATTGCAATAAGCGCACAGGGTAGTCCTGGTAAAGGTGGTAAATACAGGTTGCGCATGCCTTTCCACCAGATAGATACGATCTTAAATTGGGCTAATGAAATTAATGCACTGGTTTTTCTGGATGTACAGGTTGGACAAAGCAGCGTAAAAGAAGAAGTGCCAAGTTTAGAAACTTATTTAAAAATGCCCAACGTTCATTTGGGAATTGATCCCGAATTTTCAATGAAGAACGGTGTAGTGCCGGAAAGAAAATTGGTACTTTTGACGCTGATGAAGTAAATGATGCTATTGATTATTTGGCAGAACTTGTAAAAAAGAATAATCTTCCCCCCAAAATTTTAGTTGTTCATCGTTTTACCCAGGGAATGATAAAAGATTATGAAAACATAAAAAAAGTTCCCGAAGTTCAGATTGTAATGGATATGGACGGTTGGGGAGATAAAACTTTAAAACGTTCTACTTACCTTCGCTATATTTATAAAGAACCGGTAGAGTTTTCCGGCTTTAAATTATTCTATAAAAATGATATTAAAAATGGTAATCATGAAATGTATACTCCACAGGAATTATTAAAATTTACTCCAAAACCTATCTATATTCAATACCAATAAAGCATCAATGTTATATTACTAAAATGAAAACTTCTGGGGTTTATTTAACTATAGCGTTACTGTTTATAATTTCCTGTACGCAGAATACTTCAAAAAAAGCGGTCGTAAAGGATGAACCATTAAAGACGAATACAGATTCAATCCGGCTAGCGAAGTTCGCTGATTTGCCAACCATACTTTCTAAAAAAGAAGTCCCGGTTTTATGTTATCACCATATTCGTGAAGCCAGGCCAGGAGAGAGTGAGACAATGAAGAGTTATTCAGTTTCTCCCGGATCTTTTGCAGAGCAAATGAAAGCATTGAAAGACAGCGGCTATGAAACAATATTACCGGACGATTTGTATAATTATTTAATACATGAAGGTAAACTTCCTGCAAAACCGGTAATGCTGACTTTTGATGATACGGACGAAGAGCAATTTAGCATTGGCTATCCCGAAATGAAAAAATATGGTTTTAAAGGTGCATTTTTTATAATGACTATTTCGATTAATCATACCCGTTATATGACAAAGGAACAGCTAAAACAATTGGCTGATGAGGGCAATGCGGTTGAATCACATACCTGGGATCACCATATGGTAACCAAGTACCAGGGGGATGATTGGGATAAACAATTTGTAAAACCACGCAAAACCATAGAAGACATAACCGGAAAACCTGCTGATTATTTTGCGTATCCTTATGGTATATGGAACCTGGCTGCAATACCGGAATTAAAAAAAGCAGGATTTAAAATGGCCTTTATATTATCAACAAAAAGAGATACTACTGAACCCTTATATACTATTCGCCGGATGATTGTTCCGGGAACGTGGACGATACCCGGTATGATGAAGGCCATGAAAAATACCTTTCATTTACGATAAGAAACTAATTTTACCTGGCAATTTCTATCTTCACTTTTTTATTCTTAATTCTTTCGTTTTTTATTAGCTGAAGCACATGCCCCACTTTTGATTTTCGTATTGCAACAAAGGAGGAAAAATCCTTTACTTCAATAAGCCCTATATCTTCTTGTTTTAATTGACCTTTATTGGAAAAGAAACCAACAATATCAACTTTATTCACTTTATCTTTTTTACCGGCAGCAATAAAAAGCGTAGACCATTTAGGCTTTTCAGGCAATATAACGGTATAGGGTAGTTGTATTTGTTCAATATCCTGGTTGATATAAGGAGGCAACTTTTCTTCTTCCGATAATATTAAAATAGCAGTGCCACTGGCATCCATCCTGGCTGTTCTTCCATTGCGGTGAATAAATATTTCTTCAGTATGTGGCAAATGATAATGAATAATGTACCTGATATTGGGAATATCAAGGCCACGTGAAGCAAGATCTGTAGTTACCAGCACATTCACTGTTCCATTTCTGAATTTACATAAAGCGCTGTCTCTTTGCTGCTGCTCCATAGCTCCATGATAAAATTCATTTACAATTCCGCTTTGACTAAGAAAGTTACCGGTACGTTCAACAGATTCACGATGATTACAAAATACGATTGCAGACCGGTTTCCCAAATAACAAATCAATTTAAACAGCGTTTCGTTTTTATCTTTTTCAGGTGATTGTACACTTTGAATACTTAAGCTCTTTTCAATATCATCTTCCGATAAGTAATTTAAACGAATTGGGTTATCAATCCCAATAAACCCTGGTATTTCAACGGATTCAGTAGCTGACGTTAGGATTCTGTTTTTCAGATTTTTTATTGAACTTATAATAAAAGATACTTCTTCTAAAAAACCTAATTCGAGGGTTTTATCAAATTCATCTAATACCAACATTTCAATAGCATCTGTTGTAATATTTCCTCTTCGAATGTGGTCGCATAATCTGCCGGGAGTTCCAATTATAATTGCTGGTGACTGAACCAGGTTATTTTCTTCCACTTCTCTTTTATGACCTCCATAGCAGGAGGTAACTTTAAAACCCGTTCCCATCAATTTAAAAACCTGTTCAATTTGTATCGCTAATTCGCGGGAAGGAACCACTACAAGCGCCTGGGTATTTTTATTATTATAATCGAGCTGTTCAATAACCGGCAACAAAAAGCCAATTGTCTTTCCGGAACCTGTTGCAGAAAGCAAGATTATATCTGCTGAAGTTTTACTGGCTTCAATGGAAGCAAGCTGCATTTCATTAAGCGCATCAATTTTAAGATTGAAAAGAATTTCTTCAATTGTATAACTTTTCTTTTTCATTCCGGCAAAAATACTAATGTTTAAGTGCGGGTAATTTTAAAATAATTTTATTAAGTGATCGAAAGCATTATTGAACTATACGCAGCAATATTGCCAATACTTATAAAGATGCAGAACAAATAATTCATTACGAGCTTATGGAAACTCATGAAAAAATAGTCTGGATGTTAAGGCGCAATTTGTCTAAAAAATAACTTAAAAAATAATTGCGTCTAATCTATACTGCTAGTACCCTTTTCAAAAGACTACAAAACGGTCAAATCATTGTTTACTTTTATAATTTTGATTTGATCCCCAATGTTTATTGAACCAACGCCTTTAGCTAATAAATTTTGCCCAAAATAAATTTTATTATTTCTTTCCCGGTAAGTTGCTAAAGTCTTCAAAGGTTCTTTTGATTTTGAAGCATCATCCTGATCAACTGTGGTTATTGTGCAGCGGCCGCAAGGTTTTACTCCATAAAAAATAACATTATTTATTGAAAGCTCAGCGATAAAATCTTCCTCGTAAGGTTCAGCGCCCGTAAAAACGATGTTAGGCCTGAAACGATTTATAGATAAGGGATTTATAAGCCTTTTATTCAAATCATCTAAAGAAGATTGACCTATAATCAGAAAAGGGTATCCATCCGAAAGGCTGGTAATTTCATCATTGATAGCATATTTTTCATCTACAAATCTTTTTGAAGAATCATGCATATATACCAATCTGCATTCAAACGCCAACATTTGCGAAAACCATTTATCAACAGTTTTACTAACAAATATTACTTTACAATTTTCTTCAAATATTTCTGCGATTACTTCCTCGGTTGTTTCCGGAATGAAGGGAATATCTATTTGTGAATGAATATTTTTTTTGTGAAATACTTTTAATCCAGCTGCAGTTAGCTCAACCTGTAATAATGCCATCACCGGAAATTCCCGTTGTGTGAGGAACCGATTATGTAAATCAACCAGCATCCATCTTCTGTCATACTCAAATCCGCGGTCAGTAACTTTTGCAGAAGACACAGAAATTCCGCCTAATGATTTTATGGGGTAAATAAATAGTTCGCTAACTGTAAGCATTTAATAATTATAAACCGAAAATAAAATTTTTATTAATTAAAATAAAATAAGAACGGGCATTGTATTGAAATAATAAAGCAGCTCCGTTGAGAGCTGCCTTATTATTTATTGCAGTTATTATTTTACAAACTTTATGGTTTTTCTCTCGTTATTACTTTCCGCATCCAGCAGGTACATTCCTTTCTGAAGCGACACGGGAAGACTAATTTGACCACTAACATTTTGCATAGACGCAGAATAAATAACTCTGCCACTTATGTCTCTTATAGAAAGTTGGAGTTTACCGGTGATATTACTTAATAGTAAACTCACATCATCTTTCACAGGGTTTGAAAGTAGCCGGACATTCCATTGTGTATTTCCTTTTATCCTTAAAGAAATAATATTTGTAAACGCGGATTTACCATCTTTATCCCTTGCATTCAACCTGTAAAAAACAACTTGCTTTCCACTATTCATTATCCCTTCGTCAGTAAAAGAATATTTGCTAACAGAAGATGTAGTTCCGGCTGCATCCACACTTCCAATATCTTCAAATTTCTGCCCGTCATTACTGCGTTGTATAGTAAAACTTTTACTGTTTATTTCCTGTTGAGTGCTCCATTGCAATAAGGCATCATTGTCCTTAGGAGTTACTGTAAAATCTGTGAGTGTTATTGGTAATGGAGTAAAGGTTCCTCCGAGAACAAAAAGATCAGTTACAGCCGGGTCAGAAGGAGTGCCATCTGTGGCAGTAAACAAAACTTTTCCGTTAGCAACAAAAAACGAAAGTTCAGGGTTGGCATCTCCTGCATTAGGATTAATATCTTTCACCATTTTTGTATTTGCGCTGGTTCCGTCGGTTTGCCATAATTCACTTCCATGAGTTGCATCGGAAGCACCAAAAAAGAAGGTGGTTGATGTGTATAAATATGATCCATCGCCAATAGAATAATCGATTCCATCAGCGGTTCCCGGATTTATGTCCTTAACAATATTAGTTCCCGCCTAAAGTCCCATCAGACACCCATAGTTCCGTTCCCTGTGTAGAGGTGCCGCCGTAAAAGAAAAATTTATTTCCCTGAAAGAGCGCTGTAGTCAACGTTTGATTGACAAAGTCAACTACGTAGGATATTAAAATGAAAGGTGGGGTGCCCGGACTGGTGGGTGAAAATGATTTAAATAAGACTGTTCCGCCAGGCGTACCATCAGATTGCCATAATTCAGAACGGCCCGTGCCATCTCCGAATGAAAATATAAATTTATTAGATAGATTTACGGCATCGAAAACTTCGGGAAATTCGAAAACCAGTAGCATTATGTGTAAAGTCCTTTAAAAGAATCGTATTGCCCGCAGTGCCGTCTGTAACCCAAAGTTCCCCGCTACTTACACCATCGTGGCACTAAAATAGATCCGATTTTTAAAAGTATGAAACCCGATAAAAATATCACTTTCGAACCCCGGGAATATTTCTAGTGCGGTAGAACTTTTGATGCCGGGATTAATGTCTTTGACAAGTACAGTACCATGGTGGTTCCATCAGTTTTCCATATTTCATTTCCATGTGTTGCATCTGTAGCAGTAAATACAATAGTATTCCCTAAACGATAAAAATTATCTGGATTTGAAGAATCAGCACCAGCATTTATATCTTTTAATAAAACTGTTCCGGCAGTTGTTCCATCCGATTTCCATAATTCATTTCCGTAGGCAGGTGTATTTGCTGAAAACAGCAGGTAGTTTCCATTAGTTGATATATTATAGTTATCCTGGGTATTGCTTCCGTTAACTCCCGGATTAATATCTTTAACTAATGAGGTGCCTCCCGCTGTGCCGTTTGTTTTCCATAACTCGCGCCCGGCAGCGGCTGTTTCTGCAGTAAAATATAAGAAATTGCCTAGTAATGTAAAATCAGTTGGGCTGGAACTAACTGGCCCGGATAAATATCACTTAGCAAAACAGTTCCACCGGGAGTGCCATCAGAAATATAAAGTTCAAAGCCCAAGGCATCGGTTCTTCCACTAAAGATGATTTTGTCATTTAGTAATCCCCAATTCACACTGATCCATTTAATATTCGGAGATATTTGAATGTGCCGGCAATGTTCCGTCGGTTGCCCATATTGAACTATCAAACTTTGAATAAAGAAATCGTTTTACCATTATTTAATGGAACAACAATCTGAAGGCTTTTGTTTGCGTTAATTTGAGTAACCTGGGCATTTGCGTTAAAAGTCAGGATTGCAATACATGCTGCTAAGAGTAAATTTTTTTTCATGTTTCAATTGTATAACTTGGTTAAAATTTATTTTATTTTTTTATTTGATATAACTACAAACTTCAATACAACAATAAAACAACTAACCAGGATGGTTAGATTAATTATTGCAACGATTGAATAGGTTATAATAAATTAACCTGCAGTTTGAAGAAGTGGAGTATTTCTGAGGATATAAATTTTGAAACGGGCAGGTGGCAGATAATCAGAAACCTAAGATATTAAAATTTTTAATATAAAATAAAGAAAAATAAAAATATGAGAACAAATGTTATTTGAGTGCTTCTTGCAATTCTTCCAATCGCAAGTCAATATTTTGCAGAAAAAGATTCGATTTTGATCATTTATTTTGTTAAACCCTGAAGTTTTAAGGTATGCAAATAAAAAAACCACTTATGATAAAGTGGTTTAATAAATATAAATGGAATAATTCTATTTTTTTGCCTGGGACTTTTCGGCGGCCGGTTTAGAAGCATTTTTGGAGGAAGATTTTTTAGATGCTGTTTTAGATGAACTTTTTTTTGGAACTTTTGCACCCTTTTCTCTTGCTTCCGAAAGGCCGATTGCTATTGCCTGTTTGGGATTGGTAACTTTTTTATTACTCTTTCCGCTTTTAAGTTTGCCTTCATGCATTTCATGCATTGCTCTTTCAACTTTTTTTCCTGCTGCTTTGGAATACTTTGCCATTTTATAAAATTTAAAGGTTAGTAAATAATCTTACACAGTAATTTTTATGCCAAAAAATCTTAATGCTTTATACAATATTCATTGCTTTAATTTCTTCTTTATACTTTGCAGGAAGGATTATTGATTTAATTATCCCATCTAATTTAAGAAAGCGGCTCAATTTGTAAAATGGCAAGATTAGCGTGAGGAAAGAAAATTTTCTTAGATGTAACAACTGCCGCACATTTTCCGGAACAACAATTATTTGTCCTTCTATTAAAACGCTGTAACGAAAGCTACCAAGATGTTTTTTATATTGTTTATAAAGATCAATTGAGTAATTACTTTTTATAAGGTCATGTTCCAGGTCATAATTTCTTACAATAAGCCATTTTGTATAATTATGTGGAAGTTCCTTCAAATTCATTCTGTCGCCAAACCTGTAAAAAACATCGAACACTTCTTCTTTTTCAGATGAAGAAAGTTTTCTTTCAAGCACTTCAAAAGAGGCAATGCTGTAATGGATTAACATAAACAGCACATCACGGTAAGCCCAGTCTGGTATTGAAGCACCTCTTTTATTTTCTACACCTTTATGGATAGATGAAATGGTATCAATTATTTTTAAAGCCTCCTCATATTCCGCAAAAAGAATTCTTTTTGAATAACTCACGGTTGAAAATAATCTTCCCAAAGGATCTGCAGGAAGCCGGCCGGTAAAATAAAGCCAGTCCACCGCTTTGTTCAAAGCAAATTCCGCCGCAGCACCTGCAAAAATAAAAAGTACTGTATCACTTTTTCCCCATATTTGCCTGACAATAGAATTTTTTTCAACAAAATATTTCATAATTAAAATGCAAGTTATTATCAAAAATTAATAATGCATTTTCAATTTTTATAATAACAGAAAATAAAATTTTTTTAAAGAAAAATATTGAAACAAAATATTATAAAAACCGTTTTATAATATTAACAATAAGGGTTAAAGCGATACTAACGACAAGCATGGTAATGATGGGGAAATAAAACCTTGTGCTTCCTTTTTCAATTCTTATATCGCCGGGAAGTTTTCCAATCCATTTAAAATAATCATGAAAAAAATAAACCAGTATCCCTACAATTAAAATACATATTCCTGCAACTATAATGTACTTGCCCGTATGTTGGTCCATAATTATTTATATCTTTCGCTTTTCTTAAACGCCTATTTTTTCGCCCTGACATATCCATTAAATGAAATGGCATCTCTTGAAGTGCTGGTAACATTAAGACTTGCGTTTCCGTTATCAAAAACAGTAAACAAATATTGCTGAATATCGGTTTTGTCTTTTGGCTTAATCGCAATATTCCAACCACCTTTCTTATTAGGTGTAACAGAGTAGGAAAAATCTGTCGAAGTAAAATCAAGCGCTGATTGGCTTGTGCCGTAAGATGGGTTATGTGCACGTCCAAAATAAGGAAGATAGCTCCTTAAAGTATCTTTGGTTACTGATACATCGTAAGATGATGTGAGATTGTGAAAATTTCCTCTTAACGGATTTGCAGATTGTGCTTCAAAAACAAAACGTTGTGAATCTACCATGTTCTTAAAAGCCAATTTTGTTGAATCGCTTTTGGAACTGCTTTGAGCTGTTGCGTCCGTAGAAACAAAAAAAATTATTAAAAGAAATATTGATAATACAAGCTGAAAATATTTTGCATGTTTCATCGTAAAAAATTAATTTGTAAAATTAAAAAAATTATATCACCCAAATAAAATAAATCATAATACAAAGCTCATAAATAAATCCCGACTACTAAAAAAATTGCACAGAGTACAAAAAGAATTATAAGCAATGGGTAAATAAATTTCCACCATGCCTTCAGGCTTACATTAGAAAGTGCAAGTGAAGGTAATATTAAACCGGTTGGCGTCAGGAAACCCATAATTCCCATTCCATATAAATAAGTATTAACAATCTCTCTTCCCGGAACATGTGCAATTACTGCAAGCCCACCAATAATCGGCATGGTTAATACCGCCATTCCTGACGAAGAGGCAATAAATAAAGTAAAGAACATATACATCAGCAATAACACAACAATAAAAGCTCCAGGTGGCATCCCGCTTACCAATTTTGCTGAGTAAAATAAAATGGAGTCGCTAATATGTCCATTATTTAAAATGATCGTAACGCCCCTGGCAACTCCTACAATAAAAGCTACGCCCAGCAGGCTTTCTGAACCTTTAATAAATTGATCGAGAAATTTCTTTTCATTTATTCTTTCAATTAATGCAATCAAAATAGCCGATGCTAAAAAAAGTGCAGACATTTCTGTGAGCCACCAGCCAAACCAAACAACTCCGGTTATCATCGTTAGAAATGTAAAAAGAAAAAGGGTGAGCAATAACTTTGTTTTAGAGGATAAACTGGTAATTATTATACTACTGTCAATCTTTTCGTAAGGTGACTGAACAGGCCCATCAACTTTATAAACAATAGATGAAGTTGGATCTTTTTTTATTTTCTGTGCATATCGTACCAGGTACCAAATAGTAACAGCAGTTGAAATAATAAATATTAATATCCTTTCTGTGAGACCATCAGACCAGTTAACGCCTGCAGCATTAGACGCAATTATTGTAGAAAATGGATTAGTAAATGATGACAGTGATCCTAATTGTGTTCCTGCAAATATTACTGCAAGAGGCACTAATAAATCGTAGCCTGCAGCTAAAAAAAGCGGGACTATTACAGGATAAAAAACTAATGCTTCTTCAGCCATACCATAAGAGGAACCTGCAAATGAAAATAAAAAAGTAAGAATAATAATCAGCCAGGCTTCCTTTCCCTTCATATTGTGTGAAAGGGAAGTTAGCCCTTTAACCATAGCACCGGTTTCATTAAAGACATTCATAAAGCCGCCGATAATTAAAAGAAATAATATAATATCAATGGAATCGATGATGCCAAGTAATGGCGCCTCAAGAACATCAATAAATCCTTGCGCATTCTTTTCAAGCCGGTGAAAAGTTACCGGGATAGCAACCGGTTTTCTTATTGAGCCGGTGGCAAACTTTTCAGGAGAAATTTGAATTTGCAAACTATCAAGTGTGTGTTTTGTAAATGGAAGAGCAGTCTCGCTGGTATCATAATTTAAAATAAACTTATTTTCAGAATAAGATAATGTATCGTATCTGCCTGCCGGTACTAACCAGGTAGCAATAGCGGCAATAATAATTACAATCATCAAAATGGTAATAGGAGAGTAAAGTTTTTTTTTATTGGGCATAGATGTTATAATTATTAATCAATGTAAATAAATTTGTAAAAATGTTTGAATTTATTTTCTAAAATTCTTTTACAAAGTATTCGGGTGTTATGAAATGTTAGGAAAAATATCTGTAGATTAGGTTCATAGTTAAGTTTATTTCCTGGCTCTTTAAACTTCTATTATTTTTTGTTTACAGACATTTCCTTTAAATTCGTTATCGCTTATTTTATTTATCCTTTTCCTTTAGAAATTACCTTCTTATGTCATCTGCGAAAAGCCAAAAGTTTATTTTCTTACCTCCTGCATTTTTGACAATACTTTAATTACACAGGCATCAGCCACAAAAGAGGAGACGGTAATAGTTTCCTTTTTTATTCTACCCATGAATAATTTTTTTTGGATAATGTTGTTACCGATATTTACCAGATTATGAAGGCAGCATCTGTAAATGAAATCCGGAAAGAATTGGAAACCAGGAATCGGGCTGAACTTCTTGCTTTTTGTATACATCTTGCAAGGTTTAAAAAAGAAAATAAAGAACTACTCACGTTTCTCATTTTTGATTCAGATAATCTGGTAACATATATTGAAAGTGTAAAAGAAGAAATCATCAAATTATTTAGCGATTTAAATATTTCCAATGTCTATTACATAAAAAAAGGAGTTCGAAAAATTTTACGCTTTATAAACAAGCATATAAAATTTATTTCTTCTAAACAATCGGAATCTGAAATACGGATACAATTTTGCAACTGCATGGTTACTTTTTCGATACCAATGAATAAAAGTATTCAACTTTTAAAAATGTACGAAGTCGCAATTAAAATTAATTGATGAATCGATTGCGACACTTCATCCGGACTTGCAATATGATTTAAAGAAACAGCTTAAGAAGATGTGAAGGATTTTATTTTATTTGAATTTGATTTTATTTTTTTGCTAACTTTATTTCTCATCAAATAAAAAGGAGGTATTCATGCAATCTACAGATAGAACATGGACTCCGGTGCTAAATGTTACTTTAGCAGGTTTCCATTAAAATAATCTGTGCGCTATGCAGCGCTAACACCACCGGGCTTACCGGTGGTTTTTTTAATTTAATTATTGGTCTGAATTTTGAAATGATTACTTTTAGTCAATTGTACTAGCAAACATATATTTTACGTTACTACTTAGAAACCATTTTTTATTTTAAAAACATTTTATGAAATTTAAAAAAATCATTCCTCTTTTATTAATTACCATGTTAGCAGGTTTTATCACTCCTGTATTTGCTGCAGACGACTCTCCGGTAGGAGCAGAAAAAACGGCTAAGGACGTGCGTTCACAGGAACTAACGAACAGGCTTATAGAAATACGTGATATGGATAAAAGTAATCTCACTTCATCAGAAAAAAGAGAACTTAGGAAAGAAGTTAAAGAGATTAGAAAAGCACACAGTGAACCATGGAATTTATTTGTCAATTGGTGCCATCATAATTATAATATTACTATTGATACTTCTGTTAGGTTAAACTTAAGTATAAAAGAAAATGCCCGGCATCACCGGGTATTTTCTTTTATACTCCCTTTTACCAGGCTTGGTAACTATCTTTAAGGGTCTTGCCTTTTATTTTTTTCTATCCGCTACAACAAGAACCACACCTATAACTGCAAGAATGCCCCCGGCGTATGTTGGCCATCCTATCCATTTATTATCCGTTTTGCTTACCTGTATGGGACCGGCATCAATTACCTTTTCTTTTACGGGGACTGAAAATCCTTTAATGATTATCATTATTACTCCAATTACAATTAATACCCATCCTGCTGCTTTCATAATTTAGTTTTTTAAGTGTTGAATTTCATAAAACTAAAAAAAAAATTGCACTAAATATTTTTATTTATTTTTCCTGCTTCTTAGCAAACAATCATTAAATGGCAGCTAATCGAAAAGCAGCGCTGGGCTTCATTTTTCTTACGTTACTTATTGATGTGACAGGCCTGGGAATAATTATTCCTGTGTTACCAAAACTTATCGAAGAATTAATTCATGGTAATATAAGCCAGGCATCGCGTTATGGTGGTTGGCTTACGTTTGCTTATGCGATAATGCAGTTTTTATTTTCTCCTTTTCTGGGTAATCTTAGCGATAAATATGGGCGCAGGCCTGTTCTTTTGTTTTCCTTATTTGGTTTTGGATTAGATTATATATTTCTTTCTTTTGCCCCTACAATAGGATGGCTTTTTGTTGGCAGAATTATCGCAGGAATAACGGGCGCAAGTTTTACAACGGCAACAGCTTATATAGCCGACATCAGTGCGCCGGAAGATCGTGCAAAAAACTTTGGCCTTGTCGGAGCCGCGTTTGGACTCGGGTTTATTATTGGTCCGGTAATTGGCGGCCTTCTCGGCCAATATGGCTCACGTATTCCTTTTATGGCTGCTGCAGGTCTCACTTTTATGAATTTACTATATGGATTTCTCGTATTACCTGAATCACTACCGGTTGAGAATAGACGAAAATTTGAATGGAAAAGAGCCAACCCTTTAGGGGCTTTTAAGCAGCTAAAAAAATATCCTGCAGTTGCAGCACTTGCCATTTCCTTTTTTTTAGTTTATATGGCGGGACAAGCGGTTCAAAGTGTGTGGTCATTTTTTGGTATTGAACGTTTTAAATGGAGCCCAAAATTGATAGGCATTTCTCTTGGCGCAGTAGGATTTCTGGTAGGCCTTGTGCAGGGTGTTCTGATACGGTATATAAATCCAAAAATTGGAAATACAAAAAGTATTTATATCGGATTTGGCATGTATGCATTGGGGTTAGTGCTATTTGCCTGTGCTACAGAAGGCTGGATGATGTTTATATTTTTAATTCCTTATTGCCTTGGCGGAATTTCCGGCCCTGCGCTGCAGTCTATTATTACCGGTCATGTTCCTGCAAATGAACAGGGCGAGTTGCAGGGGGCATTAACAAGTTTAATCAGTGCTACTTCAATAATCAGCCCCGTTGTTATGACAAGTCTTTTTTCTTATTTTACAGCAAAATCAACCTCAATTTATTTTCCTGGTGCTCCATTTGTTTTGGGAGCTGTACTAATGGTTGCTGCAGGTATTGTTGCCTATAAAGTATTGAATAAAGAAAAAGAGGGAGTTGATTATACAATTAAATCTCCTGCCTGATAAATTGATTAGAGCCCGTTATTTAAAGAGAAGAAATTTCTCATTTTATTTGCTTAAGTGCTAACGTTACTTCTTCAACCGGTAATTGGCACGTTTTATTCTCACAAACATAGATTGTAGTTTTTCCGTCTATAAGTTTATTTTGTAAAAGAATGAGATTTCCTTCACTATCTCCGCCAAGGTAAATTGTGTTGGGCAAATAATATTTATGAAATTCAGAAAGTTTTTCCTTCCAGTTGCTTCCCATAATGGCAACCTCGTAAGGCGGTTTTATTTGTAAAGCCATTACCTGTGCCCAGTTGGCGTAATAACCCGGATTCTTTTTGACGTCGTCTATAACATTTTTTAGAAGTTGAGCAGATTGATTTTCGTAATTTTTATCTTCAAAATAAAGCCCAAGCATTAATAAGTTTTTTGCCATTTCACTATTAGAAGATGAAATTACATTATCGGCAATTTCCATTTTGCGTGCAATTAAATTACTATACTGGTCATCAGTATAAAAATACATTCCAGAAATTTTGTCAAAAAAATGTTGCTCAACATATTGATTAAAATCATTGGCTTTCTGCAAATATTCTTCTTTAAAATTTACCTGGTAATAATCCATGAGGGCGCTTATCATAAAGGCATAGTCATCTAAAAATGCCGGTATAGTTGCTTTACCATTTTTAAAGTTTCTGTATAACGCATTTTCTTTTGTTGCAATATTTTTCAATAAAAAGGCGATGTTGGTTTTAGCCATTTGCAAAAAATCATTTTCACCAAAAACTTCATACGCATCAATCAAGCCTTTTGCCATTAGGGCATTCCATGATGTTAATATTTTATCATCGGTATGAGGACGTATGCGATTATTCCTTGCCGTTAGTACTTTTTGTTTTAACGAATCAATTTTATCCTGAAGTTGATCAGCAGTAAGATTATATTTCTTTCCGACATTAATATCAGCTTCATTTATGTCAGGAATATTTTTAGCCGGCTCCCAGTTACCCTGATGTGTTATACCAAAATAATCGCAAAAGAGTTTAGCATTATCTCCGAGAATTTCTTTTATTTCGTCATTACTCCATACATAAAATTTACCCTCTTCTCCTTCGCTGTCGGCATCCAGAGAAGAATAAAATCCTCCTTCGGGTGAGGTAAGCTCCCGCTTAACAAAAGCAATGGTTTCATAAACTATTCTTTCATATAAGGGGTTTTTGGTAACCTGAAAGGCATGACTGTAAAGGCTTACAAGCTGCGCATTATCATACAGCATCTTCTCGAAATGAGGGGCATGCCAGTTCGCATCAGTAGCATACCTTGAAAAGCCACCGCCAACCTGGTCATAAATTCCTCCTCTTGCCATGTGTTGTAAAGTAACTTCAACTGCATTTAACGCATCAGTATTTTTATTTAAATAATTATACTGAAGGAGGTATTCCCATATTGATGGCATTGGAAATTTCATGGCACCTTTTGTACCTCCTTTATCCATATCAATTCTTTGGCTTAAGGTTGAAAACATTGCATCCATTGTAATTGCTGAAAATGATACTGCATTGGTATTCCTGGGAACATTCTCAATATCTCTTATTCCTTTGGAAACATTATCGGCTTGCTCTTGTAATTTTTGTTTTTGATTTTTATATAAACCGGAAAAATATTCAAGCAATTGTATCCACCTGTCTTTTGGAAAATAAGTTCCGGCAAAAAAAGGTTTGCCATCAGGCATCGCCAATGCATTAAGCGGCCAGCCACCGTTTCCATTAATAAGGTAAGCGGCGTTCATATAAACCTGGTCAACATCCGGTCGTTCTTCCCGGTCAACTTTTATACAAACAAAGTTTTCATTCATGATATTGGCGACCATGGTGTCTTCATAACTTTCATGCTCCATAACGTGGCACCAATGGCAGGCAGCATAGCCCACACTTATCAATAACATTTTATTTTCCTTCTTCGCTTTGTTAAGCGCTTTATCTCCCCATGGATACCAGTCTACAGGGTTATGTGCATGCTGCAAAAGATACGGACTCGTCTCGTGTATCAGTTCATTGGTATACATAGAATTCTTTTTTTCAGAAGAGGATGTTTGTTGACTGCACGAAGAAAAACTAAAAAAAAGAAAAGCAATAAGTATCAATTTAACTTTTCTGGAAATCATTCTATGTAAGGTAAAACAATATTGAAGTATAAAAGCAAATTATAAGTGCTCCGCGATTTCCTTAACACTGGCTCTGTTCCTGTAATCAACATCAAAATAACGATAGATAATATTGCCATTTGTATCAATCACATAAACTGCGGGCACCGGAAGATTGGCACCGTTAGCGCCATTGGCCTTCATTAAATCGATTCCATATCCTTTATATTTTTCATTAAGAGCCGGATCAACCGCATAAGCCACATCATAAGCTTTCATAATTTTCAAACCGTCGTCAGAAAGAACAGAATAACTCGCTTTGGTTTTATCAATAGTTTTATAAACATTTTCAGGTAGCTCAGGCGTTACAGCCAACACTACTGCACCTTTTGACGTTATTAAAGAAAGAGAATCTTCAATACCTTTTAATTCTTTATTGCAATAGGGCACCATTGCCCGCGATAGAAAATTAAAACTACTTTGCCATTCTTCAACTCATTTTGTAGTGAGATTATTTTGCCATTCTGGTCCTTTGCTGAAAATTCAGGAGCTTTATCATTTACTTTTAACCCGGCTGGATTTGTTTGCGCATTGCTTAAGAAAATTGAAATTGCCAGGAATAAGGTTAAGGCTCTTTTTTTCATGCTATTTTTTTAATTGTTGTCTATGTAATACAAATAAGATGCTTAAATGTTTATCAATTAAATAATTAAACGTACAATTAACACAAAGGGTTGAAAGAATTTTTACACATATATTAGAGCCAATGGCGACACAGATATTTTCCAATATTAGTTTACTTGTAAACGTTAGAACGCAAAGTTCACTGTTACGCGGTAACCAGCTTGCCAACTTGCCTATTATTAAAAATGCTTATATAGTTATTGAAGATGACGTAATTGCTGAATATGGAGAAATGGAAAATTGCAAATACAATCCAAATGAATGCACAGGTATAACAAAAGACTCGATTGTATTGCCTTGCTGGTGCGATAGCCATACGCATTTGGTTTTTGCAGGAAGCAGGGAAAGTGAATTTGTAGATAAGATAAAAGGCCTCAGTTATACAGATATTGCGGCAAAGGGTGGGGGTATTCTGAATTCTGTAAAAAAATTAAATAACACTTCTGAAGATGAACTATTCATCCAGGCATGGAAGCGACTTGAAGAGGTGAGCAAAATGGGAACAGGAGCTATTGAAATAAAAAGCGGGTATGGTTTATCGCTAGAAGGTGAACTGAAAATGTTAAGGGTAATTAAAAAACTAAAAGAAAAAAGTTCTTTAAAAATAAAATCAACTTTTTTGGGAGCGCATACTTTTCCGTTGGAATACAAGGAAAATCATAATAAATATATTGATTGTATAATTAATGAAATGCTTCCAGTGATAGCTGAAGAAAAGTTAGCAGATTATATAGATGTATTTTGCGAGAAGGGATTTTTTTCAGCAGAAGAAATGGAAAGAGTTTGCCTTGCCGGTAAACAATATGACCTGAAACCAAAGTTACATGTTAACCAGCTCAATAGTATTGGAGGAATTGAAAAAGGTATTGAATTAAATGCGGTTTCATTAGATCATTTAGAAACATTAACCAATGAAGAAATTGAAATGCTGGGAAAATTTAACGGTTGTTCTGCGTTACTGCCAACCGCAGCATTTTTCCTTAGAATGCAATATCAGCCTGCACGACAACTTATTGATGCCGGCGCTGCTATAACGTTAGCTTCAGACTATAATCCCGGTTCATCTCCTTCGGGTAACATGAATTTTGTTCTTGCATTAAGCTGTATTCAAATGAAAATGCTACCTGAGGAAGCCATAAATGCTGTTACTGTAAATGGCTCTTTTGCCATGGAGATTGATAAAGATTACGGAAGTATTTCAGTTGGAAAAAAAGCAAATCTTATTTTTACAAAACCGGTACCGTCTCTCGCTTATTTTCCCTATTCGTTTGGAAATAATTTAATTGATAAAGTGATGATAAGCGGAGAATTTATCTGAACTAAAATTGTATCTAATTCTTAATTCATAATTTTTAATTCATAATTTATTTATGCAACTCATAGAATGTGTTCCCAATTTTTCAGAAGGCAAGGATCTTAATATTATTCAGCAAATTACCAGCGAGATAGAAAATGTTGAAGGAGTTAGTTTATTGAATGTAGATCCCGGAAAAGCAACTAACCGCACGGTTGTTACTTTTGTAGGAAATCCACAGTCGGTAATAGAAGCCGCTTTCAGAGCGATTAAAAAAGCCGGTGAATTAATTGATATGAGCACACATGCAGGTGAGCATCCGCGTATGGGAGCAACCGATGTTTGCCCTTTCATTCCTGTTGCCAATATTACAATGGAAGAAACGGCAATGTATGCGCAACAGCTTGCAAAGCGTGTAGGCGAAGAATTGCAATTACCGGTTTATTTATATGAAGCTGCGCAGCCGATATAAAAAGAAACAATCTTTCTATTATACGAGCAGGTGAATATGAAGGCTTCTTTAAAAAAATAAAACAACCGGAATGGAAACCTGATTTTGGACCATCAGAATTTGATGCAAAGCGTGGCGCAACAGTAATTGGCGCAAGAGATTTTTTGATTGCATACAATGTAAATCTTAATACAACATCAACCCGGCGTGCCAATTCAATTGCTTTTGATGTTCGTGAAGCCGGAAGAGTAAAGCGTGAAGGCGATCCCATAACAGGTAAAATTGTAAAAGATGAAAATGGAAACGCGATTAACATTCCCGGAAGTTTAAAAAGTGTAAAGGCTATCGGCTGGTTTATTGAAGAATATGGAATTGCACAAATTTCAATGAACCTCACCAATATCGATGTAACGCCTTTACACATTGCATTTGATGAGGTTTGTAAAAAAGCGGATGCACGTGGGATACGCGTTACCGGTAGTGAGCTTGTTGGCCTTATTCCATTACAATCCATGCTTGATGCCGGAAAATATTTCTTGGAAAAACAAAAACGTTCGACAGGAGTTTCTGAAAAAGAATTGATAAGAATTGCTATAATTTCAATGGGACTCGATGAGTTAGCGTCATTCAAACCTGAAGAAAGAATAATTGAATATAATTGCCGGAAAATCTGATAGCAAATATGTAAGCATGACGCTTAATGAATTTGCTGATGAAACAGCAAGTGAGAGTCCGGCTCCCGGTGGTGGCTCTATCGCAGCTTATGTTGGTTCGCTGGCAATGTCTCTCGCAACAATGGTTGCAAATCTTTCTTCGCACAAAAAAGGATGGGATGATCGATGGGAAGAATTTAGCAATTGGGCAGAAAAAGGACAGCGATATAAAGATGAATTAATACAACTGGTTGATGAAGATACCAGGGCCTTTAATCTTATTATGGCTGCATTGTCACTTTCTAAATCAACTGAGGAAGAAAAAAATATTCGTACACAAGCTATTCAAAGCGCAACAAAATATGCTATTGAGGTTCCTTATAAAGTAATGCAGGCAAGCTTTTCAGGAATGGAAGTTATAAAAGAAATGGCGACAACAGGCAATCCGAATTCTGTTTCCGATGCAGGAGTGGGAGCGTTATGCGCACGCAGCGCTGTTATGGGCGCATTCATGAATGTTCGCATAAACGCAGCCGGTTATGATAATAAAAAATTTGTGGACGACATTGTTTTAAAAGGAAAAGAAATAGAAAGTAAAACAATTGCTTTGGAAACTGAAATAATAAAGATTGTAAATGAAAAGATCGGAATCTGATAAAATACGCTGTAAAAAAATGTCCCGAATTATCATTCCGGACATTGGATAAGAAGATCTTTTTATTATTGAGGACTCAGGTATTGCGCATAGGCATACCCCTCTTCACCTGCATCAGTTTTTATAAGCCACCACTGGTCGTTGGTTTTGCTTTGCAAAGTCACGATTTCATTGTGTGCTGCTTTACCAACAATTGGTTGATCGGTGCCGGGCCCCTTGCGGATATTAAGGTTGCTGCTTTCGGTGGTAACTTTTGCTTTTGTTCCTGCCGATGCAGCAACATTTACATTCATAACGACATCGCCTGCACGAAAATCGGGATCTATCTGGTTGTAAACATCCCAAAGCTTGTCCTTTGTTGCTCCATCAGGCGCATCTCCGTCAATATATAAAACATTATCCTGTTCTCTCACCTGTAGATTACTAACACCACCGGAAGTAGCAGCGTCAATAAGTTGCTTGTATTTATCTTGTAATGGCATAATTAAATTTTTATTTGATGGTTAATTTATTATCAATTTTTTTAGGCTTTAGCGTATTGAGGCTCATCATCAATGTTTTTAAATCGCTTCGTTTTATAGTTCCCGTAAGTGTTACAACTCCATTATTAACATCTGCCTTTACGTCCGGGAAATCTTTAGTTGCATCAGTAACTCCTTGAATTAAGGTAGCATCCGGATTTATCACAACAGGTGCAGGCGGCGGTGGAGGTGGAGTTACCGTACAATTGTTTACCACAGATTTTACCCCTTTTACATCTTTTGCCGATGCGGTTACTTCATCTTTGGCAGCATTGTCTTTACATTCGCCCGATAAAGTTGCAACGCCATCTGTTACTGTTACAGAGATGCCCGGCATTGATTTCAATTTATCTTCAATTTTTGCCTGGATATCAGAATCCTTTGGTTTGCAACTAAAGAACAACGTAGAAGTCGTAAGAAAAACGACTAAAAAAATTTTAGGAATTTTCATAATTTTTATTTTTTTATTGAGATGAAAGTATTGAAAAAAATTGGTTAAATAATTTTATGAATGTCACAGGCAATTTAATCGTCCACCATCCACGGGTAAGTTTATTCCAGTTATATATGAAGCCGCAGGCGAACATAAAAAAGCAACCGCAGCGCCAAACTCTTCAGGAGTTCCAATTCTGCTCAAAGGTATGCCTGATAAAAAATCCGATTCTATTTCTTTCTCTTTTTTTTGAGATAAGGCTGCTTTATTTTTTAGAATAGCATCGTAACGTGCAGTTCTTGTATAACCGGGCAAAACATTATTTACAGTTATACCAAATTTGCCTACTTCCCCCGCTAATGTTTTAGCCCAGTTTGCTACTGCTGCACGAATAGTATTGGAAACACCAAGCCCCGCTATTGGTTCTTTTACAGATGTTGAAATTATATTTACAATACGTCCATATCCTGATGCCTTCATTGAAGGAAGAACAGCCTTCATCAAAATATGATTGCAAATAAGATGGCTGTTAAAAGTCTGGAGAAATTCCTCCTTTGAAGCGTCTACAACATCTCCTCCTTTAGGTCCGCCTGTATTATTTACTAATATATTTACTGTATTTTTTTGGGCAAGATATCTTTTCATTGCTGCCTCAACTATTTGTGGCAATTGAAAATCAGCAACTATATATTTATGTTTTTGACCGGCAGATACATCGAGTTTTTTTATGGCCTCAGCGAGTTTTTTTTCATCTCTTGCCATCAGTGTAACTTCTGCACCCAGAAAAGCAAGTTCAACTGCCGAAGCCAGGCCCAATCCCTGGGTGCTTCCGCACACTACTGCTTTTTTACCGGTAAGATTGAGATTCATTACAGATATTTATATTAAATCTAAAGAAAAATTGAATGAATGTTCAAACGAGAAAATATCAGGCCAACAAAACATTCTTTTTAAACAAATCTGAAACTGTTTTGTTCATTTATCAAATAATACAATTTTGAATAATCAAATATTTTTTAGTCTTGTTTACCTGCGTATTCTGTAATGATTTATTTCATTACAAAATTGTTATTCACACCTGTTTAAAAAATTCAGATTTTTTTGCTTGATCGTTTCATTATATTTGGCGCAATGACACTATTGAAAAGAGAAATTAATTTCCTGCTCAAAAATTTTACTTCGCAAAAGATAAAGGTTACTAAAGACGTTTGTTGAAAATTCCTTTCTTTTGCGCCCAAATTATGAAAAACAATGGCTGATAAAAATTTGTTTGATTACACGGAAGAATCTATAAAAAGCCTCGATTGGAAAGAACATATTCGTTTAAGGCCGGTATGTATATTGGTAAACTGGGCGATGGCAGCAGTCGCCGGATGACGGTATTTATGTGCTGCTGAAAGAAGTGATTGATAACTGTATTGATGAGCATACCATGGGTTTGGTAAGCATGTTGATGTTGACAATAAAAGATAAAACAGTAACGTGTTCGTGATTATGGACGAGGTATTCCGCTGGGCAAAGTGGTGGATGTTGTAAGCAAAATAAATACCGGCGCAAAGTACGACAGCAAAGCTTTTCAGAAAAGTGTTGGTTTGAATGGTGTTGGTACAAAAGCAGTGAATGCATTAAGCAATTATTTTAAAGTGACTAGCTTTTCGGGAAGGCAAAGAAAAAACTGCTGAATTTGAAAAAGGATATTTTAATTAAAGAATATAAAGAAGAAAAAACAACTGAAGAAAATGGCACGCAGTTAACATTTATTCCTGATGAAACAGTATTTAAAAATTTTCATTACCTACAGGAATATTTAGATAACCAGTTTTGGAATTATTGTTACCTGAATGCAGGTCTTGTAATTAATTATAATGGCAAAAGATATGTAAGTAAAAATGGTTTGCTTGATCTGCTGCAACGCAAAACCAATGAAGATGAAATTGCGTTATCCTATTATTCATTTAAAAGGAGAAGATATTGAAGTTGCGCTTACACATAACAATCGATTATGGCGAAGAATATTATCAGTTTTGTAAATGGCCAGTATACAACGCAGGGCGGAACACATCTAGCAGGCATTTCGCGAAGCGATATGTAAAAACGATTCGTGATTTTTATAAGAAAGATTATGATGCGGCTGATATACGCGGAAGCATTGTTGCAGCAATTTCTGTACGTGTACAGGAACCTGTTTTTGAAAGCCAGACAAAAACAAAACTGGGTTCGCAAATCAGTGTATGAAGATGGCCCAAGCATGAAAAATTTTATTACAGGATTTTTTATCGAAAGAATTAGATAATTATCTGCATAGAAATCCTGCAAACTGCAGAAGCATTAAAGAAACGAATTGAACAAAGTGAACGTGAAAGAAAAGAATTGGCCGGTATTAAAAAAGCTGGCCAATGAACGGGCTAAAAAAGCAAATCTTCACAATAAAAAATTACGTGATTGCCAGGTTCATTTGAATGATGAACCAGCCGGCAAAAACAAAAATGAAGTATTATTGCAAAGCAGAATTGAAATCAACCATTTTTATTACAGAAGGAGATAGTGCCAGCGGTTCTATTACCAAAGCAAGAAACGTAGAAACACAGGCTGTGTTTAGCTTACGCGGAAAGCCTTTGAATTGTTTGGACTTACCAAAAAAGTGGTGTATGAAAATGAAGAATTCAATTTGTTGCAACATGCATTGAATATTGAAGAAGGATTCGAAGATCTTAGCGTTATAACAATATTGTTATTGCAACCGATGCAGATGTGGATGGTATGCACATACGTTTATTGTTAATGACTTTTTTTCTGCAGTTCTTTCCTGACCTTGTTAAGAACGGGCATGTGTATATTTTAGAAACACCTTTATTTCGGGTACGAAATAAACAGGAAACCATTTATTGTTATGATGAAACATGAAAAACAAGAAGCGATTAAAAAACTGGGTAGCAAACCTGAGATAACACGATTTAAAGGCCTTGGAGAAATTTCACCGGAAGAGTTTGAAAGATTTATTGGTGATGATATGCGTTTGCAGCCGGTAATGCTTTTACCAGGAAGAACATATTCAACAATTGCTGGAATATTACATGGGAAAAAATACACAACACCGCCAGGATTTTATTATTGATAATTTAAAAGTGGAGCTTGATTTAGCCGAAATTTCAGGTATATAATTTTTAATTTTTAATTTTTAATTCTATAAATGATTCATATAGTTTTTCAGGAAAATGATGTTGACACTTTACAAAAAGCAATCAAACTGGATGATACTTTACAGGGAAAAGTAATTCAAATTAAAGATGATTTTGCAGTAGGCCCGTTATTAGCTATTTATTCTGAAGAAGGAATTGAAATTCGCAAACAATGGTGGAGAGAGGTTTTAGCGGGAAGTGAATATGAAGGAAAAGTTGACAGCGGTGAGATTGATGATCAGAAAACAGCAATACAATTAATTAATGCTTTGAGAGAAAATGAAGAAGAAGTTGTTTGGATTTGGTCAGCCCAGAACAAGCATGATGTATCAGGATATTATTGGCTAATGAGCCAGCTAAAAGAATTTCAAAGCAGGATTTTTATTTTGTATTTAAATAATCTTCCTTTCATAAATGAGAAAGGACATATTTTCTATCCTACAAATATTTTTGAAATTCAGCCAAAAGAATTTTTAAAGGCAAAAAAATTAGCAAGACAAATAACATTAAGTGAATTTGAAGTGGATCCTGATGAATGGACAAAATTATGTAATGAAAATAAAGGAGTAAGAATTCTGGAAGGCGGCAAAAAATTATTGCAGCATGATTATGATTATTATGATAATGAATTGATGAAATTAATTACACCCAATTGGCAAAGAATAAATAAATTATTACATTCTTTTTTTTCCAAATCAAAGATAACTACCGGTGATGCCTACCTGCTTTGGAGAATTAAGCTTATGATAAAAGAAGGGAAAATAGATGCGCAGGGAGAATTAAAAAATATGAAAGACTTTGAAGTAAAATTAAAAGAAATGAAATAGACATGAATGAAACGAATTTTCACCTATGAATCTGTTCTTTTCAATCGTGTTTATTGATTTAATTCGTGGCAAAAAAAAATTTGTGGTATAAATAAAAGTAAATGGCAAAAGGAATTAAAGAGGATTATACACATAGTGATACTGGAATAAGTGGCCAATATAAAACATGGTTTCTGGATTATGCCAGTTATGTAATTCTTGAACGTGCAGTGCCTGCAGTGGAAGATGGATTAAAACCTGTTCAGCGCCGCATTCTGCATGCAATGAAAGAAATGGATGATGGCCGTTTTAATAAAGTGGCCAACATTATCGGGCAAAGCATGCAATACCATCCGCATGGAGATGCAAGCATTGGCGATGCACTTGGTAAACATGGGCCAAAAAGAATTGCTGATAGAAACACAGGGTAACTGGGGCGATGTGCGAACCGGTGATGATGCAGCAGCGCCAAGATATATTGAAGCACGCTTAAGCAAATTTGCATTGGAAGTTGCATTCAATGCAAAAACAACTGAATGGCAATTAAGTTATGATGGAAGAAAAAATGAGCCTGTTACACTTCCGATGAAATTTCCATTGCTGCTTGGCACAGGGCGCAGAAGGAATTGCAGTTGGTTTATCAACCAAAATTCTTCCGCATAATTTTTGTGAACTATAGAAGCCTCCATAAAATATTTAAGGGAAAAAAATTTGATCTCTATCCTGATTTTATTACAGGCGGAATGATGGATGCAACCAATTACAATGAAGGAAAACGTGGCGGCAAAGTAAGGGTGCGTGCAAGGATTGAAGAACCAGATAAAAAAACATTGTTCATAAAAAATGTTCCTTACGGTACCACCACCACGCAGTTAATGGACAGCATTGTAAAAGCAAATGATCATGGCAAGATCAAAATAAAAAAGGTAACCGATAATACTGCTGCAGAAGTTGAGATAATTATTGATCTGGCTCCGGGCATTTCACCTGATATTACCATTGATGCATTGTATGCTTTTACGGATTGTGAAATTTCAGCATTTCACCCAATGCCTGTGTTATTGATGACCAGAAACCCGAAGTTTCTCGGGGTACAGTGAATTGCTGAAAATTTCAGCAGATAATACAAAAGATCTTCTTAAAACAAGAACTGGAAATAAAACTTGAGCGAACTTGCAGGAAAAATGGCATTATACTTCTCTTGGAAAAAATATTCTTTGAAGAAAAGATTTATAAAGAACTGGAAAAGAAACATGAAACCTGGGATAAAGTAATTGCATGCAATTGATAAAGCATTTGTTCCTTTTAAAAAGCAATTAAAACGGGATATAACCAGAGAAGATATTTTAAAACTGACTGAAAAACCTGTACGCAGAATTTATAAACTGGATATTGATGAACTGAATGAACAAATAAAAGCATTGGAAGATGACATCAAACAGGTAAATCATGACCTGGAAAATCTTACTGATTTTGCGGTAGCTTATTATGAAGAATCTGTTGAAAAAATATGGCAAAGGGACGAGAACGCAAAACAGAAATAAAACTATTTGATACTATACAGGCAAAACAGTTGCCATTGCCAATACAAAATTTTACGTCAACCGTGATGAAGGTTTTATTGGAACCGGTTTGAAGAAAGATGAATTTATTGGTGATTGTTCTGATCTTGATGACATCATTGCTTTTACCAAAGCGCGGCATTATGAAAGTGGTAAAAGTGGCAGATAAAATTTTTATTGGTAAAGATATATTGCATGCTGCTGTTTTTCAGAAAAATGATGAACGTACAACTTACAACATGATTTATACAGATGGTGAATACAGGCATTAGTTATGCAAAACGTTTTAATGTAACCGGCATTACGCGCGATAAAGAATATGATCTTACAAAAGGAGACGAAAAAAGTAAGGTGCATTACTTATCAGTGAATCCAAATGGTGAAGCGGAAGTTGTAAAAATAATTTTAACCCCAGGTAGCTCTGCACGAAATAAAGAATTTGATTTTTATTTTGAAACACTTGACATAAAAGGCGTAGGACAGCATGGGCAACCAGGTTACAAAATATCTGTTAAGTACTGTTAAGTATATTGAAAAAGGCAAAGCAACATTGAGCAACAGAAAACTTTGGTTTGATAATAAGTTTTGGACAGATTGAATGATGATGAAAAAGGGAATTTATTTGGGAACTTTGAAGCGGAAGATAAAATATTGTTATTTATAAAGATGGAAATTATGAATTAACAGATCAGGAATTAACGCAACGTTTTGATGCTGATAAAATATTGTTGATTGAAAAATTTAATCCTGAAAAAATTATTACTGCAGTATATGCTCGATAATGAAAAAAAACAGTATTATGTAAAGCGTTTTAAGATTGAAACCACTACGCTGAATAATAAATTTTTCTTTATAAAAGAAGGAGAAGGCAATCGGCTTCTGAAAGTAACAACCGCTGCCGAACCTTTACTTCAAATGCAAAGCGGCCGCGGAATTCAGATCAGGAGAGCAAAAATAAAGCTCAATAAAGTGGTAGAAGTTATGGGGTGGAAAGCTATCGGCAATAAGCTTACGGATTATTCCAAAAGTGACCAGATGGAATGGGTTGAACGGGAACAGCCTAATACGCAGAGAGAATTGTTTGAATAAGAGTCCATTGCCAGAGATCATACTTTGCTGAACTTTTAGCATATTCCTGGTTTTCAATACTATTTCTATTTGAAGACGTTATAAAGGGAATTCAAAATCCCTTACAATGACTTCTCTATCGCTATTTAGTGAAAATTCCTATGTTCGCAACGTGATTCAAAAAAGACATTTTTCTCGAATTAAATGCTTATTAATTGCATTCTTTTTATTTTCAGCATTCAGCGATTTTGGGCAAACGGTGCAGACTTTTACTTCATCGGGAAGTTGGACATGTCCAGCCGGAATAACCTTTGTAACCGTTGAATGTTGGGGTGGTGGTGGAGCTGGGGGTGGTGTTCAAACAAATGGTAACGTAAAGGCGAGTGGCGGGGCCGGGGGCGCATATGCACAAAAAGTGATCGCTGTCAGTTCGGGAACAAGTTACACCTACACGGTAGGGTTGGGAGGAATCGGTGGAAGCGGAGATGGACCTGCAGGTGCAAACTCATGGTTTAGTTCTAATACTACTGTATTGGCCGCGGGTGGCCAGGGAGGCGGCGCAAATAATTCCACAAATCCAGGTCTCGGAACCATAACTGGAAGCATTGGAACAATTATTTACAAGGGCGGAGATGGCGGCTCTGGAAATTCTATTCCGGGTGCAGGTGGCGGCGGTGCGGGATCTTCCGGAAATGGTGGATCGGCTATGACGACTTCTCCTTATTCTGGTGGTATCGGTACCGCCACAGGTGGTGGAAACGGTGGCAATGGACTTGTCAGCAATGGAGACGGACTTCCGGGAACAAGCGCAGGTGGTGGGGGTAGCGGGGCCAGTAACACTGGCAATACTAATCGTAATGGTGGTAGCGGGGCAAATGGACAGATCGTAATTACTTATTATCTAAGTCCCACTATTACAAACTTATCTGCCGATATTTGCGCAGGCGGCTCTATTACAATTACAGGGACTAATTTTGTTGGAATAACGGCGTCCAATGTAAAAATTGGCGGTATATCTGTAACTTCCATTACTTCTTTTACTTCCACACAAATTGTAGCCGTTGTAGGCTCGGCTTGTTCTGGTACTGTAAGTGTCACTACTCCCGGAGGAACTGCCACGAGCGCTGGAACATTCACATGTTATTCAATCCCCACAGTATCCGCTACAACCACTTATACCTGTGTAGGCGGAAGCTCAGGAACTATTACCGCAAGTGGCAGCGGAGGATCAACTCCTTATACGTATAGTTTAAATGGAGGCTCCTATCAAACCAGTAATTTATTTACCGGTCTGGCAGCTAACACATATACATTGACGATAAAAAGTAATTCAGGCTGCACTTCGTCTACTTCTGTAACAGTAGATCCCTACCCAACTTCCACTGACAATCAGAATTTAACAGGAGCCGATAGTTGGATAGGCCACGCGTATGACGGAACAAACTTTTCAAATTACATCGGGCATTTTACCGAAGCAGAAACCTTTAATGAAGGTTTTGGAGGAGATTATAATTGTTTCAGTGTTGCTTCAAACGCATCAACAAGTACCATTTATACAGAAACGTTTTCCGTAAAATTCAGGATGAATTCTACGCGAAAGGGTTTATATGTAGTTGATTTGGGCTCAGATGATGGCAGCAGGTTAACCGTAGACGGAAACCTGATATACAACAACTGGAGCGACCAGTCCTTTTCAACTAAACCGGGAGTTTTGATGAATCTTACAGGATCCAGTAGCTTGCTATATGAATTCTATGAAAATGCCATTAATAACCAGGTTATTTTTCAAAATCTTACGCTGGTGCTTGCTAATACGCTTTCTGCAAATACATCGCAGCAAATTTGTATGGGATCCGGAGGTATATTTATTTCAGGCGATACTTATGGAACATTGCCTTCCGGAATCTCCTTGTCGGGTACCGGCTATCAATGGACGTACAGTACATCGCCTGGCGGAACAAGAACAAATATTACAGGAGCTACAGGGTCCACGTTTACTCCTTCTACATTAGTTGCCCCTTTTAATACAGCGGGTACTTATTATATTTATAGAAATGCAATTTTAACGAGCAGCAATAATACAAATGTTGCCGGTTACACTGCCACGAACGAATCTAACGCAGCAACGGTCATCGTAAATTCGCGGCCTACAGCAACAATTACCGGATCCACAGCCATTTGTAATGGAAGTTCAGCAACTCTTTCTATTGCAGCAACAGGTACAGGAACGATAACAGGGACTTTATCAGACGGTACGGCATTCAGCGGAACAGCACCTACGATCACCGTTAGTGTATCTCCGTCCACAACCACAACTTATACTATTGCTACTTTAACCAATGGAACCTGTGCTTCCATCGCTGCCGATAAAACGGGTAGCGCTACCGTAACAGTGAATGCAAGGCCAACAGGAGCATTAAGCGGAACGACCACCATCTGTAATGGTGGAAGTTCAGCAGCCCTTTGACTATTGCAGCAACCGGCTCAGGAACGATCACAGGAACTTTATCTGACGGTACGGCGTTTAGCGGAACAGCACCTACGATTACCGTTAGTGTGTCTCCGTCCACAACCACAACTTATACTATTGCTACTTTAACCAATGGAACCTGTGCTTCCATCGCTGCTGATAAAACGGGTAGCGCTACCGTAACAGTCAATGCAAGGCCAACAGGAGCCTTAAGCGGAACTACCACCATCTGTAATGGAAGTTCAGCAACCCTTTCTATTGCAGCAACCGGCTCAGGAACGATCTCAGGGACTTTATCTAACGGGACGGCGTTTAGCGGAACAGCACCTACGATTACCGTTAGTGTGTCTCCGTCCACAACCACAACTTATACTATTGCTACTTTAACCAATGGAACCTGTGCTTCCATCGCTGCTGATAAAACGGGCAGTGCTACCGTAACAGTCAATGCAAGGCCAACAGGAGCCTTGAGCGGAACTACCACCATTTGTAATGGAAGTTCAGCAACCCTTTCTATTGCAGCAACCGGCTCAGGAACGATCACAGGGACTTTATCTAACGGGACGGCGTTTAGCGGAACAGCACCTACGATCACCGTTAGTGTGTCTCCGTCCACAACCACAACTTATACTATTGCTACTTTAACCAATGGAACCTGTGCTTCCATCGCTGCTGATAAAACGGGTAGCGCTACCGTAACAGTCAATGCAAGGCCAACAGGAGCCTTAAGCGGAACTACCACCATTTGTAATGGAAGTTCAGCAACCCTTTCTATTGCAGCAACCGGCTCAGGAACGATCTCAGGGACTTTATCTAACGGGACAGCGTTTAGCGGAACAGCACCTACGATTACCGTTAGTGTGTCTCCGTCCACAACCACAACTTATACTATTGCTACTTTAACCAATGGAACCTGTGCTTCCATCGCTGCTGATAAAACGGGTAGTGCTACCGTAACAGTCAATGCAAGGCCAACAGGAGCCTTAAGCGGAACTACCACCATCTGTAATGGAAGTTCAGCAACCCTTTCTATTGCAGCAACCGGCTCAGGAACGATCTCAGGGACTTTATCTAACGGGACGGCGTTTAGCGGAACAGCACCTACGATCACCGTTAGTGTGTCTCCGTCCACAACCACAACTTATACTATTGCTACTTTAACCAATGGAACCTGTGCTTCCATCGCTGCTGATAAAACCGGTAGCGCTACCGTAAATGTTACAACTGCACCATCTGCAACAATATCATACGCAAGTCCATTTTGCTCCAATATAGGAAGTGCGACTGTAACGATGACGGGTACCACAGGGGGCACCTTTTCGTCTCCTGCTATAATAAATCCAAGTACCGGAACTGTCGACTTAGCTGCAACCGCACCGGGGGTGTATACCGTTACCTATACTATTTCTGCCTCAGGAGGATGTGCTGTTTATATGGCAACGACTTCAATAATAATCAATCCAAATACATGGACCGGTGGCATTAGTACCGATTGGAACACATCCGGAAACTGGGCAGCTAATGCAGTGCCAACACTTTCCTGCCCGGATGTTACGATTCAGTCCGGTGTACCTTATCAACCAATACTGAGTTCAGGCACTTTTGCGATTCAAAATTTGTATATCAATTCCGGCGCTTTTCTAACAGTAAATAACGCCACCCTTCAAATTGCAGGAACTATAAATAATTCAGGAACATTTAATGTAAGCAACGGCACTATTGAAATGAATGGAGCAATGCTCCAGACGATTCCTGCCAATGCCTTTCTAAATAACGCACTTAGTAATTTAATTATCAGTAATACCAGTTCAAACGGTGTCAAACTGGGAGGTCCAATAGATGTATATAATTCAGTAACCTACTCAGGAACCGGAATGAAATTAGCCACCAGAGGTAACTTAACTTTAAAATCAACTGCAACTAATACTGCATGGCTGGGAGATATGACGGGCAATACTATCACCGGCAAAGTAACGGTGGAACGATATATCTCTTCCCGTAAAGCATGGCGGTTTTTATCTGTTCCTGCCAACACAACACAAACAATACAAAAGGCATGGCAGGAGGGCGCTACGTCAATAGCTTCTAATCCTACACCAGGTTATGGAATTCAGCTCACCGGCGCTGGTGGAACCGCTGCAGGGTTTGACCTATATTCCGCATTACCATCCATAAAAACTTACAATTCTTCTACCAATACATGGGTGGGAGTTGCCAATACTAACGCAACAATTATTACATCTACCGATGGATATATGACCTTTATAAGAGGGGACAGAACTGCTAATTCTATTAGTTCACCAGTTACCTCAACTACTTTACGCATTAAAGGCACTTTGTACACAGGTAATCAAGCTCCCATTGTTGTATCTGCAGGAACATTTACTTCTATGGGCAATCCTTATGCTTCTGCTATCGATATGCGTAACATTACCAAAACGGCGGGTGTTAAAGATTTCTTTTATATATGGGATCCTGCCCTTGCTGGAAATTACGGTTATGGCGGTTATCAAACCTTTTCAAATAATGGCAGTGGCAATTATGTGATTACACCCGGGGGTGGCAGCTATGGCGCCAGCGGCAGCATCAGTAATTATATACAAAGCGGGCTGGCTTTCTTTGTTCAGGGTGGTATAGGAAGCGGAAGTCTTACTTTTAAGGAAGCTGCCAAAACCACAGGCAGCGCCGTTGCTTCGTCGGCGGAAGGATTACCAAGACCTCAATTACAAGTAAATCTCTTTGGAATTAATACAGATAACAGCACTTATATGGCTGATGGGTTGCTCATTAATTATGATGATGGGTACAGTAACAATGTGGATGATATGGATGCTATTAAAATTGGTAATACTTCTGAAAACTTATCAACAAAAACCAACAATACTTTATTGGTAGTGGAAAGAAGACATACTATTACCGTTTCCGATACTATCTTCCTGAATCTCACAGGAGTATCTGCACACAATTACCGCCTGGAGTTTATGGCGTCTCAGCTATATCAGCCCGGGCTTACAGGCTTTCTCATAGACAATTACCTGCATATCGCTACACCGCTTAAGATTGATGGAATAACCGATATAGATTTTACAGTTACCAGTGTGGCCGCATCCAAAGCATCCAACCGTTTTATGATTGTGTTCAGCCAGTTGGGGACTTTGCCGGTGACCTTTACTTCGGTTAAAGCTTATAAACAGAATAATAATGTTAATGTAGAATGGAAGGTGGACAATGAGCTTAACATTAAACAATATGAAACAGAAAAGTCAACTGACGGAAATGTATTTAAGAATCTTGCCATATCAGCCCCTAAAATAAATGGCAGCCAATCGGCCAGTTATCTTGTAACAGATACGCATCCCCTGGAAGGATATAATTATTACCGGATCAAAAGCACTGATGAGGATGGAAGAATAGCTTATACTAATATTGTAAAGGTGTTGATAGGCAGCTCTAAACAGGATATTATGGTTTATCCTAACCCGGTTGTCAATGATGCTATAAGGTTACAACTGAATAACCAGCCGCAGGGAAAGTATGGCATACGCCTGCTTAATAAAGTGGGGCAGGTACTTATGATAAAACAAGCAGAACATGCAGGTGGAAGTAGCATCAAAATAATTCAGTTGGATAAATACCTGCCACATGGTATTTACCAATTAGAAATAACCAAACCAGGAGGGTCGATCTCAGTTATTAAGATCGTACGCTCATGATTAAATTCAGAACCCTGTAAGGAGGCAATTAAATACGTTCATATTTTAATATAGCAAACGGAAATCCCTGTGTTTTAATGCAGGGATTTTTTCATTTAGAAAAATTGAAAAAATATAGTTTTGATAAGTTAATGTAAATAATTACCGTCAGCGTAGTTCATCAATCTGTTAGAAAAAAAATTTGTCAAGCCCAATATTACCCGATAAAATTTTTATCTAAAATTTTAAACAGTAACATTAAATTTTTATTTTGCGGCGCTTTAATAAAAAAGCGTTAGGCTTTAAAGAAGTTGCATAAAAAATTTTAAAAAAATTTGGTTTGTAATAAAATAAATGTATTTTTATCCCATAATTCAAAACTGTCAACTGCAATTCCCTGAATTTAATATCGTTTGAAGCCGGTCTGTTCGACCAAAAAATTCCTCTATTTTCCTTTTAAAGCCAATCCACCAATTTCTTTTGTTGGGCCTTACAATTTTATTTAAACTCTAAATCAGAAGAATGAAACATTTCAACTCGCTTTTATTAGCTGCCATATGCTTATGCAGCCATCAATTTTCAAATGCTCAGCTTTGTGATGGTAATAAAGGACCTAATTTACTGGGAGCAAGAGGAACCTTTAGTATCCCTTTTATTACACCCAACACAAATGCCGACGCATGCCTAACCTCGGGTACTAACTCTTACAATCCAGTAGGTAATGTGGGTAATAAACTCGAAGGTTGTAATAATCCCAGCGGAAATATTATTCCTTGCTCGGACTATAATTACACAGCCGTTACAAATGGAATGCAACCGGAATTTACTTATTCCATATTAAAAGTAATGGGTGACCAAAATGGTTCCAACTGTATTCACTCACCTGTATGGAAAGGGAAAAATCACACTCCCGGTGATGAAGGTTATTTTTTAGCGGTAAACGGGGCGCCTGATGTGCTTCATAGTCCTATTTTTTACCAGATAAAATCTATCCCGGTGTGTATAGGTGCCACTTATGAATTTTCCGCCTGGGTAATTAATATGTTTCCCGGGACCGGCACCAATTCATCATCTCCAAATATATCCTTTGTTGTAAACGGCACAGATACTATAGGCAAATCAGGCCCCATCCCTATGGGAGTGGGCTGGGTGCAGGTTGGAGGTTCATTTGTAGCTACAACAGACCATGTTGATCTTAAGGTAATAAATGCTACGGCCGTGGCAGGTGGTAACGATCTCGGGCTGGATGACATTTCTATGAATGTTTGCCAGTCAAGAATTGTAGTGCAGGGTCCTTTAAATACGTGTGAGGGGAATACAATTTTCCCCAACGTTTACGGTTACTGATCCTACCAGCACCAACACTTTTTACAAATGGCAGGTGAGCAGGGATGGCTCAATTTCGTTTCAAGATCTTGCAGAAGGTACCCTTACTTATACAAACGGAACAGCAACTTTAAGTTATGGTATCACAAACATCACACTTGATCCGAGCGGTAAAAATGCCAATGGGGATATTTACAGGCTTGTCGTGGCCACTACTGAAGCAAATTTGTCTAATCCTGACTGTATTTACTTTAATGATTATGTACTCCAGGTAAGTTCTGCCTGTGGTCAGTTGCCTTTACAACTCACTTCCTTCGGTGGAACTTATTCTAATGGAATAGCCTCATTAAACTGGAAGACAAGCCAGGAATTGAACAGCGATCATTTCGAATTATTCAGCAGCTTTGACGGCAACAATTTTTCACAGGTATCAACTATTAAGGCTTCGGGATACAGCAGCATTGTGAAAAATTACCAGTTTAACGATAAAGTAATTGGCAATGCCAGTAATTATATATTCTACAAGTTGAAACAGGTAGACAAAGATGGCCGATCTTCATTTTCGAATGTTATAAAACTTTCCCTGGGTGATACGAAATCATTTTTTCAATTGTTTCCTAACCCCGTTATAAATGATTTTACCGCTTCTTTTTCAGCCTCCAAACTTGGCACGGCAACTTTACTTATAAGAAGTAGTAATGGCCAAACCATTTATTCGAAAATAATAGATGTACAAAAAGGAAATAACTCCATTCTGGTAAACAGCCCGCAATTAAAAACAGGCATTTACTATGTAAGCATTGTTAATGATGATATTAATTACACCGGCAAATTACAAAAGCAATAAATCATAATCATGAATCTTCATGGCTCCGCAACTTTTACTACGGAGCCGTGAAGATTCATAAATTTGAACAAAATCAAAAAGAGATATGCCTGATAAAGACTTCTCACTACGTTTAATCAGTAAACTCGTTGGTAACAAAAGAGAAAAAAATCTGTTTTAAAATCGAAGAAGGCAAGTATTTTTTTGTTCGAACAAAAAGAAAAAATTAAAGCGATTTGTTAAATTTGAATATTAATTTATCTTGCACGGCCTATATCTTAACACGTACCCATCCTCCTATGAAATCCTACCAATTAGTTCCCGTAAGAGTAGTATGATATTTATACATTCTCTAAAAGAATTTTTTGTTTAATCCTGTTTAAGGTCTACTCTTTACCCTTTATTCTTGAGCAATTCTTATATCCCGTTGAAATCGTTTACCCAAATCACAAAGTACAATTATGAAGAAATTTTACCCGGGGCATCTTGCTAAAATTGCAAAAGAATTTTTATCAACAGCGTCATTTTTAAAAAGCCACCAATTATCAACACACAGAAATATAGTGATAAAATCCAATTTGAGTTTCACTGGTGAATGGTTTTCTTCTTTATCTAAAATCCCCCTTATTTTAAGTTTTTCTTTACTTGCATTTTGTACCCGGGCGCAAAATAAGGTTACGGGTATAACGGTATCACCTGTACAAACCGGTACCTTAACTTACGGATCTTCTTCCAGTGTAACTTACGATATTAATATAACATCAGACGGGGCAGCCTCAGATGGATCAGCAACCCTATCTTTAAACTGGATAGTTCCAACCGGAGTTACTTTTTCTCCCGCTGCACCTGTCAGCATTCCTTCAGGTCAAACGTCTACCGATGTAACACTGACAGTTTCATCGGATGGAACTACCCCCGCCGGAACTTATAATTTTACTACTACAAGTGCGGATAGTTATGGAGATATTACATCAGCTTCCTCAGCTTCATTTATTGTTAATGCCGTACCTCTTATAATTTCTGCAGATGACCAAAACAAAACTTATGGCGCTACTTTAGCATTAAGTACTTCGGCATTTACTCCATTTGGTTTACAAAACGGGGAAACGGTTGGAAGCGTTACCTTAACTAGTGCAGGTGCTGTTAATACAGCTAATGTGAGCAGTTATTCAATTATTGCATCGGGAGCAACCGGTGGTACTTTTAATCCTGCTAACTATATTATTTCATATAATGATGGAACACTAACGGTTAATGCAGCCACGCTTATCATTGCTGCAAATGATCGAAGCAAAACGTATGGCACTACTTTAGCACTGGGGACTTCGGCATTTACTCCATTTGGTTTACAAAACGGAGAAACAGTTGGAAGCGTTACCTTAACAAGTGCAGGCACTGTTAATACAGCCAATGTGGACACGTATCCAATTGTTGCATCGGGAGCAGCAGGTGGCACTTTTGATCCGGCTAACTATATTATTTCATATAATGATGGAACGCTGACAGTTAATGCAGCCACGCTTATCATTGCTGCAAATGATCAAAGCAAAACGTATGGCGCTACTTTAGCATTGGGGACTTCGGCATTTGCTTCATTTGGCTTGCAAAACGGAGAAACAATTGGAAGCGTTACCTTAACAAGTACAGGCGCTGTGAATACAGCTAATGTGGGCACATATCCAATTGTTGCATCAGCAGCAACTGGCGGTACTTTTAATCCTGCTAACTATATTATTTCATATAATGATGGAACGCTGACAGTTAATCAGGCATCTACAGCGATGTTGGTTACTTCAGATAATAATCCTTCCTGTTTTGGTTCTTCTGTTACACTGACGGCAACCGTTACCCCAAGTAGTGCTTCCGGAAATACTGAATTTTTTGATGGAGTAACCTCTCTCGGTACGGCAACAATATCAGGCGGCGTAGCCACTATTACAAGTTCATCTTTAGCCGTTGGACCTCATTCTATAATGGCTCAATATTTGGGTGATGTGAATTATAATGGCAGTATTTCTTCTCTGGTAACTCAAACTGTTACGGCAAATAGTACCATTAGTCTTACATCAGCAGCAGGTACCAATGCACAAACAAAATGTATCAATACTGCCATCACCAATATTACTTATTCAACAACGGGAGCCACCGGAGCTACATTCAGTGGATTACCGGCAGGGGTAACTGGTAATTGGGCGGCAAATGTTGCTACCATAAGTGGAACACCCACAACAAGCGGAACATTTAGTTATACTGTTACATTAACCGGAGGTTGTGGTAATATTACAGCGACCGGTTCAATAACCGTAACAGCTAATAATACAATTACACTAACATCAGCAGCAGGTACCAATGCACAAACAAAATGTATCAACACTGCCATCACCAATATTACTTATTCAACAACAGGAGCCACCGGAGCTACATTCAGTGGATTACCGGCAGGGGTAACTGGTAATTGGGCGGCAAATGTTGCTACCATAAGTGGAACACCCACAACAAGCGGAACATTTAGTTATACTGTTACATTAACCGGAGGTTGTGGTAATATTACAGCGACCGGTTCAATAACCGTAACAGCTAATAATACAATTACACTAACATCAGCAGCAGGTACCAATGCACAAACAAAATGTATCAATACTGCCATCACCAATATTACTTATTCAACAACGGGAGCCACCGGAGCTACATTCAGTGGATTACCGGCAGGGGTAACTGGTAATTGGGCGGCAAATGTTGTTACCATAAGTGGAACACCCACAGCAAGCGGTACATTTAGTTATACTGTTACATTAACCGGAGGTTGTGGTAACTATTACAGCGACCGGTTCAATATTACCGTAACAGCTAATAATACAATTACACTAACATCAGCAGCAGGTACCAATGCACAAACAAAATGTATCAATACTGCCATCACCAATATTACTTATTCAACAACGGGAGCCACCGGAGCTACATTCAGTGGATTACCGGCAGGGGTAACTGGTAATTGGGCGGCAAATGTTGCTACCATAAGTGGAACACCCACAACAAGCGGTACATTTAGTTATACTGTTACATTAACCGGAGGTTGTGGTAATATTACAGCGACCGGTTCAATAACCGTAACAGCTAATAATACAATTACACTAACATCAGCAGCAGGTACCAATGCACAAACAAAATGTATCAATACTGCAATCATCAATATTACTTATTCAACAACAGGAGCCACCGGAGCTACATTCAGCGGATTGCCTGCGGGGGTAACAGGAAGCTGGGCAGCAAACGTTGTAACCATAAGTGGTACACCTACTGCATCAGGAACTTTTAGTTATACCGTTACAACAACAGGAGGTTGTACTACTCCTGCTGTAACTGCAACCGGAACTATTACTGTTACTCCAAATAATACAATAACACGTAACATCAGCTGTAGGTACAGATGCACAAACAAAATGTATCAATACTGCAATCACCAATATTACTTATTCAACAACAGGAGCCACCGGAGCTACATTCAGCGGATTGCCTGCTGGTGTAACAGGAAACTGGGCAGCTAACGTGGTTACTATAAGCGGTACACCTACTGCATCAGGTGCTTTTAGTTATACCGTTACAACAACAGGAGGTTGTACTACTCCTGCTGTAACTGCAACCGGAACTATTACGTTACTGCAAATAATACTATAACACGTACATCAGCAGTTGGTACAGATGCACAGACAAAATGTATCAATACTGCAATTACCAATATTACTTATTCAACAACAGGAGCTACCGGAGCTACATTCAGCGGATTACCAGCCGGTGTAACAGGCAATTGGGCAGCTAACGTGGTTACCATAAGCGGTACACCTACTGCTTCAGGTTCTTTTAATTATACTGTTACAACAACAGGTGGTTGTACAACTCCTGCTGTAACTGCAACAGGAACTATTACTGTTACTCCAAACAATACTATAACACTATCGTCAGCAGCAGGTACAAATAATCAAACTATATGTATCACCTCAGCCATTACCAATATTACTTATTCCACAACAGGAGCAACGGGAGCAACCTTCAGTGGATTGCCAGCCGGTGTAACCGGTAATTGGGCAGCCAATGTGGTAACAATTAGTGGTACACCCACAGCATCCGGTCCATTTAGTTATACTGTTACCACTACAGGCGGTTGTACAACTCCTGCTGTAACAGCTACAGGTTCCATAACGGTTAATACACCGCCACTAACAACAGGCGTTACTATTTGCCAGGGCGGAAGTGGCTCATTAACATCTTCAGCAGCTTGTGCTGCAGGTAGCTCCTGTAACAGCTGGACCTAAATTTGCAGGAACGGGCAATAGTGGGCATGGACAAATCCGGTAATAGTAACGGCAAACGATAGTTCAAATGCTGTAGTTTCTATTATAGCCATCCGGTTGGTACCTCTAGTATTTCCGCAAACTCTTAATGCAACACAATTTGGATTTGCGATTCCACGGAACTGCAATAATTAGCGGAATCCAGGTATACTAGTAGGGAGATTTGCTAGCGGGACGGACCGGGTTCAGGATAATTCTGTTCAGGTTATTGAAACGGGGGTACGATTTCAGGTGACTAATGACGGGACCAACATCAACAACTGGCCAACTACTGGGACAGCTACCAACTTATGGACTCAACAATCACTTTATGGAGTATGACTTGGACACCTGCAGATATAAATGCTGCCAATTTTGGGGTTAGCTTTCAAGGTGGATATTAGTCGTCTGCTTTCGGTCAAACGAGGACAGCCACTGTTGATTACATAACTATAACAGTAACCTATTCAATTCCCGGAACATTAAACTGGTACACTGTATCATCAGGTGGTTCAGCAATTGGCAATGGTTCACCTTTTAACCCGGTAGGAGTTGCCGGTTCAGGTTTACCAAATACCAATACACCGGGCACTTATACTTTTTATGCAGAATGCGGCCGTAGCGCCTGGTTGCCGTACTGCTACAATTTTGTTATTAATCCGTTACCTACCATAACAGGTAATTTAACATATTTGTTCAGCAGGTGCAAACACAACGCAATTAACAGGTTCGGGACACCTGCGGCTTCTAATCCCTGGGTTTCAGGTACGCCGACTGTAGCTACGGTAAATAGTACAGGTTTGGTAACAGGAATAGCGCCAGGAACAAGCGTTATAACTTATACTAACAGTAATGGCTGCCAGATTACGGCAACAGTTACCGTAACACAACCTACTTTAAGCAGTAGTTTGACTCCGCCTGCAAGATGCAGCAACGTATCAGGTACTTACACAGCAACAAGCGCAACATCAGGAGTAACTTATACATGGACACGTGCGGCTGTAGCTGGTATAAGTAATCCTGCTGGTAGCGGTAATAGTGGTACAATAACTGAAACGCTTATAAACACGACAGTTGCTCCCGTAAATGTTGTATATGCAATTACTTTAACCACTCCGGCAGGATGTACAAATACGCAAAATGTAACTCAAACGGTTAATCCAACTGCAGCAGCAACAGCTAATCCGGCAAGCCAAATCAAGTGTTCAGGAGTAGCTATTACCACAATATCTTTAACAAGCACTACAGGGTCTGTCACTTTTAACTGGGTAAGGGATAATACAGCAACGGTTACCGGAATAGCTGCAAGCGGAAGTGGTACGTCTATTACAGGTACGCTTACAAATACAACGGCATCTCCGGTTACGGTTACATTTACAATAACTCCAACCTTTAGTGGATGTGACGGAACACCTACAACTGCAACAGTATTGGTTAATCCAAAACCAGCAGCAGGAGCTATCACGGGGCCATCTCACAATGTATGTATAGGAAGCACATTGGCATTAACTGCCAGTGGCTCGGGAATAGGAACATTAAATTATTCGTGGTCATCCTCAGCGACTTCAGTTGCCACAGTTAACAGCTCTGGTGTTGTAACTGGCGTTGGAGCCGGTAACACTAATATTACTTATACTGTAACAGATGCAAACGGATGTACTTCTGTAACTTCACCTACGTTTACAGTAACAGTTACTAAACCAACTGCCAATGCGATAACGCAGGCTTCAGGAATTACCACTATTTGTGTAAACAGTACGGTACAGTTAACTTCAAATGCAACAGGAACGGGAACCTTAACTTATACATGGGCTTCATCTGCTAACACAAAGGCTACTGTATCATCTACCGGATTGGTGACGGGTGTTGCATCTGGCACAGCTAATATAACCTATACCGTCACCGATGGCAATGGATGTTCAACAACTTCGGCGAGCTATCTGATTACGGTAAATGCAATACCAACCGGAACCTTCTCAGCCACAGAAACGTCAGGACTTGCTACCAACGATAATAAAATTTGTGCAGGCGATCCTATAACATTTACGGCCCCCTCAGGTTATGGATCATATATTTTTAAAGTAAATGGGGGCACTGTGCAAACAGGTACTGGGAACACATATAGCTCAACTACTCTGCCTGACGGGGCATCTGTTACAGTAGACATTGCCAATGCCTCTAACTGCGCCGCGACATTTGGTCCAATAGTCATAACAGTTAATCCATTACCGACGCCAACCCTCGTAGCTGATAAGAGAACCATCTGCGCCGGCGATACGGTAAACTTTACTGCTACCGGCGGTACAAACTATAATTTTAGGGTTAATGGGTCTTCTCAGCAAAGCGGGACTTCAGCCACTTATACAACTACGATACTTGCGGATAATGATGCAGTAACGGTTGATGTAACCAATGGCAATGGCTGCACCAGTACTTCAACAGCTGTGTTTATGACGGTTAACCCATTACCATCAGGCACATTATCTGTATCACCATCTGCTACTATTTGCGCAGGTACAAACGTAACATTCACAGCGCCGGCAGGTGCAGGAAATATTTATGATTTTAAAGTTGATGGTGTTTCGGTTGGAGTACCCGGCCCATCAAACACCTACAGCACCAATACACTCACTAACGGTCAAATCGTTTCTGTCTTAATTACTAATTCTTCAGGTTGCTTTGCAACATTGAACCCTATTTCAATTACTGTAAATGCCTTGCCAACCGGTACACTTACAGCAACTGAAAATTCGGGTACGCCAAATGATAACAGTATTTGCGCCAATACACCTGTAGACTTTACCGCAACTCCCGGATATTCTACTTATGATTTCCAGGTAAATGGAACATCCAAACAAAATTCATGCATCAAATACTTTCAACTACTTCAACATTGACTGATGGCGATGTGGTGTACTGTAGTGGTTAAGAGTGGCAGTAATTGTTCGGCTACTTTTAATTCTGTTACAATTACCGTGATTCCGTCACCAACAGGAACTTTATCTGTTTCTCCTTCATCAACTATTTGTGCAGGAGATAATGTTACATTCACAGCAACAGACGCCGGCCCCGGAGCAACCTATAGCTTTAAGATTAATGGCGACTACAGCGGCTGCCGGATCTTCAAATACATTCAGCACAACAACATTGGCCAACGGTGATGCAGTAACGGTTAATGTTACCAATAGCAATAGTTGTATTTCTACCTTCGGACCGGTGAATATGACGGTAAATCCATTGCCAACGGGTACGCTTGCCATTGCAGAAAATGCCGGCATAGCAAACGATGGTATTATCTGCACCGGCACATCAGTCGTTTTCACGGCACCGAATGGTTTTTCAAATTATAATTTCCTTCTAAACGGAGCTTCTGTTCAAAACAGCCCGCATTAAAAACATACACCACTACTTCATTAGCGAATGGAGATAAAGTAACGGTGGCTGTTACAAATGGAGGTGGATGTATTGGATTGTTGAATGAATATACTATTACGGTTAACCCGTTACCTGTAGTGAATGCTATCACCGGCCCGGATAATGTATGTTTAAACAGCACTATCACACTTGCCGATGCAACAACGGGGGGAGTATGGACGAGCTTAAACCCCGGCATAGCAACCATAGATGCTTTAGGCGTTGTTACAGGAGTTTCTACCGGGATAGCTACTATTAATTATACTTTCACCAATGGTAACGGCTGCAGTGCCACCGTAAGTACGCCCATCACTGTAAACGCTTTACCTTCCGTAGCGCCAATTACCGGCAATTTCAACATTTGTACCAGTTCTACTTCTCCGTTAGGTGACGCCACAACGGGTGGCGCCTGGACAAGTGGCAACACCGGTGTAGCAACTATTGATATTAATACCGGCATTGTAACCGGCGTTGCTCCGGGGACGGCCACCATTAGTTATGCGGTAACAAATGGCAACGGTTGTACAACGGTTGTAACCGCTGATGTTACGGTAACAACTTTACCGTCAGTGGCTCCTATTACCGGGCCTTCAAGCGTATGTGAAGGCAATACTATTTCCTTGGCTGATGCTACCACAGGCGGTACATGGAGCACCAGTGATGCTTCTGTAGCAACAGTTAGCGCTACAGGCGTGGTAACAGGTGTAATGAATGGAACAGCGGATATCAGTTATACCATTACAACCACATGCGGAGAAAATCCTGTTGCGGTTCAAACAATAACAGTAAATACATCACCAACCGCTGTAGTGGTAAGTGGTGGCGGAGCGTATTGTGGAAGCACTACAATCACGGCATCAGGTGGAACCGGCGGAACTATTTATTTCCAGGGCACTACTTCAGGAGGAACCTCCACAGCTACGCCATCTTCCAGCCAGCTAATTACAACATCAGGAACGTATTATTTCAGGGCTCAATCAGCGGGAGGCTGCTGGGGTGCACAGGGAAGCGTAACGGTAACTATTAATACGATACCGGCAGCAGTAACGGTGAACGGAGCCGGAACCTTCTGCGGAAACACTACTATAACAGCTACGGGCGGCACGGGTGGCACAATCTATTTTGAAGGTACCACTTCGGGAGGAACTTCTACGTGCAACACCATCTTCCTCACAGGTGATTTCAGCATCCGGAACTTATTATTTCAGGTCACAATCAGCCGCAGGATGCTGGGGAACTGAAGGAAGCGTAACAGTGACAATTAACACGCCTCCGACAGTCGTAACCGTTACCGGTGCAGGAACTTATTGTGGCAGCACAACTATCAACGCAACAGGCGGTACCGGCGGAACTATTTATTTCCAGGGAACCACTTCAGGAGGAACCTCAACAGCAACACCATCTGCTTCACAGGTAGTTTCAACGTCCGGAACTTATTATTTCAGATCGCAGTCAGCGGCAGGATGCTGGGGACCGGAAGGAAGTGTAACTGTAACAGTAAATGCACTTCCAACAGGGCGTTATCAGCGGAACAACAGCCATTTGTAACTCGAATTCGGCAACATTAACGCTAACCGTTACGGGTTCGGGAACCATCAGTGGAACTTTATCTGATGGCAGCACTTTTAGCGGAACTGCACCAACCATAACAAAAGTAGTTACACCTGCGGTTACTACCACTTACACCATTGCTACCTTAACAGATGCAAATTGTACGGCAAACGCAGCAGGCAAAACAGGAAGCGCTACTATTACCGTTAATAGTGCAACACCGATTGGTACTATAACCGCGTCTCCGGCAAGTATTTGCCTTGGTAATTCAAGCAATTTATTTATACCGGCCAGTACTACTGCTTTATTTTCTGAAAATTTCGAGGGTGCCAGTACATTTACACGTGGTAAACCTCGCACCGACGGACTCAGTGTGGACTCTAAGAACAAACCCTTATATATATTCAAGTAGTTCCGGACCTACGACGATTAGTAGTGGCGCCAATGGCACTAAATTTATGCTTACAAATAGTGATAACCCAGCCGGTGGTAATGTTTTTACAAATACAACTTTAGTGTCACCGGTTGTTAGCACCGTAGGGTATACTCTTTAAATTTTACCTACAGAACGTATTACAGGCGAGGCTAGTCCGTCTGATGTAGCAGTTGTGGAAGTATCTACTAATGGTGGCGCTTCATGGACACCATCAGAATTTAACAGACTCTATCAGCAACTTCCGGAGGACTGTTGGCGCAGCTACTAATTTTTCTACCCAAACAATTAATTTAGTCTTCATATATAGGTAATGCTTCCTTCCAGGTGCGCTTCAGATCTGCTTTAAATAACCAGTGGTATTGGGCGGTGGATGATATTGCTTTATCAGGAACAAACGCACCTTCAAATTATTCGTGGACGGCTACCCCGGCTGCTACCGCCGGATTACCGGCAGGGGCGGGCACTCCGTCCGTGGCAAATGCCAACATTGTGGTGACGCCTACCGTAACAGGCAACACAATTTATACAGCCACTTTGACAAACGGTTCTGGTTGCACATCCACCAAAAATGTAACTGTAACTGTAAACCCAATACCGGTAGTAACCATTACAGCCAATTATTGCATTGTACCTGGTAAAGTAAGGCTAACAGCAGTTTCAGTTCCTTCCGTTCCTAATGCAAATTATGTATGGAGCACCGGTGCTATAGGCCCTGTTATTGATGTAGATGAGGCTGATGATTACCTTGTCGCGGTTACGTTAGGAAGTTGCTCAGTTACGCAAACCATCAGCGTATCAAGAGAATTGGTAACAAATGGAGATTTCGAGTCTAGGAAATGACAGGAGTTTACGACACCACCCCTGGGGGCAAATCAATATAAATATCGGGCCGATGTTGCAGGAAATAGTGAATTGATCCCTGAAGGTTTGTATGGAGTTAGGCCAACGGGCAAATACTTTCATAATAATTTCTGGGGCCATGATCATACTAATGGCTCTGGAAATTTTATGATTGTAAATGGTTTTCCTATGGCAATCCTCAGCCAATTGTTTGGCAGGAAACAGTTAATGTCTTGCCCAATACTACATATTATTTCTCTGCCTGGGCAATGAGCTTAAACAACGTAGGCCCTTTTGCTACCTTGCAATTCAGTGTTAATGGTGTACAGGTAGGAACGACTCCGTACTTGGCACTGCTGGAGTAAATAATAATTCCAATAACGGTGGACGAGGTTTTATGGCACCTGGACATCAGGGCCAACCACTACTTCGGCAGATATTTACTATACACGACCTTCAAATCTGCACCTGGAGGAAATGACTTTGGTATTGATGATATTTCTTTTGCAACACTTTCTACTTTCCTGAATCTTGAATCTGCTGACGGAACGGATGCGCAAACAGTTTGTGTAAATAGTCCGTTAACGAATATTGTGTACAGCTTCGGCAATGGTAATTCCAATCCAACGGTGTCAGCACTTCCAACAGGTGTTTCAGTTACATTCGCAGGTGACAGGTTAACTATAAGCGGAACTCCTACCGTGCCCGGCAATTACAGCTATACTATAACAACCACGGGCTGTGCTCCTTTCACGATCACCGGAACTATAACGGTGCAAGGTCAGAAAATTACGTTGTCCTCCGGAAGCTGCTTCGCCAATTGTCTGTGTAAATACACCTGTAAATATTGGTTATACGTTAGGAGGTACTGCAACCGGTGCAACAGCCACCGGCTTAGCTGCTGCCGGCCTCACGCTGACTGTTTCAGGCACTTCAGTAACAGTTACAGGAACGCCCACTGTTGCAGGCTCTTATCCCTATACCATTACAACCACCGGAACATGCCCGGGCACTGAAGTTACGGTTTCCGGCACCATTACCGTACAGACACAAAGCATAACACTTAATACTGCTAATAATGTTCAGACAGTTTGTATAAATATGCCAATTGCAAACATTCAATATACAATTGGAGGAACGGGCAACGGAGCCACCGTTACAGGTTTGCCGCCAGGTGTTACCGGTAACTTTAGCGGAGGGTTATTTATCATTAGCGGCTCACCAACCAGCGCAGCTGGAAGTCCTTATACTTACACCGTAACTTCATCCGGTACTTCCTGTGCCACTACGTCTTTGACGGGAACTATTACCGTTACACCGGCTGCAACAATTAGTCTTTCATCCGGAACCACTCCTCAGACAGTTTGTAAAGGAGCAGCCTTAACAAACATAGTCTACACAGTTGCTAATGCAACAGGCGCTTCTGCCGCAGGTTTACCGGCAGGTATTACCGGCACTTACGGAGGTGGTTCCTTTACGGTAAGCGGCACACCAACAGCACTTCCGGGAACATACAATTACACAATAACAACAAGTGGTGGTTGCGGATTTGCCACGATAAGCGGAACCATAATCGTACAGGCTCAAACAATCAACCTTACTTCAGGTATAGCTTCGCCGTCTCTGTGTTCCGGTACGCTCATGTCCAATATTGTTTACACTATAGGCGGAACGGCAACAGGCGCTTCGGTTACCGGGTTACCTGCAGGAGTAGCAGGTCTTCTTTCAGGCAATACGTTTACTATCAGCGGTACTCCTACCGACCTGGCCGGGGCCATACCCTTATACAATAACTACTTCGGGAACCTGCGCTTCGGTTATTGCAACCGGCACAATTACCCTGCAGCCTGCGGCAGTTGGCGGAGCCATTGCATCTGTTTCAATCTGTAGCGGTCAAAGCGGATCATTAACACTTTCAGGTAACAGCAGTAGTCCGACCCGTTGGGAATACTCAACTGATGGCGTCACCTGGATTACTATTGCTAACACCACTATTACGCAAAATTATACTAACATAACTGTTCCAACATACTATAGGGCAGTTGTTAGCAACGGCTGTGGCACTGTAAATTCAACCATTGCCCTCGTTGGTATTCACAACTACTGGACAGGAGCGATAAATACCGATTGGAATACAGCAGGCAACTGGTCTGATGGACAGGTACCTTCTCTTTCATGCAGCGATGTGTACATTCCCAATACAACTAATAAACCGGTTCTTGATCCCGGAGCAATTGCCACCATCAAAAATCTTAACATTCTTTCAGGGGCTACCTTAACTGTTATGGGGGCCGGCCATCTTCAAATTGCCGGTACCATTTCCAACCTCGGTACATTTGATGTAACGGACGGAACTTTAGAATTTAACGGTACTTCACAATCTGTTTCGGGAAGCATCCTTAAAAACAGGTCTATTAAAGATCTTATTGTTACCAGTGGCGGATCAGGACTTTCAGTTTCTAATACCCCAGGTGATACACTGAATATTCTTGAATCACTATCTTTTGGCAATGCTACCGCAGATTTAAACACCGGCGATAATATCACATTAAAATCAACAATTAACCGTACCGCAAGCCTGGGAATGCTTACAACCAACAATATCATTACCGGCGATGTAACCGTAGAAAGATACATTGCTACAGGAATAGGTAGTGCACCCAACCATGGTAAATCATGGCAATTGCTGGCGATACCTGCTTATGGACAAACTATCAAACAGATCATGGCAGGAAGGCGCTACGGCAACCAATGTTTCTTCTCCTGCTCCGGGTTCTGCAGGCAACCCCGTTGCGGGTTATGGTACCATGCTCACCAGTGATGTTGCAGGGGCTGTCACTCAACCTGCACCAGGCTTTGATGCCTTTACATCCCCCGGCCCTTCTATTAAATATTATGATTCCAGCACTTCCAGTTATATTGGCCCTGCCAGCACGGCTTTGCCTATCTATAATCAAAGAGGATATTTTGTGTTTGTAAGGGGAGACCGGTCTGTGTATACTTCGACGGGCACTGCTACTCCTACTGTATTACGCACCAAAGGAACTTTATTTACTCCTGCTCATCCGCCATTGACTTCTAATGTGGCAGCCGGTCTTTTTGAATGTGTGGGTAACCCTTATGCTTCTGCTATTGATATGAGGAATGATTACTTTAAGCCCCGGGGTAACTGAGTTCTTCCAGGTATGGGATCCAAGACTGGGTGGCGCTTTTAATTATGGAGCCTTCCAGACCTTTTCATTGATTGGCAGCGATTATCATGTTACACCAGGTGGTGGAAGCTATGGACCTCCCGGAAGCATTAATAACTACATCCAGAGCGGGCAGGCATTCTTTGTACAGTCTTCAGGAAGTGCCGGTACGGTAAACTTTACCGAAAGCGCCAAGGCCGGAGGAAGTTCTTTAATCACTACTCCCAATCCCGTAAACCAGGTATCGCATACTTTGCGTACCGGTTTGTATGCTGTTAATGCCGATGGAACCACCGGAAGCATTGTAGATGGAGTGCTTAATCAATTTGATGATGCTTACAGCAATACTGTTGACGCAATGGATGCACGCAAATCAATCAATACAGGTGAAAACCTTTCTATTAAACAGGCAGGTAAACTTTTGGTAATTGAAAGAAGACAAACCATTACCAAGCAGGATACCATCTTCCTGAACCTTACTAATGAAAGGGCGCAGCCTTACCGCTTCCATTTTGATGCTGACAACCTCGATCCTCTGGTACAGGGGTTCCTGGTGGATAACTATACCAATTCCCGTACACCTCTTAACATGACAGGAAGCACCGATGTAGACTTCACCGTAACCAATATTGCAGCTTCTTATGCAGCCAATCGTTTCATGATTGTGTTTGCACCACAGAAAGCATTACCGGTTACCTTCACTTCTGTAAAAGCTTACCAGCAGGATAAGCACATTAACGTGGAATGGAGGGTAGATAATGAAGTAAATATGAAGCAATATGATGTGGAGAAATCCATCAATGGAACTGACTTTACTACCATGACTACCAAACCTGCCACAGCAAACAACGGAGGTTCTGCAATATATGTTGCTATTGATGCCAGCCCGGTTGAAGGATACAATTATTATAGAATAAAGAGCATGGATATAAACGGCAAAACCAGCTATACCAATGTAGTGAAAGTATTGATGGGAAGCATGAAGCAGGATATTACTATCTATCCTAACCCCATCACCGATGGTATGATACACCTGCAGTTAATGAATGAGCCGCAGGGTAAATACAACATCAGGCTCCTGAATAAGCTGGGGCAGTTAATTCTTCAGAAACAAATTACTCATGCCGGTGGCAATGCTACAGAACTCATTAAATGGGATTATAATTTAGCCCATGGCATGTACCAACTGGAAGTAACCAGGCCTGATGGAACTGTTAAAGATATTAATGTGATGTACTAACGGAGTAGGATGTACGAAATATGATAAATTATTTTCTATGACTAACAGAGACCCTGCGCTTAAGCGTGGGGTCTTCTTTTTCTAAATGTTTCTCAATATTGCTGTTTAGTTTTTAGGAAGGGGATTATCATAATCGCCGGATGTAAATCGCAGGTATCCCTCTATTGTGAGAAATATGGAATCAGTAATGATAAAAATTTTATTATTTATTAATGAACCATATTGCTGAACTTTGACAGGTTCATTTTTAAACTAACAGGATATTGAAAGATAATCACGGAAGAAAAATAAATTACTTAAGGCTCGCCGTTACCGACAGGTGTAACTTGCGGTGTTTTTATTGCATGCCGGAGGAAGGATTAAACTGGCTGGAAAGAAAGGAACTGATGACGTACGGTGAGATGATGGATATTTGTTCACTATTAGTAAATATGGGAATAACCAAAATCCGTATTACAGGCGGTGAGCCCTTTGTAAGAAAAGATATCATGCAGTTTTTAACATCACTCTCGAAACTCGAAAAACTAAACGAACTTACTATTACCACAAACGGAGTTTTAACCGCCCCACATGTTGCTGATTTAAAAAAGATTGGCATCCAATCTGTAAATCTTAGTCTCGATACTATGGATCGTGATCGCTTTTTCTCAATTGCACGGCGGGACGAATTGCCTCAGGTATTGGAAACCCTGGATAATTTACTCGCACATAAAATCACGACTAAAATAAATGCTGTAGTGATGGAGGGGAAAAATATACAGGATATTATTCCGCTGGCAGAACTCACGAAAGACTTGGAAGTAAGTGTAAGGTTTATTGAAGAAATGCCTTTTAACGGGGATGATGAACACACTCCGGGCATACAATGGAATTACGTTCGGATCCTTGAAAAAATTAAAGAAAAATATCCCCGGATAAAAAAAATCCCTGATCCTCCATTTTCTACATCTTATAATTATCATATTCCCGGCCATAAAGGAAGTATAGGCGTAATTGCCGCATACTCCCGATCATTTTGCGGAAGTTGTAATCGCATAAGAATAACTCCGGTCGGCGAATTAAAAACATGCTTATATGATGATGGTGTTTTAAACATAAAGGATTTAAAACGACAGGGATTAAAGGATGATGAGTTGAAAACAATTTTACTAAATGCGCTTGATCACCGGCCTAAAGACGGCTTTGAAGCGGAACAAAAACGCAAAGAAAAAAATCCGGTGCACGAATCAATGGCTACAATAGGAGGGTAAAGTTATCAGCGAAACATTTTCACCTCTTTGATTCTTTTATTGCTTGTCTGAATGTTTGCAAATCATGTATAATTATTTCATGAGACTAAGTATTTAAACCAGATGTCACAAATGATTCTTGTTGAAGAAGCTGAAAAAATTATACTGTCGCAGGTACAGGATTTTGGAACAGAATGTATACCCTTTGAAAATTCTTTGAATAGGATATTGGCTGAAGACCTTTTTACTGACCGGGAACTTCCTCCATTTAACAGGGCAACATTAGATGGCATTGCTATTAACTATTCATCTATTGAAAAAAAAAATCATTCGTTTTATATCAAAGCAACGCAGGCAGCAGGCGAACCGCCTGTTGACATAAATAAAGATGATGAATGCATTGAAATAATGACCGGCGCTGCTTTGCCTGGCACAACAGATACAATAATTGGTTATGAAGACATTGAAATTACTAATGGAATTGCTACCATAAAAAATACTGCTTTAAAAAAAGGGCAAGGCATTCATCTTAAAGGAACCGATAAAAAGAAGAATGAAATTATTGCAAAAGCAGGCCAGGTTATTACGCCCGTTATCATTAGCATTGCAGCATCTGTTGGTAAAACAGAGTTACTTGTAAAAAAGCTGCCCCGGGTAATCGCGATTTCTTCAGGAGATGAATTGGTAGATGTAGGTGAAACACCCGAATCTTACCAGGTAAGACGTTCTAATGGTTTTATTATAAAAGCTGCATTGGAATATTTTAATTTACATGCTGATATTTTGCATATCCCTGATGATGCTGAAATAACTAAAAAAAATATTAATGATTGTTTGAAAAAATATGATGTCATCATTTTAAGTGGCGGCATCTCTATGGGTAAATTTGATTATATAGCAACAGCGTTGCAGGAACTATCGGTAGAAAAATTATTTCACAAAGTAAAACAAAGGCCGGGCAAGCCATTTTGGTTTGGAAAACATGCCAATGGAGTGGTTGTTTTTGCATTACCTGGTAATCCGGTTTCTACTTATATGTGTTTAAACAGATATTTTTTATTATGGCTGAAATCCTGTCTGGGACTGACTTTAAAAAGCACTTATGCTATTTTAAACTCGGATTTTTCTTTTGAAACTTCTTTACAATATTTTTTACCGGTAAAATTAAACGCAGATATTAAGGGCACTTTATTAGCAACTGCTTTTGAAGGAAATGGTTCCGGTGATTTTGCAAATCTTTCGGAAGCAGATGCATTTATGGAACTTCCGCTGGAACAAAATAACTTTGCAAAAGGAGAGGTCTTTAAAATATGGCCATTCAAAGAAATTCTTCTTTAATTTATTTTAAAAATTGCTGTACATGGCAGAATTCTCGCACATAAATGAATATGGTCAGGCAACGATGGTGAATGTAAGTGAAAAGAAAATTTCGCAACGCAAAGCTGTTGCGAGAAGTATTGTTGAATTACCTGAAGAAGTGTATAAAAAAATAACTAACGGAGATATACATACGAAAAAGGGCTCCGTGTTTCAAATAGCAATTATTGCGGGAATTATGGCTGCAAAAAAAACAGGAGAATTGATTCCGCTCTGCCATCCGTTAGGATTGGAAAATTGTACAATAGATATACAGGTTGATAATAATAATTTACTAATTGATTGTACCGCTAACATCACTTCTAAAACAGGAGTGGAAATGGAAGCATTGGTGGGAACGTCTATTGCCGCACTAACGGTGTACGATATGTGCAAATCTTTAAGCCACGATATCGTAATTAAAGAAATAAAGTTGATGGAAAAAAGCGGGGGTAACCATGAATACAAAAGAACATAAAAAACATAGCGATATAGCAAAGCCATCGCACGGCAAATTTAGCCGGAACGAATGGGCAGTTACAGGTACCCAATGTAATAATATTAAGGCCTTGGCTGATGTTGTTATAAAGTCGCTGTCACCGTTGTACAATTGTGCCTATGTGGACGCAAAGCACACTGATGAGCATGAAAATAGCATGCGTCCACAACATTTGGAAAGCGGCGCTGTTATCTCATATACACAACACATAAGTTATCATCAGCTCGATTTTAGAAATGAAATGAATGATTTTCATCGCAGGCAATTGTTTAACAATGCTGATATAGTTCTGATAAATGGAAATCATTTTACGGCCAAATCACAAATCGTTGTTATAGACGAAAATAAAAAAGACTCTCTTAAAAAAAGATTGCCTGACTTAACTAATATCGAATTGATTTTATTGGCGCATGATACTGAAGATGTATTTGATTTTATAAAAGATTTTCGATCCTTTAATAAAACCCTTGTTTATAAGTTAAGTGAAACTTCAAAGATTATTGATTTTTTTAGAGCGAAACTGGAGCAGTCAAAACCTTTATTAAATGGATTAGTATTAGCAGGCGGCAAAAGTATAAGAATGGGTTTTGACAAAGGAACTATTGCATGGCATGGAAAAGAGCAGCAATATTATTTAGCCGGCCTTTTGAAAAATTTGTGTAATGATGTTTTTATATCCTGCAGGCAAGACAAGGAAAAAGAAATTGATACTAATTATAAAGCATTGCCGGATACATTTACAGACTTAGGCCCTTATGGAGCCATACTTTCTGCGTTTCGCGAAAAACCGGATGATGCCTGGCTGGTTGTTGCCTGCGATCTTCCTTTATTGGATAGTCAAACTTTACAATATTTAAAAGACAATAGGAATGTTGCATCAATGGCAACCGCGTTTGAAAGCCCTTACAATCATTTTCCTGAACCATTAATTACTATTTGGGAACCGAAAAGCTACCCGATGTTACTATCTTTTTTAGCGCAGGGATACAACTGCCCGGGAAAAGCCTTACAAAATATGGAAACCAATATTTTAAAAATTCAACATCCTGAAACGTTAACGAATGTAAATACTCCCGCAGATCTTGTAAAAGTACAACAACTCCTTCATGAGAAATTGCAGTTAGATGTCAAATGATTTTGAACGATATAGTTGCCAGCTCATCTTACCGGGATTTAATGATGCTTCACAGCAAAAATTACAGGATGCAAAAGTTTTAATAGTTGGAGCTGGTGGCTTAGGCTGCCCTGCTGCTTTGTATTTAACCGCTGCCGGAATCGGAACAATTGGAATTGCAGATTATGATGTAATTTCTATAAGCAATTTACACCGGCAGATTTTATATAATCTTTCAGAAGTTGGTTTGAAAAAATCGGCTACTGCATGTAAAAAATTACAGGAACAAAATCCGGAAATAAAAATAATTTCTTATGATGCGAAAATTGATGCTTCAAATGTGATGGAGATCATACATCCTTATGACATCATTGTTGATTGCACCGATAATTTTGATACAAAGTATTTATTGAATGATGCCTGTGTATTATCAAATAAGCCCCTGGTGTATGGCGCCATCTATCAGTATGAAGGACAAGTAGCTGTTTTTAATGTAGAAGCTAACGGAGGTGCACACACGCCAAATTTCAGGGACCTTTTCCCAACTGTAAATCCATCTCAGATTCCCAATTGCGCTGAAGGTGGGGTAATGCCCACACTTGCCGGAATTATTGGTTGCATCCAGGCGAATGAAGTAATAAAATATTTCACCGGCCAGCACGAATTACTGGCGGGAAAATTAATGATGCTGGATGTTCAAACTTTACAAAGCCGTATCGTTAAATTAAAAAGTACCAGCAATACAGATATTGTTAAATTACCTGAAACTGCTGCTGTGCCTGTCATTTCCGCCAAAGATCTAAAAAAACTAAATGGATTGAATGACTACGATCTTATAGATGTCAGAACTTTTGAAGAACACAATTTATTTAATATAGGTGGAAGAAATATTCCTTTAAACGACTTGGAAAAGTTTACCCCGCAATTAAGTTTTGAAAAATCTTTTTTGATTTATTGCTCATCAGGTAACCGAAGTAAGGAAGCAGTTATTTTTTTAAAAAACAAATTTCCCCAAGCCAGCATTTTCTCTTTGGATGGAGGTTTAAAAAGTTGGAATGAAGTGGACACTTAGTACTTCTAAATTCAGGATAACATTTTCTATAAATTCAATTTGGGTAGAAACAGAAAGTGTTTATCAAAATTTACATTTAAATAGTTATAAAAATAACGTTGCAAACTATTTAATGCTTTTCTTTTGGTATAAATTTTAAAGAACCATGGATGCAGAAAATTCGTAAATAAAATAAAAAATTTTATGTTCAAAAATCTCTTTTCTCTTCTCGCAATTTTTACAATTTTTTCTTCGTGTAACCGTGATAAAAAAATTATTGTTGAAGCAACCTATATTGATAGCTTAATTAATAACTATACGGAACCTGTTGTCGCCACAAATGCAGCCGACATTAAATTCTGGGGCGGCAGAATTGATACAGCACATCCAGGTTTTAGTAATGAATTGAAATATTCATCTGCATTAGCAGCAAGGTTTGCATTAAAAGGAGATATACAGGATTTAAAATCTTCTGATAGTATTTTAAAAGTTGTTGCTAAAACATATAATTATAAAGAGGCTTCTCCTTACACCTCTTTAATACCCCGCTCTATTTCGCAACATAAGTTTAACGAAGCCGATACATTTTTAACAAAGGCAAAAGAAATTGGTATAAAGAAATATGATGAGGGCGCTTATTCGTTTGATGTAAATTTTGAATTGGGAAGATATCCTTTGGCAATTGAAAATTTAAATAAGATTAGCGATAGTAAAGATTACGGATATGAATTCAGGTTATCAAAACTGGAACACTATAAAGGCAATCTTGATTCTGCAGTAAGGGCAATGCTGAATGCGGCAGCGCTTGCAGGTAATAACCCCACCTTAATGGCAGCTGCGCTTTCCAATGCAGCAGATTTATATGTTCATGAAGGAAAACTTGAAGAAGCTTATCAGTTATATAAAAAGTCTATCGCAAGTTTTTCCAGCGATTTGCATAGCATTATGGGAGTCGGATGGATTGCATTGGTTCATGATAAAAATGATTCTCTTGCCAATAAAATATTTCTTTTTGTTGAAGGAAAAACAAAAGCGCCTGATGCTATTTTAAAGCTTTCTCAAACGGCTGAATTAAAGAATGATTCTATAACGATGAAAAAATATGCGCAACAGTTTGCTGATATCACAAGCAATCCTTTGTATGGAACAATGTATAATAAATATCTTGTTGAATTATATACAGGAATTTTAAATGATCCGCAAAAAGCTGAAGCAGTCGCCGAAAATGAAATAGCCAACAGGCAAACCCCACAAACTTATGCCTGGTGTGTTTGGTGTCTTTATTTCAATAATAAAAAAGACGAAGCTTATAAAGTTTATGAAGTGCATGTCTCAGGTAAACCTCTTGAAGGAATTGAATTATATTGGATGGGTAAATTTATGAAAGGCCTTGATAAAGGATATAATGCGCGTGAATTTTTTAAAGTGCGGATAAAAATAAATATGATCTTAGCCCATCGATGATGAAAGACCTTGAAGATAATTTAAAAGAATAATCTTTGTATTGTCCAGAAACATGCAATGGCAGCAATAACTGCAGATAGAGGAATCACAATACCTTTACGATACCATGGTTTATCTCCAAACCATTTTCCAAATAATAAATAAGCAGAAATTATAACGGTTATCTGGCCGAGTTCCACGCCAAGATTAAACATCAGTATAGAAGTAAGATAAGATTTTTCCGGAAGCCCAAGCTGGCCTAATGCACTTGCAAAGCCCATTCCGTGCACAAGCCCGAATAAAAATACAACGCCGATTCTCGATTTTTTTAGCTTGGGTGAAAAGATATTTTCCAATGCTACATACATAATTGAAAGAGCAATTACAGGTTCTACAATATTTGCAGGTGGCTTAATTACATGATACATAGAGAGACCTAACGTAACGGAATGTGCTACTGTAAACGCAGTTGCCTGGTATAAAACCGGCTTTAACTTTGGGCTAAGCAAATAAAGGCTTAATACAAATAAAATATGATCCAGTCCCAGTGGAAGTATATGCGTATAACCTAATTCAAGATAGAGCAGGGCAGCATCTTTGCCAGACATTTTTTCAAGCTCGCCAACAACAGTGTGAGCAAATAAGGTATTGCTTATTACTAAGCTTAAAATGATGATGCCAATAACTTTTGAATAGTATCCTTTTTTATTTGGATTAATTTGTTCCATTATATTTTTTTATCTGTTAGAAAAAAATAGAAAAGCTAAGCTTTGCAGAAAATTTTGTTCCTGGTGTAAAACAGATTTCATCAACAGGAGCCGCTTCACCTTTTAATCTTGTTACTGTATCAAACTGCGTTTCTTTCCATTTGGTATTTAAAATATTATTTATAACAAGGCCAATTTCATATTTCGGCTTTGTATAGTTAATCACAGCATCGGCAATAAAATAGCCCGTAGCAGTGAGGCTATAATCTTCATTGGCCGGCCTGTCACCAATATAACGGTAACGCAAGCTTCCGTTCAATCCATTCTTGTTTGTATATGTAATACCACCAGTACTTGTCCATATAGGTGCGAGTGGAATATAATTTTGTCCTTTGGGATCGTTGATAGAACGGCCATGGGCATAGTTTACATCAACATCAAAGTATAACGATTTTATCGGTTGATAGCGGCCGGAGAAATCAAAGCCAGCACGTTTTGTTTTACCGCTGAATTCTACATCACCGCCATCGCCGCCGTATACAAATTCCTGTTGAAGATATATATACCAGATAGCCGCGTTGATAATTACTTTATTAACCGGTTTAAATACAGTTCCCAAATCTGCACTGTATGCTGAAGGCAAAATATCATAACCATTTTCTACCACAACAGCCCGAGTATCATTTGAATGAAAACCTTTGCCTGTCGTGAGATAGAACTGCATTTTATCATTTACATGATAATAAAAATTCAGTTTCGGGCTTACCGTATTTGCGGTTGCTTTATAAACACCAATGCCTGGCAATGTTGTATCACTTGCTAATTTATTATCGTATTTATGATAAAATTGGTCGAACCGAAGACCTGCATTGATACCGAAATTGCGGTTAAAAGTAAATGTTTCACTTACGTAAGGGGAGATGCTTAGTTCAGAAATGTCTCCCAGTTTTATCCTGTTTAAAAGAATATAACGGTCAACTGTATGCGAAAGTTCGGAATTATGAGTAAGGTCGGCCCGTATATTTATCCCTGCGTCTGTTCTTAGTTTTGTAGCGTCAATATAACCGTTGTGATGATAGCTTCCGTTATAACCCATTAAGTCTCTTCCTTCCCTTTGCCTTATTTCATCGCCATTTACAGTATCTGTCAAATAAAAAGTAAAGTTGGTATGAAGATCAAAATGATAGTTGGAATAATACAATTGATTTTTTATAATGTCGCCGTTACCAAGTGCTGTAACCAGTTTTGCGTTTACGTTTGTCCGGTAGGTTACGCCACCTTCATGAGGATCAATTGCCCCATAAAAACCAATCAGGCCTTCTTTAACCGCACGGTCTGGAATCTGGCCTGATGCATTCCATTTGCTCCAGAATGTAATAGCAGAAAGCGTTAGCGTGCTTTTGTGCGATATTCTACCAGTGTATTTTGTAAATAAATTAAAACGGTTAAAATGTTGCGGGTTATCAAAGTATGCATCAGAATACCTGTACTCTGTAGCGACATACCATGATCGCTGTTTTTCTTTTGCCTTCTCTGGTAATAAATTAAACATTCCCAGCCCACGAAATGTATTAAACATTCCTCCTTCTAATTTTACAATATTATTATTAAGTGCATCTTTTAAATTAAAATCAACAAATCCGGTAGTTGCAAAATCTCCCTTGCTGGCATCGTATGGCCCTTTTTTAAAATCAACACTCTCTATTGTTTCAGGAATAATAAAGTGGCTGTCAGCAAAGCCCTGTCCATGTGCATGAGATACCATGTTAATTGGCAACCCGTCAACATCTTCCCTAAAATCAGTTCCATGATCTGCATCAAACCCGCGTAAAAATATTTGTTCTGCCTTGCCGCCGCCCTGGTGCTGGCTAATTACAATTCCCGGAATAATTCTAAGCACTTCCTGTGAATTATTCACGCCACGCATTTCAATATCAGTTTTGCTAATTGGTTTATAAATATCACCTGCATTAGAAGTAATAATTACATTCTGCAATTCAATTTGTTGTTGCGTAATATAAAGTGGGATATTCTTTGCTAATTCACCGGCAGTGAATTGTTGCGTTGCATAACCAATGTTATCGACAATAATGTAAGCATTGTTATCATAGTTACCCTTAAAACTGAACCTGCCATTTGCATCTGTTACTCCAAATACATTTGCCGGCATTAATTTAATAGTAGCACCTTCTACCGGAAGCTTTGTTTTATCATCAATAATATTTCCCTTAATGCTTACCTGCGCATTCACATTCATAGAAAATAAAAGGATGAATATATATAATGAGATTTTATACATAATAAATTTTAACTGATAAATAAATTGTTGGCAAACCATATCAATCACACCAATGCTTTTGGAAAACACAGTGTTTTGTTGATACAATGTAACAAACCTTAATTTTTTTTAATCAGCAAAATTTAGGAGGAGGGGAGAACTTTATAATATAACCTGCGAGGAGGTTGCAATATTTATAATAGAAATAATTTTTTACAGTAGCCAGGGGAAGAAAATTATAGATACATGATTTAGCAGAGATATGTATCTGCACTTGTTCTTCACCGTTAGTATTGTTTTGATGCTTATTGTTAGTGTTGCCGCCATCAGATTCCGCTATCTCATTTTGCAAATGATTGCTTCCATATATAGCATGAACTGTAGCAATATGAATAGCTTCAGCAAACGTATGAGATATGGTATCTTTTACAATTGGTATCAATGGCTTAAACATTACCGTGAAGTAAAGTATAATCATATAATATGCAATTGCTGCTCTCATTGTTTGTTTATAAGAAATATTTTAGATGTATGGGTTAAATTAAAACAAGCTACTCTTAAATATACGATGTGATTGAAGGAATAGTTTTACCGGGCTAACGATTAAAATTCAGTGTAATAAAAAAAACCGAAAACAAGTTCCGGTTTTTTACATTTTAAATTCAGATTAATGAGGTTGCGCCAGGTAAGGAAATGTAGTTGAAAATGCTACATCATTTGCGGGTACATTATCGCTGGTCAAGCCCGGATTATCAGTTCCTTTAGGGCCTCCAAAGATTAACAACAATTCCGTATCAATTACATCATCAGCCAAAGCGCGGCCAGTTAGCACATTGGTGCCATCAAAGAATGTTGTGGTGCCGGTTGTAGAGACATTCAAAACATCGGTTGCCAGCAAACCCGTGAAAGTAGGGGCATCGAGGCCTAAAGCATTTGTAGTATACGCGGGATTTAATGCCATTAACGTGGTCATAAATTTCGGTTGATAAATGGGGGCCATTACGGAAGGCGCTGTTGTATTGAAGGCGTCTTTATCTGCTGTTGCATTAAAAACTGTATTTACAGCGGGCCTTGCCATTTGATCCTGTTGTTGATAATAAACCGTAGCGCCACCACCAGGATTTTTATCTTTACAGGCGGTGAAAATCATGCTTCCCGAAATAAGAAGCGTTAATAATTTTATTGTTGTTTTCATTTTAATAATATTTATAATTATGAATTGATAAGTTGGGAATTATACTTTTTTCTTTGTTTCAAGCCAAACATTTATTTTGCCTGAGCCACCTAATGCCGCTTTTGGAATTTCAACAACAACGCTCATAACGTTAGTACCTTTAAAAGCGTCTACGCCGGGAGTTCTAAAGCCAGTTGCAGTACCTGCTAAAATTGCATGGTATTGGTCCAGGTCAAAAAAGAAGGGATCGTCTCTTGGCCCGGCAAAAACAGAAAATCCGTTTTTAGTTGTAACGATTGGAGCTGAAGCTCCATAAGGCGTTACCTTCACAGAAGCAGTTTCAGTTCCTTCAATCTTACTCATAGTGCCGGTTTGAGAAGGTTTTACAGGTCCATAAAATTTCATGCTGTTTGATGCTGCATCATATTTGCATTGAATAACCAAATCTTCAATATTGTCATTATTATTGTCAATATTAAATTCAATAAGAGTATTCTCATCAAATTTTGCGGCTCCTGTGGTTGCAGGCGTTAAAAGCCCTTGCGTATTTGCCACGAGAACTAAATTACTTGTATTGGCGCCCTGGAATGCATACAAGTCTGTAATGTCAGTGGTTTGATTAGTTACTGATGGAGCGTCAATGTGATCGGCGGCATAAATGATACCGCCTGTAACCAATGCCAGGCCGGCAATGGCTGAAAAAATAATTTTTTTACGTTTCATTTTTAATGGTTTTTTAAATTAATAATAGGCTCAGTTATTTGACTTTTTAGTTTAACAAGCAGAACACATAATTTTATATAATATAGAATTACGAGAAAGGATGTTGATTGGTTTTTATTATTAAAAAATTTAGTTAAAGAAGAATTTTCATATATTAATAATTGCACCCAAAAACTTTAACTGATGTATTGTCTCAAAATATTTTTATCTTTCTTAAAAAATATTTTATGAATTATTGGTTAGTAAAATCAGAGCCCTCTGCGTATAGCTGGGATCAATTAGTAAAAGACAAAAAAACAACCTGGGATGGTGTAAGAAATTATGCAGCAAGAATACATTTGCGTGCCATGAAAAAAGGTGATGAGGTTTTATATTATCATAGCAATGAAGGAATGGAAATTGTTGGCGTCGCAAAGGTTGATAAAGAAGCTTACCAGGATCCGACAACAAAAGACGAATGGGTAGCAATTGACCTAAAGCCTTTTAAAAAATTAAAGAAACCCGTAAGCCTTACAGATGTAAAGAATGATAAACGTTTGCAGGAAATGGCGTTGGTTCGTTTAGGAAGATTATCCGTTCAGCCGGTAACAGAAAAAGAATGGAAAATTGTGATGGAAATGGCTGGTGAAAAATAAAATTCGTTTAATCAGTACTGTTATAATTTTTTTTAATGAAAAATCTTGTGGTACTCACCGGCGCCGGCATCAGCGCAGAAAGTGGCTTAAAAACTTTTCGTGATAATGACGGTCTTTGGATGGGATATAATGTATATGAAGTGGCAACTCCTGAAGGTTATAAAAAGAATCCAGCTTTGGTTCTTGATTTTTATAACATGAGAAGGAGAGAAGTAGCAGCTGCTTTACCAAATGCAGCACACAAAGGAATTGCAGATTTGCAAAATCATTTTAATGTAACGGTAATCACTCAAAATATAGATGACCTGCATGAAAGAGCCGGTTCGAAAAACGTATTGCATTTGCATGGGGAAATATTTAAGATGCGGGGAGAAAAAGATATCAATACATTTTATAAAATAAGAGATGACATTATTTTAGGTGACATTGCTCCTGATGGAACACAATTCAGGCCGCATGTTGTATGGTTTAATGAGCAGGTGCCAATGATTGAAAAAGCAAGCACCGTAATGTCTGACGCAGATATTTTTGTTCTGGCAGGCACTTCGCTGCAGGTATATCCTGCTGCGGGCTTAATAGATTATTTACCGGGTAATGTTCCTAAATATATTATTGACACAAATCCCCCATACGTTCCGCCTCATCATAATTTTCACGTGATTCAAAAATCCGCCACTGAAGGAATCGCAGAGTTAGTTGGTATATTGAAAAATAGCTAAAATAAATTATAGTAAGTTGCAGGTAGCCTTTACCGTTAGTTATTTTTCATTGCCATAAAAAATCACCCAGCTTGCAAAATCTTCAGTAAAATTAATGAACCTGTGTTCCATATATGCCGGCACAAACAGTACATCGCCTTTTTTACAGGTTAGCTTTTCTTTATCTCTTAAAAATTCAGCATTGCCCGAAGCAATAATATAGAGCTCATCTTTTTTATGAGGCTGTTGTTCATCAATTATAACCGGCGCATAATATTCTACCGTCATTTCTCCGTCTTTCATCACTTCTACAAACCTACTTTTTTCGTGGCTAAGAAGCTGTATGGCTTCGTCTATTGATACCTGGTAGTTATTTTTCATTTCATAAAAATTTACTGTAACAAAAGTAAATTTTGTAAGTAAACAACACTACGATTCATAAAAAAGCCAGGAAAAAATTCCTGGCTTTATAAAAAATTAAATTAAGAAGTTTATTTATCCGATAGATTTTCTTTCTTATTATTAATAAGATAATTCGTTCCCAAAACAAAAGTATTTTTATTTTTTACACCGTTAATACCAGTTTCTTTTTGTTCTAAAAGTTGCAGATTTTCTATTTTAAGCTGTCGGTCTTTTTCAATTTTTGCATGATGAATTTTCGCAAGAGTAGGAGCTATTACCAAAGAAATAATACTCATCAGCTTAATTAAAATATTCATACTTGGTCCGGAAGTATCTTTAAATGGATCACCGACGGTATCGCCTGTTACAGAAGCTTTATGAGGTTCTGAACCTTTGAAATAGGTTTCACTATTTATTACAACACCTTTCTCAAAAGATTTTTTTGCATTGTCCCATGCACCACCTGCATTGTTTTGAAACATTCCCATTAATACACCACTAACGGTAGCGCCTGCCAGAAAACCACCCAATACTTCAGGGCCAAAAATAAAACCAATAATCAATGGTGATATTAAAGCAATAGCACCGGGCAGCATCATTTTTCTAATAGAAGCATCGGTTGAAATAGCAACACATTTTTCATATTCAGGTTTTCCGGTTCCTTCCATAATACCAGGTATTGTTCTAAACTGGCGGCGCACTTCTTCCACCATTGCCATTGCAGCCTGTCCAACTGCACGAATAGCCAATGATGAAAATATAAATGGAATCATCCCACCAACAAATAAACCTGCCAATACATCAGCATGATAAATATCAATGCCATCAATTTTTGCAATACCAACAAATGCAGCAAACAGAGCCAATGCAGTTAATGCCGCAGAAGCAATAGCAAATCCTTTACCGGTAGCCGCTGTTGTATTTCCTACTGCATCAAGTATATCTGTTTTTTCACGAACATCTTTTGGCAACTCACTCATTTCTGCAATACCACCGGCATTATCTGCAATCGGGCCAAAAGCATCAATAGCTAATTGCATAGCAGTAGTTGCCATCATACCTGCAGCGGCAATAGCAACACCATACAATCCTGCACACCAGTAGGACATATAAATGCCCGAAGCTAAAACCAGTATAGGAAGCAAAGTGCTTTCCATACCAACTGCAAGTCCACCGATAATATTGGTTGCATGGCCTGTAGATGATTGTCGAACAATACTCATTACCGGGCGTTTACCCATGGCCGTATAGTATTCGGTTATCATGCTCATTAAGGTACCTACAACAAGACCAACAAAGATGGCACCAAAAACTCCATATTTTGTAAAATGATAATTTCTTAAAATCATATCCGTGTCCGGCAACAACCACATCACTAAAAAATAAGACGCAATAGCAGTTAAAACAATGGAACCCCAGTTACCCATGTTCAATGCTTTTTGAACCACTGCTGTATGCAAGCCTGCACTGTCAGATATTTTTACAAAGAATGTTCCTATGATCGAAAATAAAATTCCCATGGCTGCAATTAGCATGGGCAATAAAATAGGAGCCATTCCTCCAAAATTATCCGAAGAAGCTGTTTCTCTTCCAAGCACCATTGTTGCCAGAACAGTTGCTACATAAGAACCAAAAAGATCAGCACCCATACCAGCAACATCACCAACATTATCACCTACGTTATCTGCAATGGTTGCAGGATTACGCGGATCATCTTCAGGAATACCTGCTTCCACTTTACCAACAAGGTCAGCGCCAACATCTGCAGCTTTTGTATAAATACCTCCGCCAACACGGGCAAACAATGCAATACTTTCAGCACCCAAAGAAAAACCGGTAAGTACTTCAATAGTACGTTCCATTTCAACGCTATCAACACTTGCACCCGGTGCAAAAATTGCTTTTAATATTATAAATAATCCTCCTAATCCTAAAACAGCAAGCCCTGCAACACCAAGACCCATAACAGTGCCACCTGTAAACGAAACCTTTAATGCTTTTGATAAGCTGGTGCGTGCTGCCTGTGCGGTACGCACATTGGCTTTAGTAGCAACCTTCATTCCTATGAAACCAGCAAGGGCGCTCAATATGGCACCACTAATAAATGCAAGAGCAATAACCCAACTGCTGTTAACACTGGTATAACCCATAATACCCAATAACAAAGCCGCAATAATCACAAAATAAGTAAGGATTTTATATTCAGCTTTTAAAAAAGCCATTGCGCCATCTGCAATGTAGGTGCTGATTTCCTTCATCTTTTCATTACCGGCATCTTGCTTATTTACCCACGAAAATTTAATAAAGGTGTAAAGTAAGCCAACAACTCCCATCGCCGGTATTACATAAATCAAATTATCCATATCAATTATTACTTAATTTTTGGGTGGCAAAAATAGGGGAAAAAGTATTAATTAGCTAATAAACTGAAAGGCCGCTTTATGAGGCTTTAAAGAGGTATTTTTCAAAAAAATCTTCACTATTCAATACTTCTATTTTTGTCCGAAGCACTTCTTTTGAAGAAAAATAAAAATCATCAATATCTTCCGTGATAATACAATCACATTTGCTTTCCAAGGCTGGAACTTTTATACGTATAAATTATTTACAGGAATTTATTTGCTTAAATGCATCTCCTAAATGATTGATGATATCATCTGCAATCATAGCTTCCTGCGATAATTTATCAGCAGCAATATCGCCTGCAAGCCCATGCAGATAAACCCCAAGAATGCAGGCATTTAAGGAAGAATATTTTTGAGCGAGTAAACCGGTTATTATTCCTGTGAGTACATCACCGGCGCCTGCGGTTGCCATGCCGGCGTTACCTGTTGAATTAAAATATCCTTTTCCATCCGGAGTGGCAATTAAGGTATGATGGCCTTTTAATACAATAAAAATATTCAGGTCTTTTGCTTTTTTTAAAGCAAGTTTAATTCGTTCAATGTCATTTTTAACTTTGCCAAATAATCTCTCAAATTCTTTAGGATGGGGGGTTATAATGCTTTGCGAAGGAATCAAATTTATATAAGGAAGGATAATTGCTTAATACATTTAATGCATCTGCATCTATTACTATGGGACCTTTTGAATTTTTGAAAATCTTTTGCAGCAGTTGTTTATGAGAAAGATGTTTACCGATTCCAGGGCCAATGCCAATTACGTCAAAGTTCTTTATATCTTCTATATCTTTTATAAAGGTATTACCAAATATAGTGCACATTGCTTCGGGCACGGAAGTTTGCATTATATTATAACCTTCTTTACAGATATAACAGGTAAGTTTACCAACGCCACTTCTTAAACATGCTTTAGCACTTAACACAGCGGCGCCCATCATGCCATAACTGCCAGCTACCAGGCACGCATACCCGTAATTTCCTTTGTTGGCAAAAGCTTTTCTCGGAACATAAATTTGTCTGATGAAATCTTTATCAACTAATTCAAATGTTGCTTTTTCATTGGCATAATATTCTTTTGATAGCTGTATATCCAGAATGATTACCTGGCCGAAAAAAGACTCATTCTCCGGCAGCAGGAAAGCCAGCTTTTGTTGCTGAAATGAAAGTGTATAACGGGCACGGATACACTCATTTCCTTTGGAACTTTTATCAGTGTATAATCCGCTGGGAATGTCTATGGCAATAATTACAGCGCCAGAACTATTAAGATGAGTTATTAATTTTTGAAAAATTCCGGAAGGCTTTTTATTTAAGCCTGTTCCCAGTAATGCATCAATAATTATTTCATTCTTTTCAACCTTTGGGAAAGCTTCCGGCGATTCTAAAAAATAAACTTCAGATGAAATATTTTTTAATTGTTGCAGGTTAGTCTCAAAATCATCAGAACTTTTTGAATTAGTATCAGCAACATAAACAGAAACGGGAAATTTTTGTTGCAATAAAAGCCTTGCAACGGCAAGTCCGTCTCCGCCATTATTTCCTTTGCCACAAAATATTTTAAAAGATGTTGTGTTATTGAAATTTGCTGTGATCCAGTCAGTGCAGGCTTTTGCTGCACGCTCCATCAAGTCAATAGAAGAAACCGGTTCATTTTTAATGGTAAACGCATCCCGGTTTTTTATTTGTTCAGCGGAAAATATTTTCACACGAATTTTTATATAAATTATTAACTCTAAACGCCGATGTATCTTTCCTGTATAATTCTTATATGATGGTTAACATGGCCTACAGTTACAAATCCCACTGCGCCTACGGTTATAGTATAATTGCTCGCTTTGCCTACTGTATTTAATGCCTCATCTGTAAAGCTATTAAAAAGATATTCGGTTGATTTTCGTGTAGCCGCAAACTCTTCTATCAACTCATGCCACGCCCTGTTATTACCATTTGAATTGAAGGCATAACTATTTTCATCAAATGAAGGAAGAATTGCTTGTTCTTTTCTTGCAAAACACATGGCACGGTAAGAAAAAACTCTTTCTGCGTCGATAATATGTTGCAACACTTCGCGGATGGTCCATTTATCTTCCGCATATTTCTTTGTGGATAGATCTTCACCAATAGATTTTAAAAATATTTCTGCCGCCGGCATTTGATTTTTAAATGCTGTTTGCAAATCATCTTCTTTTACCTGGTCAATATATCGTTGAAAATATTCAGGATAAGTAGTTGCGGAAGGCTTTGTCATAATATCATTTATATTACAAAATTAATAAATAAAAAAACCTAACATCTGTAAAGCATGTTAGGTTTCAAATAATTTTTTATAAATCGTTATCCTCTTTTTTCTCTTTTTACCTTTGATTTTGGAAGCGTGTTCATCTTCATATCTCTTTCGCCCTTTAGAGTAGACGCAAGTTTCACTGCTTCGTAAGCATTTACCTCTCCGCCTGATACTGAAATATCAGAAAGGTTAACCATTTGAGGCTCCTGGTCCGCATCTCCGCCCGGGGTACTTTGTGTTCCGGGTAAAATAACTTTTTCGGTTATGGGTGTGGCAGATTTGTCAATTACATATTTAACCTGTTCAGCGCTTAAATCAGGAAAGTACTCACGAATTAAAGCTGCGACACCGGCAACCACAGGGCATGCCATGCTGGTGCCTGAATAATTTCCATATTTGTTTCCGCCCGGTAAAGTAGAATAAATATTTACTCCTGGTGCAAATACGTCTACTTCATTCTTTCCATAATTGCTAAAGCTTGCAGTAAAGCCACCGTTAGTAGAATCACCGCTGGCACCTACGGTGATGAAATTTTTAGCTCTTCCCGAATTATCCGCAAAAACAGGGTTAGGAAAATTTGCAGCAGTATCAATATTTTTGTGATCATTTCCTGCGGCATGCACCAAAAGTACATCTTTGCTTTGCGCATATTTTACCGCATCATCTACCCAACTTTTGCCGGGAGAGAAATCTTTACCAAAACTCATGCTGATAACCTCTGCACCATTATCAACCGCATACCTGATTGCATTGGCAATATCTTTATCATGCTCGTCGCCGTCGGGCACTGCACGTACCATCATTATTTTTACATCGTTCGCAACACCATCCATTCCTAATCCATTATTTCTGGCTGCGGCAATAATTCCTGAGCAATGTGTACCATGAGAAGGAGTTCCGGCCATTACATCATTGTTGCCGTAATTGCGATCATTAATATCATTCTCATCATCCTTTACAATGTCAGCCCGAAAATTTTGAGGAGGAGTGCTTCCTGCTTCAGCTTTGCGAATCTGCCCTCTCAAATCTTCGAGTATATCTGTGTTGGAAATTTCATAATCATTATTAAGTTTACAAATATTAAGGTAAATACTTGCAGCAGTTTTGGCATCGGGTTCGGTGGGGGTATACGTTTTTAGATCATTTCCTGTAAACTCGGTTTTACCAAGATCTTTTGCAATAATAGAATCTCCTCTTTCCAACGGAGGAAGAATTCTTTGCATGAATACCAATTCTTTTGGATCGACTGTTCCTATAACTTTTTCTTTTGCACGCAGGTATTCATCTACTTCTTTTCTCTGTTCCGGTTTCATATTGCTTGTATCCGGAATGTCATCTCCATATTTTTCATGAAGTTTCCAATATACCCTGGCGCCTTCATAAGAATCCTGGTGTAAATTGCGTCCATCTTTCCCGCCAATAAAGTTCCAGCCGTATACATCGTCTACATAACCGTTATGATCATCGTCAATACCATTACCGGGTATTTCTCCGGGATTATGCCATAGTACTGATTTCAAATCTTCTTGCAGTGTATCAACGCCGCTGTCAATTACTGCAACTACTACTGTGTTAGGTTTTCTTGTTTGCAGAAACTGGTAAGCTTTATCCAGGCTAATTCCATAATAGCCTGTTTCAGTTCTATCCAATTCGTGCCAGTTGTGCGGAGCTACTAATTTATCTTTTTGTGAAGTGCCCTGTGCAAAAGGCATTGCCGGCAGGCAGGCAATAAAAGCCAATAGTGTAAAAAATTGTCTACTCTTAAATTTCATTTTTAGTTGGTTGAAGTTTCAAACTGCAAATATTTGGAAATTAATTTAATAATTAAGACCGCTTATAAAGTATTATACAATTTTTATGTTAATCAGAGTTCCCGAAGAGAGGCGGTGCTCTTTTATTGCCTTCTTTTGTTTTCCAAATTTTTGAAGTTGATTTTGAAAAGATGAACACAAGCATTTACATTTGATAAAAGTATTAGTAGGTGCTTTATTGTTTTGATACTAAGAAATTTTAATTGGACACAGAACTCGCATGTTAACTTCTACAATTCCACTATTATTGATAGAAATCTTTTGGAAGAATCTTACAATGCTATACAACAGCGCAATGCTTTAGAAATAATAACCGGTAAAGAAAAAGAAAAGTTATATCAGCAAACCATGAGTACTATAAGAACTCCTAACGAAACAAAAAATTTTTCATTCGAGAATTTATTTAAAATAAAATGCAATACAGGTAGTTTTTATATAGCGCAATGCGCAATTGACTTTGGATATCCTCCTTCGAATATGGGGTATCCAACTTCTATTGCTCAACATATTCTGCAACTTATAGGTATTGCAAAAAGCAACATTGACCTTGGAAATACTTTTATACGCCCCGAATCAAAAGTTGATAAATTTATCAGCCACTTTATTCATCATGATATAAATTTTGCACAGAGTGAGCAATTTAGTGAAAGGTATTTTATAACGTCAGACAAGAAAGATGTTATTCAACAAACGTTTGATGTATTATTCTTAGATAAAATTTCAAAATGTGATGGCCTTCTGCTGGCAACCAATGGCGCCGAAATGTATATTTCATTTTCTTCTGCGCTTTCTATAGAGCATGGAATAATTATAACTGATATTTTTAGCAACTGCACGTTTTTAAGTAAAGTATGAGTGTGAGATAATTTTATTTAAAGGAGATTGCTTTGTTAATTCAAATAATAATAAATAAGTATATAAGAAAAATTATGGAAAAAGAATACCCGGTTTCTTTGGGAGCAAAAATATCTTATGGAATATTTAGTGCGATAATATTTGTTGTTGGTATAATTTTTTTTAACATGCCTCATACATCAAAAACACCCGAATGGTTTAATATCATTCCAACACTAATGCTTATTACAAGCATTTTAGTTTTTATAAATATTTTCAAAAGAAAAGTGATAATATATGATGACAGAATTGTAACTATCGGGCTTTTTTCAACAAAAGAATTATTTATTAAATCAATAAAAGGTGTACGGATAGAAGAAAAAATTATAATTATTGAACCTCTTAATTCCGGGGATACCAGACTTAAAATAGGTAATTATAGTGACCTAAAAAATAATCGCGAATTAAGAGAATGGCTAAGTAGCAACTGTAAAGACCTGGACGCAATTGATCTTGCAGATGAACATAATAAAATTTTACACGATTCGGAATTAGGACTAAGTGAAACTGAGCGGGAACAAAAACTTAAGAATGCAAAAAAAGTTGCCCATATATATAATATTATTGGTGTAGCGGTTAGTGTTGCTGTGCTAGTTTTTAATATTACTGTTACAACTGTAGTTCTCTCAATATTATATCCTTTAATTGGTATTGTAGTTATTGCAAATAGCAAAGGATTAATAAAATTTTTATCAAGTCCTAAAAGAAGTGTTCATCCAAATGTATTTATTGGCCTACTTTTTCCAGCCCTTTCTACACTGCTTACTTCATTGAATAATTATACAATTTATGAATCGGATAACCTTGGTTACCTGTTTTAGGTATAACTATATTTTTTTTACATTATTATTTAAAAACGGAATTAATAAGCCTACTCCGGTAAAGCCACAAATTATCATCATGTTCATATTTGCCACCATATATGGTTTTGCAAGTACACTACAATTAAATTGTGCGCTCGAAAACTCACCGGCGAAAATTTATAAAGCCGCTGTGCTTAACCATCGCATATCCATGGAAAAAGTACATCATACTTCTTAACTTTAAGCGCATCGGGTACCAAGAGAAACAAAAGAAGAAGTTGATGTTCATGGTCACATTTATCGAAGCGTAGATATCGGTGATACCGTAAACGTTGTATTTAAACAAGGCTTGTTGCACATTCCCTGGTTTACTGTTACAACGAATAGGTAGTAATTAAAAAATCTTTTTTTCATAAAGCTATTTAATAAAACTTGAAAGGCCGCCTGTTAGCCGGGAAAACAATCCTAAAAATCAACCGCGTTATTAGTCTGCTGTTTTTATTGTTGTTGTCACCGGGTTTTATGGCCCTGTCTTGAAAATTAAACACAAGCATCTATTTTTGGCAAAATTACCGGCCTGTGCAACGTTGCGTATTGATAATTTCGTGTATGCTGCTTACGTTATATACGTATAGCCAGCCAGGTGATGAATATAGAAGAGATAGCCTGCATTTGCCTGATGTAACAAGATTATCGTTTACCCTTGATGGTGAGAGCGCTTATGCGTTACCTGTGCGGTTTCCTTTTAAAACCATACAGGTAGAAGATGTACGGTTCGATACATCGCAAATAGGTATTCATTCCTACTTAAAAAATAAAGCCCTTGTTCCTTATATTGAAAACGATAAAATAAACACCGATGGCCCTACCGCCATCAGCTTAACTAACTACTTCAACCATTTTTACAGGAATAATTTAAATAACAATGGCGATACAGAACTGGTATGCTTTATAAAAAAACTGAAGTGTAGCAGGAAAGATACTATACTGGAGGGGGACTATGCCAACAGCGCTTACGGAGAAATAAAGATAAATGCCGAAGTTTTTTTACATGCCGGCGATGCATATTATGCGGCTTTTAAAATAGATACTACGTTAGTAAAGTGGGTAAGCGTTGGCAAAAAAGAATTCGCAATTACTATAAGAGATTTTTTGTTGATGCCAGCGCTGCAGGCGTTTGAACATAAACTCAACAACACCAGTTGGGATTTGACACTCACTAAAAAAGCTTTCACTAAAGAAGAAGTGTATAAACATTATTATGATGAGCGTTTTAAAATACCCATATTATACCAACCTTGTAAGGAAGGCTTGTATGCATCGGCTAATGAGTTTGCAAACAATGCTCCCTCGCTGACTAACGTGAGGCTGGGAAAAAAAGAAAAGGGTACTACTCCGCTCCTGGACGCTGAGGGAAACAGAATTAATGATACGCACATCTTCGGCTATTGCGATGGAAAAATAATTTGGTTGCTAAAATCTTCAGGATATTGCCCTTTAATACGCACAGGCAACTGCTTTTATTATTTTATGACCTATAGTGGCGTACGGCAGCTTGACTTTGTAGACTTTGATTATTAAAAATGATAAGGCACAGGACAAAATGTCTTTAAACCTGTATTTCGAAAATTTCGTATAGGGCAAAATGTCTTTAAACCCTTATGTTAGAAAAACAACATAAGGCAAATTCTCTTTAAACCCTTATGTTGGAAAAATAACATAAGGCAAAAACATTTTTTTGTGGCATGTTAAAAAGTTAGCATAGGGCAAATTCTCTTTAAACCCTTATGTTAGAAAAACAACATAAGGCAAAAACATTTTTTTGTGGCATGTTAGAAAGTTCGGATAGGGCAAAAAAGTTTTTTTGTGGCATGTTAGAAAGTTCGGATAGGGCAAAAAAGTTTTTTTGTGGCATGTTGAAAAGTTCGGATAGGGCAAAAAAGTTTTTTTGTAGCATCTTGAAAATCTAACATAGGAAAAAATGTGTTCAAACCCTTATGTTGAAAATCCCGGATTGGTGTTTTTTTTCCAAGTCACGTCATTGCGGGGAGGAGGCACGACGACGAAGCAAACTTATTAAGAGAGTTCAAGAAATGCACATTCACTTATAAATCCTTATCGGTATATCTCCTGTAAATTATTAGTAATATTGAGATCCATTCTTTATCAAAATTTATTACAACTTGATGAAATCAATCTTTATAGCAATATTATTTATATCAACGGGCTGTTCCAATACTCCCAAAAAGAGGTTATTATCTACAGTACCAGTATCTGAGAAAAGTAGCAATAAAGATTCAAGCAATAATCAATTCGATGTAAAAAAAGACTCCGTCGATGTTTCTAGTTTAATAAAATCATTCCCGTTTATAAGAGATTCAGTTTATTTTATTAATGAATTAAAAAGAATTGAGCATTTGGAATTATGCAATCTTGTAGACGTTTCTAAATTAAGGCAACGTATTACTTATTATAAGAAGTTTAAGATTTATGGAAGTGATAAAGATTATATTTTAATTGAGTATGATTATGGAGATGGATGTGAAGCCGGTTTCCCATGGAAATATCAATGCATATTTAATTCTAATGGAAAACTTGTAAAATTGTTTTCAGCTTTAAGATTCCGATTTCTAAAAATATTTCCTGGCGAAAATCCATTTCTGGTAACTGTAACATCATCCGCAAGGGGAAATGGTGGACATGAAATATATAAGGTTAGTACAGATACTTTGCAAAATGTTTATGATGGTTATATTAACTACCAAACTGAGACATATGATGCTTGTGAAGATCACACTGTTTATGAACCTTATGAACTAAGTATACAAGTAGCGGATGTAAATAAGGATGGATATAATGATATTGCTTTTACAGGCAAATTAGTATTGACAAATGGTATCTCTAAAGATAGTGTTTGGTATGATTATAAAATCATTGGAAATGACACTATTAATTATTCAATTTCTAATCCTTTTAAAAAGCTACCGATAAAGTATGTATTTCTTTATAATCAGGCTACGAAACACTTTAGTGAAAGTAGTAAGTATTCAATAAAATATTCTTTTCAATAAAATAGTTTAAAACAACAGCTACTTTTTGAATTTGCTGCATAGCTTCGCTCATTGCAACGATAAAAAAACTAGTCACACAATTTTACACCGTAAACTTTATCCCCTGCGCCAGCGGAAGCTTATCTGTATAATTAATGGTATTGGTTTGCCGGCGCATATAGGCTTTCCAGGCATCGCTGCCGCTTTCTCGTCCGCCGCCGGTTTCTTTTTCGCCGCCAAAGGCGCCGCCAATTTCTGCACCGGATGTTCCAATGTTTACATTGGCAATTCCGCAATCGCTGCCTGCCTGTGAAAGAAATTATTCTGCTTCGCGAATGTTTAATGTAAATATGGAACTCGATAATCCCTGCGGCACATCATTTTGCAATGCAATCGCTTCTTCAATCGTTTTATATTTTATCAGATATAATATAGGAGCAAATGTTTCATGCTGCACAATTTCCATATCATTTTTTACTTCTGCAATACATGGCTTTACATAACAACCGCTTTCAAAACCTTTGCCGGTAAGTGCGCCACCTTCCACAATAAATTTGCCGCCTTGTTTTTTACATGCCTCAATAGAATTAAGATACATCTCCACCGCATCTTTATCAATCAATGGCCCAACATGATTTTCCTGCTGTAACGGATTGCCAATCTTTAATTGGTTATATGCTTTTACTAATTTCTTTTTAAAATCATCATACACTTCTTCATGAATGATCAGTCTTCGTGTTGTGGTGCAACGTTGCCCGGCAGTGCCTACTGCGCCAAACAAACAACCAATTAATGCCATATCAAGATCGGCATTGTTCGAAATTATGATTGCATTGTTGCCACCAAGTTCCAGGAAACATTTTCCTAATCGTGCGCCAACAGTTTCACTAATTGCTTTGCCCATTCTTGTAGAACCGGTTGCAGAAATCAAGGCAATTCTTTTGTCTTCGCTCATCCATTCGCCTTGTTCTCTGCCGCCTGTAATAATGTTACAAACACCTTCAGGAACATTATTTTCTTTAAAAACTTTTGCAATTATTTGCTGACAGGCAACACCACACAACGGTGTTTTTTCTGATGGCTTCCACACACAAACATCTCCGCAAACCATTGCCAGCATACTGTTCCAGCTCCATACGGCTACAGGGAAATTAAATGCTGAAATGATTCCTACAATTCCGAGCGGATGATATTGTTCATACATTCTATGCCCCGGCCTTTCGCTGTGCATGGTAAGTCCGTATAATTGCCGTGAAAGCCCAACAGCAAAATCGCAGATGTCAATCATTTCCTGCACTTCGCCCATTCCTTCCTGCAAACTTTTTCCCATTTCATAGCTAACTAGTTTGCCAAGATCACTTTTATTTTTTCTTAATTCATCTCCAATTTGTCTTACAATATCTCCTCTTTTTGGAGCAGGCCACAAGCGCCATTCAATAAATGCTTTTTGTGCTGTTTCAATTACCAGGTTATAATTTTTATCGTTACATACACTTACAGTTCCAATTTTTTTTCCATCAACAGGAGATGATGATTCTATTTTTTCACCTGAGGAAACGGGCAACCATTTAGTGCCTGTAGATACGCCTTTATTGTCAGAAGAAACCTGCAATCTTTTTAAAAAATCCATGTCTTTTATTTTGCGCAAAACTATGGATGTTTATAACATTTACAATCTTATGATGAAAAGCTATTGCATTTAATTTTTATTCTTATTACTTTTAACAACCCAAAGATTTTTAGCCTGGTTATTTGATTGAACTCCGCTACACTTCATTGCTATCCTTTTGTTATGCTCACAGGAAATTTTTAAAATTATTTATAACCTTTTAAATTGTTTTTTATGAGTAAAGCAATAAGTTCATCAGCAAAAAAAATTGCAACATTTGGTTTTGGATGGGTACCTGATCTTCCTGATCAGCGGGACCTAATGTATTCAGCGCCCATGATGGTAATGAAAAAATTACCCGCAAAAATTGACCTGCGAAATAAATGCCCGAAAGTATATAACCAGGGACAACTGGGAAGCTGTACAGCCAACGCATTATCGGGAGCTTTTGAGTTTAGCAGGAAAAAACAAAAGCTAAAAGACTTTATGCCTTCAAGATTATTTCTTTATTATAATGAAAGGGTAGCGATTAACACCGTTAATTCCGATAGCGGCGCTTACATAAGAGATGGAATAAAGTCATTAAACACATCAGGCATTTGTCCTGAGAAAGAGTGGAAATATGACATTACTAAATTTGCTGATAAGCCACCGCAGAAATGTTATACTGACGCGTTGAAATCAACAATAAAAAGTTACCAGAGATTAACCAATACTAATTTGCCGCAGTTGCAATCGTGTCTTTCTGAAGGATATCCCTTTGTCTTTGGTTTTACTGTGTACGAAAGCTTCGAAAGCCAGGCCCTGGCTCAAACCGGCATGATGCCAATGCCTAAGCCAAGTGAAAAAGTTGTTGGCGGACATGCAGTAATGGCGGTAGGTTACGATGAAAGTAAGCGTTGCTTTATTATAAGAAATTCATGGGGAACCGACTGGGCAATAAAAGGATATTTTTATATGCCCTATGCATATATTTCCAGCGCTAATTTATGCGATGATTTCTGGACAATAAGGTTTTGATAATTGTTGTTTTGGTTTTTCAGACGAAGAACTCCCGCTAATTAAATGGGGGTTCTTTTTTTATTTAATAATTTGCAACATGATTTTAATAAATAAAATTTTTTAAACATGTCTGACAACACCGAAGAAATAAAATTAAAAACAGGAGAGGCTACTTCAATAAACTTAAAAGGTCTTGCTACCGCAGGTTATCAATGGAATTATACAATTGACGGCAATAAAGATCTTGTAATCAATATCAAAAGATTATGCGCTAACGGACAACGCTAAACCGAAAACCTGTGGGAGCCAGCGCTGATGAAGTTTTTACAATTACGGCGATTAAGCCGGGAATTGTAAATATTTATTTTTTTCAAAGCAGGAGCTGGGAAAAAAATGCGAATCCGGCAAACGAAAAAAGAATACAAATCACAATTGAATGAATCAATATTGTTCATTCTCATTAGGAAAGTCCTTTGCTTTTATATCTTTAATATATTGTTGAACCGCGCCCGTAACTTGTTTGTGAAGGTTTAAATAAGTTCTTAAAAACCGTGGTTTAAATTCTGTAGTAATGCCAAGCATATCATGCATTACCAATACCTGCCCGTCGCAGGAATTGCCTGCGCCAATGCCAATGGTTGGTATAGAAAGACTTTCAGAAACTTCTTTTGCCAAGTAATGCAGGAATTTTTTCAAGCACTATACCAAAGCACCCTGCTTCCTGCAAAAGCAAAGCATCTTTTTTAAGTTTTTCCGCTTCCTGTTCTTCTCTTGCCCTAACGGTGTACGTTCCAAATTTATAAATGGATTGAGGTGTTAATCCAAGATGCCCCATCACCGGCACACCCGAACTTAAAATTCGTTTTACTGATTCAAGAATTTCTTCTCCCCCTTCTAATTTAACAGCGTGTGCTCCTGTTTCTTTCATAATTCTTATGGTGGAGCTCAATGCTTCTTTGCTGTTGCCCTGGTAACTTCCGAAAGGTAAATCAACAATAATTAACGATCTGTCACAGCCACGCACAACCGAAGATGCATGATAGATCATTTGATCTAATGTTATTGGCAAGGTTGTTTCGTGTCCTGCCATAACATTGCTGGCGCTATCGCCCACGAGTATTATATCAATCCCGGCAGCATCAAATATTTTTGCGAACGAATAATCATAAGCAGTAATCATGGATATTTTTTCACCAACCAACTTCATTCTTAACAATGTATTGGTTGTTATCTTTTTTACTTCTTTATTTACTGACATAGCATAAGTTTTAAAAGAAAGAAAGCGACAGGAGGGAGATGGCTCTGCATTAGAATAAAACAAATCCTTTTTGAGCGTTCGCGGAGTAAATGTAGAAATATTTATTCAGGAAAAATAAAATATTGAGAGATGAAATATAAAATATAAGTGGTGAGATTTGAAAGGGAATTGGGGCTTACGAAAGCTAAAATTTAATTTCCCATAATTCATATTTCATACCTTCTCTTTTACTTCTTCCCATAAATGTTGCACCAATCCATCTGCCAGACCAATTTTAGGAACATAAATTTCTGTAGCGTTTGCCCACTTCATAACGTTCACGTATATCTGCAAAGCAGGAACAATAACGTCGGCCCGGTCTTCACGAAGATTATAAATACTTATCCTATCGCTCATAGAAACATTGCTGAGCTCTTTATAAAAATCGCGTAGAAGATCGAGTGGGAGGGACTTTGTATCTTTACGCCTGCTTAGTGTAAACACTTTATTGATATTTCCCCCGGAACCTATTGCAACAACTTCTTTGTGTCCTTTTGTTTTTTCTCTGATATCATTTTTCATTTCATCCCATAGTACATCTGTTACTTTATTTTTAAGAAGTCGTATAGTTCCTATATTAAATGAATCTTTAAAAACGAGCTTATTATTGCTGAAAAAAGTAAGTTCTGTACTGCCTCCGCCTACATCAATATATAAATAAGAATGTTCTTTATCTAAATTTTCAGCAATGTGATTTTCGTAAATTAATGAAGCCTCATCGCTTCCTGAAATAATTTCAATTTCAATTCCCGTTTCATTTTTTACCAATGAAATTATTTCTTCACTGTTACTTGCATCTCTCATGGCAGACGTAGCACAGGCTTTTAAATATTTAACTTCATAAGCATGCAATAAATTAATGTAGGCTTTCATTGTATGCAATAAAAGCTCCGTCTTGTGTTCAGAAATTCTGCCCGTTTCAAAAACATCAAAGCCAAGTCGCAAGGGTACTCTTATCAGAGATACTTTAGTAAAAGAAGCTTTATTTTTTTCGTCTACACGTACTTCGGAGATTAGCAATCTTGCGGCATTACTTCCAATATCAATTGCTGATAATTTCACCAGGTGTATATTTTTTCTTTAAGAGATAGTTGTATGTTTCAATCTGAGAACGCACCTTCTTTGTGCTTTCACTTTCCACGTATATATTGGAAAGTTCGTTGTCAAGAATTCTGGCTTTTACATTGTCTGCCAGTTGAATGTTTAGTATTTCTTTCAATTCCTTTTGAATTTCTTTATCGTATATCGGGCAGGTGGCTTCTACCCGGTGATCAATATTTCGAACCATCCAGTCTGCAGAAGAAATAAAAACCTTTTCTTTCCCGGCATGATGAAAAACCATTATCCGTGCATGTTCCAGGTATTCATCCACTATGCTTATTGCTTTTACTTTCTTTATAAATTTTTTGTTTTCAGTAAACATGCAGCAAATACCGCGTATAATCATTTTTATTTTTACGCCTGCTCTCGCGGCTTCATATAATTTAATTATCAGTTCTTCATCACTGAGTGAATTTAATTTTAAAATAATGGAAGCGTTCTTTCCTTCACGGGCACTTTTTATTTCTCTATCAATAAGTAAATGAAGTTGTCTTCGAAGAGAAACAGGACTTACAATTAATCTTTTGCACGCTTTGAGCGACTGCATATTTTTTGGATTTTCCAGGTAATTAAAAATCCTGTTTACATCCGCCATTATATGCCGGTCGCTTGTTAAGAGGCAATGATCGCCATATACGCGAGCGGTTTTTTCATTAAGATTCCCGGTGCTTACAAAACCAAAATGAATAGTTTGGTTATTAATTCTTTTTTTTATGAGACAGAGTTTCGCATGTATTTTTAAATTAGGAACTCCGAGAAAAACTTTTACGCCTGCTTCTTCCAAACGCTCTTTCCATTCAAGATTCGCTTCTTCATCAAACCTTGCTCTCAGTTCAAGAACTACTGTTACAGACTTACCGTTACGCACAGCGTTAGTAAGCGCATTAATAATATTGGAACCGGCTGCAAGCCTGTAGCAGGTTAATTTAATGCTCACCACGTCGGGCGCTATGGCTGCTTCTATCAATAAATCAATTAATGAATCAAATGAATGATAGGGAAAATTGAGTAACACATCTTTTTTCAATATTACATTAGTAACGCTGTTAGCGTTTTGCAAAAGGGGATGAACAAAAGGTTTTTTTCTTGGATTTTTTCTTTCAAATACCGAATCAGGAAAATTGATAAAATCTTTAAAATTATGAATACGGCTTCCCGATTGAATATTGTCTTTATTGGTTAGTCCCAAACGTTTAATGAGATAATTCAGCAATAAGCTATCAATATCCTTATCAAAAATAAAACGCACAGGTTTTCCTTTTTTCCTGTTTTTTAAGCCTCTTTCAATTTTTTGTATAAAGGAAGTGGATACATCATTATCAATATCTATTTCAGCATCTCTTGTTACTTTTATAATGTTGGATGAAAACGTGTCGTACCCGAAATAAGAAAAAATATTAGGAAGGCAAAACCTAATGATATCTTCCAGTAAAATAATATATTTTTCTTCCGCAGCAGAAGGAAGAATTATAAACCTTTGCAGCCTCGATGGAACTGAAACCAATGCAAATCGCTGCGGAGTGCCTTCATCTTTTGCAGAAAGTTTACAGGCAAGGTAAATTGATTTATCATTAAGCGTGGGAAACTCCTGGATGTTTTCAATCATGAGCGGAACAATATTGCTTCTTACATTATCATTAAAATAAGAAAGTACAAATTTCTGTTGTTCGCGATTGAGTTGTTTTTCTGTAATTAAAAATATTTTCTGATTTTTAAGTTCCGTTAGAATGTTGGCCCATGTGCGGTTAAACTGGTTTTGTTGATTGGTAACCTTTACATTAATTTCTTCAAGAATTTTTTCAGGAGTTTGTTCAAGATGCATATTTGCTTTGCTGCCAAATTCTATCATTCGTCTTAATGTGGCAACCCGTACCCTGAAGAACTCATCCAGATTACTGGAAAAGATTCCCAGGAAACGTATCCTTTCGCGAAGTGGTACTGTTTCATCTCCCGCTTCCTGGAGCACTCTTCCATTGAATGCAAGCCAACTGATATCTCTTACGATTACTCTTCGTTTATCCATAAACGTTATTATCTTAATTTTTTTTCATTTTTTCTATAATTCCGGTAGTTGAAAAGCCTTCTTCTAACGGGATAATTTCTATTTTTCCTCCATTCGAAATTACTTCTTTAGCGCCCACTATTGTTGCAGGATTATAATCGCCTCCTTTTATTAATACATCGGGCATAATGCTTTTAATAAGATTCAACGGTGTGTCTTCATCAAAAATTATTACGGCATCTATCATTATTAATGACGCAAGAATTAATGAACGGGACTGTTGATTGTTAATGGGCCTTTCGCTTCCCTTTAATTTTTTTACAGAAGCATCGCTGTTTACCCCTACAACTAAAACATCTGCAAACGAGGCCGCCTGCGATAATACTTTTATATGTCCTTCGTGCAAAATATCGAATACCCCGTTTGTAAAAGCAATAGTTTTATTAATCAATCGCCACCATTTTACCTGGGATAATAACTGCTCGACCGAAAAAATTCTTTCATGAATTCTGTTGCTTTGTTTCATTACTTTTTTTATTTGTATAAATTAATAAACCAAAACTTATTAAGCCAAATACAATAATAATTCCCGTTGCTACAGTCCACATCAGCCATCCGAATGACACATTATCAATTGAGTAAATTAATAATACCTGCTGTACAGCAACCGGAAACGCTCCGATGCCGCCGGGCGCAACAATCATGGCCAATGTTGCCAGAGACAATACGCTGAAAGCCGCTCCCAGACCAAGCCCTGACGTAGCGCTAAGCGCCTGGAACCCGATATATATTTCCAACAGGTACATGCTCCAGATAAATATAGAATGAAAAATAAACGCCCGCCTTCTTTTTAAACGCAATATAGACGTAAAACCTTCTTTCAACCCTATGTGAATACCTCTCAGCTTAATAATATGCCGGTGTGTAGGATAATTTTTTAGAATCCATCTTATGAAAATAAAAATTATTATGCCGGCAATTAAAACTATAACAGATGTTTGCCATAAAGGAAAATGGGCATTTTTATCCGATATAGCTGAGAGCTTATTTTTTACAAAATTACTTACAGTACTTACCTGTATACAAATAGTAAATATTATAAAAACAACATAGCAACATAGGTCAAATACACGCTCAGTTAAAATAGTTCCTACCAGCTTATTTACGGGTATCTTTTCATAACGGCCAAGAAGGGTACATCGCAAAATTTCTCCGGCCCGTGGAATAAAGGTATTCAACAAATAGCCACACATTGTTGCATAAAAAGTATTGGCTGTAGAAGGATGGTAACCCATTGGCTCAATCATAATCTTCCATCGCATCGCCCTGCTTATATGGCTTAGTATCGCAATAAAAATAATTGGTAAAATAATTATATACTTTGCATGCAACAAGGATTCTCTGAATTGAATCTGCTCAACGGGTGTCATTTTATTAAACTGCCACCAGGTAAGGAAAATTCCTATTCCCAAAAAAAATAAGTATTGTAAAACACTGAAAAATTTCTTTCGCATAACAGGCTTATAGGCTACAAGATAACAAACAGAATTAATATTAACTTCTTACCAAAACGTTATCAATTAATCTTACACTGTTTAAAAATGCTGCAATTAAAATGATGAGATTTTCAGACTCATGACTGTCTTGCACAATTTCAAGATTATTGCTATTGGCGAGTTCCAGGTAGTCTATATTAAATCCTTTCTTTTCAAGTTTTATAATTGCTTTGCTTTTTAATTGAAGAAAATTTTCGGGTAAAAGATTTTTTTTAATATAGGTTAATGATTTAAATAAGTGAGATGCCATTTTTTTTTCTTCTTCACTAAGTCTCAGATTTCGGCTGCTCATGGCAAGGCCATTTTTTTCACGAAGAACCGGGCAAATCATTACTTTAATATTTTTATTCATGATGCTGATCAGCTTTTTTATGATCAAACATTGTTGATAATCTTTCTGTCCCAGGAATAAATGAGTGGGATCAACAATATCAAGTAATCTTTCAACAACAAGACAAACTCCCTGGAAATGCCCGGGACGAAATTTTCCTTCTAAAACTTTTTCAAGATAGCCAAGATCATAATGCTTATTTTTTGACGCGGCATCAGGATAAATCTCATCTTCGGATGGTATAAATAAAATATCACATCCACTTTCTTCCAGAAATAAAATATCTTTTTCAATTGTATAGGGGTAATTTTTAAAGTCATCAATATTATTAAACTGAACAGGGTTTACGAAAATGCTTGAGATTGTTACGTCCGTGTTCTTTTTGCTTTGAGAAATCAATGATAAATGACCTTTATGTAAAGCGCCCATAGTTGGAACAAAACCGATGGACAGGTTTTGATATTTTACTTCATTGACGTATGCCTGCAGGTCTTTTGAGTGTTTAAATAATATCATTGCTGCGTTGTAATGTCGCTCAATATTGAGTTTAACGTGTGTTAACAAAAAAATTATTGTAACTTCGCCGCCTGTTAAAAAAACTGTTAAAGCTAATTTAACTATTTGCAAATGTCAACAAAGAAAAGAATTTTATTTATTGCAAACGAAATGTCGCCTTATTTGGAAATGACCGAGTTTGCTGAAATTGTAAACAGGCTTGCAGTTAAGTCGAATGAAAGCGGAATGGAAGTACGTTGTATTATGCCGCGGTTTGGTCTTATTAATGAACGCAGGCACAGGCTACATGAGGTGGTGAGGCTTTCAGGAATTAATGTATCTATTGATGGTGATGATTTCCCTTTGGTAATTAAAGTCGCTTCTCTCCCGAATGCAAGATTGCAGATTTATTTCCTTGACAATGAAGATTTATTTAAAAGAAAAACTTTATTTCACGACGAAAATGAAAAATGGTTTAGTGATAATGCATTGAGAACTGTATTATTTTGT
>CAWBII010000020.1:0-221414 GCA_963788795.1 uncultured Chitinophagaceae bacterium
CGGCAGGTTCCTGGCGCATGATGGTGAGTTTATCTGAAACTGTGTTAAGAACTGCTTTTGAAACATTATAATTTTTTTCTTCAGGCAAAATAATGTCAAAAGTTATATCGGGTTTTAAAAGTTCGCCCTTTAATAAAAGATGCACTTCAAAAGGCAACTTTTGCTTGTAGATAGTTGTATTGGATGCATCTGAACCTAATTGGTCCTGAACGAGATCAATAGGAGCTGCATTAGCAATATAAATTGCAGTAACATCAAGTTGGGCGCTGGTTGGATCTCCTGTCCACACAATCCGGCTACCTTTTTGTATTAAAAATTTTCTTTTAAGCAAATTAAATGAAAGGTCATAAGAACCTTCTTCTATTTCATAAGAGCCTACTAAATTTATTTTTCCGCTTGCGTCTATGCCTGCCGTTAGTTCAGCGGTCCCTTTAAGTTTTAAGAAATCCCCATTTGCTTCGTCCACAATCACGTTAAAAGTGGCCAGTTTACTTACGTTAATATTTACCGATACATCATAGCCAACAAAAGGAGAAACCTTTAACGAGTCATAAGGGGCCATTAATACTGAATCTTCGGCAGTAGCGCTATAATCTACAAAGCGTACAACCCCCTCACGTTCCTGAATGCCCGGATCTGCCTGGGGAAGCACTACTGTGAAGTCAGTTTTATCATCAATAGATAAATCTCCGTCTATTACAGGATGCTCCGGAGTTCCTTTGACAGAAAGCCTGGTAGAGAAAACCATTTTACCGTAGAAGACCTTATTATCTTTTGCCGTTGAATTAATTGCCTGAAATTGATTTGCTTTTAATGTTAAATTAAAAGTGTAATTAAAAAAATCGGTTGTATTAACTGCACCGTCAATAACCAAAGTATTATTAGTAGTGTCGCGGATAGTAAATTTATTAAATAAAATTCCTTTATTATTAATGATAGCAATGGCTTCCTTATCAACCCTGAAAACACTGTTTAATGTCGTGGCATTAAATGCAACTTCATTAAAGCCTATCCTGCCGTCAATATTTGGGGATTTCAAACTACCGTTTAGTGCGATTTTACCCGTCAGCGATCCTCTTGCTTCTTTAATGCCGCCTTTGGTTAATCCTTCTATTGACTTCATTTGAAGAGAAACTACATCAACCACAAAATCATAACTGCTGTTATCTGGTTTCACATAGTATTTTCCATTTATGCTAACATCGTTTCCCCGGCCATTTAGGGCGATATTTGCGTCATAAGCATTTGCAACATTGTTATTTACTTTGGCCGTGAAGTTACCTACGGTATCCTGGTAAATGCTTAGATCATTTACCGTGAGGTCAGTTGTAAAAGTGGGTTGAGTTTGAATATTTTTTACAAGAGCGTTGCCGGTAAGCAGTCCGTTAGCAAGCAAAGAGTCGGTTCCTAAAAAGCCGGTAATCGTTGCAATCTCAAAATTTTTAAATTCAATTTGCAACGGACTGTTGGGAGCACTTCCTGTTGTATTTATGGCTAATTGCTGTCCGCTTTGGCTTAAAACAAAATTATGGGCAACAATATCACTGTCGATATATTTTATAGAGTTATCAGCACTCACAGTCCACCTGGCATAATTCAGTAAAAGGCTGTCAGGCTTTAAACTAAAACTATAATTATTTGGTGACGGTTGCGATAATAAACCGCCAAGGATATATTTATCAACCGATTTTTTGTCTTTAATATGTAAAGCAAAATCTACAGTGTTGTTTTTAATTGTGCCGGCTAACGTGGTTGCATACACGTTTAATGACGTGCCGCTTTGAAGATGTTTAATAAACGCATCAAATGCCAGTGCACCATTCTTTGTGCCGGCTTGTATATTTACATCTTCTATAGTGTTGGTGCCATAAACAATCAATGGTGATTTAATATTAATATTCCACCCGCTATCGCTTGCAAAATGCCCTGATAAATTCACCGGCTTTAATTTCGTGAGGGCGGGCACCAAAACTTTTAGTGTAGGATTTTCAACAACTCCCCCGGTTATTGTAAAATCATAGGCATCAACAGCAATGGTATCTTTCACTGCAGATATCGTGTAATAAGGATTGATTGCCTGCTGAAACACATCGCCTAATTGCGTTAATTTGTATTTACCTTGAATGCCAGCCGTAAGAAAATCAGATTTCAGATTCAGGCTGTGTACTCCATTGTTATTATCTGCTACCAGTTGTAAGGAATCAACGACGATTCGCTGGCTATCGGTTACTAAAACAGAATGGATAACTGATAAATTTCCATTAAGATCATCAGGGTCAGTGTTGGAAAAATCACCATCAATAGAACCATGATAATTTAAAGTAGTAGTTGATAGATTAAGTGGCAAAGCCCTGATGCTGTCAATCGTTGCCTTTAAATGAATGGAGGGAAATTTCGCTAAAAATTCACCACCAGCCTCTATGTCTGTACTAACATTAGGATCATGTACTGACGCATTTATTTTGAATATTTTATTAGCAATGCTTCCATTGGCGTTGATGTTTCTGTAATTGTAATTATTAAGAGTAACGTTTCGAATTGCTGCTGCAAAAGTTGCATTGGCAGTTTGTGGAGTTAGCCCACGACCATCAATTTTAAAAGTCCCATTCAAAGCGCCCAGCTGTGGATTTTGCAACAGCTTTCCCAACTCGAGTCTTTGGGCATACACGAACATTTTATATTGTGCTTTATTGGTATCGGTTATATTTATTAAGGTACCTTTTATTTTTGCATTACCCAGGCTTGTGTTAATCGAAACGTCCGTAGTTAAATTATTAATACCACCTTTCACAGTGCCAGACGCTGCAATGCTTTCAGGAAGCGTAATGGTTGAAGGTAAGGTTCCCTTTGGCAGCAGGCTAACGATGTCTTGCCTTGATGTCTGGAACGAAGTGATCGTTAAATCTGTTACTAATTTTTTTGAATTGGGAAGCCCTTTTATCGTTCCTGTGGCATTGATGTTTGTTGCACCCAATCCCTTCAATCTTAATTTTTGAATATTTAAATCATTTACTTTTCCTGTTACTTTTGCATCAACATACAGCATGGCATTGGGAGGCAACGAAGCTAATTGTTCATGAAGCTGCGGCGCCAGTTTTAAAATATCTTTCACGGCTATTTTGCTATTCTCCAAATCAATATCAAGTCTCATTAAAGAGGGATCTTTTTGAATGGCTGCTAAAGACGGATAAGAGATAGCCACAGATTTTTTAATTTCCGTCGTTGGCGTTTGTATTAATAAATTCTGAATAGAAATTCCATCCGGATACATTGAAAAATCTGTAGTAAAATTATTTAATACAAAGCCACTTTGTTCTGTGAAGCTTGCCGACTTTACTTCCGCAAGAGTTGTGTCAGCGGTATATTCAATATTATTTACATTAAGAGCAAGATCAGAAATATTGAGATGCGAAAAATCCATACCAGAAGCAATATGTGGTGCCGATAGGTCATCATATTTAATATTGCTTTTATTAATTTTTATTTCTCCTGCTAAAAATTTAAAAGGTATTTCTTCGCCGGCAGGAATAGTAGTATCTTTCGCAGGTTTGGTAGTTTTTTTTGAATCTGTTTGAACAACAATTCCTGCATTGTCTAACGTTACTCCATCCAGGGCGTAGACGCCGTTTTTAAGATCAAACTTTTTAGGATGTATTACAAGATTACCGATAACAAAAGAAGAATTAAGATTGGACGGATCACTTTTATATACAACATCGATATCAGAAAAATTCATTTCTTTATTGATGAATTGTAAATAATTTTCCGGCTGTGCAGCCGATTCAGCAACTGTTTTTTCAACCGATTGTTGCAAAGGCTGCAATTGATAGAAATATCCTTTCAACCCCTTTAATGTTATAGATGGAACATCAAAAACCATGTGCGTTAGATCGAATGTGGAGATTTCTGTATTCAAATTACCTATAGTGAGATCCATGTCGTTTCCGGTATAAGCATCTTTATAAACGACGCGGGTATTTTTTACAATTATTCTTTCAATGTTCATTTTTAAAGAAGAAGTATCTTCTTTTTTTGTTGTAGAGGGTCCGCTGCCGGCAAAGGCATCAATAATAAATTGAAAATTAAAAGTTGAATCAGGGGGTAGCCTTTTTACTTTGGCAACAATATTGTCGAGATAAATTTCATTAATATTTATATCACCTTTTATTAATTTAAACATGCTTACGTTTACACGCAGTTCACCACCATATACCAATGTATCTTTTGACTGATCTTCAATAAACACATTTTGAAGTGATAAGGATGTGGGAAATTTTATATCAAGCTTGCCAATTTCAACTTTCGTCTTTAGTTTATTTTCGAGATAGCTTACAATTTTTTTACGGGCAAAATTTTGAACAGGCGCCGTTTGAATAAGAAGTAATAATAGGATGATCAAAAAAATTAAAGAGCCAACTATCCATGCCAAAACTCTTCCTGCCCTGGCTATAAATGATCTTTTTTTGCGAGGCGCCTTTTCTTTTGATTTCATAAATAATTTTACCCTGGAATATTTAAATTCAAGTTATCAAAATTTAAACCAACTATAGGGATAAAGAGTAATTTGAAAATGAAATAGGAAATTTATAACTCTAATAACCAACATTCCTGTCAAGGTACGTGGGAATCATACTTTTAACGAAAACAATTCAATGCCGATTGCTTTACCTTTAAGATCAATAATTCCCAGGCTTTCGGTTTGCCACTGTTTAAGGTCAATATTTTCCACAAATGTTTTGGAAACAATAAAATGATGGTTTAGTTCATTGCAGGCGCTACGGATGCGTGCTGTAGTGTTCATTGTATCGCCGCTCATGGCAAGGTCTTTTTTTATAACACCTATTTCGCCTACGGTTACTTCGCCTATATGAATGCCGACACGAAAATCAGGCACCATATCGTATCTTCTTCTAAAATACTGATTTTTTTTCTGAATATTTTTTCGCGCCTCAATTACGGTGTCTAAACATTTGCGTGTATTGAGAGGGGCAAACTTCCATGAACAGACCACTTCATCACCAACATATTGATAAATAGTTCCATCAAATTCAATCACCGCCTGGGAGAGGTGATAAATAAAATCTCTTATGAATTCGAAGTATAAAGAATGACCTAATTTTTCCGCTATAGGTGTTGAATCTTTAAGATCCATAAACATAACAATGCGGTTTTCTATTTTGGGATAAATATATCTTCCCGCAAGTATATCTATAAATACACCAGGTGAATATTTTTCGTTTATGATAAGTATTAATTGTGTAACAAAAAAAATGATTAACCAGTAAATTATTTTTTTCAATAACCAGTTTTTGTATAACGCATATGATAATAATTCGTGATAAGACTCTGACACGGTTGAATACTGGAAAAAATATGAATTTGTAAACTGAATAATAAATATTATAATTAAAGCGCAGCCCAGCAGAATAAAACTTTTGCATAAAAAATTAAGCCATAAAGGAAAACGCTTCAGCATCTTTCTAAGGCTAAAGACAAAAAGATAACCCATCATAAGACTTACGGAAAACATAATTAATTCTCTCAGCCAAATGCCGTTCCTATGTGCCTGTCCATCTTCACGGAACATTACAATTACAAAGTCAATAGCAGTCCAAAAAAAACCAATGTAAATAACAGTTCGCATGCGAATTTTATTTACACTTGATAAATGAAAAAGTTTGCTGATTGCACTCATTGCCTTGTTTCTAAAAAATTGTAAATAGATTGTTGCGCATTAATTTTTTCTGAATTGTCATTGCTTATTTTTTTTTGCTCTGCATTGGATAATAGCAAAACAGCTTTATCATTATCATCCCATTGTTTGGTAAAATATTTTATTAATTCTTTTTTGCAATATTCATTTTTAATAAGAACGTCTACTTCAACACGATAGTATAAATTTCTCGTCATGAGGTCTGCTGAACCTATATAAACTTCTGCATTCTCTTTTGTTCCAAAAATTAAAATTCTTGAGTGTTCCAAATAGCGGTCTACAATACGTTTCGCAATTATATTTTCACTTTCTCCAGGTGTTCCTGGTATTAAACAGCAAATGCTTCTTACAATTAAATTAATTTTTACACCTGCCTTGCCGGCATTATACAATTGATTAATAATACCGGTCTCTTCAAGGTTATTTACTTTAATTCTTATCAATGCATCTTCGCCACGCTTTGCTTTTGCAATTTCATTGTCGATACAATTTTTTAATCCGTCATTCATATTAAACTGCGAAACAAGTAATGATTTGAACACTGGTTTTTTATCTTTTTTTGAAGCTTTTTTTACCTGTAAGCATTTAAATAACTGCAATAATTCTTTTAGGATTGGCTTATCTGTTGTCATTAATACATGATCGGTATAAAACTGCGCAGTAGTTTCATTAAAATTGCCGGTACTCACAATAGCAAAAGATTGCTGAACGCCATTTTTTCGCTTTCTTATCAATGCAATTTTAGAATGCACTTTAATACCGGCCGGGCTATAAATTATTTTTACTCCGGCCTCTTTCATAATACGGCTCCATTTTATATTATTCGCTTCATCAAACCTCGCTTTTAGTTCTACAAATGCAATCACTTTTTTACCATTTTTTGCTGCGCTGATAAGTGCATTAATAATGTGAGATTCTTCAGCAACGCGATACAGCGTAATATAAATATCTGATACATTTACATCAACGGCAGCCTGGTTAAAAAATGAGAGCACCGGGTTATAAGACTGGTAAGGAAGATGAATTAACACATCTTCTTTAAGAAGAATATTGAAAATATCGCCACTGTTCATAATGTGTGGTGATGAAAGTGGCTTTCTCTTTTTATAAAAAAGCTCTTTATTAAAAATGGGAAAATTGAAAAGGTCTTTTAAGTTATGATATCTTCCCCCGGCATACATATTATCGTTCGTAATATTGAAAACAGAGCCTAAAAATAGCTGCAAATTTCGGGGCATGCCTTGCTGAAAAAGAAGCCTGGAGGGTGTTCCAAAGTCTCTTTTCTTAAGCTGATGTTCTATTTTTTTGAGTAGGTTTCCGCTGTAATCATCTTCTAAATTTAATTCAGCATCGCGGTTTAATTTAATGCTGTATACACCAACTATCTCTAATCCCGGGAAAAGACAAATAAGGTTTTCACGAACAATATCATCTAAAAAAATTACATAATTATATTCATCAACCGCCGTAAGGGAAAAAAATCTTTTTGCTTTTTCTGACGGAATATTTACAATGGCCTGTTTTAAAACCCTTTTATTTTTTTCCTTTAAAGTAATTACAAAATAGAGCCTGTTGTTTTCAGGAATAAATTTTTTTTCAACATCTCCATCTAAAAAAATTGGTTGAATGAATGAAAGAATATCTGAAAGAAAAATTTCTCTTATTTCTGCAAGATGTTCGGATCTGATGGGATCGTTGTAGTAAAAGATGATCTTATTTTGTTTTAATAAGGGCAGCAGTTCATTAAATAAAATTGAGCCGAAGTAGATTAGCTGGTTATTGATTTCGTCATGAATTTTTTCAACAATATTTTTTTCAATTCCAGGTATTTCTTTTTTTGTTTTTTTGCCAAGAGCAGAAAGCGCAATTATTTCGGGGTAGCGTACCCGAAAAAATTCATCGAGATTTGAAGAAAAAATAGAAAGAAATTTTAAACGTTCATATAATGGCACTTCAGCATCTCCTGCCTCCTGTAAAACCCTTAAATTAAATCCGAGCCAGCTAAGATCCCTGTTAAATATCATAATTATAAAGGGTTAAAGTGGCGAACCGGTTCCGTTAATGATTGTGCCGGAAGAAGCGCTGTCATTAAAATATACAGCTATGGCAAATGCAAGAACTGACACAATAATGCCTATCATAAAAATGTTATAAGCAATACGAATGAGCTTATACTTACGCCCCAGCACCACACCCAGATAATAAATATCTTTTATAAGCGAGCCATACAAATAATCGGTATCAAGCATCATTTCCCGCATGGCTTCATTGTATTGATCGTAAGTGGCTCCGTAAAAATTTCCAAAAAATAAAAGATTGGTTTTTTTTTGCTTTATATCTTCAAGGGTAAATTTGCCACCACTTATTTTAGGCCGTGTGGCCAGTATTGATATAACAATAGTAGTAACAGCAACTAAAAGAAAAATTATTGTAGGTATGGTTAAATAGGCATCTTCCTGCAATTTACGAAGCAGTACACTTAATATAACGGAAATAATAATTGAATTAACCGAGATAAGTATGTTGGCTTTATGATCGGCCATATCACTAAGCTTTAAATGATTCTCTGAAGTGAGTCGCAGCATGGTTTGTATGCCTTTACTCATGAGACCGCTTTTATCTTTCTCCACCCCCGATAAAGAAGCAATTTTTGGCTGCAGGTCTTTTTCAAGTTTCATTTCTTTTTCTTTTAACTTATTCAAATTTTTATTTTTTCTTTTATTGAGTAGTTCTTTGCAATAGCTGGTATAAAACCGGTGAGCTTCCAGCATTTTTATAGTGTCCTCATTAAATTTTACAGGATCTGTTTCTCCCAATCTGAGCTTAGATTCTTCAAAAAAGTTTCTGTTCGTTACTTTAAAATCTTTGGTTCCGAGATGATAAGTATCAGCATCGCAAATTATTTCTTCTAATAAATTTTTTGGATTTCTTGGAACTTTTGTGGCCATTATGCATTCTTCAACAGCGTCAATGGTTTTTTCATCATCCAAATGTTGCTTCATAAATTTCTTCATTATTTCTACGCTCATTACCTCATGTTTGGAAGGCGTCTGTAACAAGATGGCCCGTATCATGAAACCATGCAGCGGTAAAAAGAATAAGCATCTCATTTTCTGAAACGTTATAATGACCTGCTATTTCCCGGGTGTGCTTTACAACATTTTGAGTATGTTCGAGGTTATGAAATGCAAGCTCCGCGGTCTGCATTTGTTCAAAAAACCCCGTTACATATTCTTCAATCTTTTTATAAAGTTTATCCATAATTAATAGGTTATATTAAATTTTGTTCCAATTGAAAAATTATAAAGACTTCCTTCGCCTGAAAAGGCTATGGTAGCAGAAATAAGAGCAAAGTTATAAGGCGAATAATAAAATCCGCCACCAAAAGAATCATGCCATTTACGGGAATTTTCATCAGCTACCCAAACTCTTCCCAAATCATTAAATGCGATTAATCCAACTGCTCCCGGTACAATATAAGAATTCGACTCAAATAATTTGTATCTAAATTCAACAGATTGATAGAATAAAGATTTGCCGGAAAACCTGTCTTTCCTGAACCCTCTTAAATAATTATTGCTTCCTAAAGTAAGCGCCTGGAAATATTCATAATTTTCACTAAAAATATGTCCATAGCCAAAACGTAGTACTGTAACCAGTTTTGTGGGGTCGCTAAAACTTGCATACACAGTCATATCTGAAGTAAACTTTGTAATCTGCCTGCTGTTTTTATTTATTCCGAATAAAGATGAGAATTCATTTTTCCAATATACGCCGCGGGTTGGCAACAGATCGCCCGTTATATTATGTACTATAATGGATGCGTTGCCACCCACATAAGATTTATTGGTATATATGTCTGTTGAATCAAGGCCAACAAGCGATGGTTGAGAAAGTATTTTATTTTTATTGTCATTGTAATAATTCCAGTAGTGATAATAAGCAGGACCAAAGTTAAGTTCTAATAGATTATGAAAGCGTTTACGCAGCAAGAGTTCCCCTGATAAATAGTTATAACGCACATTATAAAAATCGTAATTTTTACTGCTATCTTTTTTAGTTTCATTTCCAGGCCCAAAATAATTGCTTAAAACGGAATTAAATAAAGCCGCATTGGCTACAATATCATATTTGCCAATTACTTGATTAAACTCGCCGTCATAATTTAGCCGGAATTTTCCGGAGCTAAAGCTATATACTGATGTAAGCTTTTGAAAGGTTGAATATGGATTTTTTCTGAAACCATAAGTTTTTAAAGAGTATCCGAGGCCGATAAGAAATTGATCTTCCTTATTGTATGCCAGGCTTAATAATGGTAATCTGTAGGTATTATAATTGAAACCGGTGATATCATAAAAGTTGGCATTAACGTCGTTGGATATTTTGTTCTTTGTTTCACTGCTATATTCAATAAAATTACTGTCAGCTTTAAAATCATAAAGTACATTTTTTACTTTCCCCTTAATGCTAAAAGTGTCACGGCCCTTTCCGCCAATAATTCTTAATTTAATTTTTGAATCAGCAGTTGAATCAATTTCAAAAATATCATCACCATTAAGTCCATAAAGATTTATATGTTTCGTAGTTTTAGAGTCGAAAATACGATCAAACATCACACCCGCTGAATCTGTATTTTGCTTTCGTTTATATGCCTTTATTTCAAGGCTGTCTCCTTTATTAAAAACTTTAAAATATTCGTTTTTATTACTGCCAACAATATTTACTTCCTTAGATAAAAAGCGATAATATTTTAATCCATCTTTTAAAAAAAGATTTCTGCGGCTTTTTAATTTAGCAGCAATTTTTTTTTCATCTAGATTGTATATTTCTTTAGGTAAATTTTGTAATGCTTCGCTGATAACTGTATCATTTTCCTGCTGCTGAAATTTTTTTATCGTCTTGCTCCATGTATTCTCATCAAGGTTATTCATAAAAGCCCTGTCAAAAAATCTTCCTTCCCAATTGAACCATTTTATATTAGTAAATTTTTTTCGAAACCCCTGCAGATAAGGCAATGCAGCAATACTGGCTCCCTTTATAAATATCCCGTCAGAATAATAAAATGCCTGGTTTCTGTCTCTTGGTATGGGATAATATAATTTGCCAATACCCGTATCGCTTGTGCCGAACCGCCATTGATCAAAGTGCCTGTCCCAGTCACCCACCATCATGTCGAGTAGGCGTGCCCGTAATACGGCTTCCTGGTCTATATGATTCTTACTGTCACTAATAAGTTTATCAACAACTTTAGCAGTACTCAAAGTTTTTGTTTCATCGGATGTGGGATCAAAAACTTCGAGGAGGCATATTTTATTCGCGAAAGCAGCCCGGTAAAAACCAAGTGCAGGATCGTCAGGAACAAAATAATATTCAGGCTCTGCATGAACTATTCCGGCTGCGTCCGCAAGGGTAGGTACTATCAATGGACCGTAAGGATGTTCTGCCGATATCATATCCTGCATCATCTTTTTTGGAATAAATTGTTTCAACGCTTCGGCGGCAGTGCCCACCGGTTGTTTATCAATTGTTTGTAAAATCCATGCGTGGCCATTTTTGTCGAGAAGCCGTAACGATTGGGATTGACCTCCCTCCAGGCCTGCAATTTTATAGCCACCATTTTCCTTATTAATCTTAAAAACTTTTAGATTTACAGGCGTTCCCCATTCTTTCCGGTAATTATTACCGCCAATTAATTTATGCATGGAAGAGACGTTCTGGTAATGTGAATTAACGGCAACGGCTACACTATCTTTAAAGCTTATAACCGGAACAGCTTCGGGAGTTGATGTTGAATCAGAAAGCTCATTTTTTATTGAAGAAAAGTTAAAAAGATTTTTTGAAAAACTATGCTTTACGGAATCTTCGGTTACTGTATAAAAATCGACATGAACATTTTTATTTGTTGAAATTTCTAAAGAAGCGAACCCTAATGACTGCGCTTCATATACCGTATTTTTCCCGGAGCTTACGCGGGTACTTTTAGACCCTGCGCCGCTGGTTATATAATAAAAAGCGCTGTCTTTTATAAGTTGTAAAGTATGTTCATGGCCAGCCACAAAAATTATATTGGAATGTTGTTTAGCGATTTTCTCCACATCATTAATCATATTGGCATACGCAGGGTAATGAAGATCTTCAGGTGTGCCGAAAACACCTCTTGCAATGGGATAAACAGAACCAATTACCGGTAAAGGAATCCATAAATTCGGCTTCATATCTGTAAAAGGAAAAATGTGCGTCTTTAAAGGAAAATATCCGCCATGTATTCCGTAACTTCTCAATGTATGATGATCGGCTAAAATAACCAGCTTCTTCGAGTTCCTGTTTAATATATCATTCAGTTCACTATAAAATTCTTCGGCTGTTTTATAGGGGCAATCAGATTCAATTCCGGGTTTTTCATTTTGTGTGCGAATAAACCATTGACTGTCGAAAACGATCAATACTAAATTATCATTTATAGGAAATTCCGATGGCCCGGGGCATCCGTCAACAGGAAGAAAATGAATATTTTTTCCCTGCGAGTTAATATAATTTCCCTGTCGGATCACTTTAGCAAAACCGTCTGTGGCTTCGTTGTTCCAGTCATGATTACCTGGTATAAAAACTACCCGGGCATCTGTACCTTTTACAATATTTACTTGCGAATCAATTACTGCCCTTGCTGCGGCATATCCCGGGGCATTATCATCGGGCAAGCCAACATCATATATATTGTCTCCAAGATAGATAACCAGCGTTTTTTTATCCAGGGTAATAAGGTCGCGTGCAGCATCCACAACCGGTTCTCTTCCAAAATTTAATTCGCCGGCATCGCCAATAAGTATTATCCTCGATTGAATGGAATCACTTTGAGAGTAACATGTATTGATGGCTATAAGCAAAAAAATAAAAGCTATATTTTTTTGCATTAGCTTCTTTTTTTTGGCTTAAAAATTAATAAAGTAGCTGTCGCATATTTATCACCTGCTTCATTGGAAATAAGTAAGTCTCCCCCCGGTGTAAATGCAATCCCCTCAGGCTGAGTAAAAATTACAGGATCTAAAGTGTAAACATCTTTAGTATTACCTTTTCTATCCGTTACTATCAGCAATTGATTAACCGATGCAAGAATCCAAACATCTTTTGTTAAAGGATTGACAGCCGCTGCGGAAGGTTTTAATTTTAATTTTCCTACCCCTAATTTTTGTGCTATTGTTTTAACGTTAATGGAAAATTGTGAAGGAGTATAAGAGTCGTTGGAAGGATCGAACGTCCACGCTGATACAGAACTTTTTTTATCATCTTCACAATCTTTACAAATCATAATTAATCCACGATACAAATCATCGTAATATATAGATTCAAATTCATTTTTCTTTTTATTATCCCCCGGAAATTTACTTGTTCTGTTGAAGATTGTGTCTCCTTCCTTAGAAAAATTTATGGTTACGATATTGCCATTACTTTGCAAAACATAAAAAGTGTTATCGTAAAGTTGTACTTCTTCAAAATCACGGGTTTTATCAAATTTCCATTTTTCTGTAAGAAATTTTTTATTGAGACCAATTTTGTAAAGGTTCCCTTTATCATCAGATATGGCGAACACACTGCTGTCTTTGGCATAAAATGAGATACCGGAAATTTCCGCAAGCGCATCTCCAAGTTTCAAAATTTTGGGCTGAGTAAGATCATATTCCTTGCAGGGAAAAGTAACTTTGTTTTTATTAGAGCTGCAACCTTCAAAAGAATGAAATTTTGCAAAAAAAAATAATACGAAAATGAAGTTGCGGTTTAGCATATCATAAATAAAAAACTTCTAAAAAAATGTGGTTGTTTCAATAAGAAATAAATTTACAATACATTCATGGCAATTCACGAACCAGGTACTTTCAGTTCGTATGAATATCCATTCACAATTTAATCAATGAAGTATGAAGTATGCTCCTGTTAAAAATTTTATCAATGGTAAATTTACAGATTCCAATTCTCAAAAATTTTTAGAAATAATATCGCCAATAGATGGCAAATTACTTTCCAGAGTTTACATGTCCTCAGCCGCCGATTTGAACGATGCCGTATTTGCCGCAAAAAAGGCTTTTCTTTCATGGAGCAAAATACCCGTTAAAGAAAGAGTGCAGGTGTTTTTTCGTTATAGAAATTTGTTGGAGAAAAATCTTCAAAACCTTGCTGAACTGTGTTCTGAAGAGAATGGAAAGACCTTAAGTGAATCGATTGCTGAAATTGAAAAATGCATTGAACTCGCTGAATTTGCATGTTCGTTGCCTCAGTTGGTTGCAGGAGAAGTACTGGAAGTTAGCCATGGTGTTGAATGTCGCGAAGAGCATGTACCCTTGGGCGTTATTGCCTCAATAGTGCCCTTTAATTTCCCCAGCATGGTTCCCAACTGGACGATACCGAATGCCATTGCTTTGGGTAATTGTATGATTTTAAAACCTTCTGAAAAAGTTCCGTTAAGTGCGGGAAAATTAGCAGCCTTATTAAAAGAAGCCGGCTTGCCTGATGGTGTTTTTAATATTGTAAATGGTGATGCAGAAATTGTTGAAGCTATTTGCGATCATTCGGATATTGAAGCGGTGTCATTTGTTGGTTCAACAAAAATTGCAAAGCTTGTTTACCAAAGAGCAACACATAATTATAAAAGATGCCTGGCTTTAGGTGGAGCAAAAAATCATCTCATGGTTTTGCCTGATGCTATTCCTGAAATGACGGCACAGAATGTTGCGGCAAGCATGAGCGGCTGTGCCGGCCAGCGTTGTATGGCAGCAAGTGCCATGGTAGGCGTTGGTGATGTTGATGCCATTATAGATAAGATTTGTGATGAAGCAATGAAGATTATTCCTGGTAAAAATTTGGGAGCAGTTATTAATAAACAATCAAAAGACAGAATTGAAAAATATATAACTGAAGCTGAAGAACAGGGTGCAAAAATTTTGGTAGATGGAAGAAATACAAAAGTGGAAGGAAAAGAAAATGGAACGTATGTTGGCCCAACAGTAATTGATTATGTAAAGCCTGAAATGTCTGTTGCTACTGAGGAAATTTTTGGCCCGGTAATTAGCATTATGCGTGCAAAAACTGTTGATGAAGCATTGGCAATTGAAAATGCAAACCCTTATGGAAATGCTGCAAGTGTGTTTACACAAAATGGTGGAATGGCACGATACATTATTGATAAAGCAAGTGCTGGAATGATTGGGGTAAATGTTGGTGTGCCTGTTCCGAGAGAACCATTTTCCTTTGGAGGATGGAATGAAAGTAAATTTGGAGTAGGAGATATAACCGGAAAAAGTTCTATTGAGTTTTGGACGAAGTTGAAGAAGAGTACAATTAAATGGAATCCGGAAGCGGGAGTGAATTGGATGAGTTAGAAAAATTTAGTACAGATAAATTTAGGCATGGCTAAACAAAATAAAAAGTGATTAAATTAATGCATGGGAAAATGATATGAAATAAACTACAATTTCGAATTTTGATGTATAATTATGGCTAAGCAAAATAAAAATATTGGATCAATACTACCTGATGAAAAAATCATAAGAAAAATTTATATTGTTAGAGAGCAAAAAGTAATGTTGGATTTCGATTTGGCAGATTTGTATGAGGTAGAAACCAAACGTTTAAATGAACAGGTAAAGAGAAATATAGACCGTTTTCCCGAAGACTTCATGTTTCGACTTACTTCAAAAGAATGGACAATGATGAGGTCGCATTTTGCGACCTCATCATTTCAAAATATTGATTTAGATAAAACTGCTAATATGAAGTCGCAAAATGCGACCTCATCCCAAACTAAGAGGAAATTATCTCTAAGTCCTTATGCTTTTACCGAACACGGGGTTACCATGATTGCCAGCATCCTAAAAAGCGCGAGGGCAATTAAGATGAGCATTGCTGTTGTAAGGGCGTTTATTGAATTGAAAAAAGTTGCTTTGCAATACAGCGGGATTATAGAACAGATTCAATTACTTAAAGAACATCTTGGAGAACATGATAGTCAACTTAATGCTATCTACACAGCTTTGGAAAATTTGATGGATGATAAAGTTGATAAAGAATTAAAAGAAAAGGAATGGCTGAATAGAAAGCGAATTGGTTTTGAAACTGGTAAATGAAAAGTCCCGATTTAAATTATCACTAAATAAAATGAATATGGAAACTCTTGAAAAAATTGTACCTGAAAAAGGGATAACTGAGAAAATAATTCATAATAACCAGGACTATACTGTATTCTCATGGAGCAAGCAAAAAGGCACCAATCCAATTGCAGTTGAAAAAGGAGAGGGAGTGTACCTCTACGATTATGATGGAAAAAAATATATAGATTTTTCATCAGGGTTAATGAATGTAAATATTGGTCATGGCGATCAGCGTGTAACCGATGCCGTTATGAAACAAATGCAGGAAGTAAGTTATGTAACACCTTCCTGTGTTACTAAAGCAAGAGGAGAGCTTGGAAAGAAATTGGCAGAAATTTGTCCCGGCGATTTAAACAAAGCCTTTTTTACTTTAGGCGGAGCAGATTCAATTGAAAATGCAATCAAATTAGCAAGGCTTCATACAGGGCGGCATAAAATTTTATCCCGTTACCAATCTTATCATGGCTCTACAAATGCAGCAATGACAGCCAGTGGCGATCCTAGAAAACTTGCCGTTGATTCGCAACAGGCTACCAATTTTGTACATTTTGATTTGCCTTATTTATATCGTTGGGAATATGGGGAAGATAATTTATTGAAAGAAAGTGTAGCACAATTAGAAAGAATGATTTCTTATGAAGGAGCCAATAATATTGCTGCAATTTTGCTGGAAGGAGAATCCGGCTCATCTGGTTGTTTGCAATATCCAAAAGGATATTTAAAAAAAGTAAGAGAATTGTGTGATACAAATGGGATCCTTTTAATTATGGATGAAGTAATGAGTGGCTTTGGCAGAACAGGCAAATGGTTTGGTTTTCAAAATCATGATATCGTTCCGGATATGATTGCAATGGCAAAGGGATTAACCTGTGGTTACTTGCCTTTCGGTTGTTTAATGGTGTCCGATAAAATTATTTCGAAGTTTGATGACACGTATCTTTCTATTGGTCTAACCTATTCAGCGCACCCCGTTTGTTGTGCAGCAGCTTTGGAAGTTTTAAAAATTTATGAAGAAGATGATCTTATTGAAAACGCTGTCAGAATGGGAAAATATATTGATAAAAAAGTAGCTGAAATGGCAGCACAACATATAAGCGTTGGTAACTGGAGAAATACGGGATTGCTGGGTTGCATCGAATTAGTGAAGAATAAAACAACCAAAGAGCCAATGGCTCCATTCAATGCGAAACCCGGGGAAATGGTTGTAATGAATAAAGTTGCCGCTAAAATAAGAGACCTGGGAATGTACACTTTTGTAAGATGGAATTATATTTTTATTGCGCCACCGTTATGCATAAACGAAAAACAAATTGATGAAGGATTGGCAATAATAAGTGAAGCATTAAAGATTGCCGATAGGGAAATAATTTAGAACTTATAATTCATAATTAAATTGTCTCAGGAAATTAGAAACGCCCATTCTTTGTCTCTCTACAGTGAAGACCTTGCACCCGTTCCAAAAGAAAAACGAACATGGAATACATGGAACTATGCAGCACTATGGATAAGCATGAGTCTTTGCATTCCAACGTACATGCTGGCGAGTTCACTAATTGGCGGAGGTATGAATTGGTGGCAGGCAATACTTACCATTTTTTTGGGCAATGTAGTTGTTTTAATTCCTATGATTTTGAATGGTCATGCAGGTGCAAAATATGGTATTCCTTTTCCTGTATTTGTAAGAGCAAGCTTTGGAGTAAGAGGCGCCAATATTGCTGCAATGCTTCGCGCAATTGTTGCCTGTGGCTGGTTTGGCATACAAACATGGATTGGAGGTTTTGCTTTATACCAGATGTTACGGTTATGGGTACCCGCAATTGAGACACTGCCACAAATATTTCCGGCATCTTTTGGATTACAGACCGGTCCTGCGATTACATTCATCCTTTTCTGGCTGTTAAATATGTTTGTTGTTTATCTTGGTGTGAATAGTATAAAAAAATTATTGGTATTTAAAGCCTTCTTTTTACCACTTGCTGCATTGGCACTGTTAGCGTGGGCAATTAATGCCGTGCACGGTCTTGGACCTATTTTAAAAGAACCATCGAAATTTAAAACTAACAATGAATTTTGGGATTTCTTTTTCCCTGCACTTACCGGCATGGTTGGTTATTGGGCCACGCTTTCGTTGAATATTCCTGACTTTACACGTTATGCAAAAAACCAGCAGGCTCAAATAAGAGGACAGGCGATTGGGTTACCAACGTCAATGACATTGTTTTCTTTTATCGGTGTAATAGTTACATCAGCCACGGTTATTTTATACGGACAAACTATTTGGGATCCGTTAGTATTGGCTGGAAAATTCAGCAGTAAATTTATTATAAGCATTGCAATGGTTGCTGTTGCTATTTCAACACTGGCAACAAATATTGCCGCCAATATTGTAAGTCCAGCAAATGATTTTGCAAACCTTTCTCCATCAAAAATTAATTTTAGAAAGGGAGGATACATAACAGGTGTTATTGGTATTTTAATTTTCCCATGGAAGTTGATTGCGGATCCGTCAGGTTATATTTTTACCTGGTTGGTTGGGTATTCAAGTTTGCTCGGACCTGTTGGTGGAATTATGATTGCTGACTATTATTTTATAAGAAAACAACAATTGGTTACAAAAGAATTATACCAGCTAAATGGACAATACGCTTTTTCAAAAGGTTTTAATATTGCAGCAATCACTGCGTTAATTGCAGGGATTTTTCCAAACATTCCGGGGTTTCTGATAACTATAAAAGCTTTATCGCCGGATGCTGTGCCCAACTGGTTTTCACATCTTTATAATTATGCATGGTTTGTAGGATTTTTTGTGGCAGGTTGTATTTATTACCTGATGATGAGAAAATATAAAATTAGATTAAGAAATATAAAAGCTATTGAATTTATAGAGCAATTTTCATAGATTGAGCAAGTCAAAAAAAACAAAATGGCTGTCTTAATAAAAAATGGTAGAATTATTACAGCAGCAGATGATTATGTTGCTGATATTTTTGTTGAAGATGAAACTATTTCAGCAATCGGTAAAAATTTGTCTGCAATTGCAGAGGCGCAGGGAATTACGCCTCTGCAGGAAATTGATGCAACTAACATGTTAGTCTTTCCCGGTGGAATAGACCCGCATGTGCATTTGGAAATGCCTTTTATGGGAACTTTTTCAAGCGATACACATGCAACAGGAACGCGGGCTGCACTGTTTGGAGGAACAACAACTGTTATTGATTTTGTTTTGCAGAAACAAGGTCACTCGTTGCATGAGGCTTTGAATGAATGGTTCGGCAGGGCCGGAGGAACTACCTTTGGCGATTATAGTTTTCACATGGCTGTTACAGATTTTAACGATGAAACAAAAAAAGAAGTTAAGCAAATGATAGAAGACGAGGGCATCTCTTCTTTCAAAACATTTATGGCTTATAAAGGTGCCTTAATGATTGATGATCGCCAGATGATTGGCCTAATGGAAGAGGTTAAAAAACAAGGTGGAATGGTGACCGTTCATGCAACTAACGGCGATATGATTGATTATTTAATTCAAAAGAACAGAGACGAAGGAAATCTTTCACCATTATATCATTATTTATCTCAGCCGGAAGTTACTGAAGCAGAAGCTTCTGAAAGATTTGTTGACATGTTGAATTATACAGGTTGCCCTGGATACATTGTTCATCTTACATGTGAAGGAGCATTGAATGCAGTGCGTAATGCAACAAAAAGAAATCAACATTTATTTGTTGAAACCTGCATTCAATATTTATTGCTGGATGCTTCATTGTATGAAAAAGATTTTGAAGGCGCCAAATGGGTGATGAGCCCACCACTTCGTGAAAAGAAAGATCAGCAAACATTGTGGGCCGGTATTAACCAGGGATTGGTAAATGTTGTTGCAACAGATCATTGTCCTTTTATGTGGCAACAGAAATTAATGGGTAAAGATGACTTTTCAAAGATTCCTAACGGTCATCCTGCACTCGAAAACCGGATGGAATTACTATTTAGCGAAGGAGTTGCAAAAGGAAAAATTACGTTAAATAAATATGTAGAAGTTGCCTGCACGAATCCCGCAAAAATATTTGGAATGTTTCCACGAAAGGGAACTATTGCACCAGGCAGCGATGCAGACATTGTAATTTTTGATGCAAATGAAAAGCATGTTCTTTCTGCAAAAACACATCACATGAATGTTGATTATTCTGGTTATGAAGGTTGGGAAGTTACGGGAAAAGTAAAAACTGTTTTGCTAAGAGGTAAAGTTGCTATTGATAATAGCGAATGTAAAGTTGATAAAGGATATGGTAAATTTATTAAGAGGAAGAAAGTTTCTGGAACAATTTAATTCGGCAAGATGCCAAAAGAACTAATAGTACAAGTGAGTGACACAACTGGGATGCCCAAAGAATTATAGACGGTAAAAAAAATAAAACTTAAATAAAAATATGGCACGAATAATTAAGTCTGGTTTGATACAAATGAGTTTGCCTAAAACGGAAGGAGAAGGAACTATTGAAGAAATTAAAGAAGCGATGGTGCAAAAGCATATTCCTTTTATTGAAGACGCAGGAAAACAGGGCGTACAGATTCTTTGTTTGCAGGAAATTTTTAATACTCCATATTTCTGTCCGGGCCAGGATAAAGCATGGTATGCAATCTGCTGAAAGTGTTCCCGGTCCTACAACAGAGCGGATGTGTGAGTATGCGAAAAAATATAATATGGTAATGATTGTTCCGATATATGAGAAAGAGCAGCCGGGAGTTTTATACAATACTGCTGCAGTAATAGACGCAGATGGAACTTATTTGGGGAAGTATAGAAAAAATCATATTCCGCATACAACCGGCTTCTGGGAAAAATTTTTCTTTAAGCCTGGAAACCTTGGCTATCCTGTATTTCAAACGAAATATGCGAAGGTCGGTGTATACATTTGTTATGATCGACACTTTCCTGACGGGGCAAGAATATTGGGATTGAATGGAGCTGAAATAGTTTATAATCCTTCTGCAACAGTTGCCGGGCTTTCACAATATTTATGGAAACTGGAACAGCCAGCACATGCTGCGGCCAATGGATATTTTATGGGTTGCATCAATCGGGTAGGAGAAGAAAAGCCATGGAATCTTGGTAAATTTTATGGTTCATCTTATTTCGTTGATCCACGCGGACAGATATTTGCACAGGCATCGGAAGATAAAGATGAATTATTAGTGGCAGAGTTTGATTTGGATATGATTGAAGAAGTAAGAAATACCTGGCAGTTCTTCAGAGATAGAAGGCCGGAGACTTATGGGAAGTTAGTGGAGTTGTAAAAGCTCATCTCTCCATAGGAGTCCTTTGGACAACCCTTCTCCGAAGAAGGACAAGACTTGTTTACAAGTATTTAATAAGCAATAGCATTCGTGCAAATCAGTGTAACCTGTCATGCCGACAGGCAGGTTCGTGGCAAAAATTAAATAATGTCAATCAAAAAATAATAGATTAACAGAAGATCAATACGCTGAAAATTTCAGTGATATTCATCCTCCTTTTGAAAATAAGGAGGCAGCTTTGGTTGAAGCAAATCGTTGTTTGTTTTGTTATGATGCGCCGTGTATTAAGGGTTGCCCTACGAGTATTGATATCCCAAAATTTATTAAGCAAATAACTACTGACAATATAAAGGGCTCTGCTCATACTATTTTTATTTCTAACATTTTTGGTGGCGGATGTTCAAGAGTTTGCCCTGTTGAAAAATTATGCGAAGGGAATTGTGTGTATAATTTATTGGATGAAAAACCTATTGAAATTGCAAGACTTCAACGCTGGTCAACAGAGAAAGCAGTAAAAGATAAATGGAAATTGTTTGAAAGAAAAGACGTTGTACCCAAAAGAGTTGCTATCGTAGGAGCAGGTCCAGCGGGACTTTCGTGCGCACACGCACTCTCACGTGAAGGCGTAAACGTAACTATTTTTGAAAAAGAAAGTAAAGGTGGAGGGTTAATGACCTATGGAATTGCGGCATACAAAGTGACGCCAGAATTTTGCGAAGATGAAGTTGATTTTATCACTTCTCTTGGTGGAATAGATGTTAAGTATGATCATGCCTTAGGAAAAGATATAACACTTGAACAATTACAAAATGAATTCGATGCAGTTTATTTAGGAATAGGAGTGGGTTTGGCAAATCAACTTAATATTCCGGGAGAGGATTTGGAAGGTGTGGAAGATGCAATTAGTTTCATTTATAATATAAGGACAAAAGGATTTTCTAATATTCCAGTGGGAAACAAAGTGATTGTAATTGGCATGGGAATGACGGCAATAGATGCAGCCACACAGGCTAAACGGCTTGGAGCCACAGAGGTAACTATGTTGTATAGACGAAGTGAAGCGGAAAAGAATTGTACACGGGAAGAATTTGAGATTGCATTACTCGATGGCTGCAAAATGCAATGGCTTGCTGCACCTAAAGAAATTATTGGAAAGGAAGGAAAAGTCACTTCATTAATTTGTGACGTAATGAAATTAGGTATACCTGATTTCTCTGGAAAACCTGCACCAGAGCCAACCGGTGAAACTATTAACATTGAGTGTGATATGATTATAAAGGCAACCGGGCAAAGTCCTTTTATTGATTTAATAAATGAAAATAATATTGAAAATAATAGAGGTAAAATTGTTTTAAAAGATAATAGCTCAACAAATATCAAAGGTATTTTTGCCGGTGGTGATGCAGTGAATGGTGGCAAAGAAGTGGTTGATGCAGTACAGGCGGGCAAGGAAGGAGCGGCAGCTATACTTAGATACTTGTTAATAAATAGCACAAATTGACACGAACAAGAATGAATTTCTGGTAAAAAATCTTTGTCAAAAATTCGTGTATTCGTGGCCTAAAAAATTATATCATGGCAGACTTATCAGCAAATTTTCTTGGCATAAAATCGCCGAATCCATACTGGCTGGCATCTGCGCCGCCTACCGATAAAAAGATAAACGTACTACGAGGTTTAGAGGCAGGCTGGGGTGGAGTTGTATGGAAAACCCTGGGGTCGCAGGTGAAAAATGTTTCCTCGAGATATTCAGCGATAAATTTTAATAATACCAGGGTAATGGGTTTTAATAATATTGAACTCATTTCTGATCGGCCGCTTGATTTGAATTTGAGAGAAATTAAAGAAGTGCTGAAAGAATTTCCAGACCGTGCTATGGTAGTTTCTTTAATGGCTGATAATGATAGAAAAAGCTGGCATGAGTTAATTAAAAAAGTGGAAGATACAGGAGCACATGGCCTTGAATTAAATTTTGGTTGTCCCCATGGAATGACAGAAAGAGGGATGGGCGCCACAGTTGGACAAGATCCTGAAATTGCAAGGATGGTTGTTGAATGGGTGATGGAAGCAGCAAGTATTCCGGTTATTACAAAACTTACTCCGAATGTACATTCTGTTGTGCCAGCCGGGAAAGCATGTGTAGAAGCAGGAACAAATGCACTTTCATTAATAAATACTATTCAATCAGTAACGGGAATTGATTTGGATACTTTTGTTCCCAATCCTTATGTGGGAGGCAAAAGTGTTTTTGGTGGCTATTGCGGACCGGCAGTGAAACCAATTGCGTTAAAATTTTTAGCAACTATTGCCCAGGATGGAATCACTAACAAAGTTCCGGTTTCGGGTATAGGTGGTGTTAGTACTTGGAAAGATGCAGCAGAATTTATGTTGCTTGGCGCTTCCAATGTACAGGTATGCACGGCCGTTATGACGCATGGCTTCCGCATTATTGAAGATCTTTGTGAAGGGCTTGGTAACTGGATGGATGAAAAAGGCTTTATCACCATTTATGATTTTATCGGTAAATCGGTTCCAACCCTAACCCATTGGGAAGACCTTGATATTAACTACCATCATGTTGCCAACATTAACCAGGATAAATGTATTCATTGCGGACTCTGTTATATAGGTTGTGAAGACGGTGCTCACCAGGCAATAAGTTTGACACAAGGAAATCCTTACAACACCTATGCAATAAAGGAAGAAGAATGTGTAGGCTGCAATCTTTGCCAGTTAGTTTGTCCGGTGCAGGATTGTATTACAATGGTAGAGCATCGTGTAGGTGATGAATATGTTAACTGGAAAGAGTTTCAGCGGAGGGGAATGCCTTTGAATGATCATTAAAAGCGAATACAAATGACTAATTTGATCAAGCTTGAAAAATGTTTAACTTTAAAAAAAGAAAATTATGATAGCGGAACTTAAAGAAGTGCTTTCAAGTATTGAGCAGCTTAAAGATGAAGATCAAAAGCAAATTGCAAAATTGCTCCAAGACGAATTAAGCTGGAATACCACATTGCAAAATAGCCAGGAGAAACTTGGAGATTTGGCAAAGGAGGCCGTTCATGAATATAAAAAAGGTAACACCTTAAAAACGCTTCCTGATTATTAAACAATTGTAAGCCACTGGCCTAAGTCACTCAAAAAACCTCTACATTTACATATGCTTCTTCAGTTAGAAAATACAAGTAAAAAAGATATTAATAAGTTATTGAATTTTGCAAAACAAAATCAACTTGAATTGTCTTTAGTAGATGATAATGAAAACAATTATTTTCTTCCCGGCAAACCACTAAGCGAAGATGAATTAACTCAACTCGTAGAAAAAAGCCGCAAAAGCGGAATTATCACCTTAGAAGATGCACATACTGCAATCAGGAATAATTTTAATGCAGATTAACTATACAACCGATGCATTCGCATCCCTAATACAACTAATAAATTTTATTGAAGCAAAAAATACTTCGGGTGCCGGTTTACGCTGGTTGAAGCGTTATGAAGCATATTTTAAAAAGACTTTTGTTAATGCAAGACAAAAGAGATTATGCAATAATAAGACTTTTAAAAAATTAAATCTCAGATGTATTTATTATAATGATTGGTTGATTAGAAGCGTTGTTACATAAATCGAGAATTACTGATTGATTGATTTCTATTACTTTTAATGTGTGTCTTTCTTTTCCTTAATAGCGATTACATACTTTTTTCTATTTTTTCAATACCTTGTAACTTTCTCAAAAAATTTCAACAATGAGTTATCTAAAACTAAACATCTTATTTTTTCTTTTTATTCCTTCAATACTATTTTCACAAACTGAAAAGATTGATACAAGTGTAATGAGCCAGATACGTAAAGAAGGTTTACAAAATTCCCATGTTATGGATATTGCCTTTCATCTCACAGATGCAAGCGGGCCAAGGCTTACAAGTTCACCTGGTTTTTTTCGTGCCGCTAATTATGCAAAAAATCAGTTAACACAATGGGGGCTGGTAAATGCAATGCTCGATCCCTGGGGAGATTTTGGTAAAAGCTGGGAATTGGAAAAATCTTATATAGCTATGACTGCTCCCTGGTATAAATCTCTGGAGGCATATCCTAAAGTATGGACGAGTGGAACCAGTGGTTTACAAAATGCTGAAGTCATTCTTATCACCGCAAAAGACTCTGCAAGCCTTGATGCTTACAAAGGAAAGCTTGCCGGAAAGATTTTAATAATGGATAGAAATGATTCTTATAAATTAAGCTTCGAGCCGGATGCAAAACGTTATACAGATGAGCAGTTGGATTCAATGGCAAACATAAAATTACAGCCTGAAGATACGGCGGCCATGCGTAGACGAAGAGAAGAATTCAGAAACAGGAACCGTGAGGAGCAAATTATGCAGAATACTTTAAAATCAATGGCAGTAAGTGAAGGCGCCATTGCAATGTTTACAAGCAGCCCGCGCAATCATGACGGAACTATTTTTGTGCAACAGGCAGGCCCCTACAAGGTTACAGACCCGGCTAACTTTTTAGATATTGCTTTGCAATGGGAAGATTATATGACCATTGTAAGATTGCTGAGAAATAATATTCCTGTAAAAATGGATGTAGATGTACAAACAAAATTTTTTAGTGATGATACAAAAGGATACAATGTAATTGCGGAAATACCAGGTACTGATAAGAAATTAAAAGATGAAGTAGTAATGCTTGGCGGCCATCTTGATTCATGGCAAAGCGGTACCGGAGCTACCGATAACGGAGCAGGTTCTATGGTGATGATGGAAGCTATAAGAATTTTAAAGGCAATAGGAGTAAAGCCAAGAAGAACGATACGAATTGCATTGTGGAGTGGCGAAGAGCAAGGTTTATTCGGCTCAAAAGGTTATGTAAAGAAAACTTTTGCCGACCCTGCTGATATGAAGTTATTACCTGCTCACGACAAGTTTGCCGCTTACTTTAATCTTGATAACGGCACAGGAAAAATCCGTGGTGTTTATTTACAGGGTAATGAGGCTGTGCGTCCAATCTTTCAGCAATGGCTGGTGCCTTTCAATGACCTCGGCGCTAAAACGCTTACGATAAGTAATACGGGAGGCACAGATCATTTATCTTTTGATGCAGTAGGATTGCCGGGTTTCCAATTTATACAGGATCCTTTGGAATACGGAACCAGGAATCATCACAGTAATATGGATGTATACGATCATTTACAGGAAGATGATTTGAAACAGGCTGCTGTAATTGTTGCCTCATTTGTTTATGATGCTGCCATGAGAGATGAAAAGCTTCCACGTAAAGAATTGCCAAAAGCAAATCCCAATGGAAGAGGATTTTGATAAAGTTAAGTTACTAACTGTTATGCTTACCTGTAAAATTGGTTAATATAGAATTTAGAATAAATATTTTGTTATGCCTACAAAAGTAAACTGGCCTGAAGCAGTAAAGCCGTTGCTTAAAAAATACAAAAACACAAAGCATCCGCTTGAGTACAAAAGTATCTACCAATTGGTAATAATGGTTGTTTTATCTGCACAGGATTCAGATAGAAATATCAACAAAGTTGCGATAGAATTTTTCAAGGCGTTTCCCGATATGAAAACATTATCGAAAGCCACCCCGGAAATTTTATTGAAATATATTAGTGGAGTGCGCAATTATGGTAACAAAGCAAAATGGCTTTCGGAGATAGCGCAAAAGGTAAAAGATGATAAAAATATTCCGGGTACTTTAGAAGAACTTACAGCATTGCCTGGCATCGGAAGGAAATCGGCGAATGTAATTTTGCGGGAGTCGGGAAAACAACCGGAAGGAGTAATTGTTGACCTTCATGTTGTTCGTGTTGCACCAAGGCTGGGCATAGCTTCCGGCGCTGATCCTAAAAAGATTGAAAAGCAAATTATGGAAACACTTCCTCAAAAAGAATGGGATGCCGGCATGGCAATGTCATTTCTTGGAAGGGAAATTTGCAGGCCAACAAATCCTAAATGCGAAATATGTGTAATGAATGACGTTTGTGCTTTTTATAATGAAGTTAAAAAAGGAGTGAGGCTATAATTTTTATTTCTTACCAGTATACGTCATTTACAGAAAACTAACAGTTATGGTTAAACGCTGATATTCCTGAAACTAAACTCCAAATTGTCTTAAATGATGATCTGTATGACTGTAGTTGAGTTTTCCCCAATTGTTTCTTGTGAATTTACCTGCAAATTTATTTTCCGGAATTAAAATAGCAGTATTAAAAAATTCTTCTATTGTTCTCTTTAAATCCTGGCGTTCAGTTTCAAAATCTGAAGGATCGATTTTATTGGTAACTATATTTATTTCTTCAAAGGTTTCAACTTTCGCTTTTGGTGGTTTTACATTCAAAAGAAAAAATTTTAATAACCATTTAGGTATTGGTGGCGCTTTCGATAATGTTGGATCAAGTTTGCCTGTTGGGATATCAAAAGCCATTCTCATGTGGCGTAAACCCTGGTTCACATTCATTTTCCCCCAGAGCGCTTTTGAGTTTGTTTCAAGTTTGTCAATTCTTGAAAGGACCTCTTCTTTTACTTTTGGATTGAATAGATTTTTCATTTTTTTAAAAATTATTTAGCGGTGTTATAAGATGAATAAAAATGCGTTTTATCCGTAAGTAACTTTCTGCGATTCTCATGTATGGGTGTTATCTCAGGTATTTTCTGCTTTACAATTTGGTTTGTGATGAATAGGGAAATTACATGAATTAGCTATGTAGCATAATTTATTTGCCTTATCATGCAATTCATTTGCTTTCTCAATCATTGATCTATCGCTTACTATAATGGTAGGCGATAAAGTTAGTTCTGTAAAATAACCACCACCATCGTTAGTTTCCTGCATTGTTCCTGTAGCAATATCTTCATAGTCTATAACTACAACACCCGCATCTGAACAAAGATGTAAATACCAAAGCATGTGGCAGGCTGACAGAGAAGCAACCAATAATTCTTCAGGATTATACTTTGTTTTGTCTCCACGGAAAACTACATCTGATGAGCCATCAATCTTTGCTTTGCCATTAACGCTTATGATATGGCTTCTTTCATACGCAGTATAACTAACTGTTCCTTTTCCTGAGTTACCTGTCCATTTAATATCAACCTTGTAATAATGATTTTTCATTAATTATTTTTTACAAAGCTAATACTACTGATAAATAAAATCCTGCAAAGAATGCGAATTAAAATATTCAATAGTTCAATGTTTTAATACAACAAAACGATTAAAATGAAAAAACCATGAGCTATTAAGCTCATGGCAAATTTAAAGTTCGAACATTAAGCCTTGGTAACAGAGGTTTTACCAACAAAGCCACATATCCAGCCCACTACAGCGCCGGTTATTGCAGACATTACAGTGAAAGTAGCAATATCTCCAATTACTCCTTTGCTGGTCATAAGGTTACTTACGCCATACGTAATAAAATCATGTGCAGCTGCAGTAAGCAGCCCAATAACTGCACCTGTTACTAACCCTGAGCTTACGGAATTAACGTTTGACTTTACAAAAACATAAGACAAAAGACATCCTCCTAATATATTTCCCAAAACCAATGACCACCATACGAACTGGTCCATAGCTCTATCAACGCCGGTGGCCGTACCAGCGTTTTTTGTGAAAAAATCCGAAAGAAGATTACCATAGAATAGATAACCAAGTAAAAAATAAACAATGCCTCCAACTAATGCGCCGATAAGAATTTTTTTTGTGTTCATAAATATTTATTTAGAGTGAATGATAAAAAAAATTGTTACACGGGTACATCTGAATTGGACAATTTCCAATGGGGTGTTAACTAAAATTTTTTTTTATACAAGCTTTGGCATCAATAGAGAGCAGGATAGTTTTGGACGTTCATCAATATATAGTAGCGTGTTTACTTCATTCGGGTTGAGACTTATTTAAACAACTGCTGTTCAGGATTCCCCAAACATTATAAATACACTAATAAAATTCAGAATTTAAATATCATTTTTTCATTGCTAAAACGGGTAGCTGCGGCTGCGGTACAATATTATGAATTGGTTTAGTTGATTTTAAATAAGCAAAGACTGCTTTCAGTTCGTCGTCAGTCATTTGACCGATTCCTTGCCATGGCATTGGAGGTAAGAGATATCTTGCATCCTGTAGCCCCATCCATTTTCCGTGGCGTATACAATATATGAACTGATCTTCCTTCCAACCGCCAATTCCTGTTGAGTCTGAAGTAAGATTTGCTGTATAGGAAATACCCCAGGGGCCTATCCATTGAGTGAGGCCACTTGTTACCACTAATCCTTTGCTTTCCATTTCTTTGCGATCAACTACCGGTTCCGGCATTTGTGAAGGATGCCCCGATAATTCTAAATCCATATTATCTTCAGGGCCGTTAGGACCCATTTTTTTGGGTGTATGGCAATCATTGCATCCTCCAATAGTTATCAGGTGGGCTCCCCACTTAACCTGGCTTTCATAGCCTCCGTTAACTGCATTTGAAACTTCAGTGGAATCTTTTTTATTCCCTTCATCATTTGCGGTGCTTCCACTACATTTTGAAAAGATGAAAATTGCGGATGCAAGTGTAATAATAATAATAACCGAAGAAAGCTTCTTCATAAAACTGGTTTAGGTTAAAGAAATATTTTTGTTTAAAAATCAGCAGGTGTTCAGCAAGAGGAGAAAAAATTGTAGACTTAAGCGATCGATAATTAAATATAGAGAATATTTAAATAAAAAATCAATCTGCTTAAAAATATTTTTTTATTATTTATATCATCGTCATCTGTTGAAAGAAATTTTATTACTTGTTAATTATCAGCTTTTGTAATTTATAAAATAATAAGTTTGTACAATTCTAAATAAATTATATGAAAAATGATAAAGACGATATAGACCGCAGTGCCGTAGAAGATCATGATGGGATACTTACTATACGTGGTGGCGGAGCCGTTAGAGACTGGAATGGGATTCATTATAAACAAGGCATGTCTGCTAAAAATGTGGGCTCTACAAAGTTATCGGCTAACATTGCTACCATTCCACCTGGCGGTATTGCTTATGCTCATATTCATGTAGGTTTTGAATTGATATTGTATATAATACAGGGGAAGGTTCGTCATGAATTTGGTGACGGATTGAAAAAAGTGTTAGAGAATGAAGCAGGGGATTTTATTTATATAAAACCAGGAGTGCCACATGAGGTCTTTAACATGAGCGATACGGAACCCGTTGTGGCTTTTGTAGCACGGTCATCTGCGGATGAATGGGATAATATTATACCTTATAGCCGTAACGGTTAAACGAGAATAAAAGTTATAATTTTTATTTTTCAATGAGCCAATTATTGGACTCGAACCAACGACCTGCACATTACGAGGGTGCTGCTCTACCACCTGAGCTAAATTGGCTTATAATTCAAAAATAAAATAAATCATTTTTTTAATATTGAAAATATACTTTTGCAGGCATATTAAATTTCTTTTTGCATTACTATAAATTCGAGTGGTTGTTTGGGTATTCCGAATTTTATATCTGAAGGGAAAGGTTTTGTTTCTCCTGTGTTGTAGTAACCATTTTTTTCATACCATGCAATAAGTTCAGTGCGAAGAGAAATTACTGTCATCTCGATAGTAGTACATTTTTGTTCTGTTGCATATTTTTCGGCCTCAATTAAAAGTTGCTTGCCAATTCCTTTTGCCTGTTCTAATGGTGAAACAGTAAGCATTCCTAAATACATTTTATTTTGTCTTCTTTCAAGGTATACGCAAGCTTGCAATACATTATGTTCATTGAAAGATTGTAAGAAAACAGCATCTTTGTTAGCTATCATTTCTTCAAGACTAACGGCATCTGTTCTTATACCATCAAGCAGGTCTGCTTCAGTTGTCCATCCTTTTTTAGAATCATCTCCACGATAGGCGCTGTTGATTAATACTACCAATTGCGGTATATCTTTCAATGTCGCTTTTGTTATTGTCATTACGGGAAAAATCTTTCAATTAAATAATGTTATCTTCTCACCATATTCAACATCGATAAAGTTTCAGCAATCATTTTACCATTATATTCCATTGCAAGATCCTTATGATTTATAGCGTCTACAATTGTTCCTACAAGGCATAATCCTCCGGTGAAAAAATACAGGATACCCATACCCACATGCCCAATCACAAAACGATGTATTCCGGCAACACATACCAGACCAAGCAGGCATAATAATAAAATAGTTTGCGGATCTTTTCTTTTTGAACGATAGATCATGCAGAAATGTGTAAGCTCATCATCACTAAATCCCTGCGTACGGGAATTAATCGTAACTAGCTCTTCCGGGGTTATATCATAAAGATATTTTAAGAGCACAGGATTTACACTACTGGCATTGTTGTTGAATTCCATAATTGTTTTTATTTGTTTTGAAAATATAAAGGCAAATCAATTTATGTATTCTGGATAAAATAATGAAGACTGCAAAAATTCCTAAAGGATGCGATGAAAATGAGGCCCGGATATTTCCATGAAATAAATAGCTAATGGAATGACCAAGGCCGCAACCGGGACAAAACGTAAATCCCAGCAGTTTGAAAACGCAAAACGAATAGTGCGGATCAACTCCGGGAGGCATTATGGCTAATAAAATAAGAGCAACGATCCAGAAACTTAATTCAAAATATTTTCTGTATAAAATTCTCAATGTTTGGTGATTTTAATACAAGATATTTAAATGCGCTCAAATTATAAAGCTATCTAACCGAAATGTAGTTTAAGTGCGTATTATTTCAATTGAGCAAATACTAAGTTCTTACAATAAAAAATATAAATTTTAGGAAGGAACATTAAATTCTATAAGAAGCGTTTTTATATTTTTTTCAGAATAATGTTTCCATGTGCCATCATAATACTCTAGCCGGTGTTCGATATCAATAAATTCTTTGCTGTGTAATGGCAGCAGGAAGCCACTATAATTATTTTGCAAGGTCAAAATTAATTTAGAATCCAGGCGCCGGATTTCAATGTTTGCCATCTTGCAGGCAAGATTTGCGGAAACTATCAGCAAATAATTTTGAATAACCCTGAAAATAGAAATTTTATCATTGATTGCAAGTGTTTCTATTTTTTCATCCAAACAATTAAACCGTATTGTTAACCGATGCCTGGTTTTAAAACTATTAATATATTCTTTTACCCCCGCAATAAATCCAATCATAATAATAACAGAAGGAGTTAGATTAGCACTAATCCTGTTTAGCTCATCAATCGTTTCATGAATATTATGAGAAATTATTCTTAATAAAGCTTTGCTATCTTTATTCGTATCTTCTGAGTTTATCATCATCTTAGAATAGGCAAGCGTTTGATTTACTTTATCTCTTAATTCAAAAGATATCAGTTCTCTTTCTGTTTCCTGTGTTTCAATAACAGACCGCAATACTTCTCTTCGTTTTGCTTTTTCTGAATCAAGTAGTTTGGCCTCCCGGGCTTTTATAAGATTAATATCTGCTATGTGAACAAAAAAGCCAGTAACTTTTCCTTTTATTTTATCGGGAGTATAAGTTGCAATATAGTGACCGATGGAGCCCCCGGGAAGTTTTAGTTCTTCTTCAAAAATTTGCTTTTTACCTGCAAGAGTTTTTTTTATATAGGGTTTTCGTTGTTCATAGAGTGGTCCCAAAAATTCTTTCATTTTCATTTTGCCGATCAATTCATTGCTTGATTTTCCGCAAGATCTCATATATGCCTTATTTGCAAATCTGCATACTTCATTTTTATCCCAATATCCGATCATTGCATCCACATTATCTACCACACGGAGACAAGTTGAAATTAAAGTGTTAGATTCAAGAGTATTCTTTTGTGAAAGAATTTTATTTGTTGATATAAAAGTCATTATAGCTAAGCGTACAATTTATGAGATGCACGAAATTTTTTATAACAGGACGATTTTAAGATTTATCGAAGGATTTTTGAATTGCTAAACCTGAAAAAGACTACCAAAATCGCTTAAGGTCTTTTGCAATTAGATTAGCAAATATTTTTCGTCTGAAAAAAATGGCTTACCATGAGAATATTAGCTTAACAATAATACTATAAATAAGTTTTATTTCCAATCAGATTTTGTTGTATTATTTCTTATTATTTAAAAATCATGGGATTTGTTTTTCTTGAGGACATTTTATGTTTTGAATTTATAGTTTTCTAAAAATGATGTTGCATGGATTATTCTAATTTAAAGCTGTGCATAACTTTGTGAAAAACAGGTGCAGAACAATAGGTGAAATAATTTGGAAAACGGTGTATTAAATATGTAACTTAGAGGTACAAAGTTGGAAGTGGAAAATCCCTTAAAAGATCAAAGCTTTCAGCAAAAAGCATCCGGTTAGTTATATTAAAGTTTCAAGCAATTGAAATTTTGAGAAAGACAAAACCTGATGCTTTTGTTTTAATATGCAGTAATTCAACTATTAATTCACCTGTATAAAATCAGGCTTTGTTGCCACCTGCTTATTATATCTGAAAGTTATATTAGTACCTGCATCAAACCGCCAGTTTTGGTGATGGTCATTTTTTTGAAGAAAATAATAACCTCTAAGCTCAAACGTTCCAAAAATAAGGTTTTCATTTCTCGTTATTATTCCACCCCCAAAGAGTGTATAAATACTTGTATTTAAATGGGTATCGTAAGGTGTGAAAACCCCGGCATTACTAAACACAAATGGAGCAAACCTGAAGGATTCAATGTTCCAGGGGCTATAGAAAACGGATTGTGCTCTGATAGTTGTGCGAAATGACCCTCCAATATCTCCAATTCTAAATGCGGGCAATGCATATTTACTATCTATTCGCAATGGCTCGTTAAGAACAGTATTTATTTGCCTGGCGATTGAGATATCAATAAAGGTGCGTTGCTTCCATTTAGTGCCTATTGCTTTTAAATGATCAAAATAATTAACGACTCCAAACAGGTTGATGTCTTCCGGTCTTTTATGATTCATGTAGCCTTCTGCACGCAATGCATAACTAAAATAATTATTTTTTCTGTTGAAAGTAGATCGCTCATAATCGAAGCCTATAAAGGGCCGTGATAAACCTTCTTTTTTTGTATATCCTGTAGTTACTGAAAGATCTAAGCCCTGGGGAACATCTTCATTAATTCCAAATGCATAAATAAATTGAGTCTTATAAAAATTTTGCCGGTAAAAAGATAGCGATGCAATAATTCCGGCAATATCTGCATACCGGTAGTCGTATTGAAGAATATTTTTTAAAGGTGTCTCCTGAAACTGCTTATCAAGAATCCTAAGCGCTATTAGTTTCCTTAATGTTTTTTCTTCAGCCTCTGTAGAATAACGGGTGGCATGAAGGTTATATCCTACCCATCCATCGAAGTTATAATATCTGTATCTTATGTCACTATAATAAATTGAATCAGTTGAATACATATTCCTTGTAGAATGATAAGATCCGTCAATTTCATAAGTCCAGCGTTCGTAACGGTTTACTAAAGGTTTTATAAGCTGGGCATAATAAAGATTTTCTTCCTTAAGTCCTACTATATTGGGATGGTAACTTTGATAGCCCACACTAAAGGTTATAAAGCTTCTGCCTATATTTCTTAAAACGTATCCAAAACCTGCACCAAAATTTTTTTGTCTCCTATTATCATAGAGTCCATTTACAACAAGAGCATTTCCCGAACCCGCAATATTATTCTCTATAATGGCAACATCAGTGCGTGTGAATGTCAGGGATGAAATAGCAAAACCTAAAGAAAACAAATCCTTCACAACAACATGCACATCAACCGAATCAAGACTAAGTTCATCAGCCGGCACCACCTCTATAACCGCATCCTGAACATAGGGCAATTGCCTGAGGTAGGTTTCATTATCGGCCATCAGAAGAGGCTTTAATAATTCATTCTCTCTGAAAAAAAGATTATTTCGAATTACTGTAGAACGGGTAGTATGATGCAAGGCATTTGCTGCTCTTGTAAATAAATTAGCCGTTTCTTTGGAGGTATCACTAATAGCGGTACCAAAAGGCAGATCTTTAATTGTTATATGCCTTATTACTGCTCCCTCAAATGCTTTATAAGGAACATCATTTCTTTTTAAATTATTTGCTTTTTGTACATCTGTAGTAGTATCCCGTGTAAGATTTTTAGCCATTTTGCCAAAAATCCCTTTTCTAGTTTTAAGATATTCGTCTAAGGATAGTTTTTGTGTAGTATCCGATTGTGCTGTTGTTGTATCCGGGACTGATTTTAAAGGTATTGTATCTGTTTGTGCATTTACCGAAAATTGCAGCATATAAAAGATGCAGACAAGCAACAAACATCGTAAAGTTTTCTTGTTACAGATCATCAGGCAGTTTCTAAAATATCTGTAGTAAAAATAATCAATAAAGGGTTATGGAAATGTGAAGGAGAATGTTAGGTTATTAAAGCCAAAAGTTAGACCTAACTTAATATTGCGTTATAAAATTGATCAGTCAAAAGACACTCACTAAATGAATTTTGAATAGTGTGGAAGTATATTAATTTTGCCTGATTATACCGTTTTCTTTGAAAAGTACTTTAATATAAATGTGTCAGCATCATATTATCCCGCAAAGCTACTTCTCATTTTCTCAATCAAATTTTCATCCAGCATTTTTTTTGCAATCTTAATCATGTTGTTAAAAGCTTTTGCGTGAGAAATGCCATGCCCGATTATCACAGGTTTGTTTACACCAAGTACCGGAACACCACCGTAAATTTCAAAATTAAAGCGGTTGAAATGTTCATCATCAATATTCCTGTTTTGTACAATATCATAAATAGATTCTGCGAATTTTAAAATTACATTTCCGGTAAATCCATCGCAAACATATACATCTGCTTTGTTGCGTAAAAGATCGCGACCTTCTGCATTTCCAACAAAATTAATTTGATTGTTTTCCTTTAATAAAGGGTATGCAGCCTGTGTAAGAAGATTTCCTTTACCTTCTTCCTCGCCTAAATTTATAAGAGCAACCTGCGGATCAGGTGTATTTAAAATATACTTTGCAAACAAAGAACCAAGCACCGCAAATTGGTTTAAGTTTTCAGGCTTGCAATCGCTGTTAAGCCCAACGTCTACCAATAAAGAAAGATCTCCGTTTTCTTTGGGAAGATAAGCGCCTATGGTTGGCCGCTGTACTCCGTCAATGGCCTTAATACTAAACAGCGCGCCCACCATCATTGCGCCGGTATTGCCTGCACTTATGAATGCATCTGCTTTGCCTGTTGCCAGCAAATGAAAACCTATTGCAATGGAAGATTGTTGTTTTTCTTTTAAAGCTTTGGTAGGATGTTCATGCATTTCAATAACCTCGTCTGCATGTACTACTTGAATGTTTTTAGTTGCTATTTTATATTCTGATAATAAAGGATTTATTTTTTGTTCATCCCCAATAAGAATTAAGTTCACCTGCTGCTGAGGCTCCGAAAAAAAAAGCTGAACGCCTTTTACAGCTTCCAAAGGAGCAAAATCGCCGCCCATCATATCCAATGCAATATTCATAGTATAAAGTTAATCGCTAAAGATTTTAATAAAATCAGTATTGGGTTATACTTCTTGAAATAAAAAAATCCAAAAATAAAGTTGAAGTTACTCAAACTTTATTTTTGGAAATTATAAAAATACAGAACTTGTAAATCAGGCTTTAACAGGCGCTTTCTCAGCAACTACTTTTCCTTTATAATAAAGCTTTCCTTCGTTTACATGAGCACGATGGCGCACATGTGTTTCACCTGTTGTACTATCAACGCTCAATGTAGGCGCATCTGCTTTATAATGTGTTCTTCTTTTTGCACTTCTTTGCTGACTATGTCTGCGTTTGGGATTTGGCATAACCGTAAATTAAAATATAAATTAATTATTGTTTTTCTTAAATTGTTCTAATCCTTTTTGCAAAGGATGATTATTTTCAATTACTCCTGACTCCATTTTTTTGAGCATTGCGAGTATTTCTTTGTTGCATAGCGGGCCACCCATTTCCTTTTCGGTACACATGCGTTGCATTGGTATGCTCAGCGATACAAATTCATAAATCCAGTCTGCAAGATGAAGATGGCTTTCTGTTCTTGAAATATAAAAAATATCGGGGTCTTCTTCACTTTCATTCATCTCATCAGGATTTTCAACCTGCTTTACCACCATATTAAATTCATCCCAAAGATTCATTGGCAAGGTATTTCCACACCTGTCGCAAATAACATTTACACTGCCACCAATCTCAAATTTCAACATCATAAATGATGTGTTTTTTTCGAGTTTCAGCTTTATATTGGCGTGGCAATTGTTGAATCCAATAGCCATCGGATCTGCCTGCTGGTAATCTGTAAAGAACTTTTCGTCCACCTCATAATTAAATTCATGAATTCCAGGCTTTAAACCAACGAAGGCAATGTCAAACTTGCGCCTGTTTCCCATGATATCAAATTAAAGGGGGGCAAAGGTAAGGAAAACCAATTGATTTTTTCTACAAAAACGCAGTAAAATTAGACATTTATACGATTTCTGTTCTTAAAAGCCTTCATGGGCTTCTCTTTCTCTTATCTTCGGTTACTAATTTATCAATATTTAACTGATTTTGATTTTTAATCTCCTTCGTTTATTATATGGCCACTCCCTACAATTTTAAAAGATTAAAATGGATTTTTGTAATACCGGTCCTGCTGATAATAATTATAAAGCTATTGGCTCAAAATAGTTACTATGTCGAAAAATTTTATACAGGAGGATTCTATTATTTTTTTTCCATTGCATTAAGATTTTTAGTGGGGTGGATACCTTTTAGTTTTGGCGATATTCTATATTTTATTGCAGGTTGCTGGATGCTTTGGAAGCTTATAAAAAATGGTACACTTCTTTTTAAAAAAAAATTCTCCAAAGAATTATTTATAAAAAAGTTATGGAAGCTTATTGTAATTTTTATAAGCATTTATATTGTTTTTAATATTTTTTGGGGATTAAACTATAACCGAAAAGGAATTGCATGGCAATTGAATCTGCCACTTGTTGATTACGATACAACAAATTTAAAATTGATACAAGGTTTATTGCTTCAAAAAGTAAATGAAACTAAAAGATCATTAGTTAATAAAAATATTTTATATCCTTCCAATAAAGACTTATTCAAAAGAGCAATCGTATGTTATAACGATGCGGCCATAACATATCCATTTATTCAATATAAAGGAGCTTCAGTGAAATCTTCTTTTTATGGATTGATGGGAGATTATTTAGGGTTTACAGGTTATTATAATCCTTTCACCGGCGAAGCACAGGTTAATACTACTGTGCCAAAATTTTTACTTCCTTATATTACTTTGCATGAAATGGGGCATCAACTTGGATATGCTAAAGAAGATGAAGCTAACTTTTCAGGTTACCTTGCTGCTGCCAATTCCCATGACACCTTATTTCAATATTCAACTTATCTCGATCTTTTCGTCTATGCTAATCGTGAGGTATATTATTTTGATTCCTCAGCTTCCCGGCTTGCAGTAGCTCAATTAATCCCCGAAGTGAAAACAGACCTTTTAGAATGGCGGCGCTTCAATAGAAAATATACAAGCTTATTTGAACCCGCTTTAAGTTGGTTGTATGGAAAGTATTTACTCGCAAATCAGCAGCCACAGGGACTTGGAAGTTATAATGAAGTAATCGCAACGCTTATGGCTTATTATAAAAAGTATGGAAAGATATGAGGAAGATGTACGAAGTGAGATGTTAAGGACCCGATAATTATTTTCTGGTTAACAGTTATTTCAGTTGTCTGTTGTCCGATGAGTTTGGTTGGTTTAAAAAACTATTTGCTTCCTGAAATTATCATCCGTTAAAACTTTTATTTCAAAATCATTCATCCATTTTTGAAGCCTTGCATTTTCTTCTCCAGTAAGATTATTAAAGAAATAAGCCATTTCTATTTCAGTTCCATTTTTTAATGTGGCATACAATGCTTTGGTAAGAACAAAAATTGTTGAACCACCTTTCATTCCTGCATGTGAAAGCCATGCTTTGTTAGCAGCATTTTCCATTAATGTTTCCAGTACATCGGAAAGTACAGTGTAGGTGTTATCATCAAAATATTTTCTATTGTTGAGTATAGAACACAACTGTACATATTCTTTTGTAGTGGATGCGGGCAACCTGTCGCTCCATTCTTTCTGCATTTTTAAAGTAAGATCCTGCGGACGGAAACTTTTCTTATAATTACTATTATTCTTTAATTCGCGATGAATGAGATAGGAAGCTTTTGCATAATTTTCATCACTTAAATTTTTTATTTCTTTTATAATCTTATCCTCATTTAAATTTTTTGGATTTTGATAAAGGAACAAAGAAGATACTAAAGGATAAATGGGTGTATGTTTTTTTAAACCTAAAAGCTGCAGATTGTTTTGCACATTATCAAAGCCCAGTATATCCATCAGGTATTCAGTATTGGCATTGCTGCTGAATATGATCATACCTCTGGCTACGTCAATTAATTTCACGCTGTCATTAATAATATTACCAAGGCTTTTTTCATAACCTATCCATTTCGGGTGTGCGTCTCCGTCAGTATTGGGTATATAATATTTATCTAATTCACTTAAAGGAATTTTTTCATTTTTGTTGAAAACGTTGTGGGCGGCCTGTTTAGCGAATTCTATCGCAACAATAATTTTTACAGTACTTGCCAGCGGCATTAAATTATTTTCATTGAGTTGCGCAATTACTGTATCATTTTTCCTGAGAAAAAGAGACGATCTTGATTTATTTTGTTTAATGAAATTTAGTAACGAATCAGCATTAGATTGCGAATACGCAATAGAAGAAGATAGGGAGAATATAAAGCAAAAAATAATTGAAGAAATAATATTTTTCATTAATCAAAATTTTTAATTAAGAAAACACAGAATTGTTACGAAGTAAAGGTATATGCATTAAATAAAAAAAGCATTTCATTAAAAATGCTTTTCAAAATATTTGTAACAAAAAAATAAAAAATATCAGTACCTGTTTTCGTGTGTACGAATTCTTTTCCTTCCTTCGGTTGAAGGTTTTTTAAATCCACCGTCAGCTTCATTCATTCTTATCAGGCGTCCATTATATTTTTTCCCATCCATACTTTTAATCATTTTTCCGGCTGCAGATTTATCTATCTCAATCCAGGAGTTCATTTCACGAAGATCAATTTTACCCAACACGTCTTTTTTAAGATTGCTTTCATCTAAAATAAATTGTAAAAAACTCGCTTTATAAAATCCGTCTTTTATTCCAAGGTTTATAAAGAGCCTTGCAAAGCCATTATCTCTTTGAAAAGTGGGCCTTTCACGTCTTTGTCCGTGATCACGGGTGTTAGTATTATCAAATTTTCTTTCCCTGAAATCATTTCTTGCATTGAGATCATCAGCATTTTCATAATATTTTAAAAAGTGATCAAACTCAAGAGCAGCAACTCTTTTCAACACTTCCTCTTTGCTTATATCAGCAAATTTCTTTTGAAGATCGGGCATATACGTTTCATAATCACCGTACGATGTATCTGCATTAATAAGTTTATCCATGAAATAAAAAAACTGTTTGCGGCATACATCTTTTCCACTGGGTATATCAAGGCGGTGAAACTGTGCATTTACCATTTTTTCTAACTGGCGTATTTTAAATGCTTCCCTGCTGTGGCAGATAGAAATACAAATGCCGCTTTTACCTGCCCGTGCTGTGCGTCCGCTCCTGTGTGTGTATACTTCCATATCATCCGGCAATTCAAAATTGATGACATGCGTGATACCTTCTACGTCTATACCTCTTGCTGCAACATCGGTGGCGATTAATAATTGGATACTTTTTTCGCGAAACCGTTGCATTACTTTATCACGTTGTTGTTGGGTGAGATCACCATGCAATGCCTCAATATCATAACCTTGCTTCACAAGCCTCTCTGTAATTTCCTGTGCATCAGCCTTTGTACGGGTAAAAATAATTCCATAAATACCCGGATTAAAATCAATCAATCTTTTCAAGGTTTCAAATCTTGATTGTGCAGGTGTAATAAAATACTGGTGATCGATATTTACATTGGCTGTATTTTTTTTGCCTACTGTTATTTCCTGCGGATTGCTCATGAAGTTTTTTGAAATTTCACGAACAGAGGATGGCATCGTAGCGCTGAATAACCAAATGCTTTGCCGGTTGATAGTATTTTTTAAAACGAAATCAATATCATCTCTGAAGCCCATATTCAACATTTCGTCTGCTTCATCAAGAACAACATATTTTACTTTCTGCAGGTCAATAGCTTTTCTTTCTATCATATCTATAAGCCTTCCCGGTGTGGCAACAACAATATGTACTCCTTTTTTTAGCGCACGCATTTGCATTACAATGGAAGCGCCGCCATAGACGGGTTCTGCAATTATATTGCGTGAATACTTTTTAAATTCCTGCAGGTCGTTGCAAATTTGTAAACAAAGCTCACGGGTAGGACAAACGATTAACGCCTGGGGATATTTATTTTCAGCTTCAACTAATTGTAATAAAGGCAAACCAAAAGCGGCTGTTTTACCGGTACCTGTTTGAGCGAGTCCTATAAAATCTGTTGTACCTGATAATAGAATAGGAATTGCTTTGATTTGTATAGGTGTAGGAGTATCGAAACCAAGATCAGTAACGGCCTTAACAAGGTTTTCATTCAACCCAAGACCTTCAAATGAATTCATTTTTAATTTTTATTTTGGCGGCAAAGGTATGCTATTAGCGGGACAGTAGTAATAACCGCGTTTTTAGGTGGTGTATTAATTTCCCAAAAAGAATCAGAAGATATTTTTAATTATCCGTAGTGGGCTTTATCGGAAATTATTTACAAAGTGAGACACGACCCCGTTTTTATGAAAATTCTGACAATCGTTATTGCTTCCTGATTAAACTTAGTTCTATTTTTGAGGTCTCTTTCAGGAAGCTTATTAAAAAAAGAATAAAATTGCTCCTGTACTGCATTATTCAATTTACTAAACTATGCAAAGAATTTTTCTTTTCTTTCTTACAGGACTTTTATTATTCTCAAAACTGTATGGGCAAATGAGCCCTTCTGATAAACACATACTCGATTCTTTGTTGCAAAATGATGATATGCTTAAACTGATTGATAACTACGATAAAACTTCCAGCTATTTCAGAATTAATATCGGCCTTGGAAATAATCTTTATATCAGCCAAAATAAAGCAATACAATCTTTACAAAATTACCATCAGTTAGTTGTAACTCCATCTGTGACATATCATCATAAAAGTGGCTTTGGGCTTTCTTTTGCAGCGTACTTATTAAATGAAAATGATAAAACAGGTTTTTATCAATACACACTAACTCCATCGTACAATTATACCAAAGGAAAGGTTGCGGATATATCAGTTTTTTATACCCATTACTTTGAAAAAAATACTTACAGTTACGTTACCTCTCCCATTCAGAATGAATTCTATGCAAATATTCTATTTAAAAAATCATGGATTAAGCCAGCCATATCTGCCGGATATTCATCAGGAAAATACGATGAACTAATACATATTGATACCACGGTAAAAATTTTAAACCAGGAGGTACATATTAATTATAGAGATACTACAACTACCAGGATTTCATCTTTTTCAATTGCTGCTAGTATGGAGCATTCGTTTATTTTTTTTAATTTATTGTCTATTAAAGACGCCATTATTCTTACACCACAACTTTCTTTGGTTAGCGGAATTAATACTTACGAAGTGAGTCATACAAGCACTCTTTCTAACTTTAATGCCTTTACCAAAAAAACTTTAAAAAGAATACGCAATTTGCAAGCTCAGTTAAATAACCAGGATTACCAGTTACAATCTGTTGGATTGGACCTTGATGTAAATTATTCTATCGGCAAATTTTATTTTGAACCCGATTTATATCTTAACTATTATTTACCTAAAACAAATGATAACAGGTTTACACAAATATTTAATTTTAATATCGGAATAACTTTTTAATATGCGTCTGGCATATTAATTGAAAACAATAACCTAAAATTCTTATTATGAAAACGAAACTTCTCACGCTTGCTTTATTATTATTTATTGGCTCGTCAGCTTTTTCTCAATCTTTTAGTTTGGGAATCAAGGGTGGAGCTAACCTTGGTAAAATTGACGGTGAATCTTTTAAAGATGAATTCACGCTTGGTTATAACATTGGCGCTTTCACAACTCTGGGGCTTGGCAACAAAATTGCCATACAGCCGGAAGTATTGTTTAACCAGGTTAATCCCGATACATCAGCTAATTTCAACGCTATATTTAAAGTGCAAAATGCAGCTAATATTAAACTGAAATATCTAAGCATTCCAATATTATTAAATTATAAATTGGATAAGTTGATCACGCTGCAGGCAGGCCCTCAGTTCGGAATTTTGCTTAACCCCGGTGAAAATCTTTTTCAAAATGGAAAGGACGCTTTTAAATCGGGAAATTTTTCTTTGGTTGGAGGTATTCAGTTAGATATTTTAAAATTCAGAATTTATGGAAGATATGTTGGTGGCCTTACCAATCTTAAAAATTTAGATAATAGCGGCACATGGAAAGGTAGCGCCATTCAGTTGGGCGTAGGCTTCTCTTTATTATAAATCATCTTATCTTTTCAATTTCTTCCCGGCTATTTAATTTTACTATGGAAGAGGGCTGAGAGATATTCAATTCATTTTGACGGTGTTGAACTATATAGTCAACACCGTTTTTTATTTTGATCATTAATTGTTTTAAAATTTTCAGGTGAGGCATCTCCTGAAATATTTGCCGATGTTGACACCAATGGTTTTTTTAAATGATGAAGAAGCGTTTCACAAAATTCATCCTTTGCAATTCTTATGGCAATACTTCCATCTGCGTTTATGAGTTCCCGTGGTAAATTAATTGCGTTGTCAAAAATAGCGGTTGTAGGTTTGTTTTGTTGAGAAATGAAATCAATAATTTTTTTTGAAGGATGCAAAACATAATTTCCAATATCACTTTCAGAAGCCAATAATATGATCATCGATTTTTTTTCAGCTCTTTTTTTCAGCAGATAAATTTTTTTAATTGAACTTACATTTGTTGCATCGCATCCAATTCCCCAAATGGTATCAGTAGGATATAAAATAATGCCGCCATTTTGCAACACGTTAATTGAACTAATTATATCATCTTCAAATTTTTTCATTGCTTATTGCGAAAGGGTAGCTAATAGTTGAGACGTTTCAATTGTATATGCACATTTAAAATGCCCTAAGGGACAGGTTTTCAGTCCATGCAAGGAACAGGGTCGGCACGTTAATATTTCTTTCGTTTCAACAATACATGATTTTGATGATAACGGATAAAAACCAAATGCAGGAACAGTAGAACAAAAAATTGCTGTAACCGGGGCATCAACAGCAGATGCGAAATGTAAGGGAGCAGAATCATTGGTATAATTCATTTTTGCATTTTTCATTAAAGCGACAGACGAAAGAAAACTTAATTTTCCAGCAAGTATTTCAATTTTATTATTAACAGATTTTTCTTTTATTTTTTCGCAAAGATTCACATCTTCTTTTCCTCCCAGTAAAAAAATAGTATAAGTGTTTGGGAAATTATTTATAAGGTCGATCCACTTGTCAACAGGATATTGTTTGGTAAACCAGACACTGGCTGGCATCATGCATACATAAGGTTGCAGCGTATATTTTTCTATTTCGTTATAATCTGCAGCAGAAGGGTAGAGGCGTGGTTTTGTAAAACTATTATCTGTAAAATGTTGTATCAATTCATTATTTCTTTCAACTTCATGTTTCTTGTTTGAAAGATCGTGTGTTACTTTTTTTGTAAATAAAAAGCTAAATGGATTTTTATCAAAGCCAATTTTTTCTTTGGCTCCTGAAAATCCGGTTAATATTCCTGTGGAAGCAAATCTCTGCAGGTTAATTACGGTATCATATTTTTCTTTTCTTATTTTTTTTAAAAGAGAAAAAAGATTTTTATTCTTATTTTCTTTTTTATTCCAGACTAATACTTTATTTAAAAAAGGATGATCGAGTAATAGTCCTTCATTTCCCTTTCTAACTAAAAAATCTATTTGCGCATCAGGAAAAAACCGGTGCAGCTTTTCGGGTATTGCCAGTTGCCAGAACTACGTCACCTGTAAAGGCAGTTTGTATTACAAGAAATTTTTTCATGAGTGCGGCAAAGTTATCAATTAATCATTTGCATATATTTTGCGTTTACACATTATGTTTGCAAAAAATTGAAAATATGGATTTGGAAAAACTTATTAAAGAAGTATGGGAAAACCGTGAGCTTTTAAAAGATGAAACCTATAGTAGCGCTATTCGCAATGTTATTGAAAAAGTCGACAAGGGAATACTTCGTACAGCCAGCCCTGTTAGTAATGGGTGGGAAGTAAATGAATGGGTGAAGCAGGCTATCCTTTTATATTTTGGTATACAACAAATGGAAACTTATACTTTGCCTCCGTTTGAATTTTATGATAAAATGAAACTTAAAAGTAATTACAAAGAATTGGGTGTGCGTGCCGTGCCACATGCTGTTGCACGGTACGGCGCTTACCTGGCAAAAAATGTAGTTCTTATGCCAAGCTATGTAAACATTGGCGCTTATGTAGATGAAGGAACGATGGTTGATACCTGGGCTACAGTTGGCAGTTGTGCGCAAATAGGAAAACATGTGCATCTTAGTGGCGGCGTTGGTATTGGCGGAGTGTTAGAGCCTTTGCAGGCAAGCCCGGTTATTATTGAAGATGGTTGTTTTATTGGTAGCCGATGCATAGTTGTTGAAGGTGTAAGAGTTGAGAAAGAAGCTGTGTTGGGTGCCAATGTAGTGCTTACTCAATCCACAAAAATTATTGATGTAAGTGGAAGTGAGCCTATAGAAACAAAAGGAGTTGTGCCATCACGAAGCGTGGTAATTCCCGGAAGTTATATAAAGAAATTTCCTGCAGGAGAATACAATGTTACCTGTGCACTTATAATTGGGAAGCGGAAAGAAAGTACAGATAAAAAAACGAGTCTCAATGATGCATTGAGAGATTTTAATGTAAGTGTATAAAGATAATTTAATTGAAAAGTATTAATTATTTTTCCAGCAACCCATCTTTTTTCCAATTCACAAAAACCATAATTGTAGAATCGGGAAGCTTAGAATGTTTGAATGGCATAAATCCCTTATCACCGGGTTGCCTTTCTATTCTTGATATCATTTCATCAATGTTGAGCCTTACCGAGTCATAGTTATCTAATGCTTTTTTAGATCCTTTTGGAGGAATGTGACACGGAGAACAATTAGCGACAATAGTGGCTTGCACATTTGACATGTAAGTAATTTTGGGCGTTGCCATTGCAGTTTTAGATTTTTTTGATGAAGAACAAAACTGGAATACCAGGGGCAATAAGAGCGCCAGCAGGATGTATATTTTTTTCATGATATAAATTTAAACTAATTTTTGTTTACCGGAACGGAATGTAATGCTATGCGGTTGCCTTCCGTATCAATGAATACACCCATAAAGCCATATTCCCCGATGGACATTTTTGGCACCACAATTTTCCCACCTGCTGCTGCTACTTTATCCAATACATTTTGAACATCCGGATTGGCATTTAAATACACTAACGGTCCATCTGTAGACGAAGGTTTATGAAAGCCGCCGCTATCTACTACTGCGCCACCAACTCCCATCATATCTTCCAAAGGAAACATCCGCATCTTAATTTCAGCAATATCCAGCGGAGTAAGTGTAATATCAAAAATTGTTTCGTAGAATTTGGTTGCCCTGGTTAAATCTGTTGACGGGATTTCAACCCAGCTTATCGCATTTTTAAAAATCATAAAATTGCATTTTGAGAATATTAAAGTTCACGGAAAAAAACGGATTATTGCAGCCACTCATCAAAATATTTTAAAATTATATTTGCAATCCATTTTTAAATTGAATTATTTTCACATTTTAAATGAACTAAGCCCGGGTGGCGAAATTGGTAGACGCACTGTGTTCAGGTCGCAGCGTTCGCAAGGATGTGCTGGTTCGAATCCAGTCCCGGGCACATTTTATATTTGCATAACCTCATGTACAATGAAGCGTTGAAATGAATACATTCTTTCTAAATTTCTTTACAGGATTTATAAATTATTTTCCTCTTCTTCAAAAAATTGTTGGGCCGTGCCTAACCGTGCATGTTCCTGCAATTGATTTATAATGTTGGCCGCCCTGTTGCCGTGATGATTTATTTTCTCAAGATTGCTGATTAAATCCTGTGCTACCTCTTTTTTTTCTTCTTCATTATTGGCAGAAATAATTTCCTGCACCAAATCCCGGGAAACTTCCGAAAAGTTATTTACAAAATTCAGCGGGTTTTGTATTTCATGCGCCATGCGTTTAGCCATCACACCAAAGGCAGCCAGCTTTTCGGACTGCACCAATTGCTGCTGTGTGCTTTTTAAATTTTCATAAGCAGCCGCCAGCTCTTTATTCGCTTTCTGTTTATAACGGTAGCGATTGATTAATGCTATTAAAAATAATAGTAACACTGCAGCGCCACCGATAAACAAATTGCGGATATTGCGCTGCCTTATGTCTTTCTTCTCCTGCTCTGCATTAGCTGCTGCTTCCTTTTTATCAAAGGCATATTGCATAGCAGTTTCCGTAAGTTTTTTGTCTTTTTCCATATTGAAAACAGAATCTTTGAAGAACGCATAATTCTTATAACTATCCAATGCACTTCTGTTATCTCCAAGCAACATTTGTATTTCGCTCAATCGGTTATAGTTTGCGGATAAACTATTTAAATCACCGATTTCCTTACATATTGTTATAGCAGTGTCTGTATAAACTTTTGCTTTTTGCAATGTCTCCAAATGATGTTTGCCTGTGCCTGTGTCTTTTGCCATCTCTAAATAAGTATTCCCTATACTGCCAAGATTCATAGCTATTCCTACCTTAAGATCCAGCTCCTCACTTATTTTTAATGCCTGTAAATAATACTCCAGCGCTTTGTTGTAATTTTTTTGTTCCATGTAAACAATTCCAATATTGCCGAGGTTTCTTGCTATTCCATTTTTATCTCCCAACTCTTCATATAAGAGCAATGACTTCATATTATATTCAAGTGCTTTTGGATGATCAGATAAATTACGATACAGTTCGCCGATATCGCCGAGGTTTGCAGCTATGCCACTTGTATTTCCTGATTCTTCGTCAATTTTGTTAGCCTTCATAATATACTCCAGCGCCTTTTGATAGTCCTTCTCGCTATTATAAACAATTCCAATATTGCAGAGTGTAGCTGCTATATCATCTTTATTATTTAATTCCTCGTTAATACGCAAAGCATCAAAATAATATTTTAATGCATTCGGATAGTCAGATTGATACCAATAAACAACTCCAATATCTCCCAATATCCTTGCTGTACCGGTTTTGTCTCCAATATCTTTAAACTGCTCCAATGCTTGTAAAGAATATTTCAACGCGGTGGTATAATCAGATTTTCCATATCCGTAATTACCTGCTATGGTTCTGCAGGCATTTGCCATTCCTTTCTTCCAATTTAATTTTTCAGCAAGCGCTAATCCCTGTTTTCCGAAGTTTAAACCTTCATCAGGATTTATGGAATAATAAGTATGGCTAAGATCAATAAGCAACTTCACTTTGTTGGTGTCTTCATTCGCTTTTGGTAATTGACCAAGCAAAGAATCTATACGATCCTGTCCCTGGAGCTGCGCCTGCGATTGCTTCTGTATATACACAGTAATAATGATAAGCAATAGAAGTCTTTTCATTTTCTTTTGTCACAGATTTGTTGTTGTAAAATAATATATAATTCCCGGACTTATATCTCTTACGGTTAATTTTTCTGAGCGTTTCATACTGAAGTTCTCGGCTTCAATACATGGTTTTATAAAAGTCCTACAAGCTTTTATTTTATATGCCGGGCTTGTGTTATCACTTAACTTTTTTACATACTTCATTTTTGCCCATATAATGCGAAATTAACTCCGTTACTTTTCCGGAAGCATCTTCTACAAACTCAATTCTTGCGTTAATGATCTTTAGGTAAAAATTGTTTTCATCGTCTGCAAACAAAGGTGATTTGGGTAATCCACCTTGAGGCGCTTCTATTTGAAGTCGATTATTTTCGAGAGTGATGTACACGTGATGTTTTTTATCGAAATCATATTGACCAACATATTTTTTCAACACATCATCAGGCAGTTTTATCCCAATATGTTTACGCATTAATTCATAAGGCTTATGAAAAATGATGGCTGACACATCTGCATTGATCGCGTTTAAAGATTCATTAAACCAACCTTCGTTATTCAATAAAATGATCGTTACATCTTCAGCAGGATAATAATTCAGGTAAGCAATAAAACCCGGTATGCCGCCGCCGTGTGAGATGGTTGGTTTGCCGATATAATGAATCAATATAAACACCATAACCATATTTATCAAGATGTGGCGTGAGCATTGCCTTCCATGATTCAGCAGAAAGAATTTGTTTATTTGCGATCGCCTGCGCCCATTTATACATATCGCCGGTGGTGCTCCAAATACCGCCTGCTGCATAAGTTACCGTTGAATCCCATCGCCATGCTGACGCCACCTTTTGAATGGAATCATTTAAAGTTTGATAGCCTGTTGCGATGTTTGTATCAGACGAATGTTTAAAGTCAAATAAAGAATGCGTCATTTGCAACGGATTAAAAATTATATCACGAACATTTTCTTCGTATGATTTGCCGGTAACTTTTTCGATGATCAATCCCAATAAATAATAGCCGGAATTATCATAGCGAAATTTTGTGCCGGGTTTAAAATCGAGCTTGTGTTTAAACATGATGCCAGGTGCCAACTGTTTATCTACCGGGTTACACACAATTGCAGAATCGCCTTCATCAATATCATTTGTATAATTATAAATACCTGAAGTATGGGTTAATAAATTTTCAAGGGTTATTTCAGCGGCATATTTGAATTGCGGAAAATATTTATCGAGCTTATCATTCACAGAAAGTTTTCCTTCTTCCTGCAATTTTAAAATTACGGTTGCTGTAAATTGTTTGGTGATGGAACCAATTTGAAATATAGTATTTGAATCATTTAAAACATTGGTGGCAAAATTTTTATAGCCGTAACTTTTCTGCAAAAGAATTTTTCCATGTTGTGCGATCAATGTATTTCCGTTAAACCTGTTTTCTTTATTGGCGGCAAGTAAATACTCATCCAGTTTTTGTGGTACGGAATCAACTTGTGCATTTGCTGTAAAAATTTTTGCGGTTAAAAGAATAACAAACGTGATGGACTTAAAATTTTTCATAGTAAGTTTTATGTTCATCTATCGGGATTTTTTTGTCTTGTGTGACAATGCCCATTGCAAAAATATATTGATTTAATCGTTGATCAGTTATTTCAGGATATTTAAATGGCATGCTTCATACCAATTCGAAGAAAGCATTTATACAACGATAAATTATGACAATCAAAATCTATAACGGCATTTCAATTTTTACAAGTCGGCTTTTCTTAGCCATATTCGCATAGCCATAACTGCCATGGCTTTATAAATACCCTGAGTTATATCTGACCGTCATGGCAGAAACCCGGACAGCATGTGAAAGAGTTGACAGCAAATCATTTTCTCCTTTATCTTTATACAAGCAGCGTTCCCTAAGGGGAGACGTTGCTGATAAGGAGAACAATCAGTAAATTAACCTCAAAACGGCTTGTCATGAAAAAAATTATTTACATTTTTATGATTTTGATGTCTGCAGCTGCAAATGCTCAAAATCATTCCCTTCAAAAAATATGGGAAACAGATACGATAATTCCCGTTCCTGAATCAATACTGCCGGATTTTAAAAATCACCTGCTGTATGTGTCATTGATTGATGGTGGCGGCTGGGATGCAGACGGCATTGGCGGCGTTGGAAAGATCGATACCAATGGTAAGAACTTTGATTCAAGATGGATTACGGGCCTTAATGCGCCAAAAGGGTTGGGAAGATTTGGCAACACGTTATATGCGGCGGACATCAATAACGTGGTGGTTATAGATATAAAAAAGGGGCAGATAGAAAAGAAAATTCAGGTTAAAGATGCCACCGGGTTAAACGACATAACGGTAACGGGTAAAGGAATTGTTTATGTATCCGATTCGAAACAGGGAAAGATCTGGCGCATAGAAAATGACATTCCTGTTCTTTACCTGGACAATATAAATGGTGCCAATGGTTTAAAAGCAATTAATGATGATCTGATTTTCGCCGAAGGAAAATTGCTGAAAAAGGCCAACGCACAAAAGCAAATAACCCAGATAGCGGATGTGTCTCAATCCATTGATGGCATTGAACCTGTCGGCAACGGAGATTTTATTGTGACTGCATGGATTGGTTATATTTTTTACGTTAGTGCCGATGGGCAGGTGGAAACCTTACTGGATACCCATGATAAAAAAATGAATACCGCTGATATCGGTTTTGACCAGGCTAAAAGCATTTTATATGTGCCAACATTCAATACAAAAAAAATTATTGCCTATCGGTTGAATTAGCAACAAAAAGCGCTTAATAAAGGTAAATGCTGTGACATGATGAATTTACAAGGAAAGCCCCATGTTCCTTCAGGTATAAAGAATGTTTGATGGGCGCAAGTTTGAATAACGTCCCGATGATCATTTATTTTTCAGTATTATTAGGAAAACTTACACCGGGGTCAAAGAAACATTCATTCGAAATTATTTTTCCGTCCTTAAATTTAAAACGTTCGGTGTTTCGGAATAACCGGCCATCTGTTGTCCAGCCATTATATGTTACATAGGCATCATTTCCATTAACGACAGCCTCTTCCAGGTCAAACCTTTTGGTCTTTTCGGCATTTGGCCAGCACCTTTCCTTATAGGTCTTTAAATTGATATGATCATCACCAGCGGGGCTGGTGAAAGTAAACCCGTCAGCGAGTTGAAAAGATGCGGATGGATTTTGCCGGTAACAATTTTATTTAACTGGCAGTTGCGCATGCGTCACCTTTTATTTGCGGCTGGTTATTTTTTTGTAACATTTATTAAATATCCTTCACCAGGCTTCCTCGGGACTGGCCGATAATAGATGACAATGTTGTGATCCTGGTCAGAAGAAACATCGCCGGTGAGTGCAGCCATATATTTCGTTATGTACAATATTAAATCAGGAGCATTTTTCAATCCCACGGTGAGAAAGTTTTCATTCCTGCTTTTAATATCAAAATCCTTCAGTTCGATGATATCCTGTCCCTTTATGTTTTCTTCGCTATAGGATTTCACACGCCATGATAATTTTTCGGTGAGATTAATAACCTGGTTCACTACTTCAGTAATTCCCTGTTGGTAAAGCGATTGCCGGAAGTATTGTTGTAGGTCACGAACAATCAATTCGGATAAGCCGGCATTGATGATAAACTGCAGCCCGTATCCCGGCTGGAAAATGATTTGCCGGTCCTGCAGCGCAATGAAAATAATTGCGTCGTTATCGAGTTGGGTCTTATCCAACTCCAACTCTTTGGCGATATTTTTTGTGTAAGAACCGGCATCTACCCCTTCGGATAACTTCTTTATACTGTATAAATATATGGAACAGGTTGTTTTTTTGTGGTACGAGGAAATCAAATTTTCCAGGCCGGCACGTGTTTTTGAATCCAGGATACCGGCATCGTCCACCACAAAATGGTGCGTTTTGCAGGCGCACAGCAGCACCGGCAAAATCACCGCGAAAATGAATTTTAAATAGCGTTTAGGCATAATTGTTATATTTTTAGTGTTGGATGACGGGGGACTCTTTTTTTACTATCCTTCATATTCGCGATATTTAGTTACAGTCAAATGATATCCATCCGGGTCTTCGTCTCAACATCTTTCACAGCTTTCACCGGGCCGATTTTTGTTATCATGATTGTCTTTTACAAACTATCGGCATAGTCAAATTCGTTTCTATATTTATATTTTGTCACATCAATCCAGCCGAATTATAATTCGCTAAATATACACACTCTTTCGCACCAAAAAATTTGAGCAACTTCTTCCCTAAAGTCGCCCCAAGTATCTTCGGTCTCTTCGTCACATTATGTAAAAGTAAGGAGATGATGCCCGCAAAAAAGCCATAGAAATAATTGAGTATTATCGTACAAATTAATTATTTTATGCTATCATTTACCTGAGTATTACGGCCATTTCGATTTTTAGAAGTCATCTCTTCTAAGCTATATTCGCATAGCCATAACTGTTATGATTATCCTATATGTCCCGGGTTTTATAATTCAGGGCAGCAGTAGTTTTATATTTGAACAGACAAAGAATAGCTGGGGGTACGGTACTCAAGTTGTGGTGATTTTGGTTTACGGAAGATGGGAACACCTGGGAACGCTGAGCGCCGAAAGTATTTTATTTTTGATCTTTGCGGTGCAAAACAGATCAGAAAAATGAAACCTAAAACAAATCAAATGAGAAATATAATCTTCGCAATCAACACGACATTAGACGGCTGCTGCGACCACACCAAATTCTATCCCGATGAAGAAACGATGGAGTATTTTACGCACCTCACGCGGGATGCTGACACATTCGTCTACGGCCGTAAAACATATGAATTGATGGTTGCTTATTGGCCCGATGTGGCGAAAAACCCTTCCGGGCAGAATGACAGAAAAGTTGATATCGAACTTGCCCGGGCATTTGATGCTGTGGATAAAATTATTGTTTTCTCACAATCATTAGACAGCCCTGAAGGAAAAAAAACGAGAATTGTTCGTGCGGGCCTGTCGGACTAAGTACTTAAATTGAAACAGGCACCAGGCAAAAATATTTTAACCGGTGGCGTAACCATGTGATGTTGTTTAATTTGTTGTTCATGTTTGATCGGTTAAATTGATATTTGTTTGTTGAAAATTGTATACCGGGTAGTTATATTCATACACTAATAAAAGATTAAGCATTATCATGCTATTCATTGCTTAACCTCATGTTCTCTTTATTCTGAATGAACCTTCTATTGGCTGGAAATCCTGGACGCAATCTTTTTCATACGCTATAGTGCCGGAAAACGTACCCGAGATGTAACCACCCACTTCATCAAATCCAGTGATGATCACTTTACCAGGCGTATGTTCTGTTGTTACGTTTGCCTGGCCGCAATTGACAGAATAAGTAATGCCATATATTCTCGTAAGCTGTGGTTGTAATGACAGTCCTACGATGGCAGAATTTGAGACGTAATAGTCAAAATCATAAGAACCGGTGCTACTGCCAGTAAGAGAAAAACTAATGTTCCCTTCCGGCCCATTGGCAGTAATTGATATTGTAGAGCCATTGGAAATAGCTGTTTGCCCTGTTTTAAAATTGTAGTTGATACCCTTAAAAGAAAATTTCATAAATGCCGAATCTGACACAGTTATGGGCTGTATTAAAATGACCTTGCTTTTCTTTCCCCCCAGGTTTACCACACCTGGTATTTCAAAACTGACGATTACAGGATCGGGCGTTGGATAGGTTGAAGGCGCCGTGTACCTGGCGGTTGAGGTAGGTAATAAAACGTTTAATGCTCCCTGCCCGTTAAGTTTCCACTTTGTTGAAGCATATGAAGGATCTAATGAAAGCGTGTCTGTGATTTCGCCGCCATTCAAACCACCCAGCGACATAATTTCCCGGACTTTCAGATCCGCCGATTCATTAAAGCCAATCGTACTTTTGTCGCAGATCATTATGAACGGTTCGTAAATTGCCCAGTCACTGAAATGTTTACTATCGGTTTGTAAAATTTTGTGAATGGTATCGATCACCTGGAACTGCGGCTGTCGCCAGATGCCCGTGCTGTCCTGGTATGCTATATCCAGGTTGCCGTCCGCATTTCCATGAAGGTCTTTATCGCTATAACGAAATGTAACGGTTACGGGTAGACTAAAATGAATTCCTTCGGGCAATAAACGGTAAGATACTCCAACTCCATGCGGCAGCGTGTTAATTACAGGTTGAATAATAAAATTAGTTGTGGCTGTAACGGCTCCTGCAGGTACCAGTACACTTATCCTTCCATCTGGAGAAATCAATTCGCCCCCGGCAATACCGATGTCTTTCGAAACCGGCAATCCCGCAGGATTCCCTTTTGCTCTTATTACTCCATGTTGCGGAGACGGCAAATTGGTATCACCTTTTTTACATCCCGTAGTTACCATAATTTCTATAACCAGGAAAAGTGCAATAGATAGTAAGAGTTGTGCTTTCATTTTTTATGATTTAAAAATTGATTATTACCGTTTCTTAGAATTTATAACCGATAAAGAATTGTACTACTGCATTTTTCGATTTAATATCAGAAGGAAAGGGAAGCGGGTATGGACTATTTTGCGCCACAGAAGTTTTGTACATATTACCGAAACTGATATTATACCTTGCCCCTGCAATCAACCCTTTGAAGGGATAAACTTCCGCACCACCGGCAAAGCCATAATCAATCTTATTCATAAAATCCATAATTCCATTTTCGGGTGATGAGCCCGAAACCTTTGTTTCACTTGCCTGCAGAAGAATTCCTACCTGGCCCCCGGCCTGCAATTGTAAAAACTTTCCTATGGAAAAGGTGGTAAGTTGAGGCAGGTAGATGTAATTTGTCTTGACATTATTTTTTGCACTACTATCAAGCAGCAAATGACTGGTTTGTGAAAACACAATCTCGGTTCGAAAACCGATTCCCGTTTTTGCAGAAGGCGAGAAGAAACCTGCTATCATGAAGCCGCTTTTACTGGCAGGATCAAAATTGGCTTTGCTGCCTGCTATTTTGGAAATATTGTAACCCGCTTTTAATCCGTATTTGGGTTGGTGTTTTTTAACGGTGCCTTGTTCATTTAAGTTGAGATTTGTTTGGGAAATTCCGGCAAAAGGAATCCCTGCTGTGCAGATCAGCACAGTTAATAAAAACTGTTTCATTTGTTTAGATTTATTTTTTGTTATTGATGAAAACCGGGAAGATTATTTTTTGGTAAGTAATTGTCGCAAAGAAAAAATATGAAAAGAGTAGGCAATGGGAACGAGAACCGCAGGCAACAGAATAAAGGGAAAAGATCCTACTAGCACAGCCGAAGGTTCATTCATGAAATAGCGCAATGATGTTGGCATAGAAAGAAATGCTGTCACTACTATGTTCAACAATAGCACGAGCCCGAGTACATTATAGGCAATAGCAATTTTCGGTGCATAGCTTTTCTTCCTAAGCAGAAAATAGCCAACAGGTAACGCCAGTATACCGGTGAGTACATCGAAATTTCTTCCTTCAACAGACATTTGCACCGGTAGCTTGCCCGACATAAAAGCAAACCATATCAGTAACTCAACGAAAATTCTGAATGACTGAATAAACACAAGCCAGGACGGAGGGACTGTCTGTAATAATTTTGTGCCGGACCGGGACAAGGCGATCATTATGACAAATGGCAAGGGAAGTAATAAGACAAGACCGGGCCGGGGAGGTAATTTGGTAAAATCTGCAAAGAAGTTTTTATAAGCTAATACTGTCACCAATACAATCCAGGTTATAATTACGGCGGTCGTTCCAAAAAATATTTTTAATTTTTTTTGTGTATCCCATTTTGTTTTTTGCAATGCCCTGTAGAGGCCTGTCAGAATTATTATCGTACATACTAATGTGAGAACTGGCCAGAGAAAACCGGGTGTTGAGAAGTTATTTTTCATCTTGTTTATATTTATAAATGTTTGTTGTATTTATTGCTTTTCCAGTAGTGAATCAATCACTCCTGCAGTGTATGCTTTTGCTGTGCGGTTAATTTTATTTCAAGCAGGTATTCGTAGATATATCTATATCTATTTACCATTTCTACCGAAAGAGCCGGTTCCGCATTTGCTGCGGCTATTACCTGGTTTTGACTCATGGCAGTAAACCGGAAAAGGATGCGGGCAAGGAAAAAGAGTGCAATTTTTTTTAACCTCACCTGTTTTAATTTATATAGCATAAACGCCGTTTTTAAATGACAGCACAAAAATCATCTTAAAGTGAATCTTATCAAACCTGGTTATAGCTAAACCGTCGAATTATATCCCTGAAGTGTAAATTGAAAGATTGTAGTCATAAAAAAGCCGGCAGTAAACTGACGGCAACGGCTAAACGAAAGATAATTATTTTCCCATCCACTCCTTGAAACCATTTACCCTCTCACGGCTGATGATCACTTCGTTGTCGATAGCGGGCCTCAATTCAAGTTTAAGCCGCCCGTTGAAATAGGTATGGATATTTACTATTGAATATATAGCAATAAAGAATTGCCTGTTGATCCGGAAAAATTTTGAAGGATCAATAAATTCTTCGAGTTCATCAATTGTATATTCAATGATATATTTCATGTTGTTTTTAGTCTTAAAAAAGACTACTTTTTCTTCCGTATAAAAAAAAGCGATCTCATCTGTTTCGACAGAAATGAGCCGCTGTCCGTGTTTTACAAGAAACCGGCTGCGGTATTCCCTGGGCTTATTTTGTTCCTGTAATTCTTTTATGAGCATTTTAAAATCGGGAACCGGCAAAGGGTTGCCGGCATACAAAAGTTTCATTTCCGCAAGTTTTTTGAAACTGCCTTCAAGCGCTTCTTTCTTCACCGGTTTTAATAAATAATCAATACTGTTTACCCTGAAAGCCTTAATAGCATATTCGTCATAAGAGGTAGTGAAAATGACGGGGCTTTTAACTTCTATCCGGTTAAAGATTTCAAAGCTTTGCCCATCTGAAAGTTCGATATCCATAAAGATAAGATCGGGTGAGGGATGATTGCTGAGCCAGTTGACAGAAGCCGAAATGCCGTCAGCAACTCCGGCAATATGAAACGACGTATTAATATCCCTGATCGTCTTCATGAGCTTATCAGCTGCAAGCCTTTCATCTTCTATAATTAATATTTGCATTGCAATGAGTTTTATATCAAAACCGGCGGATTTACCTCTGTTTCATTGGCAACCGCTATCAGCGGAAGCATGACCCGGAAGATGAGATCAGTATGATTGATGATCACCTGGGGTTGGTTTAATAAATTGTATTTGGCGAAAATATTAGTAAGCCCCATCTTGTTCGACTTTACAGCGGTGGCTTTTTGTTGTATATTATTTTCAACAATCAATTGTTGAAGATCATCTGTAAAGATCTTTATGATTAAAGGTTTTGCGGAAGAAACAATGTTATGCTTTACTGCGTTCTCAACCAATAATTGTAAAGTATGCGGTGGTAAAAAAAAATTAAGGTAATCCTTATTTACCCGGACAATCAGTTGTATTGCGTCTTCATATCTTGTTTTAAGAAGGTTAAAGAAAGCATCAATAAACTCCAACTCATCAGCGAGTGTAATTAAATTCCTTTCATTATTTTGGAGCACATAGCGATAGATCGTTGACATTTCATCAATAAATTTTTCGGCTTTTAATTTATCACTGTTGACGAGTGAGGAAAGCGTATTGAGACTGTTAAACAGGAAGTGTGGATTGATTTGATTTTTTAAAGAATCAACCTGTATTTGTAAATTCAGTTTTTTTAGATCTTCAGCCTCGATAAAAGATTTTCTCCATTCATGAATAAAATAACGTGTTTCATAAATTCCTGCAATCAGGTAACTGAACAAAAGCGCAAAAGAAACCGCCTGGATAAATCTGAATAAAAGAGCAGGTAAATTGTGTTCCGGATAATTAACTATTGTTGTGGCAACAAAAGTTATGATAATAGTACTGACGCCGTATAATATTAGCCTGGTCAACCATCCTTGCACGAACTTCTTTTTATCAACGTAACCTTCATATTGTTTGCGGTTTCTGAAATGTATGTACAGATTAGCATGCCAGATAAGTGCTACAAAAAACACCAGGAGGCCAAAATAATAAGGATCAAATTCAAAATGATGCGTTATATCATGACCATCTGATACAACTTTTTCATAGCTGGTGATGAAGTTGGCAATGAAAGCGAGAACGGGAATACCCAGTATGCGTAACCAAATATCATTAAACTGTTTTTTCAACTTGTTGCAATTAAATGCAAAGATGAAGATAGTAAAATGAAGTGGCAGGTAAAAGTTGCCGGGTTGAAGAATTTCGTAGTTGAATTGTAGTGGGCTTACCTCCGTATTGGCTGCGTGCGCAAAAAAGCCTTTTTTATCAAGTCATTAGAACGGGATTAAACCTTACCCATGATTCTTTAATTGAAAATAACCTCTCTGTCATTTATTTTCCCGAGGTACCATTATTAGGAAAACTTACACCGGGCCCAAAGAAACATTCATTCGAAATTATTTTTCCGTCCTTAAATTTAAAACGTTCAGTGTTTCGGAATAACCTGCCATCTGTTGTCCAGCCATTATATGTTACATAGGCATCATTTCCATTAACGACAACCTCTTCCAGGTCAAACCTTTTGGTCTTTTCGGCATTTGGCCAGCACCTTTCCTTATAGGTCTTTAAATTAATATGATCATCACCGGCGGGGCTGGTGAAAGTAAACCCGTCAGCGAGAATCGGCGCCATTAGGCCCCAATCCTTTTTTTCATACGCGACATAATAATCTTTAATCATTCGTCGGGCAGATGAATCTTTAACCGTTTCTCCGGCAGACGAATCTTTGACTGGGTTTGTACAATTGCAGTTAAACAGGGCCAAAGCAATCGCCAAAAAGAATGCTGTTCGGTTTGTTTTGAAAATATTTTTCATGCCATTTTCTTTTTAATGTGGTTTTAAAAAACCAGGTTGTGCTAACTGCTTATGCTTGCCAGTATTTTAATTTGTAAAAGTTAATGATGGTGATTTTTTAATGAAAAGTAAAAAACAAAAATAGATCACATCGATTAACCATAGGGTGTGCAAAGGGGACATTTATCGGGTGAAATGCGACAAAATCAACTTTCATTTATGTTTCCCTTCCCGAATCTTTCTTGTATTTGCCGGAATCAAAAGAAAAGAGTAACCCCCCGATTTCCGTAATTTAACAATATCCGTTAGTTGCGTTGTCCTGAGTTTTCGCCACGGCGAACAAGTGTAATTCAGGACTTAAGTCCACCAAAACCTATGACGATCATTTCAATTTTTACAAGTCAACTCTTCTTAGCATATTCGTGTATTCGTAACTGTTATGGCTTTATAAATGTCCCGGGTTACAACATCAGGACAGCGGTACTTTTATATTTGAACACACTAAAGATAGCAGAGGGATAGCTTGGGTAAAAAAGAATAAAGAAGAAAAGAAAAAAGAGTAGTCTTACGGGACTACCCTTGAAACAAAATATATTTTGTAAATTCTTTTTAAAGATACATACTACTTTTGAATTTTTAAAATCCCAATGTTCGCCCAAGTATAAGAATGTTCCATGGCGCGGGTATGAGGCTTGGCCTCAGCGTGGCCTATTTATGCCACTTCATACTAACTATAACTTAAAGTAACTAATCCTTTCAATCCATAAAAATCACGTACCGGCAAAACATCTTATTATGCCACAGGTATAGCTAACCCACTTAGCCAGGCTACCAAACCTGCGCCAGCGTTACTTCTTTATAGTGCGACGCAGAGAGGTAGAGAATATGCTGGCGCACTGTAATACATAAGTAAGCAGCAATAATAAATATAACCATCCCTGTAAAGAACATTTAGCGCACTATAATCATTATAATAACAGCAGTAATGAAAGTATAGTCATTTGTAAAGCGTATCAAACCGGCTGTAAAAGACATCTAACCGCTTATGGTCAATATCACAGCGCTTTCTGCCGGCATCTAAACGGATGCGGAGCATCATAAAAGCAATAATTTCCGTATAAAAGCGCAATTAAAGACCCTCTTTTTCAATTCCGGCAAAATAAAACCCGCTGCGGAGCGTATAATAAAGACTACTAAGTATATAAATCCTTCAACTATGAAGCATACACAGAAAAAATACGACACCTCGCAGGAAATTTTTTATAAGGTTTGCGATGCAGAATGGAATTTATGCACGCAATACCTTGCTGACTTTACAAAGTTGAAAGCATTTTATTCGCAGGAGTATATCAATACGGCAAGAGAAACGCTAAAGGCAGCAAAGGAATGTGATCCGGGCAGCAGCGGCATACAAAATATAAAAGAGCTTCGTATTAAAATGGTGAAAGCCGCCAGGGAAGTACAGTATAAATGGCAAATACTCAAGTTATATATCAATGCAGCATATGCACCAAAGTTTTCAGAAATGAATCTTACTGCTGCAGGTGCCCGCTTATATAAAAAATCATCTGCTGATAATTGGGGTAGCATGTTTGCGCTCACTGATGCCGCACAGGTTTTTATGCACGATCATTTTGATGAGCTTACTGCAAATAAAAATATGCCTGCTGATTTTCCGGCAGACTTTATAGCCGTAGCCAATCGGTTTTTAGAAATCGCTACCAAATTTTTTAAGGCGAAAACTGATAAACGCTTAATTACTTCCAACAAGCTGCGGGCTAATAATATTGCATACGATGCACTTATCCCGATGCTCAAAGATGCACAAGTCATTTTTCATTACCGGCCCGAAATAAAGAAGCAATTCGTTTTCAGTAATATGGTAGCAGCTTACGAAAAAAAGAATACCGCCAAAAAGAACACTGCCTTTGCAGGTACCCGACCTGTACTCAATACTACTATCATTTCAAATGATGCTGAGCTAAGCGAAATGAAAAATGTAGCTTAGAAGGCAGGATAAAATTGTTGTCAGCTTTTTTCGTTTATGCGTGGGTGTTATTGATAGCACAGGCGGATGAAAACATTAAACCACAACCGGTTTGCCCAGGCACAGATACGCATCAGCACAATGCTAAGCCGCATATCTGCGCCAGAGAGGAGATTCTACGGGTAGGTGGGACGGCGCTGAACAGTCATAGGTCTGGAGACCTGCGCCAGTGTGGAGATTTTAGTTGATATTATTTTTCACATGATGCACAAAAAGAATTTGTTTCAGTTCAATTCATATCGCCATGGTTAATATCACTTTTACGAATAACATTTGCGCTCTGCTTACTTTGCCATATAAATACCCAGTTTTTGGTTTGAGCCACTTTATAAATTTTATCCCAGGTGAGTTGTGAGTTGAAGGATTCTCCCTGTATTATTAGATAATCTTTTTCAAATTTATATTCGATAAGTTCTGAAACTCGGCTGATTTGATGAATAATTTTTCCTGGAAGAAAAATTTAGTCACGGCAGGTAAAAAACCTAAAAAAAAAAAAGGACCAATTAGCCGGGGAAAATGAAAACTCGCCTAAAAGAATAATTGGAAAAATTGCCGAGTTATTCCCAGAATAAAATGGCCATTATTATATAAACAATTTTAATGAAAAATTTATTAAATAACATAATAAAGCTCACATTAATAAAATCCTTTTCAGTTAGTTTTGTTTTTATTACCTAAATGCTATTTAAGAGATTTTAGCTAAATATAATATAATATTATAATTATCCCTTGCTTTTCGTAGTTTACCCGTATCCGTTAGTTGCGTGTGCTTATATTTGAACAGACTAAGGATGGCTGAGGGATCGTAAAAATACCGCAACAACCATTTGCAATTTTGCAAGACAACTCTTCTCCGTCATATCTTAGCTAACTCGAAAATCATATTTTGATATATCAAACTTGTATGCTTTTTTAAAAGAAAATCGGTTAGATCTTGTGCATCTTCGACAAAGGTTTTGATCCCAATCTGGCGTATACAGCGCTCTTTCCAAAATAGATCGGTTGCTATTTCGTTTTAGGTTTTCTGTGGGAAAAAGGCATGAGCTGATGGTCCAATTTCAAGATTCGATTAACTGCACGAATTCATTGTTTCAATTGCCTTTTGGCAATTTGATGATGTTCTTTACTAAATCTAACTTGTTCAAGACGATAAATCTTCTCGAGGATAATAGTAGTTAAAATTTTGAAAGCATTTAGTTCTCCAATGCTTAATAAAAGATTTTTTATTATCGAAATAATAATTTGCGATGATACAATTTAGCATTTCGTCAATAAGTGTATATGTCATAATTATTTCCCCACTTCGAATATAATGGTCCTTGATACTTTTTAAGACAGCTAACCGAGCATCATTTTCGAAATTTTCAATCTCTTTATGATTTAATCCAATTAAAGCAATGATATCATCGATTTCATCACTAAGTCGTTTTTGAGTTTTAGATAGCATGTTTTTTGCATTAAATTAAATGTAGATTAATTGCTTTTTTAAAGCCACGTTCTGGCGCAGGTCTCCTGACCTGTGCACAGGCGTTACTTAGCATCTCTTATTAAAACATATTTCATACAAAAAAATCTTATTCCAATCTTCAATCTAATCTGATTAATTCCAATAAGCCTTTTCCTTCCTGAGTATAGTAGTCAATTGCACTACTGTGCTTCCAGTCTATCGGATGCTTTACAAACCCTGCTCTTTCAGGATTTTCATGCAAATAAACAAGTCTCTGATTATACATTTCTTTACTGTTAAGCAAAATAGGATGATTCTCATGCTGCCAGAATTGAAAACGAAAATTGCTTTTCATCCTTTGGCCATTTTTTTCAAATAAGTCAAGCATCCATTCCTTTCTGCTTTCCTGCGGATTGTTTATAATGGCGTCAATTAATTTCATTGCCGTGAAACTTTTGATATTTTTTATTACCATACCAGGATTTGCGTTATTGACGAACGAACAAATCAAATGAAAATGATTAGGCATTAGCACCCAGGCATGTAATTGCAGATTCTGATTCTTTTGGCAAAACCTAAAACTGTCTAAAAGGATATCCCGATAAAAATCACGTGTAAATACATCGATCCAATCTACAACCGTAGACGTTAAAAAATACACGCCTTCTATGTCATCAAATTTGTACTTGCTGCTCATAAAGTAAATATACAAAAACTAAACAATGAACTACCGTGATTGCCCTTTCTTTAAATTGCGAATTTATCCTTCAATAAAGATTAGTAACGAACAGTCACAGGTCTGGAGACCTGCGCCAGTATGGGGATACAATTTAGATTAATTAACGTCTACTTTCTTTCCCATCGATTAGGTAATCATGGCTTAAATTAGTTCCAATGCACGTAAATGGTATAGCCAGGGTTATATCTGTCATGGTGCCATCGCAATCATTGCTATCCGTAGTTATACGAAGCTCATCCGCAAATTTCTGGCGGCGGTAAGGCCAGCACGAGCAAAGGGTATCATCGAACTTCATTTGCATAAGTTCTTTGCGTCTTTGTTTTTATTTTTTGCTTTTTTCAAAGTCTTTGTTTTGTAATAAATAATTTATTTTTCCGAAACTTTTCCTTTAATGCACGTAAAAGGTCCAGCCCAGGGTTATATCTTTCATTTTCTATCGCATTTATTGCTACCCTAGTTATACCAAGCTCATCCGCAAATTCTGGCTGCGTAAGGCCAGCTCTATCTCGAATAGCTTTAACTCTTTTGCATAACTCAACGTCCTTTTTATTTTGCTTTATCATAAATCTAGGTTTTTTAAAAATCAATTACTTTTCCAGAATCGTAACATACCGGCTTTGTTTAAATAATTATAGCCTCTACGCAAAGATAAAGTATCTTAATAAAAAATTAAGCAACTCCTTGACTTAAATTTCCCTAGCTAGCCTTCAAATGTACAAATTACAAAAGCGCTGCTGTCCTGATGTTTTTAACTCAGGACATTTTATGTATTCCCAAATAATTTCCCACATCAATACTTCCACGCATTCGTATCAGCTCCTTTCGGCGCATGTTCAGTAATATGCTTCGCCATCATTTCCAGCAATTTGCTGGTGGGCATGGGTTGCCAGCCGTGGCCCTTCATGGGGCGGCCATATTCGAAAGTACCTTCGTAATGCGGGTTAGTGGTATGCTTCAGAAAATCCTGGAAGTCGTATACCGCAAGGTTCAGGTAAAAATTATCGGCATCGCCTACGTACACGTGCAGTTTGTCTATAAGCTTAGGCCCAAGCGTTGCCCAGTTTTTAGCGAGGTAATAGCGCAGATCGTATCCATGTTCACGGGCATAGTTAACGGCGTTGCTGTCTATTTTGCCTGTAAGGTTATCCCATAACGGTGTCGGGTAGCCGTCGTTGCCGACGGGGCCAAACGCGGCATCAAAAATATCCATTTGTTCACCCGAGCGCCCGTGCGTGCCCAACACGGCTTCGAGCCAGCATGCCTCCTTCGTGGTTCTTACAGGCATGCCTTCATTGTCACGCATCATATAGCGGGGAGATTGCTGCCAGGTGCTGTTGGCATCAAAAGGCATGGTAAAATTGTTGGCGTAAAATGCATTGGTATCTTTTGTAAGATCCATTAACTGGAAGTGCCTGAAGTCGAGCGGATCGGGATAGAGCGTCCACGTGCCGCCAAAAAAATCAGGATGATGGAGCTGCAATGCCATTGACTCCCATCCTCCCGTAGAGCCGCCCGTGAGCACCCGTGCATACGGCTGCTGAATAATGCGGTAATGACTTTCCACATAAGGAATTAATTCCTTCATGATAGCATCTCCATAAGGTCCGTTGTTAGCGGAGTTTACGGCATAAGAATCATCATAATACGGCGTGGGATGCTGGAATTTAACAATGAGCATCCGTGGGAAATGATCTGAATTATATTGTTGTTGAAAGGTGTAACCATCTTCCAAATTATAATCGTCAAGTATCTTTTTGAATTCAGGTGGTATGGTCATTTCCTTTGTTGTAAAACCTTCGGGAGCGCCGAGGCTGAAATGATCCTGATCATATACCACAGGATAGTGAACATTGGGATGATCATCAAAACCTTTCGGCAATAAAATAGTTGCGCCGAGGTACATGTCGTGTCCCCAGAAATCAGAAAGTATTTTGCTTTTGATCTTAATATGCTTTACCTGTTTGGTATCTGCAGGAAGATTGATAGCGGGCAAGACGCTATCGAGCTTAATAGAAAATTGCTGACTCTGCGACGGATCGTAATGGATCTTCTGCACACTGCTGATCAGGTTGCCGGGTGAGGTATTGAAATGTTGCCCTTCCCATTGATCCTGGTGCGCCCAGATGGTATGGCCGTCGGCACGGTGGTATTGTGTGTACACATTCAGCACAGCCTGTATGTAATAATCTCCGGCGGGCAGGTCATGCAGGTTGGCTATCGGGTAACCGAGGTCGTTAGTATCGATGATAACTTCTTTTTCGGGTTGTAGCTGGTCAACATCTTTGGCCCAAAATGGCACACTTGTAAAATAAGAACCTGCTTCGTATCGCGGCTCGGGTTGTGCATCCCTGCTAACGGCAAGGAATACCCGCCCGGTGATGGGTTTGCTGCCGGCGCTTTCAACAAAGGAAATGGAAAAGGTGTGATTGCTTTGGGCAATGGATGAAAAGTGAAAAGCTGTTAGTAAAAGGAAAAAGGTGATGTTACGGGTGATTAAGTGAAACAGTTTTCTCATGTTGATGTAGTTTTTGAATAATAACATTGGGGACAAATGTAAGGAATAGGAATAAAGGAGGTGTTGCGGGAACGCCAACACCAGCAGGAATGTAGTTTTAAAAATAATAAGTCCGGAGGCAAAATATAATGGATGGGAGGGCTGAATTGCGGTATGGGATAATATTGTTCTTATATGTGCAGCGTTTTCAAATCAAAAGCAATCCATACCAAAAGCCTTTTTATGAAACAAATAATACCGCTTGTTGCTTTTGTGAGTGTCGTATTGTTTTCCTGCAAGAAGGAATATTCTGTTGAATCTGTTCCTTCTGTGTTACAGGGTACCTGGAGGATGTTTGAAGTAAAAGATAATAGTTCAGGGTCGTTAACGACCAAACCTTCCGACCTACAGGGTGACGTTGAGATCACGTTTAATCCAACTGGCAATAATTCCGGGGTATTGGTTGGGCATACACCTACCAACTACATATGGGAAAGCGGCTACGCCAACGGTATAAATCAAATGCTAACCATCCCAATTTTGAATATCACGAAAATCTGGGAAACACCCTGGGGTGGTGAATTTGTTACTAATATATGCAGTTCTTATGCCTATCATTTTGATGTCGATGGTAACCTTATAATAACGACTGCGAACAACACACTGATTTTTGAACCGGTATAGGCCTTGGTGCTACCTTTGTTTTTTGTACGGTTATCGCCACTTAATTCGATCTAAAAATTCTTCGTGTAACCCCAACGCATAAACGAAATCAAATGACAGAAAGGCCACACCCAGGTAGCCAGCGGCACTGGGTATCTTGGCGGCGGTAAAGAAAGCAGTATTGCCTATGCAGCGCACATTGGAGGTCTTTTTGCAGGGATGTTGTTAGTGAAAAAATTTATACCGAAAGAAAGGCCGTGATATACGTTTGATTTGCTGCCGGCGCTATTTAATCAATTGCCTGAATTTTTTTAATTCTGAAATTTCAAGGGAAGAGAGCACTTCGTTGTTTTCATATTTCGCTTTAAGGAATAATACTCTTTTATGTTGAGGATATCTTGTAAGAATGGCCTCTATTAACATTCCTGCATCTTTATCTTTTTCAAATAATGGCGCAGGCGGTGGCAACTCCGATTTATATCTTGTAGGCATTCTCTTTATAATCGCTTCCAGTGTTCCCAGCTTACTTACAGACACATTTTTTATTTTGGAAGCCTTGCTGTGCAATCCCTGTAATTGTTTTTTACTAAGGCTTCCCCTTTGCTGGTATTGTTTATAAAGGCTTATCACAAATGATGACACAGGATAGGCCAGTATGCAGTCTTCAAGCACATCGTTAATAATATCAATCCTTTTTTTAGTATTCATTTATAAAAAAAATCTTAAGGATTTATTTTTTGATACAATAAAAAATGTTGAATTGGAAGAAACTCTCCATCATCTGTAAGTTTAAAGCCATTTGCTTCCATTTCTTTATTGGTTTGGTCAATGCTCATTTTATGCAAAGGCAATATTGGAATTTTAGGATCTTCTGCCCTATACTCGAGCAATAAAATTTTGCCATTACTTTTAAGCGCCTTACTTATATTATGCATCATTTCTTTTGGGTATTCCAGTTCGTGATACACGTCAATCATTATTGCAAGGTCTATTGAGCTATCCGGCAAATGCGGTGATTTTGCATCGCCCTTGATAACCTCAACATTCGGGGCACCTAATTCTTTTTTCTGATTATTTAAATAACTGATTAATTCATCCTGTATCTCTACTGCATACACTTTTCCCTGTGGAACTCTTTGAGCAATTTTAAATGTATAATAACCAGTGCCTGCACCAATATCGGCAACTACACTGGTAGGTGACAGGTTCATTTTATCAATAGCAAGATTGGAATTTTCTTCTTTCTCCCGGTCTTTTCTGTCAAGCCATGCTGTACCATCTGCGCCCATTACCTGGGCTATTTCCCTGTTTGCATAAAATTTTCCCGTACCATCAGAAGAACGTGGTTTATAAGTATAATTATATTGCGGGTCAACAAAAGGTTTATGAACCGGTTTGGATGAATTGCATTTCCCAAAAGAAAAGAATACAAAAATTATTAAACCTATTACAGATACTTTCATAAAGTTGAAGATAAATTATTATTACTTCTTTTTATTAGAAGTTAATTTTGAAAAAATACTGCTAAAAGAACAACTCTTTTAAAAAATTTGTCGCCAAATCTTTTTGCATTATTTTTGCACTCCTTTTAAAATAAATGATTCCGTAGCTCAGTTGGTAGAGCAATACACTTTTAATGTATGGGTCTTGGGTTCGAGTCCCAACGGGATCACCTGGTGGGACAAATGAGGAAAATTATCGTTTGTCCCATTTTTATTTTCTTCAAAAGCCGCATCCATATTGTATATTAATCGAACAGCTTCATTGAGCCTGGTGGTTCGATAATTAAAACCGTCAAAAATGAGTTTTTCCGGGAAGATCGAAACAATGATTTCCCGTTTCCTAATTGAACTGGCATTTTCATTTATCGTGTCGAGGTGGGATAGTGTATTGACGGCCTTATCCAATATAGTATCAATATTTTTCTGGACATCAGTCGAAGAAGCAAGTTTCATTTCAAGGACACTTATTTTATTTTCATAGTCAGATTTAATGATCCGGTAGTCTGCTCCATCAATGTCACCGATAAGAGCAGCTCCCTGGCTTTTATAAGTTTATTATTCAATTCTTTTATCAGCGTTTTCCGCCTTATCATCCCTTTGAGCTTTTGTTTGACCGCTATATCTATCATTAATGGCCAACTTATATAATTCGATCATAGATTTTTTTGGAACATACTTTCTAAGCTCACGTATCAACATAGTTGGCTTCTATTACAAGACTCTATTATATTAGTGAGGGAGTATCGGAATTATACTACTGTCGGGAGTGCTGTTGAAAAGAAAAATTATAACCGGTTTTTACTGGTTGTTATTTTCACATTTAGATTGCCGTAAATGCGCATAATGAAGATACCAGACCTGTCCTACTATGGGACACGAGATCGCAACCTCAATATGCATTTGATTGCCATTAATTACCGCTTAACCCTCAAGTTGTTGATTTTTGAGCGAATTGTCATTTCACTGAGCAATAATTTTTATAGTAAATTTGAAAATATAAAAATCAGGTATGGGCACACTTACTATTGATAAAAAGAAATTTGTTGTAATTGAACAAAAAGAGTTTGACAAACTTCAATTATTGGCTGCTCAAAAAGCAGCACCTGCCAGAAAGCTTTCCCTTGCCGCTGGTAAAAAGCATGCCTATAAACTTATTGATAAATGGGCAAAAGGAAAGTAAGTATTCTTGAACCCGCTGCAACTGCTGTAGCAGAAATAGCCTTGTTTATTGAAAGCAAAGGTTTGCCACAAACAGCTAAAAAATTTGTTGATGAAGCTTTCGAATTCCTTTTGAAGCTTTCTGATGAAAGAATAGAGCATAAGCCATGCACCTACAATCAATGGAAGAATTTAAAATACCGCTGTGTTTCTTATAAGAAAAGATATGTCATTGCTTATCTCAGCTAGGAAAGGGAAATTGTTATCTGTGATTTTGTTTCAGCAAAACTTTTAAAATAAATGGTTCAGCGATGATATCACTTCACGAACTGGAATAAATTCATAACTATACTACCAAGAGATTTGCCAAAACCTTTAAATCCTTTAAAAAAAAATTCGAAAAGTGTGCCATTGAGGTCACACAAACCTTTGAGAAATCAGAGGTTTTTTTAGAACAAACCCCTGAAAAAATCAGAGGTTTTTTTATGCCATGGTCCCTGGATAAAATTTTGAACAAAGAATAATTATCTTTTTATAACAACTCCATCTCTGTTATTTTTGTCTGAATAAAATTCAATAATGTTTTCAAATAAAATAATAGTAATTACAGGAGGCAGCGATGGAATTGGAAAAGCACTAACAGAAGCGCTATTGAAAAAAGGTGCTAAAGTAGCTACCTGTGGCCGCAATCAGCTGAAGCTTGATAATCTTGTAATTGAAAATACCGGGATGCCCTTATTTACAATGATTGCTGATGTAAGCAAAGAAGAAGATTGCAAAAATTTTATTAATGCAACAATAGAAAAATTTGGCGGGATAGATATCCTGATAAATAATGCCGGCATTTCAATGAGAGCTCTTTTTAAAGATACTGACCTCGCTACTTTAAAAAATGTTATGGATATCAATTTTTGGGGCACTGTTTATTGCACTAAATATGCTTTGAATTCAATTATTGAAAGAAAGGGAACTATTGTAGGAGTGTCTTCCATTGCGGGTTACAGAGGTTTACCCGGAAGAAGCGGCTATAGCGCCAGCAAATATGCATTAAATGGCTGGCTCGAAGCATTGCGTACCGAATTATTAGAAACAGGTGTAAACGTTATGTGGGTTTGCCCTGGTTTTACTACCTCTAATATAAGAAATGCAGCTTTAAATAAAGATGCAAAGCCACAGGGCGAGTCACCGTTAGATGAAGGCAAATTAATGAGTGCACCGGAATGTGCCCGCCATATTTTGCATGCAATAGAAAAAAGAAAACGAACACTTGTGTTAACCTTCAACGGCAAACAAACTGTATTTATGAATAAATTTTTTCCACGACTTGCAGATAAATTAGTAAGAAATTTTTTTTTCAAAAATGGCGAATTGATAAAGTAAAAATATTTTCATTCGTTGCTTTTTATTATCTTTTATTTTTTAAGAATTCCGTAACAAAATTTGAATGCCTTTAATAACGCTCACATCTGATATAGGACGACAGGACTTTCTAACGGGAGCTATAAAAGGCCAGTTACTACAGGTCAACAGCAATTTCAATATTGTTGATATATCGCACGAGCTTTCTCCTTTTAATTATCCACAGGCTGCTTATGTTTGCCGCAATGCAATAAAAAATTTTCCGCCGGATACTTTTCATATTGTATTGGTAAACCTCTTTGATAAGAGACCAGACCATTTATTATTAATTCATCATAACAATCAATATATAGGTTGTGCAGATAATGGTTTAATAACAATGGTGCTGGAAGAAGTTCCTGAAAAAATTGTTGCGCTTCCTTTAAAGGCTTCTGAGAAAAAGAATACGCTATATTGTGCTTCCGTTTTTGCAAAAGCATTCCAGGAAATTCTTGATGGAAAAACAATGGACGAAGTAGGAGACGGCAGTGTTTCAATAGAAACTAAAAATCCATTGCGTCCTTTGCTTGGCCCAAAATATATTGAAGGTCAAATTATCTTCATTGATAATTTTGAAAATGTAATTATCAATATCACCAAAGATGAATTTGAAGAACAACGACGTGGCAGAAGTTTTAAAATTGTTTTTAAAAGAGATGAAATTATCGAGAAGATAAGCGAAACGTATGCTGATGTTCATGAAAGCGAAAAGCTTGCATTATTCAATTCGGCTAATTATCTTGAAATAGCCGTGAATAAAGGGAATGCGGCAGGTTTATTTGGCCTGGAAGGTTATTCAGAAAAATTAAATATGCAAACGCAATATATGCAGAACAGGTTGTTGTATCAAACGGTGAAGATTTATTTTGAATAATATTTCTGATCATTTACTTTACTTTTTTAGAAGAATAAAATATTATGCAAAGAAAACATTTCCTTAAAATATCATCCCTCTCTCTCGCAGGCTTATTAATTGCTGATTTTACAAAAGCCGGTAATAGAAAAACTCATACTCTTCAAATGCCTGATGCTGTTGAAATACTTTCAGAGGATACCTACATTCCACTGCAATCATCTGATAAACAAAAATGGATTTATAAAGATGTAATTGTTGAATTAAAAAAATTGAATGATAGCATTGAAGTATATGTGCAATCACCAACAATGGTTTTGAAAGAAGTAAAAATGTCGTGGAAATATGCAACAGCAAACTCAGCATCTATTCTTGGCGATGCATGGGAAAGAACTTATGGTGATGTGAGCTGGCAAAAAATTAACGAGACAAAAAAATTACCGTGGTATTGTGTAGCTCATAATGATAATGATACGATATGTTTTGGTGTAAAAACAGGCTGTAATACTTTTTGCTCCTGGCAAATTGCAAATGATAAATTGCAGCTAACGCTTGATACAAGAAACGGTGGTAATGGTGTCCAGTTAAACAATAGAAAATTACATGCAGCAGATATTGTAACCACACAAAATGAAGGGAAAGAAAATGCCTTTGCAACAGTAAGAAGGTTTTGTACAGTAATGTGTGATAATCCAAGATTAGCTGAGAAACCCGTGTATGGTATTAATGATTGGTATTTTGCTTATGGAAATAATTCTTCAGATTTAATTTTAGAAACCACTTCTTTAATGGCAGCGCTGGCAAGCAATTCAGACAATCCGCCGTTTTCTGTTATTGATGCCGGATGGGCTATTAAATCTCCTTTACTACCCGATGATTGTTGCTGGGCAGATGATTTTTCAATACCCAACAGCAAGTTTGGTGACATGAAAAAACTGGCTGATGAAATAAAGAGCTTAGGTATGCGTCCCGGATTATGGACAAGGCCTCTTTGCGCAAAACATAATGATAAAAAAAGTTTATTGGCTGCGTCTATTCCTGGCCGTGATGATGCTAAAACTCCAATTCTCGATCCTTCTATTCAGGAAAATATAGAGCGAATAAAAAATTTATGGAACGCTTACCGGCAATGGGGATTTGAAATGGTGAAACATGATTATACCACTTATGATATTTTTGGAAAATGGGGCTTTCAAATGGAAGATGGGCTAACAGCACCGAACTGGCAATTCAACGATAATACAAAAACCAATGCTGAAATTATTTTGAATTTGTACAATAATATACGCGAAGCGGCAGGACCTCTTTACCTGATTGGATGTAATACCGTTAGCCATTTGTCAGCAGGCATATTCGAACTCAATCGCATTGGCGATGATACCAGCGGTAAGGAGTGGGAGCGTACACGAAAAATGGGAGTGAATACGCTTGGTTTTAGAATGGTGCAGCATGAAACTTTTTATGAAGCTGATGGAGATTGTGTAGGGCTTACCAAAGATGTGTCCTGGGAGAAAAATAAACAATGGATGGAATTGCTTGCAAAAAGCAGTGCACCATTATTTATATCTGCCCAACCTGATGCAATTGGACAGGAACAAAAGGAATTTATTAAAAAAAGTTTTACTGAAGCGGCAAGAGCGCAACCCATTGCGGAGCCAATTGACTGGCTTACCAATCCGTTACCTGCAAAATGGAAGTTAGATAGCCAGGAAGTAGATTTTGACTGGAGTTGAAAAGCGACATAATCTTCCATTAAATATTTGCAATCTTTCAAACTCAACAATCGGCGATAGTGTTTGTTTACTATAGGAGCGTACTTGTTAAAAGCAATTTTTTCTTTCTGATAAAGTATGCTTATATTCCTGCATGCTGAAAATCTGTAGTGCAATTATTATTAATGTAAATTTTAATAGATATGAATGATGCATATAAGCTGATAATGGATAAGCTAACGGCGTGGATGCACGGAACTATCAAATTGGAGGTAACTCTTGCAGCAGTAAAGGAAATTGAAGGTCTTTCGAAAGAAGATGAAATAACCATGTTTTACAACAAATTTGGTGATAGTTCCATAAATTTTGTAATCCGGTTATGGGTAGCTACTCCTGATCAACCGGAATATCTCAAAGTGGGTAGCGAAACAATTATGCGAATTAAAAAGCCTATGACAAAAATGATATTATGATTCCATTCCCGATTCACACATTGGATTTTGGAATTAAGGGAGGAACTACCTTAAAAGAAATGCCGATAAATATTTTAAAGGAGAAGGATAACGAAGACCATTAGACGAAAATTTATTAATTTTATTTCTTAATAATATTATTATGTTTCAAAAAGATGTTTTCATTCATCATGTTTATTTTTGGTTGAAAGATACTGCAAACGGGAGTGATCTTTTAAAGCTTATTGAAGGCTTAAAAAAACTTTCTGTGGCAGCAACAATTCAATCTTTTCATATCGGCAAACCAGCCAATACTAACCGTGATGTAGTTGAAAATACTTATAGTGTCTCGTGGCTGTTACTTTTCAATAATAAAGAAGACCAGGACAGTTATCAAACTGATCCGATTCATTTAAAATTTGTTGAAGAATATTCAGGCTTATGGAGTAAGGTTGTGGTGTATGATACAGTCGGTATAAACTAACGGTAACGAATAGACGTATTAATCCGGCATCGTATTTATTTGATTTTACTTTCAATTTCACCCAGATTAATTTGTGTTCCCAGCTTTTGAAATTCGGCTTGCTGCATCAACCTGTTTTTGTCTGCAAAGCCATTTACAACTGCTTTTAATAAATCTTCTTCCGTTGCTTTGGCGTCGTTGCTTCTTGCATTTAATATGGCTGAAAAATACCAGGCTTCGCTGTTGGCAGCATCAGCCATTTTATAAAGTTCAACGAAATGCCGGGCATCATCATTTTTATTAGAATTAATAAGCTGGTTGCTGATGGAGTAAAATGCAAGAGATAAATAAGCCTGCAAACGCTGGTACATGGCGGCTTCAGATGTCTGGCCTTTGGCTTTTGATTTTACATCGCTAATAGTTTTCATCCAGTAATTCATATTACCTGACTGAAATTGCTGTTCATATACTGCTTTAATATTTTGCTCTTTCAACAGCAACTCCTGTTTTGCCTGGGATTGTTTTTGATAAGAAGGATTATCGGTAATCATAACCTCTTCTTCTTTAAACCAACTCACATCATTGGTTGCTCCATCAAGCATGCTTATAGAAAGCCTGCATTCTCTTTGTGCTTTTAAATAGTTACCATCTTTTAAATAATCATCAATTCTTTTTTTTGCTGAGTCAATGTAAATACTAATAAATGCTTTATCGTCTGGAATTAGTTTTTGCTGCATTGCGTCTAATTCTAATCCCCCAAAGGCAATGTTCATAGTATTTTCGGGTGCCCATTCATGTATGCCATCAAAGAAAATTATCCGATGCCTTGTCTGCGTCTTATCGAGATCGTTAGTAATGGCTACAAGATCGGTCATATTCATATCTCCTTCACCGGCGATAGCGGTAAAGCTGAAATTGAAATTTCCTGCATTAGTTATATCGGGCAATCCGGCGCCATTGGCTATTACTCCTTTTACTTCATTTTGATGCAAAGCGATATAAGTTGCTACCTTAGCCCCACCTGAAAAGCCACATACATAAATTCGGTTACTATTAATCTTCAATCTTTTTTTTGAATCATCAGATAGAACGCTCCATATATTTTCTGCCGTTGACCAATCGTTGCCGTTCTTTGAATTATTACTTCCTATCAAAATAAAATTATAGGCATCTGCCAATGCTTTGTATTTATTCAATGGCAATGAGCCATCACCATGCGGGTCGAAAAAATAAACAACAGGTAACGTTTCCTTATTGCCTTTTGCCGGAATGTATAAGGCATAAGATTGTGTCGCATCATTTTTACAAATAATGTTGGTAATAACTTTTCCCGGTTGAAATGCATCGGAAGCAGAAGTACTAAATGCGATGGTCGTATCTGTATCGCTATTCTCTGTTGAAGTACTTTTACCTGCACAGGAAATTGTGTAAAACGACAGTATGGCAAGCCTGATAAAATAAATTGCTTTCATAAACTATATCATCTGCAACAAAAGTAAATTTATTTGGATAACTGCATCAGGCAATATTGCCCACTGTTCTTAGTCTCCTTTTATAACTCTGATAGTTCGAGAACGCTGCGATTGAATAATAGTGAGCAGGTAAGCTCCTTTAGGTAAATTATGAATTTCGTTTATGGCGATTACGTTAGTACCTTCAGATAACTGCCTTGTTGCCCTTAATAATTGGTGTCCTCTTGTATCAGTTAATATAAAGGTTACTTTATCAGGGGTGAGTAATTCCACTGTTACGACAATCTTTTCCTGAAATGGATTTGGATTTACTTTCACTAAATTTCCCTGAAAATTCCTGCTTAATTTTATTACTTCACTATACCTGTAGTCACCATCTTTGTCCACAATTTTTAAACGGTAATAATAAACAGGTGATAACGCCGCTATGATGTTATCACTATAGTTATAATCAGTATTCCCGTTAGTCGTTATTTGAAAAATACCTTTAAAGTCAATGCCATCATTGCTACGTTGCAATTCGTAATATCCGTAGTTCCGTTCATTGCTCACTTTCCAGGAAAGCTGATTTATATCTCCATTATTTTTACCCGAAAAGTTTAGTATTGTTACCTGCAAAGGACCTCCTTCAGGTACCTCTATAAATGCTGAACCAAGGTATGGTCTTGCACCATTGACATTATCATAATTTATTAATGTTGTGTATAACAGGGATGAAGGATCGAAAGAAAAGACAACACCAAGATTATTATCTCCTCCCCCGTAGGTCATACCATAAAAATTTCCATTACGTTGCTGCAATAAATTGCCATAAGGTTTACTTCCGTTGCTACCATCAAAATCATACAATTTCCTAAGTATAGATGTCTGGGTGTTAAAAGAGAAAATAACACCATCTTCATTTATGCCGCCACCATTTGTAATTGCGTATAACCTACCGTTAGTTGCTTTAATAAAGCTGCCGTAGCAAAAACCGCCATCATTATAATAATCAAAATCATGGAGTTTTGTGAAGAAGGATTGCGAAGGATCAAAAGAAAAAATAACGCCGGCGCCGGTTGGACTTCCCCTGGAAATATAGCCATTTCCGCCGAAAGCAGTTATCCCGTATAACTTGCCGTCATCGCCTTGCACAAGGCTGCCATAAGGGTTTCTTCCGTTTGTATCATCGAAATTGCTTTTATTCATAAATCTTCCGCTTGAAGGATCAAAAGAAAAGATAGAACCAAATCCATGTTTGCCTCCGTCAGAGGTTAAGCCATATAATTTTCCATTATCTGCCTGCAAGAGACTTCCATAAGGATTATCGCCATTTATTTCGTCAAAATTATACAGCTTTGTATAAGTTGAAGTAGCAGGATCGAAAGAAAAAATAACACCTGCATCGTTGTTCCCCCCCTTGTTGGTCATTGCATATAACTTCCCGTTTGTGGCAAGCTGTATAAAACTGCCATAAGGATTGGCTCCATTAGTACTATCAAAATCCATTAGCTTTTTATAACCTGAGAAGTTTGGATCGAAGGAATAAATAACGCCAAGATTAAACCTGCCACCAAAAGTTGTCATTCCATACAGTTTACCATCAACTGCGCTCAAAAGACTGCCACATGGCTGTTGCCCGTTTATATTAGTTCCAATATCTTTCAGCTTTACATAGCTGCCTGTGGCCGGCTCAAAGGAAAAAATTACTCCGCCATTGTTTACTCCACCCTGAAATGTTGTACTATAAAACTTTCCGTCATTTGCCAATACGAGTGTACTGAAGGGGCTTTCTCCATTTGTGTAATCAAAGTCTTTTAGCTTATTAAATTTCGAGGAATGCAAGTCATAAGAAAAAATTACCCCGGCATTTGAATTTCCCCCATCCGACGTCATGCCATATATTTTTTCATCTTTTCCCTGCACGATGTTTCCCAAAGGATCTGCTCCATCGATTCCATTAAAATCATTAAGTTTGACGTATGTAGCAGAAGCATAATCAAAAGAAAATAAGACACCATAGTTGTAGTCGCCCCCTTTAAATGTCATTCCATAAAACTTGCCATCTATTGCTTTCACCAGGTTCCCATTTGGATAATAGCCAGTCATAGAATCAAAATCTTTTAGTTTCGCATAGGTTAATTTATTTGGATTAAAAGCAAAAATAACACCTGCCTGATCTGCGCCTCCATTTGCACACATACCATACAGCAAGCCATCTCCTCCCAGTACCAGGCTGCCTGTAGGAACGGCTCCATTCACAAGATCAAGATCATCAAGTTTTGTAACGATGAGAGAAGAAGGGTTAAAGGAAAAAATTACCCCCAGACCTTCAACTCCGCCTTGCGCTGTCATTCCATACATTTTCCCATCGGCAGTTTGCAAAAGGCTTCCGGAGGGGTTGGCGCCATTATCATTGTCAAAATCGAACAGCTTTGAATAAATTGATGTTACGGGGTCAAAAGAAAAAATTACTCCGGCATTTAGAGCGCCTCCAAAAGAAGACATTCCATAAAGTTTCCCATCCTTTGCCTGGATAAGGCTTCCGGAAGGCCGGGCGCCATTTACATTGTCAAAATCATACAATATTAAATAAGTAGAAGTAGCCGGATCAAAAGAGAAGATGATTCCCGCATCATTTGCTCCGCCATTAAATGTTGTGCCATAGAATTTTCCATCCTTAGCAAGTGTTAAGGAAGAATAGTAAGTATTGGCCCCGGGCTTTTGAAAAGAAAGTTGAACAGAAAAATCATTGGTAGCCGGAATAAATTTAGTTAGTGCACCTCCTCCTTTTCCCCCTCCCTCGGGAGTGACTCCAAATAAGAATTGTGATCTCGAAGAAAAGAAGAAGATAAAGGAAAGTATAAAAGCAAGTAAAATTTTTTTCATTTTAATTGGGGTTAATCAATTGGTTAGGTTAAATGACCACGGTTATAATTTTATTTTTCCGGCAAATACACCCGCTATATTTCTATAGAAAATGATAATGCTGGAAATAATAAAAGGATGGTTTTTACAGTTAGTTTTTCCGAAGGAAGGGGGATGCAGCTTGTACTAATTTGGTCAATAAAAATGACCTGCTTTTTTTAAAATACTCTAATCATTTAACTGAAATATTTTGCAATATAAAATTACTTAATTATGAGATTATTTTCTCTAATAACTTAATAACATTTTGTTTTAAATCATCTCTTTTAACTTATCAACTACCGCATCCACTTCCTTTTTAGTATTGTATTTACTAAAAGAAAAACGAACGGTAATTTGGTTGGGATTATTAGTGATAGCTCTTATTACATGGCTTCCGGCATCGGCGCCTGAAGTGCAGGCGCTGCCGCCACTTGCGCAGATATTATTGATATCAAGATTGAAAAGAAGCATTTCAGATTTTTCTGTTTTGGGAAATGCTGCGCTTAAAACTGTATATAAACTTTTACCTTCATAGTCGCCGTTAAAATAAACACCGGAAATATTTTTTAATAACTTTTCCTTCATGTAATTTTTAATGTTGATGATAGATTCCTTATCTGTTTCATGATTTGCTGTTGCAAGTTCCAATGCTTTTGCAAAACCAACAATGCCATATAAATTTTCAGTTCCGGCACGCATGTTACGTTCCTGGCTGCCTCCATTTATGAACGGATGAATTTTTATATTTTCATTGATGTATAAAATACCCACACCCTTCGGGCCATGAAATTTATGGCTTGAACCCGTAATAAAATGTACCGGCAGTTTTCTTAAGTCAAAGGAATAATGCCCTACAGTTTGCACTGTATCTGAATGAAAGATTGCATTATATTTTTTACAAAGATTTCCTACAGCTTCAATATCTGTTATATTCCCAATTTCGTTATTGGCATGCATCAAAGTTACGAGGCATTTTTTATCGCTTTCTTTTAAAATTTTTTCTAAATCATTTATATCAATATGCCCGTTGGGTAAAACTTTTACATAAGAAACTTCCGTATCGCCTTTACTGGTAAGATATTCTACACAATGTAACGTAGCGTGATGTTCCAGCGGTGATGTAATAATTTTTTTGCATCCAAGATCATACACTGCTGCATTAATAGCCGTATTGCTGCTTTCAGTTCCGCCACTTGTAAAAAATATTTCTGCAGGATGCGCATTTAATATTTTAGCAACAGACTTTCTTGCATTTTCAATTGCCATTCTTGTTTCACGCCCATAAGAATATATTGATGAAGGATTACCAAATTTTTCTGTGAGGTAAGGCATCATAGATTCAAGCACTACCGGATCAATAGAAGTAGTCGCCGCATTGTCGAAATAAATCCTGTCCATTAGTTAAATGGTTAATTTGTTTATTAGTTAAGTAATTAATTGGTTTTATAAGTCCTGTCCCTCTCCTTTGAAAGTCCCGATAGCCATCGGTAGGGGTGAGGCCTTACATCGCCTCTCTTATATCATTCATAATTTTTTTGGCGATATTTTCTGCAGTAGTTTCAAAATTACTTTCAGAATAAATTCTTATGATAGGCTCTGTATTGCTGGTTCTCAGGTGAACCCAGTCTTTATCAAATTCAATTTTTAATCCATCGTCTGTATTAATAGGATGAGTTTTGTACTTATCTTTTATTTTTTTAAAAACCTCTTTTACATCCACACTGGTTTCTAATGCAATTTTATTTTTTGAAATAAAATAATCGGGATATGTGCCTCTTAACTGGTTAATAGATTTTTGTGAATGTGCCAGGTGCGTAAGAAATAAACCAATACCGATAAGTGCATCACGGCCATAATGAAAATCAGGGACAATAATGCCACCGTTACCTTCGCCACCTATTACCGCATTTACTTCTTTCATTTTGTTTACCACATTCACTTCGCCAACCGCTGACGGAAAATATTCACCGCCATGCTTCTGTGTAATCTCTTTAAGCGCTTTGGTTGACGACATATTGCTTACTGTATTTCCTTTTCTTTTGCTCAATACATAATCAGCAACGGCAACCAAAGTATACTCTTCACCAAACATGCTGCCATCTTCACATACAAAGCAAAGCCTGTCTACATCAGGATCTACAGCAATGCCCAAATTTGCATTTTGTTTTTTTACTTCGTTGCTAAGACTGGTTAAGTGCGCAGGAAGCGGCTCAGGATTATGAGCAAATTTTCCATTTACTTCATCATTTAAAACAATAATATCTTTTACACCTAATGCTTTTAATAAAGCCGGAATATAAATGGCGCCTGAACTGTTAATTGCATCAACAACAATTTTATATTTTGCCTTTTTTATGGCGGCAACATCTACTAATTCATAATTTACTACTGCATCAATATGTTTTTGCAGGTAAGAATTATCTTTGTGTATTTACCGGTTTTATCCGTTGAGGCAAAAATAAAATCTTCCTTTTCTGCCAATGCCAAAACTTTTTCACCTTCTTCTCCATTTATAAATTCGCCTTTTTTATTAAGAAGTTTTAATGCATTCCATTCCATAGCATTATGACTTGCAGTTAAAATAATTCCACCAGCCGCTTCTTCGTATTGAACTGCAATCTCAACAGTGGGTGTAGTGGTAAGGCCAAGGTCAATCACGTCAAAGCCACAAGCAGTAAGCGTATTGGCACATAAATTACTTACCATTTCACCACTCATTCTTCCGTCTCTGCCAATGATTATCTTTTTATTTCCATGTTGTTTGTGAAGCCAGGCTGCAAAGGCTGCTGTGAATTTTACAATGTCGGGCGGTGTAAGGTTTTGTCCGGGTTTTCCTCCAATCGTTCCGCGAATGCCGGAGATGCTTTTTATCAGTGCCACTTGTTCATGTGTTTATAAAAGTAAAGATAAAGCAAATTAGATAATGTCTTAATGAGGCGATTGGCTAATTAGCTAATTCGCTAATTATTTACATTTGCTTTATGACAGAAAATAGACCCTGGTTTAAGAATTGGTTTAATTCTCCCTACTATCATCAGTTATATTTTAAGCGTGATGAAGAAGAGGCTAAAAAATTTATTAAAAAACTAATTGATTATTTACATCCCGCCAGGGAATCTTTGATGCTTGATGTTGCTTGCGGAAGGGGTCGTCATTCCAGGATATTGGCAGCAATAGGTTTTGATGTAACCGGGATTGACCTTGCCGTTGAGAGTATTAAGGAAGCAAAAAAGTACGAAACAGAAAACTTACATTTTTTTGTACATGATATGCGCCTTCCCTTTTGGATAAATTATTTTGATTATGCGTTTAATTTTTTTACAAGCTTCGGATATTTTAATACAAGAAGAGAACACGAAAATTCTATAAGAACTATTGCACAATCTTTAAAGCCCGGAGGTATTTTTGTTTTAGATTATTTAAATGCACACTATGCCGAAGATCACCTCGTTCACAAATCAGAATTACAGATAGATAATGTTACCTATTTTATTACCAAATGGTTTGATGAAACTCATTTTTACAAAAAAATAATTATTGAAGATGATGGATTAAAAAAACCACTGGAATACCAGGAAAAAGTTACTAAATTTTCCTTAGGCGATTTTACTGAAATGCTCTCCTACCATCAGTTACAGGTTCAGGAAGTATTTGGAGATTATAAATTTAACAGCTATCACGTAAAAAATTCACCGCGAATGTTGATCATTTCAAAGAAGGCCCCGCATTAAAAGTTTTGGAATGATGTTTAATAATTTTATGATGCAGCTTATTTTATGATTCACCCTTAGATTGTTCTCCATATGTTATTTACATGCATTAATTTTAAAATGAAATATTAATAATTTTTTTTTACTTTAAAATAATTCTTATGGAAACAGATGTAAAAATACTTACGGGCATCAGCGATGAAGAGAAAGGCGCTTATCTTTCGGCAATTGCTTCTATTGCCACAGCAGATTCCCAGGCATCTCAATTGGAAATTGATCATCTCACCCATCTTTGTGAAGCAGCTGATCTTTCGCAAACGCAACTTCAATTAGTTTTAACCGCTGCCAAAGATCCCAATAATACTAACCTTAAAAGCTCCCTGGATTTACTAAAAAACAGTGATCTTAAATATTCTTTACTAACGGATCTTTTCGCATTTGCAAAATCTGATGGTAGCTACAGCGAAACAGAGGAGCAGAGTGTACAAAAGATAGCAACTTATCTTGGAGTAGACGAAAAACAATTTGAATTGCTTGGACAACTGGCAGAACAAACCAATGCGGTTGGTACTGCTGCAGGTCATGAAGCACAACCGACCTTCCTTTCTTCTTTGGGTGATAAATTAAAAGCTTCGGGTATTAATAGTAGGGGTTTATTGAAAGGGTTGGTAAGCATCGCGGCTCCAATCATATTATCAAAAATGATGAGCAGGAAAAGTGCTAATAATAATGCTACTTCTTCTTCAGGCGGATTATTGCGCGGCGGTGGGTTGGGTTCGCTCATTGGAATGCTTACCGGTGGCAAGGGCATGGGCTCAATTGGCGGAATGCTTGGCAAAATGTTAGGATAGATTCGAGTCTTTCAAGATAGTTTTTCGAAGCTTAATAATTATGAAAAGGTATTTATTTAAATATGACTTTATTCCCACCCAAATCAATATTGGATTTTTCATTAAGTCCTTTAATGTAATATTTTTTGTCGGCAGCGCCAGTCTCCGTAAAATTAAAAGTGCAGTTTTTTAAAGTGGCTCCGCTTATATCCGCAGCAAAATCATTTTGGGGAAGATTAATATTTTCTATTTTAAACGTACAATTTGTAAACTGATATTTTTCTGTAGCAGTATAATTTTCAGGTGCAAGGATTCTGCAAATTTTTTTAATTTTTGAAACAAAGGTACAATTGGTGAAACTCATTCCTTTTTCATTCCAGCTTTCAATTAAATACGTGCCATAAGTTGGAGTTCCATTATAAACTGTATCCACGAAATTGCATTCAAAAAATTTTGTTTCATTGGTAGAACTGTTTTCCTTGCAATTTTGCAAAACCCAGCCGTAAATGTCACAATCCCGGAAGACATAATTTGGTTTTGCAATCCAGATTGCTGCATTGGTTGAACCTATAAACTTACATGTAGTGAACGTACAATTTTTGCTATCACCGGCGAGGCCCAACAAACCACAACCTGTGTTATCAATAAAATCACAATTTTCAAAAACACCATCTCTTATGGGGCCAACTTCGGCTTCTATATCTACTCCCGCGCCTGGTTTGGAGCTTATTTTGCTTTTACCCGTGTGATTGAATTGGCAATTTTTTACAGTAACCTGATTTCCGCCTACCCATGAAAATCCTTGTCTGGCATTATATTCAAAAAGACTGTTAGTTATGCTTATACTGTCGGGAGAGTTGCTCTCTTTGTTTGAAACGCAAATACCATCAAGTCCAAAATTGTGTATGTAAGCACTGTCTATTTGCACATTTTTGCTGTTAGAAATAAAAATTCCATAATGTGGAAGTTGTATTCCTACATCTCCATATATGCCACCTAAAATAATTTGATCACCATTGCCATCCATAGTAATGCCTGAAACTTTTATATTGGAGCAATTGTAAATTAAGATGCAATTTCCAATAGTTGCTGCATAAGCAAAGTTGGTAAAATAAGTGTCTCCATGGTCATACACTTTACCGGAAATGGGATCAAATGCGCCAAGACGCAGATCGCCGGCATATTTAATAACGCTTCCGTTTTCAGCTTCAATACTAAAGTTCTTAATATTTACAAGATTCAACACATCTTCACCATTATAGGCCGGTTTATTTTTTTGGCCCCCGGTAAATATTTGTTTTCCTACAACATAAGTTCCGCCGGAAATAATTAATTTTCCATTTCCTCCACGTTGATTAAAATAAGCTGCTGCTTTTTGGAAAGCATCATGATCATTGGTCTTTCCGTCACCTGTTGCGCCGAAAGATTTTATATCCTTTGTAATAAAATCCTGGGACCTCGCAGCAGAAAAATAAAGAGACAATATTGTAATTAAAAAATATTTCAATATGTGAAATTAGGATTAAGAAATTATTGACTGAAGCATATGGCGCTAATAATATAGATGATAAGACTTTTAAATAAAAGACAGGTTTAAATTATTTTTAGCTACTTCATTCTTTTTATAATCCCTTTCACAGCTTTTCTATATTTATCTGTTTCCGCAAGTTGTTCCTGTATAAACCGGTTATCTTCAATCCTACCGATTATTGCATTCATTTCATCCTTATTCTCATATACCATTTTCCTGAACGGATTTGTATAATCTTTTGCTCTTGATTCATAAATTCCTTTGCCCATCCATGTTTTAGTTGCTATAGATTTTCCAAGTAATTCAATAAATACATTGTAAGTAAACTGTTTCGATGTTATATTTTCAATTTCAAGAAGAGAAGTATACGCATGAATTAATTTGTCTTTTACATAATCGGTTCCTTTTTGCCTGTAATAATCGTGTACCTGGCTCCAGGAATTAATTTTATTTCTTTTAATATCGGTTTTTAATTTATCAACATCCTGAACGGTGATTAACTGGCCGCCCATGTTAATCCATTTCGATCTTTGAATTTTTACCGGAATACTTTTTTTGAATTCTTCAAATGAAGAAAATTTATTCAACTTTATATGAGCTATCAATTCGGCAATACCATAAAATGAAATTAATTCTTTAAATAAACTAATAACCTGCGGAACTTTTAATATTTCTGTTTTGCGCTCGCTGTTTTCAAAACCCGTGGCAAAATAATTCCCCTTTTCGTCTGCTTTTAACCGTGATAATATCTCAATTGAATCAAACATTTCATTGATGGTATCAGGCGCAAGATAATTGTATTCTATCTTTTGAATCTTTTCTGTTCTTTGATCTCTGTCCTCATATTTCCACGTGTTGCGTTCCAATGCATACATATTGTACATAAACCAGTAGCCCGGCATTAAAACTAATTTATCATTGGCTACATCATTGCTTACCAGACAGAAGGGAATGGGATATTTAATTCAAAAGGAAAATCTGCTTTTGCTAGAATAGCGAATGATGCAAATTTTGAATTATGTTTAAGGCTTACGCATAAGCCGGGCCAGAAGCCACGCCCGGCAATAATTTCACCATCTGCGCCACGGCTGTTATGATTGCTTCCAATGGTTGCGCCTGCTGCAATATTGCTTTGCCCCATTACTAACGAGGCGCATAAAAACGAATTATTATGATGTTGCTCATGAGCAGGAAAAATGAGTGAATTCAATACTTCGCAACAGGAGATGGTAGAATTGTTTCCTAGATAAGAGTTGATGAGCCTTGCTCCATATTTTAATTGCGAATGAGAAGCCATTACAAATCGCACCGCTTTCACGCCATAAAAAATTCTGCAGCCAAAACCAATAATTCCATTTACCATTTCACAGCCTTCACCAATTTGTGACGTGCGTTCTCCATCACTATTGATGGTAAGATTTTTTAATTTATTAGCACCTTTTATATAAGCATCTGTTCCAATACAAACATCTTTAATAATATTGCAATCTTTTAATAACACAACGGTCACCAATAGTTCCATAATAACCACGTTTGTTATCAAATTCTTTTTGTGTAAGCTCAATGAATCTTTCCAGCAATTCTTCATCGTTGCGATTACTGCTCCATAAATAAGCATCTCCCGGTAACATACGTTCAAATGGAATTACTCTTCTGCCGCCGGTTTCATTGCGAACTTCCATCCATGTTCTTGTCGACTCTGTTTCACCTTCTTTTAAAATTCCATTTCCAAATTTTGCATGATCGGTAGTGGCAAGTTCATTCACATTTAGCAATCATTACTTCATTGCCAATAATATAATGACTTAAATAATGTGCATTATCAATACATACATTATCTCCAAAATCACAACTGATGATGGTGCTGTTATATATGCCAACAGGCATTCGAAGATTATGAAATTCGAGATAATAAGGTTCTAATTTTCCGATACGAATCAATCCAAAAAACTTACAATTTTTTACCAATACCGGATCAAATGCATCTGATACAAAAATTTTATTCCAGTCGTCAGAACTATTGTCGTTTCGTATTAGAATTTCTTTTTCGCTGCTGGTGAGACTTCGGTAATTAATTCCGTTGTTATTCTGTTTATTCCTCAGGTAATATTCATCTTCTCCTTCAGGAATATATTTTGAGTCAATAAAATTATACCCTAAGTTATTGATCGGATGTTTTTTAATTATGTTCATAACCCAGGCCCAAAAAGGCAATTTTGATTTAATGTAAGATAATTTTTTTTTGGCTCCCTTTTAGAATAGAAGCTATTCCACCGTTACACTCTTGGCAAGATTTCTTGGTTTATCAACATCATATCCTTTTGCAACACCGATATAATAAGCAAGCAATTGCAAAGGAATAACACTTAGCATCGGAGCAACAATTTCATCTGCCGGCGGAACAATAAAAACATCATCAGACATTGTTGGATATTATTTCATCGCCTTCTGTAATAATGGCAATTACTTTTCCTTTACGCGCTTTTATTTCCTGCATATTGCTGACAATTTTTGATGATAAGAATCTTTTGTAGCAACAAAAACCACGGGTAATGTTTCATCAACCAATGCAATAGGCCCATGTTTCATTTCTGCTGCAGGATAACCTTCTGCATGTATGTAGGAAATTTCTTTCAGCTTTAATGCGCCTTCCAATGCAACCGGAAAATTATATCCACGTCCAAGATATAAGTGCATTAGAAGCATCTTTATATTTTTCTGCGATCTTTTATAGTTCAATCATTTTGTTAAAACAGTTGCAACTTTTTCAGGAATATCCATCAGTTCTTTTAAAAGTGATAACGTTCTTCATCAATTGTCCTTTTTCTTTGGCAATTTTTAAAGCGATCATGTAAGCACGGCAAGCTGTGCAGTAAATGCTTTTGTGCTTGCCACACCAATTTCAGGGCCTGCATGTGTGTAGGCGCCTGCATGTAGATTTACGTGCAATGGAAGAGCCAACAACATTCACAATGCCAAGAATAATTGCACCTTGTTCTTTTGCTTTTTCAATAGCAACCAATGTATCTGCAGTTTCACCACTTTGCGAAATAGCAATGATAACATCGCCTTTATTTATAATCGGATTGCGATAACGAAATTCAGATGCATATTCCACTTCAACAGGAATGCGGCATAGTTCTTCAAAAACATATTCAGCAACCAAACCCGCATGCCAGCTTGTTCCGCAGGCAATAATAATATAACGCGGCGCATTCATAAGTTGCTTCAATATTGTCTTGAATGCCTCTCATGGTTATTGTTCCTTTTTCTGCATCTAATCGTCCGCGTAAGCAATCATAAATAGTTGCAGGTTGCTCAAAAATTTCTTTCAGCATAAAATGGTCATAACCGCCTTTTTCAATCGCGGCAAGTTCCATATCAAGCTTTGTTATAAATGGCGTTTGTTTTTCATTGCCCAAGATTTTTAAGAATTAATTCATCAGCTTTAATAATGGCAATCTCATAATCATTTACATACACTACTTCTTTTGTGTATTCAATCATTGGCGATGCATCGCGAGCCTAAAAAATGTTCATCCTTTTCCAATGCCAATTACCAGCGGGCTTCCTTTTCTGGCTGCAATAATTGTATCTGGATTATCTTTATCAATCAATAAAATAACATAAGCGCCAACAACTCTTTTCAATGCAATTCGTACTGCTTCTTCCAGAGTGCATTTATTATTTTTTTGAATGTCTTCAATAAAATTCAACAACACTTCTGTATCTGTATCACTTTTAAATGTGTATCCTTTCTTAGGAATTCATTTTTTAATTGCGCATAATTTTCAATAATGCCATTATGTATCATGGCAAGCTTGCCGCTGTGCTTTTATGGGGATGTGCATTTCCATCGCTTGGTTCGCCATGTGTTGCCCAACGTGTATGGCCAATTCCAATATTGGCATGAAGATCTTTTCCAATAAGTGTTTCTTCCAGTTCTGCAACTTTGCCTTTCTTCTTATATACTTTTAATCCTCATCATTTATTAATGCAACTCCGGCGCTGTCATAACCGCGGTATTCCAGTCTTTTAAGCCCTTTATAATAACAGGATAAGCTTCTCTCGGTCCGATGTATCCAACTATTCCACACATAAATTAGTTTATTTAAAATTTGATTTTATAATGATCGAACTGTCATGTACGGTTGCTTAAAGGGTAACGGTAATTTTAAGTTGCACAAATTAACGAAAATGTTATCACATCTTATGACGATACTTTGACCACTTAAAATTTTGCAGTATCCTTAAAAAAAGACCTTTAGATAAAAAGGCATCGCCGTTAAATAATAATAATTGTATCATGATCAAAGCGTTGGTTATTGATGATGAACAAATTGCTGTGAGCCTTTTGGGAATGATGATAGAAAGACACCTGCCTGAAATTACTTCTCTAAAATCATTAACCGATCCCAAACTGGCTTTGCAATTAATAAATGAATATCAACCCGATATTGTTTTTCTTGACATAGAAATGCCTTACCAAAACGGCTTTGAATTATTAAAATCTCTTCCTGAAATTTCTTTTGATATTGTTTTTACCACCGCTTATGATAAATATGCCATACAAGCTATTAAATTCAGCGCCCTGGATTATTTGCTCAAACCTATAGATGCTGATGAGTTAAGGGAAATTTTTAACCGCTTTATTCAAAAATCAATTGAGCATCAAAATAAGGATGCTGCCGTAAAAAATCTTTTATCAAATTTACAGCAGGAAAATAAAGCACACCATAAACTTGCTTTGCCTACAGCCATGGGTTTACAATTTTTTCTGCCGCAAAATATTATGCGGTGTGAAGGCATGAGTAACTATACAATTTTTTATTTTTCTAATCATCAAAATATTATTACCTCCAAAACTATCAGGGAGTATGAAGAAATTTTAGTCCCCCATAAGTTTATAAGAGTTCATAAATCGCATTTGATAAATCCTGAATTTGTATCGGGTTATGCATCGCAAAGCAGCAACCTTATTATGAAAGATGGCACGCTGGTAGAAGTTTCCAGGAGAAGAAAGAAAGAAGTGCTTGGAGGTTTGGGAATAAAAAATTAAGCGGATTTAATATTATTTTTTGCCGGTTTCTTCGCAATCCTTCAATTCTACTTCTTTAATTTTTGCTTCAATGTTTTCTTTTTTCATTCCTGTTCGCAGAAAGCCAAATAAGCTCATATAAATATTGGCAATCCATACCAGGGCAAAAAAAGCTACGATGTATCCGCGCCAGTTATTGTATAATAAATGATACCGGGTGAATATTAAAAAAATTAAAGTAACATAATGGCTAAAACAATATTCACACGTAAAGAGATAAAATAATTTTCGAAGCAACAGCGGCTTGCATTCGTTTGATTTTTTTTCGCAAAATTCACGGGGCTCTTTAAACACTTCTTCATGCGTAACGGTCCAGGCAATACACGCAATGGGTAAAGCCATAATAAAAAGATATATAATCTGGTAATATAAGGTTAATGGCATTAACTAAATATATGATTTCTTTTGACAATTGCTCTGCGTGTCAGGAATGACTAACAAATAAAAGAACTATTTGTTTTTAAATTCAACAAAAGATTAATAATTACAACCCGTTGCCTTTTAAAAAATATAACGCCACATTAAAAAATATAATTAGCCCGGTAACGTCTACCAGGGTAGCAACAAACGGAGCGGAAGAAGAAGCCGGATCAGCTCCCAGTTTCTTTAAAAGAATAGGAAGCATGCTTCCGGAAAGAGAACCCCAAAGAACTACTCCTACCAATGAAAAGCTAACGGATAGCGCAATAAAAACCAATGAGCGCCATAAATATCGGTCATAATTCCATGATGCATTAAAAAGCTCCACAATAGTAATTCTCAAAAAACCAATAGTGCCTAATATGCACCCAAGCACAAATCCTGATAAAATTTCCCGACGCATTACTCGCCACCAATCTGCAATGGTTACTTCTCCCAATGCCATCGCCTGTATAATTAAGGTGGAGGCCTGCGATCCGCTATTGCCGCCGCTACTCATAATGAGCGGAATAAAATTAGTGAGCACAATCACTTTGCGCCAACTCATCATTGTAATATGCCATAGCCGTTGCCGTTAGCATTTCACTTAAAAAAAGTATAATAAGCCATCCTACTCTCTTTCTTTATCAGATGAAAAAAAGGTGTTTCCAGGTAAGGCTGGTCCAAAGCTTCGGCACCACCTATCTTTTGAATATCTTCACTAAATTCTTCGTTGGCTACCCACAGTACATCATCAATGGTTACAATACCCAACAACACATTATAATCGTCTACAACGGGCAAGGCTACACGATTATTCATTTTAAAAACATCATTAGCTTTTTCCTGGTCGTCATTAACATTCAGTTCGATAAATCTTCCATCCATCATCTCACTCACTTTTTTATCCGGATGAGCCAATATAAATTCCCTGATTCTTATATCATCCAGCAATTCACCGTGTTTGTCTATTACGTAAATAACATCAATTGTTTCAGTATCCTTACCCACATGCCTGATAATATCAAGCACTTCTGCAACTGTATTATATTCGTGAACATATACATAATCGGGAGTCATTAATCTACCAACACTGTTTTCAGGATAACCCAGCAGGGACAGAGTGATTTTTCTTTCTTCCGGTGTAAGCGTCTTTACTAATTCCCGTACCACTTCATTTGGTAAATCTTCCAGGAAATCGGTGCGATCGTCGGCCTGCATTTCATTGAGCAGTTCAGCGCTTTTTACAGGCGGTAAATCTTTTATAATTCTTTTTTGATTAGAGTGTTCTAATATTTTGAAAAGACTAACTGCACGATGCATGGAAAGATGTTGAAAAATTTCCATCTCTCTTTCGTCATTTTCTTCAATGAGCCCGGCAACATCACTTATATTTTGCTGATTAAGGAAATCACTGATAGCGGCATTATTGCCTGATTGAAGAATTTCTTCATATAAATCCTGTATGGAAACTTCTTCTTCAGCCATTTTAAATTCATCTTATAATTATGTCGCAAATTAATTTATTTTACAATAGTATATTTTCTTAATAAATGATAAAGCAATATTTATATTTAAAAAATATAACAGGCAAGGGAAGGGGTGTTTTTACGAAAGAAAAAATTGACGCAAATGTTATTATCGAAAACTCGCCGGTAATAGTAATGAGCGCCGGAGACCGGCTTCTTCTTGACAAAACTTTATTGCATGATTATATTTTTGAATGGGGAATCGATAAAGATAAATGTTGCATGGCATTAGGTTTTGTGCCAATCTATAATCATAGTTACGAAAGTAATTGCGAGTATTTTATGGACTTTGATAAAGAGACCATTCATATTAAAACAATAAGGCCGGTTAGTAAAGGAGAAGAGCTTACAATAAATTATAACGGTTCCTGGAACGATAATAAAAGAATATGGTTTGATGCAAAATAATTTCCTAGGTATTCAGAAAATAAGATAATCGTTATTGAATTATTATTCCTTTGCTTCATAGCCAGCTAATAACTGCAGAGATATTTTGATCGTTTTCCAAAAAAGCTTATACTATTGATTTATTTAAAAATGAGTTGCAACTTTTTATTTAATCAGAACAAACGTCTTAAAATTTATCCGGATGTTTCTGCTGTTCAGAATTTGCCTGTATAACTTTTGAGTGAGAAATTAAAATATTCTCACTTAATAAATATTTGCATCCAGTTACTCATTAATTGTTTAATAATGACAATAGTTTATTAATTTTCTTTTTATGCAGACACAAAACAAATTTTATCCGTTATATCAGCAATCTTTAAAAAATATTTTCCGCATCAATATATTCAGGAAAGTGATCATGTCTTTGCTCATGCTTGCGTTTTCATTTAATCTTTTGGCTCAACAAACTATGAGTGATAAAACTACTGCTCTTTTCCGGGCTATCAGATCGGGAAGTGTAATTGAATTACAACAACAGCTTGCCATTGGAGCCGATGCAAATGATTCTCTTGATAGTTATTCGGCATTGATGGCTGCAACATTAAACGGTTCGGTGGAACAAATGAAAATATTAATTGAACACGGCGCTAATGTAAATTATCAATCATCGGACGGAACTACTGCTCTCTGGCTTGCAGTACCTGATTGGGATAAAACAAAACTACTCCTGGATAATGGAGCAGACCCTAACCATAAGGTGCAGGACTATGGAATTTTAGTGAAACTGGCTGCAATACCGGGAACACTTAAGCTTTTTCATTTGCTAATTGATAAAGGCGCAGATCTTAAAAAAAGTTCAACTGATAATTATCTTGTTTACAATGCAGCCGCCTCGGGCGATACGGCCATACTTGGATTTCTTATAAGAAGCGGTTTCAATGTGAACGATTCTGTTTCCTTTGGCGACTACCCGATAAATAATGCGGAGGCATTCCGCATCTTTTGCAACATTGAAAATGCTTGTAGATAACGGCGCGAATGTAAACGTAAAACAATGGGTTCCCTTTGGTTTGGATGCCTTTAAAGGATTTACTCCGTTGATGTATGCGGCAGTATGTCATGATAAGCCTTCCGTTCTTTATTTACTGGAACACGGAGCTGACCCAAATACTACTAACAAGCAAGGTTACACGCCATTAATGCTGCTAGAGCAATCTGAAACGGATGATCCTGAAATGACTCTTGCACTCATTAAGCATGGAGCTGTTGTTTCAAAAAAAGCACAGGATGGAACAGATGCATTATACTACGCCAAAGAAAAGGGGGAAACTCCTTCGGTAGCGATATTGGAAAAATATGCAACTAAATAATCACTTCAACAACGATATAATGAAAACAAAAATTCTTTTTGCTATCGCCATTTTTTCAGGTAGTATTTTTTTATTGAGTTTGCTCGAAAGCTGGATGCATAAACCCATAACTTCGGATAAAGCAGTTATTGAACAGTTGGTTGGAAAAAGCATTCTGCTTCTTCAAAGAAGTAGTTACACATTTACTAACAATAATAAATTTAAATGTGCTTCCTGCCATCATAACACGCTAACGGCAATGGCTACCAGCTTAGCAGTGCAAAAGGGAATCCCCGTAATAGATTCACTTTCTGCGAGCAATTCTATTACCATGAAGAATACATTAATAGGAGCCTGTAATCCTAACCAGATAAATCAATTTCTCCCTATCAGTTTTGCGACGCCCTATTTATTGCTGGGCCTGTATGCCGCAAACTATCCGGCAGATATGATTACAGATATTTCAGTTGATTATATAATGAGCCTTGCAAAGCCGGACGGCGCCTTTCTTGCAGAGTCAGGCAGGGTACCGTTGGAAACCGGAGATGTGCACTTAACGGCTATGGCTATACGATCAATTGAGTTGTATGCATCAACCGCAAAAAAGAAACATGTAGATGAACTGGTGAAAAAAACAAGGCAATGGCTTGAAAACGTGAATACGGATCAGCAACAGGAACTGGCTTTTCAGTTGTTAGGTTTGCAGTGGTGTGGGAGCGATAATAACCATAAAAGAAAAGTCGCAGAAAAGCTGAGGTCAATACAAAACGAAGATGGCGGCTGGTCTCAATTACCTACTTTAAAAAGCGATGCCTACGCTACCGGTCAAACACTTTATGCATTGTATGAAAGTGGAATGGAAAAACCCGACGGTCCCGTGTATCAGAAGGGATTAAATTATTTATTAAAAACACAGGATGAAGAGGGTGCATGGTTTGTTCCAACAAGGTCATTTCCTATTCAACCATTTATAAACAGCAACTTTCCACCTTATGATGATAATCAATTTATTTCTGCGGCAGGTACTAACTGGGCGGCACTTGCTTTATTGAATGCGCTGCCGGATAAATAAAATATCTGACAATTTTCCTTTGTAGAGCCTTCTGCTATTTATTTTGGAAATCGCTCACATCATAATAGCTGGTAAAATTAATTCCATCCTCACAAAGCTTCAATTCTTTTAGATTATCCCATTGCACGTCCGTTCTCGGCAACTTAATCATCATAATACCGTTTTTAAATTTCAAATCGCCTGCATATAAATTTCGATAATATTGGTCTTTGCCTTTGGAAAAAGATGGAGGAAAATTTATGATCATACTGTCCGGAGCTTGTCCCGTAATATTCTTTATTATTTTTAATTCCTGAGTTGAGCCCATGTAATGATTACCGCCCTCATAAAAACGCCAGACAGAATCGCCATTGCAAATTTCAATTCCTAAAACCACCCCTAAATCTTTATTTATTTCAGTCATCTTATAGGCTGTATTTGCCGGCCGTATTATATTGCCCTGTGCATCTTTGAGAATAAAGGCATAAAAATTTCCGGGCCATTGCGCAGATGCATGAATAAAAAATAATGCGGTGAAGATGACGATCAATAAATTTTTTTTCCTGCTCATTGTTTTCATTGCATGCTAAAGTTACTTTATCCTGTGAAAACAAAATCTTCCTGCATCCTTTATTTGAAATTCCATCAGACCTATAAAGAGTCTAATGAAAATATGATGTATCATATGTTTCCCGGCAAAAAAATAATTATAACCTTTCATAATTGTAAACCATTTCCTATTTGTGATTAATATTCTGTTGATTTGCTAAATTATCTTTGGATAATAAAAGAATTCAACAGGATATGATTTCGGTTAATAAAAAAATATTTACACAATTATCTGTTAGAGGCGTAACAGCTTTATTATTATTATTACTTAATTCATTTTCATCATCTGCTCAAAATAATACAGATTCATTATTAGCGCTATTAAATAATACAATAGCCATTTCACCAAAATATGATGCTCAAAAGATGGCACATATTGAAAAACTAAAGCAAAATATTTCAAAAGAACATGCAACAGATTCGTTTGCTAATTATTTGGAATTGTATACCGAGTACCAGGTATTTAATTATGATTCGGCTTATAAGTATGCAATAAAAATGCAACAAAACGCAGGAATCACCGGCGATAGTGGCCGCATTGCTTATGCAAAAATAAAGTTGGGTTTTATACTCCTCTCATCAGGAATGTTCAAAGAAGTATTTGACGTATTGCGTTCTATAGATCTGCAACATTTAACTAACGATGAAAAGGCAGAATACTACAGTATTTCTGCCCGTTATTACTACGACCTTGCAGATTATGATAAGGATGAATTTTATTCTCCTGTTTATAATCTTTTAGGAAATAGCTACGTAGATTCTTCCATGAATTTATATCCCAGAAAATCTTTTCAATACATTTATTACAGTGGTTTAAAAAATATACGTTCCGGGAAAAACGATACCGCCTTTTTATATTTTGATACGTTGATGCACCAGGAACTGTCCCCGCATCAATTTGCCATAACTTCTTCAACACTTAGTGACATATATATCCAAAGATTGCATACAGATACCGCAATAAATTTATTGATAAGAGCAGCCGTCTCTGACATACAATCTTCAACTAAAGAAACCTCGGCAGCATTTAACCTCGCTACTTTATTATTTAAACAAGGTGATTTAAGAAATGCATCAACCTATATTGAAAAGGCGGTGAACGATGCATTGTTTTATGGAGCCCGGCAAAGAAAGGTACAGTTAAGTGCTATACTTCCCCTGATTGAAGCAGAAAAATTAAATATTGTTGAAAAACAAAAACGGACCGCTATTACTTATGGAATTATAGCAACTTTTTTATCACTGATGTTGGTTGTGCTTATAATAATTATTTTTCGGCAGGTAAAAAAGTTAGAAAAAGCAAAGAAAATAATTACCGAAGCAAACAATCAGCAAAAGATTATTAATAAGAAACTATTAGAGAGTAATAAAATTAAGGAAGAATATATTGGATACTTCTTTAGTGGCAACTCAGAGTTTTATACACGGATAGAAAAATTTAAAAAATCCGTTGATCAAAAAATTGTTGACCGCAAATTGGATGAGATCAAATTTCTTGTGAACAACCTTAATTTAAAAAGGGAAAGAGATGAATTGCTAAAAAACTTTGACCAGATATTCTTAAATCTTTTTCCAAATTTTACAACAGAATTCAATTCATTAATTAAAGAAGAAGACCAGGTAAAATTAAAAGAAGGGGAGTTGTTAAATACCGATTTTAGAATTTTTGCATTGATAAGAATGGGCATCCATGACACCGATAAAATTGCAAGAATTTTGGGTTATTCCGTAAATACTATCAATACTTATAAGACTAAAATAAAAAATAAATCCATTGTTCCCAATGAGGAATTTGAAGAGAAAATTATGCAAATTAAATCCGTTTAACTCTTACAACCGCTAAATAATTTAAACTATCTTATTATATATTAATTTATTTTAATGTTTCACTAAGATATAGTAATCAACAATTTATAAATTGTATTTACTCGTTCCCCCGACTTTCTTTTATATTATCATTATATAAGTTGGTTTCACTTGCTTACTTTATTTCCTTTGGTTGCGATTTGGAAATACGATTTTCCTGATACCTTATAAATTCTCACTTAAAGCTTGTATATGAAAGTGCAGAAAATGCATTGTCCTCACCAAAATTATTTTGCAATTCAGGGTTATCTCTTTTATTCAGCGATAAATATTTTTAAGAAGTCACTTTCCATATCTGCGGGTAATAAACTCGTTTTATGTTCACTTATTTTTCTATCATTTTTTTTTGCACAAAATTCTAATGCCCAGGAAAGAATTATTACCGGTACAGTCACCAATCTTAACGGAGAACCATTAGAAGGAGCCACGATAGCAGCTAAAGGAACCAGTGTTTCTGTAAGAACTAATTCTTCAGGAGCTTTTGTCATAAATGTTCCATCCGCATCTAATATATTGGTGGCATCTTTTGCAGAACATCAAACCAAAGAGGTTTCTATAAAGGAGAATGGAATTATAAATATTGTATTAAGATCGCTAACCTCAGAATTAGATTCTGTAGTAGTAGTTGGATATGGAACTCAAAAACGAAAGGATGTTACCGGGGCTATTTCTTCTGTTTCAGGAGAAACAATAAAAGATTTACCGGTTCAAAACGTGGCTGATGCAATACAGGGAAGGGTTGCCGGAGTTGAGGTTATCAAATCATCCGGGGAACCCGGAGCTTCTTCACAAATTATTATAAGAGGTGTCTCGTCTTTGAACCAGGCAAATCCTTTATATATTATAGATGGAATTCAGCAGTCGGGCGATAATATAAATCCGCAGGATGTTGCAACTATTGATGTTTTGAAAGATGCGAGCGCTGCGGCTATTTATGGTGCAGCAGCAGCGGGTGGCGTTGTAATTATCACCACAAAAAGAGGTTTACCGGGAGCAAAGCCTGTTGTTAACTTTAGTGCAAGAGCAGGTGTTACTACCCCAAGAGTGCTTCAGCTATTGGATAAAAATGATTTTATTCAATTCAAACTGCTTACTCGCGATCAGTATTATAGCAATCTTTCGCAGGATGCAATTGATACTTTACCTGATGTGGATTGGGTAAAAGAATTATACCGAAATGGAACAGAAGAAAATTATAATTTATCAATATCGGGTTCAACACCTACCATAAATTATTTTGTATCGGGTGTTTACAATAAACAAAAAGGTGTGTTTTTAGACAATGCTTCTTCTTTTGCCGGAGCAAGGATTAACACTGATTTCAAAATTGCTAAGGGTATAAAAATCGGCGAGCAGGTAAATGTTTGGAAAAGAAACGCCACGCCGGTAAAAACAGACATTGTCAGCACACCTTTCCGCACGGTGCCAACAGGATCTCCCTACACGGGAAATCCTGATGCACCATGGGGAGGTTTTCCTGATTACCAGGCGCCTAATCTGGTAGCACAAATAAAAACGGTAGACTTTGATTTTCCTGAAAATAACTTCCAGGGAAATGTGTATGCTGAGGCTAAATTGCCGCCTAAGTATTTAACGTTTAAAGCAACCTTCGGATACACTTATCAAACTTATGAGAACAATATTTTCAGAGATGCGTATAATACAGCAGTTACGCCGGTTATTATAAATAGTCTTTATAGAAGAACCGGAAAATTCGAGCAATTGTTGAATGCGTATGTTCTTTCATTTGATCATACTTATGGTGATCACACAATAAATTTATTAGCTGGTTACGAACAATATTCAAACAAAAGTAATTACCTGCAAACCAATGCAACCGGCGTTAGCGGAAATTCATTCGGTTATATTCTTACTTCCGGTTCGGTTTTAAATCTTTCCGGCGGATACGATCCTAATGGCCTGGTTAAATCAACTTTCGGAAGAATAAATTATGATTATCAGAAAAAATATTTTCTAACAGCATCGGTGCGAAGAGATGGAAATTTTACTGTTTTTGGCCCTGATAATCGTTATGGTGTTTTTCCTGCTGCATCGGCAGGGTGGCGAATTGACAAGGAAAATTTCTTTAAAAAATTATTGCCTTATGTCAGCCTGTTAAAGTTTCGCGGTAGTTATGGCGAATTAGGAAACAGTAATATTAATCCATATCAATTCCTTACTACATTTAATTTAATAAGTTATCAAAACTTTGCTAACGGCGCTCCCACCGAAGCTGCGTATACGCAGGAAAGTTTAGTTAATAAAGGAATTAAATGGGAAAGCGTTCATGAAACTAATATCGGTATAGATGGAGAAGCGTTAAACGGTAAGGCAACATTCAGCGTTGACTGGTATAATAAAAAAACAGTAGGATTATTATATGGTATTCCGTTGCCCCCAAGCTTTGGATTATATAACGGCGTTTATGTTGCTAACGTTGGATCTGTATCAAACAAGGGCGTTGATATTGCTTTAGGTTATAAAGATCATATTGGAGATTTGAACTTTTCAGTTAATGTAACCGGTTCATTCAATCAAAATAAAGTTCTTAATCTCGACAATTTAAATAATGCCCCTATTCAAAGAGGCAACAATGATTATCCCGGCGCCGGCAATGGTAAATGGACAGGACAGAGTTTAACGTACACTGCAACAGGCTTGCCTTTCGGACAATTTTATGGTTATAAAGTTTTAGGTATTTATAAAACTGATGAAGAAGCTGCAGCAGGTGTTCAACAACCCAACAGAACATCTCTTGCCGGTGATTTAATTTTTGAAGATGTAAATCATGATGGACAAATAACTGACCTCGACAGAACGGTTATTGGTAATCCTTATCCCAAGCTTACTTACGGCGCCGCTATTAACTTAAACTGGAAAGGCATTTGATCTCTCTTTGTTATTTAACGGAGTTGCCGGAGTTGATATTTATAATGGCGTTGCTCCATACGCTATGTCAATTTATGATGGCGGAAATGTTACATCAAAACTTTTTAAAGCGTCTTTTCTTGGTTCAAATGGCTTAACCTCACAGCCACGCATAGGTGTGCTGATGCAGGCGGTGGATACACCGTTGATCCAAATCATAATTATTCTTTTGCCAACAGTTACTTCGTTGAAAACGGAAGTTACCTGAAACTAAAAAATATCCAGTTAGGATATAATTTTTCTAATAAGCTTTTAAGCCGTGCAAAAATTACCAACGCAAGATTATTCCTGATGGCTAATAACATTTTCACCATTACAAAATATACAGGAATTGATCCTGAATTAGGAAGCCAGGATTTAACCACAGATAATGGAACAACCACACGCGGCATAGATGGTTTAAACCATTATCCGAACGTAAGAATTTATTCAGCGGGTATTGATATAACTTTTTAAAAATGAAGAATAATATTATAATGATAAGAGCAATTGTAGTGATATTGATTTTTTCATTAGGCATGGCAGGTTGCACAAAAGATCCAAAAGATACTTACCCGCTTGATATAAATAATACGCTTAATTATCCTAAAACTGTCAGTGATCTATCAAGTTTTTTGGCAACAGGATATTCCAATTTCAGAAAAGATTTTTTCTTGTATGGATTTGATTTGCTTACGAAAGAATTTGCCTGTAGTGAACATGCAGCGTGCCTTGCATATAATCCTGAACAGGATTGGAATGAACTTGCCACAAACAGGTTGAGTGTTTATAATTTATATGCAGGCCGTCTTTGGGACAGGATTATATACCGGTGTAAAAAATTGCAATGTATTTTTTGACCGGGCTAATTTTTATGAAGCCAATTATGCAAAAGGCAGGCGACTCAGCTTCTGTGAATCAAATGCGTGGACAGGCTTATTTTTTTCGGGCATTTTATTATTTTGATCTGGAATGTTTTTTTGGTGAAAGCTAATATCAGAAATCGGGTGGAGGCGATAAATTGGGCGTTCCTATTTTTACTGATCTTGCTACAACGCTTGATGAAACACATCATGCAAGGGCAACTACCAGCGAGGTTTGGGATCTTATTATCAGTGATCTAAAAATGTCTGCCCAACTGCTTAAAAGGTGTTCAATGGGATGATAATAACAAAGGGCGCGCAACGGAATGGTCTGCGAAAGCATTGTTAGGTAAGGCCTATGTTTTTACAGAAGAATGGGATAGTGCAAAAACAGTATTGAAAGATGTTATTGATAACAGCGGTAAATCTTTAATGCCATTCAGTAAATATAAAGATGCTTTTAATGGGAATCCTGCAAATGAATTTAATGAAGAATCTTTATTTGAAATAAATGTTGAAAGGGTTACCGATGGATATGGAATTTTTACAGGTACACCAAGTACTAATTTAACTACATCAGCAGGGTTGATATGGGCGCCATCTATTCTTGCATATGATGGTGATGAAAAAGGAGCTGGCAATAATGAACTGGGTTATGGAAATATCTTTGTTCATGATAAAAACCTGCAACGATTTGGTTTCGATTTACCGCATTTTTACCTTAATAAAAAATCCTGATACGGGAACTACAAACCCGGCCAGGTACACGTGCTGATTCGTGAATAATGGACACGGTTTATTATCAACAATCTATTGCATTATCGAAATAATAAAATTACCGATCCGCGCTTATATGTTTGTGCCTTACAGCCCTGGCTTGATACCTGCGGAAATTTTGATGGCATATCAAACGGTAGCGGTTTCAAGATGTAATAATATTGGTGATAAAAAAAGTTATCATGGATGGAGCTTTAAAAAGTACACCACCATGGATAAATCGTTGTCTGCTTACAATGGTTGTGATGGAGCGAACATATATATACTTCGATTAGCTGATGTGTATTTATTATATGCCGAAGCCTGCATGAATTCAGGCGACAATGTAAATGCATTGGAATATATTAATAAAGTGCACCGCCGAGCTTATAGTGTTCCCGTTGATGCACCTTCTGCTTATGATTATGCAGGTCTCACTGCGCGAACAAAAGCTAGATCCTTCTGATATAAATCTTGCGTATAACCCTCTCCGTTATGAACGGCATGCAGAGTTATTTGCCGAAGGAAATTGGTGGTTTGATGTATGCAGGTGGCGCATCGGAGCCAATGAAGCTGCTTATTATGAATACGGGTATTTCAGATGGAACTCACTATTAAATGGGATGATATCCGGTCTTATTCTTTTCCGATACCCGGTAATGAAATAAGCGCAAATCCTGAAATTGCCGGTCATCAGAATCCGGGCTATTAATGAATAAATAAATGTCAAAAAAAATAATTAAACAGTGAGTGGTTCAACTTAAATAAAAATTATGAAAAATAAATTGCTATGGTTATTTATCGTGATGGGCTTTATAAGTTGTACCGGCTGCACAAAAAAATCATCAGATTCTGATACAAATCCTCCTGTTGTAGACGGAGTTACTATATACCCACCCAAACCCGTTTTAAAATCAATATCCAAAAAGGTATTTGCCCACATGATGCCATGGTTCGAGACAAAGGCTACTAATAATGGCCAATGGGGAATTCACTGGACAATGAACACCCAAAATCCTGATATAATTGAAGCTAACGGCCAGCGCCAGATCGCTTCTCATTATTATCCTTTGATCGGGCCATATGCATCGGGTGATACTGCGGTTATTGAATACCAGTTATTGGTAATGAAGCTGAGTGGTATTGATGGTGTATTCATTGACTGGCCGGGTACTCAAAACAAATATGATTATCCTTTACTGGTAAGGAATACATTAAAAATTGTATCGATGCTTGCAAGTGCAGGGCTTGAATTTTGCTATCGTATACGAAGATCAAAACTTGGTGCAAACCACTGATAAGATTACACAGGCACAAGCCGATATGACCTATTTGCAAACCAATTTTTTCACAATGGATAATTATGAAAAGATTGATGGCAAGCCGCTGTTATTAGTTTTTGGCCCGCAGCAAATTCAGGACGAAGCTGCATGGAAAAGCAGTTTTTTCTGTTCTGAATCCGCTTCAACCTGCTTTCTTTCCATTATTATTTCAGTCAGGTAAAGCAGGCTCTACAGCTACCGGGGAGTTTGCCTGGATTCCACAGGATAATCTTGCCACACTTAATACATTTTATAATAACAGTTATGCCGGAACAAAATTCGGCGTTGCGTATCCCGGATTTAATTGCTTTTATGCAGAAGGCGGATGGGGCGGCCCAACATGGACCATAGATTATAACAGCACCGGTAATTTTTCTCAAACACTTGACCTTGCTTTGCGCAATCAAACATAAATTATATCCAGTTAGCTACCTGGAATGATTACGGCGAAGGAACCATGATAGAACCAACGGTTGAATTTCAATACGGATTTTTAACAACTATTCAGCAAAAATTTGGTGTTGCAGATCATTAGATCAGGCAGACCTGGAAACCGTAGCAACCTTTTATCAATTAAGAGTTGGATAAAGCAGGAGATGCAGATGCACAACAAAAATTAAACCAGGTATTTATTACTTAGTATCACTTCAAATTCAAAAGGCCAATGATCTTTTGTCGACATTGTAAAGTATTTGCAACCAACAACATTAAGAATCATGATTACTAAAACTATCTGCTTCTTTTTTATTAACGATGTTCATTAATGCCTGTTGCATTTTCACAGGATATTAACCGCAGCAATGGAAAAGGTAAAACTGGCTTTTTCCTTGAATGAAACGGAACACCGATTTATTCAGTTTCATATGATGGATAAGCCCGTTATTAAACCATCTTCACTCGGTTTTATTCTAAGCGGTAATGATAATTTCAACAGTGATTTTGAAATTACAGGTTCAGAAAAAAAATCGCGGATGAAACCTGGAAACCGGTTTGGGGCGAAGTAAAAGAAATACGCGATCATTACAATGAACTAATCGTTCATCTAAAACAAAAAAACACAAACCGCTTACTGGATATTGAGTTTTCAAAGTTTTTGCAGATGGAGTTGGCTTTCGTTATGAATTTCCACAACAACCCAATCTTAAAATATTTTATTGTTACGGATGAATTAACACAATTCAACTTAACAGGCGATCATAAAACATTCTGGATTCCCGGGCGATTATGATACGAATGAATATCCATACACAACATGCAAAATCAGTGAAATAGATAACAAAGATCTGGTTGATAAAAGTACTGACATTGCAGTACGTGTAGCACCTGATTCGTTATGCTGTGCAAACACCGTTGATGATGAAAACAGATGATGGCTTATACATCAATATTCATGAAGCGGCATTGGTAAATTATCCTGCCATGCAATTGCATGTTGATGGAAGCTACTTATCAACTTATCTGCAAGTTTGGTTCCTGATGCAGTTGGCAATAAAGCTTATCTGCATGCGCCTTTTCATACACCATGGAGAACAATTATTGTGAGTGATAAAGCGACAGATATTCTTGCATCAAAAATGATTCTTAACCTGAATGAACCTTCTGCCATTAAAAATACATCATGGATAAAACCAATGAAATTTGTTGGTGTATGGTGGGAAATGCAAACCGGTAAAGGCACCTGGAGCTATTCAGATTATGCTGATGGTACAGATGCAAACGGCAAGTTAATTCCCAAGCGGATAAACACAGTGCCAATACAGCAAATGTAAAACGATATATAGATTTTGCTTCTAAGCCAATGGCATAAAAGGTGTTTTGGTTGAAGGATGGAATACCGGTTGGGAAGACTGGTTTGGCAACTGGAAAGAAAATGTATTTGATTTTGTTACACCTTATCCTGATTTTGATGTAAAAGGCATTGAAGATTATGCGCATCAAAAGGTGTTGAAATGATCATGCATAATGAAACTTCCGGCTCTGCAACCAATTATGAACAGGCAGATGGATACAGCCTATAGATTTATGAACCAATTTGGATATCAATTCTGTAAAAACAGGATATGTAGGAAAAATTATTCCACGTGGCGAACATCATGACGGGCAATGGATGGTGAATCATTATGAACGTGTATGCTGAAAAAACTGCTGCTTATCATATAATGGTTGATATGCATGAACCGATGCGCCCAACAGGTTTGCAAAGAACATATCCAAACTGGCTTGGCATGTGAAGCCGCAAGAGGAAATGAATACAATGCCTTCAGCAGATGGTAATGCACCGGAGCATGAAACCATTTTACCTTTTACAAGATTAATGGGTGGCCCGATGGATTATACGCCCGGCATTTTTAAATTGAAAGGATATAATCCTGACGTTCCCGGCAGGCAAATGCATACAACGCTTGCAAAACAACTTGGCCTTGTATGTAACGATTTACAGTCCGCTGCAAATGGCTGCTGATCTTCCTGAGAATTATGAAGCGCATATGGATGCTTTTCAATTTATAAAAGATGTTGCCTGTTGATTGGGATGATACAAAAATTCTTGCAGCAGAACCCGGAGATTATATAGCTATTGCAAGAAAAGAAAAAGGAAGTGATAACTGGTTTATCGGTGCTATTACCGATGAAAATACAAGAGAGATAACCGCTGATTTTTCTTTTCTTGATACAAATAAAAAATATGTGGCAACTATTTATGCTGATGCTGCTGATGCAGACTGGCAATCAAACCCGGAAGCATACACGATAAAAAAAGTGACCGTTACCAGCACAACAAAGTTGTCACTTAAACTTGCGGCAGGCGGCGGAACAGCCATATCAATAATTGGTCAATAGTGAATAAAAAATTAAAACCCATAATCAATCAAATATTCTCAAAAATTAAAAATTAAAACAAATGAAACAAATTAAAAACGCCTGGATATTAATTATTGGAAGTTTTTTAATAATGACTACCATAATTATATCCTGTAAAAAAGATTCTACTCCACCACCGGTTGTTCCTAAAACAGAAATTGCTTCAATCTCTCCTACAAGCGCTTATGCCGGCGATACCGTTACTATTACGGGAGCTAATTTTACTGGCGCAACTGCAGTAAGTTTTGGCGGTACGCCCGCTGCTGCATATGCTGTCGTTAGTGCTACCACAATAAAAGCTAAAGTTGGTACCGGTGCATCAGGGTCAGTGTCTGTTGTAGCTCCCGGTGGAACTGCAACACTTGCAGGATTTACATTTAATTCAGGTTTACCACCAGTTGATGGTTATACAAGTTCAAATGATATTGAACCTGCAAGTTTAATTGGATATTGGCCTTTTGATGGAACCTCGACAGAAAAAGTTCATGGCAAAAATCCCATTCTTAACGGAGGCCCGGCTCCTACTTATATTACAGGAAAACTCGGGCAAGCTATTTCGTTAGATTCTGCCTGGCTTACCTATGATTCTACTGCAACCAGTGCTGGTTCTACGACTAATCCTTATGAAAGTAACGATACACTACAGAATGGATTTACGTTAAGCTTATGGGCGCAGGCTGGCCAAACAGAAATACTTAGTACTCTTTTTCAACTTAGTTCACCAAAAGTTGCAAACTGGCCTGTCTTAGGTATACAATATCGTAAGCACGGAGATAATTCATTTGATTTTGATGGTGGATTGACAAATGTGGATGGTACAGGAACTCATCCTACTTATGCTGCTGCATTTAAGGAACCGACATTTATGGATACCCTTAGCTGGGCATATCTTGTAATGACATATGATACCACTAACAGATCTCTTAACTATTATGTAAACGGAGTATTGGCTAATAGTTTTGATTTAAAATCAGCAGGTGGACCCTTCCCTGATTTAAATGCAGCATTGCTGATGATTACACCAAACTTTGCTACTATCGGGGCTGCAGAAAGTGCGACTACAACACCTGGTTCTTCAAACGGACCAGCGGGTTATATGGCTTATGGCATAAAAGCTAATATTGACGATATAAGACTTTTTAATAAGACCCTTACTTCCAAGCAGGTTAACGACTTGTTTGTTCTGGGTAACCAGGGCAGATAAAATATGTTTTTGTTTTCACTGATAGCAATCAATCGAAGAAATCCCGGTAATTCTTTACCGGGATATTTTTTATTAAAAGCTTAAATTTTGAATGGCAATTTATAAGTATGACCAATCATTATTACTTTTACAAAAATTTAAAATACAATGGAAATTATAAACAACAATCAGAATTTAAATCCGATAACTTATACGCCAACCGGCGAAGCATCACGCACAAGGTCGTTTCTGGCCAATGTGTTTTTGTTGATGTTTATCGCACTCGGCGTTTCAGCATTATTTGCCTGGCAATTTTCTATAAATACCACTTTGTTAAGTTACCTCGTTGCTCCGGTAACCGGCGGACTTACAGGTTTGGGAATGGTAACTATGTTTGCGCCACTTGGCTTTGTGTTAATCATGTCTTTTGGCTATAGGAGACTTTCCGCAACTGCGCTTCTGGCGCTGTTTATTGCGTATGCAATCGTCAATGGTATTAGCTTCAGTTTTATTTTGATTCATTATACAGCCAGTTCAGTAACCGGTTGTTTCTTATCGGCCTCCGCCATGTTTGGTGTAATGGCTTTTATGGGATATACAACGCACCAGGATCTTACAAAATTCGGACGTATACTAATTATGGGGTTAATAGGAATTTTAATTGCAATGGTAATAAACTTTTTCCTCCACAGCAGCCAGATGGATTATATTATCAGCATTATTGGCGTAATGGTTTTCGTGGGCCTTACTGCGTATGATGTTCAAAAATTAAAAAGAATAGGAGAGGGAATTGAATACAATGATGTGTCTGCAGCCGATACCAAAAAGATGTCTGTTCTAGGTGCACTAACCCTGTATCTTGATTTTATTAATATCTTCCTTTTCCTGCTTCGTTTGTTTGGAAGCAGGAGAAACTAAGTTGATATAAAATTTTATTTTGAAACCCCGGTAATAACTCACCGGGGTTTTATTTTTGTTGAATAAAATCTATAGCATCTTTATTATTTTTTAAAAATGAATTTTAAAAATATATCAAGTCTTCGTTTAGTAACGCAACAAATTGCGTCAACAAATTTTAATACTCCAAAAGAAATTGTAAGCTGGATGGGAGCTATGCAGGCACAGGATTATAATATGGCTAAATGGGCGATCGGCGTTCGCTTGCAACATACAACTGATTCAATAATTGAAGATGCTTTTAATAAGGGTGAAATCTTGCGTACTCACGTATTAAGGCCTACGTGGCATTTTGTTGCCGCGGAAGATATTTACTGGATGTTGGAACTTACGGCACCGCATACGAATCGGACGATGAAGGGAAGGCAGAAAGCATTAGGGCTAAACGAAAAGATTTTTGCAAAAAGTAATTCAATTATTCAAAAGATATTAGAACCGGGAAAGCATTTAACGAGGGCAGAAATAATGAGTGAACTTGAAAAGGCCAAAATTGCAACACAAGATTTAAAATCAATTCATTTGATGTATCATGCTGAATTAAACGGAATAGTTTGCAGCGGAATTATGAGGGGTAAGGAGCATACTTATGCATTGCTTGCTAAAAGAGTAAAAAAGAAAAAATCAATAACAAGAGATGAAGCGCTGGCTAAACTTGCTGAACGATATTTTAAAAGTCATTGTCCCGCTACTGCTGAAGATTTTATATGGTGGTCCGGTTTAAATGCAACCGACGGAAGACATGCATTGGAAATGAATAAAAAGAATCTTATTTCAGAAACAATTAAATCGAAAATGTATTGGTTTACCGATTCGTTTAATAGCGCTGTCAAAAATAAATCATCACTTTTTTTGTTACCTGCTTTCGATGAATTTGTTATAAGCTATAAAGACAGAACACCGATACTTCAAACGGAACATCATAGCAAAGCCTTTACCAACAATGGTATTTTCCATCCTGTAATTGTAATGAATGGTAAAGTTATTGGTGTATGGAAAAGAAGGATTCAAAAAGATATAGTAATTATTGAAGCAGAATTATTTAATGATGTAAGTAAAACGGTAAGAGATTTTGTTGAAAAAAAATCTAAAAAGTTCGGTAATTTTTTAGAAAAGAAAGTGGAAATAAAGCGTCTGAAATTATAGCAGCCAATGCGGCTGTTAGTGGCTGGCATCATTCAAATGTTTAATACTATTTTAAAGTTATCGTCACTGTCGTTTGTTGAGCTACTTTAAATTTACAATCATCAAAGGTCGGTGCTGAAAATTTTGGCCTGTAATTATTACTTAGTCCGTATGGTTCTTTCGGAATACTAAACCATCCTTTATCTAATTTCTTGTTTTCATTTATATCCTGGTAAACTGCAACTGCATATACTCCTTCCGGAACGTCAAAAGAAAAATCTAAAGTTTGACTATCTGCACTTACTGTTTTTGATGTAAACGGTTTTTTAAAAAAATCTTTATCATTGTTATATATCTCCAACGACAATACTGCCTTTTCCAATTTGAATATTTTTTACTATAACGTTTAGGCTTACGGGATTTGAAAAACGCAATCCCCAAAACATGACAGCCAAAAATATTTTTATCATTGATAGTATTATAAAGTTTGAACTGGCTATATAAAGAAGCATCAAGTGCATAAGCATTTATAAGTGCAGTTCTAATCCAATGTGTCTTTAGAATTTTGGTAAGCCAGGGACTTGCATTGGCTGATTCATCTTTTGAAAGTTTAGCTTGCCACGGTCCCCAAAGAAATGCTGTGAGTAAATGCGATAGAAATTGAAATGAAAATGCAACCCATATTTCCCAACCGGGAATTTTGTCAGAGTGATACCAAAATAATGCAATTGTGCCAATGAATGAAAGCCCCACCGGAATGAAAACCCAGTAAGGAAGTTTTTTCCAATGAGCACCTTGAACGGTATGAAAACTCTTTGGATCAAGAAGTTTCCATGTCCTGAAAATATCTATTTCATGGGCCCAAATTGTCCCCACATTATAAAAAGCAAGAGCTAAATTTAGAAGAAGAAAAAATTCCCTTGACATACAATATTTGTATTATACCCGTGTTGGTCTTTCTCCTTCCAAAATTAAAACATTATAAAAAGTAAAAGAGGCCACCCCGTATGTTCGCAGGGAAGGTGTTGTAGGCCGGCATCACCAACATTAGTTTAAACCCAACCATCGAGTATGTTATGCCAGGGCATTAATCGCAATGAAAGAGACACTGAATAAATAATATAACATTTTGGCCGACTCCTGCGCTAAGTTGCACCTGACACTCCCTGCTACTAACTCTTCTTCATAGCGCTGTGCAATTGCCCGTACGTAGGAATTTGCTGCATGATTGATGCCCTGATCTGCGTAAGTATATAAACTTCTGCCTGGTAAAATTCAAAGGCAACCAGTGCATTAGTAGCAGTCTTTATTTTCTTGTAATAGACTTCGAGAGTCTTTTCCTGCTCTGCCCGGTTGATAAAGTATTTGGCAGATAATGAATCTGCAATAGCAGGTGTCATATTGTAGTATGCATGCGCCGTACTTTCGTATAAACGGAGTCTTGCTTTTGCGGTGGCTTTGTTCGACTTTAGATATTCATCATAAATCTTCCAGAAAGCAACGGAATCTTTTCCGCTAACCGGCACTAATTGGGCAACGGCTTCTCTCTTCTGAACACCCAATAAGTTTATCATAGCATCTGCTTCGGCATCAGATGTTTGAGCAAAGGCACCGGAGAAGGCACCGATAAAAAAGGCGGCAAGGAGGATAATTTTTTTATTCATGTTTTTTTTTACACAAGGAAAGCAATTTTCGCGGAGAAAAATTACAAAACATCACCTTACTTCCTATTTAACGGTTAACTGATTCTATAAAATAAAATTTAAACGTCGTGCAAAACCAACAGTGGCAATTGGGTGTGCGAAGCCATTTCTCTTGAATAATGCTTTTGAATAAGATGACCTGTATCGCGGGCAATCATCGCTAATAAGCCGGTATCAGCGTGTTGGTCAAGATAATAATTAATCCCTGACATCACGCCACTACTAAAGATGGTCATGCGGTGACTTTCAATTTCAGGATTGAAAATAGAAAGAAGAAAATCCCGCTCCAGTCTTTTCAAATCGGGGAGCCCGGTATTTTTCGGCCTTACGCTTAATACTCTTACTTTCGGCTCAACAATTAACAAGGCAATTTCCTTAAGAATATCAACAGAGGAGTCATTTTCCAATAAATCAAGATCGGTAGCTAAAACAATTCTGTTCTTTCCTTTAAGGAGAAAATTTTCAAACCGTGCCGCTTCCGGAATAACAAGCACCGGCACCGTTGTTTTCGCTATCACTTTAACGGTATTGCTCCCAATTAAAATTCTTTTCAAACCACTTGCTCCTTTGGTACCCATTACAATAAGCTCAGGCTTCTGAACGGCTATTATTTTTTTAAGAGCGGTAACAAGATTCCCGTGGGCAAGAATGGATTCGCATTGTAAATTTGGATCGATGTTTTTTTTTAGATTCTGACTCTATAGAGTTCAACATGTTTTTTGCATCGTCTTCAACTTCGTTTTTTTGAATTATATTAATTAGAATAAGACGGGCAGAGGCTCTCTTAGCCAGCTCCGCTGCAAATGAAAGAGCATTGACTGATGCATCAGAAAAATCAACAGGTGCAAGAATTGTTTTCATATAATTAGTATATAAAATTGGGAACTAAATATAGGGATAATTTATTTAGTTCGAGCCAGGTCGCCTGCAAAAAGAACCCCGGGAGCATACGATGAAAAAAGAAAATTATATTTAATTTACCGCCGGTACTCTTCCAGAGATCCGACTACGACTAAGCGATATTATGAAATTAAAATTGTCACTTCTTTTATTATCTTTTTTAATTCAAGACATAGTCTTTTGTCAAGATAAAAAATTGTTACCAGATTCAAGTATAGTATTTGACGTTTCTAAAGGCAAAAAATTATTAGAAGATTGTTCAGGAAGTGAACTTCAAAATGTAGTAGATTCATTTTGGATTCCAAATCAAAATGAGGATCAGGAATTGCAACTAAATTTTTACAAATTAGAAAGTCAAATAAAAAACTTAAACGATTACATAATACAATATATCGGAATAGTATTAGAAGGGAAAAAATATATTTACATAAATGCATTCGATAAAAATGCAATGAAAGTAATGAAGGATTTTAAAGCATTCAATCAAGATCTAAAAACAACGGCTGTGGTATTTTGTGGCGGAGGTATTGGTTTCTGGAGAACTCTTTTTGATGTAAATCTCAAAGAATTTAAAGAGATAAAAATTAATGCATCTAAATAGCTGCAGCCAAAACGTGTCTCCGGTTTGGTAATGTTGCGTACATAACAAGTTTTATTTATTAAGAAAAAGAAATATTATGATTAAAATTGATCCAATAATCGCAGTAAAAGATGTTGAAGCCAGCTCAAAGTGGTACCAACAAGTTTTTGGATTTAGAAGAGAACATGGCGGAAAAGAAATATTTGCTGTTTTAGTAGCGGAAAATGATGAAATTTTACTCTGTCTTCACAAATGGGAAGAACATCATCATCCTACAATGACAAATCCAGCCATAACTCCGGGAAACGGACTGATCCTTTACTTCAGGACGGAAAATATGAATGTTATACGACAAAATGTTGAGAAGACCGGCAGTATTATAGAAGAAGAAATTCATTTAAACCCAAACTCATTGAAAAAGGAATTTTCACTTAAAGATCCGGACGGATACTATTTGACAATAACTGAGTTTCACAAGTATGAAGGTTAATCCAGGGCCGTGTTTCCGCTCCTCTCTTATCAACATCTCCCGTTAGGTAATGTTGCATACTCAAAAAGTTTTATTTATTAACGCAACGGTTACTAAGTCAAAGGTTGGTAAGAAAAAATGTAAAGTTGAGCTAATTAAGTAAATACAAATGTTGGTGGCAACGCTGACAGACAGTATCGAACTACAATTTAAACATAATATTATGGCAACTCAATTCAAAGATTTAATTAAGAAAGCGTATGCTGCTTTCAACGACAGAGACATTGATAAGGCGCTATCAACAATGCAGCCAAAGGTGCAATGGTCAAATGGCTGGGAAGGTGGCTATATAAGCGGGCACGATGAAATAAAAAAATATTGGACAAGACAATGGAAAGAAATAAATCCCAATGTTGAACCAATCGGATTTAATGAAAGGCAGAACGGAAGTTTGGAAGTAGAAGTTCACCAGAAACGTAAAAGACTTAAAAGGTAATTCAATATTTGATGGGATGGTAAAACATATTTACACTTTTGAAGATGGCTTAATAAAAACTATGGAAATTGAGCTGGTATAGGAACATCTTATTATCCTCAGTATATTTAAATTATAAGAGTACTGCTATCCTTTTTATACTCAGGATATTTAAGCTTATTAAAATTGAATATTTGTTATAGATTTATTGTTGTAAGTACTGAGTTAAAAAATTCAGTACAGCGCAACTAACGGTTATGGACAGACTAAGTATAGCGGGGGATGTAAAAATGATAGTTGTTTCTAATTAGAATCAAATGTTGTGTGCAATGATACCTTCAGCTAAACGCTTAATAGAACAAACAAATGGAAGAGAGTAGATTGGGAATTGATTGTACTAATGGTAAAGGAGTTGCATCCATTGTTTGTTGCCATCTTTTAAATTCTATTGATCCCGTTGGATTTATTGAAAATAGTTCAGACCCAGATGATCTACAAGGATGGTGCTATGCCTGCGAGTTTTTATTCCAGCAAGAAGGAGAAATAACCGAAGAGTTTAAAAAATTCAATAATGCAAAGGTGGTGTGTGAAAAGTGTTATGAGAATTTTAAAAATACTCATTCGGTTAAATGACTTTTAATGCAATAATTGGTCGGGTATTAAACGCATATGACATTGTATAAATCATGTCAGCAGAATATTTCAGTCGTGTCGAGATGGTTCCATTCGATTGAATAAATGGATGACACAAGAATAATATGTAGGATTGTGCGTTAGGGTTCTTGTGCCGTTGTAAATTTTGAGGTTAAGAAATTAAATTTAAAAATTTTTTTAGCAAGCACAAGAAGCTATGCTAAAGTTAAGGCTCATTCGTGCCAGGCAGGGGCATACGATAAAAAACGAAAATTATATTTAATTTACCGCCGGATTCTCTTCGCTAATGGAATTCAAACATATAAATAGAGGTAAGCATTAATAAATGTATAGTTACAAATTATAACTATACAGCCACAGGCATTGAAATAACAAGAGGATCTATAACTGTGTGTTGCTCTTTCTTTTCCTGAACCTTTGGATCCTGCATCATAGCATTTAGTTTATCCATATCTGTTACTTCCAATACCAATACAACTGATTTTGGATCATCCACATCCTGGAATGTTTGAAAGCCTGATATTGCAGGTCCAAATAATTCTGCCCTGTCCTGGTGGCCTTTAATCCACGTATCAAAATCACCTACTTTGTGTCGAATAACTACTGTTGGCATAATTGTATTTTTTATAATTAGAAATTTTTTACATAAACAATTAATTCAATAAACTTCGCGAAATAAAAGCATAGATATAACATATACTTCTTTCAAATCTCAGGAAAGGTTATTGCTTTTAAATAAATAAAAAGTCAGCGATTTCTTCAAATGGGAAGGAAAGAAAAGTATTCTAATATTATGTGTAAGATAAACTAATTAATTAAGTTTAGTAATACAGAGCAGGAATTTTTTTTTCCGTTATGAATATATTAAATAGATTATTTCTTGCACTTGTTAGTTGTGCATTAGTATGCAATACTATCATGGTTGTGCAGAATTATTAAAATTTCATTCTGAGCAACGTCTCCCGTTAGGTAACCTTGCGTACACTAAGTTGCAGCGTAAATAAAACCAGCAATAGTTTTTAGTGATTTATTGGACCAATGCTTTATTTTGTTGGGTGGTATCTTTTGGTTTCTTCTTCATAAAACTATTGAGCAATCCTTTAACGGACTCCTGTGTTTTTTGTGCAGAATTTTTTAAGGATGAGGTGCTGTCTGCAAGAGCAGTTGTATCTTTTGCCCCAAACAATTTTTTAGTTAGCTCTTCTTTGGCTGCATCGCCCAATTGTTTTTTAATAGAATTCAGCGTGTCTCTTGCGGCTGTTTTGGCGCTGTCAATTTTAGCCTGCGCAAATTCCTTTACCTGCTGCTCCATTTGTGAAGCCAATGATTCACCACTTTGCTTTAAATCTACTTTGATAGTAGGGTTCTTAACCGTACCGCCCATGTCCAATTTAAGATTCACCGTTTCTCCTACGTTCACCGGAATGCCTTTGGCACTTACTGCAGTTGCCAGGTTATTCACCAACTGGTTTCCCTGTGTGCCCATCAATGCTCTTGGTAGTTTCAGGTTAATAGTATAATCCAGACTTTCATCAAAACCCTGCAATCCGCCGATCTCCATTTCAATATCTTTTACTTTTACGGTAAATGGTTTCACCAAAACTTTTCCGTTAGAAAATTCAAAATACGTCTTCACATCTTTCAAAGAAATTTGTTGCAGTTGTGTTACGTTCAATGTAGAAGCAATTTTATCAAGCGGGGCAAACTTGCTCAAAAAGCCTTCTATTAAAAACAAATTTCCATTGCCCGAAAGCGTGTTCATATCTATACTCATATCGTCGCCCAGTTTTCCATTCGCCGATAAGGCCGATGTTAATTTTCCTGCTAAAAACTTTCCGATCGGCATCAGCTTTTGCACAGTATTAAAAGCGTAAAATGTTTTTTGAATATCTACTTTATCCACGTTATAACTCATGGCTATAGCAGGTTTTTCTTTATTTTCTTTGGTGCTGTAAGAACCATTAATAGTGATAGATCCATCCAGTGCATCGCCGTGGATATTATTCATTTGTACCTTTTCATCCTGCACCTTCAGCGAGCCGGTTAAGTTGTTTATGTCAATCTTATCATAATGCAACTGATCTACTTTTGTATTTAAAACAACATCCAGGTCAGCAGGTACTACAAAAGGTGCAGCAGCTGGGCTTGCGGCAGTGGTGTCTTCAGATACACCCATCCAGTCGTTAAGGTTTATTTTATCAGCATTTAAAGTAAGATCAGCGTTCAGGGGTTTTCCTTTGAACACATAATTCAGCAGGTTATTGATTTGTCCGCTGCCGGTAAAGTTTGATTTTAGATATTGGCCACTCAGGTCAGACACTTCTATTTTTTCAGGCGTAAACCGGGTATTGACTGTATTTATCATTATGCCGGTTGGATAATCGGCGGAGGTATAATTAAAATGATCCAGGCCAACGGTGCCTGCAGCATAAAAATTTTGATATTGCTGTTTTTCCAAATCATTTACATTACCCTTAATGCTCACGTCGGCATTCAACAATCCGGCAATGCTGGTGCCTTTTTCTAATTTTGTATAATTGGCTACCTGCGACAGGTCGAGCTTACCTTTTGCCGCGGCATCCACAAACATATTGCTTATCGGTTTCTTTACCAGCAACCGAAAATCAAAAGGCTCTTTATCAATTTGCAAATGGCCGTTGGTGATATCTACTACCGTGTTGTCGGTTTGTCCGTCCGGATTATCCACCACTGCATTAAGATTAATTTGTTCTATAGCTTTTGGCAGATCGGAATATTTAAATGAACCATCTTTAACGGTCATGGCTACATGATAACCCGGCATAGTGGAATTGCTGTAAACACCTTTTACCCTTCCTTCAAAACTGGCGCTGCCTTTAGCTGTTACTTTATCAAAATTGTTTTTGTAAACAGCCGGTATTAATGATAATATATTTTTAAAATCGGCATTGGCAGATTTAAAATTAATATCCATATCATAGCCATCAGCCAGGTTTTTAACAGAACCATTGCCATTTATTTTCAGATCATTTAATAAAATATCCATGTTATCAAAACTGTAAATACTATTTGTATTGTCAATCTTTATATCAGCATTGATGTTGGCAGATACTTTATGTAAAAAGGGAACAGCGTTGTATATATAAGTTACTTCATCTGCATGAGTAGTAGTGTTGAGCGTAAATTTATCAGCGGTAAAATCGCCCCTGCCTGAGTGGTCCAGGTTTACCACTTCCGCACTCATATCGCTTTGCCTGTCGTCGTAATAGACATACGCATTTTTAATGGCATATTTTTTCAACTGAAGATTAAATGGTTTGTTTTGAGCGGCAGTATCCGACGGAGTTTCGTCTTTTTTTGCAATATCCCAATTGGCCAGTCCTTCTTTGTTTACCAAGGCATGAATGCGGGGCGCATCAAGAGACAGGCTGTAGATTGCCATGTTTTTTCCTCTTATAAAGCTCATAATATCTACAGTAGCATCCAGCCTTTTTGCAGACAACAAAGTATCTGCTGCAAAATAACCGGTACCTGTAACCTGCAGTTCATCTAATCCTATACTTACTTTTGGAAAATGCCGAAAGAAAGAAATATCTACATCTTTGAAACCAACTTTGGCGTTTATATTTTTATTGATCTCTGCCTTTACCAAAGAAACAATTTTACTACGGAAAATGTAGCCGGAAGCCAATACTAATGCTATGAGAGATACCAACGCAATCAACAATACTTTCAGGGTTTTTTTTAGTTTTTTCATAGGAACGGTTGTTTAATACTTTTGCAAACTTAAAGTACTTTATTCTAAACAGAACGCATTCTTGCTGTCAGTTAGTATTTGTCAGAAACATCCCGTTGATTGCTTCTCAACCAAAAGAAACTATTACCTATAAGAAATTGTGGTGCCACAAATTAAAACAAGCTACTTACTTGCTTCAAATTCTCTCCGTATAATATTTAATGCTCCTCCTGCTTTAAACCATTCTATCTGTTGTTCATTGTAAGTATGGTTTACTAAAAAACTTTCTGAAGTACCATCTTTATGATTCAAATGAATTACCAATGGCTTATTAACGCTGAAAGAAGTTAAACCTGTTATATCTATTATATCATCTTCCAGAATTTTATTATAATCATCTTTATTAGCAAACGTAATTCCAAGCATTCCCTGCTTTTTTAAATTGGTTTCGTGTATGCGTGCAAATGATTTTACCAATACAGCTCTTACTCCAAGATGCCGTGGTTCCATGGCCGCATGTTCACGTGAAGAACCTTCGCCATAATTTTCATCACCTACGACGATAGAACCAATACCTGCAGCTTTATAAGCTCGTTGTGTTTCAGGTACTGGACCATATTCGCCGGTTAATTGATTTTTTACTGAGTCTGTTTTTTCATTAAAATAATTAACTGCACCAATCAACATATTGTTGCTGATATTATCCAAGATGTCCGCGATACTTCAACCATGGGCCAGCCATAGAAATATGATCGGTAGTGCATTTTCCTTTTGCTTTAATCAACAATTTCAAATCCATAAAATCAGTTCCTTCCCATGCAGGAAATGGATCTAATAATTGCAAACGATCAGAAGTCGGAGAACCAACACTTCAATATTGCTTCCATCTTCAGCAGGTGCCTGATATCCTGCATCTTCAACGGCAAAACCTTTTAGCGGCATTTCAATTCCTTTGGGCTCATCCAGTTTTACTTTTTCTCCTTTATCATTAGTGAGATAATCTGTTAATGGGATTAAAAGTAAGTGACCCTGCAATGGCCAAGGCAGTGTTAATTCCGGTGAAGCAACAAATGCATGTGTGTTGGGATTGCCATCATTTCGCTTGGCAAAATTTCGGTTATAAGAAGTAACGATTGAATTTTTTTTATTAGGATCTTTTGTATGTCTCGCCCATTGACCGATACAAGGACCGCAGGCATTGGCAACACAACGCCACCCATCTTTTCAAATGTGTTTAAATAACCATCTCTTTCAATAGTAAACCGAACTTGTTCTGAACCCGGAGTAATCGTAAATTCTGATTTTGCTTTTAAACCTTTGCTGGTAGCCTGTTTTGCAATAGAGGCAGCTCGGGTAATGTCTTCATAAGAAGAGTTGGTACAAGAACCAATCAAACCAACTTCCAATTCTTCAGGCCATCCATTTTCTTTTACTGCAGCAGCAAATTTTGAAATAGGCCATGCTAAATCAGGAGTGAATGGACCATTAATATGTGGCTCTAATTCAGATAAATTAATTTCAATTACCTGGTCAAAATATTTTTCAGGATTTGCATAAACTTCATCATCGCCTGTAAGGTTCGATGCAACTTTATCAGCAGCATCAGCAATTTCTTTTCTGCCTGTTCCTTTAAATATTCAGCCATTTTTTCATCATAACCAAAAATAGAAGTGGTAGCGCCAATTTCAGCACCCATGTTACAAATTGTTCCTTTGCCTGTGCACGACAGTGAGGTAGCACCTTCACCAAAATATTCAACAATAGCACCGGTACCACCTTTTACGGTAAGAATACCGGCAACTTTTAAAATAACATCTTTTGAAGCCGTCCAGCCACTTAAGTTTTCCGGTTAGTTTAACACCAATCAATTTAGGAAATTTCAATTCCCATGGCAAACCCGCCATCACATCGCATGCATCAGCGCCACCAACACCAATAGCAACCATTCCTAATCCGCCGGCATTTACGGTGTGCGAATCGGTACCGATCATCATTCCGCCGGGAAATGCATAATTTTCTAAAACGACCTGGTGAATAATTCCGGCTCCTGGTTTCCAAAAACCAATTCCATATTTATTGGAAACAGAAGCAAGAAAATCATACACTTCTTTGTTTTGAGACTTGGCTCTTGATAAATCTGCTACAGCGCCTGCTTCTGCCTGTATCAAATGATCGCAATGAACCGTGGAAGGAACAGAAACTTTTGTTCTGCCTGATTGCATGAATTGCAGCAATGCCATTTGTGCGGTAGCATCCTGCATGGCAACACGGTCCGGAGCAAAATCTACGTAATCTTTACCTCTGCCATAAGCCTCGTCTGCATTGCCTTTCCAAAGATGCGTATATAAAATTTTTTCTGTGAGCGTGAGGGGATGATTTACAACTTTACGGGCAGCTTCTAATTTTTGGGCATAACCGGCGTAAAATTTTTTTATCATGTCAAGATCAAATACCATGTGTTTTTTATTTAAGTATTATATATTATGAGATTTTTAAACCTGATTTATAAGAAGATATTTCTTGCAAATTTACTTAAAATCAATTCAAGATTTTTGGATAGTTTATTCCTGATTGAAGGCTACAACGTTTTAAAGGGAGATTTTAAAATGAAATGAATTTGGTAAAGGCCTGGCAACCTTTTTTTAAGTGAATGATTGTATTATAACACAATCTTAAAATTTATTTATCGTTATAATTTTATTACAAATATTTTTTAGCTTTGAACAATGTATAAAATAAAGCATTTTATTGAGTGGCAGGTGTTTGGTGTTTGTACCGCGATTGGCGAAAAAATGGGAATCGCTACTTCTGTGATAAGAAAATATTTTATTTATATGTCATTTCTCACATTAGGCTCTCCAGTGATATTTTATCTTTTTCTTGCTTTTTGGATGAACATAAAAAATTATATCCAAAGGTCAAGACGCAACCCTCTTCGCTATTTGTGAAGATTAACGATTTTATTTTTTTCTTCTTTATGGTCTACTGAATTTATAGATAGAATCAGGGAATAAGTGTATTTTTTACAAATATTCTAAAATTATTTTCGTTTAACCGGAATAGTTATGTATATTTATGACTGTCGGATAACCCGCTTTTAAATCCAATTTTTTTAGGCTATCTCATTATTTTAATTTCTATTTTTAAGTATTTTTCTATAGATACTTCGCGATTATTTATTCTCTCTCATTAGATAGATTGAGCAATTTGCCCTTGCTCCATGCTTTGTATTCAAGCTTGTAATTTTTTTGATTTTGCTTAGTGAGATGCTCATCATCTAAAGACAATAATTCGGGGCTTCCGCCATTTACCCACGCCGTATACCAATAATCAGCTACATCCTGTATCGAAAGCCGTAATTGTTTTTCAACCATTCCATTCATTGCATCGTTAAACTGTTTGGCATATTCATCAGAAAATACCGGTTGATTATAAGATAAAACATTATTGCCTGAGGCATCTTTTTTATACATGTTGTTTGCAGTAAAACGCTCTCTCACTTTTTTTTCGTCGGCCAAGAGCGTGTCTTCGAGCGAATGGGTCTGTGCTATAATATTCCATGTTTGAGCAGTAATGTCAGAAATGTATCTGGCAGCATTCGTTTTAAAGTTATAGTTATTACCAAACAACTCCGGTATTTCCGATTCCCACAAAGCATGTACACCTTTTTGATCAGTAAATTGCCCGTTATAGTTTGATGCAGTGTGCAACGGCATGTGAGCGTCACCAACATAATGGGCCAATTCTGCAGAAAGAAAAAGTATTTCCGACTTGTTTCTTTTTTTAAATGCCTGCGTAAGTTTTTCCATAACGCTTTGAATATACCAGGACAGAATACCCGTCTTATTTAAGAAGGTACTGTCATACTTTGTATAAGCTTCTTTGTTTGTTTTCGGAATATCTGCAATGGGTAAATGAAAATCTTCTATATCAATATAATGCCTCGGGCTTTCGTTTTTATCATTCAGGAGCGCTCTTCTCAAATCCGGTACCACTGCGCCTTCTGTTATGAAGTCAATATGATTATAATAAAACTTCCGCATGCTGTCGGGTAATGCAAACACTGCGGCCCTATTAATGTGTTTGTGACCCCATGCACCCCATGCAAAGAGCAAATTAATGCCTCCTGTTATGAATAAAACTATAAATAGAATTGCAATAAATTTTGATTTCAAAATATAAAAATTAGGTATAGAATAATGTAGATATTGTCGGCCGTAAAAATAAAGGAATTGTTTTTCTGTAACGAAAATTACATACAGTTAATAAATAATAATATCAGGTTTCAATTAATAATCACTGCCTGGTTTTGCAGCGGGCTTTTTCGATTTGTCCGCAGCATCTGTATTTATCTTTGCTTTTTCATCTTTTGAATGTGTTTTTGAGGTATCCTTTTTAAACTCATCCATCATATTAACCGGGCCGATTACTTTTTTTGCCGGTGTGTTATTATTATCTTTTGACAGATCTTTATTAAACTCTGACTCTACGGGCACATTGGGTGTGCTCTCATAATCGCCCGCATCGCCATTTCCATTGTCTTCAGTAAAATCATTGCCCTGCCCTTCTTTTACGAAATTTGAAAAGTTCTGGTCTGCATAAATAGGATCATTATTTAATTCTGCAGGTTTTTGAAATAGCGGCTTTCGGATCAATACCCAGTTTTTTATCGGCATAAACCTTTTGCATAAAATAGGCCCATTCGGGCATAGCCATATCATTACCACCATTTGTCCATCCGTTTCTTAAGTGTAAAAAGGGATCATCGCAACCTACCCATGCGCCTGCAAGAAGTTGCGGCGTATAACCCATAAACCATCCATCTGTATTATCATTGGTAGTGCCGGTTTTACCTCCCATATCGCTTGTTATTCCATACTTCCAGCGCATTGAGCCACCGGTTCCATAATCAACTACTCCCTGCATCATTTTATACATCGTATAAGCATCCACTTCACTTATTACCTGCTTCGTGTCTGCTTCAAATGACTCCAATACGTTACCATTTTTATCTTCTATTCTTGAAATGAAAATAGGCTGTGTATTAAAACCACGGTTTGGAAACATGGAATAAGCTCTCAGCATTTCAATCAGTTGAATATCGGCAGTGCCCAATGCAATTGAAGGAACAATAGGTATATCGCTTTTAATACCGCAAAGATGTGCAAACTCTGCAGTTTTTTTAGGGCCGATGCGGCTCATTAAATCCCATGCTGCCACATTCAATGATTTTGCCAGGCAATAAGCCATGGTACCGCCCCCACCGGAAAAAGTTTTGTTAGCCAGTGTAATTGATTTTCCACCGAGATGGAGTTTCAGGGGTAAGCCCCGCATCTGTAATGGCAAGCGTATACAACAAAGGCTTAAACGTAGAACCTACCTGCCTGTTAGCAGTTACGTGATCGTATTTAAACCATTTAAAGTCTATACCACCCACCCATGCTTTCACCTCTCCGGTTACAGGATCCATTGCAGCAAATGAAGTTTGCATCATTTGCTTAAAGTATTTTATAGAATCTAAAGGCGTCATTACAGTGTCAGTTTCACGTTTTGAATTCCATGCAAAGACTTTCATTTTTACCGGCACGTTAAACGACTTTTTAATGTCATCATCTTTAAAGCCCTCTTCTTTCATTAATCTTCCACCGGTCACTTTCTTTCATCGCCCTGTTTAAAATATCGTCCTGGCCTTTCCATACATTTTTTGGTAACTGGCTATTAAACTTTTTCTGCATGTTAGCCATGTGCTTTACTACGGCCTCTTCAGCATACAGTTGCATTTTAGGATCTATGGTAGTATATATTTTTAAGCCATCCCTATACAGGTCGTAATTTTTACCCGTAGTTGGATCAGTATGTGTTTTACACCAGTCAATTAATTTTTTGGTTAACACCGAGCGGAAGTAAGGAGCAATACCAAGGTTTTCATCTAACTTTTTATATTTTATCCCAAGCGGCTTTTTCTTTAACTGCTCTGCTTCTGAACTGGAAAGAACATTGTTTGTAACCATTCGGTCAAGCACTAAATTTCTCCTGTCCCTGGCAGCCTGCGGATGACGCACAGGATCGTACTGCCCGGGGCCGCTTAACATTCCTACTAACAAAGCTGCTTCATCAGTGGTAAGTTCTGACGGATCTTTTTGAAAATATACATAGGATGCATTTCTTATTCCATATACGTTTAACCAGGAAACCCGATTGAGGTATAATGCTAAAATTTCCTGCTTTGTAAAATTCTTTTCCAGCTTAAGTGCAACAATCCATTCTTTTAGTTTATCCATTATTCTTTTTCCTACCCAGCCACCGCCCTGGCCTAAAATATTTTTGGCCAACTGTTGTGTAATAGTACTTCCTCCTCCTTCGCTACCGAAGCCTTTTACAGCACGTCCTATAGCAATGGCGTCAATGCCGGAATGGTCATAAAAACGAATATCTTCTGTTGAGATCAACGCATCAATTACATGTTTTGAAATATCCTGGAAATCAGCCGAGCTGCGGTTTTCAGCATAAATTTTACCCATTAAAGTAGTACCGTCATCTGCATAAATTTCCGAAGCCAGATTGGCCTGTGGGTTTTCAAGTTCATGCAGGGAAGGAAGTTTTCCAAAAACACCAAACCAGGCTGCAGCAAATACTATAATGCCAAGCGCAACCCCTCCCAAAACAAGTGTCCATAAAATTTTTATTGCAGGTTTTGTTTTTGCGCTTTTGGCTTTATTGTTTTTTTTGTTTCCCTGATTTTGATTTTTCATCATGCTTTCTTTATTCCTGAATAAGGATACTTAATTTTTATTTAAAATTTCCCCGGATATTTTTTATTGAGCAGATCGATATAACTCTGCAGGTTTTTATTTTCCTTCAACAGCGCAAGATTTGGACCAGATATTATATAGAAAGAATATTTTGCAACCGGAAGCCACGATATTTCTGATGGAGCATCCTTTTTTAATTTATCCATATATTTTATAGCAAGATCTGCGGTTAGGAACTCAGTAAAGATTAGTAAGGTTCTGTCTTTATCTAATGTATCTTTTGTAACTTCTATTTTTTGATTATAAAAATTTTCCTTATTATACCTGATTAGCGCATTTTTAGCTTCGCTGCTGTAAACAGGATCAACCTTGTTAAGAACCATCATGACATATTGTTCAGAAAGCGGGTCAATCATAAACGTTGCATTTTTTACAATTGCCGGCGCTCTTTTAGAAGAATCAAGATAAACCTTTCCGGGAGTTATAATGGTATTTAACGGGCTTACAATCAGTCTGGAAGTATCCTGTTGCATTCGCTTAACGACAGCGGGATCATTATAAACAATTATTTGCGAATCTTCTTTTACTCTTTCAACTTTAAGATTGGTTAAATAGTTTTCAATTGAACTTCTTCTTTTCAAAACATCAATCATTGTTACTGCTTTTTCTTTTAAAGGCGAAGTTGGATATTGAGATATAATCTGATGAAGAACATTTATTGCGGTACTGTCTTCTTTCTTTTTAATATAATAAACCGCTTGAATATAGAGCAATTGCGGGCTCCAGTAATTTTTGCCATATATGCTGTCGGCTTTTAGCTTTTCAGCAACCGCTTTTTCAAAATCGCCTTCTATAAAAAGATTATAAATATCCTGGTATCTTTTTGTGGCTGCAGGGTCTTTTTTTGATGGTTCCATTGCTTCAGGATGCAATGCCAGTTGTGTGAATTTGCTTTTATCGAATTTATGAATGAGCAAATTTTTATAATAATCTGCTTTTGCCAGGTCGCCTAATTTTCTATAACAATAAGAAAGGTTTAAATATAATTCTCCTGCATACAAACTATCAGGAAAACGTTTTAATGAATTTTCATAAGCGTCAATGGCAGCGCTGTAATCTTCCAATAAATTTTGATATTCTTTTCCTAACTCAAATAAGGACTTTGAAATTTTAGTATTGGATAAATCTAATTTTTCTTTTGTCAGGGGAACATTTTCTGAAAGCCCGGTAACTGATAAATCTGTTTGAACAGGAACAGGAGGAAGGCTCATCGTGGCGGCAATAAGAGGGTCTCCGTTTTGATCGGGTTCGCCGTTAGATGCCGTACTATCATCAGGATTTTGGAAAGCGTTTGAATTGCCTGGTAAATTACTGGCAGTAATACCAGACGCAGAAGCTCTTCTCCAGTTATCAACGTTCTGCCGTTTACCCCATATTCTTTTAAATTCACTATAGCCGTGCGACTTTAAGGCAGCATTATAAAAATACCAATCTCCGTTAGTGCTGGTAACATTTCCAAAAATATCAGCAGAGGCATGTTTGGAATCAAAATAATCAGCAGCAGGATTGCTGTACAAAGAATCATCTTCTTTAATACCTTTTTCCTTTAATAATTTTTTTGAAAGTTTTTTCAAAAATGCATCCCTGTCGGCTGGAGACATAGCTGCAATTGCCTGGAGGCTATCTTCTCTTTCTATAACATTAATATTTCTTACAATTACTGCTAATGCTTTTTTTCTATGCTGTATCTGCGTAATATCCCCAAGAGTGGTATCTGATAATTCAAGGCTATCATAAAATGCATAAGCATCTTTATAATTTTTTTGTTTATAGCTTATTTCTGCCAGGTTGAGAAAGGCTTTATTTTTTAGCGATGTATTTTCCTGGTTATAAAAAGTGCTTTTCTTAAATAAAGAAACGGTGGAAGCAGTATCAGGTTTTAGTAAAGCCAGTTGTGCTGCGGAGAAAAATATGATATCACGGTAGGGCTCAAACCTGTCTTTTTTGGACATGCTTAAAAGCGTTGCAATACTTTTGTCAATCTCTGCAGGATCGTGGCTTTTAAGCATTTTAGCTTTATTAAGATTTGCATAAATATCCATTAGGGGATCAGTGGTGTGATGCATGGCCTCATTATAATAATCAGAGGCTTTGTCCTGTTTATTGGTAAGTTCAAAAAGTTGGGCTGTCAAAAATTCACGTCTTGCCCTGTCTTGTAAATCTGCTGCACCGGGTAAAGAATTTACAAGATGCGGTAAAGTACTGTCATACATCTGTTGTTCAAAAAACCAGTAGGCAGTTGTTTCTTCAAGTGAAGCCTTCAGGCGTTCAGGAAATGCCGGATCATTTTGCAAAGTAGAAATAAGAGAAGCTGCATCGAACCTTTGATCCAGATCTATTAAAGTTCTTATTTGCCAAACTAAAGCATCATTCCGGCTGGGCGGCCGCGTCAAAGCTTTGTCAACAATGTTCCTGTCTTCTTTGCTTGAAACGCTAATGGCCCTGTTTTCAGCATTATCATTCGTTCCCACAATTAACTGGTCATCATCTTTCTTCTTACGCGGAAACAAATTATAATTAATGAATTGAAAGGTCATGTAAGCAGAATCAAAATCTTTACGCAGATAATAAGCTTTTCCAATTAATAGGTAAAAATTATCAACCCAATTTGTTCGTAGATCATGTATTAAAATTCCGGCGGTAGCTTTATATATTACCGAATCAAGATCTGTTTTTTGTTGCGCAGTATTGTCTAATGAATAACCGTAAAAAGGTAATAATTTTGTGTAATCATCTTTATTGGCAATACGTGCACGTTCAATAACTTCATTTAACTTGTTATTGGCATTATAGAAATAGTTGTAATGAGATACGGTATTCTGAATGAATTTCTTCGGAACTGTAAATTTTTTTTGACCGGTTTTTTCTGACTTAAGCGTTTTAGTTTTAAACTTTTCGGGTTTATCTTTTTCAAGGTCTATAGTTATCTTACCTAATTGGGCATAAACTTCCGGCAGGAGAAACAGGGAAAACAATAAAAAAAATAAAGACTTTAGGATCCGGGGATTCATGAATATTAAAAATTTTTATAGACGTGCAAATATGAAATGTAAGTTTACTTCTATATGAAACTTCTATTTTGCAAAAATATTTTAAAAATACGGTTATTTTGAGCTATTATTCTTAATTAATAGATAGCTGTAATTATTTTTAACAACCTAAAAAAATAGTATGTCCCTACCCGGCGGCAATACATCTTTAAAAAGGCTTCGAAGCCGCTACCGGCTTGTGGTTATCAATGAGGATACTTTTGATGAAGTAGTGGCTTTTAAATTAACCAGGTTAAGCGTGTACATAGCCCTTAGCTCTCTGTTTGTAATATTGGTGGGATTTACCATTGCGCTCATCGCTTTTACACCGTTAAAATTATACATTCCGGGTTATGGCGAAACTCAAAAGGCCAGGGAATATGAGGTGCTGAAAATGAAAGCAGATTCAATAGAGCAGAATCTTATAAAGAAGCAGGAATACATCAACGATATCGAAAAAATATTAAAAGGAAATATTGTTCCGCCAGATACAACCATGCTTAAATTAAAAAATATTGAAAAAAGCAGCGATTGATTTTTTTAAATAAAAGATTTTGACAAATAGCAACGACGGAAATAAGCAGCTACTGCGCTACGCAGGCCTGGCTATGCAGTTTTTAATAAGCATCGGCCTGGGAGTGTTTGTTGGGTTGAAAGTTGATAAATGGTTACACCTTTCATTCCCTTTATTAGTATGGCTGTTGCCATTATTAATTATTGCCGGACTTTTATTAAATATTTTGAAAGAAACATCCAGAAAGAAATGAAAGAGATTTATAACAAATTGGTTCCTGTGATTGTATTATTTTTTTTAGTAAATGCTGTTGCATTTCTCTTTAAAAATTTTTTACACGATAATGGATTTGGAATTAAATTTTTATTAGTAGCCAACCTGCTTTTATTTTGCCTGAGCCTTGCCGGTTTTCTAATTCAAATGCGCGGTTTAAAATCAGTTAATATTAATGCATTTATCAGAAGCGTATATGTTTCTTTATTAATTAAAATATTTATAATAATCATAGGGCTTGCTTTATATCTTTTTATAATTAAAGGAAAAGTAAATAAACCTTCTCTTTTTACCGCTATGGCTTTATACATTTTATATGCTTTCATAGAAGTTAAACAGTTAATGAAAATTTCCCGCCGAAAAACGAATGCCTAAGAAAGAATCTCCCTTACAGCAGTTAACCACTTATTTACCCGAAGGCTCTTTTGAAGATGTGGCCGCTTATCTCGTGGAGCACCGGGTGCATCTAACGGTTACCCGTGAACGCAAAAGCGTTCTGGGCGATTATCGCAATAGTCATTCAAATAGAAACCATCGTATCAGTGTAAACGGCAATCTGAATAAATATTCTTTTCTTATAACGTTGTTGCATGAACTCGGCCACCTGCTCGCTTTTGAGAAATACGGCAACCGGATACCGCCCCATGGCGCTGAATGGAAAAATGAATTTGGAAAAATATTGGCCCGATTTATTACCAAAAAAATATTTCCGCACGATATTGAAAAAGAGCTGTTACAAAGTCTTAAAAACCCATCGGCAAGTTCCTGTGCCGAAGATGGTTTGTTGAGAATATTAAAAAGATACGATGCTCACAAGCCAGGCTTCTTTTTCGTGGAAGAAGTTCCGTTGAATAGTTTGTTTAAAGTGAAAGGTGGAAAAATCTTTAAAAGAGGCAATAAAGTGAGAAAGCGCTATGTGTGCCAGGACATTAAAACCGGAAGGTTGTTTTTGTTTAGTCCTGTTGCGGAAGTGGAACTGGTGGAACAGACCTAATTAAACATCGGTCAAATTGGTCTTAGTTCATTGTTACATCAAATTCTTTTATCTTCATCTAAACTATAATCCTTTACTACATTATACAAAGTATCTCTTTCAACAGGCTGGCGCTTTGCCTGTTTAATGAGTGTTACCAATTGTTGTGTGCTCATCGAAGGAGTTTGTTCTTCGCTTCCGGCCATTGAATAAATTTTTGTGGAGTCATCAATAGTTCCATCAATATCATTTACACCAAACGATAAGGCAAGTTGCGCATTTTGTCTTCCAAGCATTGGCCAGTATGCTTTAAGGTGCGGGAAATTATCCATGTAAATTCTTGCAACTGCATACATCCTCATATCTTCTGTTGCAGAAGATTCAGGCACATAACTCATGTCATTATTCTTATTGCGAAATTTAAGTGGGATAAAAGTATTGAAACCATTTGTTTTATCCTGTAAGTTTCTTAATCTCGTCATGTGATCTATGCGATGTTTATAATTTTCTATGTGACCATATAAAATGGTTGCATTGGTATGCATTCCAAGCTTGTGAGCTTCTTCATGAATTTTTAACCAACCTTCAGCATCTACTTTATCAGCGCTTATTTGCTGTCTTATTTCTTCATCAAATATTTCTGCACCACCGCCAGGCAAAGATTGTAAGCCGGCATCTTTTAGTTTCCGCATTCCTTCTTCAATGCCAAGCTTTGCCTTCCTGAACATATAATCCAGTTCAACTGCAGTAAATCCTTTTATATGAAGATCAGGCCTGTGTTGTTTTATCCGGGAAATAAAATCGCAAAAAAAGTTAAGATCCATTTTTGGATGAACACCTCCAACAATATGAACTTCTGTTACGGGTTTACCATCATAGCTTTTTACAATATCCATCATTTGTTCCATGCTAAGTTGCCATCCTTCATCTCTATGCGCATATAATCTGGAGTAAGAGCAGAACTTGCAGGAAAAAACACAAACATTGGTAGGTTCAATATGAAAATTTCTGTTGAAATAAGTTACATCTACCATGTTTTTTTTCTCTTATATAATTGGCTAATGTTGCTGACTAAACCAAGGCTGGCTTTTTCAAACAGCAACAGGCCTTCTTCACCTGTTATTCTTTTATCACTGATAATTTTTTCTGCAATGGTATTGAAATGTTTCCCTTCTTCAAATGAATTTATAATTTCTAAAAGTTCTTCTTCTTTATTGGTTGCTATCATAAAACAAAGTTAGGTTAGCATTGTATCTAAAACAAAAAAGAGGTAGCACAAAGCTTTAACCTCTTTAACTTTTATAATTATTTTAAACTACTGTTTTACGATTCTTTCAACTACCGTCTTACCGGTGTATTGCAATTTAACTATATACACACCTGCAGCATATTTGCTCATGTCAACAGGCATTTCGGTATAACCGGTTCCATTATAGTTTTTGGTCCAAACCAATTGCCCGGTTGAATTATAAATTGACACATTTTGCAAGGTAGTAGGAACCCTGTAGTTGCGTATGGTAAATGAATTCCTGAATGGATTCGGGTATAGCAGGTATCCCTCATCTTTTAATCTTTGAGGAAGAACTTTTGAATAGATATTTATATTGTCAATGTATAAATTATTTTGATTATTACTTTTTGCAACAAAATAAACCTGGAAATTTTGTGAGCCTATAACAGGACTTAAATAAATATTAATATTTCTCCATTGTTGCTTATTAGGAACAAAAGCAGTTGCAGACGGTAAATTTGGATCACCAATTGTTTGAAGATCTGCACCCCATTTTTTCCAGATGGTTGTAAATGTTTGACTACAATCCTGGCTTATTTGCAATTCGAGTGTATCAAGAGGCATATTCGTACTACCGGGATAGGTTGCTCCCTGCGAGTATGCGTAATCGAAAGAAACAAAAAATGAATCAACTGCAGCGTCAAATTTTATAACGGGAGAGAAAAATACATCTTCTGTATTGGATGCCTTGTAATCAAAATTCCTGATAACCATAGAAGCAGTTCCGGATTCTGCGGCAGCGGTTGATCTTTCCCATGTTATTGCTCCATCAGGATTTTCTAAACTCCAGTTAGCAGGTGGAAAGGTGGTTGTTTCAAATCCTTCTGAAACAGGCGCATCTAAAAGAGGTGAAATCTTTATTACTTTTCTAACTGTATCATTGCCTGGTATATTCGTCTGCTATGCCATTTGGATTAGTGCTAAAAATAGTAAGTACATGGTCTCCCGGAGAGGAGGTTATTGAATTTAAAGAAACTACTTGTGAATGACATTTTGCCACCGAACCGGTAAAATTAAAAGTTCCAATACTTCCATTATCAACCTGGTAATTGATGGTAAGTGTTTTTAAAGTATCAAATCCAAAGTTGGCAATAGTAATTTCCGGTGTAAAGTCGGGCGTACAGAGTGTGGTAAATGGTTTGTTTATGGAAAGTATCGCTGCATTTTCCTGTTTGGTATCTAATTTATCCAGTGAAAAATTATCAACATAAATATTATTTCCAAAATCGTTAACTGATTTTATTCCAATTAAAATAGACGATACCGGAATATTACATGTGGAAAGACTTACACTTTCATTGCGCCATTGTGATGCAGTTGGAGTAAAGGGAGATGTGATAAAAATTCCCCCGTTTGTAGTCAGGGCTTTTCCGCCCTTATTGTATGCAGTCGGAAGCCAGGAAACGCCGCAATCAGTAGAATAAACAATCTGCAACGAATCTATGGATGCGGCATCATATTGTGCGTAAGCCACATCAAAATTTATTTTTAATGAATCGGTATTAGTGATGTCAATTTTAGGCGACACTAAAATATCAACTGCCTGCGTAGTTTGATAATTATAAGCATCCAACGTCATGGAAGCAACGCCTGTTTTACTTGCTGCCGTGGTTCTTTTCCACGAAATATTGCCATCAGGGTTATTTAAGGACCAACCACCCGGGGGCGGAAAAATTGTATCTTCAAAGCCTTCAACATCGGGGAGTGGAAGTGTTGGAAGAACCGTGAATGAAACAACACTTGTATCATTTGACGTTCTTTCGTCTACGGTTCCGTTAGGTTCAAAAGTATACACCTGCAAAATATGATTTCCTGTAGATGGGTTTAATGGCAGAGGAACGGAAACATTAAATGAACCATATAGTGGAATATGCAACCCTGTGTATGAAGTAACGCCAAGATTTATTCCGTCTAATATTAAACCCACCTTTACATTTGTAATAGTATCTAAGCCTATATTCTTAATATTTACCTGCGGATTAATAGGTAAGGCACAATAAGGAGTAGCTCCATTTGGTTCAAAAACATTTGATATGGTAACATCAGTATTGAACGTTAAAAAGGAAACTTCAGCCCACCATACTCCATACCTGGAATCAACATCTGAAGGAGAAAGCCTTTGATCGGCATATTGTTGAATCGTCCATAAATCTCCCGTAGCGGGATCAACTGAAGAATGGCTGTAATCGCCCCACCGGGCTCTTCCGCTTCCGTAGTCTTTCCAGTAAGTGCTTATTCCGCCTTTAAAAATATATTCATCATCCGTTGTATTTAAAGGAGTTGCAGGTGTGCGTGTGCTATAAGCTGCATTAACCCTGGTGGTTGGTGATGATATGGTATATCCAATAATTACGTTTTCAGCAGGATTAACGGCAATAGTTGGATAGTAACGTGATATAAGACCGGCCGGATCATCAATCCTGCCTCTTTGTAAAACGGCTCCGGCAGCAGATAATTGCCACCATTGTACTGCGGTGTGATTAAAATTTGTTGCCGGCAAGCCAATATGATGTGCGCACCATATTTTTCCATTAACCATTTGAGCAGAGCTGATTCTTGCATCGTTTACAGCAAGCTTCCTTGATTCTTCTTCCTGTGGCGCAAGGTTTCCCAATGCAGCATCAGACCAGGCCGAACCTCCGGACGGGTAAACTGCAGCTGATGTATTCCATGAAAGATTGGGAAGCGTACCTGTTATCGTGGACAATCTTATCGCCGAAGCGCTCCCATTCCATTCCTGAACTATATAAAATTTTGTAGCAGGTACGGTAAGGTCCAGGGCGGTAACAGGGCAGGGGACATCACCGTCTGCAGTGGTTTTTTCAATAGTTTGTGCATTAGTTCCAAATGAAATGGCCTTTCCTGCAGCAAGGCTATCTTTATTAAAACAAAATAGCATTGTGCCAGAAAAACTTGCAGCATTTGGAAATTTCCTTCCGGTAATTACCAACAATTTATTATCAAATCCAAGGTATGGATGATCAAGAAGAATCGCCCCATCTTTGGAAGCAGGAGTGAAGCTATATCTAAACCAATTACCCTGTGGATCGGAAGTTTGAGATACTGCTATAAAAACTTTATTGGTTGTTGATGTTGATATGCCACTTATCCAATACCTGTTAATATAAGGATCGAATTGCATATAAGGATCAGACATTCCTACATTATTAAAAAAAGCTGAGAAAGTAACTTTTCTTAAAACAGCACCACCGTTTTTAGAATGAACAATTATAAATTCATTAGTAGCCGTAACCACTTCATTTAACCCGACCGTTCCATGGCAATCCGGGGGTATAAAATTAATAGGATCAATGTGTCCTAAAAAACTCTGTATAGGAACCGGAGATGCTGATTCAATTGTATTGGGTGAAGGAATGGCGGTAAGATCCTGTTTCATGATTTTACCATTGGAAGGAATGGGCATATTTCCATTCAGATATTTCCATCCTCCATCCAGTTCGTGCTCACCTTGTGCCTGAAAAGTCTGCGTCGTCTGCGTGTTGGCTAATTCTGTAAAATTAAATTGTTCGGCTTTTATTTTTTGCTGAGGATAAACTTTCAATACTGTTATTGAACAACACAGGAATAAAAAAACACTCCGGATTGAGTGTGAGGTAACTTTTTTCAATACAGTTATTTTATATTTGAAATATATGTTTTTTGCAAACAAATATCTAAGGGTTTGGAGATGCTAAAATATGATTTTCTTTCCATTCAAAAACTTAACAGATTGCAATTTTATTAATTCTCTTATCTTTCAAAATATTTATTCCAGTGAGTATATCAACGCACCCTTGTTGTTATGGTAAACTGTGTAAATTTCCTTTGGGTTGCTTTTAGAAGCGAAATGTGTTTTTTAATCAAGCTAAACATTTATCGAATATATTTAAAATAATTAATGAAAATTGAAATATGCTGAATATTAAACAACGCCTCATCATAATGAATTTCCTGCAATTCTTTGTTTGGGGATCGTGGTTAATTACTATTGGAGCTTATTGGTTTCAAACTTTGCCAAAATTGTATCCTGTTATTGATGAAACCACACATGCAAGCATTTGGACGGGATCCGCTTTTGGAGCGCTTTTTTCTACAATGGGAATTGCTTCTCTTTTTATGCCTGCTATCATGGGCATTATTGCTGATAAATGGATTAATGCAGAAAAGCTTTATGGTTTATGTCACATTTGTGGTGCGGTTGTTCTCTTCACCTTACCAATGGTTAAAGATCCTGCAACCATGTTTTGGGTATTGTTGATTAATATGATTTTTTATATGCCTACGATTTCTTTATCAATAGCTGTGGCTTATAATGCATTAAAGAAAGAAGGAAAAGATGTTGTTATAAATTACCCACCCATAAGAGTTTGGGGAACGGTTGGTTTTATTATTGCTTTATGGGTAGTTAGTTTACTTCATCTTGAAACAACATCAGGACAATTTTATGTTGCATCAGTTGCGGCATTGGTACTTGGCTTATATGCTTTCACTTTGCCCAAATGCCCGCCCCAACACGATCGCATTAAAAGCAAATCGTTGATAGATGCGTTGGGATTAAATTCGTTTGCCTTGTTCAGGAACCGGAAAATAGCCGTATTTTTTATTTTTGCTACGTTGCTCGGAGCGGCACTTCAATTAACTAACGCCTATGGTGACACGTTTTTGCATGACTTTGCAAATATTGATAAATATAAAAATTTAACCGCAGTAAAATACCCGGCAATCATCATGTCAATATCTCAAATTTCTGAGACACTGTTTATTCTCGCTATCCCGTTTTTTTTAAGAAAGTTTGGAATAAAGCAAGTAATGTTTATAAGTATGATAGCATGGGTTTTTCGTTTCGGTCTATTTGCTTACGGCAATCCCGGTGATGGTCTTTGGATGATTATACTTTCCTGTATTGTATATGGCATGGCCTTCGATTTTTTCAATATCTCGGGTTCATTGTTTGTGGAAACACAATGCGATCCTGCAATAAGAGCCAGTGCACAAGGCCTTTTTATGATGATGACCAATGGTATAGGCGCCGTGGTTGGCAGTTCTATCAGCGGTATTGTTATTCAAAAATATTTTACCAATACTGATAATAGTAAAAACTGGAATGGGATATGGATAAGCTTTGCCATATATGCTTTAGTTGTAGCAATATTATTTGTTATCTTTTTTAAACATAAGCATGATCGTGATACAATTCAAAATATTCACCCGGAACCATTGTTAGTAACAGAAAAATAAACTGTGTAATAATTCGATTGTTAGTCAAAAGCTTTTAAAACCTTTTCTTATCTTGCTATTTAAATAAATTTTATGAGACGAAGAAAATTCTTTAGATACTTCATCATTATATTAATTGTAGGTTTTGTAATATTTTTTTATTCTCATTTCTATTGGGAATTCGGACACGGTACTAAAGCGGGCACTCTCAATACTTTTATGAGAAAGGGATATGTATTTAAAACTTATGAAGGAAAAATTATTCAAAGTGGTTTTAAAGCAAATGTGCAAAGCAATGAATTTAATTTTAGTGTTACAAAAGAAAGCGTTGCGCAAATCTTATTAAACAATGCCGGAAAAGAAGTGGAGGTTCATTACGTGGAATATTTCGGCGCCTTGCCCTGGCGTGGTTTGGAAAAATATATTGTTGACAGTGTGTACGAGGTAAGAGATGGAGATAATAATAGCGGCATCACTCCTAAATAAAAATATCTGGTTCTATTTTGTGGTTTTATTAAACGGTTAAGCCCTTAATCGCAGGGAAAGATATTTGCAAACAAAAACCCGGCTCTTTCGAAACCGGGTTTTTAGGGAAACAGAGTGTGATTATTTTAATGCTTCTATCTTTTTTACAAAATTTGATTTTGGCTGAGCTCCAACTAATTTATCAACCACCTTACCGCCTTTTACAAAAATTATTGCAGGTATGCTGGTGATTCCATAATTAATACTTAATTGAGGATTCTGATCAACATTCACTTTTCCGATGTTTACAGAACCATCATATTCTTTTGAAAGTTCTTCCACTACAGGGCCTATTGCACGACAAGGGCCACACCATTCTGCCCAAAAATCTACCATTGAAAGTTTTTCTGAATCAAGCACTTTTTCTTTAAAGTTTGAATCTGTATATTCTGTTGCCATAAATAAATTTTTATTTTTTTATTAATTTTTTTTGCAATTGTATTGCAAAGTTACATCCAATCTATATAAGATGATGAATTGGCATATCCACATTATGTTAATTCTACCATAACCTCAAGTTCAGGCTTTTGTTGCAGGTAAGTCGCCATTTCGTCATTCATTTCAAAGCCATTTTCAAGCGAAAACATGCCAAATTTTAAGTGAGATTTACTATCATTGATGCAAAACTTTATTGCAGATCTGCCTGGAAAGCGTTGTACATTTTTATCGAAAAAATCTATAAACTCTGCGGAAATATCTTTTGGCTCGGCTGCTATTTGCAGTTTTTTTGTGCAAAATTTCATCAATGTTTCAAGAAGCGTTACGGATTGTACTTTAAACTCAAATTCAGACTTGCTATATCTCTGCCTGAAGGCGCCGGTAATAAATATAGCTGTTCCCGGTTCAAAATAATTATTAAATTTTATATAATCATCCTGGAATAGCATCAGCTTCATTTTGGCTGTATAATCTTCAATATAAAAAACTCCATATTTATTACCAGCTTTTGAAGTGGGATGGTCGGCGCTAACTACAAGCCCTGCAATTCGAAAAGTTTTGCCGCCATTTGGATGAAGATGTATCGCTTCCTGGAATTCATTAAATTCTGCTATGGTTGTAAGCCCATAATGTTTTATTTCGAACGCAAAATTATCTAATGGATGGCCGCTTAAAAACATTCCGGTTACTTCCTTTTCAAAGTCCAATAATTTAATTAAAGGCCAGGGTTCACATTCTGCCATTGCCGGTGGCACTACCTCAGCCATCTGCAGGTCGCCAAAAAGAGTATTTGTGCTGTTTGAAAGTTGCGCCTGGTATTGATTACCAAAACGGATAATTTTTTCAAGTCCATTTATAGAATCGCCCGGAGCTGTAAAAAAATATTGTGCTCTGTGAACATTTTTAAAACAATCAAAAGCGCCGGCATAGGCAAGACTTTCAAGTGATTTTTTATTTACCGTTCGTTGATTTACTCTTTTAATAAGATCAAAAATTGAAGAAAATGCCCCGTGCTTTTCACGTTCTTCAATTATGTTTTCAAGAGCCGCTTCGCCAACGCCTTTCATACCACTGAAGCCAAAACGAATTTCTCCTTTTTTATTTACTGCAAATCCTTTTTGCGATTCATTAATATCAGGACCAAGAACGATTAATCCCATGCGCTTGCATTCTTCCATGAAGAAAGTAATCTTTTCAATAGTGCCTGCATGATTTAAAACTGCAGCCATATATTCACTCGGATAATGTGCTTTTAAATAAGCAGTTTGATAAGCCACCAATGCATAACAGGTAGAATGCGATTTATTAAATGCATATTGCGCAAATGCTTCCCAATCGCTCCATATTTTTTCTAATTTATTTACAGGATGATTATTTTTTTTAGCGCCTTCAATAAACTGTTCTTTCATTTTATCCAGCACGTAGCGCTGCTTTTTACCCATTGCTTTACGCAACACATCTGCATCGCCTTTGCTAAAGCCCGCCAGCTTTTGCGATAGCAACATCACCTGTTCCTGGTAAACGGTAATGCCATAGGTATCTTTCAATATTTCTTCCATCTCAGGAAGATCATAGTGAATTTCCTCCCTGCCATGTTTACGTTCTATATAGTCAGGAATATAAGCCATTGGCCCCGGACGAAAAAGTGCATTCATTGCAATAAGGTCATCAAATTTATCAGGCTTTAAATCACGCAGATACTTTTGCATACCTCCGCTTTCAAACTGGAAAGTTGCATTGGTATCTCCGCGCTGGTATAACTTGATAAGTTTTTTCATCATCCAGTGGTAATGTATCAAGGTCAATAGTCTACTCCATGATTTTGTTTAATTAATCGCAAGGCAGTTTTTAAAATGCTTAGTGTTTTTAAACCAAGAAAGTCCATTTTTAATACGCCGGCGTCTTCAATATTACTTCCGTCAATTTGCGTTAGCCACAGGTCAGAATCTTTTGAAGTAGCCACAGGAATCAGTTCCGTCAGATCTTGCGGCGCTATAATAATTGCCGAAGCATGAATCCCCGTATTTCGCACAGAACCTTCGAGCACTTCTGCTTCATGTAAAACTTTGCTGCGTATATCCTCACCGTTATATATATCCCGCAGTTTTTTTATGTTATCAATATCTTCACCACCAACACCTTCTTCTGTTAGAGATTTTAAACCTGGTAAGGGGAGCTTTCAATACTCTTCGTAAAGATGTGCCGGGACTGTCCGGAACTAATTTTGCCAAAGCATTACTTTCTGCCAATGGAAGATCCATGACACGGGCCACATCTTTAATGCTCATTTTGGCAGCCATCGTACCATAGGTAATAATTTGCGCAACCTGGTTTTTGCCATATTTATCAACTACATAATTCAATACTTTTTGCCTTCCTTCATCATCAAAATCCGTATCAATATCCGGCATTGATTTACGGTCAGGATTTAAAAATCTTTCAAACAGCAAATTGTATTTTATCGGATCGATATTGGTAATGCCAATGCAATAAGCAACTACAGAACCTGCAGCAGAGCCACGTCCCGGGCCAACAAACACATCCATCTCTTTTCCTGCTTTAATAAAATCACTCACAATTAAAAAGTATCCGGCAAAGCCCATTGTTTTTATTGTAAACAATTCAAAATTGATGCGTTCTTCAATTTCAGGGTAATTATTTTATACCTTTCATTGGCTCCTGTCCATGTTAAATGCTCCAGGTAAGCTTCCTGCGAATCAAATTCTTTCGGAACGGGAAATGAGGTAACAAAATATCTCTTTTCAGATCAAGCACTTCAACCTTATCAATTATTTCATTGGTATTATCCAGTGCCTGCGGCAGATCCTCAAAAGCTGAAGTCATTTCATCAGGTGTTCTTAAAATAAAACTGGTCATTGGGAAAAGCAAAGCGTTTGTTCTTTACCGTCACATCATCATCTGTAAATTCTCTATAGCCGGTGTTGCTTGTTTTTCACCGGTGTTGATGCAAAGCAAAATATCATGCGCATTAAAATCTTTTTCATCTACATAATGAGAATCGTTGCTTGCAATAACTCTTACATTATATTTTTTTGCAAATTTTAATAAGACCTTATTTACTTTTTCCTGTTCGGGTATGCCATGCCGTTGCAGTTCTACATAATAATCTTCTCGAAAAATATTCAGCCACCATTTAAATTCATTTTCTGCTTCTGCTTCGCCATTTTTTAAAATCGTTTGCGGAACCAAAGCACCGAGGCAACAGGTTGTGGCAATTAATCCTTCATGATATTTTTGAATTAGCTCTTTATCAATACGCGGATATTTTGAATACATTCCTTCAATATAACCAAGCGAGGTAAGCTTTACCAGGTTTTTATATCCCTTATTATTTTTAGCCAATAATATCTGGTGATGACGTGGATCTTTTTGCTCTTTGGTAAATGATTTTTGATGCCTGTTTTCAGTTATATAAAATTCGCAACCAACAATGGGTTTTACTTTTAATGAACCATCTTCATTCTTCAAAGTATGCGCATGTTTTACAAATTCAAAAACGCCAAACATATTTCCATGATCGGAAATAGCCAGGGCAGGCATTTCATCAGCTATAGCTTTGTTATATAATGCTTTTATAGATGCTGCGCCATCTAATAAAGAAAACTGCGTGTGTACGTGGAGGTGAGAAAACTTCATAGTTCAATTAAAAAATCAGTAAGCAAATATCGTGAAAAGAGAGCGGAGTCTTTTTTCAATTTACCCACAACATTATGAAACTACATTAGTATTAAGACTGCTAAAAAATCCAACTGTAATTTTATTTGTTTTTTTACATCGCGAACCCTATCTTCGTCCGGCTTGAAAAATAATTAATTAAAAATTTCGTTTGAATAAATTTTACATTTCACATTTAATGGAAAGTTAAACCTCCGGTAATTGTGCACCTGTATAATTTTTTTTAATTAAACCACTACCCGTAAGCCAATGAACAAGCTACTAATTTCATTTATTGTCCTGGTATTAGCAGGAACGGTTCAACTTACTTCAGCCCAAACCGGTATTAATAAGATGCAGGTTAGTTCAACTGATGAAAATTCTTCTCCTGATTTTATAGTTGGTATTTCATTTACACCGGAAGGTATCTTACATACAACTGAAAGCGGCGGAAGTAAAACCATAAAAGTTGAAGAAGCCCCTGTTGTCGTTAAAAGTAAGCCTGCAAATATATCAGATGAACCAGGTTCAATAATAGAGAAACTCAACGGCCTGCAATTTAAGTATGCCATGATGCTGGACGTAGATGTTGAATCTTTAAAAAATCTTTCTTTATTTGGTTTTATTGATGAATGGTTTGGTACACGCTATCGCATGGGCGGTACTACCAAAAAGGGTATTGATTGCAGCTCTTTAACCAGCAGTTTATTATTGGCCGTTTATGGATTTGTAGTTCCCCGTACCGCACGCCAGCAATACAAAGCCACACAACATATAAAAAAAGATGATTTACAGGAAGGAGATCTGGTTTTTTTTAATACACGGGGAGGTGTCTCCCATGTAGGACTTTATCTTGATAACAATTATTTTGTTCATTCCTGCTCAAGCAAGGGAGTTACCATCAGCAGTTTAGATGAAAGTTATTATGCAAAAAGATTTATTTGCGGAGGAAGACCAGAGGAGGATTGATAGTTTTATATAAAATTGTAAAAGAGGCCATTTCAAAAGTTCGAAATGGCCTCTTTTTTTTATTAAAATATTTGTTGGAGATGAAACTTTATTTAAAAGATTTAAAAGGGCACGAAATTTATTTTTGCTTATTAATTTTTAATAAAAAGAAAAAATTCATCCAATTATTTTTTATAAATAAGCTGACGTGGTGAAATATGTTTATAAAAAAAGTTGCATTAAACATTTAATAAGTTGCAAGACCTGTGGATGCTGCCGGCAATCCGCTAACAGATCCCATAGCTTCTAATCCGCCGAGAAAAGTTCTGTGGTATTCACCGATGGTGGCGTCTTTTCCATTTAGGTCGTAAACGAAATAATTATTTTTCGCAACCAATATATCCACTGGTCCACCATCGGTGGATGCAGCAACTTTTCGCACTAAATACAAGCCACCCCATGGAGATACGTAGTAAGATGATATTGAATTACTGGCAGTATTAGTTGTAAAAACAAATCGTCCATATTGAGTAACTGCTATCCAGCAAGGGGCTGCCTGGTAATCAGGAACTGCGCCGTTAATTGCATGAGGAATTCCATTGCTGCCCACAAGATAAGAAGTAGCAGAACCCGCTCCTGCTGCACCTCCCGCAGCATTAGATACAACCATAAAATGATCGCGTGCAAAATCGAATCCAAAGGGTGTGGCGCCTGTTGATGATGTTACAACCGGAGGCCACACGGAGCCATTATTTTTCAGTTTGAATGCATCAATATTATTAGTAGCTTTTTCTGTTACAATAATCCAATCGCCATTGGGTGTAAAAGATATTTGTGGAGCAACAACACCTGTGCCACTTAAAGATTGAGTTGATTCATTAATGTGCTTCAGCGTGCCACCCGGGCCAATCCAGAAGCCATGAATGTTATCGCTTGCCGTATTTAGCACATATAACAGGTTACCATAAACGCTAACACTATTTGGAGTTGTTCCCATGGAGTTTTCGGTGTGTGCTAACATAAGACTTCCATCGTTACCAACCTTAAATGATGAAACTGAATTGCTTCCGGCGTTTACTGCAAAAAGCCAATGATGATCTTTGTCTAACACTAAGGCACCTTGTGAACCTAATCCTGCCCCGGTTCCGGCGCCGCCTGATGCTACAGATCCTTTCCACTCAAGTGTGCCGTTCTCTTTTATTTTATATACTAATATTTCATTGGTGCCCGTACTATTGCTTTCTGTGTAAAGAAAATGACCGCCTCCTGTTTCAGACTCTGCAGAACTATTTAATTCAGAATTTGAAATTGCTGCATTGTCTGATATGGCCGTTTCATCAGGATTGGAGCCATTTTCTGACATCATTTCTTCTGTAACTGTTTTAGGTTTGTCTGGTTGTGTAACGCTATTATTAGTTTTGTTACATGAACCAACAATGAACATAACGGCAATAGCCATTAATGTTTTTAAGAAATTTTTCATTTTCATTTTCATTTTTTTTTATGGTTAAAAATTATTTTTCTTTACGTATTTATTCGCTTCATTAATGTGCATACTTCTCCCATCATTCCCGAATGAGAATTTTTTTGCATTCTTTCTTTTAAGTAAATATTATTTCAGTCGCCGGATGATTCCGACCTGTAAACCTGCACTGGTAACAGGTAAGCTGCCTACTCCAATTCCCTGTACAGGAATTTTAAGAAACGGTTCTACTCTAAAATCAAGGTATCGTGAAATAGTATGTTCGTATCCAACACTTATATTTATGTCAGCAGGAATTTTATAATTCATCTTATCATAAACTCCTTTAAATTTTTCCTGGTTTCCGTTAAAGTCAGCGTCGTACATGTTTTCTTCTTTTGTCATTATATAAGATGATACGCCGCCGGTAATAAAAAAATCTGAATTTCTTTTATTAATAATATCGTATTTTCCTTTGATAGGAATTTCAATTAAAGAACTTTGACCCTGGAGACTATTTATTGTCATACCTGCAGGCATTGTTGAACCTACATTTTTCATGTTAAAATTACTTCCGTCACTACTGTAATTTTTCCTGTTTACGATAATGCCTGATTCTAAAGAAAATCTTTTATTTATTCTGAAACCGATAATTAACCCTGCATCAAAACCGCTGCTAAAAGATGTAGATTCAACTTTGCTAAAATCAAGCCCGGCTACTATTCCAAGGTAAATGCCCTTATTTTTCTGTGACACAGTTGTCATTTCATTTGTATTATTCTTTTTATCTGTTGTATTGTTTAGATTGTTATTTAATGGTAAAGTAAGTGACTGATTTTTTATTGAAATTTTCTCAGCGCTTTCTGTCACATTTTTTGCAAATATTTTATCAATATTTTTCTTAAAATAATCGGGGCTTGTAAAATTGTTGCTGAAATAATTGTTCTCAGCATCCGCGATTTCATTAGTTATTTTCTCACCCCCGGGTGTTTGAATATTGATCCCTGAATTAAACGAGGTTGTTGCAATAGAAATGACTAAGTTTCCTTTGCTATTATCAGAATTTATTTCATTCATTGAAATATCATTATTCCCTTTCTTAACTGAATTGCCAGGATTTTTTTTAACTTCTTTATTATTAAATCCGTTTGCTGTCTCTTTATTTATTTTGTTACTATGGGCAGAAAAAACTTTACCTCGATTATTTTCAAACATCAGCCATCCCGCCGTTGATAGAATCAATAGTATAAGAAGAAGAGCAATAAACTTTTTATTCTTTATGGATTTTGATGCAGGTGCAGTTTCCGCCTCCTTAGGTTCATCGGCCATTCTTTTTGCAATACTTTCCCAATCTCCTTTCCCGCTTTGAAGAGGATAGTTTTCTGCTGCTCTCTGAAACAAATCATCCATATCGTTTTCTAAATACTGCATTCAGTAAGTTCTTCTTTTTGGTTTAAATATTTTTGCATTAATGCTTTTGCTCTTAATAAATTTGATTTGGAGGTATTAACAGGTATCCCTAACGTTTCTGCAATTTCAATATGAGTATAACCATCTATTACGTGCATATTAAAAACAATTCTATAAGCGGGGGGAAGTTTTTTTACCAGTTTTATCAAATCCTTATAAATCATTACCTGGTCGGCGGCGGCACTTTTATCTTTAACTTCCCATACGTAGTCTGGTATACCTCCAATTTCAGGCAACAACATTTTTTTTCTTAAGAGATCTATTGATGTATTAATCATTATTTTCTTAATCCAACCTGCTAACATCTTTTCAATTTCTGCTTCCACTTCACACCTGAATTTTTCAATACGTAAAAAGAACTTTACAAACCCATCGTTAGTTACTTCTAATGCTTCTTCATAATTATATATATAACGAAATACAACTTTTAGTGCAAATCCACGATATTTCTCATAAATCATCTTTTGATACTTATGATTATTCTGCCGGCAACCATTTATTATTGTAAGGATTTTTTCCAAAAAATCGATTCAGGGTTTTAAAATTTAATTTATAATACAGCATATTTAAAGTTACCGTTATTTGCCTATCTTATCAGCAGGATGCATCTCGTATTCTATGCTGTGTTATACGAATTTGTTACAAAAGAGTTGCAACAATTAAAGTTTTTTAATTTATTTCGTCTTTATTAATTATTTTAATTCTTAGAACTATGTAAATAATTCCCATCATAACACCAGATTAACTTAAATTAGTTTATGGAAAAAAAATATCCCTTTTATTTCAGGTCTACGGTTACTCTTTTTGGCATCATGCTTTTTATATACATGTTATTTATGCTTAAGGGCATTATGATTCCACTTGCATTTTCATTGATGATTGCTATACTTCTAAATCCAATAGTTAATAAGCTTCAACAAAAAAAAGTGCCGAAAATACTTGCAATAATTATAGCGCTTCTTTTATTTGTTTTGTTTACAGCAGGTTTAATGGTTTTTATTTCATCGCAAATGGTAAAGTTTTCTGCGAATATGCCTGAGTTAAAACAAAAATTTTCTGAATTATTCAGCCAATTCCAGATTTGGTTACGGGATGATTATTCTCTCTCATTAGATAAGCAGAAGCAATTGCTTTCGGAAGCAGGAAGTGATCTGAAACCTTTGATGGCTCAGATTCTTGGGACAGTATTAGGTTCTTTAAGCGTAATTGTTTTGTTGCCGGTTTATATTTTCCTCATACTTTTTTATAAAACACTTATTCTTAATTTTCTTTATGAAGTTTTTGCTGAGAGAAATTCCAATCAGGTAGGCGTTGTTTTACAGCAAACCAAAAGCGCTATACAAAGTTATATGGTTGGTTTGCTTCTTGAAGCCATAATTGTAGCTGCATTAAATTCTGCGGCACTTCTTATTCTCGGTGTGCAATACGCAATCTTATTGGGAGTTATAGGTGCTATATTAAATGTACTTCCATACATTGGTGGAATTATTGCAATTGCCTTACCAATAATTATTGCAACTATTACAAAGGATGGCTTTAGTACACAGATAGAAATTTTAATAGCTTATATGGTGATTCAATTTATCGACAATAATATTTTGGTGCCACGCATTGTGTCGTCCAAAGTGGAGATTAATGCTTTAGTATCAATCATAATTGTTTTATTGGGTGGAGCAATATGGGGTCTATCCGGCATGTTTTTATCAATACCTTTTATAGCGGTGCTTAAAATTATTTTTGACAGGGTTGATGGATTAAAACCCTGGGGTAAAATATTAGGAAATGAAATTCCTACGCATCATGCAGGCCAATCCTGGAAGTACAAGCGAAAATCAAAACCATCTTTATCTGAGAAAATAACTAAGGAAGAATGATGTTTCTAATTTATTAAAAACTCATATCGTCTGCACTTGGGCCATAACTTCCGGGAATCGGGACATTTAATAATCTTAGATATACGCCTAATTGAGCCCGGTGATGAATGATCTGGCTGAAAACCATTCTTAGAACTTCACTTTTTGGAGAAGTGCTGTAAATATCTTTTCCGTTTCTTAAAGTCCAATCCTCGTCGAGTTGTTTTTCTTTCGCAACTTCTAAATGTTCACGACCATCTTTAAGATTTTTTTCAAAATAATTCATTAATTCATTCGTGTCATTTATCATGTGCGGCGTATAAGGACTGGATGCAAAATCCAGCTCGCTTGTGTCAAGAATCATTGTAATCCACGAGGGCAGTTCAGCAATGTGGGTAGCAAGACTGCGGACTGTCATGCTTTTCGTGTGTGGTTGCCAGTTATACTTATCGCCAGGAATAATTGAAAGCATTTTACGTGTTGTTTTCGCTTCATCGTCAAGTTGCTTTAAGAAAAATTGAATGAGTGTCATAATTTATGAATTTTATTTATACAAAGAAAATGACAGCTACTGACAACCCTATGGCAGCCTGTTTTTAATTTTAAAAAAGATTAATAATTTACAGGCAATAGTTTCATGTACTCATTTAATTCTATATGGTCTGTTTTGCTGAATGGAATTTCGGTATTTTTTATGCGTAAAATTCTTGATACACGGAAATCACGATAATCATTTCTCATTTTGCACCAGGCAATCAGATGCCAGTTTAAGGCATAAAATATAAGCCCTATGGGCTCCGCCTGTCTTTTACTTATTTCATTATTATTGTTTTTGTATTCAAATTCAATAACACTTTTCGAAGTAATGGTATTTTGAATTACGGATAAGTATTCATAATTATTTACGAAGCAGGACGGTATTTGAAACTTTATATTATTGTTGAGAAATTCCAGCTTTTCTTTTTGAGAATTTCTTAATACGGATTTTATTTTATTTAAAGCGTTACTATAATGAGTCTGAATTGATTTATCGGCAAAGCCATAAACAATTGATTCCATTAGTAACAATGCATTGGCTTCATCAGAATTGAAAGCAACAGGTGGCAAAAAATATCCCTGTACAATAAAATATCCCTTAGGCTGCTCAAAACTTACAGGAATTCCCTGTTCGCCAAGAGCCTTAATATCCCTGTAAACGGTTCGTATGCTAATCTGGAATTTATCTGCAATTTTTTCTGCTGCTACATATTTTTTAGATTGTAACAATGTCAGTATTCCAAATAGTCTGTCAATCCTGTTCATTACCTGAATTAACTTTTTAAAATATTTATATTCAAGTTATGGATTTTGCTTTTTAAATGGTGTTTAAAATTGTATTTGAAACTGTCTGCAGTTCTTGTAACCATTATTTATCTTTGCGATTATTATAATTAAATTTTTGAATTATGCCATCATTCGACCTTGTAAGTAAAGTAGATTTGCAAACTCTTGATAATGCCATAAACACTGTTGAAAAGGAAATTAAGAATCGGTATGATTTTAAAGGAAATCATGTGGTAATTGATCTTAATAAAAAAGATTTTAAACTGAACCTTGAGAGTGAGAGCGACATGAAAATAAGCCAGATAATTGATGTATTGATTAGCAAAAGCATGAAACAAGGTTTGGCAGCAGAAATTTATGATTTGAGTAAAGAATCTTTTCAAAGTGGTAAGGTGGTTAAAAAAGAAATCCAGGTTAGAAATGGCATTAAACAGGAAGATGCCAAAAAAATTGTGAAGCTTATAAAAGACTCCGGCCTTAAAGTACAGGCTGCTATTATGGATGACATCATAAGAATCAATGCAAAGAAAATAGATGATTTACAGGCTGTTATACAAGCTTCAAAAGGATGGGATCTTGGACTTGCCTTTCAATATGTGAATATGAAAAATTAGCAATTTTAGTTTTGCAGGTATTTTTTATTTCGTTAGCTTTGCAAACTCAAAAAATACATGGAGACTTATATAAAGGCAGCCATGTTAAAAATAAAATAATATGAAAAAAGATATTCATCCGTCAAATTACCAGTTCGTGGTTTTTAAGGATATGAGTAATGGTCACATGTTTTTAAGTCGTTCTACTGCTTCTTCAAAAGAAATGGTTCAATGGGAAGATGGTAAGGAATATCCTGTTGTTAAGTTGGAAATTTCAAACACATCGCATCCTTTTTATACAGGGAAAAATGTGTTGGTAGATACAGCAGGACGTATCGATAAATTCAAAAGACGTTACGAGAAAAAAGATAAGTAGTAATCTTAATTTGGTTTTTTATCCCCCTTTTATTGGGGGATTTTTTTTTATTTTACAGCGCTGCTCCATATAAACAGATTAGCCAATGAATATTTTGCTGGACGATCTTCCATTCAACGAAAGCCTTTACCCTTTTGGCTCTGTAAAATCAATGGTGCATATAAGAATAGGCATCCTTACCATATTTGAAAAATGGCAATTAATTTTTCCGGGTAAAGTTTTTATCAGCTCTCAACAAACTGAAAATTTTGATACATCCCTGTTTATTAAAATAGCTGCCAACATAATTCCATCTACTAATTTTTTAAAAAGGATAAGCAAAGAAAAAGAATCAATTGCAGTAACTGATGATTGTAAAATATTGAATTATCCGTGGCAGATTTTTGAGTTTAACGATTGGGCTATAAGGCAGGATTATGAATTAATAACAGAAGGGAGAAAATCCAAACAGCTTTCGTCTACCAACAAATTAATGAACCCTGAAAATATTTTTGTTGAAGAAGGCGCCGAAGTAAATTATTCAATTTTAAACGCCAAAGATGGCCCTATTTATATTGGTAAGAATTCAGAAATATTCGAAGGAAGTTTAATAAGAGGTCCTTTCTCACTCGGCGAAGGAAGCCGGATTAAAATGGGAGCTAAAATATATGGTGGCACAACTATCGGCCCGTTTTGCCTTGCAACCGGAGAAATTAAAAATTCTATTTTGATGAGTTATAGTAATAAAGCTCATGATGGATATTTAGGTGATTCAGCAATAGGATCATGGTGCAACATTGGTGCAGGTACCAGTAATTCTAATTTAAAAAATACGGGGGGAATAGTTAAGATGTGGAGTAAAGAAAAAAATGCTTTTATCGGGGCAGGCTATAAATGCGGATTATTAATGGGTGATTATAGCCGTTGCGCCATTAATACCTCTTTCAATACAGGAACTATTGTGGGTATAAGCTGTAATATTTTTGGAAACACTTTTCAATCGAAATATTATAAAGATTTTACGTGGGGAAATGAAAAATATATTTTTGACAAAGCCATTTCAGATATTAATAACTGGAAAAAAATGAAAAGTCTTGAAATAACTGAGGAAGAAATACAATCACTGAAAAAAATTTATTAAACAAAATACAAACAATGAGAAAACAAATTGCTGCGGCAAACTGGAAAATGAATTGCACTGTTCAGGAAGCAAATGATTTAATAGACGGGCTTATAAAAGAAAATATTTCGATTAGCCCAAACCGTGAGGTGGTAATTGCTGTGCCATTTCCTTATCTTATGCTTGCAAAAGAAAAATTAAAAAACGTTACTGGATTTAAAGTTGCTGCACAAAATTGTTACACGAAACCATCGGGTGCTTTTACCGGTGAAGTAAGTACAACAATACTTAAATCAATTGGCCTTGATTATGTAATTATTGGTCACAGCGAGAGACGTGAAATTTTCGGAGAGGATAATGCAATGCTTTCACAAAAAACAGACGCCTGTTTAAACAGTAATCTCAAACCAATTTTTTGTTGCGGTGAACCTTTGCAAATAAGAGAAAGTGAGACTCAGAATGAATATGTTGAAACGCAAATAAGAGAAAGCCTATTCCATTTGGAAAGTGATAAGCTGGAAAATTTTGTAGTGGCTTATGAGCCAATATGGGCAATAGGCACCGGCAAAACAGCTTCGGCAGAGCAGGCACAGGATATGCAGGCGCATATTCGTAGTATTTTCAGAGAGAAGTACGGAGCCGAAATTGCTGAGAGTATTTCCATATTATATGGGGGAAGTGTAAAAGCAAATAATGCAAAAGAGATTTTTGAAAAGCCCGATGTTGACGGAGGATTAGTTGGTGGCGCTTCTTTGATTGTGGCTGAGTTTGCTGCAATTATTAAAAGCTTAAAATAATGCACATCATAGAATTATAAAATTTATCAATACTTGCCTAATAGCACTATTTATTGCATTAATCTAATTACCAATTTCCTAATTTGTATTTTAAACTTTAAATAATATTGTTTATGAAAAAAATTCCATTGCTCTATTTTTTCTAATTGGTTCACTTGGTTTTGCGAATGTAAATGCACAACAAAAAGATGTTACAGCAGATATGAGATATAAAGCCAACCAACCAAAGACTACCAGGTAATAATATTATTAATTATTAAAAAGCATTCCACTAAACCGGAGTGCTTTTTACATTACAATATCATCTATAGGTATTTCTTCACTTGCAACTGTTGTGTTCAAGTCAAAAGATTTAAAGGAATTTAATTTGTCTATATGAAGTATTGTTTTTTCTCCTGATTCATCTCTTTCGAACATCAGGTCAAACTTTGCTCCATAAACAACTTCACTAAAAAGGTAAGAGCTTCTTGAAACAACAACATTTGAAAACATATCGTCAAACGCTTTAATTAAAACCAATATTTCACCTTTTATATTCTCAAAATCGTTTTTTACAAAATTGTAAAACGGGCTTTTTTCAGTAATGGGGTGAACAATGGTCCAGCTTAAAGTGAGCGCCGTTACTGTGCTGAACTCAAGATCAAGTGTATAGAATTTGTTTATTTTTATCCCGTTTTCTTCAATCGTCATACCAAGTGTTACATTGGCAACTACATCTACAAGATTGGTATTTTTAAAGGGAACTATCCGCAACATTAAGGCATTAATATCCTTGTAAGGACCAATTAAAGCATTATGACTATAACGTATATGCGCAACCGGTTTTGAAAATCTTCCATATAAAAGGCCCGTCGCCAAAGCAAAGCTCAAAAGTCCCAAAAGCGCTTCTAGTGCAGCAATTGAGCTTGATAAAAAACCAATAGGACTTATTCTTCCGTAGCCTACTGTCGTAAATGTTTGCGTGCTGAAAAAAAACGATTCTGCAAAATTAGTAAGTGTAGATGGCGATGGAATTTCTCCAAGACTCTTCACGCCAATAACAAAATATATTGTTGCAAAAAAAAGATTAATGCAGATGTAGAAGAGTAGAATTACAAAAAAAAATTTCCATCTTGGCATTAACAGCATGGTATGATACCAGCTTATTTTTTCTAAAAAGCTGATTCCTTTTTTTTCAATATTAGCCCTGCCGTCTTTATTTACAAACCGGCCGCCGTAGCTTGATGGATTGGTACCAAAGCCTGTATTGATCTCGGCTTTTGCTCTTGAATTTATTTTATGAATTTTTGCCATGAGGGTTTTGAAAAAATTAGTTAATGGCAGGGATAACTGTTTGCCAGTACTGCTGGTCAATCAAACGCAAACATAATAAATATTGTAATGAGCTTTTGTGAATTGCAAACTGAATTTTATTTTGTGAGTAGATTAAAAAAGTTAATGATTTCTCACCGTGGCTTTTTTCGTATAGATAGTTTTATTTTCTTTTGCTAACGCTACTAATGCAGTAAACAGTTCCTTTGAGTGTGCAACAAAAAATCTGTTTCCTTTAATCGTGAAGTTTCTGAATACGGATTTTGGTATGTATTTCCCGGTAAAACGGGGAATATTACGATTTTTAATCTGTGAATGAGCCGCCAACGTCTTAATGATCTTTATTGAACCATCCTTTAATTTTACCGTTGCTTCAAATATTTCATCTAACCTTGTTTTGATGGGAAACTCATTTTTTAAAATATCTTCCGGGCAATGAACAAAAGATAAAAAATTATTATTGACCCCGATCCCGATAATAATTCCGTCGTATTCCATGATTTTAAAATAAGGGCTTTTTTCATCGCAGGGATAAATGCTCTCTCCGTGCTCTGCGATAATTTCTTTTGCGTATTTTCCGATCGCTACGGCTGAGGTAGTGGGATGGATACTTCTTACTGCGTCCGGATGTCTGCGGGCAAGTTCCGAAAGAAGTCCTAAAACCGATGGTGAATGACGGACATCGAATACTAAATTCTGATTCAGGTATTCTTCAGCCCTATAAGTAAAATGCCAGGCCGGAAACACCAGCGTTCCATTTTCACCTACCGTTTCAAGAAGTATCTCAAGTATGCGATAAACAGGGAAGTTTATATTTAGCGCATCTGTGGAACTATGTATCAAAACAACTACCCCTTTTTGAATATGCAAATCATCCACCAGAATCTTTTTAAATTCTTTTTCTGATAAGGGCCTGTTAATCTGTTTTAAAATTTTGCGATAAGATTTTCTTAATGAAACGAAAGTGCCCGAAGGAAGAACTTTGAAAATTATTTTTTTCAGGAGCATATTAATTCATTTTCATTTCTTCAGCCAGTCTCGAAAATGTTGTAAATTCTGCTTCAGGGTATTTTTTACGAACTCTGTTCACGAACGATTCCATCAGGTAAAAAGAATAATCTCCCATCGTTTTTGGATGGCCTGATACAGCAAGAATTACAGTATCGTATTCCTTGTATTTTTGAACATTATATTCTAAAATTCTCATAAGATAGTTAACAGACAGCGTATAATTATCGAATGACAACATTCTTGCAGAAAATATCATTTTTATTTTTGACTTAATGTCGTCCGACCGACCATCATGTATCTGAAAGCCATTATCTTTTGGTGCACGCCTTGCAAGTTTTTTCATTTTGAATCGCGTTGGTATTTCAAAAGGTGTTTTGGGAATCGTTGCTATAGGTATTTCCCAAAGACCTTTTTTTGCATCTGCTCTAATATTGCCTTCCAAACCTAAATACCAATTCGGTGGCTTGGGCATATTCAGATAATTGATTTCTGAAAGCGAGGACCTAAAATAATACCCTTTTCCAATGGAACTGTCAAACCTGATACCATATTTGTATAAATTGGTAATAATTTCCTTTGTTTCTTTTTCAATATTATAACCTCCTGCCCGAAATGCAATACATTTATAATCATCTTTGATTTTGGTACACACCTCAGTTAAGAAATCTATTCCGGATTTTATGATTTGTTCTATGGGAAATTCCTTATTGCTTTGGAAGTCGGCAAGCCTGAAATCATGAGAAGGAACAAAATTGTTGTTGCGAAACGAAGAAGTAAGCCAGTGAGGATGCAAATGCAGCTGAACATCATGGTTTTTTAAAATTGCCTCTTGCAGTTGCTTAACATATGGCTGATAGAACGAAGTATTGTCCCATTCTTTAAAACGAATTCCACAAAGCACATCTGTAAAAAGCACTATGGGGACTTGCAATTGACTGGCCAGATTGAAAAGACGATCCGTCGGATCGAACATCGCTTCTTTATAAAAAGTCCGTACTCCCCCTAAGGGAAGTTCATGATCGAAAGTCAATAGTAGCTTAAGTTTCATTTTCCATGTTTTCCTTCGTTTTAATTATATCAATTATATCCCCGATGGTTATTATAGATGCAAGATCCCTGTAACTAAATACAACATTAAATTGCTTCTCAATTTCCGCTACCAATACTACCTGGGTTAACGAATCCCAGCCCTTTACGTTAGAAGCTGTGTCAGACAATTTTAATTCAATCCCCGGATATTCGAATACGTCTGCCGCTATGTTGCTTATCACGTGAATTATTTTATCTGACTCCATCGTTTTTTAGTTCAACAATTTTAATCAAAAATCTACCTTATTTTCGGTTTTGGTTATATATTTTTTTTTGCCAAAAAGTCGCTGATGCCGTTTATTAAGATCAGGAAATTCCTCTCTTCAAGTTCTGCAGATTATTTCGTTATTGTTATTGCATTCTCCATAAGATTTATGCATATTCTTTTCTTTTATAACGTAGGAGTGGATGTAATGTACCAGGTGATCGCAATGGAAAATTTCGTGGGAGGACACGGCTTTTCTCTATCAGTGGTACTGCCGGCCGATATTGCCGTAAACCATTATTCGCTTCTATTTGCGTGGCCGCCTGGTTATTCATTATTGTTATCGCCATTTTATCTTTTATTCAACCACAACTTTCTTATTTCCAGCATTGTGTTAGAGCTATTGTCTTCATTTCTACAAATAATCCTATGCAGAAAGATATTGAGGATTCTTTCAACAGAAAGATATCTAATAAATGTTTTCACCTTATTTTCCGCATTCTTTCTTTATGCGTTTTACATCAGTTATCGTTCTGATGCCATAGCCATTACATTTTTCCTGGTTGCCGTTTTATACACGTTAAAGTTATTAAAGTTTCAAAAAAATTTTTTTGTCATATCAACGATCATCATATTGAGCCTGTTTATGTGCGGTATGATCAAGTATCTTTTTTTTGTTGTTGCTTTTGCCATCCCGGCATACTTGTTTATTAAGGCATGGATCGAAAACAGAAAAATAAGCAAACCGGCATTTTTTATTTCGCTTATTATGGTTATTCTTTTTGCATCGTATTTATTGTACGAAAAATCACAGGCAGGCAGGGTGGGATATGTGTATTCGCCGGTTCGCGGTTTTTTCCCAGACAATCTGAAGGTAATGTGGCCGGCCATTCCAGCTTCGTTGGTGAATACCGATACGATTCTCATCCTGTTGCCAAAATATCATTACTTTTTTTATCATGGAATGCAATTGGTTGAACTGATAATCCTATTTTTTTTGACTGTCATTTTTTTTAAAATAATTCGTCGCGGCAGAAGCAAACTAATATCCCTTTCCGAAGATTTCTTGTTGATTTACTTTTTAACAAGTGTATTTCTAATTTGCACATTGTGCGTACTATCATTATCAGTTGGTAAAGAAGACATGCCGGACGGATCGCTATGGACCTATGTGCAAGAGCCCAGGTATTACGGAATAGTAACCGTCCTAACACAATTAGTGATTTTTAGCCAATTCTCACTGTTGAACAAAAAAATAAAAAGATACTCCCGTTCAATAACTATTGGCTTTTTCATTTTGATTTCTATCGAAATGTTAAGAGGTGGTGTGTTTATCTCAAACAGGATTAGGAAGTTTCCCACTGAGGAATACAGTTGGCAATATGAGTTATCCATTCAGCGATATGCGGATAGCTTAATACAGAAAGAACAAAAGAAGCATTCAGGTATCAACGTTGTCGTGACAGGTGCTAATCACTATTTTTTTTATCGCGTAGGTATTTTTTCTCATGTTAACGTGTTGTTGGACCAAAATAGCTTAAACTCACTTTCAAAAATTCATTCGTCAAAACCTTCTGTAGTATTAGTAATAATTCGTGAAGCAGACTTTACTAACTTCAAGCCATTTCTTGAGTCGGGCAAAGCTCGATTTGCAGGACATTTCAGGGACTTCTATTTTTACACAGTATATGTCGCACCAGATTGATACAAAAAATGTCTTTGTAATACTTCCTGCATTTAATGAGGATGCTGTTATAAGAAAAGTAGTAGTAGACCTTCTGCCGTTCAAATATGAATTAATTGTGGTTGATGATGGATCAATCATTAATCAAAAATTTTTTTTGAATGATTTGAATGTAACAGTATTGCGACATAAAGTTAATCTTGGTCAGGGAGCTGCTATTCAAACCGGCTTAGACTATTCCTTACTTATGGGTGCAAAATATATCGTTACATTTGATGCTGACGGTCAGCATAACGCAATCGAAATTGAACGTTTGTTAGCTCCCTTAATACTGAATAAGGCAGATATTATTTTGGGTTCGAGATTCCTGACAGAAGCATCGCACAATATGCCTTTAGCAAGAATGATACTTATTCAGATGGCAAGATTTATCAATTATATGTTGACCGGATTGTTGCTTACAGATGCTCACAATGGAATACGGGCAATGACCGATAAAGCTGCACGATCGATTCGCATAAACGAAAACAGGATGGCTCACGCCTCTGAAATACTGATTCATGTAAAACGATCGCGTCTGAGATATATTGAGGTGCCTGTATCGATCCTGTATGATGAATATTCATTAAAAAAAGGACAATCCGGCTGGCAAGCTGTCCGGATTCTTTTCGATCTTATTCAAGCTAAAATATTCAGATGACAACAATTCAATTTATTTTAATTACAGGCGTAATAATTTTATTAGTCTACTACCTGATGTCAATGCGAAGCGCTGTTGCAGAGTTGGTCTTTCTTATTGTTTTATCCGGTATCTCAGTTTTCTTTATTTTATTTCCAAATAAAACAAATACTATAGCACATAAGCTTGGCGTAGGTCGTGGTGCGGACCTCCTTTTTTATGTATGTATTTTGCTATTCTTATTTTTTGTGCTAAAACTTTTTAACAGGATAAGGCGACTTGAAAAAAAGCTTACTGAAATAGTAAGAAAAGATGCTATTGATGAGGCAACAAAGATGCGACAGCAGTCCATGAGAGAATCGGAGGATGAAATCGACGATACAAAAGATAAAAACTTTACGCAATAGATTTCCGACAACGAAGGTTGAGGCCTTCTATTTTTTTCGGCAATTATGACAAATTTAAATTATGGACCGGAGCCATGTTTATCATCAAACGAAATATAACTGGTTTGCAATTGGTAGCTGTTCAGGTCGAGGATCCAATATTCGTTGTTGTAAGCGAATCCCATATTCTTGTAAAGATCTTTCACAATGTGGTTCTTCGTAGTAGGAATATATTCAGCCTTTAAATATTGAAATCCTTTGTCTATTGCAAATTGCACAACTTCGTTTAAAACGAAATTTTCTAAAGTTCGTTTTAATACCCTGCAACTCATAAACCACGATTCTACAAACAATACTGATTCATTTTCTTTTTGAAGAATAATTACACAAACAAGTCCATCGGTTCCAAATATATCCCGTAAGGTGAACGTGAAAGTGTAATACGAACTATCGTTCGCGATTCGCGAAACATCCGTTTCGGTTAGTCGCACGGTTCGAAGATTGAATTGATTGGTTCGTTGACTTAATTGTGCCACTCGTGGTGCATTGAAATCATTAAATGGCTCTACATGAGACGCCATGTTAAGGCTTTTAAGATAGTCATTCTCATTCGTAAAGCTTCTATTGAGAAATGCCCGCTTTGTATTTGACTGGTAGAATGTTGTTCTGGTTGTGTCTTCCCGTGAAAAAAAAGCGGTTTCAAATAAATTCAACGAATATAGAAAAGGCAGGTAATCAGCTGGATCCTGGGGCATCTCAGGTACGTAAACCTCTTTTAAATGTTGCCGTACGAGGTTTCTTTCAAAGCGGCTGTCATCTATAAAAACCATGGAATCGAAACCGATATCCAAAGCAGTCTGAATAGCTATGATGTTGTCGACCTTACTTTCCCAATTGGCAATAAATACTGAAATGTCATTGAGCCGTAAAACCATATCAGGATGTTTTTCAAATGGCTCTTTCGCAACAGCTTCATCTCCCTTACTGCATACGGCCAATAAAACTCCCCGTTGTTGCAGTGATTTAATCCAATGTTGAAATGCGGTGAAAGCCTTACCAATTCCAAGTGAGCCAATCTGAATATGCTCTAATCCGTCATCTCCTGCTACGCCTCCCCAAAGGGTATTATCTAAATCAAGAATCAAACATTTCCGGCCAAAGCCATACAAAGCAGCAATGCTTTGCACAATACGCGACGCTACATCCGGCAAAAAATTTATAGCAAATGGCATTGCATTTTGAAAAAACATTGCAGGTGAAAACAACGCCTTACTGCCCAAATAATTCTGTACAGTGGATAGGTCACAAATAAAGAGGTTGGGGTTATTTAATGCCAGGTCCATCAAATAAACATTGAACTTTCTTTGCTGATAAATAAAAGAGCTCTTTACCTTGTTGCCAAAACTTCCAAATACAGAATCGTCTGTTTCTGCGAGATTCAGGTAAATTATTTTTGTTGAGAGCTTTTCACTTAACCTGTGGACAATAGCATCCACATGTTCGGCACTTTTATCAGCAAACAATTCCTTTTCAGGAATTGACAAATTATTAAACCCGGCCAGAAACATTTGAGACGACTGAAAAATAATAACAACTTCAGGAGCATTTGTATAGAGCTCTGATAAATCGTTTAAAATTTGGTTATCGATCTGATTGAAAGGCGCCTCGAAAATCTGCAAATCCAAATGATATTCATAACCCCATCCGCGTATTGCCTGTGTAAGCAATTGCGATGCAGTATCTGCCAGTAAGGCTACGCGTAGTCTTTTAAAATTGCCAAAATCCTTTTTGAGATTTTTTTTTAGTTCGATAAAGTCCATGCCATTTAAATGTCTCCTTGCATCAAAATTAGCATTGTAAATTTTTTTGAATGAAAAAATATCTGTGCTAATAACAATCAGCCTGAGTCATTAGTCCTTTTTAAAAAAGGCTTAAGGTAATTCCACATTCCGGCAAAAATCAACGAACAAGTAAGCATACCTCCGATAATTAACCGCGTCATTATGGGAAAATGCATCATCAATAAAAAAATAATGAAATACACTGCCAGTAGAATTAGAAATTTTACAGCAAGTTTTTGAACCGGAAAAAGTTCCAAAAATTTTACTTTTAAAATTCTGGATGAATACCATAAATAATACAACACCTGGCAGTAGGTTGAAATAACAATGGATAGGGCAATACCACGGCTTCCCATAACCGGGTACAGGATTATCATTAACACAAGTGCTATAATAATGTCAAGCAGTGATCCAAATAATATTCTTTTGCCCTGGGAAAAACATTGCAGAATAGCTCCGTAATTATTTATGCGTAAGGGAAGTATAAAAATACTGATCTCAAAAATGGGTACTGAATCATTGTATTTATTTTTAAAAACGAAAGAGAAAATTTCTTCACGAAAAAAGAAAAGGAAAAAAAACAGTGGAAATACAATTGATGAAAGCATATTAAAGCTTTCTTTAAAGAGAGAAAGTATTTTGTTTTTCAATTGTAAATTTCCTGAAAACTCTATAAGCATAAAACTCCCTGCAACGCTTATCAGCAGCCCAAATAAAGGAATTTCAAAAGACCCGTTAAAAAATACAGCAAAGTCTGCCGCCGTAAGCAGGTACAATAAAAAAACTTTATCAATCCATTTTGCCGTTACCCCTAATATTTCGCTGAGTCCCAGGTACGCCCAATGTTTTAAAAAATGTTTTTCATCTGCAACAGGTTCATAACTTTCATTGTGTGCCGGCACTGATACAATTGCTAAAAGTTTTAAAACAGAGAGTGCAATAAGGCTTAAGATTAAATTCAAAAGTGAATAATGCGAAAGAAGAACGTATATATGACAACCAAAAAATAAAAGTGAGTAAAATATATTTATCACAAAAGACAACTTTTCTTTTCCTCTTTTTATCAGCAATGTTTCTGCAACGGTTACAATGTTCTGAAGAATAATAAATACAATCAACCAGATTTTTAAATCTGAATTAAAATTTTTTGCGAGGAGGAAAAAAGCGGTCAATCCCGCTATCCATAAAATTGTATAAAATATACTTATTACTCTCTTATTATTCTTAATAAATAAAAAAAGAAAAGAAAGATTGGTAGAAAATATAACTGCAGAAAACCCAAAACTGATAATGACGTTTACAATGTTGGCATACATCCACACGCTTTGAAAGGTCCCATAATCATTATAACTTAATTGCCTCGAATAAATTATTGTTATTAAAAAAAGAGACAGCAATGGCATAATTCTTCCCAGGAAAAGCCATGAATATTTCCTGGCAAAAAGTAATTTATAAGTTTGATTGGGTGAATTATTCATTTTCTGCATTTGGAAATTAATTTACTTTCCAATTTTGATTTATAATTTTCTCCAAATTAATTGTTTCTTCCAAATGTTTGGTTCTAAATGCAACTATATACCTTTCTTAATAAAATAAACATAAATATTTTATACAAATTACTCTGTTGTAGTCGCTGCATCCTTTTTCTTATCTTCGCGGCCGATTATGAAGAACATTAGAAATTTTTGCATTATTGCGCATATTGATCATGGGAAGAGTACTCTTGCAGACCGTTTGCTCGAATTTACCAATACTATTACTGACCGTGATATGATGGCCCAGGTATTGGATGATATGGACCTCGAACGAGAAAAGGGAATTACCATTAAAAGCCATGCCATTCAAATAAATTATCCATTTAACGGAACGGAATATATATTAAATCTTATTGATACCCCGGGCCATGTTGATTTTAGCTATGAAGTAAGCCGGGCGCTTGCCGCATGTGAAGGTGCCTTGTTGTTGGTGGATGCAACGCAGGGGATACAGGCACAAACAATTTCCAATCTTTATCTGGCCATTGATAATGATCTTGAAATAATTCCGGTCATCAATAAGATTGATATGGATGGTGCCATGATTCCGGAAGTTGAAGACCAGATTATAGAATTGATTGGCTGCAAACAGGAAGATATTTTGCACGCAAGCGCAAAAACCGGAATTGGTATTGAAGAAATATTAACGGCCATCATTAATCGAATTCCTGCACCAAAAGGCAATCCTGATGCTCCTTTGCAGGCATTGATTTTCGACAGTGTGTTTAATAGTTTCCGGGGCATTATTGTTTACTACCGCATTTTTAATGGCGTACTTAGAAAGAATGAAAAAATAAAATTTTCAATACGGGGAAGGAATATGAAGCTGATGAAGTTGGTATTTTAAAAATAGGATTGTCACCCAGGCAGGAAGTTAAAACGGGCGATGTTGGTTATATTATTACCGGTATAAAAAATGCAAAAGAAGTAAAAGTGGGAGATACTATTACCACAACTGCGAATCCTTGTAAAGAATCTATTAAAGGTTTTGAAGAAGTAAAGCCAATGGTTTTTGCCGGAATTTTTCCCGTGAACACGGATGAATTTGAAGAGTTGCGTGATTGTATGGAAAAGCTGCAATTGAATGATGCATCGCTAACCTTTGAACTGGAAACCTCACAGGCATTGGGTTTTGGTTTCCGCTGCGGATTTCTTGGAATGCTTCACATGGAAATTATACAGGAACGCCTGGAAAGAGAATTTAATCAAACGGTAATTACAACAGTTCCTAACGTAAGTTTTATTGCCTATACAACGAAGGGCGAAAAAATTATTGTAAACAATCCTACCGAAATGCCCGACCCAAGCCGGATAGAAAAAATTGAAGAACCATTTATAAAGGCGCAGATTATTACAAAGCCTGAATATATTGGTAACATTATGACACTTTGTTTCGGCAAACGCGGGATTCTTATTAACCAGGGTTATTTAACTCCAACCCGCGTTGAACTTACTTTTGAAATGCCACTTACTGAAATCGTTTTTGATTTTTATGATAAACTAAAAAGTGTTACACGAGGATATGCATCTTTTGATTATCATCCTATCGGTTACCGTGAAAGTGATATTGTAAAGATGGATATTTTATTGAATGGAGATAAAGTAGATGCATTAAGTGCATTAATACATCGCATGCGAGCACAGGATTTCGGAAGAAAGCTTTGTGAAAAATTAAAAGAATTAGTACCACGGCAACAATTTCAAATTGCTATACAAGCTGCTATCGGAGCAAAAATTGTTGCACGCGAAACTATCAGCGCATTGCGAAAAGATGTTACTGCAAAATGTTATGGTGGTGATATCAGCCGTAAACGAAAATTATTGGAAAAGCAAAAAGAAGGTAAAAAACGAATGCGACAAATCGGAAACGTGGAAGTGCCGCAGGAAGCCTTTCTGGCAGTTCTTAAACTTGATGAATAAATTACTTTTTTAATTAAATCTTGCGTTATGACAAAATTTTCACTTAATAATGAAATGAATATTGAGGTAAGAGTTTTACTGATTGCAAAAGGAAGTGATGAACCTGTTTCAGGAAAGGAATATACGGTTCGATTATTTGATAAAGATATTTTTAACGATGATTTTTTAGGAGAAAGCTCCCCTAATGAAGAGGGGCTTGCAACATTCACTATCACAGAAAAAGATTTTTCAGGCTTTGCAAAACTTGATGATAAGCCTGATTTTTATTTTGTTGTTTATAAAAATAAAATTCCCATTTTTAAAAGCCGCGTTATGAAAAATCTGGACCTTACAAATTTTGAAGAATTTAAAATGACTGAAGGTGAAGTTGTTGATTTGGGAACTTTTTTAATTGATGCATAATATTTATCGCTCATTTCATTTCTTTGGTACATCTTTCACCGGGGCAGGAGGAATACTATCAGTTGCCTCTTCATTATTTGCCGGCATTCTGTTACTTAACTTTGATTCATCAATATTTCCCTGTGCGTCTCTGATAGGTGCGGGAACCGGTTCCTGGCCTTCGGGAGTTTTTTGTGTAAACACTTTTTGTATGTGAACCCATTTCCCGTCTTTCCATATTAACCCTTCATAATCACCATCAGGTATGTAAGTATATTTTTTCTTCGGTTCACCCGTTTCCGAAATTAAGTGCTCATATATAATTATATCCTGGTCCGGATCATAAGTTAAACGCGGGCCGGCATTTTTCTTATATTCCATAATATATCTTGCCGGGTATTTTTTTATAGAGCTATTGTCCTGGAAGCTAAAATAAGATCCCCCGAATATTGGCTTACCATCATTGAACGTAAGAATTTCAATAACTTTTTTGTTGCTGTTAATATTATTTTCATCATAGCCAAGCAGTGTATAATAATTTTTACCGAAGGCCTGCTTTTCAATAATTTTATAATAAACTGCGCCCATCCACCCAAAATTATTTCCAATAGTATCTTCCTCATCAACAGTAACATCCGATTTGTCAATTAGAGGAAAAAGTTCCAGTGAACCATCGGTAGTTCTCATCTGAATGGCACCATGCTGGCGGGTTACATTATCATTTACTACCATTTGCCAGGTAAATATTTTAAAAGAACTATCCGGAGGCGTTAGCTTTGAAATAGTTAGCAGTGAGTCAAAATGATAATAAAATGAGTTCTTAATTTTTAAAGCCCTTACAAACATTTTCGTAAACTGGCTATCTGCTGCAAAGCGTTCTGCCAGCTGTTCTCCCCTGTATTATTTGTAAAGCGAATGTCTTGAGAGAGTCTTCTTTTTTTTGTATATCCTTCCTTTCAGAACCGGAAATTTGCGCAAAACAGAAATTGCTGACAAGAAAAAAAGTAATGAAAAAAAAGCACGGTTTATTCATCAAAATATTTTGAACAAAGAAAACAGAATTTAGTGAATTATATTGTTAAGTAGCAAAATTTAACTAAGCTATAATGACCTTGCAACGGCTATAAGATCGTTAAATACAAGATCAATATCAGCATGATTAAGGTCAACATCTTTTCTTGTTGTAGGCAAAAAAATATTTATAGCAATATTTAAATTTCTTCCAAATTTCATGTCGCTCAGCGTATTTCCAATCATGATACTTTTTGAAAAGTCAATTTCCGGAAAATCTTTTTGCGCCTGTAAACCCATGCCCGGATTTGGTTTCCGGTTGGGACTATCAGTTTCAAAATCTATCGAATAATAAATTTTGTCAATTCTTCCCCCGGCATTTTCAAATTCTGCAAGCATATTTTTATGAATGAGTTCGAGATCTTCCAATTTTGTAAGCCCCCTGGCTACTCCGCGTTGATTAGTGACTATAAAGATTTTTCCAAACTTTTCAGAAAAAATTTTCAATGCTTCTTTAGCTCCCTCATAAAATTTAAACTCTTCCCATGTATGAATATAATCTTCATGTTTCTCATCATTAATTACTCCATCCCTGTCAAGAAATAAGGTCCATGTTTTATCTATTTTGGAAAAATCAATCATGTTATGCGTTACATTTTTAATTTTCGACTCTCAGTTCTTCCTGCGCTCTTTCATAGTCTTCAGGAATACCAATATCAATAAAATATTCGTCTTGTATCAATCCATACATTTTTCTTTCGTCAACAAATTTTTCCAAATAATCTTTTTCGAAGGAAAATTTATAGGGAAGTTTTTCTTTATTGAAATTTTCTGCATTAAGCGCATACACGCCACCGTTAATTAAGCCTTTGTTGTAAAATTGTTTTTCTTTAAACGACTTAACTGAACTCTCATCACCCAATTCAACAACACCATACCTGTTAAAATCAGTCATTGGCTTCAGACACAAAGTGCAATCCGAATTATGTTCTAAATGAAAGTCATTTAGCTGCTGAAGATTTATTTTAAACAGGGTATCCCCGTTACAAACAAGAATATTTTTCTCAAAAGATTTTGTAATAGCAAATTTAATGGCACCTCCTGTTCCTAATGGTTCTTCTTCAATTGAAATTTGAAATTTGAAATTTGAAAATTGATTATTGCTTACATATTCAATTATACTTTCGTTTTTATAGCCAACAGAAAAGATAAAACTATTTATTCCTTGCTGTTGAAGATGAGCTATAACATAATGCAGGAAAGGTTTTCCGGCAACAGGTGCCATGCATTTGGGAAGTTCTGATACAACAGAACGCAATCTTGTTCCAAGGCCGCCTGCTAAAATAATAGCTTCTTTAATCATTAGTTTCTGCAAAATAAATTTCTTCAACAAGCTGACAAATAATATGGCCAAGCGTTATATGGCTTTCCTGAATTCTTGGCGTATCATCGGAAGGAATATTTATTAAATAATCGGCATGTTGTTTTTAATTTGCCACCTGTTGAACCGGTGAAGGCAATGGTGAGCATTTTCTTTTCATGAGCTACTTCAAAGGCGTTTACAATATTTTTACTATTACCCGATGTGCTTAATCCTACCAGCACATCGCCTTCATTTCCGATGCCTTTTATAAGCCTTGAATAAATAACATCATAACTATAATCGTTTGCGACTGCCGTTATGTAAGAAGTATTGCAGTGTAAAGCTTCCGCCGGTAATGCATCGCGGTCGGTATAAAATCTTCCGCTGAATTCTGCCGCGAGATGTTGTGCATCTGAAGCACTTCCGCCGTTACCACAGAATAAAACTTTATTACCTTTTTCAAAGGCCTTTACAATTATGTTTACACAATCCGTAACGGTTTGTAATAATTTTGCGTCCGCGAGTATTTTTGTTTTTACATCAATAGACGCTTGTATAATATTTTTTATTTTTTCCATTATGTTATTCTTTATTGTTATGCACACCAGGTTGTCAATCCAAATTTTGTAAATGTATAATTCTTCACTTCTCCGCCAAATTTATTTAATTCATCAATCACCGCATGATGTGAATTTCCGGGGCAATAAAATATCATAAAGCCACCGCCACCTGCACCGCTTATTTTACCACCTGTGGCGCCGGCTTTTTTTGCCGCTTCATAAATTTCTTCAATACGGCTGTTGCTGATGTTGTGTGCCATCCTGCGTTTCTGCTGAAATCCGAAATCAAGTATTTCACCAAATTCATTCAGCTTACCTTTTAACAATGCTTCTTTCATCATGCGTGCCTGCTCTTTCAACTGATGCATGGCTTCAATACTTTTTTCGTTTTTATTATTTACATTTTTTACCTGTTCATTAATTATAGCGGCACTTTCACGGCTGTTGGCCGTAAAGTATAAAACTAAATTATTTTCAAGCTCATGTAAATACTGTGATTTAATGCGCAAAGGATTTACAATTACTTTATCACCTTCATAAAACTCCATAAAATTTACGCCGCCAAACATAGCAGCATACTGATCCTGTTTTCCCCCGGCAAGTTTTAAATCTTCTCTTTCTATTTGATAAGCGAGATGTGCAATATCGTAATCACCTAAGGGAAGTTTAAGCATTTCAACAAAAGAGCCTATGATAGCAACTACCAACGTGGAAGAAGTACCCAGGCCCGAACCGGCCGGTGCGTCAACAAAAGTTGATAAGCGAAATCCTGTTACAGGTATTCCAAAATCTTTTTGAATGCGGTTGTAAACACCTTTCAATAAATCCAAAGTTCCATCAATTGGTAACGATGTAGCATAATCGAAAATTTGTTGTTCCTTCCTATCCAATGCTTCTACTATAATACTGTTTTCATCGATAGTTTCTATGTTGGCGTAAGCAAAAAGTGAAACGGTTGCGTTGAGGATAGCCCCGCCAAACTGATCACTGTACGGGCTTACATCGGTGCCGCCCCCGGCAAGGCCTATACGTAAAGGAGCTTTACTGCGATAAATCATTTTATTTTATTTTCTAAAGATTTTAAAATTATAAAACAATTTTTGATAACTAATTTAAAAGCTCAGCTATTGCCCCTACCATATTATCCCAGCTATACTTTTTTTTCTCTTCGCGAAGGTGCGGTAAAAAAAATTCTTCTCCCAAATCAAAATATTCTTTAACTTTTTCTGCTATACTTTCTGCGTTGGGCTCAGCAATTAATCCAACTTTTTTATCAGGAACCAATGAAGGTAAACCACCAACGTTGGTAACAATCATTGGTATTTCGAAATGATAGGCGAGGGGGGTAACACCGCTCTGCGTAGCATTCCTGTATGGCTGCGCCACGCAATCCGCTGCACATAAATAATATTTAACCATACTATCAGAAATGAATTCTGTATGAATGATGAGATTATCGTTAATGAGAGGATCTTTTAATAATGCTGTGTAATTTTTTTCATCTTCATAAAATTCCCCGGCAATCAATAATTTTATTTTTTGAGTCGAAGAGTTTTGGTGTAATATTTTCATTGCATTTAATAAAATATCAAGGCCCTTATATTTTCTTATAAATCCAAAAAATAAAATCACTTTATCTTCTATGTTAATTCCAAGCTTTTCCCTTGCTGTATGTTTGCTTATTTTTTCTCCAAAATTATCGTACAACGGGTGTGGCACAAATTGAGAAGGTTTTCCTTTGGCAAACTGGTGTAAATCTTTTAAAACCTTTTCACTCATGGTAATAAATCCGTCTATTGGTTTTAAGAAGTACTTTGTAAAAGATGTATCACCTGGATGTTTTTCATGTGGAAAAATATTATCGGCAATGCATATAACTTTTGTATGCTGATTTCTTTTTACTCCTCTTAAAATTGTGCCCAGGCAAGGTCCCATAAAGGGAAGCCAGTATCTGACAACAATAGTATCCGGCTTCAATTTTTTTAATTCATTTCCCACAGATAGCCAATTGAAGGGATTTACTGAATTAATTTTTACTTTAATGGAAATATTTTCCGGAGGGGGTTCTGTTGAGAATTGCGTGGTTCCGGGAAAAAGAAAAGATGGATATTGATAGGAAAAAGTATAGATAGTTGTTTCATAACCCTTATCCATAAATGCTTTTGCCAGGCGTTCGTCATAAGAAGCGAGGCCTCCGCGAAGTGGATGCGCCGGGCCAATGATGACAACAGATTTTGCAGAGTTTGCTGGCAAAGTGTATAAAAATTTTATGTTATCGTAACTAACGGTGAAGGCTAATTGATCCTTTCCTCTATAAGATAATGATTTCTTTCGGCGCCGTTTCTTGAAATGAGCTCACCCAGAAAGCCTGCAAGAAAAAGCTGGGAACCTATTATCATTATCAGAATTGCGACGAAAAATAAAGGCCTTTGTGTCATGCCTGTTTGGTCAAAAAAGAATTTAGAAATGGTAAGATAGAGGAAGATGATAAAGCCACTTAAAAAGAATAGAGTTCCCCATAAACCAAAAAAATGCATAGGATTTTTTCTAAACTTGCCTACGAACATTATGGAGGCGAGATCTAAAAATCCGTTTATAAAACGATTCCAGCCAAACTTGGTAACACCGTATTTTCTTGGTCTGTGCTCTACTACTTTTTCGCCAAATTTTTTGAAGCCGGACCATTTGGCCAACACAGGAATATAACGGTGCATTTCGCCATACACTTCTATACTTTTCACCACTTTGTTTTTGTATGCCTTCAACCCACAATTAAAATCATGAAGTTTTATTCCGCTCGCTCTTCTTGTGGCTGCGTTAAATAATTTTGAAGGAATATTTTTTGAAAATGTACTATCGTATCGCTTTTTCTTCCATCCGCTAACAATATCATATCCATCTTCCAATATCATTTTTCTTAATTCGGGAATTTCATCAGGACTGTCCTGTAAATCCGCATCCATTGTTATGATTACTTCTCCTTTAGCTAATTTAAATCCCTCGTTTAGTGCAGCGCTTTTACCATAGTTACGTTGAAATCTTATTCCTTTTACAAAGGGATTATTTCTTTTTAAATCATGGATAACACACCACGAGTTATCTGAACTTCCATCATCAATAAAAATAATTTCATAAGTGAAATTATTTTCATCCATTACACGTTGTATCCATGTCTCAAGTTCGGGCAAAGACTCAGATTCATTAAGAAGTGGTATAACTACGGAGATGTCCATCATTTACCAATTTGACTAATATCCTCAATAGGTTGAAGTTCTTTTTTAGTAATGGCAGCCCCGATTAAAGCAGCAATGGCCCCACAAATCAGGTTAACAACAACCAGTCCGCCAATAGCAAAAACCATAAAAAATTTCTTTGTGATTGTTATTGCCTGGTCAATTTGTTCCGGAGTCATATTGTTCTTTTCAGACATTTTTTTTCTGGCTTGTTCAATTGCAGTTTCTTTAAAATCGGGAAAGAGTAAATTGAATATAATCAGGTAAATAATTAAAATAACTGTGGCTACTGCTGCAACTTTAAAGCCATGAGCAAAATAATTTCCGAAGGTGGAATTATAATTTAATTGCTTACCATACGACATTACAGCCCATATAATGCCTGCAACGAAAATAATAAGTTGAACCCATCTCATCGGTCCGTTTACGTCAATTTTTAAGAAATACATAGCCAACCCTAACACTACAAGAATAAGTCCTATAATAAGTCCCTTGGTTGTTGTAGATGTAATTTTTTGTTCCATAATATTAGTTTTTATTATTTCAAAAATAGCTTGTCTCCATTAATAATCCCAATCACCTTTCCTTTTAGTTTTTTGCCGACAAATGCATTGTTTTTCGATTTTGAAAGAATATCTTTTTCTTCAAATACATATTCTTCGTCCGGCTTAAATAATGTGATGTTGGCTTTATGTCCGTTATCTATTAATGGCGATTCTATTTTAAAAATGTTCCTGGTGTTTTCGCTTTGCATTTTTACAAAGGTTTCTGTTGAAACATTGCAAATACCGGCAGCGCCGAAAACACTTTCCAATCCCTCCATTCCATTTTTTGCATATTCAAATTCGCAAACTTTATTATCCCAGTCCTGCGGCTGATGGTGAGAGGCTATAAAATCTACGATTCCGTTTTTAATTCCATTTCGCAAAGCATCCCTGTCTTTTTTGGTACGTAAAGGAGGATTTACTTTCAGGTTAGTGTCATAAGTCGAAAGATCATCTTCACAAAAATATAAATGATAGGGAGTAACGGAGCAGGTTATACGCAATCCTTCTTTTTTTGCTGTGTCAATCAGTTCAAGAGATTTGGCAGTGGATACTCCTGTAAAATGAATTTTTGAATTGGTATATCTCACCAGTTCAATATCCCTGGCAATCATTAGTTCTTCAGACAGAGCCGGCTTCCCGGCTAATCCTAACAGTGTTGATATTTCGCCTTCATTCATAAGCCCGGATGAACCGATACTTTTATCATCGGGTAATTGAATTATTGTTGCGTCTATGGCAAGAATATATTCCAAAGCTTTTTGCAAAATACCAGATGATTGAACCGGGTTTACACCATCAGAAAATGCTATGGCTCCTGTGTTGTACATATCATACATTTCACTTAATTCTTTGCCTTCAGCATTTTTGGTAATGGCGCCGAGGGGAAAAATTTGTACCGGCAATTCTTTGCTTTTCTGAACCAGATATTCAACCTGGCTTTTGTTGTAAACAACGGGATTTGTATTCGGAATAAGAATTACCTGCGTGAAACCGCCTGCGGCGGCAGCAAAGGAGCCTGTTTCAAGTGTTTCTTTAAACTCTTGGCCGGGATCGCAAAAATTTGCAAAGCAATCCATCCATCCTGTTGAAATATGCAGTCCGTCTATTTCAATAACCCGATCTGCATTGGACTCCAGGTCATTCGCAATTTCTGAAATAGTTCCATTGTCAATTAAAATATCCTGCAATTTTCCGTGAAAAGGAGAGGAAGGGGAAACAATAGTTGCTCTTTTTAGTAAAACCTTCATTAGGTTTATGAAAAAATTTGGTTGCGCGAAGATAGGGTTAAAAAATAATTAAATAAATTCCGGTAAAGCTAAAAGTTTGCAGGCACTTTTTTATATCAGTTATCTTCTTCTTTCTTTACTTCACCAATTACGTTCAATAATCCATTACTAAAATTATCATCTGCCAATTGCCAGAACATAATGCCATTTAATTTATTTTTTATTACATAATTCAGTTTTTAATTTTATTGATTCAGTATCGTCATAAGTTGCCAATAATTTCCTTTGGATATTAAATGCATAAGGCGCTTTCGCAACAGTATCCCAATATTGTACGAAGCCATTATTTATATTAATAGTATCTGCAAACCTGCTGTATGATAATCCATGATAAAAAGTTGCAGGAAGATATAACCCATTATTGATGGTATCTGCTACCTGGAAAAACCTTGCATAAAAAGCAGCTCCAATAGCAATCTTTCCTGGTGGCACACCTGCGGCAATTAATTTTTTTACTCCATTATCAACTGACTCTACTTGCTGAGGAGTTGAATATAACGGAGTATGGTGACCGGAAATAGTACTGAAACCTGATACCAAATCATAACTCATCAGGTTTACGCGATTTATCAATGGCGTTACTTTTTTCCATTCAACAGAGGAATCTATGTAAGAAGAAAATCCTCCCGCTGCAAAACTTATTTCCTTGTTTTTACCCAGTTTTTCCCGGAGTTCTTTTATTAATGCAGTGAAGTTGGGTTTGTCTTCCAAAGCATAAGGATGTCCCGGAAAACCTGAAATGACAGGATATTCCCAATCAAGGTCTATTCCATCAGTTCCAAAATAATCACTTAATTGCTTAGTTGATTCTGCAAATATTTTTCTTCCTTTTTTTGTTGAAAAAACAGGAGAGCAGGTTTCGCAACCGCCCCATCCGCCGAGGGATAAAATTATTTTTAATTCTGGATTTCTTTTTTTCAAAGCTACCATCCGAAGGATAGTGGCGCTATCCCTGGCATTATCTACCGAGAGTGAATCCCCTTTTAAATGACAAAAAGAAAAAATGAGGTGAGTGAGTTTTTCAACCTCAAAACTATCTATCATTGTTGTTCTGCCGGCATAGTAGCCAATTACAGCAAAGTCATTTTTATTTTTATTTTTTTGAGCATTCAGATGAAAAAGTAATAAAAAAAAACAACAGAAAAATTGAAATAAATCGTAGCATTAAGGCAATTTTTATAAAGTGTGTCTATAAAATATTTTGTAATGTAAACAAGTTTGCAATATCCCGTTATCTTTTCCGTAAATAAATTATAAACTTTAATTGCAATTACTATATTTTTATAATCAAAATTTTAAGAACAGAATATATGTTGGTTACAATAAATAAAACAAAAATTCATTTTATTTTATTTTGTATTTCCTGTTTTTATTTTTTAAATGAAACTCAGGCGCAAAGCCATTCTCCTGCATTTAAAGTAATTGCATTTTACACTGCCAGAAACGACCAGGCGCATATAAGTTTTGTGCATGAAGCAAACAAATGGTTTCCCAAAATTGCTGCCGAATATAATTTTACTTATGATTCAACAAATGATTGGAATAATTTAAACACTCAATTTCTTTCGCAATACCAGGTCGTAATTTTTTTAGATACGAGACCTGATTCACTACCGCAAAGAGAAGCATTTCAAAAATATATGGAAAAAGGTGGTGGATGGATGGGTTTTCATTTTTCTGCGTTTGCATTAACTCCTTCTGATTTTCCGCAAAACTGGGATTGGTATCATGAACATTTCTTAGGAGCAGGACAATATGTAAGCAATACCTGGCGGCCTGTATCGGCAATATTAAGAGTTGAAGACGCAAATCATCCGGCTACAAAGAATTTGCCTGAAACATTTAAGTCGTCCCCTAATGAATGGTACCGTTGGGAACATGATTTGCGAAAAAATCCTTTAATAAAAATATTGATATCAATTGACTCATCCAGCTACCCGTTAGGCACCGGGCCTAAGCCAAATGAAATATGGCATACGCGGGTATTATCCCGTTGTATGGACTAATACAAACTATAAAATGATCTATTTTAATATGGGACACAACGATATTGATTATGAACATAAGTTTGATACTACTGACAGAACTTTGTCGTATACTTTTAATAATCCCATACAGGATAAACTTATTATTAATGCATTACTATGGCTTGGATCAAGAAAGTAAATAATCTGATATTTATAAAAAGAAAAAACAACCTGTTGAGGTTGCTTTTTCTTTAAAAATATTAAGAGATTTATTTTTTATATGGGTTATATAATTATAAGTTTAATTAACTAAACAAGCCGCCTTTCTTTAATTCACGTGTTCCTTGTCCAATTAAAAAACCATTCTGATATATTTCTATGGTATAGTTACCCTGAACGAAAGTGCCTGGCGCAAAAGAAAACTGAACACTCTTCTTTTTAGCAGTTTCAATGTCTATAGGTAATTTAGCCGTAAACGCTTTATCCCCCTCGTCACGTGTCGTAAAAGTGCCTGAATTTAAAGCCTGGTTTGATACCGGTTTTCCATCCGGCCCAATTACACAAACATAAACATCAGTCATACCAGGTGCTGCAATGCGATTACTTACATCAAATGATATAACGAGCTTGTCTACACGCTTTGCTTTTGAAGTAACTTTTTCTTTACCATTATTTTTTACATCCACAGGCGTAATATCAATATTAGAAGCATTTAATGTAGAAGCAACATCAACTTTTTGTGCAAGGCTATCTTTAGTAGCTGTTGTCGTGGTAAGGTTTTGAGTCAATACTTCTTTTTCCTGTGTAAGTGTTGCCTTGTCTTGTGTCAAATTTTGATTATCCTGTGTTAATTGGGCAATCTGCTGTTCCATGCCACTGATTTTATCATTCAGGCTGGCAATAAGCTCTTTTGCCCGGCTTAATTCAGCAGCCGTAGCATTTTTCTTATTTAAGATACTGCGGATTTCTGCTTTTTTACCAGCGATTTCTTTGTTATCATCAGCAAGTTGATTCTGCAAAGTTGTGTTAAGTGTTGACAAAGAATCAAGACGCGATAATGATGCATCAAAGCTTCTTTGTATTTCACTTTTTTGATCCGTTACAGTTGCAATTTGAGTTTCTTGTTGTTGAATAGTGTCGCTGCTTTTGTTTTTGTCAACAACTAATGCAATGCCGGTTCCTACCAATGCGAGGGCTAAAATTCCTATAATAAGATTTTTAAAATTTTTCCTTGGTTCCTGTGGTTCCGAATTAGTTGCCGTTGGAAAATTAGTGGTGCTCATAATTTTGATTTTTTGTTTTAAGAAAAGTTTTTTTTAAATTTTAATTATAGTTGTCTTTGGATAGGTTAAAAACTAATTGAAAAATGTCTTTTTTATTTCATCCAGTTATTTTCCATAATCGTGCCATATTTTTCTCCTGGAAATATTTGTTATAAAAATATGGCTATATCGTATTGATTTTTATTAGGTTGAGAAAAAAAATAAATGATGTTAAAACATTTTAAATAGACTCTTTGATTTATGATTTGAATTTATAATAAAATAAATTATAAATAATTTAAAGCATAAAAATTGAGAAAATGAAATATGTAATTGCACAAGTGCGATTTGTATCTTGCATTTGTTACTGCAGTAGATTCCCATTTTCTACATGTATTTTTCCTCTTCCTCTTAAATAACGGATAATGAAAAGACTTATTATATTTTTTTACATTACATTTTCTATAAGGTTTACTTTATTCTCCCAAACAAAACTTACTTCCGAAAAATCAGGTAACCCTATCTTCCCCGGTTGGTATGCTGACCCTGAAGCTGCCATCTTTAATAATACTTACTGGATTTATCCTACCTATTCCGCGCCATACGATAAACAGGTTTTTTTTGATGCATTTTCGTCTACGGATTTAGTAAACTGGACAAAACATGGTGATATAACGGACACTTCAAAAATTAAATGGGCGCATCGTGCTATGTGGGCACCTGCAATTGTTGAGAAAAATAAAAAGTACTATTTCTTTTTTGGCGCTAACGATATTCAGAACGATGAGCAAACCGGGGGCATTGGTATTGCTGTTGCGGATAAACCGGAAGGCCCCTTCAAAGATTATCTTGGTAAACCACTTGTTGATAAATTTCATAACGGTGCCCAGCCAATTGATCAGTTTGTTTTTAAAGACACTGATGGAAGTTATTATCTTATTTATGGCGGATGGCGCCATTGCAATATTGCTAAACTGAATAATGATTTCACAGGATTTATTCCTTTTAAAAATGGAACCACGTTTAAAGAAATTACGCCTGATGGTTATGTTGAGGGTTCGGTTATGTTTAAACGAAAAGATAAATATTATTTCATGTGGTCGGAAGGAGGATGGACAGGGCCGGATTATAGTGTTGCTTACGCAATTGGAGATTCACCATTTGGGCCTTTTAAAAGAATAGGAAAAATATTACAACAGGATCCTGCAATTGCAACAGGTGCCGGCCATCATTCAGTTATAAATATTCCCGGTACAGACAATTGGTATATTGTTTATCACCGCAGGCCATTGGGTGAAACAGATGGTAATTCACGAGTTGTTTGTATTGATAAAATGTATTTTGATGCAAATGGTTTTATTAAACCAGTAATCATAACAAAAGAAGGAGTTGAAAAATTTAGTATAAAAAAATAAATAAGTCTCATTTAACCTGAACATATAAATATTGTGTTGTAAGCTTAAACTTTAGATTGATAATTTCTATACAATAATCTCAGCATAGATGGCAGAACTATAAGTAATAACGGTAATGCAATTATAAAGCCTCCTATAACGGCAATGGCTAAAGGCTGATGTAATTGAGCGCCGGCGCCTATTCCCAATGCCAAGGGCATTAAAGCAATAATGGCTCCGAAGGCCGTCATAAGCTTTGGTCTTAAACGTGTGGAGATGGCATATACTATAGAATCATTAACACTTTTTTCATGCAGCGTTTCTTTAAATTGCAGGTAAGTAAAGATGGAATTTTCACCAATAATTCCAACTATCATGATAAGCCCTGTATAGCTTCCAACATTTAAAGGAGTATGTGTAATAAACAAAGCAATATAACTCCCTGCAATTCCTAATACAGCAATAATTAAAATGGTAAGAGCTGTTTTTACACTTTTAAATAAGAATAGAATTACACCAAAAACAAGAATGCTGGAGGTAATCAATATCAGTAATAATTCCGAAAAAGATTTTTGTTGCTGTTCATATTCACCACCATATTCAATAGTGTAACCTTGGGGGAGATGTACCTGCTTACTTACATTGGCTTTAATATCTTTTATAGTGCTTCCAAGGTCGCGGTTTTCAAGCCTCGCAGTAACAACACCCATTGATTGAAGATTTTCTCTTTGAATTTCTGCATCACCTGCATTAACTTCAATAGTGGCCAGTTCACTTATAGATTTTAATCTGCCATCAGGCAAAAAAACTTCTATTTTTTTAAGATCATCTACGCTCATTCGCCTGCTATTTGGATAAACTAACCGTACCGGGTAAACGCGGTCTTTGTCATAAATGCTACCGATCAAATTTCCTTCGAGTGATGTTTGCACCTGGTATTGAAGATTGGCAGGGGTAATCCCAAATTGAGCAAGCTTTGAATAATCAGGGAGAAGACTCATAGACGGGCCCGCAATAACAATTCCATCAAAGGCATCTGCAGTGCCTTTTGTATCTGCAACAATTTTATTAACCTGATTGGCCAGCTCATGTAACTTGCGCTGGTCATTGCCAAAAATTTTTATTTCAATGGGCTGCACTGATGTCATTAGGTCTCCCAACATATCAGCGATTACCTGTCCAAAATCTATCCTGAGTGCAGGTTGCGAAGATTGAATCTGCGTTCTAAGATCTTCAATTACCTGGTCTGTTGTTTTTTTCCGGTTCTTTTTTAATTGTATTAGATAATCGCCTGTATTAGGTTCGGTAATAAAAAATCCCATTTGGGTTCCTGTGCGCCGTGAGTACGCAGCCACCTCGGGATCTGCAATAATTAGTTTTTCTATTGCCTGCAACTCTTTATCTGTTTCAGTTAATGAAGTTCCCGGTATAGATGCATAATCAAGTACAATACTTCCTTCATCCATTTCAGGAAGAAAGCCAGTTTGCAATTGAGGTAATATCAAAATAATTGCTGCAATTAAACCGGCAACAAAAATAAAACTGATCCATGGCCGCATAATAAACCATGAAACCCATTTTTGTTTTTTTACTTCATGATATTCTTCTTTTTTGAGGACAGTATTTTCATTTTTCTTTTTAGGAGAAAACCATAAGTAAATAACGGGTAATCCTATCCATGTTACAAAGAAAGAACACACAAGTGTGATAATCATAGTATTGGTAAGCACATTAAAATAAGCGCCCGCAACACCACTCATGAGCATAAATGGAATAAAAATAACAATGGTACTTAAAGAAGAGCCCACCATTGCAGGAAACAAATATTTAATAGCATTGTGAACAATATTTTTATATTCATCATCAGGATTTTCCTCATGCGTGCGATGAATTTGTTCAACAACCACAATAGCATCATCAATTATTAAACCGATTGCAGCAGCAATGGCGCCAAGTGTCATTATATTCAGCGTATAGCCGGCACCGTATAGTGTTATTAAAGTAGCACCAAGTGTTACCGGAATCGTTATTAATATTGTTGCACTTGCTTTAAATGACCGAAGAAAAATAATGGCTACAATAATCGCTAACGCAAGCCCGATCCATAAACTATCAGCAACACTTCTTACAGATTCATTCACAAAGTCAGCTTGTATATAATAAGGTTTAATGGTCACATCTTTGGGAAGTGATTTTCTTAGCTCAGCAATCTTATTTTCCATTTGCCTGGATACATCAACAAGATTGCTATTAGGTTGTTTTATTACAGCTATCAGCAAACCCTCTTTTCCATTGGCATTTACTTTTATATATTCAACTGCTTCATTTATTTCTATATCGGCAATATCTTCAAGTTTTACTATGCGCCTGGTATTATTACTTACAACAACATTTTTTAAATCATCAAGAGATTGAACAGAAGCATCAGTAACCGTTAGATAGAGATAGTTATAATCAGAAAGGTATCCGTTTGATTTTATAAAATTAGTTTGTGCCAATGCATTGTTTATCGCATCAGGAGTTACTGATAACGTACTCATCTTTTGAACGTCAAGATTCACACGGAATTCCTTGGACTTGCCACCAATAATTCTAATTTCGGAAACTCCTGCAACCTGGCTCAGGTAAGGCTTTATCGTATACATGGCAAGTTCTTTCAGCTCAATAGGAGAGAGCTGATGACTTTCCACCGAGTAACCCATTATGGGTAATATAGAAGGATTCATTCTCTCAACGGTAATATTAACCTCCGGAGGTAAATTGTTTCTTATTTCTGCAATCCTTGCTTGTATCTGTTGCTGGCTCACGTCAATATTTGCATCCCAGTTTATAAACGCGGATATTTCACAACTTCCCCTGCTGGTTATGCTTCGTACATCAATAAGGTTGGGTACTTGTTTAATGGCATTTTCCAAAGGACGGGTAACAGTCACCATCATTTTATTAACGGGCTGCAAGCCTGCATCTGCAATAATTTTTATTTTGGGAAATGTAATTTCAGGAAAAAGTGAAGTCTGCAATTTGCTGTAAGCAAACAATCCGCCTGCTATCAACATAAAAATGACAACAGTTAAAGGGCTTTTATGTGTTGTAAAATAATTTTTCATAATGGCCTCATCCCAACCCTTTCCCGAAGGATAAGGAAAAGACTTACAATAAAGTCTTTAAATTTTTTGCTTTAATAAATTAATCCTATAACAATTCAATAATTATATTCCCTTCATCGTACATCGAACATTGTGCATCTCACATTTCTAATCGCACATTTTATTTATTTACAATTACCAACGCTGTATCTGCCAGCCCATAATTCCCACTTAATAATATCTTATCATTTGGTGAAAATTCCGGCGAAACAATCTCAACTCTATCACCACTTTCCAATCCCTTTTTTACAGGAACTTTTATTGCAGTAGTATCATTAATCATCTTCATAACCCAAAACTCTGATTGGGTTTCATTGGATAAAACTGAATTTTTAGGTAAGGTTGCGGCAGAAGCTTTGGATACTTTTATAATTCTTATAGTCGCTACCAGGTTCTGAGGAATGTTATGAGTCGCATTTGCTTTTATTGCAAATGTTTGTGTTTGTGATACAGAATCCATCATTGGCATAGGGGAACTAACTATACCGGATAAACGCTCTTTATTGGGCAATATAATTTCAACATCTTTGCCAATAGCCACATAAGAAATATCTTCATACGGTACATTCAGTACAAATACAAAGCTTTTTGAATCGCTTATAACGGCAAGTTGTTCTCCATCCTGCACATAATCGCCCTCCTGGTGGTCAAGCTCGGTAATAAATCCCGTGGTGTTGTCGGTTATTGAATTTATTCCTGAAAATTTAAAATCAGGATTAAGTGTATTGACTGAATTGCCGATTGCCTCTGCTTCTTTGGTTTTTAATACAAATAAAATTTGACCTTTATTTACATGATCACCAATTTTTATATTTACTTTTTTTACATAACCGGTTAAGTTTGATTTCACATAGCTTTTTTGTAAAAATGAAGAAGTTGCATTCAGTTCAATATATTCCTGTAAAGAGTCGTAACTCATGGAAGTAACGGTAACGGGTGTGTGTGTTTGTACAATAGAATCATCTTCGCTAACGGTTTCCTTTTGTTTACAGCTAAGCATTAGCGTTAGTAAATAAAAAAATAATAAAAGACTTTTTCCGTCAAACTTTTTCATGTTTTATATTTTATTATTTTCTATTATTAATTATTGTTAGTATTCCAGTAATTTAATTGGTTAATTATCTGGTAACGTGCAATTTCATTTTGTATTACAAGATTTCTTGAGGTTATATAATTATTTAAAGCCAACACGTAATCAGTAATTTTTATATCACCTGTTTCAAGTAATTTCCCATTCACCTGTATTAATGTTTCCAGGTACTTTATTTGTTGATTGATAGGCCCGGTAAGGCTTTCAAGCGCTGTTAACTGCTGCTGTAATTGCTGCACCTGTTGCGTTAGCTGTTGGGTAAAATAATCTCTTTGCCGTAGCCTCGTTCTCTCTTGTATATTAAGTTTTGTGTATTGCAATTGCCTTTGGTGCCCGTCATAAATTGGGACGGTAAGATTAATGCCAAAGTTTGTTCCAAAGTTCTTATAAGGTGTAAGTATAAAGCTTGACAGGTATCCCGCATCAGCAAACAGGCTTACTTTAGGCCGGTAGCCTACATCAATTATTGACTTTTGATTTACAAGGCTGAGGCTGTCAATTTTATATTTTAAGAAGAAGGCACTGCTGTCATACATAAATTTTTTTATCATAGAAATACCAGGTTTGGCAAGGGGTGTGGTAGTTGTATCTGTTATTCCGGCGAAATAATTTAAAGTAGCATAATCATTTTTATATTGAACCAAAAGTTGACTGCGTGTTAACCCCTGTTGTTGCAGCGTAACAAGGAAAGCTAAATAATCTGCCTGTTTATAAACATTTTTTTGTGTAAGTTTTTTTAAGATAGATTCTTCATTACCAAGCAAATTAATCACTTCATTGATGAAATCAATTTGCAACTGATCACCATAGGTTGTTATATATTGGCTGATGATTGACCTTTTAATATCCTGTTTGGTAATAGACGAACTAACTTGTAACGAATCGCTTTGGAGTTGCAAACTTTGAAATTGAAGACTAAGATTTCTCTTATTATAAACCTGTTTATTTAATGCAACCAATGCAGATAATTGCTGACCATTAGTAATTGCAGCATCATATCCATAGCCATTTATAACAGGCGCATAATAGGCATTACCGCTTCCTGTAACCTGGAATCTATTCGCAGCCACAATTAACTGACTGTCTATACTGTTTGATAAAATAAGATTGCGATATTCATATAATTGCGGATTATTTTTTATGGAGCTATCCACAAAATAAGAAAGGCTCTTCGTTTGCCCGATGCAAAACAGGGGTGCAAGAAAAGGCAGAAAAGATATAAAAGATTTTATTTTCATTTATTTAAAACAAAAGCCATCTCTTTTAAAGAGATAGCTAATATCAGGGTTTTTAAGTAATTATTTTTCTGCCTTTAAAAAATTTCCATTTTCATCAAAAATAATATCTCTTCCTTTAACCTCTGCCTCATACGATGTTTTACCTGCTGCATCAGTTACTTTTCCTGCTTCTGTAATTTTAGAGCCTTTGTAATGTTCATTCACATAAGTAATTATATTATGAGGAAGATCATTGACCGGTATGGCCTTTACAATTTCAACAAAGCTTCCTTGCGGTGTAAACTGTACTGAATTATCTTCTCCCGATTTACCTCCCCAGTTGGCTTCATAATTACCATTTTCTTTTTCCCAACCAACGTTTTTTGCTTCAGGGTATTTTTGCTTTAAAGCTGTTGTAACTTTTGAGGGTACTTGTATGTGTTCGTTTCCTTCGCTTTTTTCCTGCGCAAATGTTGCGATGCTTAATACAATGAATATTATAACCAGGCTCATAATCTTTTGCATGTTCTTACTTTTATTTAATAATCATTCAAAAGTATTTACCCAATCTGGTGAAAATTTGAAGAATCATGAGAACATGAACAATAATAAAACCTGTTCAATTTTTCTTCAAAATTGGATAATATTTTCATCGTTAAAACTAAAGTAACATGGATACTCCTGTTATTTTGCATAATGTAAAGATTTATGTTGAAACTCTTTACAATGCTTCCCAACATAATGAATTGCTCTATCATAATCTTAGACACACTCAAAAGGTTGTGCAGCGGTGTCATGAAATATCCGGAGCTTATACTATCAGTGACACCGACCTGTTTGTATTGATTGTTGCCGCATGGTTTCATGATGCCGGTCAGTTATCCGGAGCATCGCTGAATCATGAGGCAAGGAGTGTGACTGTTATGAGAGATTATCTTGAAGGGATTATAACCGACAACAAAATAATAGATTTGATTACCGGATGCATATTGGCTACAACAATACCTCATAATCCTTCGACGCTGTTACAGGAAATTTTGTGTGACGCTGATACGTATAATTTGGGTACCAAAGAATTTTTATACACAGATAGTCAAATAAAGAGAGAATACGAATTAAGAAATCATACCTCTTCTGTTGACTGGGATAAAAATGTACTCAGTTTTCTGCTGAAACATAAATATTTTACTTCCTATTGCCAGGCTTTATTAAAAGAAGGAAAACAGAAAAATATAGAAATAGTTATAAAAAGAATTCGGGATAATTCATAATTGTTAATGATTTAGAAGCCGTATTCATAAAACCGAAATAAAGTATTTCTAAAATATATATTAAAACAAAAAGCCTTATATAAAAACTTTCCGCAGCGATGAGGCTTGTGGCTCGCATGTGAAATCAACTTTACTACAGAATGATACGTTACTTTTGCAGGTCTTAATTATTATGTGTGAGGAAAGGAATCGTTTTTCTATTCATTATTGCTAACTTTTATACCCTTCAGGCTCAAAGAAAACAAGAACCTGGTGTACATGCTGATTTAACGGGTAAAGTGATTGATTCTTTATCCGGCGAACCCCTCAATTATGCTACCATAACTTTGTTTTTGGCCGGTGATAACAAGCCCGTAAATGGAAGTATAACAGATGTTAAAGGAATGTTCTCCGTAAATAACATTTCTGACGGAATTTATAAAGTGGTAATTGAGTATAGCGATTACAAGCCTTTTACTTTTAGTAATATTTTGGTGAATCATCAAAACATGCCCGTTGATCTTAAAACGATCACATTGGTAAAAAAAGCTGTGATGCTGCAAACAGTAACCATCTCAGCGAAGCCAAATATTATTGAAAATAAAATTGATAAAATTGTATTTAATGCGGACCAGGATATTACTTCTCAAAGCGGCGTTGCTACTGATATTTTAAAGAAGGTGCCGCAGGTATCGGTTGATATTGACGGAAACGTAGAACTGGCCGGTAGTACAAGTGTGCGTTTTTTAATAAATGGAAAGCCTTCTTCTGTCTTTGGTAATAATATAACTGATGTGCTGCAATCAATACCTGCCAGTCAGATCAAAAGCATTGAAGTGGTTACCAATCCCGGGGCCAAATACGATGCGCAGGGCTTAGGCGGTATCATCAATATTATTTTAAAAAAGAATACCGCCAAAGGTATTAATGGTAATGTTTCCTTAACAGCAGGCAGCCGCCTTGAGAATGGGTCATTCAATTTTAATGCACGGAATAAAGGCTTTGGCGTTAACGCATTTGTTAGTGGAAATACAAGATTACATTCAACCACCCCCAGTGTCTATGATAGAATATCCAACAATTCCTTAGACAGCACTACCGAACTTTTGCACCAGGATGGAAGTTCCGGCTTTACCCGCCATGGATTGGAAACCGGCCTGGGCTTCGACTGGACGTATCATACCAAAAATAATTTTTCCGGTTCTGTTAATTACAACAATTTTGGCCGCTCCGGTTCCGGCTTTACCAACCAGTCGCAACAAATTTTTGATACCGCGGGTAATCTTCTTTCCGAAATAGAAACATTAAATGAATCAGGGAACTCCTTCCTCTTTCAGAATATTGATGTAAACCTCGATTATAAAAGAACTTTTGATAAAGAAGGCCGTGAGTTTGAGATATCAGCGATCAGCAGTTTCGGAAATAATTCAGGATTGTCAAACAACAATCAATATTTATTACCTGAAGATTCTCTCATCTATGGTATCAATAATGTAAATCCCGGCAAAGAAAATGAAAACGAAATTCGCATTGACTATAATGAGCCAATATCTGAAAAAATAATTTTAGGAATTGGAGGTAAATTGAACTTATACGACATTAATAGTTCTGCAGCGGTCAATAGTTTCGAGCCCAATCACAAGACTTTTTTATACGATAGTACTTTATCAAATTCACTCCGCTATCATCAAAAAATTTATGCGGTGTATACTGAACTGAGTTTCCCGGTGGGGCATCTTTTTGACGCTAAAATTGGAGGAAGGTACGAGCGAACAGAAATTGATTCTTATTACTCCCAGGCGCAACAGCAAATAAATTCACCGGGCTACAACACATTGGTGCCTTCTATATTTTTCTTAAGAAAGCTAAAAGATAATGCGTCACTGAAATTGAGTTATTCCAAAAGAATTGAACGACCTGACTACGGCGATTTGAATCCCTTTATAAATACCAGTGATCCCAAAAATATAACAACCGGTAATCCCTATCTTACGCCTGAAATCGGCAATCGGTTGGAATTAGGATACAGTAAGGATTTAGGTGACAAAGGTTCCTTTGTGATTACCGCTTTTTACCGCCGCAACAATGATGATATACAAAACTATATATTATATTATCCCACCCTTGTAGTGGGCGATACCACTTACACTAACGTTACCGTTAGTACGAAAGAAAATATTGGCATCGAAAATAATATTGGCTTGAGCTTGTTTGCCAATATTAATTTCACCAAAAAGTTTACACTAAGAACAAATGTTTTTGGGTTTTACCGGCACACCATCAATGCAGTAGTGCCCGGGCAGAATTCCACCAGCTTTAACTATCGTTTAAATATTAATTCCAGCTACCAGTTTTCAAAGACACTGGCAGGCGAATTTTTTGGAAATTTTAATTCTGCCCGTCATGAGGCGCAGGGTATTTATCCATCATTTATCACGTATAGCATGGCATTGCGAAAGCAAATCTGGAAAAAGAAAGGAAGTATAGCCTTCACGGCAGATAATCCGTTTAATGAATATGTAAACCGCAAGACTTCTGTATATGGTCCGGATTTCACCGTTAATAGCCTTCAGCAAATACCTTACAGGTCATTCGGAATCAATTTTACCTGGAAGTTTGGCGGCCTGGAATTTAAAAAATCAAAAGAAGACAACCAGGTAAATCTAAATCCCCCATCAGAATAGAAATACGCCCTGAAACTGTTTTAGAAATTTCACTTTTCTGGTTTCTTTAAAGCCATTGCAATCCCCCTTATGTATTATATAATGGCAAAAACATTTTCCCATCATTGCCAAATACCTTTTTACTATTTAAACTACTTATAAATCGCTTCTTATTCGGTCCTAAACCGGTTGTTATTCGGTCTGAAAGATCGAATAGTCTCCACAATAATTGCAATTTTTTTTCGTTTTAACTGATGAGAAAACTATTGAATGCCAGTTTTATTGTATTTCTTTAATAATTAAAATGTATTGTTATGGCAAGAATTCCTAATGGCATACTCGGAGACTTTATCGGCACTGCGGGTAATGTATCCGGTTATATGAGATATGGCACCAACTTCGTTCGCAGCAGGCGAAGAAAATCGGGCAATGTGATGACCCCTAAAAGACTGGCGCAGCAGCAAAAGATAAAAGTGTGCAACGAATTTATAAAGCCGTTTGCAGGTAAGGATTTTTTTAATAAGACCTTTCCTGCTTACGGTAATACAGGCTCAGGCTATAACAGGGCTACCAGCGCGGTTATGAACCAGGCAATTATTGGCAGCTATCCTGACGTTGCTATTGCTTATCCTTTGGTATCGATTTCAAAAGGGCCGCTGCCATCTCCTGTGAATGGATCGGCGGTTCTTAATGCGGAAGGCAATATAGTATTTACATGGACAGACAATACCGGTACCGGAACGGCAAAGGCTGATGATAAGGTAGTGCTGGTAGCTTACTTTACTGAGATAAAGCAAATTATTTATTCATTAAATGCAGGAACGAGAGCGAGTGGTAATGCCACACTTGATATGCTTTCTATGCATGGTATTGCTGAAACATGGATGGGTTTTATAAGCCACGATGAAAAGGATGCGGCATGTAGCTCGTATACGGGAAGGGTGGTGTTATAAAAAGCAATTAAAGGCATTTTTATTGCTGGATCGCAGGTATATAATTTTTGTGTTATTGTAAATTTCTGTCAGTTAAACTCATAAATTAATTCGGTTCAAAATGCCCTGCAGGAGACTGGACGTTTGCGTTTAAGCTTATACGTTAGATTCTTTTATTTGATTGGTAAGATTTGTTCTTTTATTTGATATTATATTACTGTAGACAAAATTCGGCTGTGATTAATATATGAATACATTCTATTTCTTTACGGTTGTGGTATAAATAATTTTACCATCCGCATCTATATATTGTATCAGCATTTCATTGCCGCTTATTCCTGCGGTTAAAAAGCCATGGTCTTGTGCGGTAAACTTCGTGTAGGGAGCGTTAGTAACTGCCGTAGATTCTGATCCTGCTCCTGAAATGAATTGGTAAAAATGATAGCCATCTTCTTTGTCAACTTCCAAGCTGGTGTTCGTGGCCACAGAAGTAAGCATCCACCTTGTATTTTTCAAATATTTCCCGGAAAGCATCTATCATATCGTCCAAGTTTTCCTTTTCTTTTCCCTGCTGAATATAAAGGATGATGGCCTATAACAAATTTCCATTTTGCTGTGCTGTTTTTCAAGCCATTTATCAGCCAGTTTAGTTGTGCAGTAGTATCATTTCCCGCAACATGGCTGGCATAATCAGGTTCTTTATAATAATCTTTTTGAAAAGGAGTAGTATCAATAAAAAAGAATTCGGCTGTAGTAGCCGAATCCTTTCCTATATTTTTTTTAATGCTGAAATATCTTGCAGGCATGTGCCATCTTGCGCTTATTTTACTGTAGGCAACTTCTGCATCGGGATTGGTTTTATAATCATGATTACCAAGAACAACATACCAGTTAATGTGCGTTGGGTAACTGTTATATACATCTTCATACGCATATTTCCATGCAGGATCATATTCGCTGACAACTCCAGCTGGGATAAATATTGTCGCCGGTAGAAATTATGAAAGATGCGCCGACTCCTGTAATAGCACTGCTTAATTGTTCTGCCACGCCTTTTTGATAATAATCACCATATCTTCCCCAATCGCCGATTACACAAAAGCTTAATCCCTTTACGGCTTTCAGATCTTTTATAACAATGCCTTTATAACCGGTTGACTGTTCCTTTTTATAATTAGTATTTTGAGCAAAGCATGAAACATATGCATACATTATCATTACCAAACAATAAAGTTGTTTCATAAATTTAATTCTATTAAAAACCGGGCGTTAAACACCCGCTTAGAAATATTATTTGTGTATTTTAATGTTGATTGCTTTTGTTGCATCTGATGTATAAGCACCAATATCATTGCTATAGGTGGCATTACCTTTTCCCAAAGCCGGTGAACCACTCTTGCAAATGAAAATTATTGGAAGTAGGCAGCGCCATTTGGTGCAGCAATCGTTCCATCAAAAGCTTGAAACATTGGATCTATATTACCAACAGCTGTTGAAATAAGATCTGTTGATTGAGGCTTGCCCACGCCATCTTGGGATAAAAATTACCGCGTATTGAAATTGATGATATTTGGTGGACAGTTGTATCTGTATAGCTATCTGCAGAAGCATAAAAAAGATTATTTCCATAATGAGTGTTAACTGTATCAGCATCTGTAAATATTTCAAGATCCCTGGTAATTGTTCACCATGATATTGTTATAAATATTTGCTTTTGCATTTAAACCAACTGATACACCTCTGCCTGGTTCTGCAGCGCCTCTTCTCCATCCGTTTGATACAAGCGTATTGTTATAAACATCCACAACTGGTTTGCGGAAAAGGCAGTACATCATCTGTTTCTAATTTTACACCTGTACCTGCCTGGCTGTAAACAACATTATAAGCTACTGTACCGGTTACACCGGTTTTTATATTAATTGCTTCACCATCAGTACTGCCGGATGAAAGAATTGTATTCCTCATAATATTGAAATTATTGCGCCGTTCTGCATACCTGATAAGATCATCCTGTCCATTGGTAAACCAGGAATCTTCTATATCAACATTGTATTGGAGCAGCAACTAATCAAGTGATTTTCTTGGATCTACCTGCAGGATCAGGGCCACCGGTGTTATCGATATGTGCCCATTTAATGGTTACAGCCTGTGCACTGTCACATTGAAAGCCACCCCATGAACCGGGAGTATTACTATCTGAATTAAAAGATACAGGTTGTATCTTTCGTTCCAACAATGAACAAAACTCCTATTACATTTATTTGAGCATTGTTTTTTACAATTACGGTTACGCCTTGCTGTGAGGCAAGTGTATCACCTGCTTTAATGGTAAGGTCAGCGGTTATATAATAGGTATTGCCGTTGTTAAAGTGCCTTTCACAAAACCCGAAATATTGCCCGGGCGTAATAGGGTTTGATGGAGGAACGGTTGGTGTAATTACGGTGGTAGTATCTTTTTTACTACAGGAAAATAATACCGTGCCAATACATAACAATGAGCAAAAAAGAATGTGTTGTTTTCATGATTGTTTATTTTTATTAGTTTAATTAGAATACCGAATACCAATACTGAAATTTGACTTTATAAGTGTCTTTACCTACCAACAGAGTATTTATTTTATTAACAGATGGTGTATTTAAAAGATTATTGAATTTGCCAAAAGCAGTAAATGCCTGTTAACAATTGTTCTCAGCTGATAAAGCAAGAAATGATTGAGGTGGTTGATAATAATCATATCCATAAACAGGGTAAACACGTGCAAGTGTTTTACCAATATATTCATAGGCAAGCTGTGCAAAGATTTTATGCTTTGTCATTTTTATATAGTAATGAAAGATTTAATGAATTATTTGTTTGTCCCTGTAAGGGTCTTTTCTGTAACCTATTAGGATCGGTGGTTTGCGCAACTACATCTGTATAAAATTTTGGAGAAGATATTTCAGAATATATGTAGGTGTAATTACCTGTCATTCCAATGTTCCCAAAATATTTTGTATAAACAATTTCTCCTCCATATACGGTAGCAGTTCCAAGATTTTGCGGAGTGTAGGTTTCTACACCTTCATAAGCATACTCAATAGGGTCTTTAATTTTTTTATAAAAACCGCCAATAAATAATTGCTCTTCATCTTTAGGAAACAATTCATATCGTATATCAAAATTATCTGCAATGGAATGTTTAAGATCAGGATTGCCTGTTTCTGCTGTAGGAGTGCTGTTGCTTAATAGTGTAGCTGGAACTAATTCATAATAATTTGGCCTTGATATAGATTTAAAATAAGAAAGCCGGATATTGGTTTTATTATTTAATTTATATTTAAACATGATGCTGGGCAAAACATCAGTATAGTTTTTAGTAACTGCGTTTACACCTGTGGGATAAAAAGTATTCAACGTATAACCCTGTTCTGTTTTTTCAACCCTTACACCACCAAACAAATCAAAATTGTTTGTTGAAATTTTCGCCTCTCCATAACCTGCTGTAATATTTTCAAACACTTATAATTATTAATATCATAAGCCTGGGTTCCCTGAGTATTATACACTACCCATTGTGCTGAATAGATATCATTAAATTGTTGCTTCACACCATTACTGTTGGCAGTAGGCTTTAAGTCATATTCATCCTGCAGGTTATATCTTGTTTTATGCCTGTAAAGGCCGCCGGCTTTAAGTTCTAACTAACACTATTTAATGTTGAGCGATAGGTAATATTAGCTAATGCATTATAATCCTTATCATTGTTGTGCTGCCATATCCTTGATATTTCATCAAAATAATAAGGTGTTTGTTACAAATGTATAAGGCCCGTTGATATCACCCGTAGTATGAAACGTATCAATTTTTGTATTGATGTTTAAGTCAGCTCTGTCGGGACTTCTTTTTGAAGCAGTTGAAAAAACGCCAGCCCAGTCAAATAGGAAATGATTAGATAGAATATGCTTTCCTTCAAGTTTTAAGTTTTCAATAACCTGGTGATCTGTTATTGAAAGATAGTCATTACTAACAGGGCCCGGTTCCAGGCACTGTTCTTCCGCCGTTGCCACCTTTAATGGCGGTATCAATTATTTCTCTTGCCTGCGCCAGGTAACTGTATAAAAAAACATTGGTAAGAATAATCTTATTGCGGTCATTGATATTGTAATCAAGATGAAAGGTCAATCCATTATTTAATTGCTGTGTAGAAATACTCCTGACGGCAACATCTGAGATCGTTGGCTGATTAAGATAAATATCCGGAACTGCCTGGTTATATATAGAATTGGTTCCATAATATTGGTTTTGGAAATTGTCTGCTATCAGAAACCCTAATTTATTTTTTAAAAATCTTTTTCCGTAAGTAAAACCTAAAACCCCTGTAGGTAGTGATGTAGTTTCTTTGAAATCAAGATTAGTCCTGCTGAAATCATCCGGCTGTGCTGTGTAACCGGCGCCTTTTCTTTCGTATAGACTTTTTTGCTGAATGTCTTTTTTAGAAAATGTAACATATTTCCTGTCGAAGAAAATATTGCTGTATCCTAATGAGCCAATTGCTTTTACCAAAACGGAGTCAGGTGCATCTTTCATAACAAGATTAACTGTTCCTCCAATGGCATCACCTTCCATTTCAGGCAAAAGCGATTTACTTACTTCTATTTTCTGCAACAAGTCCGACGGTACTACATTCAATGAAACAAATCTCGATTTTTCATCAGGGCTTGCAATCTTTACTCCATTGATAAGTGTATTATTATAACGCGGTTCTAAACCCCTGATAATTGCATAGGCCTCATCGGCACCACTGTTCTTCTGTAAGGTAACGCCGCTCATTCTTTGTAATACGTTGGCTGCATTAATATCAGGAGAACGTTGCATTGCCTCGGCAGAAATTACATTGGTAATGTTATTGGCATTTTTTTCATATATACGGGAAGACGATTCTTCTTCTCCATTAATTTTTGTAAATACATGTACGGCGCCAAGTACTTTGATATTTTCAATAAGTAAGATATTGAGTTTCGTTTTGTCTTTTGTTACTATCAGTGATTGTGTATAGTTTTTGAATCCGATAGCAGTAATTTGAAGTGTATAATTACCAAAAGGGACATCTTTAAATTTAAATTCACCATCATCTTCGGTAATAGTTTGCAAAGTGGTACCATTGGTGTTTGTAAGTGAAACAGATGCTCCTGTTATTTTTTGTGTGGCAGAATGATTGTATAAAGTTCCTTTTACCTCTACTTGTGCTACAGTGTTCATACATAGTAAAACCATCAAAAATGTTATTGACCCAACGGCATTTTTCATGTATCAAATTTCATGTAGTAAAATATTTAAAGTGCAAATGTGCCTTTATACATTGTATCTTATTCACAATAACATTTTATTAGCATTAACATAATGATAAAGTAATGATTACTTAAACATTTCGTAACAACAGTTTCAACTACAGATTTGCTACAGAATGTTTTTACAATTTGTTAATGCCATAAATTATTTGCAATGCCATATTTGTATAATTTGTGCAAAAAATATTATGAAAAAAAATCTGGTTTATTTTTTAGCCACAGCGCTTGTTATTATAATTACTTTCTCTGCGCAAGCGCAATCATTATATTCATTTGACAAAAAAATTTCTTTACCAGGCAACAGCGGCTACGACTATTTATCCATAGATACTGCTAACCGCCATTTATTCGTGTCACACGGTACGTCGGTTAATATTATTGATTTAAATACCGAACACCCTGTTGGAAGCATTGATAATATGAAAGGCGTTCATGGAATTGCTATTGCCAACGAAGTAAATAAAGGTTTTATAAGCGATGGAAAGGACAATGCAGTTATAGTGTTTGATCTTACCACATTTAAAACAATAAAGACTATAAAAATAACAGGCAACAAGCCCGATGCGATAATGTACGATCCGTTCTCAAAAAAAGTATTGGCATTTTGCGGAGACAGTAATAATGCCTGCGTAGTTGATATTAACAGCTTAACTCAAACCGGAACTATTGATTTGGGCGGAGCTCCGGAATTTGCAGTATCAGACGGAAAGGGCCTGATATATAACAATCTGGAAGATAAAAGCAGCCTCGCAGTAATTGATATGAACACAATGAAAGTGATTCATACTTATGCACTGGCTCCTTGCGGCGGCCCTACGGGCATGGCTTTGGATGCCGTACATCAACGATTATTTACGGCCTGCCGTGAAAATAAAGGAATGAGCGTGGTGGATTTTAATTCAGGAAAGGTGATGGCTACGGTACCTATCGGTGCAGGCGTAGACGCAGTTGCTTATGATGCAACTAATCAAATAATTTTTTGTTCAAATGGTGATGGCACCACTACTGTAATTAAACAAGATTCTCCTGATTCTTATTCAGTTTTGCAAACGCTTACCACACAACCAAGAGCCAAAACGATAGCGTTAGATCCTTTAACTAAAAAAATATATTTGAGCGCTAATACGTTTCAGCCGGGCACTAAAGTTATGATACCAGATAGCTTCGCGGTATTAGTTTATAAGCATGATTAATTTTTTTACCCGATGAGAAAGCTTGTTAAGCACTTGTAACCTGAATTAACGTTTAAGCACTTCTTTTTTACTACGACTATCATGTAAATTTTTATACTTCGATAACAGAGATCATCTAAACTTATAAACCAATCCAGGCTCAAAATGCCCGGAATAATAATTTAAGTTAAAGGTTACAGTATTTTTCTTTTGATTAGGGGCTTTTAATTTCGAGTAACGGTGATAGTTATTAACTACCTGTTTGCCTGATAAGAAGCCCAATGCAGCACCAACCAATACATCAGTAGTCCAATGTTTATTTTCTGTAATTCTGCTAAGGCCAATCATGGTTGCAGCGCTGTAGGCAATTATGGGTACGATGGGTTTGTCTTTATATTCCATCGCATACACTGTTGCTGCTGCAAAAGCAACTGATGTATGCCCCGAAGGGAAGGAACTGGATACTTTTTTATGACCTGAGTTAACAGAACCTTTAGCAAAAGGCCCAAAAAACTTAGGCTCTGCTTCAATACCCGGGGAATAATAAGAAGGCCTTGTTCTGCCCGTTAAAAGTTTTACTACACTTTCAACTGCTGCTGCTGTAATATAGGCCTGGGTTGCCAGAAGCGTTGTTGTTTTCATCTTTTCATTTTTAAAAATAATTCCATAGGCACCTAACGCCGCCAGCGTGTATGCTTCGTATAGGCCCCCAAAATTCGTAACATATTTACTTACACTGGCAACGCCGTTATTATTGTTCCGAAGATGTAAGGCGCTCTTTTGAATCGACTCATCAGCAAGTGAAACTGCTCCTACAACCAATGCAAATTTCCCTACGTTTCCCCAGTCTTTGCCAGTCATATGAAACGGCTTGGTAAATGATTGTTTCAAATCACTTCCAAGAAGAATGAAATAAGTGTTGAAAGTTATTTTGGTATTTTCATTGTAAGCTTTTGGCGAAATATTATTAACCTGACCGCCGGCGCTGTCTGTTTTTTTACTCAGGCTGTCCAGCTTGTTGATGAGCGTATCTGATTGTGAAAATGCTCCAAAGGGCATCAAATAAATTAACAAGGACCATTGCAGGATTTTTAAGCGCATTATACTATTATTGTTTTATTATTCTAAATTAATAAAAGACAGATGGAATATTTTGATGATTAAAAAATATGAGTTCGGGCGAATGTAGAAACACATTTTGGAGATAATTAGAAGAACTGATTATAAATCGGATTATTTAGAAAAAATTAACATCAATTATATGCTGCCTGTTTTCGTAACTGTAGGTTACATTAAATCTATAGGTTTCGCATATTTTTTTTACAATAGATAAACCAAGTCCCATGGAATCGTTGGAGGCGGAATCTTTTTGAAATCTTTCAAAATAAATGGATGGATTTTTATGCAGCTCTTTACCGGTATTTGAAACTGATAAATGGTTTGTTGTTAGTTCAATTGTTACAGAACCGCCTTCAACATTATGTTTGATGGAATTGGTCAATAAGTTCACAATTAATATTCCGGCTAATGTTTCATTCATTGTCATCAGCACATCTTCATCAATATTTTTTGTTATACTTATTTCTTTTGCATAAAAAAGTTCTTCATAATTATTAAGGTGCTGTTGTATGAGAACACTTATATTTATTCTTTCAGTTTCACTGAACTGCCGGTTATCAATTTTGGTAAGTAATATAAGCGACTGGTTTAATTTCGAAAGACGAGTGGTTGTTTCTGATATAGATTGAATGGCATTCATCTGTTCCTCTTTCAGGCTTTCTGATTGACTCAGCAATTCCAGTTTTGACCTGATAATTGCGAGAGGAGTTTGAATTTCGTGAGAAGCATTTTCGGTAAAACTTTTTATCTCCTTATAATCGCGGCTTGCTTTTTTTGTCATGATATTTACCGCGTCATTAAGTTCGGCAAATTCATTAATATTTGTTTCTTCAAGGTGCACATTATCGTCACCTGATACGTTGAATTGCTTTATCTGCTGTAATGTGGAGTTAAAAGGCTTCCAGAGTTTATTCAATACAAACCTGTTAATGATAAAAAGTGTTACAAGTAATAATAAAACAATTGCCAGGGTAATCTTTAATATCAGTTTTATAATATCTTCCGTTTCTGCCTGCGATTTTCTTACCTCAGCTCTATACATTTTTCCATTTACAGTTACGGGAAATTCCAATCGACGGTAAGAAATATCTTCATGATGCTCTTTATTATATATTTCGAGGCTGCTGAATTTGCGAATTATTTTTTCATTGGTTGCAGGTGTATAAAATTCCTGTTCATCTTTGGAATAGGAAGGTTCAGGTAAAAGATTATTTTCGTGTATGTAATTTGTTATTTCATTTTCTTCTACCTTAAGGTTTTTATCTAACTGATGAATCAACACAGTTTTTATAAAAAAATAATAAAGAACTCCACTAATTAATAATACAACGATTGTTGCGGCTATGTTTACCCGGTTGTATTTCGAAAGCAATTTCATCATACGGAAAATTTATATCCCATTCCATACACCGATTTAATATAATCAGCATTACCTGCCTCGGCTAATTTTTTTCTTAAATTTTTAATATGAGTATAAATAAAATCATTGTTTCCCTGCATGTCGTCTCCCCATAAATGTTCAGCTATAGCGTTCTTAGAAATTACTTTCTTTTTATTACTCATAAAATAAAGCAGGAGTTCATATTCTTTTTTTGTGAGATCCAGTGGAAAGTTATTTACAAATGTTGATTTAGCTACTGTATCAATGCTTATGTTTTCATATTTCAATACATTGTTACCCTCAAAATTTTTTCTCCGGATAATGGCTGCAATTCTTGCGCTTAGTTCAGAAAGATGAAATGGCTTCGCCAGATAATCATCAGCTCCCAATGTAAGCCCTGCTACTTTATCATCGATAGAATTTTTTGCAGAGACAATTAACACGCCATCCATTTTATTGTTTGCTTTTAATTCTTTTAATATCTCAAGGCCACTTCCACCAGGAATAGTTATGTCAAGAAGAATACAATCGTAATCATACACATCTATTTTTGCAAGTGCTTTATTAAAGTCCGAAGCTATTTCGCAAACATAGTCTTCACTTTTGAGATAGGTGGCGATACCTTCGCTCAATTCCTTTTCATCTTCTATAATAAGGATTTTCAATGCTATAATTTTTCGAAAAATTACAAAATGAATCTGAAGGTATTTTGAAGTGAGGGAAATTTTGGTGTAAACTTAAAAATTACGCCAAAAAAAGGCATCTTAAATTTGCCCTTTTTCAACACGATGGAATTGCGTTACGCACGTTACACACAACGACCAGCCTGATAGCAAATAACATCCATATTAATTTGAAGTTTAAATAATACATTAACTTAATGCCATCTACAAATTTTCTTCAGAATTACAGATGAACTTTAATTCAAATTTTAAACAATGAATACAAAAGATTTTTTCGGATTAGTGGTTTCAATGGTTTTAATCTTATCTGCAAACGCCCAGGACAACACGGGTTATAAAGTTGTGAAAACATTTCATATTGCGAGTGGTGGTGGATGGGATTATATTGCTGTTAACGACAATAAAGTGTATGTTTCTCACGGAACCCAGGTAAATATTCTTGACGCAAATACGGGTGATTCTATTGGCTATATACCAAACACAACCGGCGTGCACGGAATTGCTTTTGATAATGAACTGGGAAGAGGTTACACAAGCAATGGAAGATTAAATAATGTTACTGTTTTTGATTTAAAAACAAATGAAATTATAACTCAAATACCAACCGGAGCCAATCCTGATGCGATTATGTATGAGCCCTTCACCAAAAAAATTATTACCAACAATGGCCATAGTAAAAATCTTTCTATCATTGACCCGCAAAAGAATTTATTAATTGATTCAGTTGCATTAGATGGAAAACCTGAAGAAGCAGTTTCTGATAACGAAGGAAAATTATTTGTAAATCTTGAAGATAAAAATGAGATAGCGGTAGTTGATTTGAAAACTTTTAAAGTAGTCGCCCGCTGGCCGTTAGCACCCGGTGAAGGCCCTTCAGGACTTGCTATAGACACTAAAACAAAAAGGTTATTTTCCGGTTGCTCCGATAGTAAACTATTAATTGTAATGGATGCCACTAACGGAAAAATTATTGCGAAGCTCCCGATAGGCGAAGGCTCTGACGGAACTACTTTTGATGCTGATAAGAAAATAATTTTTGTACCCAACGGAAGAGATGGAACTATTTCAGCCTTCAAAGAAAAAAGCGAAAATGAATTTGTAAGTATGGGAACTATAAATACAAAGGCAGGAGCCAGGACGATTACAATCGATAAAAATACGGGCGCTTTATTTTTGCCAACTGCGGAGTTTGCACCAGGCTGATCCACAGAATCCAAACGCCAGGCGCCAGATGATTCCAGGTACTTTCCAGGTGTTGGTTGTAAAATAAACAGATGTAAAAAATCCTTCTTTGACTGTTAATAGAAGGCGCAAGGTATAGAGTTCGGATAAGAAATCCGGGGATTAGCTTACAATCCAATGATTGCAGCATGGATTAAGTTGTCATTTTCCCATAAGCAAACAAGCTGCTCGTTGTTGAATGCCTGAACAATTGGCTGGCTTCCTTTTCCGAGTACCTTCTTTTGGCCTTGAGGCTTCATCAGAACTACTTCTCCATTCTCCGTCCAGGCATAGACATTTTTATTGTTTACTGTTTCTATCGAACAATTTTTTCCTTCTCCAATTTCCTTCTCTGGCTTACCAGGCTGAGTCGCATAAATTTTCCCTTCTCTGCGCCAAACAGTTTGTGGAGTTTTATTTTTATTGATTGCGAGGCTGCCTCCATCCATAGGGCATCCATCTAACTTCCAGCTTCCATTGCCCAATTTTTGTGCTTGTCCGAAAGTATTTCCACCGTCAGAAGATTCGATTAAATACAAATCGCGGTTTCCATTTAAAAAGTTTCGAAACATTACATAGACCTTGTCTCCTGAAACTTCTACTGATGGCTTGCAACATTCACAAACTGTACCAGACGGTGAAGCATACACGATAATATTTTTATGCCAGGTTTTTCCGCCATCTTCAGATCTTGCGCCATAAACACTCTGGCCCTTAGGATTATTTACACCGAGCCATGCCACAAAAACATTAGACCCATAAGCACTCAAATCTGTAAGACCTTCTTTGGATATTTCGCTCACATCATTTACCCGTTTTGCCTTGTACCATTTGCTATCAATGCCCTTTCTATAACAATATAAGTTTCCAGACTTGTCATTGGCAGTTACAATAAGCCCGTTAGTGGCAGCGGCTATCTGTGGACCTCTCGTTGCTGAAGCAAACAATCCTGGTAAAACTGCAACTAATGCAGGTGATGAATAAGACCTTGCATCTTTTGAAAAAATATACATAATACTGTCACCAATTCCATAAACTATGTGAACAGAATTCCTATTATCTTTTACAATAGCCGGCATGTGCCCTTTAGCAATAATAATGTCGTTGTTATCCTTTTGCTGAGTACAAGCTACCAGGAAAGTAAATAAAGAAAGAAGAGATAAAATAAGTTTCTTTATAAAAATACTTTTATAAACAAGGTCTGTTTTCACAAGTTTCTTTTAAGCAATTTATAGTAAAAAATTAATGATGATCTAATTTATTATTTACAGGCGCCAGATGATTTCAGCTACTTTCCAGGTGTTGGTTGTTCAGTAAAATTTAAGTCTCAAAAAATTCTTTTACTTTTTCTTTTATTGCTTCCGGCATGTTGCAACGTTTCATATTTTTTGCATTCATAAAAAAGAGTGTTACTGTTCCTGTATTGAGCAATTCATTTTGTTCATTATAAATTTCTCCGTGAAAAACTATTTTATAATGAAGAGGCATTTCCGTAACGTTTGTTACAACAGTTAAGAGGTCATCATATTTTGCCGGGCGTAAAAATTTTGTATGTATTTCAATTACAGGCATAATTACTCCAAGTTCTTCAACACTTTTATAAGTAATACCAAGACTTCTTAATGCTTCGGTTCTTCCTATTTCATAAAACTGTGCATAATGCCCATGATACACAAATCCCATCTGGTCGGTAAGTGCATAATGAATTCTTATTTGTGTCTTGTGTGTAAACATTTTAATGCTCAATTGATAATTTTTTATAAGTATTGTCCTTCTCCACTGGAGAAGGGTTGGGATGAGGCTTTATCTGATCGGTAAGTGCATAATGAATTCTTATTTGTGTTTTGTGTGTAAACATTTTTGATGCTCGATTGATAATTTTTTATAAGTATTGTCCTTCTCCTCTGGAGAAGGGTTGGGATGAGGCCGGTTACTTCCCAATCATTCCATCGACGCTAATTTTACCCGGACCACAAAAAAGTAACGTTATGCAACAGGCAAGATAAATAGCTGCCCTTTCACCAGCACCAAATAACTCGCCATGATGAACTTTAAACAAGGCAACTGACATTGCAATTAATATGGGTATTACGGCAAGTCTTGTAAACAGGCCAAGTATTAAAAATATAGAACAGAAAAATTCTGCGAATATGTCAAGGCTAAGTGACAAAGTAGAACCCAGCCCGATAAAATTTATAAAAGTTCCTTTTATTGAGCTGAAATGAATCAACTTGCTATAACCATGATTTAACATTAAAATGCCCAGGCCTACACGAAGAATAAGCATGCCAAAATTGAAAGTTCCTGCAGAATATTTTATTGAAAGAATTCTTTTCATAATTTTTTTACAATTGTGTTAACAAAGATTAATGCAATTTAAAGTGTTTTATTTTCATCATTAAATTTATTGATGAAGAAAATTACTGGAATGGTGTTTGTACTTTTGCGCCGAAATTTTTAGTTTTCTATTTATGATGTTGAATGCGCAAATCATCATAAAAAGATTAAAATAAATATAATTCATGAACCGTATTCTTTTCTCTGTTACCTTTTTTCTTCTTTCGCTTTCCTGTTTTTCACAAGCAAATTATAATGTTACTGATCCTGAAAAAAATTTTAAAGAAGCAAAAGAATTTTTTATAAAAGATGAATACAGTCTCGCCTATCCTTTGCTGAAAGCCTTGCGGGATCAATATCCGGAGAATACAGAAAGCAACCACGCCTATATTAACCAGGGCCTGGAATATTATTATATTGTTTGCGGGCTTAAACTGAACCAACAAGTGGCAGAAGATGAAGCCCATCGCTATATTGATGCAGCTAATAATGAGCCGCGGCAACAAATGATGAGTTATCACCTCGCTAAATATTATTTTACAAAAAATGATTTTGCACGGGCCGTTGTTTTTTATGAAAGAGCAGGTTACGATAATTTAAGCAATGAAGAAATTGCTGATGCAAAATTTGAACTGGCTTATTCTTATTTTAACCTGAAACAATTTGATAAGGCAAAACCTTTATTTAATGAAATTCATCAATTGCCGGATAATAAATATTATTATGATGCCAATTATTATTATGGTTACATCAGTTATAAAGACAGGGATTATGGTGAAGCATTGACTTCATTTAAAAAAGTTGAAGACAGGGATAAATATAAAGGCCTTGTTCCTTATTATATTGCACAGATTTATTATTTTGAAGGTAACAAAGAAGAAGCACTTAAATATGGTGAGGATGCATTATCACGCAATGATATTTATTATCGTACTGATCTTAATCTTTTAATCGGTCAATTATATTTTGAAAAAAAGCAATTTGCCAAAGCACTGCCGTTATTAAAAGAATATGTTGATAATAGCGATAAAGTTTCTAAAGAAATAATGTATGAATTAAGCTATTGTTATTATGATGCAAACCAGGTGGACAAAGCGATTGAAGGGTTTAAGCAATTAAGTAATGAGAAAGATTCTATGGGGCAGAATTCCATGTATTTGTTGGGAGATTTGTATTTAAGAACCGATCAAAAAGCAAATGCAAGAAGTGCCTTTCAATATAGCGCCAATAACAGCAGCAACAGGAAACAACAGGAAATTTCACGCTTTAATTATGCAAAGCTTTCTTATGAATTAGGTTACCAGGATATTGCTTTAAGTGAAATGAATAAGTTTCTCGATTTATATCCAACTTCAGAATATGCAAATGAAGCCAAAGAAATTTTAATTAGTCTTTTGGCCAATACCAATAACTATAATGATGCACTTGCCTTATATGAATCGTTCGGAAAACCCACCGCGAATATGCAAAAAGTATATCCGAAAATTTTATTTGGAAGAGCCACCGAATACATTAATGATGGAAAATTAACAGAAGCAGATGATTTGCTTTCTAAAATTATAAGAGACCCGAATGCAGGCGCTGTTCTTCCTTTTGCCAATTTCTGGAAAGCGGAAGTTGCGTACAGGCTAAGCCGTTATGATGATGTAATTAAATACATGAATGCTTATTTATTAAGCGGTGGAATACAGGGTGAAGCAAATGCGGATGCCGCAAAATATGCGCTGGGATATGCCTATCTCAAAACAGAAAACTATCAATTAGCGCTTTCAAATTTTAAACAAGTAGCTCCTGTAATTAGTTCACAGTCTTCTTCTTTGAAACAGGATGCATATGTAAGATCGGCCGATTGTTATTTCATGCAAAAAAATTATAGCATTGCAAAAAGTATGTACCAAAATGTGATTGATAATGGTTTGCCGCAAAGTGATTATTCATTATACCAGATTGCGTTGATAAGCGGAATTAATAATCCCGGTGAAAAAATAAAGACATTTAATTCATTAGTGCAGCGTTATCCGCAAAGTGATTTGGTTGCAGAATCTTATATGCAAATTGCAAATGCTTACATGACGCAGGAAAAATTTAGAGATGCCATTCCTTATCTCAATAAAGTTCTTGACATAAAAGATGCCGGCGGGCAATACCCTAAAGTGTATTTAAAGCTTGGTCTTTCTAATTATAATTTGAACAATAATGAAGAAGCGCTAAAATATTACCAGAAGTTAGTTACCCTGTATCCTCAATCTCCCGAAGCTGATGAGGCTTTAGACAACATGAAAAATATTTATGTAGAAGTAGGGCGCCCTAACGACTATGTAACCTTTGTACAAAAAGCCGGAAAGGTGATCAGCATATCAGAAGCAGATTCTTTAACGTATGCTTCGGCTGAACTGAAATATACTAACGGTGATTGCACGGGAGCTATAAATTCTTTCGCAGATTATCTTTCAAAATATCCACAGGGCGCTTATACATTAGAAGCTAATTTTTATAAGAGTGAATGTTATTCAAAAAATAAAGACTGGCAAAATGCTTTACAGGGTTACATAACAGTTGTAAACCAGGGAAGCAGTAAGTATGCGGAAAAATCAGCTTTTGCGACAGCACATATTTATTATTTTGAATTGCAGGATTATGCGAACGCAAAAATTTATTTTCTTAAACTAAAAGATCTGGGAACTACCCCTGAAAATCAACTGGAGGCTTTGCGTGGATTGGTAAGAAGTTATTATCAAACAAAAGACTATACACAAGCCAATGATGCGGCAAAAGAATTACTAACAAAAAAAGGATTGAGTACAGATGATAAGGCCGTTGCTAATCTTGTTCTGGGAAAATCTTTGCAGGCTAGTAATCAATGTGAACAGGCAATTGCGGCATTTAAAGAAGTTGCTGCGATTAATAAATCAGCATGGGGCGCAGAAGCCCGGTATGAAATTGCCAACTGTTATTTAACGCTGAATCAACTGCCTGCTGCGGAAAAAGCAGGATTACAGGTAATTAAAGTGACAGGCTCTTACGATTACTGGGTTGCGAAGGCTTACATTTTATTAGGTGATGTTTACCTGCAGGAAAAAGATTATTTCAATGCAAAAGCAACCTATCAGAGTGTTGCTGATAATGTAACTATTGCTGAATTAAAAAAAGAAGCGCAGGATAAATTAAATATTGCCATAAGCCAGGAACAACAAAATTCAAAAGTAGAAGTTTCGCCTTCGGCAAAAAAATAGGACAACTCTTTAAATTAATGAACACAATGTTTATGCAATTCTTTCAAAAATATAATCCGGAGTATTTTTTTATTGTAACCTTTCTCTGTTGTTTTTTTACAACAGCTTCTTATGCTCAAAAAGATACTTCGGGAAGGCAGACTATTGAAATTACTTCTTCTTACAAACCTGTTTTACGTAATACAGTTAAAATAAATTTGTATGCATCTCCAATTAGTGCTGATACTTCAAGGCCAAGACTTGCTTATAATATTCCTCCGCAAAATTTATTTTTTGCTTACCAGCCGGTTTCATTAAAACCATTGGAGCTTGATGCAGACACCACTTTGCAATTGGGCGACAGGAACCAGTTAAAAGTTGGCTTTGGAAGTTTTGCAACGCCCTATGTTTCCGGAGCATTTAGTTTTGGTGACGGTAAGAAAAATCTGTTGAACGTTTATGGAGATTATATTTCTTCAAGAGGCAATATAGATAACCAGGATTTTAGTGAAATAAATGTAAGGGGCAATGGAAGCATTTTTACGCCAAAGAGTGAAATCTATGCTAATGCTGCGTTCGCACAGCATGAATATTATCAATATGGTTATAATCACAGCGTGGATAGTTTTAATAAAGATGATATAAGAAGAAGCTACCAGGATTTTTCAGCGGGAGTTGGCCTAAGAAATATTGCTGTTAATGATTTGAATTTTATTTATGATCCACATTTAGAACTACATACTTTTTCCAGGGAAGGTCAGGCAACGGAAACGACATTGCTCCTTAACTTACCTGCTGAGAAAAAGTTCAGTGATGAAGTTTCTGTAAAACTTACGCTGAAAGGCAATTTTGATAAGTATCAAATTAAAAATTCAGGGCTTCAGGTTACTAATAATTTAGTAGAGCTCACACCTGAATTTGTTTATTATGGAGACAGGTTTACTTTTCATGGCGGTATTACTCCAGCCTGGAATAATAACGATGTAAAGCTGCTACCTAACGTATATGGAGAAGCGCAGTTGCAGAAAAATGTTTTAACCATCCAGGCAGGATGGATTGGAAATTATATTGCCAATAGTTTCCGTACGCTTAGTGGCCAAAACCCCTATATGCAGGATCCGATAGATTTTAATAATACAAAGGAGGTGCAATATTACGGCGGCATAAAAGCCTCCGTGGGCAATCACTTTAGCTTTAACGCAAGAGCTGCATTTATAACTTATAATAATATGCCGTTGTTTATTAATGACAGCATCGATGGTAAAAGTTTTTATATTAAAAATGAAAGAAGAATTGATGATCTGCAGATTCATGGCGATATGAATTTTATCAACCAGGATAAATTTACACTTACGGCGGGGCTCGATTTAAATAGTTACACCGGTTTGCTTGATAATGAGGAAGCATGGGGATTATTCCCGTTAAAACTTACAGGTTCTCTTAGATGGAATGCTTTCAAAGAGGTTTTAATTAAAGGAGATATTGCTGCATTTTCAGGCGCAAAGGCTTTGTTGAGTGATGGATCGGAAAAAAATTCAAAAGGCGGTACAGATATTAGCGCCGGTGCAGAATTTAAAATTAATAAGCGATTCAGTGCATGGCTTGATTTAGACAATCTTCTTAATAGCAAATACGAACGTTGGAATAATTACCCTGTTTATGGGTTGCAGGTGATAGGAGGTATATTAATTCACTTCTGATTTTTTATCATAAATTATAATGTGAGTTGCACAGATGAATAATTTATTCGTGTAATTTTAATTATAGATATTTGCCCGGACTATGCAGGATATTATCGCATCATATTTAATTCAAAATAAAGAGTGTCATCTTCCCTTAATAGGTAGTTTTACAATTAAGGAAATACCTGGCTTACTTGATATTGCCAATAAAAAAATAGTGCCCTCAACTGACGATATTGTGTTTTCTGAAGATGAAAATTATCTTTCGAATGGCTTGAAAAATTATATCTCCGATCTTTATAACATACCAATACAAGATGCAGAAGAAAAAATTAATAACTGGTGTCTTCATGCTAAAGTTAATTTAGACTCAGGGGGGAAGCTGAATTTTAGTTCTGTCGGAACTCTTCAGAAAGATGAAGCCGGAAATATTTTTTTCCGTAAAGACCAATTGACAAACCTTTATGAACCTGTTACTGCCGAAAGAGTAGTTCATAAAAACGCGGAACATGCTGTGTTGGTAGGAGACAAGGAAACTACTTCAGGCGTAATGAATGAGTTTTACAGGGATGAAGTAGTAAATGAAAAAAAAGTTTCATGGAAAATATTAGCCATTGTATTATTAGCTATTTCTTTGCTTGTTTTATTTTTTTATTTTTATAACCATTCATTTTCGGAGGTTGGAATATTTAACCAATCTTCATTTCCGGTTCAGCAGCCGACCGCTACTTACCTTATACCCCGGTAATTTACTGTTTAAAAATTTGAAGATTTTTTATTGAAAGTCTTTGTTTAAGCCAGTTTTCGAATTTAATTTTATCATGGTCACTCAAGTCTTTTTTTGCTCCATAAATTAAAACCGTTTTTTTAAAACTACTATCATTGGAGGTATAAAAATCATGATTGGCGATAGATAAGGATGTTATGCCGGGAAAAATTGTATTGGCTTCTTTCAAAATCTCTTCATTGTCAAAAGTGTTTTCAGAAATTTCTTTTTCAAGAAATTTAATCTGGATATCTTTTTCATTTATAAGGGTATCAGTGTTTTTAACTTCATTCATTATATCTTTTTTTAAGTTTCGAATGTTAAAAGCTGAATCCTGCCTGATAATTAATTTTGTATCGGTAATGCCAAATTCAGCAAGTTCTTTGTTGAGATTTTTAATTTCCGTTGGGGTGTAGCGCCGGGAAAGAAATGCCAGTTCAATAGTTTTGGGATCGGTAGTATAATTTGTCTTCTTATAAATTAAAGTATTTCCCTGAAATTTTTTATCAATAAAAGTATTTACTGATTCTTTAAACTTTTGCCGGTTGTATAGTGAATAGGCAAAGTAAGCGCTGGGTAATAACATTAAAATTGTTAATGCAGTAATTCCATATTTTACCTGTCTCTTATGTTTAATCTCTATTTTTTTTGCAGGATATTTTAAAAATTTTACGATGATATACGTGGCAATACATATAAATACACAATTGATGCTATAAAGAAATAAGGAACCGAAAAAATAACTAAAATGGCCGGTGCCGAGGCCGTAACCTGCAGTACATAACGGAGGCATAAGCGCAGTTGCAATAGCAACGCCAGCAATCGGATTTCCCTTTTCTGTTCTTGTGACAGCTATTACACCTACAAGTCCGCCAAAAAAAGCAATTAACACGTCATAAATATTAGGTGAAGTTCTTGCTAATAGTTCTGATTGTGCTTCTTTAAAAGGGCTTATATAAAAGTAAAGTGTAGAAAATAACAGGCCGACTACAGTTGCAATCAGGAGGTTGCGAAGTGATTTTTTTAGTAAATTAAAATCATATATGCCTAAGGCGAATCCTGATCCAACAATAGGTCCCATTAAAGGCGAGATGAGCATTGCGCCAATTATTACCGCAGTAGAATTTATATTTAAACCAACCGAAGCTACAATAATTGCGCAAGCCAGTATCCAAAGATTAGCGCCGGTAAAACTGATATTGGTTTTTACATTTTCTAGCGTTTTGTTCCTGTCCTCTTCACCTTTATAAAGATTAAAAAGCTGGTTAATGATGTTTGACATAAATTATTATTCGATGGTTTTATCATGAAATAAATTTTGCATCTAAAATAATCTATTTTAATCAGCGATTAAATCTATCAATAAAATCCGGGCACCTAAAATAAAGCCTTCATGAACGGGCATTAATTTTTAAGAAATACCAGTTGACCCCGGTGGTAAGACAAATGATTTGTGCGGCTCACCAATACATTCAGCCTGTTTCTATGTGGTTCCTTTTTAAAATCCTCTTCACTCACAGAAGAGTGTTTTTGAAACCATTCTCCAGGAGTCAAGCGGTTAAAATGTTCTGACAATTTATTATTCACGTCGCTCCAATAAATTCTAATATCTTTTATGGAAGGCTTTTCAAGTGCTGATTTATCCGGATTTTTTATAAATACTTCTTCCAGTTGAGGATATAATTTTTCGCTAATGCCCAATAACGGAAGTACTGCATCGTGAACCGCAGTAAGATGTCCAAGAAGATAAACTCCTGTATTTCTGCCAGGCGATACTTCTTTTTGAAGTTGCTCGTCCGTTAACTGATTTAGAAGTTCATTGGTTCTGCTTATTTGCACATTCCAGGCGTCTAATAGAATTTTTATTGTTAACTCAATTTGATGTTCCATTTACATGTTTTGAAATCTAAAATTAACTGATATTTAGGTGTTGTTAATGGAATTTAAAGGGCATTATCGCCTGATGATTTTATCACAAACTAATATTGCAATACAACTTCAATAGAAAGATACTAACTGCGATAAAGAATATTTGTTGTTGAATTTAAACAACTCAACAATCAATTAAACTTCATCAACTTTTAAAGAGGGCCGGTGATGGCACCGGCCACGTTTAAATTAAATTTAGCTAAAGCTAAAATGAATACTAATAAATGTTTCATTTTTTAATTTTAAGATTACTGGAATGGCAAATGAACAGCGTTTACGTTGGTCCGTTAGCTTAAGCTAACTGTGTTACCTGCGTTTTGCAAACCAATAACCTCATTTTGATTAGCTGATTTTTTAATTACTTCCTCCTGTTGTTTTGTTACTTTATCAGAAGAATGTGACATTTGAACAATGCACATCACCGGTAAAGAAACTGATACGATTAACAGTTGCATTGCAAACCAGAATCTTTTAAGCTTCACTAAAAAGTTGCTGTTTAAATTGATTGTCTTTTTCATTGTTTTAATTTTTTAAATGTTTAATTATTCTGGTAACTGCTTTCCATTGCGGTGCCAAACTAAATAAAATTAAAAATCAATGAGTTATGAAACCATTGCCAGGAGAGGATTGTACGGAATCGTACAGATTATTATTAATAGCGGACAGCTAGCGGCGAAATAGAGGATTTAAAGGTTATGATGGAAATGAATTTTGATAATCGGTAAACGTAAAAAGATAATTCAACTTATTCAAAAGGATGAACCGGTTCAGGAAGATGAGTTTATTGAAGAAAAAACATAGTAAATGATTCGCATATTTCTGCCTGCTATTGGTGCAACCACATGCAACACCAGGCTCATGTTTTACGAACCACCTCACGGTAATTTATTTCAACTAATCTTATGGATTGATAATCCGGATAAGTACGTTTTACCAAACCTTGTAAATCTCCCTTGAGCCTGTAAGATACATATCATGATAGCCCTGCATTTTTTCTTTCATCTTTTTCATTTCTTCACTGTCCTGCATGTATTTCTGAAAGCTTTGTTCATAAGCAGTAAGGCTATCGTATTTAGTTACCATTACTACTTTGTTATAGTCGCCGGTCATGTCAGTCATAATGTTAACCAGTTCATCGTTATCAGCCATAACTTCTTTAAACAGTTTGGCAAACTTTGAAGCATTACCGGGCTTACAAATGAAAATGTCGTGAACGATAATCATAAAGGAAATTTTAATAATGAATAATGATGAGAAAGAAACAGCATACTAAGTTAGTAAAGTTTTTATTTTCTATTCAGGTATGTTTCCCAATGTTAGCGCAAACTTGATATTGCTCCGGAAATATTTTTTTGTCTCCTCATACTCAATTACGGAACATTTGGCGCAACAGGTTTTACACCAAACACTGATTCGCTTATATTGGCAAACGGAACATCCTCAAAAGTGCTGGCAGGTTCACTTAATATGCCGGTTGGTATAAAGCAGGTAATGACCATACATGGTACATAACCATAATGGGCGACGGAACTGTTGTGAAAGCCGGGTATGACTAACGGTTACAGTCAAACTAAAATTTGGATAGATGTAATTTTAATTTTTTTAAATTTAAATTTTTAAAACAACCGGAGGCGCAAAATTTGCATTTGCTGTATCTAAGTCAACTCGATTACCTCGTATATACACTGAAGTATGAATCCTGACCAACAAGTGGCCTGATGGTTACAAAGGGTCGATAATTATTTCAGTAATAATCATAAAAATATCGAGCTTTGTTGTTAAGTTTATATTTTATAAAAAAAACAATAGTTCACTCCAAATTTTTAATAATTAAAAAATACAATCATGGCTAAAAATGGTAAAGTTGCAGACGGTCAGCGTAATGGAGCAGTTGACAATCGCAGTCAGGTTTTAAATCCCAAAACTAATTTATTTGTAAAGCGAGATGCAACTACAGGAAAATTTACAGACGTAAAGACTTCCGGCGGAAAATTTAAAGGAGTTCGTAAAGAGAAGTAATCAAATTTATAAAGTTCTCCTTGTTCCCCGGCATACGCTTAGTCTCAAAAGAGCATGTAGAGAAACATAACTGAAGGCCGCAGGTCTTACTTAAGAGTTAGGCGATTTGTTTTTTCTTCGTCAATCTCCTTAGCGATGGTTTTCAGAAAATTGGTGGCAGATGATTGCCGTATATTACTCTCAGCTTCAGGCCATGCGCTGTTGATCACGACCACGAGGTGTCTCGCAGGGTCGATGTGAATCATTTGGCCATAAATGCCCAATGCCTCGAAAGTACCATCATTAAACGATGCAATTAACCAATAACAAAATTCTAATCACAGGCGGTGCAAACGGTATTGGATTAGGACTGACCGAAATTGCTTATCAATCCTGCTTTATATGGTGTCAATTAAGTTGACTATGCATTTTCGGTACATTCGAAGACGGGTTTATGTTTTTTAGATTCAATTATGCGCTACACATTCATCTTCTTTTTATCACTTATATTTTCCAATGCAGTGTTTGCACAGCAAACTGGACATGATTCATTGCAGTTAAATTCGGATTCAATTCATTTGAATTGGTTTTATGCAGCCACAATATTCCAGTATATCTTTCCCAACGAAAAAAATATCACATCGCTAATAGCAACAGCCGACAATAATGCCTGGCATATAGAAGGAAGGTATAATTATGAAGCTGCAAAAACTGGTTCAGTGTTTGGCGGTTACCACTTCAAAACCGGTAACAAACTTGTTTTAGACATAACGCCAATGTTTGGTTTTGCATTTGGAAGTGTAAATGGTGTAGTACCAGGGATTGGAAACAAGCCTTACCTGGAATAACTTTGATTTTTACTCTGAGAGTGAATATGTGTTTGATTTTGAAGGAAAGGAGAATAATTTTTTTTATAACTGGTCAGAATTAGGCATTACAGCTTTCGACAAATTAAGAACTGGAATTTCAGTGAACAGAACCCGCCTGTTTCAGGCTGGCCTTGAATTTCAAAAGGGCATATTCGCGCAATATTCGTTTTGGAAATTAACTGCAGGGATGTTTTATTTCAATCCATTCTCAACCGATTATTATTTGATTGCAACCTTAGGTATTGAATTTTGAGATGATCAGAGTTGCCAAAAAAAACTTCTCCCAAAGAATTAGTTACAGGTAAGCTTTTATGTTTATGAAGTATTGTTGTGGCGATAAAAATTCTTCCCAGAATTTTTTATTGCTTTGCTGAATTACTTTGAAATCATTTTTGTGTTGTCGATGAAAATCAAGCAGTATTTTATCGATGCAGTAAATATATTTTTTTTCAACCCAAACAACATGATTTTTCCAGTTGATGAATTCTTCAAAAGGCAGTTTACAATCTGTATCAATAAAAACAGGAATGCGGCCTGCACTTAAGGTTTCATAAAAACGATAAGAATAATTGCCAAAGCCTGAAACGCAAAGAGTGTAAGGATTTTTAAAAACAGTATCAATAAATAAATTTCTTGAATGTGAGTCATCGGCCTCTTTATCGCCTGTAATTGTAAAATCTGTTTCAATATTTTTATTACGCTGTAAAATTCTTACAGCATTCCTTCTTTCAAGGTAGCCGAAATTTTTTTTGAGGTTGAAAATATCATCCATGTTATACCGGTTAGCCAACAGGTTTACCTGATTGCGCCATGTTCTTGTAAGCTTATTGAATTTTTCAGGAGCAGCAATACCTCTGAAGCCAATGGCAGGTTTTTCATTCCATTCAATATATTCAGTATAATTATTTTGCGCTAATGAAAGATTGTTTTTTATAACAGGCATTGCAATCTCGTTTGTTCTGCCTGCACTTTTATTCAGACTTGTTCGGAATATGATGGAATTATCAATTTTGATTTCATCTGCAACATCGCTGAAATAAACGATGATGATCTTTTTATTGAACTGCTTTGCCAGTTGCATTATTGCTGCTTCATGCTGCAGCGAAATTTCTTTATCATAAGGATTGCCATCAAAATAATGCAGGTAATAATGTGTTAGCTCGTGACCTACTTCATAATTGGAAGGAAATGCAAAATAATCTGCCTGCGCAGGATCATTTACCCAATCATATTCGGGCTCGCCAAACTTTGTTAATTGCGAAAGCAACTTGGCAGTAATACCTTTCCTGATGGTGAACAGCTTTATTACACCCCGTTTGTTTATAATATACTTTAGCCTTTCAAATTCATTCATGCAATTATTTTCATGCTATCAAAATAATTACGATTAAGTTTAATTGCATTAGTTTATAAGCCCAGCCTCCATCGGTGTTCCCTGTCTTTCGCAAGCTCACAACAACTACTCCTGAAAGCCTTCGACAGGCCAGACGTGGACGTTACCGGCCGGAATGTTTATTAAATTTGGAATGGGAACACCTGCAAAGGCAAGGATGCCTATACAAAGATTCTTAGAATATCCAAACTAATAATAATACAAGTAAAATAACTCCAATAATGCCCAAACCAAAAATAATTCCTTTGCTTTTCTTCTCTTCCTTTTTTATTGCCCTTACTTCTTCTTTAAGCGCTTTCTTCTCCTCTTTGGTAAGATTGCTCTTATCCATATCACGTATTTCTATAAGACGATTCAATAATTCCTGCGAATGTTGGTCAAGAGGTTTTTCCGTTTTTTTTGTTACAGGCGTTTCATCAAGTGCCAGAGCTGGTGTTACAACTGTAAAACTCATTGCTATTAGAAACAATGGAATGATTTTTTTTAGATTCATTTTAGTTGTTTTTAAGTTTGGAATAATTAATGTTACATAAATTTAAATGTATTTAGACAAAAAAAAATTTTTCATTCTTCCCGGCCGGTGTTTTCCGTTGAAGCGTCCGCTTGTGCCATGACTGAAAAGAGTCATGAGTAAACAAAGTATCTAAAACTACGTGTACAGTTAACTGTTAGTAACCTTAGTTCTATTCTTAATATAGCCATTTTGGTTATTCGCAATCTAATTTAGACCTTAAGTTATGCCCCTGGTTTCCGTAGCAGTGGGGGCTTATTGAAATTGAATTTTTTTTATAGATTTAATGTTCGGAAGTCCGTAGTTACTTCAAAGGAGTTCCTTTGGAAAAAACTAAGGACACAGCAACTAACGGTTATGAGTATACTAAGTAGCCTGGATATCATAAAGTCTCCTGATGATTTCACGCTGAGCATACTCTAAAGTTGCTTTCTTTAGAATCCAATTTGAATGCCTTCAGATAAATTGTATGCAAAGTCGGGTACATAGGTTGGAATCTGCCCCTTGTCTGCCAGCAATAGGAATTCAGTTATAAGATCTAATTTCCCCCATATATTGAAGGATAATTGCATATTTATCAGTATACGCGGATAAAGCTTGGTATCTACCGGGAAAACGTTTTCCACCGGAAGACCATGGTAAGGTGGTTTAAAAGGCACCTGGACATCAAAAAAAGCGTTTAGACTAATATTATTTGTAAACGTACAAAGAAAGTTGGCATATAAATTAGTTCTAAAATTATCCCTGAGTAATTCACCATTTTTTGTCACGCCTATGGTATCAAAAATATAATGTTTAATAGCTTCCGGAAAAGTATCAATATAAGGTAATATTCCAGGCGCAATCATCTGCCAGTTCTCCTTTTCATATAAAAGGCCTGCACCCATTCTCATCCTGAGTACCTTAGTAGGCTTAAACGCATAAACGCCATTTACACCGAATTGCCATCTGTAATTCAGTGCCCTGTTGGCATCTTCTGAATAACTTACGAAAGGCTCGGGATAAACTTTTTTTTCTCTTGCATATCCGTCAACTATCTCATGACTAAAAATAGTTCCCTTTAAAATGGCGGCAAACCGGTCAAACGTAGTAACACCTCCCAGCAAGCTATAAAAGCTGCTCTGCAATAGTTCAAAGCTGGAACGACTTGTGGAATACATCACACCTAAATCCGTTGAACCTGCGACTGATGAGATACCATCCTGGCTGGCATTGAAAGCTAATGCAATGCTTAAATTAAATTCATTCGCTTTTAAAGAATCCAATACAGATTTTCGAAAGGGAGTTACCTGCCCTTGAGCTTCAAATAAAAAGAATAAACACAAAAAAACAATCATATAAAAAGATAAGAAGCTTGAACTTCCTTTCTTTATGTTAATTATGTTTATCATAAGGTCTTTTTTATCATGAGGGATTTTTTATTTAAAAAACCCGGTTCTTTAAGAAAACCACTCTTCTTCCGTCAAGGTATTTTACAGCAACGATTCGTGAATGGAAACCATTACTTACAAATAATAGTTACAAAGATATTATAATAGACAGCCTGCAAACTTTTGTTAGTAAAAAAGGATAGAGCTAAATGCATATGTCCAGATAGCTATCGGGATGAATAGCCATATTCACCTTACTTCCCTGGCGGCAAGGCAGATTTGACAATCCTTGTAAAATTTCACCCCGCCAAAAAATAGACTTACTTTATGAAGTTTACCGCATGACACTTATTGCTTTCTCTGTTTAAAGATGATAAAGATTTGCATGCTTCACTTAAAGTAAATACATACGATCGTAATTACCAGGTATGGAAAAGAGAACCGTTAAGTATCGGGAGCGTTACAAGCTTTGTAGTACCTTAGTTTGGAAAGACAAGTACCTGCGAAGGCAAAAATGATTATACGGGATAACGCCGTAATAGTGTTTGGGCTTATCGTTTTGGTATTTTAAAAGAAATGGGTTGCAATGCCATCCGTACCAGCCACCATCCTTTTGCACCGGAGTTTTATGACCTGTGCGATAAAATGGGTTTCTATGTTTTTGATGAAGCTTTTGATGAATGGACACGTGACTGGACATTGAATTATACCGAGAACACAAGAGGGAAATCAAAGTTTGGTTACCATCTTTATTTTAAACAATGGTATGAAACAGATTTAACGGCTATGCTTCACCGTGACCGTAATCACCCAAGCGTAATATTGTATAGTATCGGTAATGAAATACCTGACCAGTTTAATGATGATGGCTGGAAGCTGGCGAAAAAACTGGTGGATATTTGTCATGAAGAAGATTCTACGCGACCCGTTACCTCAGCCTGCGATCAATCGTATGTTTCATCAAGAAATGGTTTTATGGATATGCTTGATATTGGTGGATATAATTATATAGACCGCTTGTATAAAGACAGCACTTATGTGCCGGAAAGAAGGCGTTTTCCCAACCGCATATTTCTTGGTACAGAAACTACGCATGCCCTGCACAACTGGCTTGGTGTAAGGGATAACGAGTATGTGATAGGCGATTTCATTTGGACAGGTATTGATTACCTTGGCGAAACAGGCGCATTGCCAAACGGGGAAGCCATTCCGGGGATATTGATATTGCAGGTGGTAAAAAGAGCAGCTTTTACCAGCGGGCTGCCTACTGGCAGGAAGGGGGGCAGGTACTGCAGATTTTTACGCTAACAGGAGAAGCACCTGCAAATGCCTGGCGTTCACAACCGGCGAAACTTTCCTGGAATTTTACAAAGGATTCTATTTATACCGTAAGAGCCGCTACCAATTGCGATGAGGTACAACTTTTTCTCAACAACCACTCACTTGGCCGTAAACCTGTTTCTCATAATACTTACTTTAATGATTGGAAAGTAAGCTATCAGCCCGGCGAATTAAAAGCGGTAGGTTATCTGAAAGGAAAACAGATTGCCACATCAAAACTGGTAACGGCCGGTATAGCTGAAAAATTAGTAATAAAACAATTAAGTATTTCTTTTGCAGGTGATATGATGTTTTTTGAAATTACGGTAACCGATAAGAACGGTTTGCCTGTAACTGATGCAAAAAACCCTGTTACTGTGAAAATAGAAGGTGATGGTGAAATTGTTGGTGTAGATAATGGTGAACTCGATTTTGCAGGGCCTTATAAAACGAATACCCGTGATGTATATAACGGGCGGCTGTTAGTAACCGTAAATAGGATACGGCAGGAAAAAGGAATAACTCTAACGGCGGAATCGGCCGGGCTTACTCCCGCAATAATTGAGAAAAATTAATAAATTTTCTTTTCGTTCATCGTCGGCTATTTTATTTTTAGGAACAGATTAAATTGTAAATCTTAGCCGTAAATAATTTCAATTAAGACAGGGTTGCCAACCTTTCAAAAGTTGGCAACCCTGTTTATTAAATTTGGAATGGAACACCTGCAAAGGCAAGGATGCCTATACAAAGATTCTTAGAAGATCCAAACTAATAATAATACAAGTAAAATGACACCAATAATACCCAGGCCAAAAATAATTCCATTGCCTTTCTTCTTCTCTTCTTTTTTTATTGCCCTCACTTCTTCTTTAAGAGCTTTCTTTTCCTCTTTGGTAAGATTGCTCTTATCCATATCACGTATTTCTATAAGACGATTCAATAATTCCTGCGAATGTTGGTCAAGAGGTTTTTCCGTTTTTTTTGTTACAGGCGTTTCATCAAGTGCCAGAGCTGGTGTTACAACTGTAAAACTCATTGCTATTAGAAACAATGGAATGATTTTTTTTAGATTCATTTTAGTTGTTTTTAAGTTTGGAATAATTAATGTTACATAAATTTAAATGTATTTAGACAAAAAAAATTTTTCATTCTTCCCGGCCGGTGTTTTCCGTCGAAGCGTCCGCTTGTGCCCGAACTGAAAAGAGTCATGAGTAAAAAAGTACATAACTACGTGTACAATTAACTGTTAGTAAACCTTAGTTCTATCCGGGTTATATTTATTATATATCACTAACGGAAGCTTAAAGACGATGTATGCTGTAATTATCTTTTAAAATGTACTATACTTAAATTTTTGTCCACCCACCGATGCTTCGTACATCAAACCGCCTTTTTGTTGGGTGTATATCATGACCCCGCCTGAAAATTTTGCATTTGCAGAAGCGCCCGATTTGGCGGCCACAGCTGAAGCCTGTGCTGAGAATTCAACCTTGTTCTCCTTGAAACGGTCCACTGCCTCCTTGTTTTCAAAAAATATAAGCTCCCTGTATGCCTGTCCGCCAACCTGGAAACCTACGGTTACCTGCGACATCTTCGCCTTTCCTATAATTTTGCCTTTTTCATAAACAATACCATTTCCTGAGGCCCCGCCCACACCCACGGCTCCTTTGCCTATATTGGGAAAAATCACATAGCCAGCGGCGCTTGTAAACAGATTTTTTAATAAGGGATCCGTGCGAAGAAATTCTGCTTTGGCAGTGTCACAATCAATAATTATTTTTTGGTCTTTGCTTGATTGAGCTGATGCTGCATTGGCAACTAATAGTGATGAAAAAATCAAAACTGATTGCGCAAGTGTGATAATGATGTGCTTTTTCATTACGTGAATATTTATTATTTGATTAATGGAAGAAACATATTGCTAACAAAATTGATCTCAAAGTTTTTCAGTAAGTTTTTGGCCGGCTCTTCAGTAAAGGATTATTTTCTAATTACTACGGAACGAATAAAGAAAATCTCATCAAAAAACATCCTGTATTCGTTCAGGGATTAACATCAAAACCTGAAAATATTGCTCAACAAAGATGCCAAAGTTCTGTGGAATCCGGGAAAATTTTCAATCCGCTTCTGTCCGAATTGAAAAAAACCATAAATAACAAATGTATAATGTGCGTTTACAGTTAACTGTTAGTAAGCTAAGTTCTACCTGCCGGGAAGAGGGAAACAGGGAACGCCAATACGGAGTGAACAGTATCATTTATTGAGTCCTTTTATTTCATACCGCGTGGTAAGTCTACAGGGGTTTCCAAATTCATTCTTTATTTCGCGGGGATTATTTATAGTTTTATAAAAAGCATCAAGATACCGTTTCACATATTTTATATACGCGGCAGAAAGTAAAGAGCAACTGTCATACACTTTATAAAGTTTCAGGTTTCAGGTGATTGAACAATGCGAATGTGGAAGAAAAATTATTCAAATCATTTTCACAAAACCCCCGATATAACCTCGTCTTTACCGAAGGGATATCCAGTTCAGGATGGGGAATGGCGTAGGGTGCGTCTACAATTCCGGCCTGGTCAAAATCGTAGGCTACTGTATAAGGTGCCATCAAAGAATCTTTTGTAATGAGTACTATATTTTGAAGAAAAGAAACACCCCAGTCGGTATTGCCGATGAGGTATTGGAATACGGCCATTTTCCTGAATTCATCCCGGTTGGTAACCTGCATGGGCACCATTTCTTTTTTAATTACAAAGCATCCGTTGCGGGCAGCCATCTCTTTTTCATCTTCCAATAAAAAGCAGTAGTGTGTTTCAGTTTTTCTCCTGTGAGCAGAATCCTCAAAGGTTACCAAAGCAACCCGGTCCCGGAAACTTTTGCCTGTGATGAGATTATATAATTTGTACACGAGGTACTCTCTTTTTACATAATCATCTCCCACACAGGAAACTATCAATTTTAGTTTCTGCTGATTTGCAAAAAGAGTATTTTTTACTTTTCCCTCCGGGAATTCGAGCAGCAATGGCGGCATTTTGCAGATCTCTTTTAGCTTGCGATAATGTCCCCTCGTTTTTACACTGATAGGCATATCAACCCGGTTGCTGTCTGCTTCAATGTATTGCAATAAAATGGGATGATATAAATTATTGTCACCAATATCTTTGAACAATTCATTTAGGTTGCCCGTAAGTTTTAGGTGCAAAATATCCTCACTGTGGAATAAAGGAGTGGCTTTTTCAACTTCAGATGCAGTGTTGGGATTATTAATTTCCCCTTGCGCCGGTAACCTCATGGGAATGCCGCAAAAGATGGTAAAAAGAATTAAAAAAAGAAAATTCCGCCGAAACATGTAAGGGGAGTTTCCTATAAAGCTATTTATTATTCTTCACCTTGAGGGTATTAATTGAGGAAGTTATAAATTAATAAAGCAAAACTTTCATTACTTTGAATATCTTTTATGAAACCGGTGAAGATATCCGATAGCTATCGGATTTGGTTTTTTAAGCATCGGATTGTGTAAGATAATTTAGTACAACAGCTTTAAACTGATGTTGGTGATAATTTTTTTGTTGTATTACGTTTTGGAAAATAAAATAAAAGAGCTATATCTAACTATTTTAAAAAATTCTTAAAACCGAATCTTTCTATTATGGAACTGCTTCAATCTTCTTTTTGTGGTAAAAAAGACTTTTTAGTCATAAGCTTTAATCTCACAGTTGATGAAATTTTAGAACGACGAAAAAGTATAGTTAGTCTTCAAAAATGGGTAATTAGTGTCTGGACAGCAGCCCTTGGATTTTCATTTACAAATCATTTTACCCCATCACAATTATTTGCTATTTTATTTCCATTAACAATTGGCTTTTTTTTCTACATATTTTCCAAATTGCAATGATGGAGAGATTAATAGATGTTGCGTGCAAAATGGAAGTTTATTTGACTGCCGATGATCTAACGACATTGCTAAATGAAAAACGAAGACTTTGGGATATTATAATAGAAGAAAATCAGAAGATAAGAAAATCAAAAAAGTTAGTTATTATGTAAAAGACGCTTTTTTTAAAAAATGGGAAGAAAGTGTTTTTTATTTCATTCTTTTTTCTGCATCTTTAATTAACTTCCCTTTTTCATTTTCATTTTTAAGTATTTTCATTTCATTTTTAAGTTAATAACTCATTCAGTCTGAGCCAAGTTTCCTGCAAAGGAACTCTGCATATATACAATAGAAAACGAAAATAATATTTAATTTATCGCCGGGTTCTCTTCAAGAGGTTCAGCTACGACAAAATCCCATGAGAATTCTTATGCACGTGTTGGTGTTCCTAAAACAATAACCTCGCTTTCTCCGCCTTTGTTGGTGTTCGTGCCGATGGTTTCAAACCTTCCCCACTGGGTATTGCGCTTTTCACCACGCTGCACACCAACGACGCACCGGGAGCAATCACCCGGTTGATCGACATGGGCGTGGAACCATTCCTCATCTCTTCCACCCTGGACGCCGTGCTGGGCCAGCGCTTGGTTCGCACCATCTGTTCCGCCTGTCGCGCTGCGCTTCGGCCGACGGACGCGATCCTGGTTGAGCTCGGTTTGTCCCGTCGTGATGTCGGTGAACGGGATTTTCATTACGGCAAAGGATGTGCCGCGTGCAACCAAACTGGTTACAAAGGGCGCAAGGGAATTTACGAGCTGTTGCAGATCACCGATCCGCTTCGCGAACTGATCAACGAGCGAGCGCCGACCGTCGCGCTGAAAGAAAAGGCGATCGAACTCGGGATGGTCACACTGCGACAGGACGGGCTCCGTAGCATCTTCGCCGGCGAAACAACCGTCGAGGAAGTCTTGAAATACACGTGACGAAAATACCGAATACCGAATACCGAATACCGAATGACGAATGACGAATGACGAAGGTGATTGGCGACCGATTCGTCATTCGCCATTCGTCATTCGTCGTTTTCCCTCCCTATGCCACGTTACGCCTACGTAGCCATTGATCTCCCGGGGCCAGGAATCGACTGGTTCAGTCGACGCCTCCTCGACGAACGAAGCTATCGGGCAGTTCCGGCAGGCGGGTTATTTCCCAACCAACGTCGTCGAAGAAGAAAGAGTCGCCGAGCGCGATCGGAAACCGGTAAACGAAACAGCCACACTTTCGCGGATCGAGCGTGCATCCCCGCGCGGCCGGAACATCGTCATATTCCAAAGAAAATCGGTTAAACCGAAGACGCTCATGATCTTCACGCGCGGCAGCTCGCCACGTTGATAGACGCCGGGCTTCCCCTTTTACGCGGACTCGGTGTCCTCGTTAAACAGGAGCGCGACGCCGTGTTGAAGCGCGCGATCAACCAGGTGGCAGAATCCGTGGAAAGCGGAGGCACGTTTTCCGAAGGTTTGGCGCAGCACCCGCGCCTCTTCAACGATCTCTACGTGAGACATGGTCCGGGCGGGCGAATCTTGGCGGTTTGCTGGAGGTCGTGCTCACTCGACTCGCGGAATTTCAGGAGAAAGCGCAGAAGACAAAAAACAAAGTGGCCGCCGCCATGGTCTATCCGGTCATAGTGCTCCTGCTGGCCCTAGGGATCATGGCCTTCCTCCTGATCGTTATTGTGCCGAAGTTCGAAGTCATCTTTCATGACATGCTGGGCGACAAACCGTTGCCGGCCATCACTCTCTTCGTCATTGGCGTTAGCCAGTTCATGCAGACCCATTGGATTGCGCTGCTCGGTATAATTTTCGTCCTTATTGTCGTCGGCAAGATAACTGGCCGCACCCGGTTGGGGCGCGACCTCGTCGATCGGGCCAAGTTGCGCACCCCGCTTTTCGGCGACCTGACACGGAAAACGGCGATCTCCCGGTTTTCGCGGACGCTGGGAACGCTGGTCACCAGCGGTGTACCGATCCTGCAAGCGCTCATCATCACGCGTGAAACGGCTGGCAATACCGTCGTGGCGCGAGCCATTTCTCAAGTGCACGATAGCGTGAAAGAAGGCGATTCACTCACATCGCCCCTGGAAGCAAGTGGCGCATTTCCCCCGATGGTGATCAGCATGATCGACGTCGGCCAAGAGACCGGCCAGCTGCCTGAAATGCTGCTGAAAATCGCGGAAGTTTATGATGACGAAGTCGACAATTCAGTGGCCGCACTGACGTCGCTGCTGGAACCGGTCATGATTGTTCTACTGGCGTTGATCGTTGGGACAATCGTCATCGCGCTCTTCATGCCGCTGATAAGCATTATCAGCGGCCTACAACAGCAGGGTTAGATGAAGGCAAAGCGCGCAGGATACCGCCTGCCTTCACCGTGGCAGAACTAGTCACAGTCCTGGCGATCATTCTGACCCTGAGCGGATTTATCCTCGCTCTGACGGGATACATTCAGACCAAGAGCAAACGCTCGCGGGCCGGAGTCGAAATCGCGGCGCTCTCTGTCGCTTTGGAGAATTACAAAGCCGATAATGGGACTTATCCGACTGAGCGGCGAATGGCGCCACGAGCACTCTGGATGCTCGGACCATGTTCAACCCCACAGCCACCCCATACACGGCGACGAGCTTTTTGTACCAGACGCTGAGCGGTGACTCGATCGGGAATCGCGCGCCCACCGGGAAATCGTATTTCTCCTTCAAGCCCAACATGCTTTTGCCGAAAGACCCGGCCCAGACGGTCACCACCATCGTGGATCCATTTGGATACAGCTATGGCTATTCGATTGCCAACCAAGCCGATTCGTCCAAGGGCAATAACCCAACCTTCGATCTGTGGAGCACGGCAGGCGGAACCGCGGGCGTGGACCAGGCGAAGTGGATCAAGAATTGGTAGGGCAATCGCATGGCGTCTGTGTCAGACGCCATGGATGTTTCTGAGAAAACGCCGCCACCTGAGATGAGCGCCCTTTAGTGGACGACGATCACCACGCGGCGATTGGGGCGCTGCCGCTCGATCTCCGCCTGTTCTTCGGGGCTGTTGTATGGGATCGGGCCCTGGCGCGGAGTCACGAGAAACTTGGTCGCGCCATAGCCGCGAGCATTGATTTGCGCGGGGTTAATCGCCATCGCTTCCACCAGGTAGCGCTTCACGCTGTCAGCCCGGCGTTCGCTCAGGTCCAGGTTGTACTCGGCGGAGCCGAGGGAGTCGGTGTAGCCCTCCACCGCGAAGGTTGCCTTCGGGTTGCGCTTGATCAGCGTGGCCAGCTTCTGCAACTGGCTCATCGCGCTCGGCGCCAAATCTGCGCTGTCGTAGCCGAAAAGCTGATCGTCCGGCATCCGCATTTGCGTGCCGGACCCGAGCGGACCTTTCTGCGAGAGCAACGAATCCAGATCGCTGAACCCGGGTGCTCGCCGCGTGTTCGGTCCTGCGCTGTCACCGGGAATCTTGTTCGCGAACGTGTTCGGCTTCCTGATCGTGGTGCTCGTGGCCAGCTCGGTCCCGGTAACGCCGGCTGCGGCCGCCCGGAGGTGGCGGAATCAGTCATGAGATTCTGCTCGCGC
>CAWBII010000021.1:0-10330 GCA_963788795.1 uncultured Chitinophagaceae bacterium
CACAGGTGGCTATATTGCGCATCTTCTTACTTTGGTTCCGGGTTCATCAAAATATTATGAAGGAAGTATTGTTAGTTACTCTTATAATGTAAAAGAAACTTTGCTTGGTGTCAGCGAAAATACTTTAAACACATCCGGTGCAGTAAGTGAACAAACGGTGAAAGAAATGCTTAATGGATTATTGAATAAATTAAATACCGATTATGGCATTGCAGTTTCAGGAATTATGGGGCCTGATGGAGGAACTGATGAAAAGCCGGTAGGTACTGTTTGGATGGCTGTCGGAAATAAAGAAAATCATCAGACTCAAAAAATAAATCTTCGTTTTAACAGGGAAAGAAATATTGAAGTTACCGGAATGATGGCTTTAAATTTTTTAAGGAAATTTATATTGAATAATTAAATATTCAAAAATTGAAAACATTCAGCGAATGATAATTTCTAAAAAAGTATCATTAAATCACTTTCGTTTTAAACTTATCGTTTTTACTTAATTTTGACATATATCAATCATTTGATAATTTAAAAAACTTATATGAGCCTGGTAGATTTAGTAATGCCCAAGTTAGGAGAAAGCATCACGGAAGCCACAATTTTAAAATGGCTTAAAAAGCCGGGGGACACCGTGGAGGAAGATGAAACCATACTTGAAATTGCTACTGATAAGGTGGATAGTGAAGTTCCCTCAACCACTGATGGTATAATTGCCGAGATTCTTTTTAATGAAAATGATGTGGTACCTATCGGAAAAGTTATAGCAAGAATAAATACTGAAAGCAATGTAGCCGGTACAATTACTTCGCCTGCAAAAGATACGCCAGCTTCTAACAACAGGCATCATTATGAAGAAGCGAATCTTGTTGAAGAAATTCCTTACCAGCCAACACAAAAAAGTTCCTCCGCAAATAATACTTCGTCTATCCGTTTTTACTCACCGTTAGTATTAAATATTGCATCAAGCGAAGGCATTTCAATGAATGAACTGGAACATATTGAAGGAACAGGACAGGACGGCAGAGTGAGTAAAAAAGATATTATGACTTACCTGGAAAGCAGGAAAAATCAACCGCACCAAAAACATGTTGAAACACCTGTGAATACGGCCGTTCACGAAGTACCCGCCGCTCCTGAGAAACAGGAGTATGCAACCCCTGTTACGTTTACCGGTAATGTGGAAATTATTGAAATGGACCGCATGCGCAAGATGATTGCAAAGCACATGGTGGATAGTAAAAATATCAGCGCTCATGTTACCAGCTTTGCCGAATGCGATGTTACCAATCTTGTTTTATGGCGAGAAAAAATAAAGAAAGAATTTGAAAAAAGAGAAGGCGAAAAAATAACTTTCACTCCTTTATTTATAGAAGGAATTATTAAATGTATTAAAAGGTATCCGTTACTCAACAGCAGTGTAGATGCAGACAGGATTATCGTAAAAAAAGATATTAATATAGGAATGGCAACGGCTATGCCTAATGGAAATTTAATTGTGCCTGTAATTAAAAATGCTGATCAGTTAAATTTAACCGGCCTTACCAAACAGGTGAATGGCCTTGCCAATGCAGCCCGCAGCGGCAAATTAAAACCAGATGATACATCAGGCGGAACTTTTACCGTTACCAATGTTGGAACCTTTGGAAGTATTATGGGAACACCCATTATCAATCAGCCGCAGGTTGCTATTATGGCTGTTGGCGCTATAAAGAAAAGGCCTGTAGTTATAGAAACGGAGCAGGGCGATAGTATTGCTATCCGCCACATGATGTTTATTTCATTAAGTTACGATCATCGTATTATTGATGGTGCGTTAGGCTCTACATTTTTAAATGCAGTTGCGAAAGAGTTTGAAAATTTTGATTCTAAAAGAAGCTTTTAAACTGCGATGTTGGATGTAGGAAGTATGAAGTGATGTACTCACGTTATTGCTTCTTATACTCACGTCATTGCGCACCTCAGGGAGATTGCTTCGCGTACTCACGTCATTGCGAGGCACGAAGCAATCTTATAATAAATGTTACATAAGGGAGATTGCTTTCCCGTACTCACGTCATTGCGAGGCACGAAGCAATCTTATAATAAACATTGTGCAAGGAGATTGCTTCGTCGCCGCAAAATTTACTTTAATAAAATCTCCATTCGGCTCCTCGCAAAGACGTGACGCGGCAAAATCTAAATTCGGCTCCTCGCAAAGACGTGACGCAGGCTCCCCGCAAAGATGTTTCTGTATGTACAACAAAAAAGCCATTCAATACATGAATGACTTTTCGTACATAATAAACAGGAGCAATTACTGTACATAAGGGCTTTGCAATGTTTCGCCCCACACTACCTGGCCTTTGCTGCCAATGGCAGCTACGCGGAACCAGTATTTCTTGCCCGGTTCCAGAAGGCAAAACAAATAGTTTTTTTTCATCCCTGCAAGAGGCATCCGCAGGCGCCAATTGCTTGCAAAAGTGCCCTGAATTTTTATTTTCCCGCGAGGGCAAAAACCCCGCATTTTATACATAAAAGGAACTGTGGGGAACCATCGCGAAAAAAAAGGAAAAAGAAAAAATAATTTAAAATAGGGTAGAAGCACTTTTAAAAAACAGTATTAACCGAGAAACCCGCCCGGGCACTTTTGCCCATTTTTCAATTTATTTATCAACAAACCGAAAAAATATTTGAAAACCTTTTTAAAAAAAAGTGAATCGGGAAAAAAAAGATAGCGCCCGGGAAAAAAAAGATAGCGTTCCCGAAAAAAAAGATAGCGTTCCGCGAAAAAAAGATAGCGCTCGGGAAAAAAAAGATAGCGTTTCGGCAAAAAAAGATAGCGCTCGGGCAAAAATAAAGTGAATCCGGCAAAAAGAAAAAGTGAAAAACCATTTTTTTTAGTGCCCTCGGGAAATTAAAAAAGTGAAAAACTAAATTCTTTTGTGCGTTCCAGAAACTAAAAAAGTGAATAATGAAAGTTGGATTTGCGAAAGTTTTTATTTACCAAAGAACTTTCGTTTTATTCTATAGACTATTGATTCTTATATAGATAAAAAAATTGTCAATATTTTGACAGGTAAAAAACTTTCGTATATTTATGAGTTAGTGGCAACCGAATTGCGACACCTTATGACAACAGACACAGAACATAATTGCAGAGACGACAGTAAGACGACTTCCGATATAGAGAAGTACGGAATTTCTGTTATTATCATTGAGGCGACAGACTATTTACCGTCATTTGCATACAGCATTGGACTTTGGAAAAAGTTCAGACATCCCGAAATTATTTGTTTCGGCTTCACAACTAAAACACTTCATGAAGTAATAAATAATGCAGCCGATTTAGTTAAGGGTGGACAGTCAATTGAAACAAATAAAACCTACGAAGATATTTTTGAAAACAGCAAGGCAGAATTTATAAATGTTGACAGCCAAAATTTAAGTGACTACTTTGGGACGGCAATAAACTATTATAATACAAAAGATTTTCCTGCACTTCAACTTGTTTGGACTGACCGAAACAATAAATTTCCTTGGGAAAAAGATTTTGAAGAAGAATTTGTTTATCGCCAGCCATTGCTTGACAGAAACGCAGACTTTAAATTCAGAGTGCGGATGATTTTTGCGGCAGAGCAATCACCAACAACGCTTTAGGAAAAGTATGAACTGAGAATAAGCCAGACTTGTATTACTGTAAATATCTTAGCAAGTATAAAATAATTTAGTGCTATGGATTTAACCTGATGTTGGTGATAGCCAGGCTACAAAACCATCCGCACGAACACGCAACGGCGACCTCTTTTTTGTTGCGGAAAATGTTTTAATTTGGAAGTGGAAGTCCAACGATGGCAAAATCATTAATACAAATCTAAAGGACACCATCCACGTATATGGGTAAAGTTATTAAAGGACTGTCCCCTTATTTACAATAACTTATAATTAAAGACCTAATAAATGAAAAAATCAATTAACAATCCTGCTCTCAAATCACTTGAAATATTGATTGGCGAGTGGGAAATGGAACTGACTAACGCATCATTTTTACCTAACAAATCTGACATAATAAAAGGTATTTCAACCTTTGAAGTGACAGAAAATGGTGGTTTTCTTGTTGAGCGGCAAGGAGACATTCCGCTTCCTTGGTCAAGATGGGTAATGGGTCGTGATGATTCAGAACAAAATTATTCCGTTCTCTATTTTGATGACCGTAGTGTTTCCCGTAAATATGAAATGAGTTTCAACGATGATGTTTGGAGAAAATGGCGAAAAGCACTTGGTTTTTGGCAACGATTTGAAGGCAAGATTAGTAAAAACGGAAAGAGAATTAAAGCATTTTGGGAACTATCTACTGATAACGGGAAAAACTGGAAACACGACTTTGACTTGACATATAAGCGGACAAAGTAATCACATAATGAAAAACTGCTGGCAACACTGGTATTGCTAAAAGCAGGGCTGACATGCATTTCATCAGCTTTAGTTCTTTGGGCATCTTTGTTCGGACAGAAGGAATACTTATTAACTTTTGTTGTTAACTTCATCTATAAATTATATAATCGTCGGTAGTTCCGGGCAGAAGACGTTCATTGAATAACCTGCCATCGGCAATACCTACCGTTGTGCGTCATGCGATTGAACACTCTAATAATTTAACCAACTAACAATAAATGGCAGACAATACAGACGAAGAACATTTAGATAATTCCGACAAACACTCAATCGGAAAATCCTTCTGACGAAATTATTCCTACTAAAGACACTGAGACTATTAACCCAAATCAAGAAACTGAAAATATGGAAGTACATCATCATCCTGACTTACATCATAGAAGAAAACAATTGAAAGAATATTTTCTTGAATTCTTAATGATATTTCTTGCAGTAACACTGGGCTTTTTTGCAGAAAATTTGAGAGAGCATTTTACAGACCGTAGCAAAGGAAAAAGAATATATGCAAGGCATGGTTAATGATTTAAAGGCTGATACTGCCTTTTTAAATTTAATAATTTTTTTTAATGACACACAAAGAAAAGGATGCGACACTTTAATAGATGTATTAGCAGGCAATCCGGACAATAATAAAACGGCAGCATAACGCTTACGCTTCGTATTTAAAATATGCATGGGATTATTATAATGTAGGTTTTCACACAGGCACTTATTCTCAATTGATAAATAATGGCGGTTTAAGTATTATTTCAAATCATGAGTAATAGAAGCGATTACGGACTATGGTGTCTGGATGTCACGATAATGAACTCAACCGAAGGAGATTTCCGACATCTGCATACTTCAATAATTGATAATGGCGGAAAAAATGTATTCAGTAATCGTTACTTAAAAACTTTGAGGAGATAGTGTTTACGCACATTACGCCTGCTAGCAGTAATTTGGATTTTTTATTTTATTCCTAGAAAAAATTATCTCGTTCATTACAAATAAGACGACAGTTAAATTAATGACAAATGACGCAATTAGTTTAGCCAACTTTCAAAATGATTTAGGAAATTATCGGTCATACCTTATTTATTATAATTCCCATTTGAAAGTAACAAAACAATACGCTCAAAATCAAATTCCATCTTATACAACACGATATACTCTTGAATAAAGAATGAAATAAATTGCTTCTTTTATGCACGAACGCACAACAAAAGTATTTGCAATAGCAGGGGCGAAGGAACGAGACTCAACTTTCGTAATCTAATCCGAGGCCGTGTCTTTACTCCAAGCCCTGAGGCCAGGCAAGACACGGACGGCCAACCTAAGAGAGATTTGTTTATGTCTTTTAATTACGTTTATCCTTAATAGTTATATGAAGATTGGAACATTGTTTAAAATCAAAAAGCCGCTTCATAAATTGACAGCGGCTCTTGTTGCGGTAAGAGGTTATTTAGAATTGCTTTCCGGATTTATCATCCTCCTGTTTTATCCTCTTTCTTTAAATCTTTGCGGTCGTTTTTAATATCGTTCTCATCGGCATTGCGGTCTTTATCATCTGCCTTCAGATCTTTTTTATCTGCATTGAGATCTTTCTTATCCTTAGAAATATCAGCTTTATCAGCCTTTACTTCTGGTTTGTCTTTTGCCAAATCTGTTTTGTCTCCGGATTTAATGTCTTTTTGTACATCTTTTTTATCCTTTGATAAATCGGCATCATCTTTTTTTAAATCTGTTTTGTCTGTTTTAATATCCTTCTTGTCGCCGGCGATATGTTTGTTGTCTTTATGGATATCTCTCTTATCACGCGTGATATCACTTCTGTCACGGTGCCTGTCTACATGATTGGGTCCGGGTGCCTGCCTTGTCCCCGCTCTTTGAGCATTGGCTACAGTTACCATTGTTAAACATGCAATTAATAATGTGAAGATTCTGGCTTTCATAATTTCTTTTTTCTTTTTTTAAAATTTAATTTCATCCTTATGACCATTCAACAATTCAAGGGTTTAATAGTCATAAAAAGATTACAATCAAACAAATGACTCTGGTTTATAAGTATACGGTTGCCGGTGTTCCACCGTTAGCCTAAGCATCCGTACTTGTGCTCAACCTGAAAAAAGCATGAAAAGATTAATTGAATTAAGCTATGTGTCTTTCAATTACGTTTAACCTTAATCGTTATATGATGATTATGCAGGCGTTGGTATTCCTAAAACATATCTCCACCTAAATAAACCCACACACAACACCAGTGGCCTCTTTTTAATCTTTGTAATGCTTTAATTTTGAAAGCAAGAAAGACCAGCATGGGTAAAAAGAGAATTTGAGTTGTTACTTTATACACGCCGGGTCCCCTGCGGGAGACCCGGCTGAGAGGAAGAGATAAAAAAATTGTCTATATTCTGATGGGCAACAAACTTTCGTATATTTATCAGTTGTATGCTATTGCAGACTATGCTTAAAGTAACTGATATATTAATTGATAATGCTAATGTCCCACTCCAATCTTTCAGTAAGAGAAATAGATGAAAATGATTTTGTAAGCATCGTTGATTATTTTCTAAAAGCGGATAAAGATTTTCTTTTAGGCTTAGGTGTCGACATTTGCAAACTACCGCAAAGAGAAGAATGGTTAAAACTATTGTTACATGAATATCAACAATCAATTGAAAACAAAAATTTTTTCTACCTCATCTGGCAACTTGACAAAAAAGCAATAGGACACTCGAACATTGATAAGATCATATTTGCTGAACGGGCAAATATGCACTTGCATATGTGGCGTAGTGAAAAGAGGCAACAAGGACTAGGTTTTGAATTTTTAAAGAAGTGCTTACCTTATTATTTTGACCGCTTTGAATTAAAAAAACTTTTTTGTGAACCTTACGCTTTAAATCAGGGACCAAATGCAACTTTAAAAAAATTAGGATTTGAATTTATTAGCAAATATGAAACAATCCCCGGTTGGCTTAACTTTCATCAACCTGTCAATAAATGGTGTATGGACTTTAAAAAATTTAGATTGCTTTATGGTTGACAGAAAACATCACACAAAAGGTGACTAATGCCCCCTCATTGGCAAGGTTACTTTACCGCAAGCGTCCGCTTGTGCTGTGAATACAAAAGAGATTTGAATTATATTTACTTAACTTTCAATTACGTTTATGCTTAGCTGTTACATAGATGAAATTAGAAACAAATGAATGAAAATGTATTTATAACTGGCACAAGCGGATGCTTGCGCCAATAACGGGTTGACTTGTTTTAATATTCAGGAGATAAATACTTTCGTATATTTAAGAACCGCATAATTAAAACAAAGCGTGAAAAAAAGATACATTTTATTATTACTAATTGTAGTTATTGCGGTCTGTATTTACTTTTTTTGTTGCAATAGAAATAGAACTTCTTCTTCTGTTACTATTTGCAGCCAGGTATGGATGTTAAGGAACCTGGATGTTTCAAAATACAGAAATGGTGATGATATACCACAGGTAACAGATGCCACAACATGGTCTAACCTTACAACCGGCGCCTGGTGTTATTATGAAAACAATACAGGTAATGGTACTGTCTATGGCAAATTATATAATTGGTTTGCAGTGAATGATCCCCGTGGCCTCGCACCACCAGGGTGGCATATACCTTCCCAGGCTGAATGGGTCACTTTACAAAACTGCCTGGGAAATGATCCTGGAGGGAAAGTGAAAGAGACCGGAACTGCTCATTGGAAAGCTCCCAATACGGGTGCCACGAATAGCAGTGGTTTTACAGCTCTTCCGGCTGGCGGCCGCAGTAACAGCGATGGAACCTTCTATAATATAGGCGAGGGTACCACATGGTGGACCTCTTCTGAACTCGATGTCACTCGTGCCAAGGCTCCATTTGTAGACTATAACAATACCTTTTTAGCAACCCCGGGCTTTACCTTTAAGACAACAGGTTGCTCTGTGCGTTGCATTAAGGATTGAACATTGAATATTCAATCATTGTCGGCGTTTCTTACCAACAACAGTAGCAGAGATGCTCATCATTTGCTTTGTGTCTCGTCCTGAACTTAGTCAGAGATCAGATGGCGGCTTTCACAAGTAGATAGTTTTGGACATGCAAAAAAAAGAAGCACATCTGATCGCCCAAAGAGATTTGCGCGAACATGGGGTAATTTTTTTTTATATTCTGAAAATTGAAGTAGATTTAGTAAATTAATTTTTATGAAAAAGATAATTTTACTGCCGCTTTTTTTACCGGCTGTTCTTGTATTCTTGTCTTCGTGTAAAAAAGAATCTATTTCCACTCCTACACCATCAACTCTTAGTGAAACCATTAATCTAAAAGTTACACCTAACCAATCTTATCAAATGGATTTAACTAATGCCGGCGCCGTTAGTATCAGCAAACAGGCGATTCATTTTTTAGTAAGTGAAACACAGGTGAATAGCGAAACCGGGGCTGCCGTTTATAAATACCTTCCCGCAACTGATTTTATTGGTAATGATGAGGTGGATTTGGTATCAATCCAAACCGTTACTAATTATTCCGGAAACAGTAGCGGAGGATGTCGTTCAGGAAACAATGGTTACGTTACCACAACTTCAACTTCTACTGTAAGTAAAAACATTATTCTGAAAATAACAGTGGGTAACTAAATAGCAATTTCGCTTAGAGTATACAAAATAATTATGCGGCACAAAGTTTCGCAAAACAGTAAACTATTCGTGTAGGCAACATAGTTATGATATATTTTTTTCGCGAAAAGTTTACCGGGTATTATTGTAAATTCCAAAAATAGTCTCACTATCATGGCACAAGCGCCCGCTTGTGAAATATAATAAACAACAACCTGGATAAACTAACGCTTACTAACAGTTAACTGTATACGTAGATTTTTATATTCTTTTATCCATGGCTTTTTTCTATTCGGGTGCAAGCGAACGCCTGCCGCTAAATTTTATGCAGGTGTTGGTCTTCCTAAAACATATCCCCACATAAATAAACCGCCTCATTGGCGCAAGGTTACATTAGCCCCAGGCACAAAGGTTACCTTAGCGCAAGCATCCGCTTGTGCTGTTAATATAAAAGAGATTTGAATTATATTTACTTAACTTTCAATTACGTTTATGCTTAGCCGTTACATAGATGAAATTAGAAACAAATAATGAAAATGTATTTATAACTGGCACAAGCGGACGCTTGCGCCAACAACGGTGACTGAAAATTTATTTCACCTTCCTTCAATGGCTATTCCTTTGCGTTTTGCATAGTCTTCATAAAAATCCCACCCCATACCAACAACCGCATTTTTTTCAAGAATAATAGGTGTTTGTTCTGCCTTGGTAATGGCGCCATCTGCCTTGTTGACATCGGTGTAATACCATAAAATTTCCATGGTATTACCAGCCGTATCAGTTTTAAAATCCCTGCCAATTGGATTGTTTATAATGATGTTTTCTTTCTTTGTCACAAAACTGGTGGCGGTATATGTTTGTATTTTTTGCACTCCACCCATTACTTCCATCACTTTATTTTTAGAAGCCCCAAGGTCTACTTTTAATAAATTAGCCTGGTTATAAGATCCAACCTTATCTCTTGATGGCTTTTTTGGCAGGGTTTGGGCGAAAAGATTATGGGCGGTAATTGTCAATGCAAACAATAGCAAAACTGCTGACTTCATATCAAATAAAAGTTTAATGGTGAAATTATTTATCATTTTGCGTCAAACGTACAGCAATAAACTAACACCGCAAAAAGCAGCTAAAAAAGCTGCTTAATTCCGGCTAACGTGATAAATGTTTGCATCTGCTTCGTGAACCGGGTTAGTGAAACAACTGTATCCCCCTCATTGGCGCGAGGTTACCTTAGCCTTTAGGTTTGTATCAAACTAATATTAGAAATAAATGATGATATTAGTATTGAT